>NZ_JANCLX010000063.1 GCF_024295805.1 Streptomyces cucumeris
TGCTTCCTGCGTCGTTGCATATTGATGAGCCGACGCCGCATGTGGATTGGGGCAGTGGTGCGGTTCGGTTGTTGACGGAGGCTGTTGAGTGGCCTGTGTCGGATCGTCCGCGTCGGGTGGGTGTGTCCTCCTTCGGTGCCTCCGGTACCAACGCCCATCTGATCCTGGAACACACCCCGGAAGAGCCAACGGCACAGGCAGACACAACTGCATCGGATCCGTTGGGAGTTGTGCCGTGGGTCCTCTCCGCCCGTACTCCCGAAGCCCTGCACGCCCAGGCCACAGCACTGGTGGCGCGATACGAGGATGACACCGAAGCCACTCCCGTCGAGATCGGCTGGTCGCTGATCACCACACGTTCCGTGTTCGAACATCGCGCGGTGGTCCAGGGCGAGGACCACGAGGAGCTGATCGCGGCGGTGCGGGCGCTGGCCACCGGTGAGCCGGAGGCGGGTGCGGCGCTGTCCGGAGCCACGGTGACCATGAACGACACCGGCCCGGTGCTGGTGTTCCCGGGTCAGGGTTCGCAGTGGGTGGGGATGGGTGCCGGGCTGCTGGAGGCGTCGCCGGTGTTCGCTGAGCGGGTGGCCGAGTGTGAACGTGCTCTCGGTCCCTATGTGGACTGGTCGTTGACGGAGGTGTTGCGGGGGGTCGAGGGTGCCGCGGACCTCGGTCGGGTCGATGTGGTGCAGCCGGTGTTGTGGGCGGTGATGGTGTCACTGGCCGCGGTCTGGGCGGGGCATGGAGTGAAACCCGCTGCGGTGGTGGGTCATAGCCAGGGTGAGATCGCGGCGGCGGTGGTCGCGGGTGCGTTGTCGTTGGACGACGGTGCCAAGGTTGTGGCCGAGCGGAGCAAGGCCCTGCGACGGCTCGCCGGTGGCGGCGCCATGGCCTCCCTCGGCCTGAGCCAGGACGAGGCCGCCGACCTGCTCTCGGCGTTGTCCGGCCGGGCCGCCGGTGTGGGCACCGCCGCGGTCAACGGACCCGCTTCCACCGTGGTGTCAGGTCCACCCGAGCAGGTGGCAGCCGTGGTGGCGGCCTGTGAGGAGAGTGGCGAGCGGGCGCGGCTGATCGAGGTGGACTACGCCTCGCACGGCCCTCAGGTCGACGAGATCCATGACGAACTGATGCGTGTGCTGGACGGCATCAGCCCGGTCGGCACCACCGGTTCGGGCACGGTGTTCTACTCGACGGTGAGTGGCGGTCCGGTCGACACCGCCACCCTGGACACCGCCTACTGGGTGCGCAATCTGCGCGAGCGGGTGCGGTTCGCCGGCACCGTCGAGGCGCTGCTGACCGATGGCCACCGGGTGTTCATCGAGACCAGTACCCATCCCGTACTGACCCTGGGGATGCAGGAGACCTTCGAGGCGACCGGTGTCGAGGCGGTGACGGTGCCGACGCTGCGCCGTGACCACGGCGGCCGGGAGCAGTTGGTGCGCTCACTCGGTGAGGCGTTCATCGCCGGGATCGACGTCGACTGGACGTCCCTCTTCCCGGTCTCACCGCCTCCGCGGGTGGTGGAACTCCCCACCTACGCCTTCCAGCGTGAGCGCTACTGGCTGGACAGCCGTGGCGGCCGGGCGGGCGATCCCACCGATCTCGGTCTGACCTCCGCCGGACATCCGCTGCTGGGCGCCGCCGTGGAACTGGCCGACGGCAGCAGCCATGTGCTGACCGGCCGGATCTCCGCACGCACGAGCACCTGGCTCGGCGACCATGTGGTGGCGGGCACCGTGCTGGCGCCGGGAGCCGCGCTGGCCGAGTGGATGCTGCGGGCCGCGGACGAGGTCGGCTGTGGCGGGGTGGAGGAGCTGGCGCTCCAGGTCCCGCTGGTCCTGCCGGAGTCGGGCGCGCTGCGCGTCCAGGTGGTCGTGGGCGCGAGCGGTGCCGACGGCCGCCGCGAGGCACAGGTCTACTCCCGCCCCGATGACACCACCGGGGCGGACACCGGATGGGTCTGCCACGCGGAGGGTGTGCTGAGCCCGCCCGCGGACGGTGCGGACGAGGCGCCGGGGCTGGACGCGGCGTGGCCGCCGGCGGGTGCGCACCCGCTCGACGTGGACGGGTTCTACGAGCGGGTGGCGGCCTCGGGATACGCGTACGGGCCGTCGTTCCAGGGGCTGCGTGCCGTATGGCGGGACGGTTCCGATGTGCTCGCCGAAGTGACGCTGCCCGAGACCGCGGGGGACCCGGCCGGATTCGGCATCCACCCGGCCCTGCTGGACGCGGCCCTGCATCCGGCCCTGCTCATCGACCAGCTCGACACCGATGACACCGCCGGCACCGATGACCATGGCATCGAGCCGGGTGACAACCAGGTGTGGTTGCCCTTCGCCTGGAACGGTGTCGCGCTGTGGGCCGCCGGGGCGACGACCGTACGGGTCCGGCTCTCCCCCCGCCCGCAGACCGTGGAGGGTGAACGCGGACTGCGGATGACCGTGGCCGATGCCATCGGCGCTCCGGTGCTGACGGTCGACTCGGTGGCCATGCGGCCTGCCGGCGCCGACCAGCTGCGGATGGCGCACTCATCCCGCGCCGACAGCCTGTTCACCGTCGACTGGACCGTGCTGCCCCCCGCTCCGGAGACCGATGAGGCGGTGGCCGGGGCCGATGACTGGGCCGTCCTCGGCCCCGACGGCCACGTGGACCTGGCGGCGCTGATCGCGGCCCTCGACAGCGGTGGGCCCGTACCGTCGGTGGTTCTTGCCGATGTGCTGCCCCATCGCACATACGGCCACGCGCCGGGCATCGGCGACGACGCCCCACGGGCGGCTGCCGAGGGGCTGGCGCTCGCACAGCGCACCGTGGAACTGGTGCGGGACTGGCTGGCCGAACCGCGGCTTGCCGACGCACGGCTCGCGGTGCTGACGCGGGGCGCCGTCGCGGTGAACGGCCCCGTGGGGGATACGACCGGCGGCGGCCCCGTGGACGCGGCAGCCGCCGCGCTCTGGGGTCTCCTCCGCAGCGCCCAGTCCGAGAACCCCGGGCGTTTCCTTCTCGTGGATCTCGACCACGACGCCGGGAACACCGGTACGCATGACGAATCCGTCCGATCCGCCGTGGCGGGAGCCCTGCGGGCGGACGAACCCCAACTGGCCCTGCGGGCGGGCCGGGTGCTGGTGCCACGCCTCGTCCGCGCCGGTGCGGGAGGCGCCGGGCTGGTGGGCCCGGTCCGCCAGCCGGCGGCCTGGCGGCTGGACACCGCGGGCACCGCGACGCTGGAGAACGTGGCCCCGGTGGCCTGTCCGGAGGTGCTGGAGCCCCTGGAGGCCGGACAGGTGCGCGTCGCCGTTCACGCCGCCGGGGTCAACTTCCGGGATGTGCTGGTGAGTCTCGGCATGGTGCCCGGGCAGACCGGTCTCGGCGGTGAGGGCGCCGGAGTGGTGGTCGCCACCGGCCCGGACGTCACCGGTGTCGCCGTGGGCGACCGGGTCATGGGCGTCCTGGACCAGTCCTTCGGTCCGTTGGCGGTCACGGATGCCCGGCTCGTCGCGCCGATTCCGGCCGGCTGGAGCTTCCAGCAGGCGGCCGCCGCTCCCGTGGCGTATCTGACCGCTTGGTACGGGCTGGTCGAACTGGGCGGTCTCGGTGCGGATGAATCGGTGCTGATCCATGCCGCGACCGGTGGTGTGGGAACGGCGGCCGTGCGGATCGCCCGTCATCTGGGCGCGGAGATCTATGCGACCGCCGGACCCGGCAAACATCCGGTGCTGGAGTCCATGGGTATCGACGCCGCGCACCGCGCCTCCTCCCGTGACCTGGACTTCGAGGGCACCCTGCGCGAAGCCACCGGCGGACGCGGTGTGGATGTGGTGCTCAACAGCCTCACCGGGGAGTTCATCGACGCGTCGCTGCGGCTGCTCGCCGACGGCGGCCGGCTGCTGGAGATGGGCAAGACCGACCTCCGCGACCCGGATCTGATCGCGGCCACCCACCCCGGTGTGAGCTATCGCGTCTACGACCTGATCACGGGCGCGGGTCCGGACCTCATCCACCGCATGTGGCAGGAGTTGACCCGGCTCTTCGAGGCCGGGGCCCTGGAGCCGCTTCCGGTGCGTTCATGGCCGCTCAGCCGGGCGCAGGAGGCGCTGCGGTGCCTCAGTCAGGCCAGGCACACGGGCAAGCTGGTGCTGGACGTTCCCGCGCCGGTGGACCCCGATGGGACCGTTCTGATCACCGGTGGCACCGGCACCCTCGGCGGGCTCGTCGCCGAACACCTCGTCCGGGCGTGGAACATCGGCCATCTGCTCCTGGTGAGCCGCGGTGGTCCCGACGCGCCCGGTGCGAAGGAACTGATGGCCCACCTCGAGGAACTGGGCGCCGAGGTACGGATCGTCGCCGCGGACGTCACCGATGCCGAGGCGGTCAGGGAGCTGGTGGCGGGCGTTGATCCGGCGCATCCGCTGACCGGGGTCATCCATGCGGCGGGTGTGCTGGACGATGGCCTCATCACCTCGCAGACACCGGAACAGGTGGCTCGGGTGTGGGCGGCGAAGGCGACGGCCGCGGCTCATCTGCACGCCGCCACCGAGCATCTGCGGTTGGGGATGTTCGTGATGTTCTCCTCGGCAGCCGGTGTGATGGGCAGCCCGGGTCAGGCCAACTACGCGGCGGCCAATGCCTTCTGTGACGCGTTGGCCGCGCACCGGCAGGCCAGTGGACTGCCCGGGGTGTCCGTGGCATGGGGACTGTGGGCCGACGCCAGCGGTATGACCGGACACCTCGCCGAGACCGACCTCGCCCGGATGGCACGCTCCGGGATCGCGGCGATGCCCGGCGAACAGGCCCTGGAACTGCTGGACGCCGCGTGCTGGCACGGCGACCCGCAGCCCGCCGCCGTCCATCTGGACGTACGCACCCTGGCCGCGCAGCCCGCCGACACCCTGCCCGCACTGCTCCGGGCCCTTGTCGCCGACGGGACGGCCCCCCGGCGCACCGCCGCCACCGGACGTCCCGCGGCCGGTCTGGTCAGCCGGCTCGCCGGGCTTCCGCCGGAGGAGCAGCACCACGTCCTGCTCACGCTCGTCCGTACCCAGGCGGCAGCCGTCCTCGGCCACAGCGACATCGGGGCGGTGTCCGGCGACACCCCGTTCAAGGACATGGGATTCGACTCGCTGACCGCCGTCGAACTGCGCAACCGCCTCTCGGCGGACACCGGACTGCGACTGCCCGCCACCTTCGTCTTCCGGCACCCCACCCCGTCGGCCATTGCCGGGGAGTTGCGCGGGCAACTCTGCCCCGAGGGGGAGGCACCCCCGGCACCCGTCTTCGGCGAGCTGGAGAGGCTGGAGGCGGCGATGGCCGCGTTCGCCCCCGACGACGAGGCGCGCGGCAGGCTGGCCAAACGCCTGGAGACGCTGCTGTGGCGGCTGACCGACGGCTCCGCCGAGACCACCGCCGGACACACCGTGGACGACGGTGCCCTCGAGTCCGCGTCGGACGACGAGTTGTTCGAGTTCATCGACAGGGAACTGCCCTCTTGACCGCGAGTGAGGACTGATGTCGGGTACGGAAGACAAGCTCCGCCAGTATCTGCGCCGGGTCACGGTGGATCTCGGACAGGCTCGCCAGCGGCTGCGGGAGGTCGAGGAACGGTCCCAGGAGCCGCTGGCCGTGGTGAGCATGGCCTGCCGCTATCCGGGCGGGGTGAGCTGCCCGGAGGAGCTGTGGGAGCTGGTCTCCTCCGGCGGCGACGGGATCAGCGGGTTTCCCACCGACCGCGGCTGGGACCTGGAGGGGCTCTACCACCCGGACCCCGACCACCCGGGCACCAGCTACGTCCGGCACGGCGGGTTCCTGCGTGACGCCGATCGCTTCGACGCCGGCTTCTTCGGCATCAGCCCGCGGGAAGCGCTGGCCATGGACCCCCAGCAGCGGCTTCTGCTGGAGGTCTCCTGGGAGCTGTTCGAGCGCGCGGGCATCGATCCGACGGCGATGAGGGGCACCCCCACCGGTGTGTACGCGGGTGTCTCCAGCCAGGACTATCTGTCCCGGATGCCCCATGTGCCCGAGGGGTTCGAGGGCTACGCCACCACCGGCAGCCTGACCTCCGTGGTATCGGGCCGTGTGGCCTACACCTTCGGTCTGGAGGGCCCGGCGGTCACGGTGGACACCGCGTGTTCGTCGTCGCTCGTCGCCATGCACCTGGCGTGCCAGGCGCTGCGGCAGGGCGAATGCGAACTCGCGCTCGCGGGCGGTGTCACCGCACTCACCACCCCGACCGCGTTCGCCGAGTTCTCCCGGCAGCGCGGACTCGCTCCCGACGGACGCTGCAAGTCCTTCGCGGCGGGCGCGGACGGCACCGGTTTCTCCGAAGGTGTCGGGCTGGTGCTGCTGGAGCGGTTGTCGGACGCCCGGCGCAACGGCCACCGCGTGCTCGCGGTCATCCGTGGCTCGGCCGTCAACCAGGACGGCGCCAGCAACGGGCTCACCGCACCCAACGACGTCTCACAGGAGCGGGTGATCCGGCAGGCACTCGCGAACGCACGGCTCGCGCCCGACCAGGTGGACGCGGTGGAGGCCCATGGCACCGGGACCTCCCTGGGCGACCCCATCGAGGCCCAGGCACTGCTGGCCACATACGGGCGGGACCGTCCCGAGGACCGGCCACTGTGGCTGGGCTCGCTCAAGTCCAACATCGGACACGCCCAGGCGGCGGCCGGGGTGGCGGGCGTGATCAAGATGGTGATGGCCCTCCGGCACGAACGGCTGCCGGTCACCCTGCACATCGACGAACCGACGCCGCATGTGGAGTGGGACGGTGGCGGGGTGCGGCTGCTGACCGAACCGGTGGCATGGCCACAGGATGAGCGGCCGCGCCGCGCGGGCGTTTCCTCCTTCGGCATCAGCGGTACCAACGCCCATCTGATCGTGGAACAGGCACCGGCACCGGACGAGGACGAGCTCGAGGAGCCGGTCGAGCCGACGGACGGCGCGATGCCCGGTGTGCTGCCGTGGGTGCTGTCGGCGCGTGGTCAGCGGGCCCTGTGCGGCCAGGCGGCCGCGCTCGCGGCCCACACCGTCGCCGATCCCCGGCTGACGGCATCCGAGGTCGGCTGGTCGCTGACCACCACCCGGTCGGTGCTCGATCACCGGGCCGTGGTGCTGGGTGAGGACCGGGACCAACTCCTCGCGGCCGTGGAGGCGCTGGCCGCGGGGGAGGCCCATCCAGGTGTGATCCACCCCGGCCGTTCCGCGCACTCCATGGACCTGGGGCCGGTGCTGGTGTTCCCGGGTCAGGGTTCGCAGTGGGTGGGGATGGGTGCCGGGCTGCTCGATGTCTCGCCGGTCTTCGCTGAGCGGGTGGCCGAGTGTGAACGTGCTCTCGGTCCCTATGTGGACTGGTCGTTGACGGAGGTGCTGCGGGGGGTCGAGGGTGCCGCGGACCTCGGTCGGGTCGATGTGGTGCAGCCGGTGTTGTGGGCGGTGATGGTGTCACTCGCCGCGGTCTGGGCGGGGCATGGGGTGAAACCCGCTGCGGTGGTGGGTCATAGCCAGGGTGAGATCGCGGCGGCGGTGGTCGCGGGCGCGTTGTCGTTGGACGACGGTGCCAAGGTCGTGGCCGAGCGGAGCAAGGCCCTGCGACGGCTCGCCGGTGGCGGCGCCATGGCCTCCCTCGGCCTGAGCCGGGAGCAGGTCACCGACCTGCTCACCCGGCTGGGTGACGACGCGACCGATGTCGGGGTGGCCGCCGTCAACGGACCGGCCTCCACGGTGATTTCCGGTCCGCCCGGACAGGTCGCCCGTGCCGTGACCGGGTGCCAGGACAACGGTGACCGGGCTCGGCTGATCGAGGTGGACTACGCCTCGCACAGCCCCCAGGTGGATGAGATCGCCGATGAGCTGCGGGAGGTGCTGGCCGGGATCCGGCCGACCACGTCCACCGTGGCCTTCTACTCGACGGTCAGCGGCGGCCGCCTCGACACCACGGCGCTCGACACCGGCTACTGGGTGACCAATCTGCGGGAGCCGGTGCGGTTCGCCGATGCCGTGGCGGCCCTCCTCGCCGATGGTCACCGGCTGTTCATCGAGGCCAGCACCCACCCCGTACTGACCGTCGGCATGCAGGAGACCTTCGAGGAGGCGGGGAGCGAAGCCGTCACCGTCCCCACGCTCCGCCGGGACCACGGCGGCAGGACGCAGCTGGCGCAGTCGCTCGCCCAGGCGTACACCGCCGGGGCGGCCGTCGACTGGACCACGCTCTGGCCGTCCGGCGCGGGGACACCCCGCACCGTCGACCTGCCCACCTATGCCTTTCAGCGGGAGCGTTACTGGCTGCCCGACTCGGTGTCGTTCGACACCGCGGTCACGGCCGACGAGGACGAGTCGCGCTTCTGGGCCGCCGTCGAGGGCGGTGATCTGGACGCGCTCGGCGAGACGCTGAGCCTCACCGCGGACGGCGGTCACCGCTCCGCACTGGGAGAGGTTCTGCCCGCGCTCTCGCAGTGGCGGCGGTCGCGGGGGGAGCGCTCCACCGTGGACTCCTGGCGCTACCGCCTCACCTGGCAGCCGCTGGACCACACGGATCCGGCTGACATCGGCCCCTGGCTGCTGATCCGCCCGGAGGGCCGCGCCGAGGGATGGGCCGAGGTGTGCGCCGGGGCGTTGAGCGCCGACGGGGCCACGGTGCACCGGCTGGAGGTGCCAGACACCGTCGACCGGCAGACCCTCACGGAACTGCTGCGCTCCGTACGCGCCGATATGGCGCGACCGCCGGCGGGAGTGCTGTCGCTGCTGGCCCTCGACGACAAGGAAGGCGAGCCCGCCGTCGAGGTGGCGTCCGGGCTCACCGGCACCCTCACCCTGCTCCAGGCCCTCGCGGAGGCGGCTCTCGACGCACCGCTGTGGTGCGCCACCCGTGGCGCCGTCTCCACCGGCGACGGTGACCCGCTGGACCATCCGGCGCAGGCCCAGCTATGGGGCCTGGGCAGGGTGGCGGCACTCGAACTGCCCGAGGTGTGGGGCGGGCTGCTGGATCTGCCCGTCTCCCCCGACGAGGTGGTTCCCGAGCGGCTGCGCGGTGTCCTCGCCGCGGGGACCGGCGAGGACCAGGTGGCGCTGCGCGCCGAGGGAGCGTTCGGCCGCAGGCTGGTGCCCGCCCCGGTCGGGAGCGGTGTGCCGGAGCGGTCCTGGACACCCGGCGACACCGTGCTCATCACGGGCGACGCCGACGGCCCCGCCGCCCATGTCGCCCGCTGGACGGCCACCGAGGGGGCACGGCATGTGGTGCTGCTCGGCCCCGCCCGGGGCAACGGACCCGGCACCGCCGAACTGACGGCGGAACTCGCCGCGCTCGGCGCACGGCTGACCGTCGCCGACTGCGCACCCGCCGACCGGGACGGTGTGGTCCGGCTGGTCGAGGAGCTCTCCGCGTCGGGTGACCGTGTCCGCACCGTCGTCCACACCGCGGCCTCCGCCGAACTGACCGCGCTGCTGGACCTCACACCGGAACGGCTGGCCGCCGGGGTCTCCGGCCAACTGGCGGACACCGCACCGTGGCTGGCCGAGCTCTGCGGCCTGGAGGCCACTGACACCGTGGTCCACTTCTCCACCGTCGCCACCGCATGGGGCAGCAAGGACCACGGTGCCTACGCGGCCGCCGCCGCCTTCCTCGACGCGCTGGCACAGCGGGCCCGCGCCGAGGGCCGGTCCACGGTGTCCCTCGCCTGGGGCCTGTGGGATCTGGCGTGGGATCCGAAGGACGAAGGCCGTACCGACCTGGAGGGACAGGGCGATGCCCTGGGCGTACACACCGAGCGTTCCCGGCGGCAGGGGCTGGCCCCCCTGGAGCCCCGGCTCGCGCTGACGGCGCTGCGTCAGGCTCTCGACCACCGCGACCCCGCCCTGGTCGTCGCCGATATCGGCTGGGAGCGGTTCGTATCCCTCTTCACCCTGGCCAGGACGAGCAGGCTGTTCGACGGGATACCGGCCGCCCGTCAGGCGGTGGGTTCCGGAGACGACCCCGCCGACGGCGGTGGTGACGAGGCGGCCGCCCTGCGTCAGGAAGTGGCCGCGTTGCCCGGGGAGGAGCGGTCCGGGAGGCTGCTGGCGCTCGTCCGCTCCCATGTGGCGGCCGTCCTCCACTATCCGTCGCCGGAGGCGGTCGAACCGGACCGCCCTTTCAAGGAGTTGGGGTTCGACTCCATCGCCGCGGTCGAGCTCCGCAACCGGCTGCGTGCCGCCACCGGGCTGCGCCTGTCCACGACGGTGGTCTTCGACTATCCGACACCGGACGCGCTGGCCGGCCATCTGCTGGCGCATGTGCTCCCGGAGGAGTCGGCGACGGACCACCCCGCGCTCGGACACGTCGAAGGACTGGAGACGGCGCTGGCCGGTCTCACCGCCGGGGATCCGCGCCGCGCTGGCCTGGTGAACCGGTTGCAGGCCCTGCTGTGGAAGTACACCGACACCGCGGACGCGCCCGGCGACGAGCCGGTGGACGGTGACGACCTCACCGCGGCGACCGCCGATGAGATGTTCGCGCTCCTCGACCGTGAGCTGGGAGCCTGACCGGCCGGAGCGCGACAGAACACATGACCCCCGTACGGCGCCGCCGTACGGGGGTCACGCGCGACGGTTACCTCGTGGTGGGGGCCGCCTGCCCCGCCGTACGGGCGAGCTCGAGCAGATCGTCGGCCACCCGCTTGGGATGCTGGGCGTGGAGGTCGTGTTCGGAGTCGGGGTACTCCCGCATGGTGGCGTCGCGCAGCTCCGCCGTGGTGGTGAGGATGCGCGAGCGGATGCGCTCCGCCCACCGCGGGTCCGCTCCCTTGGGGATGGCGGGCATCAGCAGGGTGGGTGCCTCGACGGCCGCGTACCAGGGCCCCGGCGGTTCGTTCCAGATGCTCCGCAGGATCGACATGTGCTGTTCGATGGACATGCGCCGGGACAGCGAACCGTCCGGGTTGACGCGCATGGTGGCCACCGCGGCGTCGATGGCGGCGGGGGACCAGTCGGGGTGGATGGCGCGGAAGTAGTCGGTGACGCTCTGCACGGTGGCGCCGTCCAGAGAGGCCGGACGCAGCGCGCCGGTGAACGCCTCCCAGGAGTTGAAGGTCTTGGCCGGTTCGAGCCAGCCGCCGTCGACCAGGGCGAGCGCGGCGACGAGTCCGGGGTGCTCGGCGGCCAGCCGGACGGAGACGTTGCCGCCCCAGGAGTGTCCGGCGACGACCACCCGGCCGAGACCGAGGGCGGCGGTGGCCGCCACCAGGTCGGCCACCGCCGTCGGAGTGTCGTACCCCTCCTCAGGAGTGTCGGACTCCCCATGGCCCCGCAGATCGACCGCGTACACCGGATGCCCCGCGGCGGCCAGATGATCGGCGACCTCGTCCCACAGCCGGGCGCTGGAGGCCATGCCGTGTACCAGGAGGAAGGGGAGCGATGCGGTTCCCGGCCGGTGCCGGAAATGCAATGTCACATCGTCGGTTACGGGCACGGAAAGATCCATGAGGAAATTCTAGCCCGCCGTCAGAACCTCTTTCGAGGGCTGAGGATGTGATGTCCGCGCGGATTAGGGGCACTTAAGGACGGCGCGGGACACTTGCCCTGAGCTGGATCGCCTGAGCTCAGGAGAGGCCGGGGACCGCTTGGCATTCTGTCGGCGCCGCAAAGGATATGCCGCAAGGGGCATCCGTGAAAGCGGACGTCAATTCCGCCGTATCCGGGACCCCGTCGGGCGATTCGTGCCGATTGCCGACCGTAGACTCCGAGCCTGAAGTGAGGCGCCGTGTATCCCCCGGATTCCAGGTTCGCCCGTGTCGAGAACATCGACCTCACCGACTTGTCCTTCTGGGCCCGACCGTACGGCGATCGCGACGCGGCCTTCGCGGCGCTGCGCCGGAGGCCGGAGCCTGTCCTCTTCCATGAGCCGGCCATGCCGGGGTTCGCCCACGGTTCCGGCTACCACGCGATGGTGCGGCACGCCGATATCGCCGAGGTGAGCCGGCGGCCGCAGGATTTCGGCTCCCTCCCCACCGCGATCAGCATCGTCGACCTGCCGGAGGAGTTCAACAGCTTCTTCGGTTCGATGATCAATATGGACAATCCTCAGCACGCCCGCCTGCGGCGGCTGGTCTCCCGTGCGTTCGGCCGCGGAATGGCGGCGGAGTTCGAGGTCGCCTCGCACAAGGCGGCACGACGGATCGTCGACGATCTGATCGCGGAGGGTCCGGGCGACTTCGTCCGCAAGGTCGCCGCGATCATGCCCATCGCCGTGCTCAGCGGGATGATGGGAATTCCCCGTGACGACTACGAGTTCATCTACGACCGGTCCAACGTCATCGTCGGAACGTTCGACCCCGAATACGTACCGCGTCCGGACCAGGCGACGGCCGCCCTGCTGAAGACCTCGCACGAACTCGCGGACTACATCTCCCGGCTCGCCGCGGACCGGACCCGCAACCCCACCGGGGACCTGGTCACCCGGCTGGTGCAGGCGCAGATCGACGGTGAGCGGCTGAGCCCCGAGGAACTCTCCTCCTTCTTCATCCTGCTCGTCGTGGCCGGAATGGAGACCACCCGCAACGCCATCTCCCGCGGTCTGGTGCTGCTGACCGAACACCCCGAGCAGCGTGAACTCCTGCTCTCCGACTTCGACAAGTACGCCCCCGGCGCGGTGGAGGAGATCCTGCGGGTCGCCACCCCCATCAACTGGATGCGCCGCACTGTCACCCGCGACTGCGAGGTGAACGGCAACCGGTTCACGGAGGGCGACAAACTGCTGCTCTTCTACTGGTCCGCCAACCGGGACGAGGAGGTCTTCACCGACCCCTACCGGTTCGACATCACCCGTGACCCCAATCCCCATATGAGCTTCGGATCCGTGGGCCCGCACTTCTGCCTGGGCGCCCACCTCGCCCGGATGGAGGTCACCGTGCTCTTCCGGGAGCTCTTCGCCCGGCTCCCGGAGATCCGCACCGTCGGTGCGCCCCGGCGGCTGGTGGCCAGCTTCGTGGAGGCCATCAAACACGTGGACTGCACGTTCTGACGGCTCCGGGGCGGCGCACCGGGCGCGCGCGTGGCGAACACGAGGACGCCGCGTGGAAGGGGATCGCTCCCCGTCCACGCGGCGTCCTCGTCATGGGCCGCCCGGCTACGCCGTGGCGCCGTCACCGGAGTTGACCGCCGTGTATGCCTCGGCCAGATAGTGACCCAGCTGGGCGGGGGTGGGGTACTCGAGGATGGCGACGAGGGGGATCTCCACGTCGGTCAGGGTCATGAGGTTGCGGGTGAGCTCCAGTGCGGTGAGCGAGGTCAGACCGTTCTCCAGGAAGTTGCTGTCACCGTCGATCGGCTGGGGAGCCAGGATGTCGGCGAGCTGTGTCCGGACGGTCTCCCGCAGGATGTCCTCACGCTCCTGCGGAGTGGCGATGGAGAGCGCCTGGTGCAGCGCCGCACCGTCGAGTTCGGTCGTGCTGTTGTCCTTCTCGCTGCTGTCCGTGTGCATGGCGGATCCGTTCGTTCGTCGGGATGCGGTGGCGTCGCCGGTGGCGTGGTCATTGACTGCGCTGGGTACGTCCATGGGATCTCCCGCCTGATGGGGGCTGAAGGCCGGAAACGTCATCGAAGAGCCGATCCGTTCCCCGTTCCGAAGCCTGTGCCGTGAGCCATTTCTCGTCGAGGTCCGCGAGGACCAGGGCCTCCGCGTCCGCCTCGACCGCCTGTCGCAGCAGCGCGGCCGCGGAGTGCGCGGGCAGCGCCGACATCCCGTGGCCGCGCAGCCGCCGGGCGATCTCAGGGGCCGTGCCGGGGCCGTCGAGCGCACCCCAGCACACCGACACCGCCGGCACTCCGCGCGCCCGCAACTCCTCGGCGAGCGCGTGCAGATGAGCGTGGGCCGGGGCCTGGTTGCCGAGTCCGGGTACGGGCAGGACCCCCACGGCCGAGGAGCAGAGCACCAGGGCCGACAGTTCGGTGGTCCGGGCGAGCGCACACAGGTTCGCCGCCCCGGCCACCGTGACCGGCCACTCATCGGTGATCCGCGCCGGGTCCAGCGGTCCCGCCGCCTCGCCGAGCGGCGCGGTCAGATGCAGGACGGCGGTCAGCGGGCACTCCCGCGGGATATCGGCGACGGCGGTGGCGAGGGCGTCGGCGTCCGCCGGATCCACGGCGGCCACGGACACCCCGACACCCGAGGCGGTCACCTCGGCCACCAGGCCGTCGGCGGGCGCCGCGGTACCGATGAGCAGCAGATGCCCGGCGCCCGCGCGCGCCGCCCAACGGGCCGTGTCCGCGCCCAACGGGGTGTCCGCGCCGGTGATCAGCACCGTGCCGCGCACCGTCCAGTCGCCCGGTGCGCGGTGTCCGGGGGTGTTCCGGACCAGACGCCGCGCGAGGCTGCTGTCGGCGCGTACGGCCACCTCGTCCTCGCCGTGAGCCGCCGTCAGCACACCGGCGAGCCGCCGTCCGGCCCGTTCGTCGAAGCGCCGGGGGAGATCGACCAGTCCGCCCCGGAGTCCGGGGTGCTCACCGGCCAGCGCGCCACCCAGAGCCCAGACCTGGGCCTGGTCGGGCCGGACCGCCGGGTCCCCGCGGTCCACGCTCACCCCGCCGCGGGTGGCGATCCACACCGGGGCTCCGACCCCGGCCCGTTCCAGCGCCTCCACCAGCCCGATCGTGGGGGCGAGCGCGGGGCTCGGCCCGTGGTCGCCCGGTGGCTGTCCGCCGTCCACGGCGAGGAGGGAGAGCACCCCCTCCACCGGGCGGCCGACGGCCTGCGCGAGCGGCCCGGGACCGGAACCGACCGCCGTGGAGAAGGCGTCGAGGGCGTCCGCGCAGACGACCACCTCCGCGCCGTGGTCGCGCAGGGCGTCCGCGACGGCGATGGCCACGGGCTCCGCCGACGGTTCGTCGGAGACCACCACGAGCCAGGTGCCCGACAGCCGCGGTGCCACCACGTCGGCCAGGGCCTTCCAAGCGACGCGGAAGCGGCAATCACGCTGCCGCCGCCAGGCCGCCAGGGCCGGAAGGACCTCCCGCAGAGCGGTGTGACGTTCGGCCGGGAGACCCAGGGACCGTGTCAGCGCCGGGAGATCGCCGGTGTCCACGGCGTCCCAGAACGCGCCGTCGACCCATGACTCCACTTCCGCCGGTCCGTCCTCCGGGGTCTCGTTCTCCAGCCAGAAGCGGCGGCCCTGGAAGGCGTAGGTGGGCAGTTCGACCGTACGGGGAGCGGGGAGGCTGCCGAAGAACGCCGTCCAGTCGACGGTGATTCCCGCGGTGTGCAGCCGGGCCAGGACATCGGTCAGGGACCGCATCTCGGAGCCTTCGCCGTGGAAGGGCGACAGGGCCGCGGCGGACGACGGCAGGGGTTCGGGCCCCAGGTCCCACACCAGGGATCCGTCCTCCAGCGCGGCGATGGGGTCCTCCCCTGGGGGCGGCCCGGTGGGCCGCTCGCGCCGTGCCCAGTAGTCGGCGGTGGCGATGCGTTCGTCGAGGGGGCGGCCGGTGACCCCGCTCAGAACCGGGACGACCGGCTGCTGACAGACCACACCACGGACCCCGGAGCGGGAGTCGGCGGCGACCAGTCGGCAGGCGTCGGGCAGATCCAGCACACCGGCGATATGCGCGGCGGCGATCTCGCCCAGGGCATGGCCCATCACCGCGTCCGGACGCAGCCCCAGTGACTCCAGCAGCCGGGCCACGGCGATATGCCGGGCGAACAGCCCGGCCCGCGAAGCGAGGGCCCCCGGCCCGCCCTTCACCCCGAGCAGACCGCAGACCTCGTCGAACGCCACGGCGAACACCGGGAAGCGCTCGTACAGCTCCGCCCCGGCCCCGGTACGGTCCGGACCCTCGCCGCCGAAGACGAACACCGTCCTGCCGGCGGAGCCCGCCGTGCCCGGACCGACCAGCCCCGGCCCGGCCACGGCCGGATGCGGCTCGTCGTCGGCCAGCGCGCCGAGCCCCGCCCGCAGCTCGTCGAGGCCGTGCCCCACCACGACCGCGCGGTGCTCGAACACCGAGCGGGTGGTGGCCAGCGACCAGCCCACATCGACCGGTGACGGACCCGGGCCGGCGGCCGTGTGCGCGGCCAGCGCCCGCGCCTGGCCGCGCAGCGCGGCCGCGCTGCGCGCCGACAGCACCCAGGGCACCACACCCGCCGACGGCGCCGTGGCGCCATCCGCCTCGGTCTCCTCCGGATCGGGGGACGGCTGCTCCAGGATCACATGCGCATTGGTGCCGCTCGCACTGAAGGAGGACACCGCGGCCCGCCGCGCCCGCTCGATCCGCGGCCACGCCGTCCGCTCCGTCAGCAGCCGCACGGCGCCCTTGCGCCAGCTCACCAGCCGGGTGGGCCGGTCGATGTGCAGCGACTCCGGCAGCACACCGTGCCGCATCGCCATCACCATCTTGATCACCCCCGCCATACCGGCGGCCGCCTGGGTGTGACCGATGTTCGACTTCACCGAGCCCAGCAGCAGCGGCCGGTCCTCCGGCCGGTCCTGACCGTAGGTGGCCAGCAGCGCCTGGAGTTCGATGGAGTCGCCGAACGCGGTACCGGTGCCGTGCGCCTCCACCGCGTCCACATCGGCCGTGGCCAGCCGGGCCCGGCTCAACGCGTCGCGGATGAGCTGCTGTTGGGCCGGGCCGTTGGGCGCGGCCATCCCGGTGCTGGCGCCGTCCTGGTTGACCGCCGAGCCGCGGATGACCGCGAGCACGCGGTGGCCGTTGCGCCGGGCGTCCGACAGCCGTTCCAGCAGGACGAGTCCGGCACCCTCGCCGTACACCATGCCGTCGGCGGCGTCCGCGAACGCCTTGCACCGCACATCGGGGGAGAGCTGCCGCTGGCTGGAGGCCACCTGGAACACGCTCGCGGTGTAGAGGACGGCCGCGCCGCCCGCCAGCGCCAGGGTGCAGTCCCCCTGGCGCAGCGCCTGCCCCGCCTGATGCATCGCCACCAGCGATGAGGAGCACGCGGTGTCCAGGGTGACCGCCGGGCCCTGGAGCCCCAGGGTGAACGCCACCCGTCCCGACGACACGCTTCCGGCATTGCCGTTGCCCACCGGCCCCAGCAGACCCTCGGGGATCTCGTCCAGCCGGGAGGCGTAGTCGTGGTACATCACCCCGGTGTACACACCGGTGGAACTGCCGCGCAGGGTGGACGGGGCGATACCCGCGCTCTCCACGGCCTCCCAGGCCAGTTCCAGCAGCATCCGCTGCTGCGGCTCGATGGCCGCCGCCTCCCGGTCGCCGATGTCGAAGAAGCCCGCGTCGAACGCGGCGGCGTCCCGCACGAAGCCGCCCGCGCGCACGATGGAGGTGCCGTGGTGGCCGGGATCGGGGTGGTAGAGGTTCTCCAGGTCCCAGCCGCGGTCGGTGGGGAAGGCGGAGACCGCGTCCCGCCCCTCGGCCACCAGCTCCCACAGTTGTTCGGGGGTGCGCACACCACCGGGGAACCGGCAGGCCATGCCCACGATCGCGATCGGCTCCTGCCGCTCCGAGCGGGCCTCCTCGAGCTGTTGCCTGGTGCGGTGGAGTTCGGCCGTCGTCCACTTGAGGTAGTCGACGAGCTTCTCTTCGTTCGTCATGAGCCGCCCACACCCGCCGTGCTCCGTGGATTGAGGTCGACCAGCGCCAGCTCCTCGGGGGTGAACGGTGGTGCGGTCAGCTCCGGGAGCACCTGGTCCTTGTGCATCAGCGACAGGAACCGGCTGGAGGCCAGCTCGGACTGCGGAGCGGTCAGACTGATGACGTCCGTCACCACGTCGCACACCGCCGAGGAGCGGATCGAGCGGTCGGCGATGAGGTCGGAGAAGCGCTGCCGCGCGGCCACCCCGCCGCTCAGCCGTGGATCGGTCGCGTTGACCCGGCAGTTGACGTACTCCACGTCCTTGGACGCGGCCATGATCCACGGATCGTCCACCACCGCGCTGATGGCTCGCTGGGCCCGGTGGGTGGCGGCGGGATCGGCTCCTGATTCCCGCAGCTCACCGTCCAGGGCGTCGGCCGCCCGTGCCGCGGCGCTCAGACCGTGGCCGTAGATGGGATTGAACGCGGCCAGCGCGTCCCCGAGGACGAGCAGCCCCTCCGGCCAGCCCTCCAGCCGTTCCGGGTAGAGCCGCCGGTTGGCGCCGACCCGGGAGACGGCCACCGAGGTGAGCGGCTCCGCCCGGCTGATGAGATCGGCGACCAGCGGATGGCGCAGACTCTCCGCGTACGGCAGGAAGGCGTCGTCCTGCGTGGGCAGTCCGGCGCCGCGGGTGCAGGACAGCGTCACCATCCAGGTGCCGTCCTCCTGCGGGTACACCACTCCGAAGCGGCCCGGCTCGCGCAGCCGGTGGTCGGCCGCCACGTTGACCGCGGGGAACCCGGCGGCGGCGCCGGGCGGCGCCTGGTAGACCCGGGTGGCGTACGCGATGCCCGCGTCGACCACGTCCTCCTCCAGCGGAGGCAGCTCCAGCGCCGACAGCCAGTGGCGCAGCCGTGAGCCACGCCCCGACGCGTCGATCACCACATCCGCTTCCAGGGTCTCGACGGCGCCGCCGTCCATGTCGCGCAGCCGCACCCCGGTGATCCGCTTGGCGTCCCCGACGAGATCGAGGATCTCGGTGCGCTGCCGCAGCGATATCCGCCCCTCGGCCAGGATCCGGTCACGGACCATCCAGTCCAGGAACGGCCGGGTGCACATGATGGCGTACTGCCGCGCCGGGAAGCGGTGCTGCCAGCCGTGGGACGTCAGGGTCACCAGGTCCTGGTGGAAGCCGACCCGGCGGGCGCCCGCGTCCAGCAGCCCGTCGATCGTGCCGGGCAGCAGTGCGTCGACGATCCGCGCACCGCTCGACCACAGCACGTGGACGTGGCGCGCCTGTGGCGATCCCTTGCGGTGCCGGGGCCCGTCCGGCAGCACATCGCGCTCCACGACGGTGACGCTCTCCAGGTGGCGGGCCAGCACATGGGCAGCCAGCAACCCCGCCCAGCCTCCGCCCAAGACGATTCCGTGCTTCCGTTCGGTCATGGTTCTGCTCGTGTCCCTTCACCGCTTGCGGCCGGTCAGGTCCGGCTCGGGCTGCCCTTGGCGTTGACCATCTGCGCGAGGTTCTGGGTGACGGCCATGAAGTGGGCGACACCGGTGAGTTCGGGACCGTCGCCCACCTTGGTGTCCGTGATCCCCCAGAACGCCTGGGCGTGGTGGACCAGTCCGTCGTCGCCCAGCTCGATCACACCGATGATGCTGAAGGTCAGCTTGGTCGGCTTCAGGACCGTGACCGTCGTGGGCACCGCCACCCGCCGTCCGTCCATCGAGGTGACCGGGCGGCCCGGGGTCTCGTGCACCTGGCACTCGATGGACCAGGCGATGTGTTCGCGCAGCGCGTCCTTGCCGATCAGCGGGGGCGCGCCCACCGGGTCCTCGAAGACGATGTCGTCCGAGAACAGCTCCAGGACGGCTTCGACGTCGCCCGCGTTCATTCGCGCCGCGTACTCCAGCGCCATCTTCTTGAGGGTCGCCTCATCGGCCATGGCCGCCTCCTGTACGGATCCGGGGTGGTGGGGTGCCGGTGCGGGAGTCAGTCCGCGACGCCAAGGTCCGACCTCCCCCAGAACATCTGGAGCTCCTGGATCAGACCGCCGGTGCCCGCCCGCATCATCACCACGTAGTCCCAGGTGATGCGCTTGTTCTCGGGAGAGGCCGGCTTCGTCAGCCAGCCCCGGTCGGCGAACACCGGCCCCAGCGGCAGGTAGTTCATGGTGGCGGTGACGGGCACCAGGACATGCTTACCGTCCTGGCCCGCGACCGGCTGGCCCGGCACCTCCTCGATCTCCGCCGCCACCAGCTCCTCGAAGTGCGCGCGCAGCGCGTCCCGCCCGGACCTGCGGTCGGAGCCGACCGGATCCTCGAAGGACACCTCGTCCGCGTAGAGTTCGAGCAGCCCGTCCACGTCCGCGGCGTTCATCCGACGGCTGTGCTCGAGGATGAGCTTCTTCCGGCTTCGCTCGTCAATCAACGTGTACTCCCGTGTGCTCTCCGTCGCTGTCGCCCCGGCCGAGGTCCTGGTCGATGAACTGGAAGATCTCGTCGGCCGAGGCGTCGTGGATGCGGCCGCTCACCGCGGTGCCCTCCGGCTCACCGCCGTCCGGTCCGGCCAGCTTCGCCACCGTGGTCCGCAGACGCCGGTGCAGGGCGCCGCGCGCGGTCTCGTCCTGGGCGGCTGCCAGCAGGGCGCCTTCCAGCCGCTCCAGCTCGCCCAGCAGCGCGGGCAGCGGATCGGCCTTCTCGGGCGCCAGCTCGGTGTGCAGATGCGCCGCCAGTGCCACCGGGTTGGGATGGTCGAACACCAGCGTGGTGGGCAGCCGCAGCCCGGTGACCGCGGTCAGCCGGTTGCGCAGCTCGATCGCGGTGAGCGAGTCGAAGCCGACCTCCAGGAAGCCGCGCTCGGTGTGGATCCGGCCCGGGTCGGCGTGGCCGAGGGCCGCCGCGGCGTGGGTGAGCACCAGATCCAGCAGGGTGCGGTGCTGTTCGGCCGGTGGCAGCGCAGCCAGATGCCCGGCCCAGTCGGTGTGCGGCCGTGCCGAGGCCGCCGTGCGCCGCGCGGCGCCGCCACCGGTGAGGGCGCGCAGCGGAGCGGGCAGGGTGAGCGCGGGCTGACCGGCCAGCGCCCGTACGTCCAGGTCGAGGGCGATGAGCTGGGGGGCGCCGTGCAGGACGGACGCGTCCAGCAGGGCGAGCGCCCGTTCACGGGACATCGCGCCGATACCCGAGCGGGCCAGCCGGGCCCGGTCCCCGTCCGCCAAGTGGCCGGTCATACCACTGGCGTCGGCCCACAGCCCCCACGCCACCGACACGGCGGGCAGCCCACGGGCGCGCCGGTGGGCGGCAAGGGCATCACAATAGGCGTTCGCCGCAGCGTAGTTGGACTGCCCGGAAGCGCCCAGAGTCCCCGCAGTCGAGGAGAACACGACGAACGCGCGCAGCGGCAGTTCCGCGGTCGCGGTGTGCAGCACGGCCGCCGCGGTGGCCTTCGGACGCCATACGCGGGCCAGCCGCTCCGGGTCCTGCGAGGTGACGACGGCGTCGTCCAGCACGCCCGCGGCGTGGATGACACCGGTCAGCGGATGCTCCGGGCCGATCCCGTCGAGCAGGCGGGCGACCTCCTCCGGGTCGGTGACATCGGCCGCGGCGATCCGTACCCGGGCGCCCGCCTCGGCCAGCCGGTCGCTCAGTTCCTTCGCGCCCGGCGCGTCGGCTCCCCGACGGCTGACCAGCAGCAGATGGCCGACCCCCCAGGTGCGCACCACGTGTTCGGCCACCAGAGAGCCCAGGGTGCCGGTGCCACCGGTGATCAGCACCGTGCCCTCGGGGTCGAGCACCCCGGAGACCTCCGGGGCGGTGTCGCCGTCCGCTACGGCCGCGGCGCCCGCGCTCGCCCGCGCCATCCGGGGGACCAGCACCTCACCCTCGCGCACCGCAAGCTGTGGTTCCTGGAGCTCCAGCGCCCGCAACACCGCGTCCGGCACGTTTCCTGTGTCCGTGTCTGTCTCCGCGTCCGTGTCCGTGTCGAGGTCGAGCAGGACGAACCGGCCCGGGTTCTCGGACTGTGCGCTGCGGATCAGTCCCCAGGCACCGGCGCCCGCCGGACCGGTCCCGGCGGTGTCGTCCGGTCCCGTGCCGGCGGTGGACGAGGCTCCGGCCACCACGCCGCGGGTGACGACCACCAGCCGCGCGTCGGCCAGCGCGGGTCGTGCCAGCCAGCCCTGCACCAGCCCGAGCAGCCGTTCGGTCACACCCAGTCCGTCGCGGTCGTCCGTGTCATCGGCCCGAGCCGTCGCCAGAACGACCGAGGGGGGTGCTTCACCCGCCTCCATCGCATCGAGGAGCGCGTCCAGGTCCCGATGGCGCACCACCGTCGGGGCCTCCGGGTCCGTATCGGCCGTGACCGCCTCCGCCAGACCCCAGCGGTCCTCGCCGAGCACCACCCAGCCGCCGTCACCGGCTACCGACCACGACGGCCCACCGGACACCGGCGCGGGCAGGGCGACCCAGTCCAGCGTGAACAGCCCGTCCACCTGGCGTCCGGCGGCAGTGGTCCGCAGCCGGTCGGTGGCGGCGGGACGCGTCACCAGCGAATCCACCGTCAGCACCGGGGCACCCACCGCGTCGGCCACCGTCAGCCGCAGTGTCTGCCGTTGCTCGTCCCGCGACAGCCGCACCCGTACGGTGGTCGCCTCGGCCGCCCACAGCGAGACACCGTTCCAGACGAACGGCAGCCACACCTGGCCGTCGTCCTCCTGTCCCTCCGGTCGGTCCACGAGCAGTGAGGTGTGCAGCGCCGCGTCCAGCAGTGCCGGGTGGATCCCGAAACCGCCGCGGTCACCGGCCGCGTCGGGGAGGACCGCCTCGGCCAGTACGTCCGCCCCGTCGCGCCAGGCGGCCGTCAGCCCCTGGAACGCCGGACCGTAGCCGTAACCGGCCGCCACCGCGTGCTCGTAGAAGTCCCCGATGTCCAACGGCTCGGCACCCGGCGGGGGCCACGCTCCGGCCAGCCCTTCCGCCTGCGCGGGGGCCGACGAAGGGGGGCCCAGCACACCTGTGGCGTGGCAGACCCAGTCCGTGTCCGCCCCGGGTCCGTCCGCCCGGTCGGGGGCGGAGTACATCCGCACCTCACGCCGTCCGTCCTCCCCGGCGGCGGCCACCGCCACTTGGACCCGCAGCCCACCGGACTCGGGCAGCACCAGCGGGGCCTGGAGCGCCAGCTCCTCCACCGCACCGCAGCGGACCTCGTCGGCAGCTCGCAGCGCCCACTCGACCAGTACCGCGCCGGGCGCGAGTGCCGTACCGGCCACCACGTGTTCGGCCAGCCACGGGTGGGTGCGCGCGGACAGCCGCCCGGTGAGCAGCCGTGCGGTGCCGTCGGCGAGTTCCACGGCGGCGCCGAGCAGGGGGTGGTCCGCGGCGGCGAGCCCCAGGCCGGCCGGATCGCCGCCCGGTCCGCTCTCCGGGTCCAGCCAGTACCGTTCGCGCTGGAAGGCGTAGGTCGGCAGGTCCACCACGGGTGGGGCCGGGTCGGTGCGGAACCACCGTGCCCAGTCCACCGTCACCCCGGCCGTGAACGCCTGCGCCACCGAGCGGGCGAACTGGCGCGGGCCGCCGTGGTCACGGCGCAGGGTCGGCACCGCCGCCGCCTCGACCCCCGCCTCCTCGAAGGTTTCCTGGAGTCCGACGGTGAGGACGGGGTGGGTGCTGGCCTCGATGAAGACGCGGTGGCCGTCGTCGAGCAGGGCGCGGACGGTGTCCGCGAACCGTACGGGTTCCCGCAGGTTCGCCACCCAGTACGCGGTGTCCAGCTCACTGGTGTCCATCCGGCGCGCCGTGACCGTCGAATAGAACCCCACCGTCGACCGGACCGGAGCGATCCCGGCGAGGATGTCCGCCAACTCCTCCGCGATGTCGTCGACTTGGGTGCTGTGGGAGGCGTAGTCGACGTCGATGAGTCGGGCGCGGTGGCCTTGGTTTTGGGCGGTGGTGAGGATGTGTTTGATTTGGTCGGGGGGTCCTGAGATGACGGTGGAGTGGGGTCCGTTGGTGGCGGCGATGCCGGTGTCGGGGGTGTGGTGGGTGTGTTGGTCGAGGAGTGTTTGGGTGTGGTGGTGGCTGAGGTTGAGGGAGGCCATGGCGCCGTGGCCGGTGAGGCTGCGTAGTGCGGTGCTGCGGAGGGCGACGATGCGGGCGCCTTCGTCGAGGGTGAGTGCTCCGGCGACGCAGGCGGCGGCGATTTCGCCTTGGCTGTGGCCGATGACGGCGGTGGGGGTGACGCCGTGGTGGTCCCATAGGGCGGCGAGGGAGGTCATGACGGCCCAGAGGATGGGTTGGATGATGTCGACGCGGCTGAGGTCGGTTGTGTCGATGCCGCCGCGCAGGGCGTCGGTGAGGGACCAGTCGACGTAGGGTGCGAGGGCTTGTTCGCATTCGGTGATCCGGGCCGCGAAGACGGGTGAGGTCTCCAGCAGTCCGGCACCCATACCCACCCATTGCGAGCCCTGGCCGGGGAACACCAGCACCGGACCGGCACCACCCGCGCCCAGACCACCCACCGCCGCGGCGCCGCCCGGCTCGATCACATCCGGATGTGTCTCCCCGGCGGCCAGTGCCTTCAGCCCGGCCATCAGCTCTTCGCGGTTCTCACCGATGACCACGGCGCGGTGGTCGAACGCCGACCGGGTGCTGATCAGCGACCAGCCCACCCCGGCGGGGGACAACTCGGCGTCGGACGCGACCCGTTCGGCCAGCGCCGCCGCCTGACCACGCACCGCGGGACCGTTGTGTGCGGAGACCACCCACGGCACCACACCGCCCGCGGTCGTACCGTCCTCCTGCGCCCCCTCGGCCGGCTCCACCGTCCCGGTGGGCTCAGGGGCCTCCTCCAGGATCAGATGCGCGTTGGTGCCGCTGATGCCGAACGAGGAGATACCGGCCCGGCGCGGATGACCACGGTCCGGCCAGGTCATCGGCTCGGCGAGCAACCGCACCTGACCCGCGGTCCAGTCCACGTGCGGGGTCGGCTCGTCGATGTGGAGCGTCGCGGGGAGATGGGCGTACCGCAACGCCTGCACCATCTTGATGACACTGGCGACACCCGCCGCGGCCTGGGTGTGGCCGATGTTGGACTTGACCGAGCCGAGCCACAGCGGCTGGTCGTCCGGGCGTTCCTGGCCGTAGGTGGCCAGGAGTGCCTGGGCCTCGATCGGGTCGCCCAGGGTGGTGCCGGTGCCGTGTGCCTCGACCGCGTCCACCTCGGTGGCCGACAGGCGGGCGTTGGCGAGTGCCTGCCGGATCACGCGCTGCTGGGACGGGCCGTTGGGTGCGGTGAGTCCGTTGCTGGCACCGTCCTGGTTGACGGCCGAACCGCGGATGACCGCGAGCACGCGGTGGCCGTTGCGCCGGGCGTCGGACAGCCGCTCCAGCAGCACCAGGCCGACGCCCTCGGAGAACCCGGTGCCGTCGGCCGCCGCCGCGAACGCCTTGCAGCGCCCGTCCGGGGAGAGCGCCCGCTGCCGGGAGAACTCGGTGAAACCACCGGGCGTGGCCATCACCGTGACCCCGCCGGCCAGCGCCAGGGAACACTCCCCGTTGCGCAGCGCCTGGGCCGCCAGATGGGTGGCGACCAGCGACGATGAACACGCGGTGTCCACCGTCACCGCGGGCCCCTCCAGACCGAACGAGTACGCCACCCGGCCGGACACCACACTGCCGAGGTTCCCGGTGGCGACGTAGCCCGCCGAGTCACCGGTCGTCTGGCCGATGAGCGACAGATAGTGGTAGGCGTCCACCCCGGCGAACACACCGGTGTCGCTGCCGCTCAGCGCGTCGCGGTCCAGTCCGGCCCGTTCGAACGCCTCCCACGCGGTCTCCAGCAGCAGCCGCTGCTGGGGGTCCATCGCCGCGGCCTCACGCGGGTTGATCCCGAAGAAGTCCGCGTCGAAGTCGGCCACGTTGCGCAGGAAGCCGCCGTCCCGGGCGCTGCTGGTCCCGGCGTTCTCCGGGTCCGGGTGGTACAGCCCGTCGAGGTCCCAGCCGCGGTCGGCGGGGAACGGCGAGATGACGTCCTCGCCGTCGGTGACCACCCGCCACAGGTCCTCGGGCGTCTCCACGTCACCGGGGAAGTGACAGGCCATCCCGATGATGGCGAGCGGCTCGCGGGCGCTTTCCTCGACCTCCTGCAACTGCCGCCTGGCCAGTCGCAGATCGGCGGTCGCCCGTTTGAGATAGCTGCGCAGCTTCTCGTCATCCGTCATGTCGCATCAACCCGATCGTTGCGGCCGTCGTGAGTCATCGCGGAGTCTCGTCGGAGGGGACACTGAGTTCGTGGTCGAGCACGTGGAACAACTCCTCGTCGCTGGCCGACTCCAGATCGTCCCGGCCCTCGTCCACCGGGACCGCGCCGCCGTCCACCGTGCGCAGCAGCTTGCGCAGCCGGGCCGCGATCCGCGTCCGCTGGTCCCGGTCCCCGAGCACCGCCTCCACGGCCGCCTCGACGGAGTCCAGACCGGCGAGCAGCGCGTCACACGCCGTTCCGGAGTCCGGTGCCAGCAACTCCTGGAGCATCCGGACGACGGCCGTGGGAGTGGGGTGGTCGAAGACCAGTGTGGCGGGCAGCCGGAGGCCGGTGGCGGCGCCGAGCCGGTTGCGCAGCTCCACGGCGGTGAGGGAGTCGAAGCCGAGCTCCCGGAAGTTCTGCGTGGGATGCACGGACTCCGCCGCGTCATGCCCCAGGACCGTCGCGGTGTGCGCCCGCACCAGCTTCAGCAGCGCCTGCTGCCGGTCCTCCGCCGTCATCGCGGTGAACGCCTCGGCCGACCCCGTGCCGGAGGCCGCCCCCGGCACCGCACCGGACACCGCCCGCGGTGTGCCGCGCACCAGGCTTCGGAAGAGCGCCGGAACGTCGTCGCCACCGGCCCGTCCGCGCAGCGCGGCGAGGTCCAGCCGGATGGGCGCCAGCGTGGGAAGTCCGCTGGTCAGGGCGGTGTCGAGCAGCGCCAGACCCTCGTCGGTCTCCAGCCCCACCATACCGGCCCTCGCCAGCCGGGCCCGGTCCGTGTCGGTCATCCCACCGGTCATCCCGGTCGCCTGCGCCCAGTAGCCCCATGCCAGCGAGGTGGCGGGCAGCCCCTCGGCGTGGCGGCGATGGGCCAGGGCGTCCAGGAAGGCGTTGGCCGCCGCGTAGTTGCCCTGGCCCGCGGCCCCCAGCAGCCCGGCGGCCGCGGAGAACAGGACGAACGCCGACACCCCCAGGTCCCGGGTGAGTTCGTGCAGATGCCAGGCCGCATCGGCCTTCGCCCGCAGTACACCGTCGAGCCGCTCGGGGGTGAGCGCTTCGATGGTGGCGTCGTCCAGCAGCCCCGCCGCGTGGACGACCGCGGTCAACGGATGCGCCCCGGGCACCTGTTCCAGCAGTTTGGCCAGGGCCGCCCGGTCGGCGATGTCACAGCCCGCGACGGTCACCTCCGCGCCGAGTCCCGTCAGCTCCGCCACCAGCTCGGCCGCGCCCGGTGCGTCCGGTCCACGACGGCTGACCAGCAGCAGCCGCCGCGCCCCGTGACGGGTCACCAGATGATGTGCGGTGGCGGCGCCGAGTGTGCCGGTCCCACCGGTGATCAGTACGGTGCCGTCCGGGTCCAGGGAGGCCGGGATCGTCAGCACGATCTTCCCGATGTGGCGCGCCTGACTGAAGTGGCGGAACGCCTCGGGTGCCCGGCGGATGTCCCACAGCGTGGTCGGCAGCGGCCGCAGGGTGCCGTCCTCGAACAGCGCGGACAGTTCGGCCAGCATCCGCTGGATACGGTCCGGACCGGCACCGCTCACGAGGTCGAACGCGCGGTAGGTGACCCCCGGATACTGGTCGCCGGTCCGCTCGGGGTCCCGGACGTCGGTCCGCCCCATGTCGATGAAACGCCCGCCCGGACCCAGCAGCCGCAGCGAGGCGTCGATGAACTCGCCGGCCAGCGAGTTGAGCACCACATCGACGGTGCCCGCGGCGTCCCGCACCCGGTCCTCGAAGTCCAGACTGCGGGACGAGGCGATATGAGCGTCGTCGAAACCGCGTCCGCGCAGCGCGTGCCACTTCCCCGGACTGGCGGTGGCGTACACCTCGGCGCGCCAGTGGCGGGCCAGTTGCACCGCCGCCAGACCCACACCGCCGGTGGCGGCGTGCAGCAGCAGCTTCTCCTCGGCGCGCAGTCCGGCGAGATCGGCGAGACCGTAGTAGGCGGTCAGGAACGCGGACGGGGTCGTAGCCGCCTCGGCGTACGACCACCCGGCCGGGATGTGGGTGATCAGCCGGCTGTCGGTGATGACCAGCGGTCCGGTACCGTTGAACAGCCCCATGACCCGGTCGCCCACACCGAACCGGTCGGTGTCCGGGCCCACCTCCACGACCACCCCCGCGCCGTCGCCGCCGAGCGGCCGGGGATCCTCCACCATGCCCAGCGCCACGACCACGTCGTGGAAGTTCACTCCGCCCGCCCGCAGCGCCACCCGGACTTCGCCGGGACCCAGCGGCCGGGTGTTCTCCGGGCAGTCGACCAGCGCCAGATGGTCCAGACTGCCGTGACCGGTGAGCCCGAGGCGCCACGCCGTCGAACCCTCCGGCGGGGACAGCAGCCCGGCCGCGTCGTCCTGGACGAGACGCGGTACGTACGACTGCCCTTCACGCAGGGCGAGTTGCGGTTCACCGGAGGCCGCCGCGCCCGCCACCGCCGCCCGCGAGCTCTCCGCGCCGTCGAGGTCGAGCAGCAGCAGCCGCCCCGGGTTCTCGGACTGGGCGCTGCGCACCAGCCCCCAGACGGCGGCGCCGGGCAGATCGTGGACGTCGCCGTGGCGGTGGATGGCGACCGCTTTATGGGTGACGACGGCCAGCCGGGTGGCGGCCAGTTCGGGCGCGGCCAGGAACTCACGCAGCAGCGACAGGGCCGCGGCGGTGCGGGTGTGGGTGTCCTCGACGGGACCGTGACCCTCGACGGGAGCGGGTCCGTCGGGGGCGGTGACGGAGACGAACACGACGTCGGGTGCCGGTGTGCCGTCCGCCACGGCGGCCCGGAGCGCGGTCAGGTCCGGATGGCACGGCGCGCCGGGCAGCGCGTCGGCCAGCGGACCGGAGCCGGAGACCAGGACGGCCGGAGCAAGAGTGGCCGCGGCGTCGTCCGTGGAGTCCGCGGCTCGCTCCCACCGTAGCTGGAACAGTGTGTTCCGGCCCGCGGTACGGGCACCCAGCCGGCCGTCCGGGACCGGCCGCAGGACCAGGTCGGCCACCGTCACCACCGGCGTTCCGGCCGGATCGGCGGCGGTCAGGGTGAGCCGGTCCGCCGCCGTGGGCGTGAGCCGGATCCGCAGGGTGTCCGCCCCGGTCGCCCGCAGTCGCAACCCGCTCCAGGAGAAGGGCAGCAGCACCCGGTGCGCATCCTCGGACGCGGGATCGACGGCCAGGGCCCGGACGTGCAGCGCGGCGTCGAGCAGGGCGGGGTGGACACCGTACGCGCCGGCGTGAGCGCGCTCGCCCTCGGGCAGTGCCACCTCGGCGTAGAGGTGGTCGCCGAGCCGCCACGCGGCGGTGAGCCCCTGGAAGGCCGGGCCGTAACCGTAGCCGTGGTCGTCCAGACCTCGGTAGAAGTCCGCGACGGGCAGCGGGGTGGCGCCCTGAGGCGGCCACGCGCCCTTCAGTCCCTCGGCGTCCGTCGTGGCGGAGTCGGTCCCGGTGGTGCTCAGCACACCTGTCGCATGCCGCGTCCAGACCCCGTCGCCGGTGTCGTCCGCCGGACGCGAGTGCATGGTCAGACTGCGGTCACCGGTGGCGTCAGGGGCGGTGACCGCGATCTGCACATCCACCGCCGCGCCCTCCGGAATCACCAGTGGCGCGTACAGCGTCAGCTCCGACACCCCGTCACAGCCGGTCCGGGCGGCGGTGTGCAGCGCGAGCTCGGCGAAGGCGGTTCCCGGGAGCAGCACGGTGTCCAGCACCCGGTGGTCGTTCAGCCAGGGGTGGGCGCGCGGCGAGAGCCTCCCGGTCAGCAGATGCGTACCGTCCTCGGCGAGTTCCACCGCGGCGCCGAGCAGCGGATGCCCCGCGGCCACCAGACCGAGGTCACCGGGGTCGCCGCCCCGGCCGCCACGGTGGTCCAGCCAGTACCGTTCGCGCTGGAAGGCGTAGGTCGGCAGGTCCACCACGGGTGGGGCCGGATCGGTGCGGAACCACTGTGCCCAGTCCACCTCGGCGCCCGCCGCGAACGCCTGCGCCACCGAACGCATCAGCTGGGCCCGGTCGCCGTGGTCACGCCGCAGCGTGGGCACCGCCACGGCAGGTACGCTGGCCTCTTCGAAGGTTTCCTGGAGTCCGACGGTGAGGACGGGGTGGGTGCTGGCCTCGATGAACATGCGGTGGCCGTCGTCGAGCAGGGCGCGGACGGTGTCCGCGAACCGTACGGGTTCCCGCAGGTTCGCCACCCAGTACGCGGTGTCCAGTCCACTGGTGTCCATCCGGCGCGCGGTCACGGTGGAGTAGAACGCCACCTCCGCCTGTACGGGTTCGATCCCGGACAGCAGTTCCCGGAGCTCTTCGGCGATGTCGTCGACTTGGGTGCTGTGGGAGGCGTAGTCGACGTCGATGAGTCGGGCGCGGTGGCCTTGGTTTTGGGCGGTGGTGAGGATGTGTTTGATTTGGTCGGGGGGTCCTGAGATGACGGTGGAGTGGGGTCCGTTGGTGGCGGCGATGCCGGTGTCGGGGGTGTGGTGGGTGTGTTGGTCGAGGAGTGTTTGGGTGTGGTGGTGGCTGAGGTTGAGGGAGGCCATGGCGCCGTGGCCGGTGAGGCTGCGTAGTGCGGTGCTGCGGAGGGCGACGATGCGGGCGCCTTCGTCGAGGGTGAGTGCTCCGGCGACGCAGGCGGCGGCGATTTCGCCTTGGCTGTGGCCGATGACGGCGGTGGGGGTGACGCCGTGGTGGTCCCATAGGGCGGCGAGGGAGGTCATGACGGCCCAGAGGATGGGTTGGATGATGTCGACGCGGCTGAGGTCGGTTGTGTCGATGCCGCCGCGCAGGGCGTCGGTGAGGGACCAGTCGACGTAGGGTG
>NZ_JANCLX010000064.1 GCF_024295805.1 Streptomyces cucumeris
GGTTCGTTGAGTTGGGGCCGGTGGGTGTGTTGTCCGGGATGGGTCAGGAGTGTGTTCCGCAGGCGGCGTTCATTCCGCTGCTGCGTAAGGACCGCGGCGAGGTGGAGGCGCTGCACACTGCCATCGGTCAGTTGCACGCCCATGGTGGGGTGGTGGACTGGGAGCGGGTCTTCGAAGGCCGCGGCGCCCGCCGAGTGGACCTGCCGACCTACGCCTTCCAACGCCAGCGCTACTGGCTGGACACCCCGCTGCCCCAGGCGGAGGACGTAGCCGCCGGTGAACCGCTCTCATGGCGCCAGGAGTTCACGTCCCTCACCGATCCCGCCGACCGTGAGCGCGTGGCCCTCGAACTCGTCCGCGCCCACACCGCACGGGTACTGGGCCAGCGGAGGCCCGAGGCCGTCGACACCGACACCGTCTTCAAGGATCTGGGCTTCGACTCGCTCATGTCCGTCGAACTGTGCAACCTCCTCGGCACCGCCACGGGAGTGCGGTTCCCCGGCAGCCTCCTCTTCGACCACCCCACCCCCCTGGCGCTGTCCCGCCACGTCCAGGACGTCGTGGCCGGGTCCCCGGCGACGGCCGTCACACCCACCCGGCGTGCCACTGCCGGTGACGACGACCCCATCGCGATCGTGGCGATGAGCTGCCGCCTGCCCGGGGGTGTCCGTACCCCCGAGGAACTGTGGCGGCTGGTCAGTGAGGGCCGGGACGCCATCGCCGGCTTCCCCACCAGCCGTGGCTGGGATCTGGAGGGGCTGTACGACCCGGATCCGGCACGCCACGGGACCAGCTATGTGCGCGAGGGCGGATTCCTCTACGAGGCCGACCGGTTCGACCCCGCCTTCTTCGGCATCAGCCCGCGCGAGGCCCAGGCCATGGACCCACAGCAGCGGCTGCTGCTGGAGACCGCGTGGGAGGCGTTCGAGCGGGCCGGTATCGACCCGGCCTCGGTGAAGGGCAGCGCCTCCGGTGTCTTCGTCGGCGCCATGCCCCAGGACTACGGCCCGCGGATGGACGAGGCGTCGGAGGGGTTCGAGGGCTATCTGCTGACCGGTGGCACCACCAGTGTGGCGTCCGGCCGCATCGCGTACACCTTCGGCCTGGAGGGCCCGGCGGTCACCGTGGACACCGCCTGCTCGTCGTCGCTGGTCGCCCTGCACATGGCCTGTCAGTCGCTGCGCCAGGGCGAGTGCTCGCTCGCGCTGGCCGGCGGCGCCACGGTGATGTCCAGCCCCGGCATCTTCGTCGAACTCAGCCGCCAGAAGGCGCTGTCGCCCGACGGCCGCTGCAAGGCGTTCTCGTCGGATGCCGACGGCACCGGCTGGGGCGAGGGCGTGGGCATGGTGTTGCTGGAGCGGCTGTCCGACGCGCGTGCCAACGGCCACCAGGTGCTGGCACTGGTACGCGGCTCCGCCACCAACCAGGACGGCGCGAGCAACGGACTGACGGCGCCGAGCGGACCGTCCCAGCAGCGGGTCATCCGGCAGGCCCTGGCCGACGCCGGACTGTCCGGCGACGAGGTGGACGTGGTGGAGGCCCACGGCACCGGCACCTCGCTGGGTGACCCGATCGAGGCCGGGGCACTGCTGGCCACCTACGGTCAGGGCCGTCCCGACGACCGTCCGCTGTGGCTCGGTTCGCTGAAGTCCAACGTCGGCCACCCGCAGGCGGCTGCGGGCGTGGCCGGTGTCATCAAGATGGTGATGGCGCTGCGGCACGGTGTGCTGCCCAGGACACTGCACGTGCGCGAGCCCTCCCCGCACGTCGACTGGACCTCGGGGGCCGTGGAACTGCTCGCCGAGGCCCGGGAGTGGCCGTCGGTCGAGCGGCCGCGCCGCGCCGGTGTGTCGTCGTTCGGTATCAGCGGCACCAACGCGCACGCCATCCTCGAGCAGGCACCCGCCGGGTCCCAGGAGGGCCCGGAAACCCCGGAGCCCGCGACCCCCGCCGCCGTTCTGCCGTGGGTGCTGTCGGGCCGGACCGAACAGGCGCTGCGCGCACGTGCCGCCGAGCTCCGGGACCACCTCACCGACCGCTGCGGCGATGATCTCGACCTCGACACCGATCTCGTGGAGCTGGGGGGTGCGCTCGCCCTCACCCGGACCGCCTTCACCCACCGCGGTGTGGTGATCGGCCGCGACCGGGAGCGGCTGCTCGACGGGCTCGACGCGCTGGCACGGGGTACCGCCGCGCCGAACGTGGTCGAGGGCACGGCGGGCGGCAGCGGCCGGAAGGCCGTGTTCGTCTTCCCCGGCCAGGGCTCGCAGTGGATCGGCATGGCGCTGGCGCTGTGGGACTCCTCACCGGTCTTCGCCGAGCAACTGGAGCGTTGCGCCGACGCCCTGGACCCCTTCCTGGACTGGTCGTTGCGCGAGGTGCTGCGCGGCGCGCCGGACGCGCCCCCGCTGTCCCGCATCGACGTGGTCCAGCCCGCATTGTTCGCGGTGATGGTGTCCCTGGCCGCGCTGTGGCGCTCGCACGGGATCGAACCGTCCGCCGTGGTGGGCCATTCGCAGGGCGAGATCGCCGCCGCGTACGTGGCGGGCGGGCTCTCACTGGAGGACGCCGCCCGGGTCGTGGCCCGGCGCAGCCAGGCGTGGTACGAACTGAGCGGCAAGGGCGGGATGCTGTCGGTGCTGGCCTCGGCCGAAGCCGTGGCCGGACGTCTGGTGCCCTGGAGCGAGCGGCTGGGCATCGCCGCCGTGAACAGCCCCGGGACCGTGACGGTCTCCGGCGACCCCGAGGCGCTCGACGCCTTCATGGCCGAGCTGGCGGCTGACGGGGTGAAGTCCCGCAGGGTCCCCGGTGTGGACACCGCCGGACACTCCCCGCAGGTCGACGCTTTGCGCGAGCGGCTGCTGCGCGAGGTGGCCGGTGTCGCGCCGCTGCCGTCCCGGATCGCGTACTACTCCACGGTGACCGGTGGCCCGCTGGACACCACCGGTCTCGACACCGGCTACTGGTACCGGAACATGCGCGAGCCGGTCGACTTCGAGGGGGCCACCCGGGCGCTACTGGCCGACGGCCACACGGCGTTCATCGAGTGCAGTCCGCACCCCATGCTCGCCATGTCGCTCCAGCAGACCGTCGAGGACAGTGGGGTGGACGCCGCCATCGTCGGCACCCTGCGCCGCGAGGAGGGCGACGCTCAGCGCTTCACCACCTCGTTCGCCGAGGCGTACGCGCAGGGGATCGAACCCGACTGGGCGAAGGTGTTCACCCTGCCCACGGTGACCGCCGGACGGGGCGCGCCCGGCGCCGACCTGCCGACGTATCCGTTCCAGCGGCAGCGCTACTGGCTGGACAAGCCGGTGGCGGCGGGCGATGTGGCCAGGGCGGGGCTGGCCGCCGCCGAACACCCTCTGCTGGGGGCCGCGGTGGCACTGGCGGGAGCCGACGGCCACCTGTTCACCGGCCGGATCTCCGCCCAGAGCCACGCGTGGCCGGCCGACGGCACCGCCCCCGGCCTGACCGTCCTGCCGGGCAGCGCCTTCGTGGAGCTGGCACTCCACGCGGGTGACCGGGTGGGCTGCGACCGGATCGGGGAACTGACGCTGGACGCGCCCCTGGTGCTGCCCGAGAAGGGCGCGGTGCTGCTCCAGGTGCACCTCGGGTCCCCGGACGACGACGGCACGCGGACCCTCGGTGTCCACGCGCGCGCCGAGGACGCCGACCCCGACGAGCCGTGGACCCGGTGTGCCACGGCGACCCTCGGCACCGCTGCCGGAGCCCCCGCCTTCGACCTCACGGTGTGGCCCCCGGCCGACGCCGTCCCCGTCGAGGCGGCGGGCGGTGCCGTCGCGGTGTGGCGGCTCGGCGACGACCTCTTCGCCGAGGTCGGACTGACCGAGGAGGAACAGGCCGACGCCGCGCACTACGGCCTCCACCCGGCCCTGCTGGAGACGGCGGTCGGCGCGCTGGACCTCCCCGGTGACGGCGGGGAGCTGCGGCTCACCTCCGCATGGGGCGGGCTGACGCTGTACGCCACCGGCGCCACGGCACTGCGCGTACGCCTCACCCCGGCCGGACCGGACGGCTACGCGCTCGACGTGGCCGACCCGGACGGCCGACCGGTGGCCTCCGTCGAGCGTGTCGTACCACGTGCCGTGACGGCGGAAGAGCTGAACCGTGGCGGCCACACGTACCACCCGTCGCTGTTCCGGCTGGAGTGGCACGTGGCGCGGACCCCGGACCCGTCCACGGCGCCGCCGGTGGACTGGGCGGTGCTCGGCGAGGACACACTGGGGCTCGGCCCCGCCCTGGGCGCGGTGCCCTACGACACCACCGCCGGGGCCCCCGAGGTGGTGCTCGTGCCCTGCGGCCCGGCGGAGCGGGAGGACCAGCCGGACGGCCAGATGGCGGAGGCGGCCCGAAGCGCCGTGCACCGGGCGCTCTCCCTGCTCCAGACATGGACGTCCGATGAGCGACTGGCCGCCACCCGGCTGGTGTTCATCACCCGGGGCGCCGTCGCGGCCGTACCCGGCGAAGAGGTTCCGGACGTGGCCCACGCCGCCGTATGGGGTCTGGTGCGCTCCGCGCAGTCGGAGAGCCCCGGCCGGTTCGCCCTGGTCGACCTCGACGGACACCGCGACTCGACGGACGCGCTGGCACACGCCGTGGCCTCGGGCGAGCCGCAGTCCGCGCTGCGCGAGGGCCTGCTGAGGCTGCCCCGGCTGGGCCGGGTGGCCGTCGTCGAACCCGGTGAACACGCCGGAGACCACCGCCGGATGGACCCCGAGGGCACGGTGCTCATCACCGGCGCCACCGGCACCCTCGGCGGACTGGTCGCCCGCCATCTGGTGACCGAGCACGGCGTACGGCATCTGCTGCTCCTCAGCCGACGGGGAGCCGCCGCCGAGGGCATGTCCGAACTCCGCGCCGAACTGGCCGAGTCGGGGGCCTCCGCCACCGTCGCCGCCTGTGACGCCGCCGACCGTCGGTCGCTCGCCGACGTCCTCGCCGCGATACCCGCCGACCATCCGCTGACCGCCGTCGTCCACGCCGCCGGTGTCCTCGACGACGGGGTCGTGGACGCGCTGACCCCCGAGCGCGTGGACCGGGTGATGCGGCCCAAGACCGACGCGGCACAGCATCTCCACGAGCTGACCGCCGGGCTCGACCTGACCGCGTTCGTGATGTACTCCTCGGTCGTCGCCACCATCGGCAACGCGGGCCAGGCCAACTACGCCGCCGCCAACGCCTTCCTCGACGCCCTCGCCCAGCATCGCAGGGCCCGCGGCATGGCCGCCCAGTCCCTCGCCTGGGGCCTGTGGGAACAGCGCAGCGGTATGAGCGGCCACATGGCCGACGCCGATGTGCAGCGCATGGCGCGCTCCGGCATCCGGCCGCTGCCCAGCGCGGAGGGCATGGCACTGTTCGACACGGCACGGGCCGTCGGCGATGCCACCTTGGTGCCCGTCCGGCTCGACCTGGCCGAGCTGCGCCGCCGGGCCGCGAGCGGCACCCCCGAACAGCCGGCCGTGCCCGGCTGGCTGCGCGGTCTGGTCAGGACACCCGCCCGGCGTGTGGTACGCGCCACCGGAGGGACCGGGGACACCGCCGACGGCGAGACCTCCTTCGGCAAGCGGCTGGCCGGTCTGGCACCCGCCGACCGCGAGCCGTTCCTGCTGGACCTGGTACGCGAACACGCCGCGTCCGTGCTCGGGCTCTCCTCGTCCGACGACATCGGGGCCAACCGGGCCTTCCGGGAGGTCGGTTTCGACTCGCTCACCGCCGTCGAACTGCGCAACCGGCTCGGCGCCACCACCGGACTGCGCCTGCCCACCACCCTCCTCTTCGACTACCCCACCCCCGCGGTCCTCGTCGGCCACCTCCGACGCGAGGCCCTGGGCGAGGAGGCACACACCGAGACGGCGGTGGCCGCCGTACGCCCCGCCGACGACGACCCCATCGCCATCGTGGCCATGAGCTGCCGGCTGCCGGGCGGTGTGCGCGGCCCCGAGGACCTGTGGGAACTGGTGGCCGACGGCCGGGACGTCATCTCCACTTTCCCGACGGACCGCGGCTGGAACGTCGAGGAGCTGTACGACCCCAACCCCGACACCCCCGGCAAGAGCTACGCCAAGGAAGGCGGCTTCCTCTACGACGCCTACCACTTCGACCCCGAGTTCTTCGGCATCTCCCCGCGCGAGGCCCTCGCCATGGACCCGCAGCAGCGGCTGCTGCTGGAGACGTCGTGGGAGGCGCTGGAGCGGGCGGGCATCGACCCCCAGACCACCAAGGGCAGCACCGCGGGCGTGTTCGTCGGCAGCACCGGCCAGGACTACGCCGCGCACCTCGGCGAGATACCCGAGGACATGGAGGGCTATCTGCTGACCGGCAAGGCCGCCAGTGTGGTGTCCGGCAGGATCGCCTACTCCCTGGGCTGGGAGGGACCGGCGCTCACCATCGACACCGCCTGCTCCTCCTCGCTCGTCGCCATCCACCAGGCGGCACAGGCGCTGCGGCAGGGCGAGTGCGCGCTGGCGCTGGCGGGCGGTACGACGATGATGTCCACCCCGAGTCTGTTCATCGAGTTCAGCCGTCAGCGCGGTCTCGCACCGGACGGGCGCTCCAAGGCGTTCTCCTCCGACACCGACGGCACCAGCTGGGGCGAGGGCGTCAGCATGGTGCTGCTGGAGCGGCTCTCCGACGCACGGGCCAACGGCCATCCGGTACTGGCCCTGGTGCGTGGCTCCGCCGTGAACCAGGACGGTGCGAGCAATGGTCTCACCGCGCCCAACGGCCCCTCCCAGCAGCGGGTGATCCGGCAGGCGCTGGCGAACGCGGGGCTGACGGCGGCCGAGGTGGACGCGGTCGAGGCCCATGGCACCGGCACCCGGCTCGGCGACCCCATTGAGGCACAGGCCATCCTGGCCACGTACGGCCAGGGGCGGGAGGCGGACCGTCCGCTGTGGCTGGGCGCGCTCAAGTCCAACATCGGTCACACCCAGGGCGCCGCGGGTGGTGCCGGTGTCATCAAGATGGTCATGGCGATGCGCAACGCCCTGCTGCCCCGGACCCTGCACATCAAGGAGCCGACGCCCCATGTGGACTGGTCCGCGGGCGAGGTGGAGCTGCTGACCGAGGCCAGGGACTGGTCACGGTCGGACCGTCCGCGCCGTGCGGGAGTCTCGGCCTTCGGTATCAGCGGTACCAACGCCCATCTGATCCTGGAGGAGGCCCCCGAGGAGCCTGACGACGTGCTCGCGGAGCGGCCGGTCGACGTGACGGTGGGCGTGGTGCCGTGGGCGTTGTCGGGTCGTGGTGGGGCGGCGTTGCGTGGGCAGGCGGAGCGGTTGCGGGCGTTTGTGGCCGCGCGGCCGGAGCTGTCGTCGGTGGATGTGGGGTATTCGCTGGCGCTGAGCCGTTCGGTGTTCTCGCACCGGGCGACGGTGGTCGGCGGCGACCGTGAGGAACTCCTCCGGGGCCTGGACCAGCTCATCTCCGGTGTCACCCCCGGCACGGTCACGGATGACGAGGGCCGTACGGCCTTCCTGTTCGCGGGGCAGGGTGCGCAGCGGTTGGGGATGGGGCGTGAGCTTTACGAAGCGTTCCCGGTGTTTGCGTCGGTGTTCGATGAGGTGTGTGGGGGGCTGGATCGTCATCTGGATGGTTCGGTGCGTGGGGTGGTGTTCGGTGGGGACGCGGGGGCGTTGGACCGGACGGTGTTCACGCAGTCGGGGTTGTTCGCCTTTGAGGTGGCGTTGTTCCGGTTGCTGGAGTCCTGGGGTGTGCAGCCGGACTTCCTGGTCGGCCACTCGGTGGGTGAGCTTGCTGCGGCGTATGTCGCGGGTGTGTTCTCGCTGGAGGATGCGTGTGCGTTGGTGGCGGCTCGGGGTCGGTTGATGCAGGCGTTGCCCGAGGGTGGCGCGATGGTCTCCCTCCAGGCTCCCGAATCCGAGGTGCTTCCCCACCTGGCAGGTCTTGAGGACCGGGTGAGTATCGCCGCGGTGAACGGCCCGGCGGCCACGGTGATCTCCGGCGAGGAGGCCGCCGTGCTGGGGATCGCGGAGGCGGTGGGGTGTAAGAGCAAGCGGCTGCGGGTGTCTCATGCTTTCCATTCGCCGTTGATGGAGCCGATGCTGGCGGAGTTCGCCGCGGTGGCGCAGGGTGTCACCTTCACCGCGCCCTCGATCCCGATCGTGTCGAACGTGACGGGTGAAGTGGCGGATGGGGAGGTGTGTTCGCCCGGGTACTGGGTGCGTCATGTGCGTCAGGCGGTGCGTTTCGGCGACGGGATGCGTGCGCTTGAGGTTCAGGGTGTGAGCCGGTTCGTTGAGTTGGGGCCGGTGGGTGTGTTGTCCGGGATGGGTCAGGAGTGTGTTCCGCAGGCGGCGTTCATTCCGCTGCTGCGTAAGGACCGCCACGAGGCGGAGGCGCTGCACACTGCCATCGGTCAGTTGCACGCCCATGGTGGGGTGGTGGACTGGGAGCGGGTCTTCGAAGGCCGCGGCGCCCGCCGAGTCGATCTGCCGACCTATGCCTTCCAGCGGCAGCGCTACTGGTTCGCTTCCCCGGCCACGCCCACGTCGTCCGGCACCGACTCCGTCAACACGGCCTCGGCGGAGGCGCGCTTCTGGGACGCGGTGGAACGTGAGGACCTGGACGCCCTGACGACGACCCTGGAGATCGACGAACAGGCACAGCTCAGCGATCTGCTGCCTGCCCTCTCCTCCTGGCGCCGTGGTCAGAGCGACCGCGCCACCATCGACTCCTGGCGCTACCGCATCACCTGGTCGCCGGTGGCCGACGCATCGGACACGGCTCTCTCCGGCACTTGGTTCGTGGCCGTCCCCGAGGTTGTCCCCGAGGGGCCGGACGACAGCCCTGCGGTGACCGCCGTACTGCGGGCCCTCGCCGCGCGCGGAGCGCAGGCCGTGCCCCTGCGGCTGTCCGCGAGCGCCACACGTGCCACCATCGCCGAGACGCTGCGGACGACGCTTGCGGGCCACGGCACGCCGGCCGGTGTGCTGTCCCTGCTGGCCCTCGATGACGGCCCGCACCCCGGACACGCCGCTCTCAGCACGGGACTTGCCCTCAACCTCGGGCTGGTCCAGGCGTTGGGCGACACCGGGGTGACCGCCCCGCTGTGGCTGGCCACCGCCGGTGCCGTATCGGTGGGCGGATCCGATCCCGTCACGCGCCCCGAGCAGGCCGCCACCTGGGGTATGGGCCGGGTGGCCGCCCTGGAACACCCGGGGCGCTGGGGCGGTCTGGTCGACCTCCGCGCGGATGTCGACGAGCGGACCGCGGACCGGCTGTGCGCGGCCCTGGCGGGCATCCCCGGGGAGAGCGGTACCGAGGACCAGCTCGCGGTGCGCGACGCGGGGGTGTTCGCACGGCGGCTCGTCCGTGCGCCCCTGCGCACCCCGGGCGGCGAGAGCTGGAAGCCGCACGGCACCGTGCTGATCACCGGGGGCACCGGAGGACTCGGCGCCCAGGTGGCCCGGCGGCTGGCCCGTACGGGCGCCGAACACCTGGTGCTCACCAGCCGCCGTGGCGCGGACGCGCCGGGCGCCGCCGAACTGCGCGATGAACTCGTCGCGCTGGGCGAGGGAGCCGTGCGCGTCACGCTCGCCGCGTGCGAGGTACGGGACCGGGACCAGGTCGCCGCGCTGCTCCGTGAGATCACGGCCGGGGGCGACCCGGTGAGCGCGGTCTTCCACGCGGCCGGCGTGGTGGCGTTCTCCCAGATCGACGACAGCACCGTGGCGGACTTCGCGGAGATGGCCGAGGGCAAGGTGCTGGGCGCGCGCCACTTGGACGAGCTGCTGGAGCAGGACCACCTCGAGGCGTTCGTGCTCTTCTCGTCGATCGCCGCGGCCTGGGGGAGCGGCGGACAGGGCGCCTACGCCGCCGCCAACGCCTGCTTGGACGCCCTCGCCGAGCAGCGCGCCGCCCGCGGTCTGCCCGCCACCTCCGTCGCCTGGGGTCCGTGGGCCGACCGGGGGATGATCGAGCAGGGTGAGGTGGCGGAGCATCTGAGCCGCCGCGGACTCCCCGCCATGGCACCGGAGCTGACCGTCGCCGCGCTCGGCGAGGCCCTGCACACCGGCGAGACCTCGCTCGTCCTCGCCGATGTGCGCTGGGACCGGTTCGTACCCGGCTTCACCGCGGCCAGGCGGCGTCCGCTGATCGGTGAACTGCCCGAGGTACGGGCCGCGCTCGCCGCCACCGCCGACACCGGCGCCACGGCACCGGAGGACCACGGACACGGTTTCGTCGAGAGCCTGGCGGGCCTGTCGGACGACGAGGTGGACCGGGCCCTGCGCGATCTGGTGCACCACCAGGCGGCGGCCGTGCTCGGCCACTCCTCCTGCGACGCGGTCGCCACCGGCCGCGCGTTCAAGGAGCTCGGCTTCGACTCGCTCACCGCCGTCGAACTGCGCAACCGGCTCAGCGCCGCCACCGGGCTCGACCTTCCCGCGGCCCTCGTCTTCGACTATCCGGCGCCCGCGTCGCTCGCTGCCCATCTGCGGGCCGAACTGCCGCTGCGCCGGACGCCGGAGGACGCCGAGGCGGTCCTCGACCAGCTGGACGCCTGGGAGTCCGCGCTGCCGGGTCTGGTGGCCGACGAGGCGGCGCGCGAACGGGTCACGGCCCGGCTCCACACCCTCATGGCGGCGCTGGGCGGGCCACCGGCGGGGTCCACCGCGGACCCGTCCGCCGACACCACCCTCCTGTCCGCTACCGCCGACGAGGTCTTCGACTTCATCGACAACGAATTCGGGGCTTCCTGATGGCGAACGAGAACGAAGAGAAACTCCTCACCTACCTCAAGCGGGTCTCCTCCGACCTCAAGCAGGCCCGCCACCGCCTCGACGAGATCGAGACCGCCGAACGGGAGCCGATCGCCGTCGTCTCGATGGGCTGCCGTTTCCCCGGCGGTGTCCGTTCCCCGGACGATCTGTGGCGGCTGGTGGCCGACGGACGGGACGCCGTGGCCGAGTTCCCCGCCAACCGCGGCTGGGATGTCGAAGGGCTGTACGACCCGGACCCCGGCCGGTCCGGCACCTGCAACACCCGTGAGGGCGGTTTCGTCTACGACGCCGACCGGTTCGACCCCGCGTTCTTCGGCATCTCGCCGCGCGAGGCGCTGGCCATGGACCCCCAGCAGCGGCTGCTGCTCGAAGTGTCCTGGGAGGCCATCGAGCGCGCGGGCATCGATCCGCTGTCGCTGAAGGGCGCCCGCGCCGGTGTCTACGTCGGCCTCGCCTCCTTCCAGTACGGCGGCGACCCGCAGTACGCGCCGCGCGGTGTGGAGGGGCATCTGCTCATCGGCAACGTCACCAGCGTCGCCTCCGGCCGGATCGCCTACACCCTCGGCCTCGAAGGGCCCGCGATCACCCTGGACACCGCGTGCTCGTCATCGCTGGTGACACTGCACCTCGCGGCCCAGGCGCTGCGGCGTGGTGAATGCGCGCTGGCCCTGGCGGGCGGTGCGGCCATCATGTCCACTCCCGGGGTCTTCGTGGAATTCAGCCATCAGCGCGGACTCGCCGCCGACGGCCGGTGCAAGTCCTTCGCCGCGGGCGCCGACGGCACCGGCTGGGGCGAGGGCGTGGGCATGGTGCTGCTGGAGCGGCTGTCCGACGCGCGGGCCAACGGCCACCCGGTGCTGGCGGTACTGCGGTCCAGCGCCATCAACCAGGACGGTGCGAGCAACGGGCTCGCCGCGCCCAACGGCCCCGCGCAGCGCCGGGTCATCGAGGCGGCGCTGTCCGGCGCCGGACTGTCGGTGGACGATGTCGACGCCGTCGAGGCCCATGGCACCGGTACCGCGCTCGGCGACCCCATCGAGGCGGGCGCGCTGCTCGCCACCTACGGGAAGGGACGCTCGTCCGGCCATCCGCTGTGGCTGGGCTCGCTGAAGTCCAACATCGGGCACACCCAGGCCGCGGCCGGGGTGGGCGGGGTCATCAAGACGGTGATGGCGCTGCGCCACGGTGTGCTGCCCAGGACCCTGCACGCCGACACCGCGACGTCCGCCGTGAACTGGTCCTCGGGCGCGGTCGAGCTGCTGACGGAGGACCGGCCGTGGCCGGACCGGGGCCGTCCGCGCCGCGCCGGGGTGTCCGCCTTCGGGGTGAGCGGCACCAACGCGCATGTGATCCTCGAACAGGCCCCGGCCACCGGGGAGAACGAACCGGCCCTCACCGAACCGGCGCACACCGGACCGGAACACCACGGGATCGCGCTCGGCGGGACCGAGGTGCCCTGGGTGCTCTCGGCGCGCGGTGAGGCGGCGCTGCGGGCGCAGGCCGAACAGCTCAGGTCCCATGTGGCCGGACGCCCGGAGCTGACCCCGGCCGCCGTCGGCCACGCGCTGGCGGCGGGCCGTTCGGCCTTCGAGTACCGCGCCACCGTGGTGGGCGGCGACCGCGACACCCTGCTCGGCGGGCTGGAGGCGCTCGCCTCCGGCGGCGCGGCCGCGCACACCGTACGGGGCGAGGGCGCGGCGGCGGCCGAGGCGCGCCCGGTGTTCGTGTTCCCGGGGCAGGGGTCCCAGTGGATGCGGATGGCGGTCGAACTCCTCGACTCCTCACCGGTGTTCGCACGGCGGATCGCCGAATGCGAGACGGCGCTGTCGGTGTTCGTGGAGTGGTCGCTGACCGATGTGCTGTGCGGCCACGGTCCGGGGCTGGAGCGGGTGGACGTCGTCCAGCCCGCGCTGTGGGCGGTGATGGTCTCGCTCGCCGAGGTGTGGCGGAGCTGCGGGGTGGCACCGGCCGCGGTCATGGGCCATTCGCAGGGTGAGATCGCGGCGGCCGTGGTGGCCGGCGGGCTGTCGCTGGAGGACGGGGCCCGGGTGGTGGCGCTGCGCTCGCAGGCCATCGCGCGCGGACTCGCGGGCCACGGCGGGATGATGTCCGTCGCGCTGCCGGTGGAGTCCCTGCGCGAGCGCATCGCGGCGTGGGACGGGCGGATCTCGCTGGCCGCGGTCAACGGCCCCGGCGCGATGGTCGTGTCCGGGGAGCCGGACGCCCTGCGTGAACTCCAGGCGGTGTGCGCGGCCGAGAACATCCGCGCCAAGCTGATCCCGGTGGACTACGCCTCGCACTCCGCGCAGGTGGAATCGATCCACGGTGAGCTGCTGGGCCTTCTCGCCCCCATCCGCCCGCGCACCTCGCGCGTCACCTTCCACTCCACCGTCACCGGCGAGACCATGGACACCGCCGGGCTCGACGCCGGGTACTGGGCGCGCAACCTGCGCGAGACGGTACGGCTCGAGGCGGCCACCCGTGGCCTGCTCACCAGCGGCCACCGGCTGTTCGTCGAGGTCAGCCCGCACCCCGTGCTGGCGGCCGCCATCGAGTCCACCGTCGAGGACGCGGACGGCGCGGCGGCCGTCATCGGTACCCTGCGCCGGGACGAGGGCGGACCGCGGCGGATGCTGCTCTCCCTCGCCCAGGCGTACGCGCACGGCGCGGAGGTGGACTGGCGGGGGCTGTTCGCGGACCGTGGCGCACCCCGGGTGGAGCTCCCCACCTATCCGTTCCAGCGCGACCGCTACTGGGTCGAGCCCCAGGACCGCACCGCCGCCACGGTGGCGGGTCCGTCCGACGCCGACTTCTGGGCGGCCGTCGACAACGCGGACCTGGAGACCCTGACGGCGGAGCTGGGCGCCGGGGCGGACACCCCGCTCAGCGCCGTGGTCCCGCTGCTGTCCTCGTGGCGGGCCCGGCGGAACGACCAGGCGGAGCTGGACGGCTGGCGCTAGCGCGTCGGCTGGCAGCCCCTGGACAGCGGACGGAACCCCGTCGTATCCGGCACCTGGCTGGTGGCGGCCCCCGCCGACGGCACCGCGACCCCGGCCGTCGAGGCCATCACCGCCCGCCTCACCGAAAGCGGCGCCACGGTCGTGCTCGTCGGTGTCGGGGCGGAGGACGCCGACCGCGTCCGGCTGGCCACCCGGCTGACCGACGCCCTCGGCCGGACCCACGACCTGGCCGGGGTGCTGTCCCTGCTCGCCCTCGACGAGACCCCGCATCCGGTGTGGCCGGACGTGCCCACCGGCTGTGCCACCACCCTCGCCCTCGTCCAGGCCCTGGGCGACACCGCTGTCGAGGCGCCCCTGTGGTGCGTCACCAGCGGCGCGGTCTCCACCTCTGGCGCCGACGGGCCGACCGCCCCGCACCAGGCCCTGGTGTGGGGGCTGGGCGGCGCGGTGGCCCTGGAACACCCGCAGCGCTGGGGCGGTCTGATCGACCTGCCCGGAACATCCGACACCGGCGTGCTCATGGCCCTCACCGATGCCCTGACCCGCCAGGACGGTGAGAACCAGCTCGCGATCCGCCCTTCCGGCACCCTCGCCCGGCGGCTGCGGCGGGCCGGTGCCACCCCGCCCGGTGAGGACTGGCGCCTCCGCGGCACCGTCCTCGTCACCGGGGGCACCGGAGGTGTCGGTGGCCGTCTCGCCCGCACCCTCGTCCGCGATGGTGCCCACCACGTGGTCCTGGCCGGCCGCCGTGGCCCCGACGCCCCCGGCGCGCCCGAGCTGACCGCCGAACTCACCGGGCTCGGCGCCCGGGTGACCGTCGCCGCCTGCGATGTGGGCGACCGCGACGCCCTGGCCGGTCTGCTGAACACCCTCACCGACGACGCGGTGGAGCACCCGCTCACCGCCGTGGTGCACGCCGCGGGCACCCTGGACGACGCCACCGTCGACGCGCTCACCCTGGAGCAGCTCCATCGGGTGCTGCGCCCCAAGGTGGCGGGCGCCCACCATCTGCACGAACTCACCCGGGACCTGGACCTCGACGCGTTCGTACTGCTCTCGTCGATCGCCGGCACCGTCGGTGCCGCGGGCCAGGGCAACTACGCGGCGGCCAACGCCTGTCTCGACGCGCTCGCCCAGTCGCGCCGCGCCGACGGGCTGCCCGCCACCTCCGTGGCCTGGAGCGCGCTGGCCGGGGGCGGCATGATCGACGGTGAGGTGGCGGACCAGCTCCGGCGCCGCGGGGTGACCCCGATGGACGGCGAACGGGCGGCCCGGATCCTGAGCCGGACCGTCGCACGGGGCGACGCCTTCCTGGTGGCGGCCGACATCGACTGGGAGCGCTTCGCCCCCGCGCTGTCCGCCACCCGCCCCCTGCCGCTGCTGGCCGACATCCCCGAGGCCGGCCGCTCCACCGCGGCGGAGCTGGGCGGACCGGAGCGGGAGGAGAGCGGTGGCGGCGGCGCGCTGCGCGCACGGCTCGCCGAACTGAGCCCCGCCGACCGCGACACCGCGCTGGCGGAGCTGGTGGCCGGACAGGCGGCGGCCGCGCTCGGTTACGCCGACGCCTCCGCGGTCGAGCCCGGACGGCCCTTCAAGGAGCTGGGATTCGACTCGCTCACCGCCGTCGACCTGCGCAACCGGCTCAACGCCGCCACCGGGCTGCGGCTGCCGGTCACCCTCGTCTTCGACTACCCGACCACCGACGACCTCGCCGCGCTGCTGCGTGAGGAACTCCTGCCGTCGGACGGCGACCCCGTGGGCGGCGCGGAGGACATCGCCTCCCTCGCCGCACTGGACCGTGCCCGCTCCACCCTCGCCGCACTGGACATGGACGACATCGAGGCGGCCACCGACGACGAGATGTTCGACCTGCTCGACGGGATGTTCGAGCTGCTGGGCCAGGACATCACGGCCTCATGACCCGCCGCCCGACCCCCACGGCCGCCACCGGCACTCCGGCCCTCTTGAGGAGCTGACGACAGATGGACAACGAGAAGAAACTGCGTGACTACCTCAAGCGGGCCACCGGCCACCTCCGCGCCGCCCACCGGCGGATCGAGGATCTCCAGACGCCCGAGCCGATTGCCATCGTCGCCATGAACTGCCGCTACGCGGGCGATATCCGGTCCCCCGAGGACCTGTGGGACGCCGTCGCCGAGGGCCGTGACGGCATCGGGGACTTCCCCGCCGACCGCGGCTGGGACCTCGCCAACCTCTTCGACCCCGATCCCGACACCGAGGGCCGCACTTACGCCCGCCAGGGCGGATTCCTCTACGACGTCGACCGGTTCGACCCCGCGTTCTTCGGGATATCACCGCGTGAGGCCCTGACCATGGACCCCCAGCAGCGGCTGCTGCTCGAGGTCGTCTGGGAGACCCTCGAACGCGCCGGGATCGACCCCGGAACCCTGCGCGGCAGCGACACCGGCATCTTCATGGGCGCCACCGACTTCGACTACGCCCGCGGACTGACCCGGCTCCCCGAAGGACTGGAGGGCCAGATGTCCATGGGGGCCTCCGGCGCCATCCTCTCCGGCCGGGTCGCCTACACCCTGGGCCTGGAGGGCCCCGCCGTCACGGTCGACACCATGTGCTCGTCCTCCCTGGTGGCCCTGCACATGGCCTGCCAGTCGCTGCGTCAGGGCGACTGCGCGATGGCACTCACCGGCGGCACCACCGTGATGTCCACCCCGGGCGGCTTCATCGAATTCAGCCGTCAGCGGGCGCTGTCCGCCTCCTCCCGCTGCCAGGCGTTCTCCTCCACGGCGGACGGCACCGCCTGGGGCGAGGGTGTCGGAGTGCTGCTGCTGGAGCGGTTGTCCGACGCGCGCCGCAACGGCCATGAGGTGCTGGCCGTCGTCCGTGGCTCCGCCGTCAACCAGGACGGTGCCAGCAACGGTCTGACCGCCCCCAACGGCCGGGCACAACAGCGGGTGATCCGCCAGGCCCTGGCCAACGCCACCCTGACCGGCGGTGATGTGGACGCGGTCGAGGCCCATGGAACGGGGACCTCGCTCGGTGACCCGATCGAGGCGGGGGCGCTGCTCGCCACCTACGGCCGTCGGCGCCCCTCGGACCATCCGCTGTGGCTGGGCTCGCTGAAGTCCAACATCGGCCACACCGCGGCCGCCGCCGGAGTCGGTGGCGTCATCAAGATGGTGGAGGCCATCCGCCACGGTGTCCTGCCGAGGACCCTGCACATCGAGGAGCCGTCGCCCAACGTCGACTGGTCCTCCGGAGCCGTGGAACTGCTCACGGAGGCGCGCCCGTGGCCGGAGACCGGACGTGTCCGGCGCGCCGGGGTGTCCGCCTTCGGCGCCAGCGGCACCAACGCCCACGCCATCATCGAACAGGCCCCGCAGGAGCGGCCGTCGACAGTCGGGGAGGAGCCCTCCGTCACCCCGGTGGGCGGGGGAGCGGTGGCGTGGACGCTGTCGGCGAAGAGCGCGTCGGCGTTGCGGGGGCAGGCGGAGCGGCTGTTGTCGCATCTGACGGCGCGGCCTGAGCTGTCGCCTGCCGATGTGGGGTTCTCGCTGGCCACCACCCGTGCCACCTTCGACCACCGCGCGGTCGTGGTCGGCCGGACCGCGGAGGACTTCCGCACCGGGCTCACCGCACTCACCCGTGGCGAACCCGGTGACACGGTGGTCCAGGGCACCGCGGGCCGTGTCGGCAAGCCGGTGTTCGTGTTTCCGGGGCAGGGGTCGCAGTGGGTGGGGATGGCGGTTGAACTCCTCGACTGCTCGCCGGTTTTCGCGGGGCGGATGGCGGAGTGTGAGTCGGCGTTGTCGGTGTTCGTGGACTGGTCGCTGTCCGGGGTGTTGCGGGGTGAGGGTCCGGGGTTGGAGCGGGTGGATGTGGTGCAGCCGGCGTTGTGGGCGGTGATGGTGTCGTTGGCTGAGGTGTGGCGGGCGTGTGGTGTGGAGCCTGGTGCGGTGGTGGGTCATTCGCAGGGTGAGATCGCGGCGGCTGTGGTGGCGGGTGCGTTGTCGTTGGAGGACGGTGCCCGGGTGGTGGCGTTGCGGTCGCAGGCCATCGCACGGGGGCTCGCCGGCCGAGGCGGCATGATGTCCGTGGCGCAGCCCGTGGACGAGGTGCGCCGGCGGATCACCGCCTGGGACGGACGGATCTCCGTCGCGGCCGTGAACGGCCCCGGTGCGGTCGTGGTGTCCGGTGAGCCGGAGGCGCTGCGCGAACTCCAGGCCGCGTACGAGTCCGAGGATGTCCGCGCGAAGATCATTCCGGTGGACTACGCGTCCCATTCGTCGCATGTCGAGGAGTTGCGCGAGGAACTCCTCGATGTCCTCGCGCCGATCGCACCGCGCAGTGCCGCGATCCCGTTCCATTCCACGGTGACGGGTGGGGCGGTGGACACGGTGGGTCTGGATGCGGGGTATTGGTACACGAATCTGCGGGAGACGGTGGAGCTGGAGTCGGCGGTGGGTGCGCTGGCGGAGGCTGGTTTCGGGACGTTTGTGGAGATGAGTCCGCATCCGGTGTTGACGATGCCGGTTCAGGCGACGGTCGAGGATGCGGTCGTGGTGGGGTCGTTGCGGCGTGGTGAGGGTGGTCCGCTGCGGTTCCTGGCCTCGTTGGGTGAGGCGTTCGTGCGTGGTGTTGCGGTGGACTGGGCGGCGGTGTTGTCGGGTCTGGGTGGTTCGGTGGTGGGGTTGCCGACGTATGCGTTCCAGCGGCAGCGGTACTGGCTGGAGGGTTCCGTACAGCCGGTGACCACCGACGGCGACCCCGCCGACACCGCATTCTGGGACACCGTCGAGCGTGGCGACCTCGAGGCCCTCGCCACCGAACTCGGCGTCGACACCACCGCGCAACAGTCCCTCGGGGCCGTGCTCCCGGCACTCTCCTCGTGGCGACGGACGCGCCGTGAGCGTTCCGTCCTCGACTCCTGGCGGTACCACCTCATCTGGAACCGGGTACCGGACCCGTCCTCGGCCGCCCTCGACGGCACCTGGCTGCTGGCGGTCCCGGCGGCCCGCCACCACACCGGCGGCCCAAGGGCCGACCGCCCGGCCGACGCCCACTTCATCGACGCCCTGCGCACCGGGATGGCCGCCCAGGGCGCCACCGTCCTCACCGTCGAAATCGACGAGGCGGACCGGGGAGCGGCCGCCGTCCGGATCGCCGAGGCCACGGCCGGGACCACCCCCTCCGGGGTGCTCTCGCTGCTCGGCCTCGCCGAGGCCCCGCACCCCGCGCACGCCGGGGTGCCCACCGGCCTCGCGCTCACCCTCACCCTCGTCCAGGCCCTCGGCGACACCGGTGTCACCGCGCCGCTGTGGCTCGCCACCCGGGGCGCGGTCTCCACCGGTGGCAGCGACACCCTCGACAGTCCGGCCCAGTCGGCCGTCTGGGGCCTCGGACGGGTCGCCGCCCTCGAACACCCCCAGCGCTGGGGCGGCATGGTCGACCTGCCCGCCACCGTGGACGGCCGGGTGACCACCCGGCTGTGCGGGACGCTCGCGGGCGGCCTCGGTGAGGAGGACCAGCTCGCGCTGCGGCCCTCCGGGGTGTTCACCCGCCGTCTGATGCGCGCCACACCGGACCGGGCGCGGTCCGGCACCGGCTGGACCCCGCGGGGCACCGTGCTGCTCACCGGTGGTACGGGTGGGGTCGGTGCGCAGATCGCCCGCTGGCTGGCCCGCAACGGTGCCGAACACCTCGTGCTCACCAGCCGTCGCGGTCCCGAGGCCCCGGGCGCGGACAAGCTCACGGCGGAACTCTCCGAACTGGGCGCCAAGGTGACCGTGGCCGCCTGCGACGTGGCCGACCGCGGGGCGCTGGAAGCCCTCGTCCGGCGGGTCGAGGACCAGGGCCCGCCGATCCGCACCGTGATGCACATCGCCGGGGCCGGTGTTCTCGTTCCGCTCGCCGACACCGACCTGGCCGAGTTCGCGGACACCGCCGAGGCCAAGGTGGCGGGTGCGGCCAACCTCGACGCCCTCTTCGACCGGGACACGCTCGATGCGTTCGTGCTCTTCTCCTCCATCTCGGCCGTCTGGGGCAGTGGTGAACACGGCGCATACGCGGCGGCCAACGCCTATCTCGACGGACTCGCCGAACACCGGCGCGCACGCGGGCTGACCGCCACCTCGGTGGTGTGGGGCATCTGGAGTCCGGAGGAGGGCGGTATGGCCGCCAACCTCGCCGAGGAGCAACTGCGCGGCCGGGGCATCCCGTTCATGTCCCCCAAGCTGGCCATCGACGGTTTCCAGCAGGTGCTCGACCGCGATGAGGCCGTGGTCGTCGTCGCCGACGTGGACTGGGAGCGGTTCGTCCCCGTCTTCACCTCCGCCCGGCCCAGCCCCCTGATCGGCCAGGTACCCGAGGTGGCGCGGGTCCTCGCCACCGACACGGATCCGGCGGCGGCCGGGACCGAGGAGTCCTCCTCGCTGCGCGACCGGCTGGCCGCGCTGCCCGCCGCCGACCGGCACAAGGCCGTGCTCTCCCTGGTGCGCACCCAGATCGCCACCGTGCTGGGTTATCCGGGCCCGGAGGCCGTGGAGGTGTCACGGGCCTTCCGGGAGCTGGGATTCGACTCGCTCAGCGCCGTCGACCTGCGCAACCGGCTGGGCACCGCCACCGGACTGCGCTTCCCCGTCACGGTCGTCTTCGACTATCCGAGCGCGGCGGAGCTCGCGGGACACATCGCTGCCGAACTCTTCCCCGGCGACTCGGCGGACACCGCGCTGGACCCGGAAGAAGCAGAGGTCAGGGCGGCCCTGACCGCCATACCACTGCTCCGCCTGCGGGAGTCCGGACTGCTGGACGAGCTGCTGAGGCTCGCCGGTACCCCCGACGTCGGCACCGGACCGGCGGACGGCGAACCCGCCGAGTCCATCGACGACCTGGACGTGGATGACCTCGTCCGCATGGCCTACGACAAGAACGACCTCTGACGAGACGTGAGTGCGGAGCTGAGAATGGCAAACCCCACCGACAAGATCGTTGGCGCACTGCGGGAGTCTCTGAAGGAGACGGAACGACTGCGGCGGGCCAACCAGCAACTCACCGCGGCCTCCCGCGAACCCATCGCCATCGTGGCGATGAGCTGCCGCTACCCCGGCGACGTCCACGGCCCCGAGGACCTGTGGGAGCTGGTCACCGGGGAGCGCGACGCCATCTCCGGCTTCCCCGGCAACCGTGACTGGGACCTGGAGAACCTCTACGACCCGGACCCCGACCGGCAGGGCACCGTCTACGCCACCGAAGGCGGTTTCCTCCACGACGCCGACCGGTTCGACCCGGCCTTCTTCGGCATATCGCCGCGCGAGGCCACCGTGATGGACCCCCAGCAACGGCTGTTGCTGGAGACCTCGTGGGAGGCGTTCGAACGGGCCGGGATCGACCCCGGCACCCTGCGCGGCAGCCGGACCGGTGTCTTCGTGGGCGCCGCCTACCAAGGCTACGTCCCCGACTGGCCCCATATGCCCGAAGGGCTCGAAGGCCACCTGGTCACCGGTATCTCCGCCAGCATCATGTCCGGCCGGATCGCCTACACCCTGGGCCTGGAGGGCCCGGCGGTCACCCTCGACACCGCCTGCTCGTCCTCGCTGATGGCCCTGCACCTGGCCTGCCAGTCGCTGCGCCAGGGCGACTGCTCGCTCGCGCTCGCGGGCGGCGCCGCCGTGATGGGCGCGCCCATGGGACTCATCGGCTTCGCCCGGCAGCGCGGCCTCGCCCAGGACGGCCGCTGCAAGGCGTTCGCCGAGGGCGCCGACGGCATGGGGCTCGGCGAGGGCGTCGGGATGCTGCTGCTGGAGCGGTTGTCCGACGCGCGCCGCAACGGCCATGAGGTGCTGGCCGTCGTCCGTGGCTCCGCCGTCAACCAGGACGGTGCCAGCAACGGGCTGACCGCCCCCAACGGCCGTTCCCAGCAGCGGGTGATCCGCCAGGCGCTGGCCAACGCCTCGCTGACCGCGGAGCAGATCGCCGCGGTCGAGGCCCATGGCACCGGCACACCGCTCGGCGACCCCATCGAGGCCGGTGCGCTGCTCGCCACCTACGGCAAGGACCGGCCGTCCGACCGGCCCGTGCTCATCGGCTCGCTGAAGTCCAACATCGGCCATCCGCAGGCGGCCGGCGGTGTCGGCGGTGTCATCAAGATGGTCCTGGCGATGCGCCACGGCCTGCTGCCCCGGACCCTGCACGCGGACCAGCGCTCCTCACGGATCGACTGGTCCGAGGGCGCGCTGGAGCTGCTGACCGAGGCCCGTTCGTGGCCGGGTTCGGGAGAGCCGCGCCGCGCCGGTGTCTCGGCCTTCGGCGCCAGCGGCACCAATGTGCACGCCATCATCGAGGAGGCGCCCGACGCACCCGACACCGCCTCCGAGTCCTCCGCGGACACGGGTGACACGGCCCCGGTGGGCGGGGGAGCGGTGGCGTGGACGCTGTCGGCGAAGAGCGCGTCCGCGTTGCGGGGGCAGGCGGAGCGGCTGCTGTCGCATCTGACGGCCCGGCCTGAACTCTCCCCGGCCGATGTGGGGTTCTCGCTGGCCACCACCCGTGCCACCTTCGACCACCGCGCGGTCGTCGTCGGTGACAGCCGTGACGCCCTGCTGAGTGCCCTGGAGACACTGGCGTCCGAGGGCGCGTCCCCGGCGGTGGTACGGGGCGACGGCGCCCTCGCCGCCGACGACACCCGGCCGGTGTTCGTGTTTCCGGGGCAGGGGTCGCAGTGGGTGGGGATGGCGGTTGAACTCCTCGACTGCTCGCCGGTTTTCGCGGGGCGGATGGCGGAGTGTGAGTCGGCGTTGTCGGTGTTCGTGGACTGGTCGCTGTCCGGGGTGTTGCGGGGTGAGGGTCCGGGGTTGGAGCGGGTGGATGTGGTGCAGCCGGCGTTGTGGGCGGTGATGGTGTCGTTGGCTGAGGTGTGGCGGGCGTGTGGTGTGGAGCCTGGTGCGGTGGTGGGTCATTCGCAGGGTGAGATCGCGGCGGCTGTGGTGGCGGGTGCGTTGTCGTTGGAGGACGGTGCCCGGGTGGTGGCGTTGCGGTCGCAGGCCATCGCACGGGGGCTCGCCGGCCGAGGCGGCATGATGTCCGTGGCGCAGCCCGTGGACGAGGTGCGCCGGCGGATCACCGCCTGGGACGGACGGATCTCCGTCGCGGCCGTGAACGGCCCCGGTGCGGTCGTGGTGTCCGGTGAGCCGGAGGCGCTGCGCGAACTCCAGGCCGCGTACGAGTCCGAGGATGTCCGCGCGAAGATCATTCCGGTGGACTACGCGTCCCATTCGTCGCATGTCGAGGAGTTGCGCGAGGAACTCCTCGATGTCCTCGCGCCGATCGCACCGCGCAGTGCCGCGATCCCGTTCCATTCCACGGTGACGGGTGGGGCGGTGGACACGGTGGGTCTGGATGCGGGGTATTGGTACACGAATCTGCGGGAGACGGTGGAGCTGGAGTCGGCGGTGGGTGCGCTGGCGGAGGCTGGTTTCGGGACGTTTGTGGAGATGAGTCCGCATCCGGTGTTGACGATGCCGGTTCAGGCGACGGTCGAGGATGCGGTCGTGGTGGGGTCGTTGCGGCGTGGTGAGGGTGGTCCGCTGCGGTTCCTGGCCTCGTTGGGTGAGGCGTTCGTGCGTGGTGTTGCGGTGGACTGGGCGGCGGTGTTGTCGGGTCTGGGTGGTTCGGTGGTGGGGTTGCCGACGTATGCGTTCCAGCGGCAGCGGTACTGGCTGGAGGGTTCCGTACAGCCGGTGACCACCGACGGCGACCCCGCCGACACCGCATTCTGGGACACCGTCGAGCG
>NZ_JANCLX010000065.1 GCF_024295805.1 Streptomyces cucumeris
GCCAACTGAGGCCGCGACAAAGGAGGAAGAGACGAGCCAGCAGCCGAAGGCGAGGGTTGATAAGCCACCCCGAAAGCCTCCCACGCACAACGCCAGCACACCCACTGAACTTACGAAAAGATCAGTAAGGGCTTGCAGATCATCAACACGTCGTCTTGATCATGCTGCTGGAGTCGCTGCTCAGGACTCGAACCCGAGCCTGGAGGGCTGTGAGGGCGGAGGGCGGAGTGGCCGCCGGCGGGATGACGATGCTGTGCGCCTTGAGCAGTCTCCTGATCTTCAGCAGAGTGCGATGCATAGCGGTCCGGCTGCTGCCGAAGAGCACGGCGAGGGGTTCCGCGGCCAGGGCTACCCGCAGGTGAAGGACGGCTGCCAGGACCTGGTCGGAGAAGGCGAGCCGGGGCGGGCGGCCGCGCCTGACGTCGCCGTCGGGAGCCAAAGTGTTGGTGAGATCGCTCAGTTGCTGCCGGGACATGCCGGTCAGGGCGGGGTCGGACAGGAGAGCGTGGTCCCACTCCGGGGCCGGCTTCTGCGGAGCTCGGGGTGCTGGGATGGCTGGGCAGGGCTGGGGGTGCAGGGCGTAGTTCCAGTCGCCGTGGAAGGCGTGTCGGGTCAGTGGCAGGGACGCCATCTCCGCGTGGCCGATCTGGACTCCGGTGGGGTAGACGTTGGTGTCCAGCTCGGCGATGACACGCAGTCCTGTGCGGGTGGTGGTCGCGGCGATGGACTGGACAATGACTTCATGGCTGGTCAGCGGACGGCCGCGCCAGTTCATGGTGATGTGCGAGAAGAGCCGGTGCTCGATCTTGTTCCATTTCGATGTGCCCGGCGGCAGGTGGCAGACGGTGATCGTCAGTCCCGTTTCGGCCGCGAGCCGGGCGAGTTCGAGCTTCCAGGCCCGGGTGCGGTAGCCGTTCGAGCCGCCCGCGTCGGCGGTGATGAGCAGTCGCGTCGCTTGCGGGTAGGCGGCCCGGCCCTGGCCGGACCACCAGCGGCGGATCGATTCCACCGCGAAGGCGGCGGTGTCGTGATCGGTGCCCACGTTGACCCAGCCGGTGTTCGCCGCGAGGTCGTAGATCCCGTACGGGACGGCCTTGCCCAGCTGGGGGTCGGCGAAGTCATGGACGTTCACCGGCACCGGATCAGCCGCAGGCCGCCACTGGCGGCCGTTGTTCTTGAACTCGCCGACGAGCTCCTTCTTCTTGGTGTCCACGCTGATCACCGGCTGGCCGGCGTCCCGGTGATCACGAGCCTGCTCGTTGAGGTAGCGGAACTGGGCATCTCGGTCGGGATGTTGGCTTCCCTCGATGGTCTTGGCGTTGGCCTGCAGACTGAAGCGTTCCTCCCGCAGCAGGTCCGCGACGGTGTCCGCACTGACTTTGTGCCCGGTCCGGGCCAGCTCCCGCGCCAGCGTGCGGGTCGACTTCACCGTCCACCGCAGGGGCGACATCGGATCGCCTCGCTCGTCCGGCTCGACCAGCGCCAGGAGGGCCGGCCGCAGCCCCGGATCGAGGTCTGTGACCCTCTTGCGGCCTCCGCCCGGTCGCCGCACCCGCCCCAGAGGCTCCTCGCCGGCCTCCAACTCGGACACGCCCTTGCGGACCGTGGTCTCACTCACCGAGGCCGCCCGCGCGACGGCCCGAACACCACCGTGTCCCAGAACACGGGCCTCTGCGGCCATCAGCAGCCGTCGTTGCCGTTCATCCAGATGCGGGAATAACACCGCGAACTTCATGGCGAGTTGGGCACGGATCTCGTCCGGGATGCGCATACCACATCAACGAGCCATGGGACGGGAAGCAACACCTTGATGATCTGCAAGCCCTAAGGGCTGTCCCGTAATGGCCTCCGGTGTGATGGTGGCCAGGGCGGCTCCTCCTATCCGGCCAGCGTGAGATTGTGCAGACGGGCGATGCCGAGCATGGGTTGTGGACACCGTCGCCTTGGAGGCGGCAGTCTCGCAGGATCTTCCACGCCTTCATGCGGGCGAAGGCGTGCTCGACGCGAGCACGGACGTTCCGGTGGGAGATGTTGTGGTCCTCTTTCCAGGCTGGGAGTTCGGTCTGGCCGGGTTCGCGTCGGTGCGGGATGACCAGTCCAGTCCCCCGGTAACCACCGTCGGCGATCACCGTGGTGTGACCGACAGCGGCCTTTGCGCCGGAGATTTCCCATGCCTTGCCGTCGTTGCGGTTGCCCGGGACAGGCCGGCCGACGGCGACAACGAACCGGGTGTCGGCGTCGATGACGACCTGGTGGTTGGTCGAGTAGCGGTAGTTTTTTGACTGCTCGGCGACGGTGTGGTCGCGGGTGGGGACCAAGGTGCCGTCCGCGATCAACACGGTGCCGTCGCGGAACCGCTTACGGGGCTGGAGAGCGAGTAATGGCCCGAGGTGGTCGATGATGCGGCCAGCGGCCGACTTCGACACCCCGAACAACGACGCCAACTGCCGAAAGGTCAGGTTCGTCCGCCAATACGCGACGACCAGCAGGACCCGGTCCTCCAGCGGCAAGCTCCACGGCCGGCCCCTGCGTGCCTGGTCGGTTCTTTCACGCCGCAAGGCTGTGATCAGCTTGCCGAACTGCTGTGGGCTCAGCCCGGTGAACGGGGCTATCCAGGATGACTTCGACGCCGTGATCACACCAGACACGTGGGAATGATCCCGGAGGTGAACAGCCACCTGACGCTGATCAGCCCGCCTCCGCTGGCAGGACCCACCGAGGCGTCCATCAGCCACCGCAACTCGGCATCCTGGTAATGATCCGCGGCGCCAGACCATGCCAGGCCACGACCTGCCGGATGTGGACGGTGACAGCCGGAGTGACTTCGCGGGACGGCACCGCAGCTCACCAGCCAGTGCGCACAGCGGCCTGCGCCAGCGGGCCCCGGTCTCGGTGCGGCCGGATCTCCCCCGGCCCGGCGTGATGCCGTTGAGTAACCCAAAACCAACGTGGCGAAGGTAAAAATCGACACCGTGTAGACTTTCTGGGCGGGGAGCAGTTCTGCTCCCCGCGAGACCTTCCTGGAGGAGCAATGCAGAGGCAGAACTGGCTCATCACCGGCGTCAGCACGGGCCTGGGACGTGCCTTCGCCCAGGCCGCCCTGGCTGCCGATCACACCGTTGTCGGTACGGTCCGCTCCGAGGAGGACCTGCGGGCCTTCGAGGGGCTTAAGCCCGGTTACGCTCGCGGCCGCATCCTGGACGTGACGGACGACCGCGCCGTCTCGGATGTGATCACGGAGGTGGAACGAGGCGTCGGCCCCTTGGATGTCGTCATCGCCAACGCCGGCTACGGCCTGGAGGGCACCTTCGAGGAAACCCCGCTGGCCGAGGTGCGGCGGCAATTCGAGATCAACGTATTCGGGGCAGTGGCCACCCTGCAGGCAGCACTGCCCCACATGCGCCGACGCCGCCGCGGACACCTGATGGCCGTCACCTCCATGGGCGGCCTCATGGCCGTGCCCGGCATGTCCGCCTACTGCGGCAGCAAGTTCGCCCTGGAAGGCATCCTCGAAGCACTGGGCAAGGAGGTCGCACAGTTCGGGATCCACGTGACGGCGATCGAGCCCGGCTCCTTCCGCACCGACTGGGCCGGACGGTCCATGACACGCGCCGCGCGGACCATCGACGACTACGACGAGCTGTTCGATCCCATCCGTGAAGCGCGGCAGAAGGCAAGCGGGAACCAGCTCGGCAACCCGGCCAAGGCCGGAGAAGCCGTCGTGCGCATCGCCTCGGTCGACCAGCCGCCGGCCCACCTCGTCCTGGGCTCGGACGCGCTGCGGCTGGTCACCACTGCGCGCACTGCCGTGGACGAGGACATCCGCGCATGGGAGACGCTCTCCCGCACGACCGACTTCGATGAGGGTGCTCAGCTCTGATGCCCAGCCACCACCCCGCGCGGAGCCGACGCAGCACCGAACGCAAGGGCGATCTGCGGGAGCGGGCCATCCTGGACACCTGCGAAGCCCTGCTCGCGCACAAGGGCTACAACGCCATGACCGTCGGCGACATCGCCCAGGGCGCCGGCATCACACGCGGCGCCCTGTACTTCTACTTCGGCTCCAAGCAAGAAGTAGTTGTGGCACTCGTGGCGCGTACCGTCGAGCAGCTGTGGGAGCGGTCCCGGACCACCGCGCAGACCGACGAGCCCCGCCAGGCCATCGCAGAAGCCATGCAGCGCACGGTAGAGCTGTGGAACGAGCACGGCCTGGTCATGCGCACGGCGATCGACCTGTCGTTGACTGTGCCGGAGATCGGCGAGCTGTGGAGCCATACAGCGGACTTGTTCATCACGGCCATCACCGCCGTCCTGGAACGGGCCGGCATCCAAGCCGGCACCGAACCAGAACAAGCCTCAGCGATGGCACGCGCCCTGTGCTGGATGATCGAGCGGACGTTCTACCACGCCTCACAAGAGTCCCGCGAGACGCTGCAAGAGGCATCCGCGACCTGCGAACACCTCTGGCTGATCAGTGCCGGTCTGACCACCTGACGGACGTGGCGTGACGGTCAGGCGCGAAACCGAACCCCGTGGCTTCCAGCCCTACCGTCCATTGCGCTTCCCCGGTGGAGACCCCACGAGGCACAACGGCGAGAATGCGCCCCCTGTCCAGCACGCTGCCGTGCCCGGCGACCAGATAGCCGACCGGCACCTCGCCGAAGCCGGGGTGCGGGCGTCCGGCCACGGCGGCGTCCGCCACCCCCGGAAGCCGCCGCAGCACCGCCTCCACTTTCGAAGGATGGATGTTCACCCCGCCACGAATGATCAGATCACTCGCCCGGCCGGTGACCGCCAGTTCACCGGAAGCATCGATGCTGACCAGGTCGCCCGTGCGGAACCAGCCGTCGCGCAGTACCTCCGCGGTGGCTTCCGGTCTGCCGTGGTACCCGGCCATCACCCCGGGCCCGCTGACCCACAACTCGCCCTCGCCCGTGTCCCGGCCGTCGGGGCCCCCACCGACCCGGACCCGGGTGCCGGGCAGCACCCGGCCGCACGCCCCGGACGCCGTCGCCTCGCCCGGCGCCGCCATCGTGACCGGGCCCGCCTCCGTGCTGCCGTAGTGCTCCAGATAGGGGACGCGGCAGATCGCCTCGAAAGACTCGCGGAACCCGGGCCCCGCCGCAGCACCAGCGCTGACGCAACCCCGCAGCGCGGGGGCGCCGAGACCGACGCCGTCCCTGCCGCCGTCCTTGCCGCCCTCCTCGCTCCGGACCGCGTCGAGCAACGCCGAATACGTGGTCGGGACCCCACCGAGCAAGGTGAACGAGGCGTCCCCGCGACGCAGTTCGCTGAGCGCACACCTGCCACCGAGAACCGAGGCAGCAGCACCGCGCTCGCCCCCACCGCGGTCACCCCGAGGAGGCACGCCACCTGGCTCATTGCGTGATGGAGGGGCAACGGCCACAGCACGTGGTCCCGTTCGGACAGGCCCAGGACACCGACGAGGCCCGTCGCGACCGGCGAGAGACGGTTGCGCTGGGTGGACAGGACGCCCTTGGGCGCGCCCGAGGAGCCCGAGGTGTAGAGCAGCCAGGCCACTTCGTCCAGAGCGAGATCGTCCCGGGCGGGCATCCGCGGAGACGACCCATCGTTGAGGATGACGGCACGGTCCACCTGGTTGCCTGCCGACGGGGATGGCCGATCCGGCGCGGGACAGCCGGGCGACGCGGGGCGGTGCCTCGTGCTGGTCAATACGCTCCCGCCTGGCCCACAGCGAAGCGCCCCGGACGAGTGCAGCGAGACCGTCACCGTCTTTGGGCAGCGGGCCCCTACCTTCTTCGCCAGCCCCGGCATCACCGTCGAGAGGACGTTGACCAACAACGGGGCCTGCTACAAATCCCGGCATTCCGCGCATGCCCTGCACGCGGCCGGTGTCACACACAAGCGCATCCGGCCCTACTGACCCCAGACGAACGGCAAAGGTCGAACGCTCCAACCGCACCCTGCTCGACGAATGGGCCTACCAGCGGCCCTACCGCTCAACCACCGAGCGGACCCACCAGCTCAGACCCACGCTTGGAAGGTAGAACAAGCTCGGCGTCGCCATGTTGTCAGTGGCATCGCGCACCATCGGATGCGACAGGACCCGACCGACCGGAGCAAGGGGCGGGCTGTGACCAAGAGGAGGACCCCGTGCGCACAGTGCTGGACGACGAAGTAGACGTGTCCTACAGCCAGATCTACGTGAAGAGTGAGGAGGCGCCCGACTTCGGCGGCATGGACGACACGTTCGGCGGGCAGAGCAACGGACTGTGCGGCGCAGCCTGGCCCGGGACACTGTGGCTGGTCACCGGACTTCACTACGGCGGGGTCGGCTTCCGGGTCGAAGTGCATGACGAGTGCCCGGAGTTGGACGACAGCTGGGAGGAGATCGTCGTGGCGTCATACCGTCCCCTCGGGCGCGCATCGCTGGCGGAATGGGGTGGCGGAGAGTCCTGGGAGCTGGGCCTGGAGGATGTGGACTACCGGGTCCGGTACTCGGCTTCCGGGATGGACCTGGCATTCGAGGCGCACACCCGGGAGGACGATGCGCCCGTGATCGACCGCTACCTGCTGCAGTTCTGGCCCTGCCCACCGGAGCCGGACCAGGTGGTCAAGCAGACCGGCGGGACCGCCGCCTACTGGCACGAGACGGTCACCAAGCTGCCGCCCCCGAGCCTGCCCGGCCTGGTGGAGGAAGCACGGTTGAAGGCCGAACGGGAGGAATGGAATCGGGAGGCGGAGCGGATACGGACCGAGGTCGTTCCCGAAGCCGTCCACTGGGGCGGGACACTGCCCAGCCCGGCGCTGCAACAACTGTGCGGCGGCGCACGTGAGATGGCCATGGCGGAGCGGGAGCTGGCCGAGGCGCTCGCCGCCGAGAGCCCGCAGCGCCAGCGGGAGATCGCCGGCTGGGTGGCTCGCCGCGCCTACCAGGAAATCGGGCTCGCCGAACTGGACTGGGTGGCACCCGCGTTGACCGACGTGGAACAGGGCCGGCCGCTTCCGCCGCCGTTCCACGTGGTGGCACTGGCCTGGCAGCGGCTACAGTCCGATCCCTCGGTGCCGCAGCGCGTCGCAGCCATGGCACGGGAGGGGATCGACCAGAAATCGCCCATGAGTAATGCCGTGTCGACACTGTTCGCCGCAGCCCAGCCCGACCCGTTCCAGGCGGCACTGGCGGCCCTGTACACAGGCATCGAGGCGTTCGGCACGGAGCGCCGATTCCTGCAGGACGAGGTCAAGGAACAGTTGGGCGTCGACTGAGTCGTGAGCAGGTGTCTTTCGATCTCCCCCGTGACGCTCACGGGCCTCTTGCCGAGCACCACGTCACGGGAGCGGAGCGAGGGGTGGTAACTGCTTGTTGCGGTTGTCGTTGCGCCACGGGATGCTCGGGTCGCCGCCGCGTCCGATGAGCCGCGTGCCGCCGGTGTCAATCCGAGGGGAGGCGTGAGTGTGGTGAGCTCGGCGCTCTGGCGTCCCGTCACAGCCCGCTGTGCGCGCCGCCACGGCGTAGGGCATCGCCCAAGCTCAGTGCGGCCGGTTGTGGGGGCAGGCTTCGGCGGCGGACTTCAGCACGGTCTCGACAGGGGTCTGCCAGGACGGCCAGCGCTCCACGTCGGTCTGCAGCTTCCAGACGATGCGCAGTGGGGCGTTGATCACTATCTCGGTCCGGTGGCGGACGACAGCGTCGGGGTCGACGCCCTTACCGCGGCAGGTGAGAGACTTGCCGGGGCGGGAGGTGTGGGGGCCGGTGGCCCCGGTGGGTGCGGCAGCGGTGCCGAGGAGACCGAGGACGAGCAGGACGGTTAACAGGGTGGCGCGGATGCCGGTGCCGCGGGTGCCGGACATGGAGTTCTCCTTGTGTCGTTCGGGTGGAGCGCCACCACCTGCTTCGGCTGCCAGCGGCCACGATCTCATCGCCCCATGAGGACATCGTTTCTGAGGGTGTCGCGCAGGTCCTGCAACGCGGTTACCAGGGCTTGGCCAGTTTGGTTGACGGGCGTGAGGCGGTCGATGACGGCGCGGCTGCGGACGGTGTCCTCCGCGTTGATGCGCTCCATGATCTGAGCCAACGTCGACTTCAGGCGGGTCTGGTGTTGCAAGTGATGGTGGTCGACTGCGTCGATCAGTAGCCGCCCCTGGCCTTGGGTGACGTTCTCGAAGGCGCTACGGGCCTGCTTCACCTGTTCGTCGATCATGTCCTTGCGCTCCTGGCGTGCCCTTTGGACCTTGGACTCACGGTCCTTGAGGACATCCGTGACTTTGGCGACGGCGATGGCTGTCAGGACGGCGGCTCCGGCCGGAACCGCGATAGTGGCGAGGCTGAGGCTGGTCGTAAGCCACACGGCTCCCGCGGCGATGGGGCTGGCAACGCCGAGGGTGTTGGCCGCGGCCTGCACCACGCCGTAGGCCGTCAGGGGCTGGCGGCCGTCAGCCTGCATCGGGAAGTAGCTTGTGTCGAGTGGCTCAGGAGAGACCAGCTGAGAGCCGGTGTCTACGCCGAGGTCCGCCCGGAGCAACTGCCTGGCGCTTGCATCGAACGCCTGCAATTCGCGTTCCCACAGGGTTGCCGGGCCCCCAGGTGAAGTCATCCACTGGCTGAACAGCTGGACTTGAAGCACGTCGACCTCGTTGGCGTGCTCAGCGCTCAGGTTGCCACTGTCGATCAATGGGTCAAGTTGCTGGTGCAGTTCATCGGCCAAGCCGTTGAACGGCCCCCGAGCTGCGCGGATCCTGCGCTGCAGTTCGCGCCCGAGTTCGGTCCGGATGCGATCCAGGGAGCGCTCCGCGCTCGCTATGCGACCCCGAAGGCTGTCTTGTTGTACCTCTAGGTCCTCCACGGCCAGCTGGTGGGTATCGAGCATGTCGGCCAGCTGGCGCTGGCGGCGCCGTACGAGCCAGCGTGCTTCGTCGGCGACCTGGCGGAGATGCGCATGCCCTGCGCCGGACTCCATCAGGCTCTGGAGGTGGTCGCGCAGCGCCTCCATGCCGCTGAGCCGCCCCAGGGCGCTTCCGTCGTCGCCCTGGGCGTTCTTGAAGTCCGCCTCGGCTTCCCAGGCGGCCGAGACCGGCAGGAACCCCTCCCCGATGAATTGACCACCTGGGGCGCCAAAGTGTGTGCGTAGGTAGTCGTTGTTCGTGGTCAGTACGCTCTTCCAGGCAGCCTGTCCCTGCTCGCGCTGGGTCGCCAGGTCGATCCCGGTGAGGGCCCACAACACCCTTTTGTTTGCGTTGCTTTGCATGTGGTGGGCGTACAGGTCCCGGATGAGCTGGAGCTCATTTGAGGTAAGGGCCGAGGTCGCGTGACTGACATAGATGAAGCAGTCGGCCTTTGCCCACGCCTCTCGCATGATGAGTTCGTGCTCCGCGATCGGCGACTCCGAGCCGGGCAGGTCGAAGAGCTTGACCGGCAGGCGAGCGTCGGCGATGAGCACCTCGATCGATTCGACACGGCGGTTGATGTGCTCGCGGCGGCGGTTGGTGACGTCGCCGTCCGCCGCTCCGTACGCGGCCACCACGGCGGGCGGCAGATCCGAACCGATATCTTCCACCCCGCCACCTGCGAACCTCACGCGCAGTAGTGCCCGGCCCGAGTCGTTGTCGGAGGGATCATCTCCCACTGGGATGACCGTGCATGGACATGCTGTGGTCGGGCGCGCCGATGACGGAAGGACGCCAAGGAACTCTGCCGATGGCATACCGTCCTCGTCGGTGATGGGGACGTACTCCAGGCCGCCCTGCAGACCGCTGATCAGGAAGCTCTTCCCGGACGACTGCCGTCCGAGCAGGGCCACGTTGAGCATGGATGACAGGGCGCGTGTGCGCAGGTCTTCCAGCCGCTCGGCATCTCCGGCCAGGCCAGCTGTATCGGGAAGGAGGTCGCGCACCCCCTCTTCGTCACACAACCATCGCCCGCAACGGCTCAGCAGGTGTTTCAGTTCGTCCCGGGCTTCCTCCACTGGCATCATGCCGTACTTCTATCGCAAGACGCCGCCGTGCACCTGCCGAACGAGTCAACGCCGCGCGGTCCAAGGGGAGTTGTGATGGCGCGGCTCCGACCATCACGACTGCCTCGACCGGCATAGGGCCGGTCGTCGCGTCCTGCCTGGCTGGCGCGGCGACGACCGGGCCACCTACAACCGGACGGTTGAGCGGAGTTTCGCCGAGCTGTTTGATGTCAGGTGCCATACAGGTCCGCTCGGGGCGGCTGGCCGACATCCACGCGATGGGCGAAGGCCGCGCAATGCACACGCCAGGAATATCTGCGCTCCGCCAGTAGAGCAGCGTCTCCGCAATGCGATGACCCGGGACGGCTTCGAAGTGGCAGGCCACGAAAAAAGAGACCCGGCAACCCCATACCACCACCCTTGGCCGGGGACGCGCGGTGCGGTTGCCCCTGCCCGGACATCTCACCGGTCTGGTGGGGACAGGTGAGCCGGGTTTTGCAACTGTTCGCCGACATCGCTCGATCCGGCGCTCTCGCGCAGCCAGCGGTCAGTGCCTCGTGAGCACCGACCATGCCGCTGCGACGGCCTACTTGGGCGTGACGCATAGCCATGGGCGTGCTCCGAAGAGTGCGGCTGCTGGTGCGTCCAGACACGGTGCTGCACTGGCACCGCGACCTTCTCGCACGCCGCCATGCTGTCGCCTTCCGGCCCAAGCGCTCGGGACCTGGAACCCTCCATTCCATACGGGCCCTTGGGGTTGCGCCTGGCGCGGGAGAACCCCAGCTGGGGATATCGCCGCCTGCACGGCGAACTGCTCGTCCTGGGCGTGGAGGTGGCCGCACCCACCGCCTGGGAGATTTTACAAGAGGCTGGACAACCATCATTTTCCCAGAAGAAGTAAGTGAAATCAGGATGAGTCACTTTATTTCTGGTTGAGTGCGATGATTTTCCTGCTTTTTGCAGAGGGATTGCCCTTCCGGCGGCATACATCTCGTGATGCCGGGAATACGCCCCGCCGGGCACGGATGCCTTGTCTGCCGTCTCAGCACCGGAGGTTTCGTTATTTCTGCGCATCCTGTACAGAAATTCGGACACAATCCAGTCGACGTCCGGGACACCGATCACTACACAGAGGAGTACGTACCCAGTTTCGTCGAAAAGTGGGACTCGCTCATCGATTGGGATAGGCGGACGGAGAGCGAAGGAACGTTTTTCATCGACCTCCTGCGGGAGCGTGGCGTCAAAAAGGTGCTCGACGTGGCCACTGGGACCGGTTTTCATTCGGTCCGGCTACTCGAGGCTGGATTCGAGACCGTGAGCGCCGATGGCAGCGCCGAGATGCTTGCCCAGGCATTCGACAACGGGCTCAAGCACGGCGAGCACATTCTCCGCGTCGTACAGGCGGACTGGCGCTGGCTCAATCGTGACGCCCACGGCGAGTACGACGCTATCGTCTGCCTCGGGAACTCCTTCACCCACCTGTTCTCGGAGCGCGACCGGCGCAAGGCGCTCGCGGAGTTCTACGCGATGCTCAAGCACGATGGGATCCTCGTCCTCGACCAGCGCAACTACGACGCGATCCTTGATCGCGGCTACACCAGCAAGCACGTTTACTACTACTGCGGGAAGGACGTCGCCGTCGAGCCGGAGTATGTGGACGAGGGGTTGGTGCGCATGCGCTACAGCTTCCCCGACAAATCCGTTTACCACCTGAACATGTTCCCGCTGCGCAAGGACTACACGCGCAGGCTCATGCAGGAGGTCGGCTTCCAGCGGATCGAGACGTACGGCGATTTCCAGCACACCAACCGGGAAGAGCGGCCGGACTTCTTCATTCATGTCGCGGAGAAGGAATACCGGATCACGGCCGAGCCGCCCATGGAATATTCCGAGGCCGTGGGGACCGCGCGCGACTACTACAACTCGGCGGATGCTGACGCCTTCTACTCCCAGGTCTGGGGAGGAGAAGACATTCACATCGGCATCTACGACCGGCCTGACGAGCCGATAGCCGAGGCCAGCAGACGCACCGTGGAGCGCATGGCGCGACAGCTCGACCTTACGGCCTCATCCGTCGTGCTCGATCTCGGGGCGGGTTTCGGCGGCTCCGCACGCTACCTCGCCGAGACCTACGGCTGCCGAGTCATCGCACTCAACCTCAGCGAGGTGGAGAACGCCCGTCACCGTGTGCTGAACGCCGAGCGCGGACTCAGCGAGGCCATCGAGGTGGTGGACGGCTCCTTCGAGAACATCCCACTCCCGGACCAGAGCATCGACGTGGTCTGGTCCCAGGACGCCCTGCTGCACAGCGGCAACCGCGACCGCCCCCTGGAGGAGGCCGCCCGTGTGCTGCACCCGGGCGGCCACTTGATCTTCACCGACCCCATGGCGGTGGACGGCTGCCCGGCCGAGACACTGCGCCCCATCCTGGACCGCATCCACCTGGAGGATATGGGCTCGCCCGACTTCTACCGCCATGAGCTGGCGCGACTCGGATTCACCGAGGTCGGCGGCGGCTTCGAGGAGCACCGGGAGCAACTGATCACCCACTACGCCCGGGTGCTGGACGAGACGCGGCGTCAGGAGGCTGACGGCCTGGCCGACAAAGTGAGCGCCGACTACCTCGCGCGTATGAAGAAGGGTCTCACCAACTGGGTCGAGGGCGGCAGGAACAACCATGTGACGTGGGGAATCTTCCACTTCACGCGATAGCCGCGACGGCCGGGTGCCGGACCGCCCGCCACCCGGCCGCACCAGGGGCATACGGCCGCCGTGCCCAGGACGAGGGCGATTTTCGGCTCCGGTACTCGACCTCAAGGACCGGCTCCTGCCGTCGACCGACGCGGAGGTCCCCGTCGAACGGCTGCGCGGCGACCTGCGCTACCCCGACCGGCTCGCCGACCTGCTGCTGCCACGCACCGCCGGGCGGCGTTGGGTGATCCTCGCGGAGGGACTGCTGACCTACTGACGCGGGACGCCGTGCGGGAACTCGCCATCGCCGTGGCGCGCCTAGGGACGGGCGCGAGCTGGATCTGCGATGTCCTCTCCGCTTCCTCCGCTCCGTAGCCTCACCCCAGCCTCGCGGGCCGCCGGGACACCACTGGAGATGCACGGCCTCACCGACCTGTCCGTCTTCGACACCGGCGGGTGGCACTGGGAGCAGTTGGAACTCCCTCCCTCCGCACGGCTGACGACCACGGCGCCCACCGCGAGCCGGATGCTGCCCGACAGCGTGCTGCGGCCGCGCCGCGGCGAGGACGTCACGCCCTGAAGCTCCGGTAACCGAGTCACCCGTGCTGACATCCTGGCGCCGAGGGGCCGGAGCGGATGGCCCGACTGCCCCGGGCGGCACACCGGTCTGCGCCCTCCTCACCACGCTGGAACAGCCAACCGTCGCCCCCGCACCGCCCGGCCCCCGCCTCTCCCCCGCCACCCCAGGCACCGATCTGCTCAGCGCGGTCCGCCTCCTGGAGAGCAACTCCCAGCACCGGCGGGTCGCCACCGCTGCCCGTCCTCGCCGGCAACCCGCACACCCCGCGCACCGCGGTCACCGCGGTCACTCACTCGAACTCTCCCAGATCAAACGCCAGAGCGGCACCCCCACCCGTCCTAGGCAAGCTCCTCTACGATTCCTATGACGGGGGCAAGGAACGGACAATAGCCGCCAAGCTCCCGGAAGAACGGCGTGCGGAGGCGGCACCGCCTCCGCAGTGGCCTATGGATGGAGTTTGACCTCTCGACCGCCCTGCCGAAGTGGCACGTCGTCTGCCCGGCCGTCAGCCTGATGTTCTACCCGTCACGGTGTGCGGTACAGGCGGCTTGACGCCTTGTGGTTCCACAGCGGCAGCGCGGGCGAACGCCGGATTACGCAGGAGGCCCTTGCCTTCGGCAGGATGGGCGCATGACTGAGATCCACACACCCCGCCTCCTCCTCCGCACCTGGCACGATGACGACCTCGCTCCGATGGCGGACATCAACGCGGACCCGCGGGTCATGCGCTGGATCGACGGAGGTTCGGTGCGCGACCTGGACCACACGGCCGAGGACATCGAGCGGTGGGAGGAGGAGTGGGACGAGGAGGGCTTCGGGCTCTTCGCCGTCGAACTGCTGGCCTCGGGCGAACTGATCGGCTTCACGGGCCTGTCCGTGCCCGTGTTCCTGCCGGAGGTGATGCCCGCTGTGGCGATCAGCTGGCGGATCGGCTCACAATTCTGGGGCCAGGGGTACGCGTCCGAAGCCGCCCACGCCACACTGGAGTTCGCTCTCCAGGACCGCGGCCTGGACCGCGTCATCAGCATCAACCGGGTGGGTGACAACGCCTCCGAGAACGTCATCCGCAAGCTCGGCATGGCACCCGAGCGGGAGACGGCACACCCGGCGTACGGCTACCCGCTGCGCGTTCACGCCATCGACCTCACCGAGTTCCAGGCATGAACCAGCCGAGCCTTCGATCACCACAAAACAGCCGACCACTGTTCCCACATCCCCGAGGGTACGGACACCCAGGGGCGGATGGTGTCTTCCCGTCGCTGAGCTCCGCTTTCACGGAACCGGACACACCCGAGACGGACGCCGACCTGTGGGAGATCCGCAGCCTGCTGACCATGCTCAACACCGCGACCAAGGAACAGCAGGCACTGGCACGACGCATCGAACAGCTGGCCACCGCCGCTCCCCCACCCTTAGCGGTCGCCCGTGCCCTGGCCCATACAGCAACTGCCGTCACCGGCTGCCCGGCCATGACGCCCGGAGCTGAGGGCTCTGTTCAGAACCGCTGACCGCGAGTGTCAGGGCCTGGCCACCGGTGCCTGCAGTTCAGTCACCCACTGGTCCCGGTCTGGCGGGCACTCCAGGCTGATCTCCCGCGGGTATCCGGTCGACTGGTAGCCGTTGCCGTCGATCCAGCGGGCCAGGGCCTGGGCCGTGGGCAGCACCGTGTCCATCGACCCGTGGTGCACGATCGTCGCCGCCCGGTCGACGGACGGCAGGTCGAGCACCTGGAAAGCACCGTCCTGGACAGGGACCGCGACCTCGACCGCGGCATGGACGCTGATCCGGCCGCCGCCTTCCGGGGCATCCTCGTAGTAGGCGACCCCGGGGCCCGCAGGCGTGACGCCGGCCGCCTCCAGACGCCGGAACAGCTCCTGATAGAGGGGTCCGATGACCGGGCCGATATCTGCGGGTTCAAAGCTCGCGGCCGTTGCGGTCAGCTCCGCGACCCGGATCGCCGGAAGGCTCTTGAGGACCACGTCGTTCGTGGGCATGTGCCCCTCGCTCTCGATCGACCGGAGCCTCGCCTCGACCTGAACGAGCCGCGCAGCGGCCGCCGCCATACCGGCCTCCAGCTCGGCCCGCCGCAGCCGCAGCATGGCGCGCAGCTCCTCCGTGCTGACCTCCTCGTCCAGGATCCGCCGGACCTGCTGGAGGGTGAGGCCGAGATCCTTCAGCGCAATGACGCGGTTGAGACGGGTGAGCTGGGCAGCCGTATAGGAACGGTAGCCGGTGGCGGGGTCGACACGGGCCGGGCGCAACAGGCCGGTTGCGTCGTAGTGGCGCAGCATCCGGACCGAAACGCGACCGTGCCGGGCGAAGTCTCCGATGGTGAACATGATGTCTCCGAGTTCAGCGCCTGACACGGTGTGAGAGTCAACAAACACCCGGGCCGGCACGCAGCAACCGCCGACGGTAGCCCAGACACCGGTCATGTGAAGTGCCCCGCCGGGAAGAGCCACCACATGCGACGGCCTTGTCGTCCCGGTGGCTACCGGTCCCCCGTGTAGGGGGCGGTGTGCGCGCTGGGCCACCCACCCGCCTCACCAGCACGCCGCTGGCGCCCGCAGAAAGGGGGGGCTCCAGCGGGAGAACCGGGCGACCACGCTCTCGGGCGGTCCCGCGGCGGGCCGGCGATCAGAGTCCACCTGGCAGCCGACGGCCGGTGCCGTCCATTGTCACTACTGCTCGCAGCCGGACACCGCCACGATTTCTGCATGAATTCGGCGATGGACCTTCCGTTGTCGCGCGGACAGTCTGTGCCACCAGTGACTGCAACCGCCAGAGCAGAAGCGCTCGCGGCGGCGCGCGTCGGCAAGCGTGAGCACCGCGATCAGCAGCCTGAACCCCTTGCGGCGCTCGTCGAGAGGCGCGAGACCGGCGATTTTTCCCAGTTGCTCGTCGATCCGGCCTCGTGAGATCAGCACTGCAGGCGTATGCGTCGGGCGCAGCCCGGCACGGCGGATGCTCTCCGGTGCGTCCTCGGCGACAGCGCCGGCCTGGACACAGTGATGACGCAGGAACAGCAGCACCTCGGACTGCTCTTCCCAGCCGAGGCCGTCGAACCATTCGATGCCCTCTGCCATCGGGCGCAGCCCCTGCGCGAGCTCGTTGAGCAGGACGTCGCGTTCGTTCATGCCTGCCTCCCGTGGGGCAGAGGCCGCCTTGCAGCGTTGATCAGGATTCCGAGGAGCACCGCCAGATCGGCTGCGCCTCCGGCGTCGACCTCGAAGCAGCGCCAGAGGTCTTCCTTGTCCCGGTAGGAGCACATCCATGCTGTCACCAGCCCACGATGACATAGTCCTCGATGTCTTCCTCGAGTCGATGTCTGAACTATGTTGAAGGATCGGGCCACGCTGATGGCAACAGATGAGGCGGGGCGCGTGGTGAAGAGGCCCTCGAAACCAGTGACAGGCAGGATGCCGGCCAACCTCAAGCGTGGTAACGCGCATATGGTCCTGGAGCTCGTCGAGGAAGGCATGGAGGGCAGCTGGTAAGTCCCGGTGCTGCTTCGTGACGACAACACGTACCAACTCGAATGCCGGGACGGGGTAGCCGCCCAGCACTACCAGACGCGCACCACTTCCCAGGAGAAGGTCTTGACCGCCATGCTCGGCTGGGCGGCTGGGCGGCTGGCAAGGCGAGCTGGAAGGACGGCTTCATGTGGAACAACATCAGCTCACAGTTCGAGGCCGATGACATCCGGCATCAGGGCTGACACGACCTTCTCGGCGAAGGGGCAGGTTCAATCGCCCGAGCCCCCACCAGGTCCTGATGCCGATGGCAGAAGGACGCCCCGAACGGGACGAGCCCCTAACGCTGAGATCACCCCCGGCCAAACTTCAGGCCAGGACCTGGGGGACGGTCAACACGGTGGGGGTAGTCGGTGGAGCATCTCGCACAGCGGGCGCGAGCCCCCGGCCCACTCACCCTGCAGTTGCCGGTCTACCAAGTGCAAAGGCTGGGAGTGCGCCAGCGGCAGGCACTTCGAGATGAAGTGACCGTTCGCCGCCAGGACGACGACGTCTGCACGTGCGGCTGTCGCGCGGTCCCGTTGAGCATGTGCAGATCCGGAGTGTCGACCGCCGAGCCGGACAGCCCGTTCCGGCGGTGTCTGCGCTGGATCAGCCTTCTCTGCTCTTCGCTCTCACGGGGGTAGGGGGATCCGTGACTCGCCGCCAGAGCTTCAGAAGTGTCAGGGGGTGGAGCGGTCGGCGACCGCGTGTCAGGTCACCAGGGCGCCGGTAAGATCAGCGCTCTCATGGGGAGTGAGACGCGAACATCAGGGCGCGGCGGTGAGGGGCAGAGGTACGCGCTGACCTCGGATGAGGACGACACTGACTTCTGGGGCTTTGCTCGCGAGGCCGAGGGGTTGTTCACGCCGCTTCCGGACGAAGCGGGGGCACGTCGAGTACACCTCGCGGGCTGTCTCCCGCGAGGTGGCCTGCTGAGGAGCGTTGGCCACGTCGGCAGTCGTCGCGCCTTGGCGGGGAATGCCTGGTTCGAGCTCCTCGGCGGCGACGGTGCCACCATGGGGTCCTACTTCGTCAATGAGGTCACCGTCATCAACGTCAAGCCCTCCGCCTACGGGGCCGGCCTCGTCGACCTCACGATGACGCTGTGGTGCGAGAACGCCGTGGCCGGAGCGGAACGAGTATGGGATCTGATCCGCACGGGTCACCTGAACCGCACCGGTATGTGGCACGAGCTCGCCCCCGAGGACAGAAGGGCATGGCTTTCGGTGGCGCTGTGGTCCCGGGAGTACCAACGCCAGGGGAAGGCCGACGCACCCGCAGGCCAGGTGTTCACCTTGGACGGTCGGCACATCGCTGACCAAGACAGCTTCTACTGCGCCATCGGTGAAGCCATCAACGGCCCCGGCGGATACTTCGGCTGGAACCTCGACGCTCTGAACGACTGCCTGAGGGGCGGCTGGGGTGCCACCACGCCGTTCACCTTGCACTGGGATTTCTCGGCCCAGGCCAGTGCACGGCTGCGCGAGCGTGTGCCCTCAGGAGAGCGCGAGGTTGCACTGTTCGACCTGCTCCTGGAGATCCTCAAGGAACAGCGCGTGAACGTCATCCTTCGGTGACAGCCTGATCAGTCCTGAGGGCGACGGACGTGTGCAAGCCAAGGTGGACGACGGTTCGTTTCGATCCTATCCGCCTCGATGCAGCGCGGGACCTCCCGGCTCACCTCCGCCTGCGCGGAGAGCACATCTGTCAGTGCCCGGCAGCCGTCACAGTGAGGTCTCGGCGTGCACGTTCTGGTCGTCGGAAGCAGATGGAAGCGGCGAGTGTCTCCTCTTCCTGCTGGAAGAGGAGGTGCAGGTAGCGCGACCTCTCCGTCAAGTCGTTGTCCTGCCATGGGAAGGGAAGGTGTCCTGGTGTCCTGGATTCTCGGTGAAGCTCAACTGCTGACTCGGGACTTCGCCGTCCGCTGACGGTGGAGCGGATCCCCGCCCTCGATGGCCAGGGCGACCGCGGCAGGCTTTGCTACGACGGCTTCTGCTCCCGATAGAGCACGAGGTGCTCGTGAGAGCGAACTGCGTCCCGGATGTCGCCCGGTGTAATGAACCCGATGTCCTCGGCATAACCCGGGTCGCAGTCCTGGTGGGCCGTCAGCGGCAGGCCGGCGGAGCTGCAAGATCCCCGGCAGAGCCCAGGTTATGGCTGAGCGCTGGGCGCGGGCGCGTTGAGATTCTTGTGGACAGCCCGAGCGATGCCTTCGATGGTGGTGATGCCGTCGTCCATGGTGGTGTTGTCCTGCGAGAGCACCGTGACCGTGTAGTCGTGATCGCCACCGGTGAAAGCGCCGAGGCTGTGCACACGCCAGCCGTTTGTGGCCCGCTCCAGCCAGCCGTTCTTCACATGCACCTGTGCGTCGCTCGGCGCACCGGCCGGAGTTCCCCAGCGCTGCGAGGGGACGACTTCGCCTGTCAGCTTCAGGATGTAGGCGCGGGAGTCCTCGCTGAGTACCGGGTTCGCGTGGGTCACCAGTTGGAGGAGCTTTTCCTCGTCGTTCGCGGTGATCTGGGTGAGGCCCCAGTGACCCTCGCTGTCGAGCGTGGTGTTGGACATTCCAGCGGCCTGCAGGAATCCGTTGATCTTGTCCGTCCCGAGCTGCTTCCACAACGCGGTGGTGGCATCGTTGTCAGACTTCGTGATCATGGCGGTGGCACGGTCCTGCTCTTCCTGCGTCAGGGCGCGATCATCCTTCTGCGCGTCCCACAGCAGCGTGGCGAGCACGGTCACTTTGACCGTGCTGGCGGAGTCGAACTTCCGGTCCGCATCGAATGTGCAGGTGGTGTTGGTGGTGCGGTCATGGAGGCTGATGGCAGTGGTCGCGGAGGTGGCGTCCAGTGCGGAGTTGATGTCTTTGGCCAGCTTGTCGGCGAGTTCCGGCTCGTCCGAGGTGCAGATCGCCGCTGGCGGAGCAGCTGCGTGAGCTGACCCCGCCGAGGCGATCGTCGGCACGAGTGCCCCTGCGGCCAGCGCCGCCCTTGCCCCCAGGGTGGTGCGGGTCGGCTGGGATATTCGTCGGTGTCGCCCCATGGTGCGCTTGTCCATTCGTCGGGAGTGCAGTTCGTCGCGCGGGTGTCTTCGCTTCGCTGCGAAGGCATTTCCGTGCTCTCGCCCTGGATGACGTGTCAACGGCGGACGAGGTGGAAGAACGCCTCCGATGGTCACAAGAACACTCCACAATCGACACAGTGCCATCACCTCCGTAGCTCGGCGGCCGGGGTTTTGGCGCAGCGGGGCAGGGCCGAAGTGTCCACGGGTTCATGACCGCCGGATGGCCCCGCCGGTAGCCATGCCGCTCGATGTGGTGCGATCCCATCAGGCGCGGTGATGCCTCATCAGGCGGGCAGGGCTCAACCATTGATTGCCGCTTTCCCGCAGTGGTGGCTACGCTCCCGCATGCCGGACGCCGTCAAGGGTGCGTCAGCGGCACATCAGAAGAGGGGCGGAGTGACCGAGCCGGAGGCGGCGCAGCGCTATCTGGACGGGTACGCGGAGATCCCGGCCGAGGTGTCCGCCACCGGGCGCCGTCTCACCCGGGAGGAGCTCGACCAGCGCCGTGCCCTTGGGGAGCGGGCTGCCGATGACGGGCGCAGCCTGCGCAGTCTCGTGCGGGATCACCTCGCCGCCACCCGTGCTGCATGGCCCGGCGGCCCGGGTTCGACCGGCAGTGTTCTCGCTGCCGTGGAGCAGGCCGTCGACGCCTTCGCCGAGGGGTACGAGCGGGCGCAGTGATCTGGGGCGGTTGGCTGAACGAGCAGAGCGATTCGGTCTCCGGCTCTCCCATGCTCATGCGGTCGCCGTCACCCACGGGCCTGAAGCGTACGACGACACCGCCCCGGTCACCCGGCCGGGCGGAGGCCACTCTCCTCGCGTATTCGACTGACGCGTACGCATGGTGAGTGAGGTGCCGGGGTCACCGTGAGCGGCCGCCAGGTGCGTAGCGGGGCCAGGTTCCTCCGGCCTCGTCGGCGATCCGGGTGGTGGTCTCGTCGTGGTGGCCGAGCATGTGAGCGACCACGGGTGCGGGGGTGTCACCGGCGTCTTGGAGGTCGACGAACAGGACCATGACGATGCGGTTCACGGCGATTCCCCAGGACAGAGCGGGATGTTACGGGATATTGACGTGACCGAAGGCCGCGGAAGCGGTGTTCACCATGGGCCGACCGGACGAAGATGAACACCCTTGAACACACAGGGGTTGGCTGTCCATGCGGCCCGGGGAGCACGATGAGGGCGGGTGGGTCCGTCGGTCTGCCGCGACGGTCGTGGCGCTGGCCGGCCGCACGCACCTGACCGGTGGTGGGCGGGCGGGGGCGGGGGGGCGCCGGGGCCGCCCCCCCGCCGGGGGGACGCGGCGGGCCTGCACGCCGCGCCGGGGGGTGCCCCCCCCCCGCGGGGGGGCCCCCCCCCCCACCACCGGTCAGGTGTCAGCACTTCGGCATGTGGACCACGGAGTCGAAGTGGTTCGCTTCGGCCCAGACGGGATCCTGGCTCGCGTCAGGGATCTTGTACCACCCGGTCGTGGACATGCAGATGACCGGGGCGCTCTCTCCCTTCCGTATGCCCCTGCCCACCTTCGGAGAATGAGTGGTGGCCTCCTCGTAGGTCGGGGCATTCTCGAAGGCGTGCACCCAGATCTGCCCCTGCGCCTTGGGAGCCGGGGCCTGACTGACCGCGTGGGCCACCGGCGACAGCACCGCCGCCAGCGCGAACCCCACGCCTGCCACTACCGCGCTCCGCGCAAACTTCCTCATGGTCAAACTCCTTGAAGGTCCGAAGGCCATCGGTCTGGACACAGGTGGTTGTTCGCAGGCCGGACCTCTCTCAGGCACCACGATCACCTGCGCCTCCACCCTGTTGCCCCAGGATTCAGGTTTGCCCAGGCCAGGTCGTTAGCGCTGACTACACAGCCGCATTGGCGATGAGTCCACTCAAACGGGAACTGGCGACCTTCATCCCCGGGAAGGGGGCCAGCGAGGGTGCGATGACAGACGACGCGACCAGATGACACCCATCTCGACCAGTCACAGCATCCGCCAACTCAAGCGCTCAGCTTCGCCAACCATCGCGCCAACCCGCCAGTTAAAGCGCTCAGTCACAGCCGCCTGCGCCCCGCCTCAATTGACCTGACTCCGGGCTACCGACATGCGGCGACCAGTTCGTTCGAGACGCGGGGATGCCAGGAATCTCGGACGATGTAGTCCGAGCCAGGAGGATGCATGGTCCGACTTCCCGAACCAGGGCTTCAACGCAGCCCACCGCCACCCTTCGCGAGCGCTCCCTTGGGACATCCCGTGGCCGTTTCGGCAGGCAGTCATAACTCGGGCCTTCCGGGGCCTACCGCGGGGTGGCTGCCCTTGACCTCACCGAGGCAGGGGCTGCTCGATCCAGATGACCTTGCCGTCAGCCGTGTACCGGGTACCCCAGCGCTGGGCGAGCTGAGCGACCAGGAACAGGCCCCGACCGCCCTCGTCGGTGGTGCGGGCCCGGCGCAGCCGGGGGGAGGTACTGCTTCCGTCCGACACCTCGCACGTCAGCACACGATCGCGGATCAGGCGTAGCTGGATCGGCTCGCCGCCGTACCGGATCGCGTTGGTGACCATTTCGCTGATCATCAGCTCCGTACCGAACTCCAGCTCCTCCAGGCTCCACTCGACTAGGCCGTTTCTTGCGGATCATCGGGTCGTTGGACCGGGTGTGTCGTTGACTGACGTGCAATGGGCACGGATTGAGCCGTTGTTGCCGGATCGGACGCCGAAGCGGGGCGGGCGATGGCGTGATCACCGGCAGGTGATCGA
>NZ_JANCLX010000066.1 GCF_024295805.1 Streptomyces cucumeris
GTCCGACGCCTGGTCGATGATGTCCTGGCCAGTCTTGCAGGAAGCCAGCCGCAGCTGGACACGCGGATCGCTGAGTACCGCCTGCTCCGGCGCGATGGTGTCATGGTCGCAGTCAGTGATGACCACGCTCCCGGGCCGAAGTCCCACGGCCCCGTCGGCGCGCGTGATGTCGCTCATTTCAGGTAACCCAATCGCTTCGAGATGTCATTGGCTGTTTCGATCAACAAAGGGGCGATCTCGGCCTCCTTGGCCGGCATACGTTCAGCCGGGCCAGCAACAGAGACGGCCGCGCTGCCCGACGGACAGTGTTCTGGCTGGCTACTGGACGAGGAGCTGGCAAGCCCCGTCGGCTCGATGGTTTCCACGCGTCCCTCGGGAGGCGTGCTGCCACCGAGGAATCCGTCCCATTTTTCGGGATCGGTATCCCAGAAAATGTGCCGTCAGAGTATGGCTGAGTGTCGAGCAGCGCAACCCAGGCGACTCAAGAGCGTCGTCGTTGATGCGATAGAGCTGATGGAAGCGCTGCACGACGCCGCCGAACGTGGGAGCGACCGTCCAGGAAGGCGAGATGTTCCGCTCTCCTGGTCCTCGCCGTCACCGTCCAGGCGAGCGTCTCCACGTGCAGCTTGGGCGCCCGCAAGGGCCAACTCGGACGACGGCGCGGTGTAGCGCCCACTTCTGTGCCCGACTCGTGCGGGGCTTGGGCTTCTCGTCCCCGCTGGCGGGCTCGATCGCGTTGAACACGTTGCGGAGGTCGACCTTGGCCGGCCGGTGGGTCTGCGGGTGAGCCGAGCTCTTCTCCAGGCATCAACATCGGCTCGTTCAGCTCTGGCACTCCGCCCGCGACATGGGCAGTAGTGATAAAATTTCCTTTTTGCGTCTCTTCTGGCCCATACGTGAAGAGCGGAGGCGGGTTCCGCGTGCGGCCGGCTGCCACCGCAGTCGGTTGGCTTGACCGCAACGCCTTGTCATCTGCCGGGGCCGGTGTCGGCGAGGGCGCGCCGACCCGGTCGATGAGCCCTCGCGCGGCTGTCGGCTGATTCGAAGCGACGAGCCTCGCGCAAGACTTCCGCGCGGCCCTCAGCCTCCAGGACTACGCCGACATCGCCATCCACACGGCGTGCCGCGGTGGCAGCCCTTACGGCCGAGCGGGGGACTGTAAAACGTTCGGCCCTGTCTCATATTCGGTGGTAGCGGAGGGTGACTGCTATCCGAGGAGGATGCGGTGGCGGAGGAGGGCGAAGCCTGCTCGTCCGTGTATTTGGCGTGCGATCCGTTTCGTCTTGGTGTTGACGCCCTCGGTGGGTCCGTTGCTGTACGGAAGGGTGAGCGCGGCGCTCACGGCGTCGCGGTCGCGTTCCAGACCCCGGGTGAAGGAGTGCAGATGGGGCAGATCGGCTGCTCGGACGTGGACGATCCAGCGCGAGAGCCCGTCGCCAATTCCTTCGCCAGGCGTCAGGAGCTCGGCGAAGTTCTTGATGATGATGGCCAGTTGGGTCATCTCCGGGCAGGCTGCGGTGAGTTTGGCAAGGAGCTCGTGGTGCTCGGTCTTGAGGTTGTTGGGCCTGGTGAGGATCATCCGGGCGAGTCTGCGTGGGGAGATGTGGCTGCGGTCGGCGTCCGCGCGGCCCTAAGAGGTGCTGGACGGGGACGCCGGGGTCCTCGGCCCGGCGTTTGCGCAGGTGCTCCCGGTAGGGGTCGACCAGGCTCGCGCGGTACTTGGGGACGCGGAGCATGCGCTCGGGCCGGTCGGCGCGGGCATAGCGTTTGACGGTGTTCAGGGCCAGTTGGAGACGGCGAGCGCATTCGAGCAAGCCGACGCCCTTCTCAAGTATGCCGTGGACCTGGTGCCAGCGCTCCAGGGTCGTCCGGGCGCGGGGCCCGTCGTAGATGGGTGCGTCCAGCAAGGGGGCCCAACAGGCGCTGTGCGCCTTGACCTCGCTCAGAGCGGCTTCGCACAGGTTGTGCCACACATGCCACCGGTCCGCGACCTGCACCGCGTCAGGCAGGGCGCGCCGGATCGCCTCAGCATGGGTCGCCGAGCCATCACGGCACACGACCTCGACGCCCGGATGCTCGCGCAGCCACGCCTCCAGGGTGTCGGCGGTGCGGCCGGGCAGCACGTCGATCCGCTCATGACTCTCGGTGTCGATGATCACGGTGGCATAGCGGTGCCGCCAGCGCAGAGCGAAGTCGTCGACGCCGATCACACGGGGCACCCGCCCGGTGGGCAACGGAATCCGCAGCAGCGCGCGCAGGGCCGTGTGACGCGACAGGCCCACCGCGAGTACTGACTTCGGCTCGTTAGGGTGATCTTTCTCTAAGTCCCTGTTGGGCCTGGAGTGGTGGCTGTATCCCGTGGTGTGTGAGGTATGCGGATCGGGGCGGGCTGACCGCTTTGGGACGTCGGCGCCGGGAGGCGGTTCGGATGCAGGCGGCCGAGCTGTTCGAGGAGAAGATCAAGCCGCCGGAGGTGGCATGGCGGCTGCGGGCGAGCTTGAAGTCGGCCTACCAGTGGCACCAGATATGGCGGGAGGGCGGTGCGCGGGCTCTGGCCTCGCGCGGCCCGAGCGGGGGTCGTTGTCGGTTGTCGCCGCGCTGTTTGGAGAAGTTGGCCGGGCTTCTGGAGCAGGGTCCGGCTGCGCATGGCTGGGTGGAGGACCAGGTGTGGACCGCCGCCCGGGTGGCCACGCTGATCGGCAGGAAGTTCCACGTCTCCTACAGCGTCTCGGGTGCGAGGCTCATGCACCGGCTCGGCTTCAGCCCGCAGGTGCCCGCGCGGCGGGTGGCCGAGCGTGATGAGCAGGCCGTGAGTGCGTGGAAGGAGGCGACCTGGGCGGAGGTAAAAGAGCCCGGGCGGCCTGCGGAGGTTACATCTGCTTCGAGGACGAGGCGGGCTTCACCCGGCAGCCGCCCAAAGGACGCACCTGGGGCCGGCGCGGCCGCACACCGCAGGTGACGGTGAGCGGGCGACGCTCGGGACGGCTGTCGGTCGCCGGACTGATCGCCATGCAGCCAGGTTCCCGCACCCGGCTGTGCCACCGCCTGCGCACCCACCCCGCGGGCAAAGGCAAGCGCCGCAGCATGGGCGAGCGCGACTCCATCGCGCTGATCGACGGCACCCACCAGCTCGTCAAGGCGCCGATCGTGCTGGTGTGGGACCGGCTGAACACCCACGTCTCCCACACCATGCGTGAGTTGATCGCCGAGCGCGAGTGGCTGACGGTGTTCCTGCTGCCCGCCTGCTCGCCCGACCTCAACCCCGTCGAGGGCGTGTGGGCACACGTGAAACGCAGCCTGGCCAACCTCGCCGTCGTAGCCCTCGACCGCCTGGAAACGCTCGTACGCAACCGCCTCAAACGCCTCCAGTACCGGCCCCGACACCCTCAACGGCTTCATAGCCGGCACCGGCCTGACACTCAACGACCCAGCGTCACCTTGACGAGTCGAAGTCAGTAGAGGCAGCCGCGCTGCTCTTCGGCCTGAGCGCGCCTGACGTGCTCGGCCGCCTCGTGACAGACCTCCTCCCCGGGGAAGACGACAAGGCCACGCTCCTCGGCGGTCTGGCGAGCCCTCCCGCATCGGGAGCCGGCGTCACCCGGCTTCTCACAGGACTCCAGCGACGGCACGCGCCTGGCCCTCGGCGTGTACGGACTCCCGCTGGCGACGGCCGGCGGACTCCTGTGGAACCTGTCGGCAGTGGATCTCGCGGACACTCCGTGGTGGAGCCGCAGCCATGCCGCGGTGGAGCGCTTTCTGAAGGACGCGCCGTTCGGCATCGGAGTGCTCGACACCGACCTGAAGTTCGTCTGGACCAACGGTGCCATGGACAGGATGAGCGGAGTCCCGCTCGCCGACCGTATCGGCCGGAGTGTCGAGGACGTGCTGCCGCGTCTTGCCCCCGGCCTGCTCGCGGACGAGTTGCGGAGAGTGCTGTCGACCGGAGAAGCACGGGGCCTGTTCGAGTACCGAGGCTACGTCCCCGCTGACCCCGACCGTATGCACGCCTTCTCGGCCACCGCGCTGCGCCTGGAGGACTCGGACGGCAGAGTGCTCGGTGTCTGCTACACGGGCGTCGACATTACGGAGCGGCGGCGTACCAAAGAGCGTATGGACCTCCTGACGGACTCGGGCAAGCTCATCGGCACGACGCTGGACCTCCGGCACACAGGCCGCCGTCCCCCGGATGACGGACCTGGCGGTGGTCGATCTCCTCGAGGCTGTGCTGCGCAGTGATGTCCGCCGCGTTCCCCGACCGCGATGCCGGACTGCTGCTCCGACGCGTAGCGCACCTGAGCGTGCGCGGTGGCAATCCCGAGGTGATCACGGCGCTGGGGGACCGGCCGCGGCTATGCGTCCTCCCCGATGAGCCGTGCTCCGCAGGAAGGCCGGGCGGTGCTCGTGGGCGCCGAGGAGGCCCGCACCCGGTCGGCTGAGGACCCACGCCGCCTGAAGATGTACGAGCCCTGGCGGATGCGCTCCATGATGGCGGTTCCTGTCCGGGCACGGGGGCAGTTGCTGGGATTGGCGACGTTCTGCCGTTCCGACGGCAGGGACGCCTTTGATCCGGACGATCTGACGATGGCCGAGGACTTCGTCTCACGCGCCGCCGTCTGCCTGGACAATGCGTGGCGGTACACGAGGGAACGCGGCAGCGTCCTCGCGCTCCAGCGCACCATGCTGCCGCAGAAACTCCACGTGCCCGAGTCGATCGAGGTGACACACCGCTACGTTCCGGCCACTGCCTACGACAGAGCGGGCGGGGATTGGTTCGATGTGCTTCGGCTTTCCGGGGCGCGCGTAGCCCTGATGGTCGGAGACGTGGTGGGATACGGCATTCATGGGGTGGCCGCCATGGGGCGGCTGCGTACGGCCGTCCACTCGCTGGCCGCCATGGACCTCCCGCCCGACGAACTCCTTGCCCACCTCGACGACTTGGTGCTGCGTCTGGTGGACGAACAACCCGATACCGGAAGCGCGGCAACCGAGGGAGCGCATTGTCTGTACACGGTGATGGACCTGACGAACGGCCGTTGCGTCATGGCGCGTGCCGGGCACGTGCCACCGGCGATGCTCACCCCGGACGGGAGGGTGACCATGCTCGAACTGCCTGCAGGCCCGCCTCTGGGCGTCGGGACGCTGCCCTTCGAGGCAGTCGAGTTCGAGGTTCCCGAGGGCAGCACTCTGGCCCTCTTCACGGATGGGCTACTGAGGTCCGGCGGGGACGATTTCGAGGCAGCGGAGAAGTGGCTTGAGCTCGCGCTCGCACGGGCAGGCCTCGAGGACGCGGCGGACGACGTGCTGACCGCCATGGAACGCGGATTCAGCGACGACGACCTGGTGCTCCTGCTGGCGCGGCCGCAGCGGCTCGGTGACGACCAGGTCCTCACGTGGGACCTTCGACGCGATCCGATGGAGGTGGCGCGTGCCCGTTCGCTGGTGGCCGAGGCACTGAGCGCCTGGGGTCTGGACGCGCTGGTATTCACCACGGAACTGATCGTCAGCGAACGCGTCACCAATGCGATCCGGTACGGGGTGGATCCGTGCAGCCTCAGGCTGATCCGTCAGTCGACCGCGCTGATCTGCGAGGTCGCGGACGGAACCAGTACGTCGCCGCATCTGCGTCATGCTCGCACCACGGACGAGGGCGGCTGAGGTCTGTACATTGTCTCCCAGCTCGCACGTCGCTGGGGCGCACGCTACTCGGTTGACGGCAAGATCATCTGGGCAGAGGTCGTGCGGCCGTATGACAGCGGCGCCCTGCACCGGAGCCTGGCGTGGGGAGGGGCCGGGGCCTGAGACCGTAAAGTGACCATTGGTGCAACCGGGAGGCGCCGCGGCTCATCGGGTGACGGGCTCTGATCTGCCGAGCAGCGCCAGCTCCGCGCGGCGCGGCAGTCCTTCCCAGTCGCCGTGGGCCAGACAGGCGAACGCACCGGCGGTCACGGCTGTTGTCAGGCGGGTGGCCACGTCGTGTCCGCTGACGAACTCGGCCAGATAGCCCGCAACGAATGCGTCGCCCGCGCCTACGGTATCGACGGGTTGAACCGGCACCGCGTCGCGTTCGTACGCGGTGCCGTCGATGAGGGCGTAGCATCCGCGGGCCCCGAGCTTGATCACGACCTGTGATGGTCCCGTCGCGGCGATGGCCTCGGCGAGTTCAGGCACGCTCCGTTCGTCAGGGGCGATGAGCCGCGCTTCGTCCTCGCCGGCGAAGAGAACCGTCGCATGACGGGCCATCTCCCGGTAGACGGGAGTCGCGTCTCGCCCGCGCCACAGGGATGTGCGGTGGTTGACGTCGAAGGAGACGGGGACAACACGAGCAGCCGCCTGCTCGATGGCCGTCATGACGGCTGCGTGGGCGGAGTCGGACAAGGCGGGTGTGATGCCCGTGACGTGCAGCAGGGCTGCGGAGGCCATGGCGTTACGTGGGAGGTCGGTTGTGGCGAGGCGGCTTCCGGCGCTGCCGACGCGGTAGTACCAGACGTGAGCGTTTTCCGTGGTCCGCTGTTCTTTGATCATGACGCCTGTTGGTGCGACGCCATCGACGACGGCGTGGACGTCGATGCCTTCTGCGCGCAGTTCACGGGTCACGCGTTCGCCAAGGCTGTCGTGTCCGACGCGTCCGATCCAGGCTGCCGGCGTGCCGAGCCGGCAAAGCCCCACCGCGACATTGCTCTCAGCGCCGCCGATGCCCAGCTTCAGCTCATGCGCGTGCTGAAGTGGCCCTGGACGGTCGGAGTACATGAGTGCCATCGTCTCGCCGAGAGTGACGACAGGGCCTTTATCTTGCATCGGGCGTCTCCTGCTGTGCTGCGTGGGGCGTTCGAGGAAGTCGTGCGGGGGATGCCATCGCCGTCACCGCTGCGCGCGTCAGCTTCTCCACGCGGTCGAACCGGCCGGCTGCAATGTCTGCTCGCGGCACAATCCAGCTCGCGCCGACGGCGAACACGGCAGGGTGGTCGAGGTAGTCGCGGGCGGTCTCGGGGCGGATACCCCCGCTGGGGAAGAACCGCATGTCGGGGAAGGGGCCGGCCAGTGCGTTGATCAGCGCGAGACCGCCGAGCTGCTCGGCGGGGAAGAGCTTCACCGCCGACAGCCCTGCACTAATCGCGGCCTGTACCTCGGTTGCGGACGCGACGCCGGGAAATACGGCAACGCCGTGCTGCTGGGCCCGCTCGACGACGTCGAGCCCGAGACCGGGACTGACGACGAAGCGTGCACCTGCTTCCACCGCGCGGTCCACCTGGTCGGCATTGACGACCGTCCCCGCGCCGACGACGAAGTCATCCCGGTCGGCGATCCGCCGAATTGCCCGCTGACCGGCTGCCGTTCGGAAAGTGATCTCCGCACAGCCGATGCCTCCCGCCAGGAGGGCATCGGCGAGCGGCTCGGCGCTGTCCTCACTGTCGATCACAATGACGGGAACGATCGAGCAGCGCCGGAGCACGGTGTACACGTCCAAGGAAGTCATCGGCCCAGCCACCCACCGCCGATGGGCAGCACAAAACCCGAAACGCAGTCGGACGGTATGGGCTGTGGCTGATCGCGGACGGTGACGTTGTGGTTGCCGGTCCACACGAGTGCTTGCATGGTCATCGCTGTGCCTCCGCGGGGTTGTTGACGGGGCAGCGCGGACGCTCGCCGCGCAGGGCCTCGTGGGCCACCTCGTTCTTGAGGGTCACGAACGACTCCTCCGAGTACCAGGCCGCGTGTGGCGTCAGGATCACCCGGTCATGGACGGCGAGAGCGCGACCTGGTCCGACGCCTGGTCGATGATGTCCTGGCCAGTCTTGCAGGAAGCCAGCCGCAGCTGGACACGCGGATCGCTGAGTACCGCCTGCTCCGGCGCGATGGTGTCATGGTCGCAGTCAGTGATGACCACGCTCCCGGGCCGAAGTCCCACGGCCCCGTCGGCGCGCGTGATGTCGCTCATTTCAGGTAACCCAATCGCTTCGAGATGTCATTGGCTGTTTCGATCAACAAAGGGGCGATCTCGGCCTCCTTGGCCGGCATACGTTCAGCCGGGCCAGCAACAGAGACGGCCGCGACCGGATCACCACGGTGGTCGCGGATGACAGCACCGACACACGCGACGCCCGGCTCGACCTCCGCCGCGTCGATGGCATAGCCACGCTCACGGGTCGTTTGGATCTCCTGCCACAGCTGCTCGGGGTCGGTGATCGAATGCTCGGTCAGCCGCTGGTACTCCAGGGACTGCAGCCGTTGCCGAAGAGTGCCCTCCGGCAGGGCCGCCAGGTACGCCTTGCCCAGGGCGCTGCAGTTCATCGGGCGGCGCGTACCGAGCTGGGCGGTGACCTTGACGGCGGCCGGGCCCTCCTCCTGCGCGACGTAGGCCATGAAGTCTCCGCGCGCGACGGCCATGTTCACCGTCTCCTGGGACAGCTGGGCCAGACGGCGCAGATACGGCGGGGCGACCTGCAGAATGTTGGCCCGGCCGACCGCCAGCATCCCGACGGACAAGGCATGACTGCCGAGCCGGACGGTGCCACTGGCCGGGGACTCCTCCAGCCAGCCCGCGCTGCGCAGCCGTTCCACCAGCCGATAGGTCGCACTGCGGCTGATACCCAGCTGTTCGTTGATCTGTGCCGGTGCGCTCTCCCCCACCTCGGCGACGTACTCGACGATCGCCAGAGCCTTGTCCAAGGGGGTACCGCTGACGTCTCCCGGCCGCGCGTCCGGTTTGTTAGTCATGCCCATCCTTCCGAGTCGGGTCAGTCGCTTCGCCCGGGCAGCGCTGTATCTTGCGGCTTGACCGCGGCATCTTCGAAGACACCAAGGTCGCGGCCGCGTGTCTCCGGGGACATCAGGGTGGCGGCGAAGCTGATCAACATCATGGCCATCATGTACACCGCCACAGGCCACCAGGAGTCGGCGAAGGCCGTGAGCAGCGCCGCAGCGATCATCGGGGCGACTCCACCGCCGAAGACCGAGGAAAACTCCCGGCCGAGGGTGACGCCAGCGTACCGGTACCGAGCCCCGAACAGTTCTGGGAAGTAGCTGGCCTGGACGCCCACCGTGCCCTGGGCCGCGAAGGCAAAACCAAGGACGATCACCACTACGATAGCCCAGGTCTCCCGTGTGTTGAGCAGCACGAAGGCCGGCACGGGGAGCAGCACCAGCACACCCGTGATGAACAGGTAGACAGGCCGGCGGCCGAAGCGGTCGCTGGCAGACCCGGCGACGTACGCCGCGATCATCGCGACCAAGGACCCCACAAGGAGCACCTTCGGCACGATCCTGGAGCTGGTGTCCAGTACGTTGATCAAGTAGCTCCCCAAGAACACCTGGTAGATGTACGAGTGCGCGTTCGCGCCGACGTTCATGAAGAACACGCGGGCCAGCGGCCGCCTGCCGTGGCGCAGTACCTGCGACACCGGCGTCTTGGCCTCGTGGCTGTTCTGCTTGAGCTCCTGGAACACCGGACTCTCTTGCAGCTTTCGCCGGATCAGCAATGCGGCGACGGTTACGAAGATGCTGTTGAGAAACACCAGGCGCCACCCCCATGCCTCGAACTGCTCATCGGGAAGCATCTGTACCAGCATCCACATCACAGCGCCCAGCGCGCTACCTGCCGCGGCACCAACGAAGATCAGCGACGACAGGCGGCCGCGCCGGTCACGATGAGCTGTCTCGGTCAGCAGGATCGCGCCGCCAGCCTGTTCGGCACCAGCGCCAAACCCCTGCAGAAAGCGACAGGCCACCAGGAGCGCCGGGGCCCAGAGCCCGACCATCTCGTACGTCGGCAGCAGGCCGATCGCCAGCGTGGCGGTGCCCATGAGCAGCAGCGTCGCGATGAGGATCCACTTGCGGCCCAGGCGGTCGCCGAATCTTGAGAAGAACAGCCCGCCCAGCGGCCTGGCGCCGAAGCCGACGGCGTACGCCGCGAAGCTCGCCAGCACGCCCACCACGGGCGACACGTTCGGGAAGAACAGCTTGTTGAAGATGATCGCTGACGCCGTGCCGTAGATGACGAAGTCATAGTTCTCCAGCGCGGTGCCTATCAGACCCGCCCAGGCTGCCCGACGGACAGTGCTCTGGTCGGCTTCTGGACGGGAGCTGGCAAGTTCCGTTGGCTGTGTGGTTTCCATGTGTCCCTCGGGAGGTGAAGTGTTACCCGTTACAGCTCGTCCCATTTTTCGGGATCTACGTCCCAAAAAGTGTGTCGGTGAGACTATGGCTGAATATCGAGTGGCGCAACCCCCACAGCGGAACTGACGCAGCAAGTTGGCGGTGCTGCGCTTCGACACTTCTTCCCTGGCCAAAGGCACTTCCCATTCGATAGCGCGTCGTGCGTACCTTCTCCGGGTCGAACAGCGTGATCTCTTCGATGGTCGGCCATCCGCGCCTGTCGTGGTAGCGACGGCTGAGTTCCTTCCAGTGAGTCCGGCGATGCTTGCGTCGACGGCCCGACCAAGACCTGATCGCAGCCCGCAGGCCCATCGAGGCATCCCGCTACCTCGCGGGACATAAAGTCATACCAATGAGGCGAAGGTCTTTCTTAAGCCCTCTTTAAGCCCCTAACATCCGCGGCTAATACTGCAGCCGCAGTTACGGGGGTCGGTGGCCTCGGCGGCGGTAGTGGCTGAGGCGGGCGCGGTGTTGATGACGGCGTCGCCAGCGTGACCAGTGCAGGATGTGCGCCGCTTCGTGTCGGACGGCGTGGATGAATCTGCTCAGCAGGCGGCGGATCTCGTTCGGATCAGCAGGGCGTCTTCGAAGCCGTCGTCGTCCTTGCCGGGCAGCGGGACCAGGGCCCAGGCGTATTCACGCAGGCCGTGGGCGCCGTCACCGGCGGAGCGGATCTCCCAGGCATGTTCCGGCAGAATCGCCGAGACAGTGCGGGCGTTTTGCCCGCGTGGCCCGCACCGGTGCTTGTAGGCGATCGCGAGCACGTAGCTCAGCTGCTGTTCGGCCAGCCAGCCGCGCAGGACGGGGTCCTGGCCGTAGACCTCGTCGCCGGTCACCCAGCGAAAGGGCAGCTTCGCGGCGAGGGCCCGCTCCAGCATCGCGCGGGCCAGGGCGGGCTTGGTGCGGAAGGTGACCTCGTCGCCGATCTTCGCGTCCGCCCGGCGGGCCGGATCCTCGATCCAGGAGATGGGCAGATACAGCTCGCGGTCGATCAACGCGCGTCCTCTGATGGAGGCGTAGGCCAGGAACACCCCCAGCTGACAGTTGTCGATCTTCCCGGGGGCCTGTATTTCAATTACTGCTCAGTGTCGGGGTGTTGGCGGGAGAATGAGGTGTGACTGCGGGTACGTCCGCTCGGGCCTCGGTTATGGCTTTGAGAGCGAAGTTCGATCAGTTCCTTCCTCATCTCGATGAACGGCGTCGGCGGATCTACCTGGCCAGCGAGGCCGCCGCGCTTGGCCACGGCGGGATCACCCTGGTGGCCGTAGCCTCTGGCGTCAGCACAGCCACCATCACACGGGGACCACCGAGCTGTCTGGGCGCCCTTTGCCGGTCGGCCGGATCCGGGCTCCAGGGGCCGGCCGCAAGCCGCTGACGGTCACCGACCCCGGTCTGGTGCCTGCGCTGGAGGCTCTGATCGAGCCAACGACCCGAGGCGATCCGGTCTCCCCGTTGCGCTGGACCACCCTCTCGCTGCGGTCTTTGGCCGCGGCGCTGACAGCTCAGGGCCACCCCGTCAGCGCGGCGACCGTCGGGCGCCTGCTGCATGCTGCGGGATACAGCCTGCAGGGCACCGCCAAAACCACGGAAGGCGCCAGCCATCCTGACAGGGATGCCCAGTTCACGCACATCAACGCCACCGCCACCGCATTCCTCGCAGACAGCCAGCCGGTGATCAGCGTCGACACCAAGGCCAAGGAGTGGCTGGGCAACCGCGACCGGCCCGGCCGCACCTGGCGTCCGGGCAAGAGCCCCATTCGTGTCGACTGCCACACGTTCATCACCAGCGACCAGCCCGTTGTCATCCCCTACGGGGTCTACGACATCGCCCGCAACACCGGCTGGGTGAACGTCGGCACCCACCACGACACGGCCGAGTTCGCCGTGCAGTCCATCCGCCGCTGGTGGCGACAGCGCGGACGGGACGACCACCCGGACGCCGGCCGGCTGCTGATCACCGCTGACTGCGGCGGCTCCAACGACCCCCGCCGCTGGACATGGAAGAAGCACCTCGCCGCCTTCGCCCTGGAAAGCGGACTCGAGATCACCGTCTGCCACTTCCCACCCGGAACATCGAAGTGGAACAAGATCGAACACCGAATGTTCTGCCACATCACCGCGAACTGGCGGGGCAGACCCCTGACCAGCTACGAGACTGTCATCGAGACGATCGCCGCCACGACCACTCGCACCGGGCTCAAGCTCGGAGCCGAACTCGATACCGGCCGATATGACCTGGGCAGTACAGTCACGGCGGCCGAGTTCCGTGCCCTGCCGATCACACCCCATGCCTTCCGCGGCGACTGGAACTACACCCTGGCACCGGTCGCACCCCGGTTGCCCAAGCAGGCGCCGAGCCGCCGGCGGATCGATCCGGCCTTGACCGCGATGCTCAGCGCCCCGGCCCTGACCGGCATGTCACGTTCCGACTTCGACCACCTGGTCGCCGTTTCGGAACCGTACTGGGACGCCCTTGCCGAGGCGGCATTCCAACGACGCTTCCACCGCCCACGCAGCTACCTCCACCCCCAGACCAGCAGCCTTGACCACTACCACCGTCTACTGACAGCACTGTTACGCCGCCGCAGAGCTGCCACCAGCACACTTCTGGCCCAGCTCCTGAACGTCACCCGCACTAATCTGTCCAACCAGTTCCAAGACGGCCACCGGCTCCTGGACCTGCACCGCGTCGCGGTCACTCCACTGCCCGGAACCCCAGCCCGCACCCTCACCCAACTACAAGCCCGCCTACCATCACGCGACAACACCTGCACAGATCAAACCTGACAGTTATTCAGACACAGGCCCCCGGCCGCACAGAGAACTCTCAGATCGGGGTGTTCCTCGCTTATGCGACGTGCCGCGGACGCACGCTGATCGACCGGCGGCTGTATCTGCCCACGTCGTGGACGGATGACCGCGAGCGGTGCCGGCAGGCGGGTATCGATGACAGCGTCGCCTTCGAGACGAAGGTGGCGATGGCCAAGGCGATGGTCCGCCGGGCCATCGCTGACAGGATTCCGTTCGGCTGGGTGACGGCGGTGCCGCCTACGGTTTCAGCAAGGGGCTGGCGGTCCGAGATGGAACAGGCCGATGTCTTCCACGTCATGGCCATCGCCCGGCACGACGCGGTCGTCACCTGCTGGGCACTCGACCACCCCGTCGCTTCTGCCCTCAGCTTGACGTTTAACCTCGGCGTGAGGCGAGACGTGCGAGCATTTCTGTGGGCTGGCAGAACCATTCGAGAAGGCGGCTGGTGATCACGAAGTAGTGGACGCTGACCCAGCCCCGCTCCTTGTCCAGAATCCTGCGGGGCCCATGCCGGTAGACGTAGCGGAGGTATCGGCGGCGGATCGGCGTTCCGGCTATCAGCAGCATCGGTGAGAAGATGAGCATGGTCACCGGGACCAGGGCCCTCACGACGGTGAGCTTCATCCTCTCCTCATAACGCATGTGCTCAGTGTGCTGACCTTCATGTTGCTTGTCAGCCTGCCCTGCGGGGTTTGGTGCCGACCTTGTGGTGGGCGGGCCGACTGTATGCCTCACTGGTGGCGAGGACGCGTCCCACCTCGTGTCGAGTGGCCATGCGACGGTTCTTCGAGCCGGGAGGTCGACCGACCGGGACCTGGCCGGGACGGTTTCGGCGCACCGGTCGGAGAGCCGGTCTTCGTGCGCAGGTTCCTGAACCCCCGCCGGACGCGGGCGGGTGTGAGTCTGTTCGGCTCAGCCGGCTTCTTCCAGGGGCGCCGGAGGTCGGTGGCCAGTGGGCGGGCTAGCCGGAGCTGGGCATAGGCGGCGATCACGAGCCACGTCCACCGGTCGGCCGCTTCCGAGCTGCGAATCCGGGGTTTGGTCCAGCCGAGTGTCTGCTTGAACAGGCGGAACGTGTGCTCGATGTCGAAGCGGTGGAGGAAGGACTGCCAGCAGCGGTCGACGTCCGCAGCGCTGGCGCCGGTGCCCGACCACCACAGCCAGACCAGCTTGTTCACCCCGCCGGACGGCAGCCGCTCCATGGCCAGGCGGATGACGGTGCCCTCGATGAGGGGCAGCGGTCCGTCGTGGTCGAGCCAGGCTGCCCGCCGGGTGAGCCTGGGGTGCAGCCGGTCCCATGCCTGCGCGGTCGCTTTGCCGTAGAGGCGGGTGTCGGTGACCGTCACGGCCTGCTCGGCGCCCCAGGTGGCGGGGTCACCGAAGACGAACTCGCCACTCTGCGTTCGGCGGAGAGAAGGACTGCACTGTCCCACGCCTGCCGTAGCCGCCAGCAGTTCGCCCTCCAACCGCCGGAGCGCCTGCGACACCTCAACCCGAGCCTCGCCCCGGCGGTCTCCTCCGCGCCTATGCAACATCACCTCATCGACTGGGCACCAGGCACCATCGGAAGTCCGGAGCCAAGCCACCTCTGCTGGCCCCCTATCGCTCCACTCACCGCGGCCGAGGTCGGAACGGTGTGGTGTACCAGCACGGCTTCGTCTTGTCATGGGGAACGAGCGTCATGGAAGCGCTGGCGGTGAGACAACGGTGGCTTAGATCATGGTCCGGGCTTGAACATGTCAGCGATCGGCAGATACCGATGCCAACGTGGTCGGGTCGGTGACGATGAGGCGGCCAGAGAGCGGGTCCACGCCGATCTCACTGACATGCCAGCCGCGGTCGGTCAGCCCGGCGGTGAGAGCGTGGGTGATGTCCGCCATGGGGGCGGGGTTCTCCGTGGCGACGTCGAGGTCCTGGCTGAGCCGGTCGACCAGGCCGTGCGCCTGGAGGGCGTACCCGCCGGTGATGACCAGCGGTAGGGGGTGCCGATGGCCAGGACGTCGGTGAGGAGCTGGCGGTGAAGGGGGCTGAGGTTCACGCCGCGGCTGCCGGGCGGGCCGAAGCCAGCTCGGGGAACGCCGCTTCCCACACGTCTCGGACGGCGCGGCTGATCAGCGTGCGCAGGACCGGCCACTGGTCGACCAGGAGGTCTTGATCGAGCAGGCCGATCAGGTCGTCGTGCTGTTCTTCGGCCAGCACGGTGCGGTACATGCTCATCCGCGACCGCGGCCGATCCAGATCGAACCGTGTCAGCCCTGACCAGGCCACGTGGAGCGGCAGCTGGACCGTGCCGTGCGCCGGGCCGGCCAGCTCGTCGAGCGAGTCGGGCAGCCTGCGGGCGTAGCGCTCTCGCAGCACCTCGGCAGCGGACGGCGACGGTTCGGCGGCAGGCAGGGCAGACATGGGATCAGGATGGCGCAGTCTGTCAGTGGGAAGGCAGCTCACCGTCATGCCGACGTCCCGTGGGTCCAGTGCCTACGGCGGGTCGCCGCCGGTGTCGCCAGCCGAGGGACTGGCATGACCGGTTCTCCGGGGGTTGCACCAGCCCGGAGTAGAGGAACCCGGGGTCCACCCGACAGGCCAGTGGCTTCGGCTTCCTGCACCCATCAGCCAACGCGTAGCGGTCTGCCAGCGGAGCCGGCAGACCGCTACGCAAGGTCGGGCTGGATCGCATCTCCTCGTGCTGGAGGCGCGAACGCTCGATGAAGACAGCGCTTCGACAGCGGTCCAGGGGGTCGATCCGCAGGTCAGTTCCGAATGATGCCATCGGCGTCAGGGGTCTTTTTCCTGGCCTTCGTGTAGAACCACTCGATGAGGTGGGTTCCGAAAAGCATCGCGGCGAAGTCGGGATCCTCATCCGCACTCAGATCAGGCATAACCCTCTGGCTGCGGATGAAGGTGATCCCGGGACAGCTGACCATGGAAAACGACACGGTTGCCCAGACCCCGTCCTCGCGGCTAGCGAAGTCAAATTCACGCAAGGTGCCACGGTCTTCTTCTGTGGCGAACTGGCTGCGCATGCTGGCTTCTGCGGCTGGCTGGAATTGTGCGAGCCATTCGTCCGGGCTCAGCCCGCCGTGTGTCGTAAGTTCCACTGCTAAACCCCTAAGCCCTGGTCCACTCATTCCTTGAATGCAGTGATTATGCCCCTAGGTCGGCCGTCGTGAGAATCGCTGTACTCCCTTTCGGAGAAGACCACCCTGAACATCACACCCTTGGCCAGGCGCCACCTGACGACACGCTTGCTGGGATCATTGTGGTCAGGCTTGGGTGTCCCGTTCTTGAGGGTCTCATCTATCCAGCCGTACAGAGAGCTGTCGGGCTGCGGATGATCTTCCTGGATGTGCTTGTAACCCCACGTCCCGGTTCCTTGCCGAAGGGGCACGTCCGAGCCGTCCTTCGCGAAGAAAGTAGTGTGCACCTTCCACTTGCCCGTGGGCGCTTGTACCGACGCCGCCGAGTGAACGCCGGCCTTCGGCATTTCGGCACCCTGTGATGGTACCGCCGACATGCCAAGAATACCTAAGGCTACTGCGGTGGCCCCTACGAGGAGTCGTCGCGCGATCTTCATGATCACTCTTCCGTAGTCGTGATGACTTTCTGACACACGCAAGTGAAACATGTGACTTCTGAGGCGCGAGAGCCCGGAATAAGACACGCCGATACTTTCTGTTTACACAAACTGATTTATGAAGTCATTACTCCAGTTGTAGATCGTGATCTTCATATCTGGTTCACGGCCTACCGGCGGGCAAGGGATGACTTACTGAGCGTTTCAGAATGAGTTTGGCTCACAGGCTTGGCAGTTGGGCTGGTGGGCGGCAGAGTTCTGCGGGTGTCGGATGATCTTGTGCCTGATGATCCGTGGGATCGTGTCGCCCCGTTGCTCCCGCCTCGTCCGCCGCGGCGTAGGCGGTATCCGGGCCGGCTGCCGGCGGATGACCGTGCGGCTCTGCGCGGGATCATCTACGTCCTGCGCACGGGCGTGACCTGGGCGGACGTGCCGACCGCGACGATCGGCTGCAGCGGGGTGACGTGTTGGCGGCGTCTGCGGGACTGGACCGGGGCCGGCGTCTGGCCTCGCTTGCACGGGATCCTCCTCACGGAACTCCGCAAGGCCGGACTCCTGGACCTGGAGGACGCTGCGGTCGACGGCTCGCACGTCCGCGCCCTCAAAGGGGGGCTCACACCGGACCTTCGCCGGTCGACCGCGCCCGGCCCGGCAGCAAGCACCATGTGATCACCGACCGGCACGGAACACCTCTCGCCGTGTCGTTGACCGGCGGAAACCGTCACGACGTCACCCAGCTCATACCCCTGCTGGACGCGATACCCCGCATCCGCGGCCTGGTCGGCCGACCACGTCACCGACCTCGACGGCTGTTCGCCGACCGAGGCTACGACTACGACACGTACCGACGCCTGCTCCGCGCCCGCGGCATCACACCGAAGATCGCCCGCAAGGGCACCGCCCACGGATCCGGCCTGGACAAGACCAGATGGGTCGTCGAGCGAACCTTCGCCTGGCTCCACCAGTTCAAACGCCTCCGCACCCGCTACGAGATACGAGCCGACCTCCACCTCGGGCTACTCCAACTCGCCTGCAGCATCATCTGCTTGAGACGCCTCCGAACCTCATTCTGAAATGATCAGTTATGACCGGGCCCGGTGGCGGCACTGCCCGGGGACCAGTGGAGCCGTTGGGCTGCATCGCACACAGCACAGGTCGGACGACAAGCGTCGTGAAAAACAGTCGCTGGATCTCACTGTTGGTGAGTGGGACCGGCCTTCCGGGGCCGGGTGGCCTCGTCGGCGCGGACGACGGGAAGGGAGTATGGGTGAGCATGGCCAAGGCGACTCTCAGACCAGGTTCCATTCGTGCGGTGCGCTCGTCGCCGCCGGGCCAAGGAACTTGACGGGCTCCGTGTCGGCAGCCCTATGGAGTTCGATGAGTCGGTCCAATGCCCCCTACCAGATCACAAGACGGCTGCGTCAAGTGACCTTCAGGTGGTCGCCGCTACTACTGGCCGGATGAACCTGAAGGCATTACTCGTCGTCGGGGCCGCCGCGGCGGCACTCGTCCTCCCTGCTGTGCCCGCTGCGGCGGAACCCGGCGACACCGTGACGACGACACTCACACAGGCCATCGCCGACCTCCCAGTGGCAGCCGAGTCCCGCGACGGGTACGAACGCGACAAATTCCGGCACTGGGTGGACGCGGACCGGGACGGTTGCAACACACGCGCGGAAGTGCTGTTGGAGGAAGCGACCCTGTCGCCGACGGTCGGCCCGAGGTGCAGCATCTCCGGCGGCGTGTGGCACAGCTACTACGACGACACCGACCAGACGGCGGCCCGCGCCCTGGACATCGACCACATGGTTCCCCTGGCTGAAAGCTGGGACTCAGGCGCCTCGGCCTGGTCGCCGGCCGAGCGGCAGGCGTACGCCAACGACCTGGAGGACTCGAGGGCTCTGGTTGCGGTGACTGCGCGGGAGAACCGCAGTAAGGCGGATCAGGATCCGGCGGAATGGTTGCCGTCAGATGGTGGAGCGGTGTGCCGGTATGTGACCGAGTGGACGGCGGTCAAGACGCGCTGGGAGCTGACGGCAGACCCGGCGGAGGTCGACGCGCTGGAGCGGCTGGCTGACGGCTGCCCGGACGCGGAGATCACAGTCGTGCTAGCCCGCTGACGTCTTGTGGTCAGGTCGCCTCCATCTGAGCAGAGGTGACCTGCCCGCGGGTTTGACCCCGATCTCTCGGCTCGGTTTTCACCCGGCGGGTTGGGCGTCGTCAGGACGCGGTTCGCTTCCTGCTCTTGGCGGCGGCGCTCCTGCTTCTGGCGCTCGCGTTCTTCGGCGTCAGCCTGCTGCTGGGCTGTGACGGCCCGGCTCTGGCGGTGCTCCCACAGGTCTGCGTGCGCCTGCCGCGGCTGGCTTCTGTCGGAGCGGCTTGTCGGCGCAGGCCGGGGCTTCCTGCGTGGCGGCGCTGCGGTTTCGGTGGCGAGCCCGGCCCGCTTGGACGACGTCGAGCGCCAGCTCGTCGTCGCGATTCGCCGACGCCGCAGAGCTCCGAACCGGATGGGTCCGCGGCGGTACATGTGCGCCCGCAGCGATGCCTTTGTTTTTGATTTTAACGAATCTCTATTCGGTGCTATTGGGTAGGTCAAGCCGACGCGCCGTTGTGGATGCGGCTTGGGGACATTGGCTGGTATCTCCTGAGAACTATTGGTGGCTGATAGTTGCCTGTTACTGCTCTGGTGGCCGTGATGGGATCGCGGCATCTGATGGGGGCTCACATGGGCAGCCTCCATTTTCAGGGGGAGGGGTTGTTTTGCATTTGAGGACATTTCTGTTATCCGCTGTGTCTGCGGCGGCTGCTCTGGCCGTGACACTTCCAGCTGAACCAGTGGGCGCTGCGCCCTTGAGTGGGCATCAGGAAGTCAGATCGCAGTACGTGAAGCCTCGGCCGGTTCCCGTGTCGGGTCCCGCTGCGGGGCCTTCAGTGAAGCCTGGGCAGCGCAGCAGCGTCCAGATGGGTGAGAGCTGTTCCGCTTTGGACGCTGGGGGGAAAGAGAGCTGCACTCGTGCGATCTCGGATTCTGAGATGCCACATCAGGTCCGCAGAGGACGTGGACTGAGGGCAGGTGTGAATCCGCCGAGTTGGTGTGCGGAGGAGCTCAGGGGCACGCGTACGTCTGTGTGCCTGGTCTCCGGAATCCGCTACACGACCTATCGCACCGTCAACGGCCAGAGACGGTTGACGGGATCAGCCGACATCGTCGCCATCAACTACAGCTACGGCGAAACGGGCCTGCCTTCATGGGGCAATCAGGCGGACGTCTCTGCCTACCGTCTCTGGGGTGACGGCAAGAAGGCATTCATCGGCGGCAAGGCCAGCAAGAGCGGCTCCTGCAAGCAGCACGAATCGAAGTTTCCCACGAAAAAGCTCGCCCCAGTCAACTCTTGGAAGCTCGGCGAGTCCTTCTTCGAGACCACGATCACCAGGCACGGAGCAAAGGGCCGGTGTACCAATAAGTGGGCGCTGCGCTTCACCAATC
>NZ_JANCLX010000067.1 GCF_024295805.1 Streptomyces cucumeris
TCCGGCTACCACCGACTCAGCCCCCGCTACGAGCGCGATCCCCGGAACTACCTGGCCTTTCTCGGACTCGCCGCCGCCCTGTGCTGCTACAAGCGACTCGTCCGCCTCACCACGTAGGACACGGTCTAAGTCGGGCGGGAGCCCCCGGGGATGGTTGGTGGCGCGCAAGGACTCCCGTGTGCAGCCATGTGTTGCCGTCCGCCCGGCAGGGAGGAGATGGCTGAAGATGGACCTCCGCATTCAAGGGCATCGCAAGGATCTGTATGCAGGCGACGGCCGTCGCCTGCGCGCTTCAAGCCCATTGGCACCGACAGCGGCTCTGCGCCAGCTGACCGCTGCCCGGGTCGGCTCTTCGAGAGGAACCCGTCTGTGGAGTTCGACCGTGGCTACCTGTCGCCGTACTTCGTCAGCAACGCTGAAAAGGGCGCAGTCGAATTCGAGAACGCTCGCATCTTGCTGGTCGAGGAAAAGATCAGCAGTATTCGTGATCTGATCCCCTGCCTGGAGCCGTCGCCAAGTCGGGCGCGCCCCTGCTGATCATCGCTGAGGACGTGGACGGGGAGGCGCTTCCCACCCCTGGCGGTCCGCAACATGCGCGGCATCGTGAGGGTGGTCGCCGTGAAGACCCCGGGTTCGGGGAGGGCCGGAAGAAGGCACTGGAGGAGATTGCCGTTCTCACCGGCGGGAAGGTCATCTCGAAGGACAAGGGGATGGAGCTGGAGAAGGTCACCCTTGAGGATCTGGGTACTGCCCGACACATCGTGGTGACCAGGGACAAGACCGTCATCTCTGACAAGCCGATTCCCGACGAGAGTGTCCCCCCGCTGGTGGAGACGACGGACGAGGTCACTCCTGGTGGGCTGGTTATCGCCAAGGAGCCCTTCAGCGACGCTTCTTGAGTACCTGTCTCAGGGGGTGACCCGGGAGTGCTTGGCGGATCATCAGCCGTGTAGCCACAGCCGGATCGCGGCGAGGGTGACCGTCCCTGGGCGCGGGCGGTGACGGTCAGGGGGGCGGTGTCGATGGCGACCAGCGGGTCGGCCTGATGGGGCACGAACGCGTACAGGGTGGCGCCGTCGGCGCTGAGGAGCACCCGGACGCCGCGGTACTTCTCGGCGGGGGCGGCGATGTCGACCGCCTGCCCCGGACCCGGATCGGTCTCCTCCGCGTTGTCGTCCTGCGCGTTGGTCCCTTCCTGAGCCCGCTCGGGGACGTCCATGGCCAGCACGCAGGGCGTCTCCTTCCGGTTCGAGTTCTGACCCCGCCTGCCCAGGTAGAGGCGTTTGGCGTCCGGGGACAGCGCGACGGTCTTTCATGAGCTGAAGACGGGCTTCTGCCATTGGCCGTGAGATTCGGCCACGGGGTCCGGGATCCCACACCCCCATGACAAGGCACAGCAGTTCGCCGGGGGCAGACAGGAAAGACCGCGGAAAGACTGGCCAACGGGCGCGAGGGCATGTCAACGTAGACGACCTTGCAAGAAACCCCAGGTCAGAGAGGTGATTGCCTATGACCGTAGCCCCTGCAGGCCCTGGATTCTCCACTACCGTCGAAGCCCTGCGATTGCGGGAGTGGCAGCTCGGCCCCGGTCAGCCGACCCTGGTCATGGACCAGTTCTCCGCCGAGGACTTCCACCTGATCGTCGATGATCGAGCGGACGTGCACGTCAGCTCCAAGGACGGCCGGTTCTACCTCGGCTGGTTTCCACTCGGCCGCCCCGGCACGGACGGCGAGGGATGGAAGATCGCCGTCGCCGGCACCGCCAAGGTGTGCGGCTACCACCTGTCGTTCGATACCGAGACGCCGGCCGACATTGTCGCCGCCGCCGTAGCGCGCGTGCTGGAGACCTCACGCCGACTCTGAGAGCGCGGACACCGACACGTAATGCCCGCCCTGTGAGCGCTGGCCGTGCCGAAGGCCGGCCCGTTCCACCGCCCCCGTTTCCCCGCACCCCAGGAGGCTGTTCGTGACGTCCCCGGAGATGACCGTCGGCGATCTCATTGACCTGTTGTCCGGCTGCGACCTGAATGCTCTGGTCCGCCAAGCCATGAACCCCTTCGCCCCGATGGCCCACCGCTTGGAGCGGGTCCTGCAGTCGGTCGACGAGACCGGCCGGACTGTCGTCTACCTCGCCGAAGGACCGGATCCGGACGCACAGCTCGGCCACCTGTCACCGGAGGTCGCCATCGAGCTGACGTGGCAGGGCCCCGTCCAGGCACCCCCGCGCCGCCCCCGCCGCCGCGCCGGCGGCAACTAGATAAGCACCGAGCCCTTGGAGGCGCCCCTGTACCCCGAGTTCCCGCCCGACTCGTTCACCCCGCGCGGTGGCCAGCCCGCGTTCTGGGTCGGGCCCCGGCATCTGGCCGGTGACGATGGGCGCCTCTACGACGTGGTCGCCGACACGCTCGCCGGCCTGGGCTGGACGAGCCTGACGATCGTCCGCGGACGGCGCGCGTGGGACGAGGCACCGGAGGACCGCCAGGTCCTGCGCAGCACCGTCCTGCACATCAGCCCCGACGCCCTGCGCTGGGCCCAGTGGGGCCTGGCGGACGAGCCGTTCCACCTGGGCGAGCTGCCGATCGCTTGGCAGATCTCCGCCCGAGCCGAGGCGAGCAGCCCGCTCGCCCAATGGTCGGCCTACTTCACCCGCGACGTCCCCGGCGAGGCGGTCGTCGACTTCCTCGTCGCACTCGACGCAAGCGACCAGCCTGCCGTGCCGCTCGCCGGAGCCGAGCTGGTCCTCGACGCTGTCGCCGCCCACGGATGGCTCCGCGACATCGACCAGCCCCAGGCGGCAGCGACTGACCCGACGTTCACCTCGCACATCAGCCTCGGCGAGGTCCCGCCCCTCATCCAGGACGCCGACCCGCGGGCCCTGTCCGCCGAGCACGACGGGATGGGACCGGCCGGATGGCAGGCGTGGGCCGAGCCCGCGCTCGGCGCACCGTGTCTGTGGGCGGCATCGTTCGCCGCCAGCGTCCCGCACGATCTCGTCGCCGCCTTCGCCGCCTCCCTCAGCTCGACCGCACCGGTCCTGCGGCGGATACTGCCCGAGGCCACCCAGGAGCGCCTCCTGCGCGCGCCGGCCATCTAACGTCCCGCGCACAACTCTCGACGATCGCAGTCCGGCACCCTCCCGGTTGGGGGTGCCGGACTTTCCTGCTTCTCGGGTGAAGTGGCCATTCGGTCTTCGACGCCCAGGATGGTTTGCCGCCATGTGACGGAACGATGCAGGATGCGGTCATGCAACCCAGCGTCGGCGCCTTTCTGGTCATTGTTCTCGTCGTCGCCGTGACGATCGCGTTGACGGTCCGGTCACGCCGCAAGCGCACGGCTGGCCTCGCGGCGCAGTGGCAGGCATTCCAGCAGCACCGCAGCTCCGGCCAGGGGGAAGTCCTTCGGGTCACGCGGGTCTACCAGCACGGACGTCGTGGCTCAAAGACTGTCGTGACCTGGTGCGACACCGGGCGGCAGCAGGACGCCTGGTTCTGGGACTGGCACGTTCCGGTGGGCGCGTACCTGCTCGTGAACGCGTCCAGCGGCTACGGGCCGCACAGTCACAACCCGAACGTGCTCTACGTTCAGCCCGGCAAGGTCCGCGTCTGGGTACCGGGCCAGGCCGCTCGCGCCGCGCAGCGCGTCAGCCAGTAACGCGATGCTGCCCTCGACCATGGGGGTCGAGGGCAGCATCGCAGGCTGGGGACGTGCGGGATCAGCGCGTTGCCGTGGCCTCGGCGAGTGCCTTGTCGAGGTGGCGGTCGACGAGGGCCGGGGAGCCGGAGACGATCAGCAGCAGGTTGCCGTCGCGGATCGCGGTCTGCTTGACCACGGTGCTCCGTCCTCCCGTGGTGAAGGTCAGGAGCTGGCTCCACTGCTCGTCACCGCCGGCGTGGGGTGCGGACAGCTTCTGCGAGGTCACGTCCACCGGGGTGCCGCCCGCGACGACCTGATAGGACGGACAGCCGGTCATGGCGTCGAAGATCCGGTCGATGCCGTCGGAGAGCTTCTTCGCGCTGTCGCTGTACAGCTCCTCGGAGATCTCCGAGGAGCTGCCGCCGTAGGTGAAGGCCGCCTTCGCCTTGTGGGGGAAGGCGAGCGTGCCGCCGGTCGCCGCGTCGCCGCCCAGCTCGTTCAGGGCCGGGCAGCCGATGACGGTGACGTCGTCGTGCTGGGCCGGACGCTCCGGCTTGGGCAGGTAGCCGTTGCCGAGGTCGCTCGGGTCGAGCAGGCGGGGCTCGAGCGCGGCCGAGGAGAGCACGGCCGTCCCCTGAGCGCGGTCGGACGGCTTTCCCGCCCGGGCTGCGGACGGGTGCTGGTCTCCGGTGGTGTCGGTGGAGCAGGCGGGCAGGGCGAGGAGGGCGGCGGTGATGCCGAGGGCGGTGGTGGCGACGCGAACGCGCATGACGGAACTGACCCCTTGGTGCTAGGCGACGGGTGGTCAGTGCGGGCCCGCGAGCCCGGTGGGGTCGTAGGAGTGGTGGTCAGTGCCCGAGGTGGCGCAGGCAGTCCTCGAACGTTGCGTGCGTCGCGTCCGCCGGCCCGGAGTGCCGGTTGTACCAGGCGGTGTCGATGCGGGTCTCCCGCTGCTGGTGGCCTGCCCGGCACCGCAGCCAGATCTCGCCACGGGTAGAGAGGATGAGCCAGTCCCGATACGCACCGCACTCGGCACACGCGGTCATCTCGCCGTCGAGGACGAGCGGCTGCGCCCACGGCATCATCTTGCCGTCGACCTGGTCGTGGCTCGGCACACGCAACTCCGGCGGAAGGAAGTCGTCCACCACGGCGGGCTCCGGCTCAGGCGTCGGCACTCCAAAGCCGGGCGGGACCTGACCCTGCAGCCGCGCGTGCAGCTCGGCGAACTGCCTCTGAGCTTCGCTCGGCTCCTTGGCCCGGCGGCGTATCCGGTGAAGCACCCTGGCGTCCTCCTCTACCTCGTCACCTCGTCCTGTGCGTTCATGATCGTGCACCACGCCCCCGGTGGTTTCAATTCACAAAGTCCACAGCCCCCTCCGCCCTGGTCAGCAGGGGTACTCGGCTTCTGTGCCCGGTCACACGCCGTCGTCTCCTTCGACCGCTCAACTTCGCGACGCCTACTGGCTCGACTCGCCCCACCTGCGCCATGCCCGTCCGTCCTGCGGGTGCACGGATGCCGACAGCCTCCACATCGGACATGGCCGCCACCGAGGTTCGATGTGGCGCACGACCATGCTCTGGATCGCGGGCGGAGGGGTGGCACTGTCCCTCCTCTCGGAGATGCTCTGAGGCCGCGTACCGGCACCCGGCGGCCTTACCGGGCCTGACGCGGGGTCTCCTCTCCGCTGCGCCGCCTGCCGGGCGCGGAGGGCCTGGTCGTCGGCCCAAGCCTTGCCGACCGGCGCCCTGCAGTGCTGGTCTCGGGCAGGTGGGAAGCGTCGGCGGGCAGGTCGGCAGTTCGCCGCATCCGCCACACGAGCACGTCGCTGACGGAGTCCACGGTGCCGAGTTCGCGGCGGCCGGCAACGTCGGACAGAATGAAGGCCGGGTCGTGGCCCGCGGCTTCGGCCTCCGCGATGGTCGCCGCCAGGGCGTACCAGCCGTGCTCGGCGAGGATCTGCTCGGCCAGCTCCGGCAGCGCCTCGCGCAGCAGCACGGTCTGCCGCTGGAGCATCGGCTGGCTCAGACGCCGACCCCGCTGGTAGAGCATGCCGAGAGGCTGGGCGGCGGCCGCCTGGTAGGCGGTGCGCAGGTGCTCGGCGGCCTGAGTGGCCGCTTCGGCCTGCTGGGCGTGGCCCTTCCTGGCGTGCCAGTGCACCGTGGCCGTGATGAGGAAGAACAGCATGTCGATGACCATCGCGGTGGTGGCTCCGTCCTCACCGCGGCCGAGGGCCGGGCCACCGTGGACGAGGTCGCGGGCGGCCTGCCGCAGAGCGCGGTCATGCCCGCGTACGGCGCGGACATGGGAGCGGGAGGCACGTTCGAAGGCCGTTGCGGCGTCGCGCAGTTCGCGGCGCGTGTGTGCGGCGGAGGTCTTCGCGAGGGCATCCAGGACCTCGCCAGCCGCGGCGATGTGGGCGGCGGCGACCGTGTCCTCGCCGTGCTCGACGACGAGGACGGCCTGCCACACGGCCGATGCCGTCCCGCGGCGCGCGGCGGCCGGACTGGCCGGCCCCGTACGGATCACATCCTCCTGCCGGGAAGCCGGGTCGTCCTGGGCCTCACCAGACCAGCGCTGCCGGATCCGGGGTAGCGACAGGTCGGGGGCTAGGCGCGCGCCGGGGTAGAACACCGGCTCGCCGTCCCTATTCAGGTCGCCGGGCAGGGCGACCTTGTATCCGAGCAGATCGCCGGAGGGCGCGGCGCGCTTGCGGATCAGCAGGCCGACTGCGGCGAGCCGGTCGAAGAACTCCTCGTCGCTCCTCGCCCCGCTCACCGCACGCCGTACGGTTTCGCGCAGTTCCTCGCGAGCGGTGCGCTCGCGGCCCTGGCGCTCGGCCTTGTGCCGTTCGGCGCTGGTGGGCCGCTGAGCTGCGGTGCCGTCACCGGGCGCGACCTGGTGGAGGCCGAGTTCCTTCTCGATGAGCCGGGCTTCGGCCTGAGCGCGGGCGCCGGAGCGGTAGTCGTCGGGGCGATGGCCGTCCTCGGTGACGAGGGTGGCGACGATGTGGATGTGGTCGTCGGCGTGGCGTACGGCGGCCCAGCGGCAGCCGGACTGTCCGTCGCCGGGGTCGATGCCGGTGGCGGCGACGATGCGGCGGGCGATGTCGGCCCACTCCTCGTCGGACAGGATCCGGTCGCCGGGGTCGGCGCGTACGGAGGTGTGCCACACGTGCTTGGCCGGACGAGCGTGGCGTGCGAGTGCCATCACGGGCTGATCCAGTAGCTGTTGGAGGTCCTTGAGGGTGGTGTTCGGGTCACGGCCGGGGTCGGGGGACATGCCGTCGAAGGAGGCCACCAGGTGGGGGTCGGTGTGCTCCTCGCGTTTTCCGGGACTGTAGAGGTAGGAGAGCAGTCCGATGGTCCGGGCCCCTGACTTGTTGACGCTGGGGATCATGAGCCGTGGTGCTCGATCAGTCGTGTGGCGGCTTCGTGCGTGGTGTCGGCGGCGCGCCGCACGGCGGCGACGGCCGCTTCGAGCTGAGGAGCCTCGGCACCGGAGTTGAGCGCCTTCACGGCCTGGTTGAGGTTGCTGCCGGCCCAGCCGAGACGACGCCGGCTGTCGAACAGGGCGGTAATCACTTCGCGTTCGTCGGCGATCTCGGCACTGGTGCGGTCGAGGTCGCGGGCGGCGGCGAGCGCGGAGCGGGCGAGGAACCCGGCGACGGACAGATTGCATCGGGCGGCGGCGGACTTGATCAGGGCGTACTCGTCTTCGTTGAATCGCGTGGCGGGCTGGCGCAGACGCTTCTTCGCAGGCGGCTGACGCGGTCGCTGACGAGCGCGGGGAGCACGCTGGCGGCGGGCGCGCGGCTCAGTCTGCTTCTTCTCCTGCCCCGGCTCCGATCCGCCCCCGGTCGAAGCCCGAAGGACCTGCGCCCCCCGGTGCAGGTCCTCTTCCGCCCCCTCGGGGGCGGGATTGGCGGAAGCTATGCTTCCTCCCCAACTTGCTCGCCCCGAGACTGAGTTGGAGTCGAAATCAGGTTCCGGGGCGGTGCCGTTCATGTTGGGCTTCGTCATCGGGATTCGGGCCTCATAGAGCGGGTGCGATGCTGGATGGTTGCGGGCCAGTGCGAGGACGTCGGCCGGGCTGTCAATGACGCGGACCGGTTCGTCGGGCTGGTCCTGGACGAGCCACTGTCCGACCGGTGTACGGACGACCGCGTGGAGGAGCTGCCGGCGGGCCAGGACGTCCGCCCAGGCGTCAGCCTCGGGCAACGGTGGGCTCGGAAGAGCGAGATGGACGCGAGTTGACGACATACCTCCTGAGCGGGATAGTGGCCCGGCGCGGGGCCGGGCCACCTCAACGGATACGGGCTTTGAACTGGAGATTTGCCGGTTCAGCCGCACTCGGGACAGCGCCCGACGTGGCTGCTGAGCGCGCGGGCCATCCGCTGCTTCGCCGAGGCCGCCTGCTTCGCGCTGGACTTCGCCGCCGGCCTGCCCGCGTGCCGCTCGGAGTGAGCGACCATGAAGCCGATCTCTCGCTCGTACTCCGCGCGGACGGTGTTGAACTGGTGGCAGGTCTTCATCGGGCGGTGCTCCCCGTCGTGGTGATGTCCTCGTTCCGCAGCTCCTGGAGGACGAGGCCGAGTCGGTCGTTGCCGACCCCCGTCAGGCCCTGGCGGCGGATGATCTCGCGTAGCTGCACCCGGGTGATCGCGGCGTTGCCGTCCCGTGCGAGCAGGGCGGGAACGTGGGGGCGTACCTCGTGGACGAGCTGGCGCTCGGGTTCGCCCAGCTCGCGTGGGCGCTCCGTCTGGGGAGAGTGGGAACGGGCACGCTTGTCCCTGTTCTTCGTTCGGGATTTCCGGACCGACTTCCGGCGGAGCGGGACCTTATGTCCTCGGTCCTGGGTGGTCTCGGTCCCGGACTCGGTGGCGGTCGGTCCCCGGTCCTCGGTGCTCTCGGTTCCGGACTTTGCGAGGTCCGGTCCCCGATGGAAATCCAGGCTATGAGCTGCTGCTTCGTGCGCGTTGTGGTCGGTCTTCGTGCCCACTGCGTCCGGCTCCGCGGCTTCTGGATCGGCGGGACCGGTCCCCGGGACCGCACCGTCTTCAGGCGGCTTGGTCGCCGCGAGCGTTTCCGTTTCGGCGCCGTCGGTCCCCGAGCCAACCTCCGCTTTCGGAGCTGCCTCGCTGGGGACCGGTCCCCAAGGAGTCTTCGGTCCTCGGTCCGGGACCGACGCATCGGAATCGTCGGGACCGGAGGTGGGGACCGCCGCCACATTCGGTGTCGGCTGAGAGGGGACCGTGGCCGCCGATGCGTTGCTGTGCGCCGGGGACCAGGGAGAAGGGAGCGGGACCGTGGCGAGCGCGAGAGCGTGTCGCCGAGCGGCGAGCTGGTCGAGCAGCTGTGCCCGCTGGAGGGGATCGGTGCCAACCGCGGCCCTGCCCACCGCCTTCGACAGGCGTCGGGTCAGCCGCCGGCCGCGACGGTTTCGCTGCTGCTCGGGAGTGCTGTCCGCGAGGCGGGCAGCGAGGGTGACCGCGCGGGCGGTGGCCCGGTCCCGGGTGATCTGTGCGGCGTCGCGGTCCCGCGCGGCGACGCCCATTCGGGACAGCAGCCGTTCGCGCGCCTCCCGGCCCAGCACGGCGACCAGCCCGTTCGACGCTGCGCCGGGGGTGCGAAGCCGCAGTTCGATCCCCATCGCCAAGTGCCACAGCATCGCCGCCATGACCGGCCCGACGAAGGCGCGGACCGTGCCGCCGACGGGGCCGCTCTCGGCGTAGGCGGGGATCACCTGCACAGTGGTGATCACCCAGACCAGCGTGCCCGGCAGCCCGGGGGCGCCCTGGGCCGCCAAGTTCTGCCGTGCCATCAGCGCCGTAGCGAATAGTGCGAGTTCGGCGGCGGCGAACATCCCGGCGCGCTCGGCGGTGCCGGCCATGTCGAGATAGTCGGCGGCGAACCGCCAGCTCGTGTCCGCGCTGTACGCCGTGCAGCCCAGGGCGGCGACGGCGGCGACCTTGACCGCCGGTCCGCCGAGACGTTTCTGCGTTCGGGTTCCCCGGCGCCGGATGGTCCAGGCGGTCAGCACGAGCGCGAGGGCGGCGGGCACGACGGCGGCCAGGAGGAGAGGGCGGTCCGAGGTGGCACCGACGGCGAGTACGGGGTGGGTCATGCTGCCTTTCCGAGAGGGGCGTGCGCCGGGGCCGACGCTACCGGGCGGCTTGCGGGCTGCTGGGTGCCGGGAGCCGTAGGCGTGGGGGTGCCCTTGGCCTTCGAGGTCTTCTTCCGCTTCTTCTTGGGGCGGGGCACGCCGTAGTTGCGGTCGCGGTCGAGGACCTTGTTGGCTGCCTGTCGGAGCAGGTCCCGGGCGTGCTTGTGGCTGATCTGCAGGGCGGCGGCGAGCCGGTCGGGCCGCCAGCCCCGGACGTAGGCGTGGTCGATGACGACCTGCCGCTCTGCCCCGGTCAGGTGCACATCGCGCCCCTGGAAGAAGGCGGTCACGCGCCGGTAGTCCAGCCGCCGGGGCAATCCGTTGTGCAAGGGACGCCGCTCGGCTCCGGTGAGGCCGCCCCAGATGCCCTCCTTGAGGCCGTTCTCCAGGGCGAAGTCGAGGCACTCGCGGCGTACGGGGCACCAGCCACACAGCTCCTTCGCCTCAGCGATCTCCTCGTGGTCCCGGGGCAGCGGGAAGAAGACGGCGTCGGCGTCCTCGACGTCCATGCCGTGGCACGCTCCGCGGGTGTGCCAGCTGGTGTCTCCGACGCCGCGCAGGCCGGTGGCCGGCGCGGCGTGGGTGGTGATGTGGCGCAAGTGGGTCTCCGATGTGCTGCCGCGACAGCCGACCGTGGCGGTGCTCGGCGGGTGCGGCGTCGGGTGCCGGCTGCGGCACGTGGGCGCGCGCCGCAGCCGGGGCGGGACGGTGGTGTCAGGTGGCCGCAGTGCAGCGGACGGGGTGCGCGGCCAGGAGCACCGGTCAGGCCAGGGCCGGCTGCTGGGCCTGCTGGGCGGCGGCGAGGTCGAGTCGACCAGGGTGCGGGGTGGCGCGCGGGGCGGTTCCGCGCGCTCCTCCGTCGGGGCCGACCCTCCTGCGGCGGCACGGCTCACCGGGCTGTGCCAGGCACCACTCGCACCGCACGCTCAGGGCGTCGGGTGCTCCCTGCGCGATGGCGGCCTCTCGGGCCGCGCGGGCGGGCCGGTAGGGCGCGAGGGCGGCACGGGTAGCGGGCGGAATGCAGGAGCCGATCGCCTCCAGCCTCGCCTTCAGCGCCGGGTCGGTCCCGTTGCGGCCGTTGGCGATCGCGAGAGCCTGTGCGGGCTGGGTGGTGCCGGTGGCGACGGCACGGCGGTGGCCGACCAGCTCGGCGGTGTATGCGGCCTGGTCGTCTGGGTCGGCCGAGGGCGTGGGGTCGGAGTGCCGGGCCAGACGCTCTCGCTGGTAGTTCTCCCAGGGGCGCCCCACGTCTGCCGGGAGGATTGCGTACGGTGAGGTGCGGATGTGCTGTCGGGCGGCGACGCGGGCGTCCCAGCCGTGCGGGGTGGCCATCGGCACGTCGCCGAGCAGCTCGTGCCACTGGGCGAGCTGGTCGTGCGCTTCGCGCTCGGTGGTGCGGATGAGGCGGGGGTCGAGTCGGCCGATGTAGGCCAGCAGGGCGGCGATTTCGCGGCGGTCCACGGTCAGCCCTCCGTTCCGGTCGGCTCGTCGAGGGCGGCGAGGAGGGCGGCGGTGTGGGCCTCCGTCCGCGTCATGCCCCCCGGCGCCGCGGTGTTCTTGCCGGGCACGGCGTGGAGGTTCGGGCGGCTGGGGGCGTGCTCCCGGGCGATCCAGGAGCGCCAGTCGGCAGCCCAGGCTTCCGCCGGCCTCGGCTTGAAGTCGGCCCGGTGTGCACGCCACTTCGCATCGGCGGCTTGCAGGCCCTGCTCGCCAAGGCGGTCGAGGTGTCCCTGCTGACGGGCCCAGGTGTGGGTGGCGGGGTCGACCTGCCACTCGGCCGCCGAGAGGACGGCAGCACCACCACTGCTGTACCTCCGGTTCAAATCAGGTTCACTACGGTTCTGTCTGCCGGTTTCCGGTACATCGTTGTGCCGGTTTCCGGTACGCCGCTGTGCCGGTTTCCGCTTCGGCCTGCCGGTTTCCGCTACTGCCGGATTCCGGACCCTCGCGGGGGAATCCGGCACCTCACGCGGACGGATTCCATACCGCCGAAGGACCGAGAGCCGGAGTTTCGCAGGGGCGGCGGGCTCGTCTGACACCGCCGCGTCCTCATCATCCTTCTCCTGCTGCTCTCGCAGAGCCTGTGTGACCGCTTCGGCGGCGAGAGGCAGGCGGTAGACCGTGCTGCGCTGCGGGCCGACGAGATCGTCGAGCTGCTCCAGCTCACCGGCGTGGACCAGGCGGTGAACGGCTTCGCGCACCGTGGATACCGAGGCGCGCGTGCGCTGGGCCAGACTGGACAGTGAGGCCCAGGAGACGCACTGCTCGTCAGTCACCCTGTCGGCGATCGACAGCAGGACCAGACGCGCGGTACCCCGGCTGGAGCTGTGCTCCCACACCCACTCGCGGGCATCGCTGCTCATCGGCCGCTCCCGATCAGCGGGCGGGTTCCGTGGGTAGCCAGGTTGTAGCGGTTCGGCTCGGGGCGCTGAGGCACCGAGACGAAGGCGGCTGCCGCGCAGGCCAGGCGGAAGGGCCTTTCGCGCAGGGCAGGAGGCATGCAAGAATCCCCTTTGCAGTGTTGCCACGCTGACGCGCCCCTTGGAAGGACTCAGCGTGGTGATGGTGGGCAATCGCCGCCCTTGCCGGGGCGGGCATGCCGCTTAGCGTTCGGCGTCCGTGAGTTACCGCTCTCGGGCGCCGTCGCTCTTTGTGGACCTTCACGGTCCGGTCCGTGTGCGCGGTCTCCTCACGTTCGTCGAGGCGGGCGGGCTGCCCGGGGCGACGAACATACGCACGTATCCGCGTCAAGATCCAGACTTGGTTCTTAAACTCTGTACTGGTTGCACAGAGTGACGGAGTGGCAAACCCCTCCGGCCGCTGCGGATGACCGGAATGCGCCACTCCGGAGGGCGGGCGGGTTCTGCTGCTGCGGCCGCCAGGAAGGTTCGAGGTATGCCGGAGTGTTCGAATTGGAGCGGCCCTCTGGTGTCCCCCGCGGCGGGGTAGGGAAGTGAATTGGGTGCTCCCACAATCGCCCCGCGCTTTCCCGTCGAAGATCAAAAGCCTGTATCGCCGGGCGTGACGCATGTCGCTGGTCTGTGAACCGCCTGGCCAGAGCGATTTAAGCCAAGGCCCGCTGGGGGCGTCAACGCTGGCCCTTTGACCGATTTGCTCGGGTAGATGCCTCGGCGGCGCCCGCCATGGCGAGGGCCTGACGTGCCGCAAGTCGCTTGAATGGCACCGGGGATGGTTGCGCAGGGGCCTTTCGTCGACACGCCATCCAATGAGGTCTAGACCGCACGGAGGGGGAGTCGACGAAAAGCGGCAACGTTTTGCCGATTTCCCGGCAAGGTGAACCTGAAGATCGATTTGCGTGTCCGTTTCGGGAGTGAACGTACCGCCATGCCGGAAACGATTTGTTCGACGTTAAACAAGCATGAGGGACTTCTGCTCCAGTGGTAAAGATCGTCTACGTATTGCGTATTGTTCTGCAGGAGGAATGCAGGCGGTGGGCCAGTGCATGGTCGCTGGACCCCTTTGTTTACCGGGGAGTAGGAATCTTCTCGGATGTATAAGGCAGGTTTGTGGTGGTCGACGGATACGGCTCCGTCAGCAATGACGATGCGGACGGAAGGACTTCAGCGGAGCAGAGCAGTGGGCAGCGGCCTGCTGGCCGGTACATGGGGTTCGGGGCCTTGCTGCGTAGGTGGCGCAAGGACGCGAAAGTCACACAGGCGGTAACGGCCAAGGCTCTAGGCATGGGTGAGCGCACATATCGCAAGATCGAGCGTGGCGCGACACCACCCCGGCTGACACGGGCGCAGTGCGAGTCCCTGGCGGCACGGCTCAACCTCGACCGCGACGAGCGTCACGCCCTCCTGCTCTACAACATCGGCTCCAACCTCGTCCCGCCACGTGGCGCCGGCCAGCAGGAACTACAGCAAGCACTGCGCCTGCTCATCGACCGGCAGATGCCCAGCCCCGCCTACCTGTGCGACCAGCACTGGAACATCCTCGCCTTCAACACCGCGATGGCAGAGTGGTGGCCCTGGGTGATGGAGCAGGGAGCGAACCTCATTCTGTGGGCCTTGACCGACGCCGAGGCGCGCACCCAGTACCAGGACTGGGACAAGCACGCTTCGGCCTACGTCAAGATATTGAAGTTCGCCCAGGCCACCAAGCCGGACGACCCCGAGCTGCGCGAGCTGATCGAGAAGGTCAGGAAGGATCCTGACGTCAGGCATGTTTGGGAAACCGAGCACGACATGGGCGAGACCCGCGATGGCCACGTCTTCCGCATGAACGTTCCTGCGCTGGACTGGGAAACCATCGAGGTCGTCAGCCACGTCCTCTACCCGGCCTCGATGCCCGAGTGTCGCTTCGTCGTGATCACCTGGGTAGAGGCAGGCGAGGACGACGAACGAGACGCGCTCGGAGGCCCTCGGAACGCATGGGCCACAACGACCGCGAACCTGGACGACGTGAAAGCAGCACAGCGGCACACGCAGAATCGGGTCGCCGAGGACGCGGCCACCCGCTGGCGACGGGAAGCGGCGACACTTGCTTCCCGCATGGTCGTGGCAACTGCAGAAGAGGCAGCAGCACAGGCCGGGAGGAACCGCGTTCCGATGCCAGCCATCAGTAAACTCCTGGGCCCCGATACCCAGCTCACGCTCGCACCCGACAAGCGCACCGTGGTGTGGGCGGTGGAAGAAGCAATCGGATGCTGGTCCGTCACCTGCGTCTCCCCGACCACAGTGATCGCTCGCGTATCGAAAGACGCCTTGCGGGGCGCCTGCCTCACGGAGATGCACCACCTGGTGCGCGCCGCACTACCGGCCGACGCCGAGGCAGCCGCCGCACGCATCGGAGACCTCCTCGCAGAGCGCGACGCAGAGCAACGCGTGCTGCGCAACGTTCTGCATACCCTGCGGGAACGTGGCACGGTCGAGCCGGACCTCCGGTAGACGCCCAAGTCCCCTGAGCCAGCGCCCCCGCTAGCCTGCACTTCTCACAGAAAGACCCTGCCGTGAACAAGTACACCTATCCGCTGCCGCTGCGCTGGGCCGACGCCGACTCGTACGGGCACGTGAACAACTCGCTGTTCCTCACATACCTCGAAGAGGCCCGGACGAGGATGTTCCAGGACATGCTCCCCACGGACGAGGCAGGCCGCCGCCAGCACGCATTCGTGGTCAGCCAGTCTGTCGTCGACTACCGCGCTCCACTGCCCTACCGCGAGGAGCCGGTCAATGTAGAGGTTTGGGTCGTCAACTGCCGTGGGGCACGGCTCGAACTCAGATACGCCATCCGGGATGCCGAGAACACGTACGCCGAGGCCGTCACCAGGATGGCCGCGTACAACCTGGACACTGGTCGGCCGCGGCGAATCTCTGAAGCTGAGCTGAAGTTCCTTGGTCGCTACATGGACTCTTGAGTCGAGTGGACGCACATGTTGGTTGCCATGCCGACTTCGTGGCTGACTAGTGCTGTGACCGGGAAGGTTGGCCGGGTTGGCGGCTGGGGCGGTTGGATTGGCGGTCACGTCCGTTTCGATCGCTGGAGGTGCGAGTGGCTGAGCCTGTCCGTGTACGCCGACTCACCGATCAG
>NZ_JANCLX010000068.1 GCF_024295805.1 Streptomyces cucumeris
TGCTTCCTGCGTCGTTGCATATTGATGAGCCGACGCCGCATGTGGATTGGGGCAGTGGTGCGGTTCGGTTGTTGACGGAGGCTGTTGAGTGGCCTGTGTCGGATCGTCCGCGTCGGGTGGGTGTGTCGTCCTTCGGTGCCTCCGGCACCAACGCCCATCTGATCCTGGAACACACCCCGGAAGAAGCAACAGCACAAGAGGCGGCTGTATCGGATCCGGTGGGAGCCGTGCCGTGGGTACTCTCCGCCCGCACTCCCGAAGCCCTGCACGCCCAGGCCACAGCACTCGTCGCCCATCTGGGCGCGGAACCCGAGGCGTCGGCCGCGGACATCGGCTGGTCGCTCGCCACCACCCGGACGCTGTTCGAGCACCGGGCGGTGGTGTTGGGCGGCGATCGTGACGGACTGCTGACGGCCCTGGAGGCGCTGGCCGGCGACGAGTCCCATCCGTCGGTCGTCCGCCCCGGTGCCGGGATCGGCACCGCCGGGAAAGCCGTATGGATGTTCAGCGGCCAGGGCAGCCAGCGTCTGGGCATGGGAGCCGAGCTGTACGCCCGCTTCCCGGTGTTCGCCGCGGCGTTCGACGAGGTCTGCGGTCACCTCGACCCGTATCTCGAACACCCTCTGCGTGAGGTGGTCTTCACGGGTGTGGCGGAGCGGCCCGGGCTGCTGGACCACACCACCTATGCGCAGGCCGGGTTGTTCGCGCTGCACATCGCCTTGGCCAGACTGCTGTCCTCTCTGGGGCAGACCCCGGACGTGGTGCTCGGCCATTCGATCGGGGAAGTCGCCGCGGCCCAGGTGGCCGGAGTGTTCGACCTGGCGGACGCCTGCCGACTGGTGGCCGCCCGCGCCACCTTGATGGGAGACCTTCCGGCGGGCGGCGGTATGGCCTCGATCGAGGCCACCGCCGAAGAGCTCGCCGATGATCTCGCGGAGTTCGACGGCCAGGTCGGCGTGGCCGCGCTGAACACTCCCGGCAGTACCGTCATCTCGGGTCCGTTCGAGCTGGTCGACCGTGTCCGTGCGGCATGGGCGGAGCGGGGGCGGAAGACCAAGGCCCTGACGGTGAGCCATGCCTTCCACTCCCCGCTGATGGACCCCATCCTGGAACCGTTCACCCGGGCCATCGAGGGTCTGACCTACCACCCGCCCACCATCCCGGTGCTGAGCAACCTGACCGGCGAGCCCGCCGACGACCTGATCGCCACCCCTGGCTACTGGGCCCGGCACATCCGCCGTCCGGTCCTGTTCCACCCCGCCGTCACACATATCGCCCCCGAGGCGGGCGTCTTCCTCGAACTCGGACCCGATCCCGTCCTGGCCTCCGCCACCCAGCACACGTTGCAGCACCTCTCACCGGGTGAACCGGCTGCCGATGACGCTTCCGGGCCGCTGGTGGTGGCGACCCTCACCCGCAAGCGCGCCGACGGCGACGCGCTGGGACACACCCTCGCCCAGCTCCACGTCCATGGCCACGACGTCGCCTGGGCGGGCTGGTTCCCGGCCGATCCGGCGCCGCGACCGGTTCCCCTGCCCACCTACGCCTTCCAGCGGGAGCGCTACTGGCTCCCGGCGGGTGCCGGGGTCGGTGACGTGGCCGCCGCCGGACTCCAGCGCGTGGAGCATGCGCTGCTGCCCGCCGCGGTGGATCTCGCCGACGGTGGACTCCTGCTCACCGGTCGCGTCACGGCCGGCGGTTCGGGCGGATGGCTGGCCGAACATGTGATGGCGGGTACCGTCCTGGTGCCCGGGGCCGCGCTCGTCGAATGGGCCCTGCGCGCCGCGGACGAGGCGGGATGCGGGGGTGTGGAGGAGCTCGCGCTCCAGGTCCCGCTGGTCCTGCCCGCGTCCGGAGGGCTGCGGGTCCAGGTGGTCGTGGGTGCCGCCACCGAGGACGGGCGGCGCGATGTGCGTGTGTACTCCCGTCCCGACCGCCACGCGGAACCGGGCGTGGACGCCGGATGGGTGTGCCACGCGGAGGGTGTGCTCAGCCCGCCCACCTCCCAGAGCCCCGTGGAAGAGCCCGGTGCCTGGCCTCCGGCGGGTGCCGAACCCGTGCGGCTGGACGGGTTCTACGAGCGAGTGGCGGCGTCGGGCTATGTGTACGGTCCGTCGTTCCAGGGGTTGCGTGCCGTATGGCGGGACGGCGCGGACGTACTCGCCGAAGTGGCCCTGCCCGAAGTTGTCGGGGACCGGGACGGTTTCGGTATCCACCCCGCTCTGCTGGACGCCGCGCTCCATCCGGCACTCCTCCTGGACCGGCCCGGCGATGAGCCGGACGCCACGGGGACGGCCACCGAGGGGCGGGACGACGCCCAGGTGTGGCTGCCGTTCGTCTGGAACGGAGTGTCACTGTGGGCGAGCGGCGCGACCACGGTACGCGTCAGGCTCTCCCCGCACACCTCCGGTGGCCCCGGTGAAGGCGGTGCCGAGGGCGAACGCGGTCTGACGGTGACCGTGGCCGACGCCGTGGGCGCGCCGGTACTGACGGTGGACGCGCTGGTGATGCGCCCGGCCGGTGTCGATCAGTTGCGGGCGGCAGGCGGCAGCGGTCAGGACGGGCTGTTCACCCTGGACTGGACCCCGCTGCCGATGACGGAGAGCGACACCGACCCACACGGTGACGGCGCCGACTGGGCGGAGCTGGGCGCCGATGAGTCCGCGGCGCTCGTGCCCGGTTCGGCGCGCCACCTCGACCTCACGGCGCTGACGGCCGCGCTCGACACGGGGGCAGCCGTGCCATCGGTGGCCCTCGCACACTTCACCACCACCGGCACCCCGGACGACGGACTGGCGCAGACCGAACGGGCCCTGGAACTGGTCCGGGGCTGGCTGGCCGAACCACGGCTCGCCGAGTCCCGCCTGGTGATCGTGACCCGTGGCGCGGCACTCGTCACCGGTGCGGATACGCCCGGGAACGGAGCGGCGGTTGATGTCCCCGGTGCAGCGGTCTGTGGGCTGGTCCGCAGTGCACAGGCGGAGAATCCGGGGCGCTTCCTCCTGGTCGACCTGGACCCGGACGCCGAAACACACCACCACGACGGGTCTGAACGGACCGTACTGCATGGTGTCGCGCATGCGGTCGAGGAGGACGAGCCGCAGATCGCGATGCGGTCCGGACGGTGGTGGGTGCCCCGGCTGATGCGCGCCGGTGGTGCGAGCAGCGGCGGAATCACCGGCCCGGTCGGACACCCGGCGTGGCGGCTGGAGCTGACCGGTGCGGCGACCGTGGAGAACGTGCGGCCGGTGCCGTGCCCCGAGGTACTCGAACCTCTGGCGCCCGGACAGGTGCGGGTGGCGGTGCACGCCGCAGGCATCAACTTCCGTGACGCGCTCATCAGTCTGGGCATGGTCCCTGGTCAGACCGGTCTCGGTGGTGAGGGCGCCGGTGTGGTGGTCGCCGTCGGTCCGGATGTCGTAGGCGTCGCGGTGGGCGACCGGGTCATGGGGGTCTTCGACCGTGCCTTCGGTCCGTTGGTGGTCACGGATGCCCGGCTCGTCGCGCCGATTCCGGTCGGCTGGAGCTTTCAGCAGGCGGCCGCCGCTCCTGTGGCGTATCTGACCGCTTGGTACGGGCTGGTCGAACTGGGCGGTCTCGGTGCGGATGAATCGGTGCTGATCCATGCCGCGACCGGTGGTGTGGGAACGGCGGCTGTGCGGATCGCCCGTCATCTGGGTGCTGAGGTCTATGCGACCTCCGGTCCCGGCAAACATCCGGTGCTGGAGTCCATGGGTATCGATGCCGCGCACCGCGCCTCTTCCCGTGACCTGGACTTCGAGGGCACCCTGCGCGAAGCCACCGGCGGACGCGGTGTGGACGTGGTGTTGAACAGTCTGGCGGGGGAGTTCATCGACGCCTCGTTGCGGCTGTTGGGGGAGGGCGGTCGTTTCCTGGAGATGGGCAAGACCGACCTCCGCGACCCCGAACAGATCGCCATCGCCCATCCCGGTGTGATCTACCGGATCTACGACCTGATCACCGATGCCGGGCCCGATCTGATCGGTCGGATGCTGGCTGAGTTGGTGCGGTTGTTCGAGGCGGGGGTGCTGGAGCCGCTTCCGGTGCGTTCGTGGCCGCTCGGGCGGGCGCGGGAGGCGTTGCGGTATCTGAGTCAGGCCAGGCATACGGGCAAGCTGGTGCTGGACGTTCCCGCGCCGGTGGACCCCGATGGCACCGTTCTGATCACCGGTGGTACCGGCACCCTCGGCGGGCTCGTCGCCGAACACCTCGTCCGCACAGGCCAGACCCGTCATCTGACGCTGGTGAGCCGACGTGGGTACGAAGCCCCGGGAGCCAAGGAACTGACCGCCCGCTTGGAGACCCTGGGCGCTGAGGTGCGGATCGTCGCCGCGGATGTCAGCGATGCCGAGGCGGTCAGGGAGCTGGTGGCGGGTGTTGATCCGGTGCATCCGCTGACCGGGGTCATCCATGCGGCGGGTGTGCTGGACGATGCCGTGGTCACCTCGCAGACGCCGGAGCGGCTGGCGCGGGTGTGGGCGGCGAAGGCCACGGCCGCGGCTCATCTGCATGCTGCCACCGAGCATCTGCGGTTGGGGATGTTCGTGATGTTCTCCTCGGCGGCCGGTGTGATGGGCAGCCCGGGGCAGGCCAACTACGCGGCGGCCAATGCCTACTGTGACGCGCTGGCCGCGCACCGGCAGGCCGCCGGCCTGCCCGGGGTATCGGTGGCATGGGGGCTGTGGGCCGAAGCAAGCGACATGACGGGTGACCTCACCGATGCCGACCTCGCACGCATGTCCCGCTCGGGTGCCACGCCGATGTCCAGCGAACACGCGCTGCGGCTGCTCGACGCCGCCGCGGAACACGGCGGCCACCATCTGATCGCCGCGGACATGGACGTACGGACCCTGGCCGCGCAGCCCGTCGACAGCCTGCCCGTGCTGCTCCGCGCACTCGTCGCCACGAGCACCGTGGGCGCGGCAGGGCGGCGTACGGCGGCCACTGCCGATGTACGCCCGGCCGACTGGTCCGCACGGCTCGCGGGACTGTCGCCCGCCGAACGCCACCGGGCCGTGCTCCACCTTGTCCGTGGCCATGTGGCGGCGGTTCTCGGACACACCGACACCGAGGCCGTGCAGGCGGACGCCAATTTCAAGGATCTCGGCTTCGATTCCCTGACCGCCGTCGAACTGCGCAACCGGCTCGCGGCCGCCACCGGTCTGCGGCTGCCCGCCGCGCTCGTCTTCGACTATCCGGAAGCGGGCGTACTCGCCGACTACCTGCTGGAGCGCATCGCCCCCGAGGAAGGCGCCCCGGCGGGCCCGGACCGCGTCGATCCCGTCCTCAACGAACTGGCCAGGCTGGAAGCCACCCTGATCGGCCTCGAGGTCGAGGACGACGCGTCGCTGACGGTCACGGCCCGCCTGGAGAGCCTGCTGGCGAAATGGAAGGCGACACGGAAGCCGGTGGAAGCCGCGGACGACAAGACCGCGGCCGAGAGGCTGGAGTCCGCGTCCGCGGCCCAGGTCCTCGACTTTATCGACAACGAACTCGGTGTGTCCTGAATGTGCCGGGCGCGACGAACGCTGAAGGCCGGGTGAACCCCTCATGGTGAACGTGAACGAAGAGAAGCTGGTCGAATATCTCAAGCGTGTCTCCGCGGATCTGCACGATACGCGGCTGCGTTTGCGTGAGGTGGAGGAGCGTGCCCAGGAGCCGGTGGCCGTGGTGAGCATGGCCTGCCGCTTCCCGGGCGGAGTGGACACTCCCGAGGCGCTGTGGCGGTTGGTCACCGACGGCGTGGACGCCATCGCCGACTTCCCGACCGACCGCGGCTGGGATCTGGACGGTCTCTACCACTCGGACCCCGACCACCCCGGCACCACCTATGTGCGCCGCGGTGGATTCCTCGACGGCGCCGACCGGTTCGACCCCCAGTTCTTCGGCATCAGCCCGCGCGAGGCACTGGCCACCAGCCCACAGCAGCGACTGCTGCTGGAGACCGCGTGGGAGGCGTGTGAGCGCGCGGGCATCGACCCGCTCTCCCTCAAGGGATCCCCGACCGGTGTCTACGCCGGAACGGCCACCACGGGTGGCACCTCCGCGGGTGACCTCCCGCAGAAGGGCGGCGAGGGCTACGCGGGCAACGCCCCGAGCCTCCTGTCCGGCCGGGTGTCCTACACCCTCGGTCTGGAAGGGCCCGCCGTCACCGTCGAGACGGCCTGCTCGTCGTCACTGGTGGCACTGCACCTGGCCGCTCAGGCACTGCGCCAGGGTGAGTGCACCCTCGCACTCGCCGGTGGGGTGACGGTCATGAGTACCCCCGAGGTGTTCACCGGATTCTCCCGGCAGCGCGGACTCTCCCCGGACGGCCGTTGCAAGGCGTTCGCGGCCACCGCGGACGGTACCGGCTGGGGCGAGGGCGTCGGCCTCATACTCCTGGAGCGGCTGTCCGACGCGCGGCGCAACGGGCATCAGGTGCTGGCCGTACTGCGGGGTTCGGCCATCAACCAGGACGGCGCCAGCAACGGGTTCAGCGCCCCCAACGGACCGTCCCAGCAGCGGGTCATCCGGCAGGCCCTGGCGAGCGCCCGTTTGTCCCCCTCGGAAGTGGACGCGGTCGAGGCGCATGGCACCGGTACCAAACTCGGTGATCCGATCGAGGCTGATGCGTTGATCGCCACGTATGGGCGGGATCGGTCGGAGGAGCGGCCTTTGTGGTTGGGGTCGTTGAAGTCGAACATCGGTCATACGCAGGGCGCGGCGGGTGTGGCAGGTGTCATCAAGATGGTGATGGCACTCCGCCACGAGATGCTGCCCGCGACCTTGCACATCGATGAGCTCACCCCGCATGTGGAGTGGGAGGGCGGCGGAGTGCGGCCGCTGACCGAGGCGGTCGCGTGGCCGAACGGCGACCGTCCGCGCCGGGCGGGAGTGTCCTCCTTCGGCATCTCCGGTACCAACGCCCATGTGATCGTGGAGCAGGCTCCGGAGGTGGAAGCGGAGGGTGAGCCTGCCACGACGGAGGATGGCGAGTGCCTCGGTGGGGTGATTCCGTGGGTGCTCTCCGCGCGTGGTGCGGAGGCGTTGCGGGGGCAGGCGGCGGCGTTGGCGGGCCGGGTGTCGGGGGAGGTTGATCTCTCGCCGGTGGGGGTGGGTTGGTCGCTGGTCTCGGGGCGTTCGGTGTTCGAGCATCGTGCGGTGGTGTTGGGGGCTGATGGTGGGGAGTTGAGGGCTGCTGTTGAGGCGCTTGCGGTGGGTGGTTCGCACCCGGGTGTGGTGACCTCGGAGGCTGCTGGGGTGGTGGCTGGTGCGAGTACAGGTCCGGTGTTGGTGTTTCCGGGTCAGGGTTCGCAGTGGGTGGGGATGGGTGCCGGGCTGTTGGAGGTGTCGCCCGTCTTCGCTGAGCGGGTGGCGGAGTGTGAACGTGCTCTCGGTCCCTATGTGGACTGGTCGTTGACGGATGTGTTGCGGGGGGTGGAGGGCTCGGCTGATCTTGGTCGGGTTGATGTGGTGCAGCCGGTGTTGTGGGCGGTGATGGTGTCGTTGGCTGCGGTGTGGGCGGGGTATGGGGTGAGGCCTGCTGCGGTGGTGGGTCATAGTCAGGGTGAGATTGCGGCTGCGGTGGTGGCGGGTGCGTTGTCGTTGGAGGATGGCGCGCGGGTTGTGGCGTTGCGGAGTCGGGCGTTGCGCAGGTTGGCCGGTGGTGGGGCGATGGCCTCGCTCGGTGTTGGTCTGGAGCGTGCTGGTCAGGTGCTTGCCGGGTTGGGTGAGCGGGCTGCTGGTGTGGGTGTGGCGGCTGTGAATGGTCCTGGTTCGACGGTGGTGTCGGGTCCGCCGGAGCAGGTGGCGGCTGTGGTCGCGGCGTGTGAGGAGGGCGGTGACCGGGCGCGGCTGATCGAGGTGGACTATGCCTCCCACGGTCCTCAGGTCGATGAGATCCATGACGAGTTGATGCGTGTCCTGGAAGGCATCCGGCCGGTGGACATCTCCGGTTCGGGGACGGCCTTCTACTCGACGGTGACCGGTGCCCGGATCGATACGTCGGTGTTGGACACGGGGTATTGGGTGCGGAATCTGCGGGAGCGGGTGCGGTTCGCGGAGAGCGTCGAGGTGTTGGTTGCGGATGGGCATCGGGTGTTTGTGGAGGCGAGTTCGCATCCGGTGTTGACGGTGGGGATGCAGGAGACGTTCGAGTCGGTGGGTGTCGGGGCGGTGACGGTGCCGACGTTGCGTCGTGATCATGGTGGTCAGCGGCAGTTGGTCGAGTCGTTGGCGCAGGCGTTCACCGCTGGTGTGGAGGTGGACTGGACGGCTCTGTTCCCGGCCGAGCCCCGTCCCCGTGCCGTCGATCTGCCCACCTACGCCTTCCAGCGCCAGCGCTTCTGGGCCACTTCCGCGCCCGGAACGGGCGATGTCGGGGCCGCCGGGTTGCAGCGGGTGGAACATGCCCTGCTGCCCGCCGCGGTGGGGCTCGCCGATGGTGGACTGGTGCTCACCGGTCGTGTTTCCGCTGGCGGTGGACATGGCTGGCTGGGCGAGCACGCCATGGCGGGCACCGTGCTGGTGCCGGGCGCGGCCCTGGTGGAGTGGGCCCTGCGCGCGGCCGACGAGGCTGGATGCGCCGGGGTGGAGGAGCTTGCGCTCCAGGTTCCGCTGGTTCTCCCCGACTCGGGCGGGCTCCGCGTCCAGGTGGTCGTCGGCGAAGCCGACGACGAGGGGCGGCGTTCGCTGAGCATCTACTCCCGCCCCGACCGTGACGCCGAGCCCGGCGCCGACGCGGGCTGGGTGTGCCACGCGGAAGGTGTGCTGAGCCCGCCCGGAGTGGGGACGGGGCCGGAGCACCTGGGCGGGGTGTGGCCTCCGGCGGAGGCGGAGTCCATCAGCGTCGAGGGCTTCTACGAACGTGTTGTGGCGGCCGGGTATGCCTACGGGCCCGCGTTCCAGGGGCTTCGCGCGGTCTGGCAGGACGGCGCTGATGTGCTCGCCGAACTCTCCCTGCCCGAAGCCGCCGGAGACCACGAGGGATTCGGTATCCATCCGGCGCTGCTGGACGCCGCCCTGCACCCCATGCTCCTGTCCGATCGATCCGCTGCCGCCGGCGCATCGGATGACGACGGGCGACTGTGGTTGCCGTTCGCCTGGAACGGTGTGTCCTTGTGGGCTGCCGAGGCGACGGCGATCCGCGTCCGCATCACTCCGCACGCGGATGGCGCCGACGGTGAGCGCGGGCTGCGTGTGATCGTGGCCGATGCCGTGGGCGAGCCCGTACTGACCGTCGACTCCCTGTCGATGCGCCCGGCCGACGCCGACCAGCTTCGTGCGGTGAGCGGACGTGATGTCGACGGATTGCTCACGCTGGAGTGGATTCCCCTTCTCGCTGAGCCCGCCGCCCCGGACGTCTCCGACGCGGGCACTCAGGTGGTGTTGGGCGAGGCCATCCGCGCGGTGGGACCGAACATGGCGCGGCATCCCGATCTGGCGTCGTTGGTCGCCGCCGTGGACGACGGTATGGCCGCGCCGTCGGTGGCTTTCGCTTTTCTGCCGGACGTCGCCGATTCGGGCGACTCGGGCGACACCGATATCGCCGCTCGGGCTGCCGCTGAGGGATTGAGCCACGTCGAGCGCGTACTGAAGCTGGCACAGGACTGGTTGGCGGAGCCGCGTCTGGCAGACGCCCGGCTGGTGGTGGTGACCCGGGGAGCCGTCGACGTCCGCCGCGACGGGAGCGGATCGTCCGGTGCCGGTGAGCTGGATGTGGCCGCCGCGGGGGTATGGGGGTTGCTGCGGAGTGCCCAGGCCGAGAACCCGGACCGCTTCCTGCTCCTCGACCTTGACGCCGACCACGAGTTCGATGCCGACCGTGCCCTCGACGTCGTGGCGCTCGCCATACGGACGGACGAGTCACAGGTGGCCCTGCGGCAGGGGGAACCGCTGGTGCCCCGTCTGAAGCGTGCTCGGGGCGCCGCGGGTGAAGAGCCCGACGTGGCCGAGCTGGAGAACACGCCCGGGGCGCTCGATCCTGACGGCACCGTACTGATCACCGGTGGTACCGGTCTGCTCGGCGGTCTGGTGGCTGAGCATGTGGTGCGTGTGTGGGGTGTCCGGCATCTGCTGCTGGTGAGTCGTCGTGGTGTGGAGGCTCCGGAAGCGGGGGTGTTGGCTGCCCGGTTGGAGGAGTTGGGTGCGGGGGTGCGGATCGCGGCGGTGGATGTCGCGGATGCGGGCGCGGTGGTGGATCTGGTGGCCGGGGTCGGTCCGGAGCATCCGCTGACCGGCGTGATCCATGCCGCGGGTGTGCTGGACGATGGCCTCATCACCTCGCAGACACCGGAACAGGTGGCGCGGGTGTGGGCGGCGAAAGCTGCCGCCGCCGCCCATCTGCACACCGCGACGAGCGATCTGCGGCTGGGCATGTTCGTGACCTTCTCCTCGGCCGCCGGAGTGGTGGGCAACGCGGGCCAGGCCGGATACGCCGCCGCGAACGCGTTCGTCGACGCCCTGGTCGCCCATCGCCGGTCCCGTGGACTCCCGGGACTTTCGGTCGCTTGGGGCCTGTGGGAACGGGCCAGCGCCATGACCGGGCATATGGGCCGGACCGAACTCACCCGGCTGCGCGGTATGCGGCCGCTCTCCTCCGATCGCGGTCTCGCGCTGCTGGATGCCGCGTGCCGGCTGCCCCAACCCCTGGTGGTGGCCGTTGACCTGGATGTGGCGGGGCTCGCAGGCGGAGATGTGCCGGGTGTGTTGCGTGGGTTGTCGGGTGGTGGGGTGCGTCGGCGGTTGGCCGCCGGGGGCGTTGAGGTGTCCGGTCTGGTGGGGCGTTTGGCGGGGCTGGACGCTGCGGGTCGGTTGGGTGTGGTGCTGGAGGTGGTGCGTGGCGCCGTGGCGGTGGTGTTGGGGTTTGGTTCTGGCGCTGAGGTACGGGGTGAGGCTGCGTTCAAGGAGTTGGGTTTTGACTCGTTGACGGCGGTGGAGTTGCGGAATCGGTTGTCGTCGGTGACGGGGTTGCGTCTTCCGGCGACGATGGTGTTCGACTATCCGACTCCGCGGGTGCTGGCGGAGTATCTCTGCACCCGCCTCACCGGAGCGGGCAGCGGAACGGACCGGCCCGTACTGGCCGTGTCCGATTCCGATGAGCCCGTGGCCATCATCGGAATGACCTGCCGATTCCCCGGCGATGCGAACTCCCCGGAAGAGCTGTGGGACCTGGTCGCCGCCGGGAAGGACGTCATCGGCGACTTCCCGACCGGGCGGGGCTGGGACCTCGACCGTCTCTTCCACCCGGACCCCGACCACCCTGGAACGAGCTACGCCGACCAGGGTGCGTTTGTCCATGACGCCGATGAGTTCGATGCGGGGTTCTTCGGGATCAATCCGCGGGAGGCGCTGGCGACGGATCCGCAGCAGCGGTTGTTGCTGGAGGCGTCGTGGGAGGTGTTGGAGCGGGCCGGTATCGATCCGGTGTCGCTGAAGGGCAGCCCGACCGGTGTCTACGCGGGCGTGATGTACCACGACTACGCCACCGGACTCAGCAGCGGAGACGATGCCAAGCTGGAGGGCTATGCGATGCTTGCCGGTTCCGGGAGCGTGGTGTCGGGACGGGTGGCGTATTCGCTGGGTCTTGAGGGTCCGGCGGTGACGGTGGATACGGCGTGTTCGTCGTCGTTGGTGGCGATGCATCTGGCGGCGCAGGCTCTGCGTCGTGGTGAGTGTTCGCTTGCGCTGGCGGGTGGGGTGACGGTGATGGCCACCCCGGATGTGTTCACCGGTTTCTCACGTCAGCGCGGTCTGGCCCCTGACGGTCGCTGCAAGCCCTTCGCGGCTGCGGCCGACGGTACGGGCTGGGGCGAGGGCGTGGGCGTGCTTCTCCTGGAGCGTCTGTCGGAGGCCCGGCGGCAAGGGCATCGAGTACTTGCGGTGATTCGTGGTTCTGCGGTGAATCAGGATGGTGCGTCGAATGGTTTGACGGCGCCGAATGGTCCGTCGCAGCAGCGGGTGATTCGTCAGGCGTTGGCGAGTGCGCGGTTGTCGGTGT
>NZ_JANCLX010000069.1 GCF_024295805.1 Streptomyces cucumeris
TCCCATAGGGCGGCGAGGGAGGTCATGACGGCCCAGAGGATGGGTTGGATGATGTCGACGCGGCTGAGGTCGGTTGTGTCGATGCCGCCGCGCAGGGCGTCGGTGAGGGACCAGTCGACGTAGGGTGTGAGGGCTTGTTCGCATTCGGTGATCCGGGCCGCGAAGACGGGTGAGGTCTCCAGCAGTCCGGCACCCATACCCACCCATTGCGAGCCCTGGCCGGGGAACACCAGCACCGGCCCGGCACCGTTGTCCCCGCCGGCTCCGCCGAAGCCCTCGACACCCTGGGCGGCCATGGCACTGTGGGCGTCCACCACACCGGGGTGGGCCGCCCCGGCCGCCAGGGCGTCGAGCCCGGCCATCAGTTCTTCGCGGTTCTCACCGATGACCACGGCGCGGTGGTCGAATGCCGACCGGGTGCTGATCAGCGACCAGCCCACCTCGCCGGCGGTCAACTCAACGTCGGACGAAACCCGTTCGGCCAGTGCCGCAGCCTGAGCGCGCAACGCCACCCCGGTACGCCCCGACACCACCCACGGCACCGGACCGTCCGCGGCGGCGCTCCTCGAGACGGGTGTCACCGATGCCATGAGCGGCGCCGGCGGTGCCTGCTCCAGGATGAGATGTGCGTTCGTCCCCGAGATACCGAACGCCGACACCCCGGCCCGCCGTGGCCGTTCACCCTCCGGCCACGGACGGGCCTCCGTCAGCAGCCGCACCTCACCCGCCCCCCAGTCCGCGTGCGGGGTGGGCTCGTCGATGTGCAGCGAGGCGGGCAGCAGTCCGTGCCGCATCGCCATCACCATCTTGATCACACTCGCCGCACCCGCGGCGGCCTGGGTGTGGCCGAGGTTGGACTTCACCGACCCCAGCCACAACGGCTGGTCCGCTGTCCGGCCCTGCCCATAGGTGGCCAGGAGCGCCTGGGCCTCGATTGGATCGCCCAGGGTGGTGCCGGTGCCATGCCCCTCCACCGCGTCCACCTCGGCGGCCGACAGGCGGGCGTTGGCGAGCGCCTGGCGGATCACCCGTTGCTGGGACGGCCCGTTGGGCGCGGTGAGCCCGTTGCTGGCGCCGTCCTGGTTGACGGCCGACCCGCGGATCAGTCCCAGCACACGATGGCCACGGCGACGCGCGTCACGCAGCCGCTCCAGTACGACGAGCCCCGCGCCCTCACCCCAGCCCGTACCGTCGGCGGCGGCCGCGAAGGGCTTGCAGCGGCCGTCCGGTGCCATCCCCCGCTGCCGCGAGAACTCGATGAACGCGCCCGGGGTGGCCATCACGGCCACACCGCCGGCCAGCGCCAGATCGCATTCGCCGTGGCGCAGCGCCTGGGCCGCCAGATGGATGGCCACCAGCGACGACGAACACGCGGTGTCCACCGTCACCGCGGGCCCCTCCAGACCGAGCGAGTACGCCACCCGGCCCGACACCACACTGCCGAGGTTGCCCGCCCCGACATAGCCCTCCACCTCACTGGTGATGTCGCCGATGACCGACAGGTAGTCATGGGAGCCCACCCCGGCGAACACGCCCGTGTTGCTGCCGCTCAGGGCACGGCGATTGAGTCCGGCGCGCTCGAACGCCTCCCACGCGGTCTCCAGCAGCAGCCGCTGCTGGGGATCCATCGCCGCGGCCTCACGTGGACTGATGTCGAAGAACGCCGCGTCGAACTCGGTCGCGTCATGGCAGAAGCCGCCCTGGTCCACATAGGACTTCCCGTACCGCTCGGGATCGGGGTCGTACAGCTCCTCGGCGTTCCACCCCCGGTCGGTCGGGAACGGGGAGATCGCGTCACCGCCGTCCCGCACCAGCCGCCACAGCTCCTCGGGCGACCGCACCCCGCCCGGATAGCGGCAGGCCATCCCCACGATGGCGAGGGGCTCCGGCTCGGCGGACTCGACCTCGCGCAGCCGCTCCCGCGTCTGGCGCAGCTCGGCGGTGACCCACTTGAGGTGGTCGAGTAGCTTCTCTTCATTCGACATCTAGCTGGGGCTCCTTGGCGCGGCGCGGAGGATGGAGGTCATCGGACTCACGACTTTCCGAACTCGTCGGAGATGAGCTCGAAGATGTCTTCTGCCGTCGCTGTCTCGAGTTCGCTGTGCGCCGTGGTCCCGTCGGACGCGCGGTCCGTGTCGTCCCACTTGGCGAGCAGCAGATGCAGCCGTCCGGCGATCCTCCGGCGGGCCGACACGTCCACCGCCGACGGCTCCGACCCGGCGTCCCACCGGTCGAGCTCCGAGAGCAACCGCCCCTCGGACGTCACCTCCGTGTCCACGAGCCGCTCCCGCAGGAAGTCGGCCATCTCCTTGGGCGTGGGGTGGTCGAAGATGAGGGTGGGCGGCAGGTCGACACCGGTGGTGGCCGACAGCCGGGTGCCGAACTCGACCGCGGTCAGGGAGTCGAATCCGAGCTCCTGGAAGGGCTGGGCGGGCGGAACGGCGTCGATACCGGAGTGGCCGAGGATGGCCGCGGCATGGGTCTGGATGTGGCGCAGCAGAAGATGGTGCTGTTGGACGGGAGTGCTCTCGGCCAGTTGCTGCCGCAGGGCGCCGGACGCCGCTGCGGACTCCGTGGCCCCCGCATCCGGCGGAGCGCTGGGCGACAGCGGGGCGAGGAGCGGGCTGGGCCGCTGTGCGGTGAAACCGGCCGGGAAGGTCGTCCAGTCGATGTCCGCGATGGTGATCGCGGTGTCGCCTTGGTCCAGAGCGCACTGGAGGGACTTGATCGCCAGATCGGTGGCCAGCGGCCGCATCCCGCGCCGGTGGTAATACTCGATCACGGCGTCGTCCGCCGCCATACCCGCCTCGCTCCACGGTGCCCACGCCAGACTGGTGGCCGGAAGGCCCTGGGCGCGGCGGTGTTCGGCGAGTGCGTCGAGATGCGCGTTGGCGGCCGCGTAGGACGCCTGACGGCTGCTGCCCCAGGCGGCGGCCCCGGAGGAGAAGAGGACGAACGCGGAGAGGTCCAGTTCCGCGGTGAGCTCATGGAGATGGGTGGCCGCGAGCGCCTTGGGGCGGAGGACATCGTCGACATGAGCCAGGTCGAGCTCGGCGAGCGGTGCGTTCTCCGGGGTGCCGGAAGCGTGGATGACGGCGCTGAGAGGATGCTCGGCCGGGATGGCGCGCAGGAGTTCGCGCAGCGCGTCACGGTCGGAGACGTCGCACGCGGTGACGGTGACCTCGGTACCGAGCGCGGTGAGCTCCTCGGCGAGCTCGCCGGCTCCGGGTGCTTCGGGGCCGCTGCGGCTGACGAGGTGGAGTCGGGGCGCGCCGTGGTCGGCCAGCCAGCGGGCGACATGAGCACCGAGACCACCGGTGCCACCCGTGATGAGCGTCGTACCCGTCGGCCGCCAGCCGGTGCCCACGGGAGCCGTGGCCGGAGCCCGCTCGAGACGGCGCCCGAACGCACCGGAGCGAATGGCGATCTGGTCCTCCGGCTGGTCCTCGACCAGACACCGCGCGATACGGACCGGAGTCTCGCTGTCGATCGCCGTCGGCAGATCGATGAGACCACCCCACAGCCGGGTGTGCTCCAGGGCGGCGACCCGGCCGAAACCCCAGATCTGTGCCTGGTGGGGATGGGGGAGCGGCTCACCGGCGGCGGTCGCCACGGCTCCCTGGGTGAGGCACCACAGGGGCCCCGTCTCCTCCGTCCCAGCCAGGGCCTGGACGAGGGCGGTGGTGGTGGCCAGCCCGACGGACACGGACGGATGGTCGGGATGCGGCGACTCGTCCAGGGCCAGCAGACTCAGTACGCCCGCCACCGTGGACTCTGCCGATGCGTCGGCGAGTTGCCGTGCGAGATCGTCACTGTGTGCGGGGGCGCCGTTGACGGCCAGCGTCCGGTGCTCCGCGCCGTGGCCGCGGAGCGCCTCGGTGGCGGTGTGAACGGTCGGGTGGTCCTCCATCCCCGACGCCACGACGACCAGCCAGGTACCGGCCAGGGCCGGAGCCGTCGCGGACTCGGACAGGCGCTCCCACGCGATCCGGTAGCGCCAGGCGTCGATGGCGCTCTGTTCCCGGTGCTGCCGCCGCCACGTGGAGAGCACGGGGAGGGCGGGCAGCAAGGCGGTGATACCGGGGCTGTCCTTGTCGAGCTGGAGGGTGGTGGTGAGGGTGTCGACGTCCTCTTCCTCGATGGCCGTCCAGAGCCGCGCCTCGACCGGATCCTCGTGGCCCACGCCCTCCCCATCGGCCGTGCGGGCGGGCGGCGCCAACCAATAGCGCTGGTGTTGGAAGGCGTAGCTGGGGAGTTCGAGGGTGGCTGGGGGAGGGGTGGTGGGGTACCAGCTGGTCCAGTCGACGGGCGTGCCGGTGGTGTGGAGGTGTGCGAGGGCGTGGGTGAGGGCGTGGGTGTCGGGTTGTTTGTGGTTGAGGGTCGTGGTGGTCAGGGGCGCGTGGTGTTGTTCGGGGTTTTCTTTCTTGAGGTGGTGGAGGGTGTGTTGGGTGGCGGTGGTGAGGACGGGGTCGGGGCCGATTTCGAGGAAGGTGGTGGTGTGGGGTGCGATGTGGGTGATGGCGGGGTGGAAGTGGACCGGTTGGCGGATGTGTTGGGCCCAGTATTCCGGGGTGGCGATGTCGGCGGTTGCTGGTTGGCCGGTGAGGTTGCTGATGAGGGGGATGGTGGGTTGGTGGTAGGTGAGTCCGGAGATGGCTTTGGTGAAGGGGGCCAGGACGGGGTCCATCAGGGGTGAGTGGAAGGCGTGGCTGACGCTGAGTGTCTTGGTTTTGCGGCCGTGTTCCGCCCAGGTGGTGCTGATGGCGTTCACCAGCTCTTCGGGTCCGGAGATCACTGTGTTGCCGGGGGTGTTGAGGGCGGCGATGCTGATGCGCCCTTCGTGTTCGGCGAGGTCGTGGGTGAGTTCTTCGGGGGTGGCGGCGATGGTGGCCATGGTGCCGCCTGTGGGGAGTTGGCCCATGAGGGTGGCGCGTGTGGCGACGAGGTGGCAGGCGTCGGGGAGGTTGAAGACTCCGGCGATGTGGGCTGCCGCGATTTCGCCGATGGAGTGGCCGATCACCGCGTCCGGGTGGACACCTACCGAGGCGAGCAGACGCGCGAGCCCCACATGCAGGGCGAACAGACCCGCCTGGGCATAGGTCGTATGGTCCAACAGCTCCGCGTCTTCGGGGCTGGTGCTGAAGACGAGCTCTTGTAGGGGGCATTCGAGATGTGGATCGAGGAGCGCGCAGACTTCATCGAAGGCTTCGGCGAAGACGGGGAAGCGGTCATACAGTTCGGCGCCCATTCCCGGCCGCTGACTGCCCTGTCCGCTGAAGAGGAACACCGTGTGGCCCGCCCTGGGCGTGACCCCTCCGGGACTCACCACGCCCGGGTGCGGTTCGCCCGAGGCCAGAGCCTCCAGCCCCGCCACCAGATCTCCGCGCTCCGAACCGATGACCACGGCCCGGTGGTCGAACAGGCTCCGTGAGGTCAGCAGTGACCAGCCCACCTCGACCGGTGCCGCCTCCGGGGCCTCGCCCAGCCGTTCGGCGAGCGCGGCCGCCTGACCGCGCAACGCCTGGTCGCTCTGGGCGGACAGCAGCCACGGCACACCCCCGACGGGTGTGAACGTGGGTGCGGGCTCGCGGGGTTCGAGCTCCTCGGGTGCCTGCTCAAGGACCAGATGGGCGTTGGTGCCGCTGATGCCGAAGGACGAGACACCCGCGCGACGTGGCCGTTCGCGCTCGGGCCACGGCGTCGCCTCGTCGAGCAGCCGTACCTCACCCGCGGTCCAGTCCACGTTGGGGCTGGGCTCGTCGATGTGCAGCGAGGCGGGCAGCAGCCCATGGCGCATCGCCATGACCATCTTGATGACACCCGCCACGCCGGCAGCGGCCTGCGTGTGTCCGATGTTGGACTTGACCGAACCCAGCCACAGCGGTTGCCCGGCGTCCCGTTCCTGGCCGTAGGTGGCCAGGAGTGCCTGGGCCTCGATCGGGTCGCCCAGGGTGGTCCCCGTGCCGTGGGCCTCGACGGCGTCCACGTCCGCGGGGGTCAGCTGAGCGTTGGCGAGTGCTTGCCGGATCACGCGCTGCTGAGACGGTCCGTTGGGTGCGGTGAGTCCGTTGCTGGTGCCGTCCTGATTGACGGCCGAGCCGCGGACTAGAGCCATCACGCGGTGACCGTTGCGCCGCGCGTCGGAGAGCCGTTCCAGCAGCACCAGACCGACACCTTCGCCCCACACCATGCCGTCGGCCGCCGAGGCGAACGGTTTACAGCGGGCGTCGGAGGCCAGCCCGCGCTGCCGAGAGAACTCGATGAATGCCCCGGGGGTCGCCATCACGGTGACGCCACCGGCCAGGGCCAGCGTGCATTCGCCCTGCCGCAGTGCTTGGGCGGCCAGGTGCATGGCCACCAGGGAGGACGAGCACGCGGTGTCCACCGTGACCGCGGGCCCCTCCAGGCCGAACGAGTACGCCACCCGGCCGGACACCACACTGCCGATGTTCCCCGTGGCGACGTAGCCTTCCACGTCGCTCGCCGTATCGCCGGTGAGCGACAGATAGTCCTGTGAGGTCACTCCCGCGAAGACACCGGTGTTGCTGCCCTTGAGCCCGTCCCGGTCCATCCCCGCGTGTTCGAAGGTCTCCCACGCCGTCTCCAGGAGCAGCCGCTGTTGGGGATCCATCGCCGTCGCCTCGCGCGGGCTGATACCGAAGAAGGCCGCGTCGAACTCGCCCGCCCCGTAAAGGAACCCGCCCTCGCGGACGTAGCTCGTCCCCGGGTGCTCGGGGTCCGGATGGAAGAGCGCGTCCAGGTCCCAGTGACGGTCGGTGGGCATTTCGCCGATGGCGTCCCGGCGCGCCACCACCAGGTCCCACAGCTCCTTGGGGGTACGGGCGCCGCCAGGGAAGCGGCAGCCCATTCCGACGATCGCGATCGGTTCGTCGAGCGCGGCCGCGGTGGGCGTGTGCGTGGTGACGGCCGTCTGTCCACCGGTGAGTTCACCACGCAGATACGCGGCCAGGGCGTCGGGCGTCGGATGGTCGAAGACCAGAGTGGGCGGCAGTTCGACACCGGTGGTGGCGGTGAGCTGGTTGCGCAGCTCGACCGCGGTGAGGGAGTCGAACCCGAGCTCCTGGAACGGCTGGGCGGGCGGAATGGCGTCCGGGCCCGCGTGGCCGAGGATCGTGGCCGCCAGGGACCGGATCCGGTGGAGCAGAAGCTGGTGTCCCTCGGCGGGAGTACTGCTGCCGAGCTGCTGGAGCAGCGGGGAGGCGGCCGCGCCATCACGGTGATCGGCCGGGCCGGTGGGCGCCGGGATGAGTTCGGAGAGCAGGGGGCTGGGACGCTGAGCCGTGAACGTGGCGGGGAACGTCGCCCAGTCGATGTCCGCGATGGTCACGGTGGTGTCGCGGTGGTTGAGCGCGTGGCGCAGGGACGCGAGGGCGAGATCCGGGCTGAGCGGCGAGAGTCCGCGCCGGCTGTAGAAGGCACGGGCCGTTTCGTCGGCGGCCATTCCGGCGTCGCTCCAGGGGCCCCAGGCCAGGCTGGTGGCGGGGAGTCCCCGGGCGCGGCGGTGTTCGGCGAGTGCGTCGAGGTAGGTGTTCGCCGCGGCGTAGGCGCTCTGTCGGCTGCCGCCCCAGGCTGCGGCCCCGGAGGAGAAGAGCACGAACGCGGAGAGGTCCAGGTCCGCGGTGAGCTCGTGCAGATGGGTGGCGGCCAGTGCCTTGGAACGCAGTACGTGGTGCAGCCGGTCCGGTCCGAGATCGGCGAGGAGCTCGGTGTCGGATGTCCCGGCGGTGTGGATGACGGTGGTGAGGGGGTGTTCGGCCGGAACGGTGTGGAGGAGTTCGCGCAGTGCGTTGTGGTCGGCGGCGTCGCAGGCGGTGATGGTGACGTGGGTGCCGAGTGTGGTGAGTTCTTGGGTGAGTTGGGTGGCTCCGGGTGCGTCGGGGCCGCTGCGGCTGATGAGGTGGAGTCGGGGTGCGCCGTGGTGGGCGAGCCAGCGGGCTATCTGTGCGCCGAGGCCGCCGGTGCCGCCGGTGATGAGGGTGGTGCCGGAGGGTTGCCAGGTGGTGGGTGCCGTGGCCGGTGCGGTGGCGCGAACGAGACGCCGGGTGTAGCTGCCGGTGCCGCGGATCGCGACCTGGTCCTCCGGCTGGCCCGGTACGAGGACGGTGGCCAGACGGCGCGCCGTGTGGTGGTCGATTACGGTCGAAACGTCGATGAGACCGCCCCAGCTCCGCGGGTGTTCCAACGCGGCCGTCCGGCCCAGCCCCCAGGTCTGGGACTGGAGCGGATGGGGCAGCGGCTCACCGGGGGTGGCGGCGACGGCACCTTGGGTGAGGCACCACAGGGGCGCGTCGATCCCGGTGTCATTCAACGCCTGAAGGAGTGCGGTGGTCGCGGCGAGTCCGGCGGGTACCGCGGGAAAGTCGGGATGGGGCTCCTGGTCGAGCGCGAGCAGGCTCAGCACTCCACTGACATCGATACCGGAGGCGGCCGCGTCGAGTGCGTGGGCGATGGTGTCCCGGTCGGCGCCCTCGGCCTCGACAGTGTTCGGGAGTGGCGTCGCGCCGTGGGAGACGAGGGCCTGCGTCACCATCCGCACGACGGGGTGGTCCGTTTGGCCGCCGGGAACGATCAGCAGCCAGGTCCCGGAGAGCGCGGGAGGCGCGGAAGGTTCGGGCAGATGCTTCCAGGTGGTCCGGTATCGCCAGGAGTCGATGACCGACTGCTCCCGGTGGTGGCGTCGCCAGGCCGAGAGGGTCGGCAACAACGCACCGAGCATGGGCTGCTGATCCGCGGGGGAGTCGAGCGTCGCCGCCAGCGCGTCCAGATCCTCGCGCTCCACGGCCTCCCAGAACTCCTGGTCCGCCGCCGCGGCCTCGGTGACGGCCGCCGTACCCGATGCCGGCGCGGCCAGCCAGAAGTGCTGGTGTTGGAAGGCGTAGGTGGGGAGGTCGACCGGGTGGGGGGTGGGGTCTGCTGGGTACCAGCTGGTCCAGTCGACGGGCGTGCCGGTGGTGTGGAGGTGTGCGAGGGCGT
>NZ_JANCLX010000007.1:0-194557 GCF_024295805.1 Streptomyces cucumeris
GCTCCGAGAGCAGACCGTCCACATCGTCACGGTCGACAGTCAGGTCCTCGGCGAAATGCCGATCACCGGTGGCGTCGGGCACGTACTTCACACAGACAACGATCCTCAAGCTCACGCCGGCTCTCCTACTGCATCGTCTCTTCCGAGCTGCCTTGTGCTGGCAGCATAGGCGCCTTCGGGGACGGCACCCGTGCGGTTCCCGGTCGGGGCGGCCCTTGCACCGAACGGAATATTACTCGTCAGTACACCCACCGGGTTCCCCGTACGCAACCCGCATGAACTGTGACGTTGCCAACGGAGGATCAGTGGGACGACTCAGTCCCGCAAAGCGTTGAAGCGACCCTGGTGGTACAGCAGCGGACTGCCCGCCCCGGCCGGGTCCCCGGCGGTCACCTCACCGATGACCACATGGTGGTCCCCCGCGGGTATCCGGGCCACCACCCGGCACACCAGCCACGCCAGCACCCCGTCCAGCAGCGGCACTCCCTCCGGGCCGCGGCGCCAGCCGGTGCCGGGGCCGAAGCGGTCCGCACCGCTGCGGGCGAAGGTCGCGGCCAGCTCCCGCTGGTGCTCACCCAGGACGTGCACACCGACGTGGGACGCCTCGGCGATCACCGGCCAGCTCGACGAGGCGGTGCCCACGCCGAACGAGAGCAGCGGGGGCTCGGCGGCGACGGAGGTGAGCGAGGTGGCGGTGAACCCCACGGGGCGCTCACCGTGCGCGGTGATCACGGCCACCCCGGCCGCGTGCCGCCGGAAGGCCGAGCGGAGCAGGGCGGAGGGGTCGAGGGCGCCGGAGGACCCGGAGTGACCGGAGGAGTCGGAGAAGTCGGCGGAGGGGTAGGACGCGGCGAACCGGGGTGAGCCCAGGTCGTGCGTGGCCGTCATGGAGATGCCCTTCTGCGGGAGAGTACGAGCGGGGGGAGCCGTGGGTTCGTCGTCGCTCACCCGCCCGGACAGCGTGCGCTCGCGGTCCGCAGCGGATCCACGTGCACGCGTCCACAGAGAAGGAGTCCAGGCCGCATGGGGTTCACCCTGACGACGCCCGGAGCACAACGTCAAGTGCGGTCCGGGATGGGGGTCGTCACACCGCATCACCCAGAGCGGCGATGACATCGGCCCGGCGGGGCTGCCCGGAGGCGCGGCGGACGATCCGGCCGGAGGCGTCCAGCACCAGCACGGTGGGGGTCCGGTCGATCCCCAGCGCCCGCACCAGCTCCAGCCGCGCTTCGGCGTCCACCTCCAGATGGGTGACCCCGTCCACCATTGCGGCCACCTCGCCCAGCGTCCGCCGGGTGGCCCGGCAGGGCTGGCAGAAGGCGCTGGAGAACTGGACGAGCGTGGCCCGCCGCCCCAGCTCCCCGCCCAGCTCTGCGGCGCTCAGCCGCCCGCTCCGGTCCGTCTCGCGCACCCGTGCGCACTTCCTTCCACCGATCTTCAGCCGTCCTTGGTGCAGCGTTTCCGGGGCCGTGGGGATTCCCGACGTGATGAGGATCTCCCGGGTGGGGGGTGTCCGGCGGTAGCACCATGACCCGACTTCGGGCAGCATCTGGCAGAAGCCGCATACCTACGGCGGCGTAACTTCCGCCGGGAGAGCCCTCCCCGGGAAATTCGACGAAGGGTCCTTCCTATGGCAGAGCTCGTCTACCCGCCGGTCATCGGCGTCGCCCACACCATGTTCAAGGCGCAGGATCTGCGCTTCGACATGAAGGGCACCGAGAATGTCCCGCAGCGGGGCGGCGCGGTTCTGGTCAGCAACCACATCGGCTATCTCGACTTCGTCTTCTGCGGGCTGACCGCCCGTCCGGCGAAGCGGCTGGTGCGGTTCATGGCGAAGGAGTCGGTCTTCCGGCACAAGGTGTCGGGACCGCTGATGCGCGCGATGAAGCACATCCCGGTGGACCGGGCGGCCGGTATGGACGCCTACAAGCACGCGCTGAAGGCGCTGCGCTCCGGAGAGATCATCGGGGTCTTCCCCGAGGCCACCATCTCGCGCTCGTTCACCCTGAAGAACTTCAAGTCGGGCGCGGCGCGGCTGGCCCAGGAGGCGGGCGTCCCGCTGCTGCCGATGGCGCTGTGGGGCACCCAGCGGCTGTGGACCAAGGGCCACAAGCGGGCGCTGGGCCGCAACCACTTCCCGATCACCATGCGGGTGGGCGAGCCGATGGAGGCCGACCCCGCCGAGCCGTCGGACTCCCTGACCGACCGGCTGCGGGGCCGGGTCCAGGAGCTGCTGGAGGCGGCGCAGCGGTCGTATCCGGTGCGTCCGAAGGGTCCGGAGGACACCTGGTGGGTCCCGGCCCACCTCGGCGGTACGGCGCCCACCCCGGCGGAGGCGCTGGCCCTGGACCGGGGCCGCTGAGCGCTCCGCGGCGCATGACATGAAGGGGCGGGGCCGCCCCGCGGGCGCGCCCCCCCGACCCCGCGGGCCGGGGGGGCGCCCCCCATGAGAGCGCGGCCCGGGCCCGGGGGCGGCTGCGCCCCCCGGGGCGATTCAATTGAGGGGGGGGCCCCGCCGGGGGGCCCCGCCCCTTCGACGCGTCGTCCGTTCGGCGCTACGCCTTTCCGAGCTCTTCCTTCAGCGCCGCGAGGAAGCCGTCGACGTCCTCCTCGGTGGTGTCGTAGGAGCACATCCAGCGCACGTCCCCGGCCGCCTCGTCCCAGAAGTAGAAGCGGTAGCGCTTCTGGAGACGTTCGCTGACGTCGTGCGGCAGCCGGGCGAAGACCGCGTTGGCCTGCACCGGGTAGAGGATCTCCACCCCGTCCACCCCGCGGACGCCGTCGGCCAGCCGCCGGGCCATGGCGTTGGCCTGGCGGGCGTTGCGCAGCCACAGGTCGCGGGCGAGCAGCGCCTCGAGCTGGACGGAGACGAACCGCATCTTGGAGGCGAGCTGCATGGACAGCTTGCGCAGATGCTTCATGGCCCGCCCGACGTCCGGGTTGAGCACCACCACGGCCTCGCCGAAGAGCATGCCGTTCTTGGTGCCGCCGAAGGACACGATGTCCACGCCCGCCACATTGGTGAACGAGCGCATCGGCACGTCCAGCGACGCGGCCGCGTTGGATATCCGCGCCCCGTCCAGGTGGACCTTCATCCCCCGCTCATGGGCGTGGTCGCAGATGGCCCGGATCTCGTCCACCGTGTAGACGGTGCCCAGCTCGGTGTTCTGGGCGATCGAGACGACCTGCGGCATCGCCCTGTGCTCATCGTCCCAGCCCCACGCCTGGCGGTCGATGAGGTCGGGGGTGAGCTTGCCGTCCTCGGTGGGCACGGTGAGCAGCTTCAGCCCGCCGACGCGCTCGGGGGCACCGCACTCGTCCACGTTGATATGCGCGGACTCGGCGCAGATGACGGCGCCCCAGCGGTCGGTGAGGGCCTGGAGGGCGACGACATTGGAGCCGGTGCCGTTGAAGACCGGGAACGCCTGGGCGTCGGGACCGAAGTGGCTGCGCATGATGAACTGCAGATGCGCGGTGTAGTCGTCCTCGCCGTAGGCGACCTGGTGGCCCTCGTTGGCGAGGGCCAGCGCGGCGAGGATCTCCGGATGTGCGCCCGCGTAGTTGTCGCTGGCGAATCCGCGTATCTCGGGGTCGTGATGGCGACGGGCGTCGGTCCTCACGGCTTGGGGGTCAGCCACAGACGGGTTCCGTTCACTTCCTGCGCGGGCCGGTCCCAGACTCCGGTGATGGCCTCGGCCAGCTCCTTGACGTCCGTGAAGCCCGCGAACTTCGCGTTGGGGCGTTCCGCGCGCATGGCGTCGTGCACCAGCGCCTTGATCACCAGGATGACAGCGGCGGCGGACGGTCCGCCTTCGCCCCCCAGTTTGCGGAAGGAGTCGCCGAGCGCGAGCGTCCATGCCTCGGCGGCCGCCTTGGCGGCGGCGTATGCGGCGTTCCCGGCGGTGGGCTGGGACGCGCCCGCCGCGCTGATCAGGACATAGCGGCCGTTGCCACTGCGCTGAAGGGCGTCGTGGAAGGCGAGCGAGGTGTGCTGGGCGGTGCGGATCAGCAGGTTGTGCAGGGTGTCCCAGTCGGCGAGCGGGGCGTCGGGGAAGGTCTTGCTGCCGCGCCAGCCACCGACCAGGTGCACCAGACCGTCGATCCGGCCGAACTCCTTCTCGGTGCGGTCGACCCAGGCGCGGGTGGCGTCCAGGTCGAGCAGGTCGACGGTCTCACCGGTGACGGTGGCACCGCCATGGGCGTAGCGCGCCGCGTCGACGGCCTCGGCCAGCCGGGCGGGGTCGGCGTCGGAGGCCACGACGGTCGCTCCGGCCTCGGCGAGCCGGAGCAGGGTGGCGCGGCCCGCTGGGCCCGCCGCCCCCGCCACCGCCACGACCGCGCCATCGAGCGGGCTCGTGTCGCCCGGCTCGTTGGGGGTCGGGCTCGACGTCGGTGTGGTCATGGTCGTTGCCTCCTCGGTCTTCCCTGCCGAATGTCCGTCGGACTGTCCCTCGACGGGGCTCACGCGGCCGTCCGCAGATCGTCGCCCGCCGTGATCCCCTTGGTGGAGGCAACCACGTCACGCAGCTTCTTGGCGAGCGCCTCGTAGAACATGCTGAGCGGAAACTCGTCGGGGAGCACGTCGTCGACCAGCTTGCGCGGCGGCTGGTTCAGGTCCAGGGCGTCGGGACCCTTGGCCCACACCGAGCCGGGGTGCGGTGCCAGGTAGGTGGACACCAGCTCGTACGCCTTGAACCAGTGGACCAGCTTGGGACGGTCGATACCGTCGCGGTAGAGCTTCTCGATCTCGCCGCACAGCTCGTTGGTGACCTGCGAGGCACGGGCCCAGTCGATGTGCAGGGTGTTGTCCGTCCAGCGTACGACGTCGTGCTGGTGGAGGTAGGCGAAGAGCAACTGACCGCCGAGCCCGTCGTAGTTGCGGACGCGGTCGCCGGTGACCGGGAAGCGGAACATCCGGTCGAAGATCACGGCGTACTGGACGTCACGGGCCTGGGAGAAGCCCTCGGCCTCCAGCTTCACGGCCTCCTTGAAGGCGGTGAGGTCACAGCGCAGCTCCTCCAGGCCGTACATCCAGAACGGCTGCCGCTGCTTGATCATGAAGGGGTCGAAGGGCAGGTCACCGTGGCTGTGGGTGCGGTCGTGGACCATGTCCCACAGGGCGAACGCCTCCTGGCAGCGGTCCTGGTCGGCCAGCATCTCCGCGATGTCCTCGGGCAGTTCGATACCGAGGACGCGGACGGCGGCCTGGCTGACCCGGCGGAAGCGGGCGGCCTCGCGGTCGCAGAAGATACCGCCCCAGCTGAAGCGCTCGGGGGCCTCGCGGACGGCGATGGTCTCCGGGAAGAGGACCGCGGAGTTGGTGTCGTAGCCCGAGGTGAAGTCCTCGAAGGCGATACCGATGTAGAGCGGGTTGTCGTAGCGGGTGCGCTCCAGCTCGGCCAGCCAGTCCGGCCAGACCATACGCAGCACGACGGCTTCCAGATTGCGGTCCGGGTTGCCGTTCTGCGTGTACATGGGGAAGACCACCAGGTGCTGGAGGCCGTCGGTGCGCGCCTTGGCGGGCTGGAAGGCGAGCAGCGAGTCCAGGAAGTCCGGCACCTCGAAGCCGCCGTCGGCCCAGCGGCGCAGATCGGCGACCAGCGCACGGTGGTACTCGGCGTTGTGCGGGAGCAGCGGGGCCAGCTCCTCGATCGCCTCGATCACCCGATCGGCGGCGGCCGCCGCGGTGGCGCGGGAGGGGGCGCCCTCCGCGTCGAAGTCGATCGAGCCGTCCTTCGACTGCCAGGGGCGAATCGTTTCGACAGCATCCTTCAACGTCGGCCACGCCGGGTGCTCAACAACACGCTCCGCAGGCAGAACGCCACCGTCCGCTATGGCGGACGAAAGGATTTCCGTCATGACCTCTCCTTCGCCGAAGAAACTATCGTGACGCCACCGTATCTGTGGACGGTTCTCCCACTCAAGGGGCGTTACCGGAAATTATCCGGCGTCACACCCGCGCTGCCGCTGTTTTTCCTGCCCCATCCGGGCCAAGCCATGCCACGGGCGCGCTTCAGCCGCCCTGGGACGGTCGGCCGTTAGGCTGTGCGCCGGTCCGGGCAGCCTGCCTCCACTTAACCCGTCAGCGGCCGACAGAAGAGCGAGACAGCGTTGACTTTTCTCACCATCGGACACCGTGGAGTGATGGGCGTCGAGCCGGAGAACACCCTGCGCTCGTTCGTCCGCGCCGATCACGAGGGTCTGGACGTCATCGAGCTGGACCTGCACCTCAGCAAGGACGGCGCGCTCGTGGTGATGCACGACGCCCAGGTGGACCGGACGACCGACGGCACGGGGCCGATCAGCGACCGCACCCTCGCCGAGCTGCGGGAGCTGGACGCCGGGCAGGGTGAGCGGATCCCGGTCTTCGAGGAGGTCGTGGACGCCGTCCGGGCACCGCTCCAGGCCGAGATCAAGGACGTGGCCGCGGCACGGGCGCTGGCGGAGGTCATGACCCGGCGCGATCTGCTGGGCCGGGTGGACGTCATCTCCTTCCACGACGAGGCCCTGGCGGAGATCCGCACCCTGCTGCCGGAGGCGCGCACCTCCCTGGTCGCCAGCCGCTACGGCCTGGACGTGATCGACCGGGCGCGGACGGTGGGCGCCGGGATGCTGGTGCTCAACCTGCGCAGGCTGACCCTGGAGCTGGTGGAGAAGGCCCACGCCGCCGATCTGAAGGTCATCGGCTGGACCGTGAACACCCCCGACCAGCTCAAGCTGGCCCGCGGCCTCGGCCTCGACGGCGGCACCACCGACTTCCCGGAGATCCGGCGGGCGACGCGCTACACGGCGTGAAACGCTCCGCGCGCCGCCGGAGCCACCGGGCGGCTGCGTAGGGTCACGGGCATGGTGCACGTACTGAGCAGCCGCACACTGCTGCGGCCGACGGACCCCGAGCGCTCCCGGGCGTTCTACGGCGAGGCGCTCGGGCTCGCGGTCTACCGCGAGTTCGGGACCGGCCCCGAGCGGGGCACGGTCTACTTCCTGGGCGGCGGCTTCCTGGAGCTCTCCGGCCGTTCCGAGACGCCGCCCGCGCCCGGTCTCCAGCTATGGCTCCAGGTCGCGGACGCGGCGGCGGCACACGCCGAGCTGGCCGCACGCGGTGTGGAGGTGCTCCGCCCGCCGAAGCAGGAGCCGTGGGGGCTGATCGAGATGTGGATCGCCGATCCCGACGGGGTGCGCATCGCGGTCGTGGAGGTCCCGGCGGACCATCCGCTGCGCCACCGGCCCTGACGCCGGGCACCGCGGTCCGTCCGCGCCCGCGCACCCCGGGCGCGGACGCGCGGCGGATCAGCCTGCCTGGCTGTTCTCCTTCATCTCGCCCCAGCCGTGCCAGCGGTCGATCTCGATCCAGGCGCTGACCCGGTCGCGGTCCCGCCGCGGATAGTCCCGGTCCATGTAGTGCCGGGCCAGCCGGTCGATATCGGCCAGGTCCTTGTCGTCCCGCAGTTCGACGACGCGCCCGATGATGCTCAGGTGGGTGTACCAGTTGCCCTCGTCCAGCACGGTGAGCGTGACCCGGGGATCGGCGCGGATGTGCTGGAGCCGCTTGCGCCCCTCGTCCATGTTGACCAGGATCCGGCCGTCGTCCCACAGGTACCAGGTGGCCGTGGACACCGGCTGGCCATCGGGCCGGAGCGTGGCGATGACGGCCGGGTTGGCCTTCTCCAGCATGGTGACGGCGGCCTCGGGAAGCGGGGGGTTCGACACGGTCTCTCCTCTTCGGTGATCCATGGGCTGCGTGATCACCGTGCCACACCCGGCGGGCGCCGCACCGGTGTCACCCGGGATCCGCCGCACCGCCCTGCCGGCGCCGCCGGAACTCCCCGAGCCATTCGCGCAACTGCGCGTCGTCGTGGAGCGGGCCGCCGTCCGGACCGGCGGGCAGGTCGACCCCGTACAGCAGCTCCAGCGCCCACCGGCTCAACTCGTCCAGGGCGAGCGTGTCATCGGTGACCCACCCGGCGGCCCACCGGTCGGCGGCGTCCCGGCTCAGCCGTCCCTCGACCAGCGCGACCAGGCACACCTCGATCTCCTCATGCATCTCATGCGCCTCAGGTGGCTCATGTGGCTCGTGCGCGGGGCGCCGCGGGGACCGGCCGTTCTCCATGGGCCCGCACCGTAGCGCGTGGGGCGGATGGCCTCGTCGCGCTCCCCCATTGCGCCCGTGCGCTCCCGTAGCCGGGCGCGCGGCGGGGAATCCTGCCGGTACCCCGTCCGTCCCGGGAGGTGTGCCGTGCACGGACCTCCGCTCGTCGGCTGGCTGCTGGTGGCGCTGTGCGCGGCGAGCGGCGCGTATTGCCTGGTGCGGATGCGGGGCGAGCCGCCGGGTGCGGGGCGGCGCGGCGCGGGGGCCGAGGCGCTGATGGGCTGGGGGATGGCGGTGATGGCGGTGCCGTCCGCCGCGCTGGACCCCGGGCCCTGGGGGCCGCCCGCCTTCGCGGTGGTCTTCGGCGTGGCGGCGGTGGGGGCGCTGCCGGCGGCGCGCGGGGGCGCGGAGTGGTCCGGACACCATCTGCACCACGCCATAGGGGCGTTGGCGATGGTCTACACGGCGCTCGCGATGGCGTCGGGCTCCGCGGAGGGTCATCAGCACACCGGTGGTGTGGCGCGGGAGGGGATGGCCACGGGTGTCCCCCTCCTCACCGGAGCGCTGCTCGCCTACTTCGCCGTCTATGTCATGCGCTGCGGGCTGCGGCTGGTGCCGCTGACCGACGGCGGGGCGGACCCGGGAGCGGGCCCGGTCTCCTGGGCGCGGCGGCCCGAGCTGCGGCACGCGTGCAGGCTGTCGATGGCGATCGGGACGTTCACCATGCTGCTCACGCTCTGATCCCTGCGCGATCCATGCGCGCTCCGGCCGTGGTGTGCGTCACTTCGTCCGCGGGACCGTACCCCGGCCGACACCGCGCCCATAGGCTGGCGGCCATGATGGTCCCGCTCGTACTGATGGGCCTGGGCGCACTGGCGGCGGCGATGGCGCCACGCCTGATGTCCCGCTCCGACTGGGTCGACCGCGAACCGGTGCTCGCCCTCTGGGTGTGGCAGTGCGTCGTCGTCGCCGTACTGCTGTGCTGCGCGCTCACCATGGCGCTCACCGCCGCGGCCGCCTCGGAGGCCGTACGCGGGAATGTCTTCGCCCCCGCGCCGCACGGCGTCGTCGAGGCGTACGCGCTCGCCGGTTACGGGGCGTGGGCCGCACCGGTGGCCCTCGCACTGGCCTCCGGAGCCGTGTGGAGCGCGGTGATGCTCACCCGTGAGATCGGCCGCGCCCGCGCCTGGCGCAGGCGGCACCGCGAGGAACTCCTCGTGCGCTCCCCGGTGTTGCCCGGTGAGGAGCCCTCCGGCGAACGCCTCGTCGTCCTCGAGGGCGACAGGCCCGACGCCTGGCTGCTGCCGGGCGCCAGCCCCCAGCTCATCATCACCACCGCGGCGCTGCGCCGCCTCAAGGGCCGCCGTCTCGACGCCGTCATCGCCCATGAGCAGGGCCACGCGCGCGCCCGGCACCACTGGTTGCTGCACTGCTCGGGCGCGCTGGCCGGCGGCTTCCCGCAGGTGCCGGTCTTCGCGGGCTTCCGCGACGAGGTGCACCGGCTGGTGGAGCTGGCCGCGGACGACTCCGCCTCACGCCGCTTCGGCCGGACCACCACCGCACTGGCACTGGTCGAACTCAATGAGGACCGCGGGGTGTTCGGTCCCTGTCCCAGCGGACTCGCCCAGGTGCCACAGCGGGTGGACCGGCTGCTCGCGCCCGCCTCCCGCCTCCCGGTGGGCCGCCGCTGGCGGCTGACGGCCGCGGCGGTGCTGGTACCGGTCGTCCCGCTGCTGGTGACACTGGTTCCGGCCCTGCGGGTGCTGGGCTAGGCCGTATCCACAAGGCGCCGCCGTGCCCGCGACGCCTGGCACCCACGCTCGCCGCGCTGCCGGGATCATCCGTTCCGGACCGGGCGGACGGACAGCGCTCCGTCCGCCGTCGGCACCCTCCTGGCACTCCGCCCCACCCGTCAGCGATCATCGACTGCATGCAGCCGCCGATCCGTCACCCCGCCCGCACCGCGGCCGTGCTCCTCGTGCTCTTCCTGCTCCTGCTCGCGCTGGTCGCCGTGAACTGGGGCCCGCTGGACCGCGCCGACCGGGACATCGTGGTCTCCCTGCACCACTCCGCCGTGACCCATCACGACCGGACCGAGACCGCCCGGGTGCTGTCCGACTGGGTCTGGGACCCCTGGGCGATGCGCGCCCTGCTGGCGGTCATGGTGGGCTGGCTGCTGTGGCGCCGGGAGTGGCCGCTCGCCGGCTGGGTCACGGTGACGGCGACGCTGGGCACCCTGCTCCAGCAGGGGATCAAGGCGGTCGTCGGCCGTGAGCGTCCGCACTGGCCCGATCCGGTGGACTCGGCGCACTTCGCCGCCTTCCCGTCCGGTCACGCGCTCACCGCGACCGTCGCCTGCGGTCTGCTGCTGTGGGTGATGGCGCTGCACGGGGCACGGAACCGGTGGCTGATGCCGGTGGCCGTGACCGCCGCGGTGTCGGTGTTCGGCGTGGGCTGGACCCGGCTGTACCTGGGCGTGCACTGGCCCAGCGATGTACTGGGCGGCTGGCTGCTGGGGGCCGCGCTGGTCTGCGCCGCGATCGCCGCGTATCCGTACCCGGCAGCCCGCGACGGTGAGCGTGCCCCCGCCGACGAGGGGACCGTGCGGTCCTGAGCGGACCGGGCGATCGGGAGACCGTCACGAATGGGACGGGGCGCCGGGGGTAGACGGCCGGGAGTCCGATGACCACCGGCGGGAGGAGAACGGGAGAAGCCGGGAGGAGACGGACGGCGCACGGGGAGGCCCCAGGCCGGTCCCCCGGCCGCCCGTATTCTTGACGGGCCCTCGCAGCGGGGGTACCGGGGACCATCCGCCGTGACGGCGGCCGACGAGAGGCGAGCGCACCATGCAAGGCACGCACCCGTGTGGACCGCAGGCGCAGGTGGGCGCGGGCGTCGCCGTATGACCACGCTCGAAGGACCGGCCGGTGTCTCGCGCTCCGAACGAGCCGGGGACGTCTGGCTGATCTCCCTCTTCGGCGACTTCGACGTCGACACGATCGACAGCGTCAGCCACGCCACCGCCGATGCCCAGCGCCACCACAGCGGACCGGTGGCGTTCGACCTGGGCGCGGTGACCTTCTGCGACTCCTCGCTGCTCAACCATCTGCTGCGCACCGCGGGTGCACAGCGGGTGGTCCTGGTCTCACCGCCCCATGACGTGCTGCGGCTGCTGACCGTCACCGGCACCGAGGGGTATCTGCCGCACTTCCCGGACCTGGCGTCCGCCCAGGCCGCGATCGGCGGCGGCGACTGACCGGGGCCGCATCACCGTCCGGACCGCGGCGCCGGGACACCGCCGCACAGCAGGCATCACGCCGCCGTACCACCGGCGGCCACGGGGAACACGTTGTACCAGCAAGGGTTGTACGAGCAGGGCAGGGAGGCACGATGCTGACGCTGCGATCCGACGAGGTGTCCCTGGCCGACGCCCGGGACCTCGTCGGAGCGTTCCTCGCCGAACACTGCCCGGCCGTGGACGCGGCGGCGGTGCGGACCGTCATCAGTGAGCTGATCACCAACGCGATCCGGCACACCGCGGGCTCGTGGGCGCTGACGGCGACGCTGACCGACGGTGTCTTCAGCGTGGGTGTGCACGACAGCAGCAGCAGTCCGCCCGTTCCGCGCCCCGGGGTACCGGACGGCACCGGTGGCTGGGGGATGCACATCATCAACCGGCTGGCCCGGCAGATGACGGTCACACCGACCGCGCAGGGCAAGACCGTCACCGTCCGGTGGCCGGTCACCGAGGACAGCCGCTGAGCCGTCGTGGCCATGCCCTGCCGCGACGGCCGCTCCCCCGCACCCGTTCCCACGGCGCCCGATAAATACCCCTTTCAAGTGAATCCGGGCCAAACGGCTTCCGGACCCCGGAGACCCGCCGTTTCATGACAGTGACGGCGTCCCGGCGCACCGGGGCCACCGCGCATTGCGCCGTGCGACGTCGGTGAGAGATGGTTGCTCGGAGGAACCATCCCTCCACGGCGCGATGGCACCGTGGACGGTGAGCACCGTCGATCACGACCTGAAGACGCACGAAGAGGTGAGGACCCCGCGGGGGTGAACGTGGCAGCCAACCGATCCCACCCGGGAGACATCGCACCGGGCGCCGGGGTGGACGCGGCGGCGTCCGCCGCGCCGTACCCGATGCTGGTCATCGACGCGGAGGGCCGCGTCACCCGGCACAACGCCGCGGCGTCCGCCGTGCTGCCGGACCTGCGGTCCGGCACGGCGGCGGCCGGGGCCGTCCCCCCGTGGCTCGCCGAGCCCGTGGACGGCGCCGAGGTGCGCGGCCGGATCGGGGAGCGTCTGTTCGCCGCCCACCCCACCGCGCTGGAGGACGGCTCCACCGCCTGGTGGCTGGTGGACGACACCGAATACCGGCTCGCCGTCGACGAGTTGGCGGTGGAGCGCGAGCGGGCCCAGTTCCTCATCGAGGCGTCCAACGCACTGCTGTCCACCCTCAATCCGGAACGGTGCATGGAGGTGGCGGCGCGGCTGGCCGCGAAGCACCTGGCGGACGCCGCCGTGGTCGTGGCCCCCGCGATCGGGCGCCGGCTGCCGATGACGCTGTGCGCCCGCGGCGGGCCGGTGGAGCGCCGTGCGATCGCCGTGGACCCGGAGCGGGTCCCCGGGCTGGAGGAGGCGCTGCGCGGATTCCCGCCGGTGCCCTCCCGCTGGATAGACCCCGGCTCGGCGCCCGAGTGGCTGATGCCCAAAGGTTTCGGCGGGGTCGGCTCGGTGGCCATCACCCCGCTGCCGGGGCACGGCGTTCCGGCGGGCGCGCTGGTGCTGCTGCGCACCAGCAACCACGCGGGGTTCAGTGAGAGCGAGGAGGAGTTCGCCGCGCTGTTCGCCGCGCGGGTGGGCGCGGCCATGTCGGCGGCCCGGCTCTACGCGGAGCAGGCGTCGATCACCGATGTGCTGATGCGCGAGCTGCTGCCGCCCCGGCTGCGCCAGATCGAGGGAGTGGAACTCGCCTCGGGGTACCGCCCCGCGGGGGATTCCGCCCGGGTCGGCGGCGACTTCTACGACATCCATCTCACCGAGGGCGCCGGTACCGCGACCCGCGCGCTGGTGGCGCTGGGGGACGTCTGCGGCAAGGGGCTCGAGGCCGCGGTCATCACGGGCAAGATCCGCAACACCCTGCACGCGCTGCTGCCCATGGCCGACGACCACCACCGGATGCTGTCGATGCTCAACCGGGCGCTCGTCACCTCCGACCACACCCGGTTCGCCACCCTGGTGCTGGCCTCGATCGCGCGGATCGGCCCGCATGTCTGTCTGCAGCTCACCAGCGCCGGTCATCCGGCGCCGCTGATCGTGCGCCGGGACGGCGGTGTGGAGGAGGCGCAGACCTCCGGTTCCCTGGTCGGGGTGCTGCCCGAGGTGCAGTCGGCCACCGCACACACCACGCTGGCCCCGGGTGAGACATGTCTGCTGTTCACCGACGGCATTCCCGAGGCCAAGGGCGGTCCGATGGGCGATGAGCTCTTCGGGGTGGCCCGGCTGAAGCGTGCGCTCGGGGAGTGCGCCGGGATGCCCGCCGAGGCGGTGGTGGAGCGGGTGCAGATGCTCGCCGCCCAGTGGGTGGGCGAGGGCAAGCACGACGATATGGCCCTGATAGCGATCACCGCTCCGCGCGGCACGCATCTGACGGCGGTGGACGGCACCACGGCGGGCAGGTACACCGCATGACGGCCCCCACCGCGACCCCGCCCTCCCCCGAGCGGCCCGCCGACGGCGGGTCCGTCCCGTTCATGCCCGGAGCCCGGGCCGGCGGGGTGCCGCCGGAGCGCACGGAGGAGACCGGGCCCTGGGTGGAGAAGCTGTGGTCGGCCGCCGCGTCCGGCGACGAGTACGCCGCGCTGGACACCGTCCGCTCCGCGCTCGCCTCCGGTCTGGACACCGAGACGGTCCTGCTGGACGTGATCGGCGCGGTGCAGCACCGGGTCGGGGTGGAGTGGGCGGCCAACCGGATGTCGGTGGCCGACGAGCACGCCGCGACCGCCATCAACGACCGCGCCATCGCCTCCCTCCCGCCGCACCGCATCCCCGACCGGGCACACGGCCGGGTGACGGTGGCTTGTGTGGACGGCGAATGGCACGCCCTGCCCGCGCGGTTGCTGGCCGAGGTGCTGCGGCTGCGCGGCTGGCACGTCGACTACCTCGGCGCCCAGGTGCCGTCCCCGCACCTGATCACCCATCTGCACCGCACCGGCGCCGATGTGGTGGCGCTCTCCGGCTCGCTGCCCACCCGGCTGCCCACCGCGCACGCGGCCATCACCGCCTGCCAGGCCGTCGGGGCGTCCGTGATCGTCGGCGGCGCCGCGTTCGGACCGGGCGGACGGTACGCCGGGCGGCTGGGTGTCCAGGGTTGGGCACCGGACGCCCGGTCCGCCGCCGATCTGCTCTCGGCGGGCCTGGCCGCACCGGGTGCGGCCCATCAGGTGACGGACGACCTCCCGCATCTGAGCGACCAGGAGTACACGCTGGTCAAGCGCAGCGCGCGGCAGCTGGTGCGCCACACCTTCAGCGCACTGGCCGAGCGGTTCCCGGCGATGGCCGCCTACGACGAGGAGCAGCGCGAGCGCACCGCCGAAGACCTCGCCCATATCGTCGACTTCCTGTGCGCCGCCCTCTACGTGGACGACGTCGGCCTCTTCACCGGCTTCCTCGCCTGGACCGCCGACATCCTCACCGCCCGCGGGGTGCCCGCCGCCTCGCTGCTGCCCAGTCTCGACCTTCTCGAGGAACAGCTGCGGGACTTCCCCCGCACCCGCGACCTGCTCGCCCACGGACACCGAGCCCTCACCGAAAAGATCGCCGCAGACGGCACCGGCCAGGGAAAACCCGTATGACCCACCCCGACCTCGGTCCCCTCCACCTGCTCACCTCCGCGCCCGCGCCGGGCACCGTGCACATCACGGTGGTCGGCGACCTGGAGTACGACACCGTCGAGGACCTCCTCCTGGAGGTCAGCGACGCCCTGGCACACCATCCCGGGCTGCGCCATCTGCACCTGAACCTGGCCGAGTTGGGCATGTGCGACTCGATGGGCCTCTCGGCGCTGCTCCAGACCCGCCGCTTCACCGGCGGTGTCGGCGCGCGCCTCCACCTCGATCACCGGCCGCCCGCACTCGACCGTCTGCTGGATCTCACCGGAACGCTGGACCACCTCCTCGCGCTCCCCAGCGCCGCGGACCGCACACCCGGCGGCCGGACCGACGCGCTGGACGTACCGGACTAGGGCGTGTCCGGAACCGAGACGACGAGGGGGAACCGTGAGGGAATCGACGAGCGGTGACGGCAGCGGTGGAGCGGCGCGGGGCGCGCTGTTCGACTTCTCGGGGACGCTGTTCCGGATCGAGTCCGCGGAGTCCTGGCTGCGGGCGGCGGTCGAGGCGACCGGGGCGGCCCTGGCCGGAGAGGAGCTGGCGCGCCGCGCGCGGGCCCTGGAGGAGGCCGGGGCGCTGCCGGGCGGCGCACCCGCCGGGGCGGTGCCGGAGGAGCTGGCCGAGGTGTGGGCCGCCCGGGACCGTACCGCGGAGCTGCACCGGGCCGCGTACACGGGGCTGGCGCGACAGGTGCCGCTCCCCCACCCGGAGTTGTACGACGCCCTCTACGCCCGCCATCAGCAACCCGCCGCCTGGCGGCCGTATCCCGACGCGGCCGCGGTCCTGCGCGAGCTGCGGCGGCGCGGCGTACGGATCGCGGTGGTCAGCAACATCGGCTGGGACCTGCGCCCGGTTTTCCGGGCGCACGGTCTGGACCCGCTGGTCGATGCGTACACGCTCTCCTGTGAATACGGCGCGCAGAAGCCCGACCCACGGCTGTTCCTGGCGGCGTGCGACGCCCTGTCCCTGGCCCCGCACGAGACGGTGATGGTGGGGGACGACCGGCGGGCGGACGCCGGTGCGGCGGCCGTGGGGTGCCGGGTGCGGCTGGTGGACCATCTGCCGGTGGAGCGTCGTCCGGACGGTCTGCGCGGGGTGCTTGAGCTGTTCCCGGACCGCGCCGGGACCGGCTGAACGGCACGCCGCGCTGTAGGTGCGAGCCGCCGGTTCGGACGATCCCCCGCGTCGCCCGAACCGGCGGAGACAGTGGGCCGTCCCCCTATGATCGGCGGACAGCCGGGTGCCGCTCTGAGTATATTGGCTCCGAGCCAGCCAACGCAGGAGTAAGCATGTCCCCCCGCAGCGCATCGGTCAATGAGGAGTTGCGCCGCCGTTCCCAGGCACGTCTGCTGGAGGCGACGGTGGACCTGGTCGGCGAGCGCGGGTACGAGGCGACGACACTCGGCGATATCGCCGACCGCGCCGGGGCGGCGCGGGGGCTGGTCTCGTACTACTTCCCCGGTAAGCGGCAGCTCTTCCAGACCGCCGTGCACCGGCTGATGCACACCGAGCTGGCCGCGGCGCTGGAGCGCGAACCGGTCCCGGAGGGCGGGGGAGCCGGCCGGGAGCTGCTGGCGCGGGCGATCGACACCATCCTGGGCCTGGCCCGGGACCGGCCGCGGCTGATGCGGACGCATATGGCGGGGATACTCGCGGCCGAGGGGTTCATCCAGTGCCCCGAACAGCAGCGGCTGGCGGGGCTGTTGCGGGACGTGGTGGTGCGCTACGGCTCCGCGGACCCCGACGGCGACTACCAGCTCCTGCGCGCACTGCTGATGGGCGCGGTGGTGGCGGTGCTGCTGCCGGGCGCGCCGATGCCCCCGGAGAAGCTGCGGGCCGAGCTGTTCCACCGCTACGGACTGGGCTGGGAGCTGGGGTGCCCGCCGGGCGAGGAGCCGCCCGGCGGGCCGGTCTGACGTCCGGGGCGGACCGTCAGCGGTAGTCGGGCTGGGTCTGCACATTGAGCTCGGGCAGCCGGACCTTGCGGGCACTGTCGGTGCGCCGGTCGTCGATCCTGAGCACGTCGAGGCCCTTGGCGATGTCGTTGGAGTAGACGTAGCCGTTGTAGTAGTACGCGGACCAGGCGCCGCCGCCGGTGAGGGTGTCGGCGGAGAGCGGACCGCGCTCGAAGTAGCCGATCTCCCTGGGGCGGGTGGAGTCGGTGAAGTCCCAGATGGACACACCGCCCTGGTACCACGCCTGGACCATGATGTCGCGGCCCTTCGCCGGGATCAGCGAGCCGTTGTGCGCCACGCAGTTCTCGGTGTCGGCCTGGTGGCGCGGGATCTTGTAGTAGGCGCGGAAGACCAGCTTGCGCTTGTCGCCCTTGCCGGTGATGTCGTAGATGCCGTCGGCACCGCGGTCGGGGCCGACCCGGTCATTGCAGGTGGCGGCGCCGCCACCGCCCAGCTCATCGGTGAACACCACCTTGGTGCCGCGTTCGTTGAACGTCGCGGAGTGCCAGAAGGCGAAGTTGACGTTGTCCTCGACCCGGTCGATCACCCGGGGCTTCGCCGGGTCGGAGATGTCCAGGAGGACGCCGTCGCCCATGCACGCGCCCGCCGCCAGCTCCAGGTCGGGGAAGGTGGTCAGGTCATGGCAGCCGGTGGTCTGGGAGACACCGGGGTTGGTGGGACCGCCGGGGTTGCCGCCGTCCGGGAAGAGCACGGGGAAGTCCACCACCGCGGCCTTCTCGGGCGCCTTGCGCGGCACCTTGATCACGGAGATGCCGTCATGCGGCGGCTGGCAGTCGGGGAACGTCGCGCTGGGCGAGTAGGAGGAGACGTAGAGGTAGACGTCGCGCCGTTCGGGCACCAGCGTGTGGGTGTGCGAACCGCAGGCGGTCTCCACCGCGGCCACATACCTGGGGTTCCGCTTGTCGCTGATGTCGAAGACCTTCATGCCCTCCCAGGAGGACTTCTCGGTCGCGGGCTGGGTGGTGCTGGTGCAGGAGTTGTCGCTGCGCGAGGAGTCGGTCGACAGGAAGAGCAGATCGCCGGAGACCGAGACGTCGTTCTGCGAACCGGGGCAGAGCACCTGGCTGACGATCTTCGGGCTCTTCGGACGGCTGATGTCGTAGATGACGAAACCGTCGTAGTTGCCCGCGAAGGCGTAGTGCCCCTGGAAGGCCAGATCGGAGTTGGTGCCCTTGAGGTCCTGTTTGGGGATGTTGGTGAGGTGGCTGACATTGTCGCTGTGGACGACCTCGTCCACCCCGGGGATCTCGCCGTTCTCGATGGCCGCCCGGGTGTCGGCAGCCTGACCCTTCGTCACCCGCTCGGCGCGCGGGCCGTCACCGGGGTCGGGGGTCGCCGCCGCCGGTCCGGCCATCAGCAACGAGGCCACCAGGCCGATGGCCGCGAAGGCCGCTCCGAGGTATCTGCGCCGATGCGGGGATCTGTCCCACGGCTTCACTGCGTCCTCCCATGTCCGGTGTCCCCGTTCGGGGTTGAACGGTTCGCGGACGAGGGCAGTATGGCGCTTTCCATGTACACCACAACAGGGAGCTACATAATCGTCTCAAGAGAATTCCCACGCCCCGGGAGGCCACGTGTCGCACCGCCGTACGTCGCTCCGCATCGCGTCCCTCACCCTCGCGGCGGCCGCCGCCCTGGCGCTCACCCTCACCGGATGCGACGGACAGGGCGGGGGGAGGTCCGACACGGGCCGGGGGAAGGACGGCGGCCCGGCGGTCATCGCACCGGGCGCGCCCGGTGAGTCGGCCCGGACCCTGAACTCCGACGAGGCCGCGGCGGCGCGGGACGACGACTCCCCCAACGCGGCGGACCGGTCCTATGTCCGCATGATGATCGAGCACCACCGGCAGGCGCTGGTGATGACCGCCCTGGCGCCCGACCGGGCCGGTTCGGACCGGCTCAGACGGCTCGCGGAGCGCATCGCCGCCGGTCAGGGGCCGGAGATCGACGCGATGAAGGGCTGGCTGAAGACCGAGGGCGGCGGACGGCCCGGAGAACACGGGAAACACGGGAAACACGGGGAACACGGCGCGATGCCCGGGATGGCCACCCCGGAAGAGCTGGACGCGCTGCGCGCCGCGAAGGGCGCCGCCTTCGACCGGCTCTTCCTCAGACTGATGATCGCCCATCACCGGGGCGCGGTCAGTATGGCGACGGACGTCCTCGCCAAGGGCAACAACGTACGGGTGGAGGAGATGGCGGGCGATGTGATCGCCCAGCAGAGCAGCGAGATCCGGCGGATGCGGCGGCTGGCGTAACCGCTTACCGGCGGACGGCGCCGCCCGGCGGTGCCCCGTCACCCGTGCCGGTCACAACGGCGCACGGGTACCTCACACCGGGCGCCCCCCGGTGCAATGCTGGAGACATCCTCCGGAAGGAGCTCCTCCGTGCTGCGTGTCGCGGTCGTCGGATCCGGGCCGAGCGGGGTGTACACGGCCCAGGCACTGGTCGAACAGCGAGCCGTCCCCGAGGTGACGGTGGATGTGCTGGACCGGCTGCCGTGCCCGTACGGTCTGGTGCGCTACGGCGTGGCCCCGGACCACGAGAAGATCAAGTCCCTCCAGAACACCCTGCGCGCGGTGCTGGAACACCCCCGGGTGCGCTTTCTCGGCCATGTGCCGGTCGGGCCGCCGCCGCTGACGCCCGAGCGGCTGCTCGGCGTCTACCACGCGGTGGTCTACTGCGTCGGGGCGGCGGCCGACCGGCGGCTCGGCGTCCCCGGCGAGGATCTGCCGGGCAGCGCCTCCGCCACCGACTTCGTCTCCTGGTACAGCGCCCATCCGGACGCGTCCGGCGATGCCTTCGGGCCCGGTGACGCCTTCGCGCTCGGCGCCCGCTCCGCGGTGGTGATCGGGGTCGGCAACGTCGCGGTGGACGTGGCACGGATCCTGGCCCGCGGAGCGGAGGAGCTGCGCCCCACCGATGTGCCGCACGCCGCGCTCGGGGCACTCGCCGACAGCCGGGTGACCGATGTGCACATGGTCGGCAGACGCGGTCCGTCACAGGCGAAGTTCACCACCAAGGAACTGCGGGAGCTGGGCGCCCTCACCGGCGCCGAGGTGCTGGTGCACCCCGGGGAGCTGGCGCTCGACCCGGCGTACGGCGATCCGTCGGAGCTGCCCGGCCAGGGCCGGCGCAATGTCGAGGTGCTGCGCGGCTGGGCGGGGCGCGCGCCGCTGGGCCGGGCGCGCCGGATCCATCTGCGGTTCTTCCTGCGGCCGGTGGCACTGCTGGGTCAGCACGCGGTGCACGCCGTGCGCTTCGAGCGGACCGCCCCGGACGGGAGCGGCGGGGTCGCGGGCACCGGGGTGTTCGAGGAGATCGAGGCGCAACTGGTGCTGCGGTCGGTGGGCTACCGGGGCGTGGCGCTGCCGGGGCTGCCCTTCGACGCCGACCGGGGCACGGTGCCCAACGCGGCGGGCCGGGTGCTGCGCGACGGGGCGCCCTCGCCCGGTGAGTACGTGGCGGGGTGGATCAAGCGGGGGCCGACCGGGGTGATCGGCACCAACCGCCCCTGCGCCAAGGAGACGGTGGCCGCGCTGTTGGCCGACGCCGAGGCGCTGACGGCCCGTCCGGTGGCCGACGATCCGCTGCGGGAGCTGCGCGCGGCCGGGCTGGAGCCGGTGCGGTGGCCGGGATGGCTGCGGATCGAGGCGGCGGAGGCCGCGCTCGGACAGACGCTGGGGCGTCCGACGGTGAAGATCCCGGACTGGACGGGGCTGCTGGGCGCGGCGCACCAGCGGGACTGACCCCGGCGGCGCGACCGGTCCGGTGCTGGCCGTGACCGGCGCCGCGATCTGCGCCCTGACCTGCCCGGGGGCCGGCCCCCGGGACCCGTCGCCGATGACGCGATCCGGTTCCGGCTGTCCCGGATCCTGCCGCAAGGGTTGACACAGATCGGCAACGGCCCTGAAATCAACAGACTGTTGAATCCCTCTGCGTCCGGTCCGTTCCCCCCGCCGCGGGAACGGACCGCCCGGCCGTCCCCACTCCCCCCGCCGTACCGCGCAAGGAGCAGGCATGACATCCGTACGTCCCGTACGCCACCCCGTGGACGAGATACCACCGGCCGGCCGGCTCACGGCCCTGGGCCTCCAGCATGTGCTGGCCATGTACGCCGGGGCGGTCGCGGTACCGCTGATCGTCGGCGGCGCGATGAAGCTCTCCCCCACCGACCTGGCCTATCTCATCAACGCCGATCTGCTGCTGTGCGGGATCGCGACCGTGCTCCAGTGCGTGGGGCTGTGGCGATTCGGCGTCCGGCTGCCGATCATGCAGGGCTGTACCTTCGCCGCGGTCACCCCGATGGTGCTCATCGGCACCGAGGGCGGCGGACTGCCCGCGATCTACGGTTCGGTGATCGTGTCCGGACTGGCGATGATGCTGCTGGCACCGGTCTTCGGGCGGCTGCTGCGGTTCTTCCCGCCACTGGTGACCGGCACGGTGATCCTGGTCATCGGACTCTCGCTGCTGCCGGTCGCGGGCAACTGGGCGGCGGGCGGCCAGGGCGCCCCGGACTTCGGGGAGCCGAAGAACCTCGGCCTCGCCGGTGCCGTACTGGCCCTGGTGATCGTCGTCCAGCGGTTCGGGCCCGGGTTCCTCGGCCGGGTCGCGGTGCTGGTCGGCATCGTGGGCGGGACCGCGCTCTCCGTACCGCTGGGGTTCACCGACTTCTCCGGGGTGGGCGACGCCGGCTGGGTGGGCGTCTCCACCCCGTTCCACTTCGGCGCGCCGACGTTCGAGGCGGCGGCCGTGGTGTCGATGCTGATCGTGGCCCTGGTGACGATGACCGAGACCACCGGTGACTTCATCGCGGTGGGCGAGATGACCGACCGTCCGGTGGACGGCCGGCGGCTGGCGGACGGATTGCGCGCGGATGGCGCCGCGACCGTGCTCGGCGGTGTCTTCAACACCTTCCCGTACACCGCCTTCGCGCAGAACGTGGGACTGGTGGGGATGACCCGGGTGCGCAGCCGGTGGGTGGTGGCGGCCGCGGGCGGACTGCTGGTGGTGCTGGGGCTCGCGCCGAAGCTGGGCGCGGTCGTGGCGGCGATCCCGGCCCCGGTGCTGGGCGGGGCCGGACTGGTGATGTTCGGTACGGTCGCCGCGAGCGGACTGCGGACGCTCGCGGCGGTGGAGTTCCGGGACAACCACAACCTCATGGTGGTGGCGGTGTCGGTCGGCATCGGACTGCTGCCGGTCGGGGTGCCGGGGGTCTACCAGGAGTTCCCGGACTGGTTCCAGACGGTGATGAACAGCGGGATCAGCGCGGGCTGTGTGACGGCCATCGTGCTCAATCTGCTCTTCAACCATCTGCCGGGCGGCCGGACCCCGGACCGGGACCCGGCCACGGCCGCCGGTTCAGCCCCGGCCCCCGGTTCGGCCCCGGCCGCCGGTTCAGCCCCGGTCGCCGTCGACGCGCCCGTCCTGGAGGGCGGCGGCGGCCAGCACGCTGTCGAGCAGACCGGGGAACAGCGCGTCTAGGTCCTCCCGGCGCAGGGCGTTCATCTTGGCGGTGCCCCGGTAGATCTGGTAGATCACCCCGGCCTCGCGCAGCACCCGGCAGTGGTGGGTGGTGGTGGACTTGCTGACGGGCAGGTCGAGGACCGTGCAGGACACCTCGCCCGAGTCCTCCGCCAGCGTCCGCACCACCCGCATCCGCATCGGGTCGGCCAGCGCGTGCAGCACTCCCTCGAGATGGATCTCCGCGCGCTGCGGATGCTCCAACGAGCGGCCGGCCGCCTGGGCCTGGGAGGTGGTCTGCGTAGGCACGGGTGCTCCTCGTCATGGACGGTTCACCCCTATGGTACGAAACCCATCGTAGTTTGACACTTTCCGTATGACGAGGGGCTCCGGGGCCATGGGCCGGTCCGCCGGGCGCCGTTGGGGACATGGCTCGCCCGGCGACGCGCTCAGTGGATCGCGTAGCCGTACGGCTCGGGCGCGTACACCTGGGCGTCCAGCTCCCGGGCGGCCTGGCGGGCGAAGGAGGGGTTGCGCAGCAGCTCACGGCCGAGCAGCACGGCGTCCGCCTCACCACCCGCGACGATCTTCTCGGCCTGTCCGGGCTCGGTGATCAGCCCGACGGCGGCGACCGGCAGCCCGGTCTCCCGGCGCACCCGGGCGGCGAACGGGACCTGGTAGCCGGGCCCGACGGGAATGCGCACCCCGGTGGCATTCCCCCCGCTGGAGACGTCGAGCAGATCCACGCCGTGCTCCTTGAGCAGCGCGGCGAACGCCACGGTGTCGTCCGGCGTCCAGCCGTCGCGCTCCAGCCAGTCGGTGGCCGAGACACGGAAGAACAGCGGCAGCTCCTCCGGCCAGACGGCGCGCACCGCGTCGACGACCTCGAGGGCGAAGCGGACGCGGTTCTCCAGGGAGCCGCCGTAGCGGTCGGTGCGGTGGTTGCTGTGCGGGGAGAGGAACTCACCGATCAGATAGCCGTGGGCGCCGTGGATCTCGATGACCTCGAACCCGGCGGTCCGGGCGCGCCGCGCGGCGGCCGCGAACTGCCCGACGATCTCGGCGATCCCCTCCTCGGTGAGCTCGTCGGGCACCAGGTGGCGCTCGCCGAAGGCGACCGGGCTCGGGGCGAGCGGCCGCCAGCCGCCCTCGTCCAGTGCGAGCGGCGCGCCACCGCGCCAGGGGGCGTCGGTACCGGACTTGCGCCCGGCGTGGCCGAGCTGGATACCGGGGACCGTGCCGTGCCGCTTGAGGAAGCCGGCGATCCGGCCGAACGCCTCGGTCTGCCGGTCGTTCCAGAGGCCCAGGTCATGGGGGCTGATCCGGCCCTCGGCGGAGACCGCGGTGGCCTCGACGAGGATCAGACCGGTGCCGCCGGTGGCGCGGGCGGCGTAGTGCGCGAAGTGCCAGTCGTGCGGGACTCCGGCGTCCTCGCCGCTCGCCACGGCGCTGTACTGGCACATCGGCGCCATCCATATGCGGTTGGGGATGGTCACCGACCGCAGGGTGACGGGCTCGAAGAGGGCAGCACTCATGAACGTCTCCAGTTCGTCCGCGCCCGGCCGGCCGGCCGTGCACTAGTACGGTACTCATCGTATTACGGCGGTCGTCAAATTACGATGCCCTTCGTACCACGGCCTCCGGATGCGACACCCGGCGATATCCCGGCTCCCCTGAGGCGCCGATGCCGGTGGCGGGGTGCAGACTCATGGATGACGGACACATCCGCCACGTCCCGCCATCCGCACCTCCCCGCACCTCAAGGAGTGAGCCGTCATGGACGACGTCCTGCTCGCCATCGGCACCCGCAAGGGCCTGTTCCTCGCCCGCCGGAGCGGACCCTCCGGCGTGGACTGGGAGTTCACCGGTCCGCACTTCCCGATGCAGGCGGTGTACTCCGTCGGTATCGACACCCGCCGCGGCCGCCCCCGGCTGCTCGCCGGTGCCGACAGCTCCCACTGGGGTCCCTCGGTCTTCCGCTCCGACGACCTGGGGCGGACCTGGCACGAGCCCGCCCGGCCCGCGGTGCGGTTCCCCGAGGGCACCGACACCTCGCTGGAGCGGGTGTGGCAGCTGCACCCGGCGGGCCCCGCGGCGCCCGAGGTGGTGTGGGCGGGCACCGAGCCGGGCGCGCTGTTCCGCTCCGCGGACGGCGGTGAGAGCTTCGACTTCGTCCGGGCGCTGTGGGACCACCCCCAGCGGCCGTCGTGGGGCGCGGGGTACGGCGGCCAAGCAGTGCACACCGTGGTCACCGATCCGCGGGACGCGGACACGGTCGTGGTCGCGGTGTCCTCGGGCGGGGTGTACCGCACCACCGACGGCGGGGCGAGCTGGGCGCCGTCCAACAACGGGCTCAAGGCGGAGTTCCTGCCCGATCCGTATCCGGACTTCGGCCAGTGCGTGCACAAGATCGCCCGGGACGCGGTCGACCCCGACCGGCTCTACCTCCAGAACCACGGCGGGGTCTACCGCAGCGACGACGGCGGGGTGCACTGGACCGAGATCGGCAAGGGGCTCCCGGCCGACTTCGGCTTCGCGATCGCCACCCATCCGCGGCGCGGCGGAGTGGCCTACGTCTTCCCGGTGATCGACGGCGGGGACCGCTATCCACCGGACTACCGCTGCCGGGTGTACCGCACCGACGACGCGGGTGCGTCCTGGACCGAGCGGTCCGCCGGACTGCCCGGTGAGCACCACTACGGGGTGGTGCTGCGGGACGCGCTGCGCACCGATGACGCGGACCCGGCCGGGGTCTACTTCGGCAATCGCAACGGCGAGGTGTACGCCAGCGCCGACGAGGGCGAGAGCTGGCGGCAGATCGCCCGGCACCTGCCGGACGTGCTGTGCGTACGGGCGGCCGTCGTCGGCTGACCGGGCGGGGGCGCGCGGCCGGAAGTGATCCACCGGGCGGCACACGGTCACCGGCTGAGCCACTAGAGTGACGCGGGTGGCAGCGCGACCCTTGAACGAAATTGTCGAACCGGGCTGGGCCAAGGCACTTGAGCCCGTCGAAGAGCGCATCGCGGCGATGGGCGACTTCCTGCGGGCCGAGATCGCGGCGGGCCGCACCTACCTCCCCGCGGGGGCCAACGTCCTGCGCGCCTTCCAGCAGCCCTTCGACGAGGTGAAGGTGCTGATCGTCGGTCAGGACCCGTATCCGACGCCGGGCCATGCGGTGGGCCTGAGCTTCTCCGTGGCGCCGGAGGTGCGCCCGCTGCCCGGCAGCCTGGAGAACATCTTCCGGGAGCTGCACACCGACCTCGGGCTGCCCCGTCCGTCCAACGGCGACCTCACACCCTGGACCGGGCAGGGCGTGCTGCTGCTGAACAAGGCGCTCACCACCGCTCCGCGCCGGCCCGCCGCCCACCGCGGCAAGGGCTGGGAGGAGGTCACCGAGCAGGCCATCCGGGCCCTCGCCGGGCGCGGCCGTCCGCTGGTGTCCATCCTGTGGGGCCGGGACGCCCGCGCGGTGCGCCCGCTGCTGGGTCCCCTTCCGGCGGTGGAGTCCGCCCACCCCTCCCCCATGTCGGCCGACCGCGGCTTCTTCGGATCACGGCCGTTCAGCCGCGCCAACGACCTCCTGGTACAGCAGGGAGCGCAACCCGTGGACTGGCGCCTTCCCTGACCGCCTCGGTGACGGGGGCCGACAGGTAGTCTGCCCGCCATGACGACACATCCGAACACCCCTGCGGGCTGGTACGCCGACCCGCAGGGCACGCCGAATCAGCTGCGCTGGTGGGACGGCGCCCAGTGGACCGAGCACACCCACCCCGGCCAGCCGGGTCAGGTCCCCCCGCAGCAGGCGGCCCAGCCCCACCCCAATCCGGCCAAGGTCCAGCACCAGGTCCAGCACCAGGCGCATGTGGCCCCGGGCGGGGGCGGCGGCGGCACCCTGTTCACCGAGCCGGTGCTGGTGGTGAACCAGAAGGCCAAGCTGATCGAGCTCACCAATGAGTACAGCGTGTTCGACCAGCACGGCCGCACCATCGGATCGGTCGTGCAGATCGGTCAGAGCACGCTGAAGAAGGTCGCGCGCTTCGTCTCCAGCCTCGACCAGTTCATGACCCACAAGCTGGAGATCCGGGACGCCAACGGGCAGCCGCATCTGGTGCTCACCCGTCCCGCGAAGTTCATCAAGTCCAAGGTGCTGGTGACGCGCCCGGACGGACAGCCGGTCGGCGATATCGTCCAGCAGAACGCCATCGGCAAGATCAACTTTGGTATCCATGTCAACGGCCAGCAGATCGGCGCCATCAAGGCCGAGAACTGGCGGGCCTGGAACTTCGCCATCGTCGACCACACGGACGCCGAGATCGCCAGGATCACCAAGACCTGGGAAGGTCTGGCGAAGACCATGTTCACCACGGCGGACAACTACGTCCTCCAGATCCACCGCCAGCTGCCCGACCCGCTGCTGAGCCTGGTGGTGGCCACCGCGCTGACCGTGGACACCGCGCTCAAGCAGGACGCCCGAGGGTTCGGCTGAGCCGGTGACCGGCCCCTGTGTGCTGGGTATCGACTCCGGGGGATCCGGCGTACGCGTGGGTGTGGCGCGCGTCGGCCAGTCGTCGGGCGGCTCCGCGGAGAAGCCGCTGACCTGGTCCTCGCCCACTCCCGCCGCCGTGGGCGAGCGCGGGATCGACGCGGCCGGGCTGCTGGCCCGCGTCCTGCCAGCCGCCCACGAGCTGGTGCGCGAGGCCGGGGCGGGGCGGGTGGACGCGGTCTGCGTCGGAGCGACGGGTATGGCCTCGCTCGGCGATGATCTGCGCGCCACCCTGCCGGACGCGCTCACCGACGCGTTCGGGGTACGCCGACTGGCCCTGGCGGCCGACGCGGTGACCGCGTACGCCGGAGCGCTCGGCCAGCGGCCCGGCGCGGTGGTCGCCGCGGGCACCGGCATGATCGCGCTCGGCGCGCTGCCGGGGGGCCGGGGCGCGCAGGCGCACCCCGGCGGCTGGCGGCGGGCCGACGGCTGGGGCCATCTACTGGGCGACTGCGGTGGCGGGGCGTGGATCGGCCGCGCGGGCCTGGAGGCGGCGATGCGCGCGTACGACGGCCGCGAGGGCGGATCGCGGCCGCTGCTGGACCGGGCGGAGGCGCTGTTCGGGCCCGCGGCCCAGCTACCGGGCGTGCTGTATCCCCGTCAGGACCGGCCCGCCGTCCTGGCCTCGTTCGCCCCCGAGGTGGGCCGGCTGGCCGGGGCGGATCCGGTCGCGCACGGCATCCTGCGGGACGCCGCCCGCCATATCGCGCAGGCGGCGGAGGCGGTCTGCCCCCGTGTGGCCTCCCCCGAAGTCGCCCTCACCGGCGGCCTTTTCCGCATGGGCGCGCCCCTGCTGGACCCGCTGCGCACGGAGTTGTCGACGCGCCTGCCGGCGGCCCGGCTGACCGAGGCGCCCGGCGACCCCCTGGACGGCGCGCTGTGCGTGGCGGCGGCCCTGGCGACACACGACCTCCGACTGCCGCGGGACGCGGCCCTGCTGACGGTCGTGGACACGACCACCTGAACAGGGTCCGCGGCCGGGGGCCCGTGCCCGCGCGGAAGGCGCGACGCCTCGCGCGGACGCAGGGACGGACGGCCCCGTCCCCGACACCGCCGGAAGACCAACGGCCGCCCGCGGACCCGCCGTACGCGAACCGGGGGTCGACCGTACCTTCGGGCCCGGACCCGGCATCCGCTTCGCCCTCCGCAACGGCGCTCCGTGCCCTCGGGCGTCCGACCTGCGGAGACTCAGATCCGCAATTCGGACAGGTTGGTGGTTACGCGAACATCCCCGACCGCTCAGCGCTCATCAATGAACAGCGCGGCTCGGCAAAAGGGGACAGATAACGCCCTGTCGCACCCCTCCCGAACAGCCGAGCCCATGAAGCGACTAACATGCGGCGCCATGAGCTCCCCCACTGGGCCCGCGTCCGGCCTGCCTGTACGAATGCCTCGCCCCCGCCAGCCCGGACGGCACCGCCGACCGGAGCCCGCCGCCGCACCCCTCGGCGCGCCTCCGCTGGTGCTGGCCGTTCCGGGCACCCCGGAAGCGGCCACGCGGAGCCTGGCCGAGGAGGTCGTGAGCATCGCGCGCTCCGAGCTGCCCGGCCTCGACGTCCACATCGGTTACGTGGACGGCGACGGCGAGGAGTTCCCGCAGCTCGAGAGCGTGCTGACGCTGGCCGCGCAGGACCGCGCCGAGCGCGTCCGGCAGGCGACCGAGGCCGCCAAGGCCGCCGCCGCGGCCACCGCGGAGGCCATCGCCGCCGCCGAGGCCGCGGGCGAGGAGATCCCGCCGCTGCCGCCCGAGCCCAGCATCCCCACCGACGGCCCCTCCGCCGTGGTGGTCCCGCTGCTCGCGGGCCCGGACAACGCGCTGCTGCGCCGGATACGCCAGGCCGTCATGAGCAGCGGCTCGGCCGCCGAGCTCACCGATGTCCTCGGCCCGCACCCGCTGCTCGCCGAGGCCCTGCACGTGCGGCTGTCGGAGGCGGGCCTGGCCCGCGCCGACCGCGCCCGGCTGTTCACGGTCGCGACCGCGGCCGACGGCATCATCCTGGCCACGGTCGGCGGTGAGGAGGCGGCCCAGGCCGGTGGCATCACCGGCATGCTGCTCTCCGCGCGCCTGGCCGTGCCGGTGATGGCCGCGGCCCTGGACGAGGACGGCGCGGTCCTCCGCGTCGCCGACCAGCTCCGTTCGGCCGGTTCCGGCCGGCTCGCGCTCGCGCCGTACCTCATCGGCCCGGAGGTCGCCGCCGGGCTGACCGCCGCCGCCGCGGAGGAGGCGGGCTGTGCCGCGGCCGAGGCGCTCGGCGCCTACCCGGCCGTGGGCAAGCTGGTGCTGGCCAAGTACGCGGCGTCGCTGGGACTCACCCTCCCGGGCAGCTCGGCCATGCGCTGACGCGGCACGAACGCCGCGGGGGGGGGGGGGGGGGGGGGGGGGGGGGCCCCCCCCCCCCCCCCCACCGCGCGTAGGACCACCCGCATTCAGCCGAACACCACGCAGGACGCGGCGGGCGCCTGGAGGGACCCGGCCCGGCTCGGCACCCCCGTCGCGGGGTCCACGGTGAACCAGGTGACGTCGCCCGAGCGTTCATTGGCCGCGTACAGATGGCGCCCCGAAGGGCCGAGCGCCAGGTCCCGGGGCCAACTGCCGCCGCAGGGCGTGGTGGCGACCGGTTCCGGACGGTCACCGGAAGGGTCGAGCGCGAAGGTGGTGACGGTGTCGGAGCCACGGGCGGCGGCCCACAGCACGCGGCCGTCCCCCCGGACCACCACCTCGGAGGGGAAGCACGCGCCCGCGGTGGCGTCCGGGAGCACCGGCGTCTCGGCGAGCGGTTCCAGCGTGCCGTCCGCCGCGTCCCAGCGGCATGTCGTGATCACCGGCTCCAACTCGTTGATCAGGTACGCACGCTCACCGCGCGGATGGAAGGCGAGGTGGCGGGGGCCGCTGCCGGGCCGCAGGGGGACCGCGGTATGCGGCCGGAGGCCGGGCAGGGCGTAGATCCGTACGGTGTCGGTGCCCAGGTCGACGGTGAGCAGCCAGCGGCCCGAGGGGTCGGGGTGTACGGCGTGCGCATGGGGCCCGCGCTGCCGTTCGGGGTGCGGTCCGCTGCCCTCGTCCTGGAACACCGCCGTCGGCTCGCCGAGCGCACCGCCGTCCAGCACCGGGAGCGCGCTGACGCTGCCGGACACGTAGTTGGCGGTGAGCAGATGCCCGGCGGCGAGCGCAAGATGGGTGGGCCCCGCGCCGCGTACGGGGACGGGGCCGGCCAGCGGCGCGGGCGGCCGGCCGGGGTCGGCGACCGTGAGGGCGGCGGCCGCGCCGTCGTCGGTCTCGCTCACCGTGTAGAGGACGTCCCCGCCGGGTGCGAGGGCCAGGTACGAGGGGTTGGTGACCGCGTCCGTGGTGTGCCGGGGACGCAGCGCCCCCGACTCCGGATCGAGGTCGGCCACGGTGATCCCGGCGCCGCCCTCCGAGGTGAACGATCCGATGAAGGCCCGCTGTCCCGTGTCCGTCCCGGCCATCCCGCCGCCCTTCCGTCGACTCCGCTGCCGGGCCGACGGTAACAGCAAGGTCTAGACCAAGCGATCCCCGCCGGGCCGTGTCCGGACACCCGGGTCCCACGAGCCCCCGGCCGTACGAACCCGTGCAGGCCCCGGCGGGGCGCGGTGTCAGGCCCGGACGGGCGCGGCGGCGTGGCCGCCCAGCGGGGCCGCGAGCGTGGCCAGTGAGCGCTCCAGGTCGTGCAGCTGGGCCAGGGCCCGGTCCCTATGCGGATGCGGAGCCGGGTGGGCCGCGGGCGCGGCGGATTCGGCGGCCGCGGCGGCATCGGCGCCGGGGGTCATCAGCCGTCCCACCGCGGTCTCCACCCGGCGGCAGGCGGTGATCAGCCGCGCGTCATGACGGGCGTCCGGGTCGGCGGCCAGCTCGGCGAGACCGCGCACCTGCCGGGCGCAGTCATCGAGCCCCACCATGATCTGACGGGCGCGGGCCCGGCGGGCGCGCAGCGGGCTGAGCGGGTGCAGCAGCGGCGCGACCGACATCCGCAGCCGTACCAGCGCCGACTCCAGCTCGGCCACATGCGGCGCGGGATCGGCCGCCGGGTCCCCGGCGAGCCGTCGCGCGGACGCGGCGGCGCACTGCCGTACGCATTCCAGCGCGCCGCGCACCCAGGCGTCGCTGGCGGCGTGCGTGGTGACCGGGAGGACCACGGCGACGGCCAGCGCCGCGCCGATCGCACCGACGGCGGTCTGCTCCAGCCGCAGCGTGAGCAGCCCGGGATGGAGCACACCGAGCAGCCCGTAGAGCAGTCCGGCCATGAGGGTCACGAACACCATCATCCAGCTGTAGGACAGCGCCGCGGTGTAGAAGATGCCGAAGACGCAGACGGCGACGAGGGCGGCGGTGGGAGCGGGCGCGCCGTGCAGAGGAACGGCCACCACCAGCCCGGCCGCGATCCCGCAGCCGGTGCCGAGCACCCGGCGGAAGCCGCGGACGAGCGTCTCCCCGCGCGAGGCGGTGTTCACGAAGATCCACCACGCGGTGCCGACGGCCCAGTACCAGCGCTCACCGGAGACTGCCTGACCGACGGCGAGGGCGAAGGCGCAGGCCACGACCGCCTGGAACGCCTGCCGGGTGGCGGGCCTGGCCAGCCCGCGGCCGCCCGGCGGCGCGGGGGCCGCGGGCGGTGGGTCACGCCGCTCCAGCGGCCAGCCGACGAAGCGTACGAGCGCCGCCGCGAGCACACCGGTCAGCACCGCCACGGTCAGCAGCGGCAGTTCCGCGGGCAGCGCGTGCAGGAACTGCGCCGCGAAGAACATCATGAACGCGAAGATCCCCAGGGCGTTGCCCCTGGCCGCCCAGCGCCGGGCGGCCACCCCGCAGAAGACGACGGCGAGGAAGGCGGCGTCCCGCAGCGCGGGCGCGCCGTGCAGGGCGGCCGCCAGGGCGAGCACCGGCAGCCCCACGAGCGGGAGGACGGCGGTGGTGACGGCCTGCCGCCGGACCGTCGGATCGACCACGGTGAAGAGCGCGAGCAGCGCGGCGAGCCCGGACGCGATCACGGCGGGCAGCGGAAGCCCGGCCACCGTGGTGACCGCGACGGCCAGCCCGACGCCGAGGACGGCCCGTGCCGAGACGCGAAGCCGCAGGCGCCCCGGATCCGGCGCCATGAACATCCTCTTCAGCACTGCGTCCCGTTCTCCTTGTCCTCGCACGCGAAAGGCGTGCCCCCGTGGGAAAACCGCATGAAAAAGGCGCCGCGGGGGTCCGCAGCGCCATCGACACCCCCATCACAGCACCCGGAGGGCCCGTGGCTCAACAGAGCCCCGGTCCGCTGGGCCATTGGCCCAGTCCCGGCCCGCTCGGGACGGCCGGGAGCGAGCCATTGGACTACGTCTCTCCTACGTCATTCAGCTATGCCCTTTTAGGTGTTTTCGGCCAGCACACATACGCCTGCCACCTGACCATAATGACCGCTTTGCCGCATGGATGTTCGACTAGCATCCGAAGGTCATCGCCATGACGAACGGGGGAAATGATGGGTGATAATGATCTTCCACAGCCGAAAGACAGTGAACTCCCCTTACCTCCGGGCAAACCGCTGTCCGACGGACTGGTCGCCCCGCCGCCGCTGAAGGCGCCGCTGGGCGATCCGAACATCTACGACCCCGCCGCACCGGCCCCGCAGCGGCCGCTGGGGCCGGGCGTCCAGGGCCCCGTACCGCAGCACCTCGCGATCGCGCCCGGGGTGCTGCGCGGCGCGGCGGGCAAGGCGGACGACGTCTACGACACCCTTCACAAGCAGGCGGCCTCCCTGGAGGCGCCGACGTCCAAGGCGGCCAAGGGCGTCGAGGGGCTCGCGGTGCAAGGCGCGCTGACCCGTTCCCATAAGCACTGGGAGAAGCAGGCGGGCACGGTGACCGCGTGGCTCGCGTATATCTCGGAGAGCCTGCGGCTCGCCGCCAACACCCATGTGCAGCAGGACCAGGGCACCGGGAGCACCTTCGGCCAGGACAAGAAGAGCCCGTTCCTCCTGGACCGGACCGCCCCGCCGCTGGATCCGTCGGCCTCGTCGATATGGAGATACCGGTGACCGCCCCCGTCTCCTACTACGAGGCGCTCAAGACGGCCGACTTCGGGGCGCTGGAGACCCTGGCGCAGGCGTGGAAGGCCGTCCACGACAAGGTCAGGAACCTTGACGACAAGGTCCGTGACGAGGTGCTCAAACCCCTGAAGGACAAGGGGTACTGGGAGGGTATGGCCGCCCCCTACGCCTGGGCGCAGATCGATGACATCCAGCGCCAGGTCACCGCCGCCGCCAAGGTCGTGGACGCGGTGCGCCGTTCGCTGGAGGACGGGGCGGGTGAGCTGAAGGCCGCCCAGACGCGGCTGCGGGAGCTGGTGGCCGGGCTCGGGAAGGACCTGTTCGTCGACGCCAGGGGCGAGGTGCACTCGGTCGACGAGTGCAACGTGGACGCCGAGGTCAGCAAGAAGGCGAAGAAGACGGCCGAAGGCCCCCAGAAGGAACTCGACATGATCCTCCGGGACGCCTATGTGACCGACCAGAACCTGGCGGTCACCCTGATGGACAACATCGGCGCCGACCTGTGGTTCAACGGCGGGAAGGTCCGCACCGACATCAACCACACCAGCGGGATCAGCACCGACCGCTTCGACCAGATCGGCCGTGAGCTCAAAGGCCTTGACCCGGACCCGCGGAAGAACCACCTCACCCCGCGCACCCTGCTGACCAACTGGGTGGCCGGGACGGGTGATGACATGTACCAGTTCTCCCAGCACGATCCGTTCGTCGAGCAGCTCCGCAAGAGCGAGAGCATGGACAAGATCCGTGGCGACACCCTGGAGCAGTGGAAGAACGGCCAGGCGGAGGGGCGGCTGCACCACCGGATCTCCGGCCAGTCGTTCATGGGCCAGGTGGGCACCTACGCCAAGGACATGACGGGGCTTTCCGGGCTCGACAACCTGTGGGGCGGGGACACCAACGAGGCGCAGTCCCTGCTCGGTTCCTATGACATCGACTATGAGGTCAAGGGCACCGACCCCGACGGCAAACTGGTGGTGCAGTACTCCGTGAAGAATGACACCGACATGGAGTCGTTCATCCCCGGCTACCAGAAGGCGCAGCAGAAGCTGAACCACGACAGCGGGCCGGCCGCGGACATCAAGGAACGCATGGTGTGGACCGAGCGCATCGATCCGGCCGACCGCTGACCGGTTCCGCCCCTCGGCCCGCCGCCGGGCGGCGGCTCAGGCATGCAGTACGCCGCCGCCCAGCAGCCCGAACAGCAGCAGCCCCACCGCGATCCGGTAGACCACGAAGGCGTTGAAGGAGTGCTGCGCCACGTACCGCAGCAGCCAGGCGATGGAGGCGTAGGCCACCGCGAAGGACACGGCCGTGCCGACCGCCAGCGGGGCCACCGCCACCCCCGCGCCCACCGCGTCCTTCAGCTCGTACAGACCCGCGCCGGTCAGCGCCGGGATACCGAGGAAGAACGACAGCCGGGTGGCCGCCACCCGGTCCAGGTCCAGCAGCAGCGCGGTGGACATGGTCGCGCCGGAGCGGGAGAAGCCGGGGAAGAGCAGCGCGAGGATCTGTGCACAGCCGACGAGCATGGTGTCCCGGAAACCGGCGTCGTCCTCACCGCGCTTATGACGCCCCCGCCGGTCCGCGGCCCACATCACCGCGCTGCCCCCGATCAGTGATCCGGCCACCACCCACAGCGAGGCGAGCGGCCCCTCGATCAGCGGCTTGGCCGCCAGTCCGACGGCCACGATGGGGAGGGTGGCGAAGATGACCCACCAGCCGAACCGGTAGTCGTGGCGGTAGCGCTCCTCGGGGCGGACCAGACCACGGGCCCAGGCCCGGGTGATGCGCGCGATGTCCCCGGAGAAGTAGACCAGGGCCGCCGCGATGGCGCCCACCTGGATCACCGCGGTGAAGGCGACGACGGACCGGTGGTCCACCGGGATGCCCATCAGCCCCTCGGTGATCTTCAGATGTCCGGTGGAGGAGACCGGGAGGAATTCGGTCACCCCTTCCACCACACCGAGAACCGTCGCCTGTCCGATGCTGATCGCGCCGCTCACAGCCGTGAGTATCGTTGAACGACGGGGCCGCACCGCAGACCGACACCAGCGCCCCCGGGTACCACACAGCACGAAGGAGCCGGCGGCCGATGGCGACAGCGGTGGACGCGCTCGACGCGAAGATCCTGCGACTGCTGCTGGAGCAGCCGCGCACCAGCATCCGGGAGTACGCGCGGACGCTCGGCGTCGCCCGGGGCACGGTGCAGGCGCGGCTGGACCGGCTGGAGCGGGACGGGGTCATCACGGCCTACGGCCCGTCGCTGTCCCCCGCCGCGCTCGGCCACCCCGTCCTGGCGTTCGTCCACATCGAGGTCACCCAGGGCCATCTGGACGAGGTGGGAGACGCGGTGGCCGCGCTGCCGGAGATCATCGAGGCGTTCTCCATCACCGGCGGCGGCGATCTGATCACCCGGGTGGTGGCGCGGGACAACGCGCATCTGGAGGACGTCGTCCAGACGCTGATCCGGACGCCCGGTGTGGTGCGGACACGCACCGAGATGGCCCTCCGCGAGCGGGTGCGCTACCGGATGCTGCCGCTGGTGGAGGCGGTGGGCCGGGCCGCCCCGACGGCCCGCGCCCAGGAGCCGCGGACCCGGCCCTGACCACCGCCTTGGCATGCTGGTGGCCATGAGCAGCAGTCCGACACCGCCGACGGTCCCGCCGCGCACCCCCGCCGTGATCTTCGATCTGGACGGCACCCTGGTGGACAGCGAACCGCACTACTACGAGGCCGGGCGGCGCACCCTGGAGCGTTACGGCGTCACCGGGTACACCTGGGAGGAGCACTCCCGGTTCATCGGCGTGGGCACCCGCGAGACGCTCGAGGCGCTGCGCGAGCGCTACGCCCTGGACGTGTCCGTGGACGAGCTGCTGGCCGTGAAGAACCGGCACTATCTGGAACTGACCGGGAGCGGCACCGCCGTCTTCCCCCGGATGCGCTCCTTCGTCGAGCGGCTGCACACCGCCGGACACCTGCTGGCCGTCGCCTCCGGTTCCTCCCGCGCCGCGATCGAGGCGGCGCTCACCGCCACCGGGCTGAGCGGGCTGCTGCCCGTGTATGTCTCCGCGGAGGAGGTCGGCCGCGGCAAGCCCGAGCCGGATGTGTTCCTGGCCGCCGCACGGCTGCTGGGGACCGATCCGGCGGACTGCGTGGTGGTGGAGGACGCGGCCCCGGGCGTGGAGGCGGCCCGGCGGGCCGGGATGCGCTGTATCGCCGTCCCGTACGCCGCGGATGCCGGGCGGCGCGGTCCTGATCCGTCGGCGTTCGCCTCCGCCGGGCTCGTCTTCCCCGGCGGCCAGGACGAGTTCGACGCCGGGGCCGCCTACGCGTGGACCACCGGCGGCGGCTGACGCCCCGACATATCGCCATGTTGTCCCCGTGAGAGGATACGCGCGCCCGAACAGTCACCTGAGGAGATGGAGGGCGTATGGGACGACATGGGGGTAAGGCGGTGCGCCGCTGGGGAGCGGCGGTCATCGCCACCACGGCGGCGCTGTCGGTCGCCGCGCCGACGGCCACCGCACAGCCACAGCCCACCGGGCGGACGACCGCGGCCGGGCCGTCGGGGATCCATGCCAAGAGCGCGTATCTGCTCGACAGCGGCCCGAACAAGAAGCTGTGGGCCAAGGGGTCCGACACCAAGCGCCAGATGGCCAGCATCACCAAGATGATGACCGCCGTGGTGGTGCTGGACACCCGCGGGGTGAACCTCGACAAGAAGGTCACCGTGCGCCAGGCGTACCTGGACTACATCGAGAGCAGCGGCGGCAGCAAGGCCGATCTGCAGAAGGGCGACAAGCTCACGGTCCGGCAGCTCCTGTACGGGATGCTGCTGCCCTCCGGGTGCGACGCCGCGATGGCCCTGGCCGACACCTTCGGCACCGGGAACACCACCGCCAAGCGCACCGCGTCGTTCATCTCCAAGATGAACAAGAAGGCCGACGCGCTGGGGATGACCAGGACGCACTACGACTCGTTCGACGGCATCACCGACCGCGGCGACAACTACACCACCGCCCGGGACCTGGCGAAGCTGGCGCGTCACGCACTGGGCAACGCCACCTTCCGCACGGTGGTGAAGTCGACGGACACCGAGCAGCAGGCCCCGGCGGCCAACGGCCGTACCCGCACCTACTACTGGTCCAGCACCAACAAGCTGCTGGGCTCGTACGACGGCGCGATCGGTGTGAAGACCGGTACCGGCAGCCGGGCGGGCAAGTGCATCGTCTTCGCGGCGAAGCGCGGTGGCCGCACGGTCATCGGCGTGGTGCTCAACGACACCAAGCGGTACCCGGACGCCAAGAAGATGCTCGACTGGGCGTACCACACCCGCACCCAGGTGACCTGGCGCAAGCTGCCCGCGGGCACTCCCCAGGACTGACCGGACTGCTACGCTCTCCGTTATGCAGCGTGCCGCGATCGCCGTGACGACGACGCCGGACAGAGTCCCGGCGCGCTGATCGATGTCCTGATCCGAAGCCCCGGGGCGAGTGCCCCGGGGCTTCGCGCTGTGGTCACTCGCCCTCCGTCCGCGAGGAGACCACCATGAACGACCACCGCCGGCTCGGCCGTGAACTCGACCTGTTCGACACCGATCCGCTGATGGGCGCGGGGCTGCCGTACTGGCTGCCCGACGGCGCCGCGGTACGCCACTGTCTGGAGGAGTACGTCCGGAACCTGGAGCGGCGGGCGGGATACCGCCATGTGTACTCCCCCGTGCTCGGCAAACGGGAGCTGTACGAGATCTCGGGACACTGGGCTCACTACAGCGACGACATGTATCCCCCGATGGACGTGGGCGGGGAGGAGGTGGTCCTGCGCCCGAGCCTGTGTCCCCACCATGCGCTGATCTACCGCTCCCGTTCCCACAGCTACCGCGAACTCCCCTTGCGCATAGCCGAGTTGGGAGGGATGTACCGCTCCGAACTCTCGGGTGTGCTCGGCGGGCTGAGCCGGGTCCGGGCCATCCAGCTCAATGACGCGCATGTGTTCTGCACCCTGGACCAGGTGGCGGACGAGGCCCGGGCCGCACTGGAGCTGATCCGGGAGGCGTACGCGGCGCTCGGCATCACCCCGGCCCGCTACCGGCTCTCGCTCCCCGGCCCCGGCGGCAAGTACGTGGCTGCCCCGGAACTGTGGCGGCGCTCGGTCGGCCTGCTGACCGAGGTGCTGGAACGCTGCGGTCTGCCGTACGAGGCGGCCGAGGGCGAGGCCGCGTTCTACGGCCCCAAGATCGATGTGCAGATGGGCGACGGCGCCGGGCGGGAGTTCACCCTGTCCACCGTGCAGATCGACTTCCACCAGCCCGAGCGGTTCGATCTGCACTACATCGGCGCGGACGGGGCGAAGCACCGGCCGGTGATGGTGCACCGCAGCATCATCGGCAGCGTCGAGCGCGCGGTGGCCCACCTCATCGAGACCTACGGGGGCGCGTTCCCCGCCTGGCTGGCCCCCGTCCAGCTGGCGGTCCTCCCGGTGCACGAGGACCAGCTCCCGTACGCCGCGGAGTTCGTCCGGCGCTGTGTCTCCCTCGGACTGCGCGCGGAGGTGGCGGAGCCGGAGCGCGGCAGTCTGGGCGCCCGCGTCCGGGCCGCCCGGCTGATCCCCTACCAGGCCGTCATCGGCGCCGCGGAAGCCGCCGGCGGGCACATCAGCCTGCGGCTGCGGGACGGCCGCCGGATGGGGCCGCGGCCGGCCGGGGAGGTCCTCGCGCGGATCGGCGCGCTGGTCACCTCCCACAGCCCCGCGCTGTGGGAGGACGGCGGCTCCGCGCCCTAGGACCGGCGGCGCGGCTTGCCGCGCTTACCGCCCCTGGGCGCGCCGGAACCGCCGCGCGGACTCTTGCCGGCCGCGCGGCCCGGCGTGGGCTTGCTGCCCGCCGTGGGCTTGCGCCGTGCGCCACCGGTGTCCGGACGCTTCGCCTTCGGCTGCTCCGGGGCCGGTTTGCGGCCCCGTGAGCTGTTGACGGTCCGCCCGCGGACGATCCCGATGAAGTCCTCCACCAGATCGGTGGTCGCGTCCTCGGGCCAGGACAGGGCGACCTGTGACGCGGGGGCGTCGGTGACCGTGCGGTAGGTGAGGTCCCTGCGGTGGTGCAGCCGGGCGAGGGACTGCGGTACGACGAGCAGTCCCACTCCGGCCGCCACCAGCTCGATGGCGTCCGCCGTCGTGGCGGGGCGCTCCAGCGCGGGCCGTCCCGGCCGGTGCTCCCACTCCAGTACGTCATCGAGGGGGTGCAGCACGATCTCATCGGCCAGGTCCCCGGCGGACACCTCGTCCACGGCGGCGACGAGGTGGTCCTTCGGCACCACGACGACCGTCGTCTCGGTGTAGAGGGGGATCGCGCTGAACACCGTCCGGTCGACCGGCAGCCGCACGAACCCCGCGTCGGCGCCGCCGTCCCGCAACACCCCGGACGCTTCGGCGGTGGACACCGCGACGAGGGTCAGGGGCACATCGGGCAGCCGCTCGTTCCAGATCCGCACCCATTTGGCGGGCGTCACTCCCGGGACGTACGCGAGCCGGAACGACGGGGACACTTCCGAGCTGGTCACCCCGCCAGGCTACCGGTCGTGGTCAGGGGCCGCACACACGCTCGATACCCTTGACCCCATGAAGTCGCACCAGACATCCCAGACGATGAAGCCCGCCACGGCGGCGAAGAAGCTGGGTGTGTACCTCCAGGCCACCCCCGCCGAGTTCCAGGAGGGCGTCGTCTCGCGCGCCGAACTGAACGCGCTGCAGACCGATCCGCCCGAGTGGCTGCGGGAGCTGCGCCGCAACGGCCCGCACCCGCGCCCGGTGGTCGCGGCGAAGCTGGGCACCTCCATCGCGGGTCTCGCCCGCGGCGGGATCACCGAGCAGATCGACGCCCTGAAGGAGAGCCGCCCCGAGTGGCTGGAGCGGGAACGGGCCACCCAGGCCGATGTGCGCAAGGAAGCGGCGCGGATCAAGGAGAAGAACGCGGAGCGGCAGGACGGCTGATCACGCCGTCCCCGCACGGGCGTGTCGCGGGCACGCTGCCCGCGCGCCCAGGCACACGCGTCAGCTCAGGAAGCTGAGCCGCACCTGACGGTGCGGGTTGTCCTGGTTGGTGTCGACCAGGCACACCGACTGCCAGGTGCCGAGCGCGAGCGCCCCGCCGATGACCGGGAGCGTGGCGTGCGGGGGGACGATGGCGGGCAGCACATGGTCGCGGCCGTGGCCGTGGCTGCCGTGCCGGTGGCGCCAGCGGTCGTCGGCGGGCAGCAGGTCGCGCAGGGCGGCAAGCAGATCGGCGTCGCTGCCCGCGCCCGTCTCCAGGACCGCCACTCCGGCGGTGGCGTGCGGGACGAACACGTTCAAGAGCCCGTCGCCGCCGTCCGCCGCCTCCCGCACGAAGGCTGCGCAGTCGGCCGTGAGGTCGGCGACGGTCTCGCGGGAGCCGGTGGTGATCTCGAGGACATGGGTACGGAAGGTTATACCCCCATCCTCGTACCTGGCCGGTGGCGGGCGGTGGACCGCCCGTCATCCCGCCGGGAAGATCCCACCGCCCCGGCGGGTTGGTGGAGGCATGGACAACGTGGATGTGGTGGTCGTGGGCGCCGGGCAGGCGGGGCTGTCCGCCGCGTACCACCTGCGGCGGGCGGGGTACGAGCAGGGCACCGGGTTCGTGGTGCTGGACCACTCCCCGGGCCCGGGCGGCGCGTGGCAGTTCCGCTGGCCCTCGCTGACCTACGGCAAGGTGCACGGGATGTACGACCTGCCGGGGATGCGGCTGGCCGACGAGGACGCCGATCCGGAACGGCCGTCCTCGGAGGTGATCTCCGGATACTTCGCCCGCTATGAGAGCGCCTTCGACCTGCGGATCGTCCGGCCCGTACACGTCACCGCGGTCCATGAGGGCGACGGCGGACGGCTGGTGGTGGAGAGCGCGGCGGGGAGCTGGTCCGCACGGGCGCTGATCAACGCCACCGGCACCTGGGACCGCCCGTTCTGGCCGCGCTACCCCGGACAGGAGACCTTCCGGGGGCGGCAGTTGCACACCGCGCGCTACCCCGGCCCGGAGGCGTTCGCGGGGCGGCGGGTGGTCGTCGTGGGGGGCGGCACCTCCGGGGTGCAGCATCTGCTGGAGATCGCCGAGGTGGCGGCGGAGACGACCTGGGTGACCCGGCGGCCGCCGGTCTTCCGGGAGGGACGGTTCGACGAGATCCGGGGGCGCGAGGCCGTCGCCATGGTCGAGGAGCGGGTGCGGCGCGGGCTGCCGCCGCGGAGCGTGGTGTCGGTGACCGGTCTGCCCATGACGGAAGCGATGCAGCGGGCCAGGGAGAAGGGGGTGCTGGACCGGCTGCCGATGTTCGACCGGATCACCCCGACCGGGGTGCGCTGGGACGACGGCCGGGTGGTGAAGGCGGACACCATTCTGTGGGCCACCGGCTTCCGCGCCGTCATCGACCATCTCGCACCCCTGAGGCTGCGCGAGCCGGGCGGGGGCATCGCCCTGGAGGGCACCCGCGCCGTCCGGGACCCGCGGATCCACCTCGTCGGCTACGGTCCGTCGGCGAGCACGATCGGCGCCAACCGGGCCGGGCGGGCCGCGGTACGGGAGATCCGGGCGCTGCTGGACACGGTCCCGGCCGCCCTCTGAGGCCGACGGGACACGACGCCCGGTACGCACTGCGGCGCGCTACCGCTGTCTCGGCAGCGCCGTCCGCGACGTCGAGTCACGGACCACCAGTTCGGGCTGGAGCACGATCCGCCGGTGCCGGTGGTCCGCCGCGTCCTCGCCGGTCTCCTCGATCAGCAGGTCCGCCGCCGTACGCCCCATCCGGAACGCTGGCTGCCGCACCGATGTCAGCGGTACCGCGGCCGCCGCCGCGAACTCGATGTCGTCGTACCCCACCAGCGCCACCTCCCCCGGCACCGACACCCCCGCGGCGAAGAGCGCCTGGAGCACCCCCAGCGCCAGCAGGTCGTTCGCGCAGAACACCGCCGTCGGCCGCGGCGACATGGCCAGCAGCCGCGCACCCGCTTCCCGGCCCGCCGCCACGTCAAGACGCTCGGTCTCGATATGGCGCAACGCCCCGGGCGGCAGCCCGTGTTCGGCGAGCGCGGCGAGGGCCCCGGTGAGCCGGTCCTGGCACTGCGGAAGCCGCATCGAACCGCTCACGTAGACCATGCCGCGGTGGCCCCGGGAGAGCAGATGGCGGCCCGCGAGCGCCCCGCCCTCGACGTCGTCGACCGACACCGAACACCCCTCGGCGGCGGGCACCTCGCGGTCCACGTAGACGAACGGGATGTCATGGCGGCGGAAGTCGCGCAGATTGACCCCGTCGGCGTCGGCCGGGGTGACCAGCACCCCGCGCACCCGGTGCTCGGCGAAGAGGGACAGGTAGTCGGCCTCCTCATCGGAGCTCTGGGCGCTGTTGCACACCATCACCCCGAGCCCCGCCTCGCGCGCGGCCCGCTCCGCACCGCTGGCCACGTCCACGAAGAACGGATTGGCCATGTCCAGCACCAGCAGCGAGATGATCCGGCTGCGCCCCGCCCGCAGTTGTCGCGCCGACTCGCTGCGCACGTACCCCAGCCGCTCGATCACCGCCTGCACACGGTCCCGCGTCCCCTCGGCCACCAGATCCGGCCGGTTGATCACGTTCGACACCGTACCGACCGACACCCCCGCCTGACGTGCGACGTCCTTGATCCCCACCATGCGTCCCACGACCCCGGCCCTCCGGCTCCCGCGACCCACCGGGGTCGCGGCCTCATCGTAGTGCGCGGTACCCGCCGGTAGCGGGGATACGACGAGGTCCGCGCTGCTTCACAGCATCCGGTCGCTGCGGCAGTATGAGTCCACGGGTGATCATTCGGCGTGGGACCGGGCCGCCGCCCGGCAGGAGGAGGAACGGTGCGCGTAGGGCTCTTCATCACGTGCGTCAACGACACCCTCTACCCGCACACCGGCCGGGCCGTGGTGACCCTGCTCGAACGGCTCGGCGTCGAGGTGGGCTTCCCCGCCGGACAGAGCTGCTGCGGCCAGCCGCACTTCAACACCGGCTACCGCCATGAGACGGAACCGCTGGTCCGCCGCTACGCCACCGCCTTCCGGGGCTATGACCACATCGTGACCCCGTCCGGCTCCTGCGCCGCGATGGTCCGGGACAACTACCCCAGGATCGGCGCGAAGGCCGCCGCGGAGGGCCGTGGCCAGGAGCTCGCCGAGGCCGCCGCCACCGTGGTCCCCCGGACCCACGAGCTCACGGAGTTCCTGACGGATGTGCTCGGGGTGACGGACGTCGGCGCGTACTACCCGCACACCGTGACGTACCACCCCACCTGCCACGGACTGCGGATGCTCCGCCTGGGCGACCGGCCGCGGGCGCTGCTCGGCGCGGTGCGGGGCCTGGACCTGGTGGAACTGCCGGGTGCCGAGGAGTGCTGTGGTTTCGGCGGTACGTTCGCCGTGAAGAACGCGGCCGTCTCCGCGGCGATGGGCGCGGACAAGGCGCGCAACATCACCGCGACGGGCGCGCAGGCGGTGTGCACGGTGGACAACTCCTGCCAGATGCACATCGGCGGCACCCTCGCCCGGCAGGGCTCGGCGGTGCGCCCGGTGCACATCGCCGAGATCCTGGCCAGTACCGAGGAACACGTGTGGTGACACAGCGCCCTGAAAGGAGACCCCGGTGAGCGGACCCGGCCACGCCACCTATCTGGGGATGCCCGCCTTCCCGGAGGCGGCCGACACCTCCACCCGTGACACCCGGCTGCGCGCCAACCTCCGCCACGCCACGCACACCATCCGCACCAAGCGCGCCACCGCGGTGGCCGAACTGGACGACTGGGGACGGCTGCGCGCGGCGGGGGCCGCCATCAAGGACCGTACGCTGCGCCATCTCGACCACTATCTGGAGCGGTTGGAGAGCGCGGTCACGGCCGCCGGCGGCCAGGTGCACTGGGCGGCGGACGCCGACGAGGCGAACCGGATCGTCACCGAGCTGGTGCGGGCGACCGGTGAACACGAGGTCGTCAAGGTGAAGTCGATGGCCACCCAGGAGATCGGGCTGAACGACGCGCTCGCCGAGGCGGGCATCACGGCGTACGAGACCGATCTCGCCGAACTCATCGTGCAGCTCGGCGACGACCTGCCCTCGCACATCCTGGTCCCGGCGATCCACCGCAACCGGTCCGAGATCCGGGACATCTTCGCCGAGCGGATGGCGCGGTGGGGCCGCCCGGCCCCGGACGGGCTCACCGACGCGCCCGCCGATCTGGCGGAGGCGGCCCGACTGCATCTGCGCGAGAAGTTCCTCAACGCCAAGGTGGCTGTCTCGGGTGCGAACTTCATGGTGGCGGAGACGGGCACCCTGGTGGTGGTGGAGTCCGAGGGCAACGGGCGGATGTGTCTGACCCTCCCCGACACACTGATCTCGGTGGTGGGCATCGAGAAGGTGGTGCCCACGTTCCAGGACCTGGAGGTGTTCCTCCAGCTCCTCCCGCGCTCCTCGACGGCCGAGCGCATGAACCCCTACACCTCGATGTGGACCGGCACCTCGGACGACGACGGCCCGCGCACCTTCCACCTCGTCCTGCTGGACAACGGCCGTACGGACACCCTCGCCGACACCGTGGGCCGCCAGGCGCTCCGCTGCATCCGCTGTTCCGCGTGTCTCAACGTCTGCCCGGTGTACGAACGCGCGGGCGGCCACGCGTACGGCTCGGCCTACCCGGGCCCGATCGGCGCGATCCTCACCCCCCAACTGCGCGGCACCCAGAGCGCACTGGACGCCTCGCTGCCGTACGCCTCATCGCTGTGCGGTGCCTGCTACGAGGTGTGCCCGGTCGCCATCGACATCCCCGAGATCCTGGTCCACCTGCGCGAACGGGTCGTCGAGGGCGGCCCGGTCTCGGTCCGCGGCACCCGCGCGGTCATCAAGCCCGCCAAGGGCCACGCGGCCGAACGCGCCGCGATGCGGGCGGCGCGCTGGGCGCTGGACCACCCGAGCGTGCTGCGCACCGGCCAGCGCCTCGCCTCCCGCACCCGCCGCCTGCATCCGCGCCGGCTGCCGGGCCCGGGGCGCGCCTGGAGCGACACCCGTGAACTGCCCGCGGTGCCGGCCGAGTCGTTCCGCGACTGGTGGCAGCGGACCCGCGCCACGAACGACAGGAGCACCCCATGAGCTCACGCGACCTCGTGATGGCGAGGGTCCGCCGCGCGCTGGCGGATGTCCCGCGCGGCGAGAGCCCGTCGGAGGTGGTGGTCGAGCGCACGTATCTGCGCCGCCACGGCGACCGCACCCCGGCGCAGACCGCCGACCTCCTGGCCGAGAACCTGACCGACTACCGCGCCGCGGTCCACCGCACCGACACCGCCGGACTCCCGGCCCTCATCGCCCGTCTGCTGACGGCCCGCAACGCCACCACGGTGGTCGTCCCGCCGGGCCTCCCCACGGACTGGCTGTCCGCCACCGAGGTCCGCCGGATCCCGGACTCCGCCGATCTGACCCCGCATGACCTGGACGCGGTGTCCAGCGTGGTCACCGGCTGCGCGGTGGCCATCGCCGAGACCGGCACGGTCGTCCTGGACGCCTCCCCCGACCAGGGCCGCCGCCGGATCACCCTGGTCCCGGACCACCACGTCCTCGTGATCCGGGTGCCCTCGCAGGTCGTGGACTCCGTCCCCGAGGCCCTGGAACGCCTCGACCCCTCCCGCCCCCAGACCTGGATCTCCGGCCCCTCCGCCACCAGCGACATCGAGCTCACCCGCGTCGAGGGCGTCCACGGCCCCCGCGCCCTGGACGTCGTCCTCGTCACGGAGGGCTGACGGCCCCGGACGGCTGATGTCCCGGATCCGAACCCCGTGCCCTTGGATGCGGTGTTGCTCACATCACCTTCACATCAGGCCAGTTGAGAGGCTCGAAGAGGTTTAGACCCGTGCGCGGTGTCAGTGGCTGCCTCTATGGTGGGGGTCATGTGTCCGACTCCTACTCCTCCCCAGGCGGCTTTACTGTCCCCCTCCTCCTCCACCACCGATCAGGCCAACGAGGCCATCCGTGTGTTTCTGCGGGCGCGGGCCGGGCGGGCGCTGTGTCCGGCGGAGCGGGCCGAGTACGGGCGGTTGCTGGGTGTGTATACGCGTGCGCTGCGCGGGGAGATGGAGAAGGCGGCCTGAGCGAGGGGCGCCGGAGTGGCCGGTGCCCATCTGACCTGGGGCGGGGGGCGCCGTGCGCGCTGTGGGGAAGGTCGTCGTCGGGGCGGCCGTCGTCGTGCTGGTGGGGGGCGCCGGGTTCGGGGCGTACAACCTCTACGCCGGGGTGACCGGCGGCAACACCGCGTCGACGCACGGCGGAGCGGTGACCGGTACCGAGGTCCGGGACACCGCGCGGCGCTTCCTGAACGCGTGGGCGGACGGCAATGATCTGCTGGCCTCCGGCTTCACGAATGACGCCCAGGCGGCCGTCGGTCTGCTGGGCGGGTTCCGGGACGACGCCAAGGTGAAGAAGGTGACCCTGACGCCGGGCGCGGCGCAGGGCGCCACGGTACCGTTCCGGGTGAAGGCCGAGATCCGTTACGGGAAGACCCGTTCGACCTGGCGCTATGACTCACAGCTGACCGTGGTGCGCGGCCGGACGACCGACAAGCCGCTGGTGGACTGGACACCCGCGGTCGTCCATCCCAAGCTGGCGCGGGGTCAGACGGTCCGTACGGAGCTGGCGGAGAACGCGCCGGTCACGGTCCTCGACCGGGACGGCGAGGAGCTGCGCCCGGGGCGCTACCCCTCGCTCGATCCGCTGCTGACCTCGCTCCGGGCGCGGTACGGCGATCGTATGGGCGGTACGGGGCAGGTCGAGGTGTGGGCGGTGCGTCCGGACGGCACGGCCGGGGACACCCTGCACGTGGTCACCAAGGGCAAGCGCGGCACCCTGCGCACCACGCTCGACGCCGCGGTGCAGAAGAGCGCGGAGAAGGCCGTGGCCAAGCGCTCCGGTGCCTCGGTGGTGGCGCTCAAGCCCAGTACGGGCGAGATCCTGGCGGTGGCCAACTCCGACAGGGGCGAGTTCAACGCGGCGTTGCAGGGACAGACGGCGCCCGGCTCCACGTTCAAGATCATCAGCGCCGCCACCCTGCTGGAGACCGGCACGGTGACGCCCGGCAAGAAGGTGCCCTGCCCGAAGACGGCGGCGTACCAGCAGGGCATGACGTTCCACAACGTCGAGGACAGCGAGAATCCGGGGGCCACCTTCGCCCAGGACTTCGCGGCCTCCTGCAACACGGCGTTCGTCACGCTCGCCGGGGCGATCCCGGACGGTGCGCTGGCGCGTGAGGCACAGTCGGTGTTCGGCATCGGGCGCGACTGGCAGGTGGGCGTGTCGACGTTCGACGGCGCGGTGTCCGACGGCGGCGGGGACGACAAGGCCGCCGCCCTCATCGGCCAGGGCACGGTGCAGATGAACCCGCTCACCATGGCCTCCGTGGCCGCCACCGCCCAGACGGGCCGGTTCAGACAGCCCGTCCTGGTGTCGCGTTCGGTGGGCCACCGGGACGTCGCCACCAGCGACCGCGGTCTGAGCCCCGCCGTCGTCCAGCAGCTCAAAGGCATGATGCGGCTGACGGCGACCAGCGGTACGGCGGCCCGTGCGATGTCCGGGCTGAGCGGGGACATCGGCGCCAAGACCGGCTCGGCGGAGATCGACGGCCAGCCGGAGACCAACGCGTGGTTCACCGCCTACCGGAACGACATGGCCGCGGCCGCCGTGGTCACCAAGGGCGGTCACGGCGGGGACGCCGCGGGGCCGGTCGTCCGCGAGGTCCTCACCGCGCACTGAGCCCCGGCGGCACCGCCGTGCGGGAAGCCCCTGAAAGGGACTTCCTCCAGATGAAAAGGGCTTCCTCCAGAGCACTTTTTCCAAGGGTTATGCAAAGGGGTTGTCCATGCCGGATCGGGGCACCTACTGTGACGCCTCACCGGCCCGTGCCCATCGGCCCGCTCCCGCCCCAGGAGGCATCACGGCGTGAAGCGCACCTCCCGTGACATCCGCACCGCGAACCGCTACGAGGTGCTGCGCCATGTCATCGCCGGATCCCCGGTCTCCCGGCAGCACCTGGCCGCCGCAACCGGGCTCAGCCTGGCCACCGTCGCCACGCTCGTCGGCGAACTGCTGCGGCTCGGGGCGATCACCGAGGTCGGCCACGAGGACTCCGACGGCGGACGGCCGCGCGGGCTGGTGGCTGTGAACGGCTCCGGCGGCGCCCTGGTGGGGGTGGACGTGGCCGAGACCTATATCCATGTCGAGCTGTTCGACCTCTCCCTCACCGTACTGGCCCGCGCCGAGGAGGAGTTGCGCCCCGAACGCCCCGGTGAACGCGGTCCGGAGCAGGTCGTCGCGCGGATCGCCACCACCGTACGGGCCGTGGTCACGGCCGCGGGCGTCCCCGACGAGCGGGTGCTGGGGGTCGGCGTCAGCCTGCCGGGGCAGGTGGACCGCGAGGGCGGGGTGTCGGTGTTCGCGCCCAACTGGGACTGGCACGACGTCCCGGTGCTGGACCAGCTGGCCGGACACCTCCCCCATCCACTGCACCTGGACAATCCGCTGCGCGCCTGCACCGTGGCCGAGCTGTGGTTCGGCGCGGCACGCGGCCGGGACGACGCGGTGGTGGTCAACCTCGGTACGGGCGTGGGTGCCGGGCTCGCGCTCGGCGGTACCCTGCACCGCGGTGCGAGCAACAGCGCGGGGGAATGGGGCCACACCACCCTGGTGCTGGACGGACGGCCGTGCCACTGCGGCGCCCAGGGCTGTGTGGAGTCCTACGTCGGCGCCCCGGGCATCATGCGGAACCTGCGCGAGCTGAGCCCCGGCAGTCCGCTGCTGCACCCCGACGACCAGACGGCCACGATCGAGGCGCTCGGCCGCGCGCTCGCGGACGGCGATCCGGTGGCGGTGAAGACCGTGCAGAACACCGCGCGTTATCTCGGTGCGGGCCTGGCCGACCTGGTCAACCTGGTCAACCCCGAAGTGATCGTGCTCAGCAGCTGGGTCGCGGCCCGGCTCGGTGAGCCCCTGCTCGCCGAGGTGCGCACCGCCGTGGCCGGGCGCGCCCTGCGCCGTCCGCTGGCGAGCACCCGGATCGTCCTGTCCCCGATCCCCGACAACCCCGTGAGCCTCGGCGCCGCCACCTTCGCCCTGGAGGGCTGGCTCGCATCGGCCGGGCGCGCGCACCCGAGGGCTTCGTGAACCCGGGTGCGGCCGGGATGGCCGACAGCCGGGGTGGTCGACAGCGCGCCCGCCCGCACGAGGGCGAATGGGAGGAGCCGCGACGGGTAGTCCGAATCCGCCGACGCGAAGGAGTCCGCCCCCTGACGTCCCGGCCTCGCCGCCGGGCTGCTCCATCCCCACCCATGTGCTCGACCAGCGCGGCCACGACCGGCCCGACCGAACGCTGACCGAGGAGAAGGATGAGCTCCACGCAGCACACGCAGCACACACCCAACACGCCGCACACACCCCTTCCGTACTACGAGGACGTCTCCCCCGGCAGCGGGGGACTGCCGCCCCGCGCCTGGTCCGCCGAGACCGACGCGGCGCGGCTGAGCCTGGACGGCACCTGGGCCTTCCGGCTGTCCCCGACGGCCACCGCCGAGGACGACTCCTTCGCCCGCCCCGGCTACGACGCCTCGGGGTGGGCCGGGATCCCGGTGCCCGCGCACTGGGTGCTGCACGGCCACGGCGCGCCGATCTACACCAACCACCGCTATCCGTTCCCGGTGGACCCGCCGCGGGTCCCCACCGAGAACCCCACCGGTGACCATCTGCGCGTGTTCGACCTGCCCCCGGGCTGGCCGGACGGCGGCGACGCGGTGCTGCGGTTCGAGGGCGTCGAATCCTGTGCCCGGGTCTGGCTCAACGGCGAGGAGCTGGGCACTTTCAAGGGCAGCCGGCTGCCGCAGGAGTTCGCCGTCGGCGGACTGCTGCTGCCGCGCGGCAACGTGCTGGCGGTCCGGGTGCACCAGTGGTCCTCCGGCAGCTATCTGGAGGACCAGGACCAGTGGTGGCTGCCGGGGATCTTCCGCGAGGTCACTCTGGAACACCGCCCGGAGGGCTGTCTCGAGGACTACTTCGTGCACGCCTCCTACGACCACGTACGGGGCGAGGGCACCCTGCGGATCGACGCCGATCCCGGTGGCCGGGTCACCGTGCCCGAACTGGGGCTGGACCTGGCCACCGGGGAGAGCGCCACGCTGCCCGTGGAGCCGTGGACGGCGGAGACCCCGCGGCTGTACGACGCATGGCTGACCACCGTCGGCGAGAGCGTTCCGCTGCGCGTCGGCTTCCGCACCGTCGTGGTCGAGGGCGGACTGCTGAAGGTCAACGGCAGGCGGGTGCTGTTCCGCGGGGTCAACCGGCATGAGTTCCACCCGGAGTCCGGCCGCACGCTGGACACCGAGACCATGCGCGCCGATCTGACACTGATGAAGCAGCACAACATCAACGCCGTGCGCACCAGCCACTATCCGCCGCATCCGGCCTTCCTCGGGCTCTGCGACGAGCTGGGGCTGTGGGTCATCGACGAATGCGACCTGGAGACCCACGGCTTCGTCGAACAGGACTGGCGGGACAACCCGGTGGACGACGCCCGCTGGACCCCAGCACTGCTCGACCGGGCCGCCCGGATGGTCGAGCGCGACAAGAACCACCCGTCGATCGTGATGTGGTCGCTGGGCAACGAGTGCGGCACCGGCCGCGGACTGTCCGCCATGGCCGACTGGATCCGGGAGCGCGATCCGTCGCGGGTGATCCACTACGAGGGCGATCCGTCCTGCGCCGACACCGATGTCTACTCGCGGATGTACGCGCCGCACGACGAGGTCGAGCGGATCGGACGGCGCACGGAGCCGGCGTGGGGCGATCCGGAGCTGGACGCCAGGCGCCGACGGCTGCCGTTCATCCAGTGCGAGTACGCGCATGCGATGGGCAACGGGCCGGGCGGACTCACCGAGTACCAGCGGTCGTTCGAGACCCATGAGCGCTGCCAGGGCGGTTTCGTCTGGGAGTGGATCGACCACGGTCTGGCCCGGCGCACCGCCGACGGCACGCCCTGGTTCGCGTACGGCGGGGACTTCGGCGAGGAGCTGCACGACGGGAACTTCGTCTGCGACGGTCTGGTCTTCCCCGACCGCACCCCCTCACCGGGGCTGACCGAGTACAAGAAGGTCATCGAGCCGGTCCGGATCGGCGGCGACGGCGTCGAGGGCACGGTGCGGATCGCCAACCACCATGACTTCGCCGATCTGTCCCATCTGGTCTTCGCCTGGGCGTACGAGGCCGAGGGCGAGGTGGTGGCGTCCGGCGAGCTGGCGGTGCCCCCGATCGGCCCGGGACTGGCCGCCGACCTCAAGCTGCCGGTGCCGCCGGAGACCGCTCCCGGCCAGGAGACCCGGTGGACCGTGGAGGCGCGGCTGGCCGCCACCACGGCGTGGGCCCCGGCGGGCCATCCGGTGGCCTGGGGCCAGCTCCCCGCCCGGGTGCGGACCGAGCCCCCGCACACCGACGCACCGGTGGAGGCTCCCCGCCGCGCCGCACGGCGGATCACCCTCGGACCGGGCACCTTCGACGCCGCCACCGGTGAGCTCACCGCGCTCGGCCCGCTCGCGGTCACCGGGCCGCGGCTGGATGTGTGGCGGGCGCCCACCGACAACGACAACGGCGCCGTCTGGCAGCCCGATGAGCGGTACGGGCTGATCTGGCGGGAGCTGGGGCTGCACCGGATGAGGCACCGGGTGGACGCGGTGGAGCCGGACGACACCGGGCTCACGGTACGGACGAGGGTGGCCGCCGCGGCCACCGATCTGGCCCTGGAGACGGTCTGCCGCTGGACCGCCGCCGGGGACCGGCTGCGGCTCGCGGTGTCCGTCGTACCGCGCGGCTCGTGGTCCTGTCCGCTGCCACGGCTCGGCCTGCGGCTGGGTGTTCCGGCCTCGCTCGGCCACGCCGAGTGGTTCGGCGGCGGCCCCGGCGAGGGGTATCCGGACACCCGGACCGCATGCCGCCTGGGGCGCTGGGCGCTGCCGGTCGACGCGATGCAGACGCCGTACGTCCGGCCGCAGGAGAACGGGGCGCGGCCGGACGTCCGCTGGGCGCGGCTGTCCGCTCCCGACGGGCGGGGGATGCGGATCGAGGGCGCCCCGCCGTTCTGGTTCACCGCGCGCCGCTGGACCAGTGAGCAGGTGGACGCCGCCGCGCACACCCCGGACCTGGTGCCGTCGCCGGACACGGTGTGGGTCAACCTCGACCACGGTCAGCAGGGCATCGGCAGTCTGTCGTGCGGGCCCGGCGTACTGGAGCCGTACCGCCTCCCGGTCGCACCGGCCGCGTTCACCTTCGTCTTCTCCGCGTCGGGATGAGACCGCGACGGGCGGGCCGCCGTCAGCGGCCCGCCCGTCGGCCTTTCGCGGGCCTTTTCGTATGCGCGGCCGGCGGGGTCAGCCCGCCGTGTTGCGCAGCGCCTCCAGCGCCTTGTCGGCGTGGACCGTCATCCGGAACTCGCTCTTGACGATCTCCAGCACCCGGCGGTCGGTACCGATCACGAAGGTGACCCGCTTGGTCGGTACCGCCGCCAGTCCGCGTTTGACGCCGAACCGCTCCCGTACGGTGCCCTCCGGGTCGGAGAGCAGCGGATAGCCGAAGGAGTGCCGGCCGGCGAACTCCGCCTGGCGTTCGACGGAGTCGGCGCTGATGCCCACCGGCTGTGCCCCCACGGCCCTGAACTCCGCCGCGATGTCGCGGAAGTGGCACGCCTCCTTGGTGCAGCCGGGGGTCATGGCCGCCGGGTAGAAGAAGAGCACCACCGGTCCGTCCGCGAGCAGTCCGCTCAGCGTCCGGACCGTACCGGTCTCGTCGGGAAGTTCGAAGTCCTCGACCACATCACCGATGTCCATGGGAGCACGCTACTCGGCCCCCGCACGCCCCGGGTGTCCCGGTCGCCCCGGGCGTCGTCAGGTGCCGCCGGTCACCTTGACGTAGTCGACGACGAGCGCCTGCGGGAAGGCGGTGCTGCCGTCCGGGTCACCGGGCCAGTAGCCGCCGACGGCCAGGTTGAGGATGAGGTAGAAGGGGTGGTCGAACACCCAGCGGTTGCCGCCGAGATCGGAGGGGGTGCGGGTCTGGTAGACCTGTCCGTCGACCGACCAAGTGATCTTGTTCGGGGACCAGTCGACGGCGAAGGTGTGGAAGGCGTCGGCGAACGCGGCGCCGCCCGGCAGGGTGTAACCGGCGCCGATACCGCCGGAGCCGGAGTAGCCCGGGCCATGGAGGGTGCCGTGTACGGTGCCCGGTTCGAAGCCGACGTTCTCCATCACGTCGATCTCACCGCAGTCGGGCCAGCCCGCGCTGCCGATGTCGGTGCCCAGCATCCAGAACGCGGGCCACATGCCCTGGCCGCGCGGGACCTTCAGCCGGGTCTCCACGTGGCCGTAGGCGGTGGTGAAAGTGCGGGCGGTGGACAGCCGGGCGGAGGTGTACTCGCACCGGCCGTACCAGCAGGCGTAGTCGGCCGGGTTCTCCTTGCGCGCGGTGATGACCAGGTTTCCCTGGCCGTCGAGCGCCGCGTTCCCGGTCCCGGCGGTGTAGTACTGCCGTTCGTGGTTGTTGACGTTGTCGCCGGTCTCATGGCTCCAGCGGGAGCCGTCGACGGCGCTGCCCGCCGGGCCGTCGAAGTCCTCGGTGAACGTGGCGGTGGCGGTCCGGCCGCCGCCGTCCTGCCCGGCGGCGGCCGGGGCGGTGAACCAGGGGGTGGCGGCGAGGGCGGTGGCCGAGAGCAGGCCGATCACGGTGGTGCGCAGGGTCCTTCGCATGGAACCGTGGTGCCTTCCTGTGGGGGGTGGACCGGGCGTCGCCGGTCCGCGGGGGAAGGTGCTGCGGCCGGTGCGGTCACGGCCGGTGGAACATCGGTGGGGAGCGGTCGCGGGGGCCGGACGGGCCGTCAGGGAACGGGGGTCCGCGGCGGACGCGCGCCGTCGGCGAGGAACCGGCACACCGGGAGGGTCGCGGCGCCGAGCGCCACTCCGTCCGGTCCCAGCGTGCCGAGTTCGATGGCGGTGTGGGCGTAGGGGCGCCGCAGGGCCTGCGCGGCCACCGACTCCCGGATCCGGGGCAGCATCCGGGCGCCGAACCGCAGTCCGGCCCAGCCGCCGAGGACGATGCGCTGCGGGTTGAAGAGGTTGACCAGATTGGCGATCCCGGCGCCGAGGTACACCGCGGCCTCCTCCAGGACGCGCTGGGCCGCGGGTGAGGTGTCGGCCGCGGTCAGCAGCGCGCCGAACGCGGACTCCTCGTCCTCCCCCGGGACCGGACGGCCGCGCCGGGCCTGGCGGAAGCGCTCCAGGACCGCTCCGGCCCCCACGTACGCCTCGAGACAGCCGCGCGCACCGCACCGGCAACGGCGGCCCCCGGCCTGGACGGTGGTATGGCCCCACTCCCCCGCGCTGCTGGTCGCGCCGCGGTAGGGCGACCCGCCGGTCACGATGCTCGCGCCGACACCCGAGCCGATCAGCGCGACCACCACGTGCCGGGCGCCGCGCGCGGCGCCGAACCACAGCTCGGCCCGGCCCATCGCGCCGGCGCCGTTGTCGATGAACAGCGGCAGCGCCGTACCCGCGCGCAGCAGCCGCTCCAGCGGCACCGCGTCCCAGCCGAAGCTCTGGCCGTGGACGAGTGTCTCGGCCCCGCGCTCCACCGCGCCCGAGACGCCGACACCGACACCGACACCGAGGATCGCCGACGGCGGCACCCCGGCGGCGCCGATGACGGTGTCGAGCCCTGCCAGGACATGGCCGACAACGATGTCCGGATCATGCCGTCCGGCGGACAGCGGATGGTCGGCGGCGGCGAGCCGGTTCAGCGCCAGGTCGAACAGCGCGACGCGCACCCGGGTTTCCCCGACGTCGACGCCGATGACGTACCGGTGCGCGCGGACGAGCCGCAGCGGCGCCGGGCCCGGCCGGTCCGTCTCCGGCTCGATGAGGACGCCCTCCAGGAGCAGTTCATCGACGGCTGCGTCCACCGCGGTGGCGTCAAGGCCCGTACGCAGCGTGAGTTGCCGCCTGGTGAGCGGGGAGTCGAAGTACAGCGCCCACAGGACCGGGGAGCGGGCGCCGCGCCGCTGGCCGCGCCCAACGGTGAGCGGGTGGGGCTGGGCTGCCTGGGCCGTCATACATCACCTCCCGGGAAGACATAATGTCCAGCCGGGTTTACGCCATGTCAACAGGTCTGGACCTTCTTGGTTCAAAGAACTTGAGACGGCGCCCTCCTCAACTCCCCTGAAACGGACAGGAGTCGAACCCACCGAAGAGCTCCGGAGATCACCGGAACCTCATGTCCGGCCCCCGGTGCCGAGGAACCGGGCCAGCGGAAGGGTGGCCGCACCCAGGGCCACCGCGTCCGGTCCGAGCGCGGCCGCGGTGATCTCGGTCCGGGCCAGTGGACGGCGCAGCGCGTAGCGGGCGGTGGCTTCCCTGACCACCGGCAGGGCATGACGGGCCAGCAGCAGTCCGGCCCAGCCGCCGAGGATGATCCGCTCGGGGTTGAACAGGTTGACCAGGTCGGCGATGCCCGCACCGAGGTAGGCCGCGGCCTCCTCCACGACCTCGCGCGCCCGGGGGTCGGCCCCGTCGGCGGCGGCCCGCAGCAGCGCGGCGAACGCCTCCTGCTGCCCGGCGGCGGAGACCGGGCCGGATCCGGCGGGCTCGCACCCGTCCAGGGAGCCCCCGCCCGGCGCGATGCCCCCGCCGCGCCGGGTCCGGTAGCGGTCCAGCACCGCCCGCGCCCCGATGTACGCCTCCAGACAGCCGACCGCGCCGCACCGGCAGGTGCGTCCGCCGACCTGGACGACGGTGTGGCCCCACTCCCCCGCGCTGCTGGTCGCGCCACGGTAGGGCGAACCGCCGGTCACGATGCTCGCGCCGACACCCGAGCCGATCAGCGCGATCACGGCGGTGTCCGCGTCCCGTCCGGCCCCGAACCACATCTCGGCCTGGCCCTGTGCGGTGGCGCCGTTGTCGATGAACAGCGGCAGCGGCGTACCGGCACGCAGCAGCCGTTCCAGCGGCACCGCGTCCCAGCCGAAGGTCTGGCCGTGGACGACGGCCTCGGGATCCCGCTCGACGATGCCGGGAACCCCCACCCCCACACCGATGACCGCGTCGGCCGCAACGTCCCCCTTGGCCAGCACCAGGTCCACTCCGGTCAGGATGTGCTCGACGACCGCCCCGGCTTCGGGGCGGCCGGGGCGCAGCGGGTGTTCCCATCGGGCGAGTTCGGTCAACGCGAGGTCGAACAGCGCCACCCGGACGTGGGTTTCACCGATGTCGGCCCCGATGAGGTGGCCGCTGCCGGGGGCGACCCGCAGCAGCGTCCGGGGACGGCCGCCGTCGGAGCCGACCGAACCGGCGTCCTCCGCCAGTCCGTCGGCGAACAGTTCGGCGACGACGCTGCTGACCGAGCCCGCGCTGAGCCCGGTGAGCTCTCCCAGTTCCTGGCGGCTCACCGGCCCCTGGAAGTACAGCGTGCGCAGCAGTGTCGAGCGGTTGCCGCGCCGCAGATCGCGTACGGTGCGCCGGTTTTCGGCCATCAGGCTCCTTCCCCCGGCCCGAATCTACCGGCCCCGAGCCCCGCACCACAGCCTCCGGCGACCGCTTCGCCCACCCCCTGAACGAAGCCCTAGTCGGTTTCCGGCGCCCCGAACAGGGTGAGCAGGTCCTGCCGTCCGAACATCCGCGCCGTCTCGACCGCCGAGGGCGACCCGGCCCGCGGGTCGGCGCCGCCGGCCAGCAGCACCCGCAGCACCTCCTCCTCACCCTTGAAGGCGGCTCCGGCGATGGGGGTCTGACCCCGTTCGTTGACGCGATTGGGGTCCGCACCCCGCTCCAGCAGGGCCGATACGGCCGCCGGGTGGCCGTAGTAGGCGGCCAGCATCAGCAGCGAATCACCCTTGTCGTTGGTGAGGTTGGCCGGAACGCCCGCGTCCACGTAGGCGGCGAGGGTGTCGGTGTCGCCGCGCCGGGCCAGGTCGAAGACCTTGGCGGCCAGCTGGAGCACCTCCGGGTCGTGGGCGGGCTCGTTCGGTTCGCTCATGGCGTCTCGCCTCCGGCTCGGCTTCCGGCTCGTCCCGCTAGGTGATCACTTCTACGCGATCACGTCCACCCCAGGGCGGGCAGGGCGCGGGGGTGGATCCCCGCACCGGGCCGCCCGCCCCTTCCAGAGCACACCCATTGTGATGATTACACCGATAATCCACCCATTTGCACCTTTCCCTAGATGGATACATGCTGTGAGCCTGGAACAACTCATGGTGACCGTCCCCCACCAGCCAGGAGCCCGTGATGATCCTCTCCATCTCCGGTGTCGTACTGCTCGGCATCGTCGTCTTCGTGTTCTTCCGCAAGGACGGCCTCAAGGGGTCCCACGCGATCGTCTGCGCCCTCTTCGGCTTCTACCTGGCGAGCACCGCGATCGCCCCGAGCATCAAGGCGGGCGGCGCGAGCCTGGCCAGCCTGCTGGGCGGAATCAAGATCTGACGTGGCACGACTCCCCCGCCTCCGGCTCGGCAGCGCCCCTGACCCCCTGCTGCGCGGCCGCGACTTCGCCCGGACGGCGGCCGACAGCGCCGCCGATGTGCTCCACCCGCTGATCGCGCTCACCCGGGGGCTGCGCGTGATGGCCGCCTCGGGGCGGCGGATGTGGGGGGAGCTGCCGGGCGAACGCCGCGGCCCGGCGCTCTTCCTCGCGGCCTGCGGGGTGTTCGTCGTCTTCCTGCTGCCGTACGGGCCGCTGGTGGCGGGGGTCTGCCTGATAGGAGCGGCGTGCTGGGCGGGCCGGGAGCGCGCCGCCGCCCCGGACGGCCCCGGACCGGACGGCACCGAGCGGCTGCGCACCCTCTACGAGGCGCTGGTGCCCTACTTCTCGGCCGCCGAGGACCCCAGTCCGCTGTACGCCCACGGCGGGGAGTGGTCGGACGCCTTCGAGTCCTACGCCTTCGACGAGGGCGGCCGGCTGACCAAGCTGCACCTGCGCTATCCGGCGTACTTCACCGACGGCGAGCCCTCCTCCCGGGCACGGATCGAACAGCTGCTGCACGCCAAGTCCGGTCGCGGCCGGGAGTACCTCTTCGCCTGGGACGAGGAGGCGAACCGGCTCACCCTGACGGTGCTGCCCCCGCTGTCCACCGCGATCTGCGCCCAGCGCTTCGTCACCACCCCCGGTGAGACCGTGCTCGGCTTCACCGACACCTCCTCCGTCCAGCGCACCCTGCCGGTGCTGGAGGGCGGTGAAGGCCATGAGGGCGGCGAGGGCGGTGCCGCGGACCCACCCGGGAAGGGGGCGCGGCAGGCAGGCGGCCGGGACGGGGCGGCCGAGGAGCCCGCCACCCGCGATGTCCCGCCGGTGGTCTGGCGCACCGGACCGCGCTCCACCGAACCGCATCTGCTGGCCCTCGGCCAGCCCGGCAGCGGCACCACGACCCTGCTGCGCTCCATCGCCCTCCAGGCGCTGCACCACGGGGACGTCCTGGTGGTGGACGGCAGCGGCACCAGCGAGTACGCGTGTCTGGCGGGACGGGCCGGAGTGCTGGCGGTGGAGTGCGGACTGGCCGGGACGCTCGCGACGCTGGAGTGGGCGGGGCACGAGACCGAGCGGCGGCTGATCGCCGCCAACCGCGCGCGGCAGCTCGGCCATCCGCTGCCGGACGACATCCAGCGCCCGCTGTGGATCCTGCTGGACCGCCCGTCGGTGCTCAGCCATCTGGCCGCCGCCGACGGCCGCCCCGATCCGCAGGAGCTGCTGGCCGTACCGCTGCGGCACGGCCGGGCGGCGAACGTACGGGTGGTGGTCGCGGACCAGCTCGACACCGCGGACGGGCTCACCGAGGCGGTGCGGACCCACACCCGGGCCCGGGTGGTGCTGGGCCCGGCCTCCTTCGACCAGGCGGCGGCCGTCCTCGGCGCGCCGCCGCACACCACCCCGACCCCGGAGATGCCCGCGGGCCGCGGTTACGCCCGGCTTGGCACCGGACCGGTGCACCGGCTCCAGGTGCCCGCCACCCCGGATCCGTACGACGACGCGACCAGCGAGGCACAGCGGCAGGCGGTGCTCAGACTGCTGCCGCGGCCGGAGGGCGGCCCGGCCGGACAGCCGGCGGAACCGCCCCGGACCTCGGCCCCGTCCGGCGCCTGAGCGCCCCTCGCCCGCCCGCGCGGAGGCGGCGCGGGCTCAGGCGACGTAGGTGCGCGGGGCCTCGGCCTCGGTGACCGCGCCGGTGGCGACCAGTTCGGCCGCGGCGGCCAGCCGGGTGGCGGCCTGGTCGGCGACGGCGCCGCCCACGGTGAACGGCAGCCGCACATAGCCCTCGAAGGCCCCGTCCACCCCGAAGCGCGGTCCGGACGGCACCCGCACCCCCAGCCGCGCGCCCGCCTCGGCGATCCGCGAGCCGGAGAGGCCGCCGGTGCGCACCCACAAGGTGAGCCCGCCGTGCGGCACGGTGAACTCCCAGTCGGGGAGATGGCGGCGCAGCGCGCCCACCAGCGCATCGCGGTGGCCGCGCGCGAGCTCACGGCGTATCGCGACGGCCTCCTCCCAGCCGCCGGTGTTCAGCAGCCAGGCCACGGCGAGCTGTTCGATGACGGGGGTGCCCAGGTCGGCGTAGGCGCGGGCGGCGACGAGACTGCGGATCACCTCGGGGGCCGCGCGCACCCAGCCGATGCGCAGTCCGGCCCAGAAGCTCTTGCTCGCCGAGCCGACGGTGATCACGGTGCTGCCCGCCGGGTCGAAGGAACACAGCGGAGGCGGCAGTTCCACGTCCTGGTCGAGCCGGAGTTCGGCCATGGACTCATCGGCGACCAGGACGGTGCCGGCCGACCTGGCGGCGTCCACGAGCCGGCGGCGCTGCTCCTCGGAGGCGAGCGCGCCGGTGGGGTTGTGGAAGTCGGCCACGACATAGGCCATCCGGGGCGCGGCGGCGCTCAGCACCTGGCGCCAGGACGGGATGTCCCAGCCGCCGAGCCGGTCGGCCATCGCGACGGGGACCAGCCGGGTGCCCGCCTCGCGCATCAGCTGGAGGATGTTGGCGTAACTGGGCGATTCGACGGCGACGCGCTCACCGGGGCGCACCAGCAGCCGCGAGGCGGCGGCCACCGCGCCCATCGCGCCGGTGGTGACCATGATCTGCTCGGGCATGGTCGGGATGCCGCGCGCGGTGTAGCGGTCGGCGAGCGCCTGGCGCAGGGCGGGCAGCCCGGCGGGGTAGTCGCCGTGGGTGTGGGCGTACGGCGGGAGGTCGTCCAGCGCACCGCGCATGGCGCGGGTGAGCCAGGGCTCGGGGGCGGGCAGCGCGGCGCAGCCGAGGTCGATCACCGAGGCGGCATCCTCGGGCGGCAGCGGATCCAGCCCCCGGGTGGGCAGCGGGCTCCCGGCGGGCATGGCGGTCCAGCTCCCGGCGCCGCGCCGGGACTCCAGGAACCCCTCACCGCGCAGCGCCTCGTAGGCGGCGGCCACCGTGGTGCGGCTGACCGCGAGGGCGGCGGCGAGTTCCCGTTCGGCGGGCAGCCGGGCGGCGACCGGAACCCGGCCCTCCAGAATCAGCAGCCGCACCCCGTCGGCCAGGGCGCGGTACGCGGGCACCCGGCGGCCGCCGTTCAGTGAGGCCACCGCGCCCTCGGGGGTACGGTCGCGGGTGTGCTGCGATCCGAGCAGCCGCGCCAGTTGCGGTGCCCCCACCGCGGAGGTCCACGGACTCATCGAAAGCGGTCCACCTTTCACGGATTGGCCATGGAACTGGACTGGTCCCGGGGGACAGAGTGACATGCCACCGCCCATCACCACCAGGGCACCCGGGCCACGAGGCCGTGAGGCCGATCAGAACAGGAAGCAGGAGGGCACGTTGTCCGCAGATCCGTCGGGGGGATCCCGCCGCCTCGCCCGCCGTCTCACCCAGCTCTACGTCGGACTCACCCTGTTCGGCGCCTCCATGGCACTGCAGCTGCGGGCCACCCTCGGCCTCGACCCCTGGGACGTCCTCAACCAGGGCATCACCAAGCGCGTCCCGCTCTCGTTCGGCACGGTGACCATGATCGTGGGCGCCGTCGTACTGCTGCTGTGGATACCGCTGCGGCAGCGGCCGGGCCTGGGCACGGTCTCCAATGTGCTGGTGGTGGGACCGGCGGCGGACGCCACCCTGTGGCTGGTACCGGCACCCGAGGCGCTGGCGGTGCGGATCCCGCTGCTGGTCTTCTCGATCGTGCTGTGCGGCGCGGCCACCGGGCTGTACATCTCGGCGCGCTTCGGACCGGGGCCGCGGGACGGGCTGATGACCGGACTGCACCGGCGCACCGGCCGCTCGATCCGTCTGGTGCGCACCGGTATCGAGGTCACGGTGCTGGTGACGGGATACTTCCTGGGCGGGTCCGTGGGTGCCGGAACCGTGCTCTTTGCGCTGACCATCGGGCCGCTGTCACAGTTCTTCCTGCGCCTCTTCGCAATCCCCACCGCCCCCGGGGAGCGCTCGGAGGTGGTCGCGCGGGGCGGCACCGAAGGCCGGATCCCGGACAGAACGGGGACCTGATTTCGAGCTCGGGGCAGTGGAGCGGTAGTGTACGCCCTTGGCCTACCAGGCGGACCGTTACTGCGCGCTAAAGTACCAGAAACGCTGGGTGACATCTGCTGCCAGATGTGACAAACCGGGCGCCTGTGGGTAGAACAACGGGGCGGCACGACGGGCGACGCATGTCCCAACACGGGAATCTTCACCGCCGACCGGACGTTGACCGGATGACGACGACAGCGACACCTGTCCTGTGGGCGACAAGCCCGGGAGGCACGATTCATGAGTGAGCGAGCTCTCCGCGGCACGCGACTCGTGGTGACCAGCTACGAGACCGACCGCGGCATCGATCTGGCCCCGCGCCAGGCGGTGGAGTACGCATGCCAGAACGGACATCGATTCGAGATGCCGTTCTCGGTTGAGGCGGAGATCCCGCCGGAGTGGGAGTGCAAGGCGTGCGGCGCCATGGCACTCCTGGTGGACGGCGACGGTCCTGAGGAGAAGAAGGGCAAGCCCGCGCGCACGCACTGGGACATGCTCATGGAGCGGCGCACCCGCGAGGAGCTGGAGGAGGTGCTGGCCGAGCGGCTGGCGGTCCTGCGCTCCGGCGCCATGAACATCGCCGTGCATCCGCGGGACAACCGCAAGTCCGCCTGATCCGCGGACCTCAAGGAAGCACCGAACATACGAGGGCCGGGGGCCCCCCCGAGCGGGGGCCCCCGCCCACCTGCGGGCAGGTCTCCCCCGCGCCACCCCCCCACCCCCCCCCCCCCCCGGGCCGGCCCCCCCCCCGGGGGGGCCCCCCCGGCCCTCGTGCGTCCTGGTCTCCCCGGCGCCTCCCCGGCCCCGGGCCACGGATCAGTCGCGGTGCGCCGAGCGCGGACCGTCCTCCTCGCCCCGGATCTCGCCCCGGACGGCGCCCCCGCCGTCACCACGGCCGGTGTCACGGCCCTCGGCGCGCTCATCGTCGCGGATCACCTCGCCCTGGATGACCTGACCGTCCTCGCCCTGCCGCCTACCGTGCCCGCCGCCCTCCCGGGCCTGGCGGAACGGATCGCCGGGCGCACCGGGGACGTATCCCATCCGGCGCGACAGCGCCCCCTCGGCACGGCGCCGCAGCAGCGCGCGGGTCGGCGGGAACAGACACACCAGGGCGGCCACATCGGAGATCAGCCCCGGCATCATCAGCAGCAGCCCGCCCAGCATGGTGAACGAGGAGCCGGGCCGGGCCGCGGGTTTCGAGGCATCGGCGCCCGGCTGCATGGACTGCGTCAGGCTCTGCCAGGCCCGGCGTCCGCCGCGCTTGACCACGGCCGCGCCCACCACCACACCCGCCACCAGCAACAGGAAGACGGTCAGCCCGCCGGTGGCGTGCGCCACCACGGTCAGCAGCCAGATCTCCAGCACCAGCCAGGCGGCGATCCCCAGCGGTACGAAGGTGCGGGCGCGCGAGCGCTTCGGGCGGGTCGGGTCGCTCTGCTGCGGTGCGCCGGTCGTCATGCCCCCAGTGTGCCCGGACGCCGCGGGGACGCGGACCCCGGGGCGGCGGATTCCTCCCGGATCGCGGGGAAGGTCCCGGAAGACCACCACGGCCGTGGCCCGGGACAGCCGGGCCCGCCCGACACCGGCCCCGGCCCCGGCCCCGGACATGAGTGGTCCCCTGCCCCCCGCCCCTCCCACGGGCGGGGGGCAGGGGCAGGGGAACCGCCCGCGGCCGGTATCAGCGGTGCCGCAGTGCCGAGATGAGCTCGCTCTTCGACATCTGCGACCTGCCCTCGATACCGGCCTTCTTGGCCTTGCGGTAGAGCTCTTCCTTGGTCTGTGACTCCATCGTGCCGCCCTTGGCGCCCCGGCGGGGCATCGACGTCCGGCGCGATGAGCTCTTGCTGCTCTTCATGGTCGTTTTAGGCATGTTCCGCCTCCTTCCGCCTCAAGTCTCGGGGACGGAACGGCCGGATGCCCGTGGGACTACTCCGAGCGGTAAACGCAGGCTGTGACTAGGCGTTCTTACGGCCCAGCAGCTTGTTGACCCGGCTGCTCACACCCCAGGTCATCACCCGCCAGGCGGCCTCGGTGACGATGTCACGGCTCATCTTGCTCTCGCCGCGCTCGCGTTCGATGAAGGTCACCGGGACCTCGATGACGTGGAAGCCCGCCTTGACGGCGCGCCAGGCCAGGTCGATCTGGAAGCAGTAGCCCTGGGAGGCGACGGCCTCCATGCCCAGACCCTCCAGCGTCTCCTTGCGGAAGGCGCGGAACCCGGCCGTCATGTCCCGGATCGGGACGTCGAGCAGCAGCCGGGAGTAGGTGCTGCCGCCGCGGGAGATGAACTCACGGGACTTGGGCCAGTTGACGATCCGTCCGCCCGGCACCCAGCGCGAGCCGATGACCAGGTCGGCACCCTTGAGCGCGGTCAGCAGCCGGGGCAGTTCCTCGGGCTGGTGGGAGCCGTCGGCGTCCATCTCCACCAGGACGCCGTAGCCGTGCTCGATACCCCAGCGGAACCCGGCCAGGTAGGCGGCGCCGAGCCCCTCCTTGCCCTTGCGGTGCAGCACCCGCACATGGTCGTCCTCGACCGCGAGCTCATCGGCGACCTTGCCGGTGCCGTCGGGGCTGTTGTCGTCGGCGACGAGGATGTGGGCGTCCGGGACGGACTCCCGGACCCGGGCGACGATGGGCTTGATGTTCTCCGCCTCGTTGTAGGTCGGAATGATCACCAAGATGCTGCCGAGCGGGCCGTACTTGCGGCGGCCGCCGTCGTCCTGGGTGCTGCGGCGCGGCTCCGCGGCCGCGTCCCCCTCGCCCGGCCGCTCCCCGGCCGCCTCGCCCGGCCCCTCCGCCCCGGTGCGCGGTCCGTCGGCCTCGGTGCGCGGCTCGTCGGCCTTGTTCTGCGGCTCGTCGGCCTCGCGTGCGTCGCTCACGGCTACTGCCCCTTCTCGTCCGTACGTCCCCGACGGCCAATCATGATCGCGGCCGCGCAGGACAGAAGGCCCACCATAGCGAGCACCCACTCCGGGGTCGCACCGACGCGGTCGGCGAGGGTCTTGCCGTCACGCAGGGGGATGCGCGCGGTGAGCACATCTTGCGTGAATTCTTTCGTCCGCTGCTCGATCGTGCCATCCGGGGAGACGACGGCGCTGATCCCGCTGGTGGCCGCCGTGATCACCGGACGGCCGTGCTCGATGGCCCGCAGCCGGGACATGACCAGCTGCTGGTCGGGCTGGCCGCTGCGGCCGTAGGTGGCGTTGTTGGTCTGTACGACGATCGCGCGGGCACCCGCATTGACCGTGTCGCGGACGATCTCGTCGTACGCCACCTCGAAGCAGATCACATCGCCCAGCCGGGCCGGGCCCACCTGGAGCACCCCGGTGTGATCACCGGGGTAGAAGTCGCGGGGCACCCGCTGGAGCCGGGTGATGACCTTGCTGAGCTGCTGGCGGAAGGGCACGTACTCACCGAAGGGCACCGGGTGCTGCTTGGTGTACGAGGCGCCGGGACCTTCCTTCGGGTCCCAGACGATGCCCTGGTTCTCGACGTAGCCCTCCTTGGTGGGGTGGTCCACCAGGGCGCCGACCAGGACCGGGACGTCGATGGCCTTCACGGCCTCGTCGATCCGGGCGTAGGCCTCCTTGTACTGGAAGGGGTCGAGGTCGGAGGCGTTTTCCGGCCAGATCACCAGGTCCGGCTTCTTGATCCGCCCGGCCTTGACGTCCTTGGCCAGGGCGAGAGTGGCCTCGACGTGGTTGTTGAGGATCTTCATGGGACGGCCCAGGAAGTCCATTCCGGGCTGCTGCACATTGCCCTGGACCACCGCGATGTCCACCGACTTCGCGGCCCCGGTCGGGATCGGCACCGTGGACCCGGCCGCGGTCACCGCCCCGGCGACCACCAGCGCGCCCACGGCGGGCAGCGCGGCGCGCGGCGAGAAGGCGCCGCGCAGCCGCCATCCGGTCAGCAGCGCGGAGGCCAGCAGCCCGCCGGCCAGCGCCACCCCGAAGGTGACCAGCGGGGCACCGCCCAGCGCGGCGAGCGGGGTGAAGGGCGAACCGGTGTTGGCGAAGGCCAGCCGCCCCCAGGGGAAGCCCCCGAACGGCGTACGGTCCCGGGCCCACTCCTCGGCGACCCACAGACAGGCCGTCCACAGCGGCCACAGGGCCGGCACCGGCAGCCGGGAGACCAGGGCCAGCCCGGCGCCCAGCAGCGCCATGAAGGCCGCCTCGATGACGGACAGGCCGATCGTGGCGTCCCAGCCGATCACGCTGAGCCACTTCAGCAGCAGCGCGAAGAACGGCAGCCCGAACGCGAAGCCCGTCCAGGCGCCCTGCCGGGCGGTACGGCCGTGGGTGAGCAGCGCCAGCGCGGCCACCGCCAGCAGGGACAGCGGCCACACACCGAACGGCGGGAAGGCGAAGCCGAGCGCGAGGCCGCTGACGGCCGCGAGCAGGCTGCGGCCCGCCTCCCGGCGGGCCAGCAGCCCCAGACGGCGGAACCGGCCCGGCCGGTCCGCGGCGGCGGACACGGGCGTCTCGCCGTCGCCGGACGGCGGCTCGGCGGCGGGCCCGGGCGTCCCGCCCGGTCGGTCGGCGGCGGGGCCGGGCGAAGCGGCTTCGGCGGTGGTGTCGGAACCCGGGGGCACGTTCGGCCTTCCTGCAATGCGTGCTGTGGTGAGGTGACCGTATAACGCGAGCGCGCGGAAGTGGTCCCGAGGTACGGAATGTGCTCCTGGGGTGCGGACGCTTCGCCACTGCCACGGCCGGGGTTCCTGGGGCTCGGCGGCGCCGCCCCCGCGGCCGGGGGCGGTCCGCCGTGTGCGTGCGGATGGGGGCCCGACGCCCTTCGGGCCGACCTGGGACCCGCTGGCTGCGGGTCGACCGAGAGCCGTTGTCTACTGAGCGTCCGGGCCCCTCCCGGGTCGCACCTGCCGACCCGGCGATCCCTCCCTCGCCCCCGTGCGCTGGACCTGGCTCCCAGTGGTGGCGCACCGGTGCGGTGCGTCTCCCTCTGGCCCAGCGGCGTTCGACGACTGCGTGAAGATTCCCCGGTCGGGCGTCCAGTGGTGGACTCGGCCGAACCTACCGGCCACCGACCGCACCCTGTCAACAGCCGCATGACCTGCGCCGTTTCCTCAAATGACCAGGTCAGTACGGACGGTGTTCAGATGCCGCGACAGGCCGGGGGATCATCGTTCGGCGGTACGGGGCGCCCGCGCGTCACTCGTCCGGCCGGAGGTGGACGGTGCGTCCGCCGACCACCGTGCGCACGCACACGGGCAGTTGACCGCCGGGGGTGAGATCGGGCAGGCCGGGCGTGCCCGACCGCGGATCGGTCGACCATCCGGCGACCCGCGTGTCGGGGACCTGGACGACCAACTCACCGGTGCGCCAGACCGCGTAGTCGGCGGGCGCGCCGGGGACCAGGACACCCGCGTCATCGCGGCCGATGGCCCGCCAGCCGCCGCGCGTATGCGCGGTGAAGGCCGCGCGGACCGACACGCGGTGCTCAGGAGTGCGGTGGAAGGCGGCGGCGCGCACGGTGCCCCAGGGGTCGAGCGGGGTGACCGGACTGTCGGAGCCGAGCGCGAGCGGCACCCCGGCCCGCAGCATGGCCGCGTACGGGTTGAGGGTCCTGGCCCGTCCGGCGCCCAGGCGCTGGGCGTACATCCCCTCCTCGCCGCCCCAGGCGGCGTCGAAGGCGGGCTGGACGGAGGCGGTGAGGCCGAGTTCGGCGAAGGCGGCGATGGTCTCGGGGGTCATCATCTCGGCGTGTTCCACACGGTGGCGGGCGGCCCGCACCCGGGCCAGGCCGACCCGCTCGGCAGCGGCGCGCACCCCTTCGACCACGGCGCCGACGGCGGCGTCGCCGATGGCGTGGAACCCCGCCTGGACCCCGGCCTCGGTGCAGGCCGCGACATGGGCGGTGACGGCGGCCCGGTCCAGGTAGGCGGTGCCGGTGTGCGGCGTGTCGGCGTAGGGCTGGTGGAGACACGCCGTGTGGGAGCCGAGGGAACCGTCCACGAAGAGGTCTCCGGCGGCGCCGAGCGCGCCGAGCGCACGCGCCTTCTCCAGGTCGGCGGCGCTCTCGGCGGCCTCGGCCCAGTACCCGAACACCCGCGGTCCCGGCTCGGCCGCGGCCAGGGCCAGCAGCCCGGTCAGATCGTCCTCGCCGGAGATCTCCGGGCCCGCGCACTCGTGGAGCGAACCGATGCCCAGTGAGGCGGCGTGGGCCAGCGCGGCACGCTGGGCGTCGGCGCGCTGCCGCACGGTCACGCTTCCCTGGGCGGCGGCGCGTACGGCGTGGTGGGCGGCGCCGGTCAGCGGCGCGTCGGGGTGGTACCCCGCGAGGTCCGACACGCCCGGCACCAGGTCCAGCAGGGCTGTGGTGACGACCGCGGAGTGCACATCGACCCGGGTCAGATAGAGGGGCCGGCCGCCGGTGGCCTCGTCGAGCTCGGCGCGGCGGGGCGGACGGCCCTCGGGCCAGCCGCTGGCGTCCCAGCCGTGCCCGAGCAGCACCCGGTCCCCGGGGCGGCCGGCTGCGTGGGCACGGACCCGGTCCAGGGTGTCGGCGAGCGTCCGGGCACCGGAGAGGTCCAGCCCGGTGAGGGCGAGCCCGGTGGCGGTGGTGTGCACATGCGCATCGGTGAACGCGGGCGTCACCAGCGCCCCGTTCAGCTCGATCACCTCGTCCACCCCGTCGGCGAAGCTGTCGGCGGCGCCTTCGGAGCCGACCCAGGCGATGGCGCCCCGCTCGACGACCATCGCGGTCGCGAACGGATCGGCGGGGCTGTGGACCTCACCGCCGCGCAGCAGCACGGTGCGGCCCTCGGCGGTCCGGTCAAGGGTGGGGTCGTTCACGGCGGGCTGCCTCGTGGGGTCGGTTCTCGCGGGACGGGTTCTCGCGGGGCGGATTCCGGTGGCGCGCTCCGGGCGCGCCGGATCCGGAGGGGACACGCCCGGCAGGCGCGCCCGGGGCCGGTCAGACGCGCGGCGGGCGCGCTTCGTAGGGAGTGGAGAGGACCACGGTGGTGCGGGTGGAGACCCCGGCCAGCGAACGGATCCGGCTGAGCAGATGCTCCAGCTCCAGCGGGGTGGCGACGCGCACCTTGAGGATGTAGTTCTCGTCCCCCGCCACGCTGTGGCACGCCTCGATCTCGGGCACCTCGGCGAGCCGCTCGGAGATGTCGTCGGGCGCGCTGGGATCGAAGGGTTTCACCGAGATGAAGGCGGTCAGCGGCAGGCCGACGGCCTCCGGATCCACCACGGCGGCGTAGCCGCGGATCACTCCACGCTGCTCGAGGCGGCGGACCCGCTGATGCACGGCCGATGTGGACAGGCCGGTGGCCTTGCCCAGGTCCGTGTAGCTCATCCGCCCGTCCTTGACGAGCAGCTCCACGATTTGTCTGTCCAACTCCTCCACAGCCGATCACCTTATGTGGTCGCGGGCGATCCGGCACAGCGGGTGCCCAGGACCCGGGACGGGGGCCGTACGGCCCTTGTTCACCGCATCTGCGCCGGGCATGTGACGAACACCACATCCCGTCGGCGGCGTCCACGGAAGTGCGGAGATTACCTCCCGGGCAGCGCGGGAAATGCTTGCTGTGGTCGAGGCCGACGCGCCTGGCCAGCCCACCCGAGGGGGAAACTCATGCCCTACCTTGAGCGCCTCGACGAAGGCGACGTCGAATCCCACGAGAACGAGACCTACGAGATGTTCCGGGTCGTCTGCCCGGAATGCGCGCGGCCCATCGCCCTGCTCGCGGACGAGGACGTCCTCCCCGAGCATGCGCTGTGCCCGTCCCCGTGGGACCCGTTCGGGCTCACGGTGTGCGCCGGTACGGGGCGCGGGGTGGCCGACACCTCCCCCACCGACGCGTCGCTCGACGTTCAGGAGGCGGACGCGGCGCTGCTGCTGACGCTGCCGGAGGGTCTGGACTGGCGCACCCAGCCGTTCTCGCACATCGGCGGTCCCGGATCGCGGCCGATCACCATGCCGGTGCTGCGCCGGGGCACGGCACCGCGCGTCTAGAGCGTGCCCTGCCGGTCTTCGCGGGTCCGCGACGCCCGGCAGGACAGGACCTGGGAGCCCGACGGCGGGGGCCCGGCATCGCCGCGCCCCCGGACCGCCACACCGGCGGCGGTGCCCGTCAGCGGCTCTCCGGGCCCGCCAGGGCACGGGCGATGACGACCCGTTGGATCTGGTTGGTGCCCTCCACGATCTGCAGCACCTTGGCCTCGCGCATGAACCGCTCCACGGGGAAGTCCGCCGTGTAGCCGTATCCGCCGAGGAGTTGGACGGCGTCCGTGGTGACCCGCATGGCGGCGTCGGTGCAGAACAGTTTCGCCATGGCCGCCTGCTTGGAGAACGGGCGGCCCGCGTCCCGCAGCCGGGCGGCGGTCAGATAGAGCGCCCGCCCCGCCTCGATCTGCGTCGCCATATCGGCCAGCATGAAGCGCAGCCCCTGGAAGTCGGCAATCGGCCGCCCGAACTGGTGGCGCTGCGCGGTGTACGCGAGCGCCTCGTCCAGCGCCGCCTGGGCGACGCCGACCGCGCAAGCCGCGATGCCCAGCCGCCCCGCGTCGAGGGCGGACAGCGCGATGGCGAAGCCCTGCCCCTCGTCGCCGACGCGCCGGGCGTCCGGGATCCGTACGCCGTCGAGGTGGATCTGCGCGGTGGGCGAGCCGTTCATGCCCATCTTGTGCTCGGGCGCGGCGGCACTGAGCCCGGGGGCGTCGCCGGGGACCAGGAAGGCGCTGATGCCACGGGTGCGCTCGGGGCCGGTGCGGGCGAGCACGGTGTAGAAGTCGGCGACACCGCCGTGGGTGATCCACGCCTTGGTGCCCTCCAGCGTCCAGGTGTCGCCGTCGCGGGTGGCACGGGTGGTCAGGGCGGCTGCGTCGGAACCGGAGGACGGCTCGGACAGGCAGTACGCGCCGAGCAGTCCACCGCCCAGCATCGCGGGCAGATGCTCGGCCAGCTGCTGTTTGCTGCCGAACCCGGCGAGCGCGTGGCAGGCCAGGGTGTGCACGCTGACCCCGAGGCCGACCGTGAGCCGCGCCGCGGCCAGTTCCTCGAGCACCTGGAGGTAGACCTCGTACGGCTGGCCCCCGCCGCCGAACTCCTCGGGATGGACCAGCCCCAGCAGCCCGGATTCGGAGAGCAGGGTGAACAGCTCACGGGGGAAGCGGCCGGCTGCCTCCTCCTCCGCGGCACGGGGCCGGATCTCGCGGTCGATCAGCTCGCGTACGAGCGCGATCAGATCGCGGGCCTCCTCGGTGGGCAGGTCGCGTTCCACCGGCTGCGGGCCGTGATCGGTCATGGCGGCGCTCTCCTCTCCCTGTCGGGCGCGCGGCGGCGGGCGGCCGGGGGTGGGGCGGCACCGCCGTTGTCACCGCTGGCCGGCCGGTTCCCATCGGGTCTCGAGCGGGTGATGACCTGCACCGCGGCGGTTGGAGTATGCCCGATCGGCAGCCCTCCGTCACCGGTCGGCCGATCTTCAACCACCTTCTCGGACAGCTTCTCGGACAGCGCGCGGGACGGCACCCCGGACGGGGCGGGCGGACCGTCCGACGGGCACGGAGCGAACGGACGGCGGCGGACGGCCGACGGACAGGCATCGGACCGGCAGCGGACGGACGGCGGACGGAACCCGGGCAGGGACCGGGCACGACAACGGAAGAGCATTGGCCCAGACCATTGACCCCACTGGTCTAGTCCTTCTACCTTTTTTGCACCGCGCCCTGCGCGTGCATGTCAAGATCTCGGCAGGTCGTCGGGCACTTCACTCTCCCCTCACCCCCCACCGAGGAGATTCCATGCTCAGACCACGCGGACTGCTCGCCGCTCTCGCGGCGCTCTGTACGGCGGTATTGGCCGCCACCCTGCTGGCGGGTTCGGCCGTGGCCGGCGACCGCCGGGACACGACCGGCACCACCGCCGCCCCCGCGGCCCCCGCCGCCGGCGCGAAGGCAGCGGGGAACAAGGTCATCGGCTACTTCACCGAATGGGGCATATACCAGCGCAACTACCACGTGAAGAACATCGAGACCTCGGGTTCGGCGGCGAAACTGACGCACATCAACTACGCGTTCGGCAATGTCACGGGTGGCAAATGCGCCATCGGCGATGCCTACGCCGACTACGACAAGGCCTACGACGCGGCGACCAGCGTCGACGGCAAGGCCGACACCTGGGACGCGGGCGCGCTGCGCGGCAACTTCAACCAGCTCCGCAAACTCAAGAAGCTCCATCCGGAGCTCAAGGTGCTGTGGTCCTTCGGCGGCTGGACCTGGTCCGCCGGGTTCGGCGAGGCCGCGAGGAACCCCGCCGCCTTCGCCCAGTCCTGCTACGACCTGGTCGAGGACCCGCGGTGGGCCGATGTCTTCGACGGTATCGACATCGACTGGGAGTACCCCAACGCCTGCGGCAACAGCTGTGACACCAGCGGCAGGGCCGCCTTCCCCAAGCTGATGTCCGCACTGCGCGCCAAGTTCGGGCAGAACAACCTGGTGACCGCGGCCATCACCGCCGATGCCTCCTCCGGCGGCAAGATCGACGCCGCCGACTACGCGGGCGCGGCCCAGTACGTGAACTGGTACAACCCGATGACGTACGACTTCTTCGGTGCCTGGGCGGCCCAGGGCCCGACCGCCCCGCACTCCCCGCTCACCTCCTACAACGGCATCCCGCAGCAGGGCTTCAACACCGACGCGGCGATCCAGAAGCTCAAGGGGCTCGGCGTCCCGGCCTCCAAGCTGCTGCTGGGCATCGGCTTCTACGGCCGCGGCTGGACCGGCGTCACCCAGAGCACACCCGGCGGCACGGCGACCGGCGCCGCGCCCGGAACGTACGAGGCGGGCATCGAGGACTACAAGGTGCTCAAGAACTCCTGCCCGGCCACCGGCACCGTCGCCGGGACGGCCTATGCGCGCTGCGGCAACCAGTGGTGGAGCTACGACACCCCCGCCACCATCGCCGGGAAGATGACCTACAAGCAGCAGCAGGGGCTGGGCGGCACCTTCTTCTGGGAGCTCAGCGGCGACACCAGCAACGGTGAGCTGATCAAGTCCATCAGCTGACCCCCCACGCGCCACCCCCCGGGGCGGGGAGCCGGAGCACGGCTCCCCGCCCGCACGGGCGCCGCGTCGTCCGGCGGGACCCTCCGGTTCCCCGGGACGGGCGGGAGGAATGTCACCCGGCGCCGGGCGGCCGGAGGGCGGACGGGCGGCTCCGGCCGTGCCACGATGCGGCGGTGACCGCATGTCAGCCCCCGCCCGCCACGTCCGCCACGCCCCGGACCGCCGTCGCGGCTTTCGTCGTGCTGAGGAAGTCCGGCAGGTGACCGCCTCCGCGCTGCGTACCGCCCTCGCACCCGCCCTCGCACCCGTCGTCGCGTGCGCCCTCGCCCTGCTCGGACTCGTGACCTGGACCGCCTCCGGTGCCGCGGGCTCCCCCGCCGCCGTGGCGGTCGCCCGTGCCCGCGTGCTGCTGCCCTCCAACCCCGAGGCCACCGCCGCCTTCTTCGACCTTCGCAACACCGGTGGCGCGGAGGACGAACTCCTGCGTGTCACCACGCCGTTGGCCGACAGCGCGATGCTCAGCCGCCGGATCGTCCGGCGTGGCGCGGGCTCGATGCGGATGGTGTCCTCGGCCCGCGTTCCCGCCCGTACCACCCTGCGGATGTCGGCGGAGGAACTGGATGTGATGCTCCGGCCCGCGCCGGGGCGGCTGCGGGCCGGGGACCGCGTACCGTTCGTACTGCACTTCCGCGAGAGCGGGCGGGTCCGGGTGGAGGCGGTGGCCGTCCGGCCGGGCACCGCGGTGGCCGACTGAGCGGATGACCACCCGGCACGGGCCCCTTCCGACGACAGCCGTGACCACTCGGTGCGCGTGCCGTGCCGTACGCGGCGTGAGGAAGCCGCCGCGGGGACGAGCGGGGCGGGGTCAGCGGCCCTGCCCGAGGCTCAGGAGAGTGTCAGCCGACGGCGAGCGGCCGTGCGGCGCGGCCGCTGCCCGCCCGGCCGACGAGTTCCGCCCTCTCGCCTCCGACCGTTCCGCGGCGGGGCGTTGACGCGGACTTCGCTGCCGTCCCCCGGAGAGCCGCGATACCTCCGAGGCAGTCGCCACCGCCCACCGGGACGCTCCGACAGCCCCATGGGCGGACCTCGCCCTGGGCGCTGCGGAGCCGCGTGCGATCTCCCGGCACGGGAGTCGGGGACGCGCCCGGCCGGTCACACCACGGGGGGCGGGACCGGCCGGGCCGGTCGTCACCCGGTGCCCGCCAGGGCGGGTTGCGGCAGGGGCGACGGGGAGCCGTCGGACGGGTCCGGCGCCGTCAGTTCACCGATCAGGGCCTCACGGGCCCGGGCCACCCGGGAGCGCACGGTGCCCACCGGACAGCCCGCGACGACGGCGGCCTCGGCGTACGGCAGCCCCAGCATCTGGGTCAGTACGAACGCCTCGCGCCGCTCGTACGGCAGCAGCGCCAGCAGCTGCGTCAGTGCCACGCCGTCGTCGAAGCCGACGACCGGCAGCCCCCGACTCTGGGTGCGTTCCGCCGCCGCCTCCCAGTCGGCGGTGTCCGACAGCCGCGGACGCGCCGCGTTGCGGCGCAGCCGGTCGACGACCGCGCGGCGGGCGATCGACAGCAGCCAGGTCCGCGCGGAGGAGCGGGCCTCGAAGCGCGGCAGTCCGCGCAGCGCGCGCAGATACGTCTCCTGGACGAGGTCGTCGGCCGACTGCGGATCGCTCAGCCGGGACACATAGCGCCACACATCGCGCTGGGTGGCCCGGATGAAGCGGTCGACGGCGTCGGGGTCACCACCGCGCGCGGCGAGCGCCCAGGCCGTCACGGTCTCGTCGTCACGCTCCGGCACGGGGACCTCCGGGCGCGCGGCGGACACCGTCGGCGACGATGGGGAGGTGAGCTGCACAGCGTTCCGTACCGCCCTTTCCGCCCGTGTCGACGGCGAGGCGCTCCCGCCGGAGGTGCCGGACGGGGCGCTCGACGCCCATCTGCGGCGGTGCCCCGAGTGCCGCCATTGGGGTGAACGGGCCCGCGAACTGCGGGAGTTGGCGGCGCGCCTGGACGAGATGGGCCGCGAAGGGGCCTGAGCTCCCCGGGGCTGCCGGGGCGGGGTGGGTGGCCGGGGCCGGATGCCGTCGTGGCACGGCCGGGCGGCTGCGGGCAGGGGTCATCACCTGCGGTCCTTCCTGGATTCCGGACGACGCCGCTGAGCGGCCGGCCGTCCGGTGACGTGGTTCGGTGCGCGTGCCGTCGCGGATCGCCCGTCAGCGGGCGGGGACGGCGGAGGGCACCGGTGGACCACGGGTGGCGATGACATGGACGAGCAACAGTCGGCGCAGCCGCTGCGCGGTGCCCTCGCGGGCGGCGCGCGGGCGCACCGGACCGGGCGGCGGCGCGCCGCCCGGCAGCAGGGCCAGCAGGGGTGCGAAGAGGCGCACGGCCCGGGTGCGGACCAGCCGGAAGAGCCGGAACGCGGCCTGTTCACCGCCCGAGAGCCACATCCCGCACAGCAGGGCGACCAGGACGTGGGCGGACCACATGCCGAGCGCGCCATGCCCCATGACGGCGTCCGCCACGACACCGTTCCCCATGGCGGAGTGACTCATGGCGTCATGCCCCATGGCGGTGTGGCCCGTGGCAGCGTGGCCCATGGCGTCATGCCCCATGGCGGCGTGGCCCATGGCCGCGTGCGAAGTCATGGAGTGCGTCGGCGCGGCGTGCATCGCCATCGTGTCCACGGCGGCGTGGGCGTGCGCGGATGCGTGCGCCAAGTGTCCGGTGTGATGGACGCGGCCGCTCCCGGCCACCGCCCGCACCGCCCCAGGCGCCCCGGCCACCGCCCCCGCCGTGACCTTCTGCGCGAACGTGAAACCCAGGTGCAGCGCCGACTGCGCCCCGACGGTCGCGGCGGTGATCAGCAGCGGCCCCCGCTCCCGGCCCGCCACGGCCCACGCGGCACCACCGGTGACCAGCACGGCCGCAGTGACGGCCCACCACGGCACGCCCGTACCGGACATCACCGCGTGGCCCAGTGCGGCGAGCAGCACACAGACCGCCGCGAACACCGTTGCCCGCAGCGCCCGTAGTCCGCGCCCCGCTTCCATGACGCCCTCATCGTCGCATTCGAGGCATCCGTACCGACGTCGGGGGCGCACTGGGGCACCGCACCGCCGCATGAACGCGGAGAGGCGCCACGCCGTACCTGAACGCGACTTGTTCTGACTATTGCGGGGCATCCGCCTCACAAGGAAATCTGAACGCCGGCGGCCCCACACCGCCCGTGTATGAACCAAAGGATCGATCATGAGCTCCGAGCAGTGCCCGAACTGCGGTGGCCACCTCGCGGTCAACCAGGACGGGTGGAAGATCTGTCACTCCTGCGGCTACGCCTCGCCGCCCGGCGTCGCACCCGCCCCGGCCCTCCCCACCTGAGCCCTCCGCCCACCCGCCCGTACTGCTGAGTGAGGCCCCCGTGGTCAACGTCAATCCCTGGCTGGCGATGACACCCGGTACGAACCCCGCGGAGCGCACCCGCGCCGTGCGCCGCGCCCATGAGGAGTTCCTGACGGAGGGGGCGGTGGATCCGGCCGTCCGCCCGGTGGTGGCGGATTCCTGGCGGCGTTCGGCCGACGCCCGGGTGGCACAGGAGTGCGTGGCGCCGATCGAGCTGGCGGACGACACGCTGGAGGCGTACCGGGCCGAGCATCCGCTGGCCCGGGTGATGCCGCTGTTCCGGGAACTGCTGGGCACGATCGCCTACGACGGCGCCCATCTGATGGCGGTCTGCGACGAACAGGGCCGCCTGCTGTGGGTCGAGGGACACACCGGCGTACGGGACCGGGCCGAGCGGATGAACTTCGTGGCCGGGGCACGCTGGGACGAGCGCCACGCGGGCACCAACGCGCCCGGCACGGCGCTCAGCGTCGACCACGCGGTGCAGATCTTCGCCACCGAGCACTTCAACCGCACCGTACAGCCGTGGACCTGCGCCGCCGCACCGGTCCACGATCCGCACACCGGACGGCTGCTGGGCGCGGTGGACATCACCGGCGGCGACCATCTGGCCGCCCCGCACAGCCTGGCCCTGGTGCAGGCGACCGCCCGCGCCGCCGAGGCACAGCTCGCCGCCACCGCGCCGCGCCCGCCCGGACCGCGGATCAGTCTGTCGGCGCTGGGCCGTGACGAGGCGCTGCTGGTGACCGATGGCCGCCGGCTGCGGCTGGGACGGCGGCACAGCGAGATCATGGTGCTGCTCGCGGGCCACCCGGAGGGGCTCAGCGGCGACCGGCTGGCGCTGGAGCTGTACGGCCACCGGGCCGACCACCAGTCCCCGGTGACCCTGCGCGCCGAACTGTCCCGGCTGCGACGGCTGGTCGGACCGCTGCTGGGATCGCGCCCCTACCGGCTGTGCGCACCGGTCCGCACCGATGTGGCGGTGGCGGCCGACGCACTGTCCGCGGGCGACCCGAGCACGGCCCTCGGTGCCTATCCGGGGCCGCTGCTACCCCTGTCGGAGGCGCCGGGCATCAGCCGGATGCGACAGGCCCTGGAGGACGGTCTGCGCCGCGCCGTACTGTCCCGCGGCGATCCGGACCTCCTGCGGCGCTGGGCGCAGACGCCGTGGGGCGAGGACGACCTCGAGGTGGCCGAGGCGCTGGTGGCGGCGGTACCGGAGGGGACCCCGGCCCGAGCGGCCCCGGCGGCGCGGGTGCGGCGGCTGCGCGAGGCGTACGGGCTGGCGTGAGACGTCCGGCGTCCGCGCCGCTCCCATGACCTGACCGGTCCACTGGCCGGAATGCTCCGCATGGCGCAACGTCCGCGCAACGTCCCGGTGCCTACCGTCGTTCCGTCTTCGACGAGGAGTGCCGCAGCCACGAGGGACGCCGCCGAGGTGCGGTGGTTCCCGGGCGAGCGGCCGAGAAGAGGAACACCCACGGGAGGGCCGCCCCATGACGCGATACGCAACCCCGGGCTCCGAGGGTTCGGTCGTCAGTTACCAGCCGCGCTATGACCACTGGATCGGCGGCGCGTACGTACCGCCCGCCCAGGGGAAGTACTTCGAGAACCCGAGTCCGGTCAACGGGAAGACATTCACCGAGATCGCCCGGGGCACCGCCGAGGACGTCGAACGGGCCCTGGACGCCGCGCACGCGGCAGCGCCCGCCTGGGCCCGTACGGCGCCCGGGGACCGGTCGTCCGTCCTGCTGAAGATCGCCGACCGGATGGAACAGCACCTCGAGGAGCTGGCGGTCGCCGAGACCTGGGAGAACGGCAAACCGGTGCGGGAGACGCTGGCCGCCGACATCCCGCTGGCCATCGACCACTTCCGCTACTTCGCGGGCGCGATCCGGGCCCAGGAGGGCAGTCTCTCCGAGATCGACGACGACACGGTCGCGTACCACTTCCACGAGCCCCTGGGCGTCGTCGCGCAGATCATCCCGTGGAACTTCCCGATCCTGATGGCCGCCTGGAAGCTGGCCCCGGCGCTGGCGGCGGGCAACGCGGTGGTCCTCAAGCCCGCCGAGCAGACACCCGCCTCGATCCACGTGTGGATGAGCCTGATCGCGGATCTGCTGCCGCCGGGCGTGGTCAACATCGTCAACGGCTTCGGCGTCGAGGCCGGGAAGCCGCTGGCCTCCTCCCCGCGGGTGGCCAAGGTGGCCTTCACCGGTGAGACCACCACCGGCCGCCTGATCATGCAGTACGCGAGCGAGAACCTGAAGCCGGTCACCCTGGAACTGGGCGGCAAGAGCCCGAACATCTTCTTCGACGACGTCTGGGCGGCCGACGACGACTTCCGGGACAAGGCGCTGGAGGGCTTCACCATGTTCGCCCTCAACCAGGGCGAGGTGTGCACCTGTCCGTCGCGGGCGCTGGTGCAGAGCGGCCACTACCAGGAGTTCATGGACGCGGCCGTGGCCCGCACCGAGAAGATCGTGCAGGGACATCCCCTGGACACCGAGACCATGATCGGCGCCCAGGCGTCCAACGACCAGCTCGAGAAGATCCTTTCGTATCTGGACATCGGCAAGCAGGAGGGCGCCCGCATCCTCACCGGCGGCACGCGTGCCGAGCTCGGCGGTGAGCTGGAGGGCGGCTACTACGTCCGGCCCACCATCTTCGAAGGCGCCAACCACATGCGGGTCTTCCAGGAGGAGATCTTCGGCCCGGTGGTGGCGGTCGCCCGGTTCTCCGGTTTCGACGAGGCGATCGAGATCGCCAACGACACCCTCTACGGCCTGGGCGCGGGCGTCTGGACCCGCGACGGCTCCACCGCCTACCGCGCCGGACGCGCCATCCAGGCGGGCCGCGTCTGGACCAACTGCTACCACGCCTACCCGGCCCACGCCGCCTTCGGCGGCTACAAGCAGTCCGGTATCGGCCGCGAGACGCACAAGATGATGCTGGATCACTACCAGCAGACGAAGAACCTGCTGGTGTCCTACTCGCCGAAGAAGCTGGGCTTCTTCTAGAAGCCGACATCGGCTGAGCGGGAAGGCGTCCGACGGGCACACAGCCTCCGTCGGGCGCCTTCGCGCACGTCCCTATGCGGAATCACTTCGCTTGGCACACTATTTCTGGTGCCTGGGACGCCACCGCACGGACACGGACGTGAACGGCGCGGGCACGAAAGGGATTTCCGGCGACGAGCCGCCCGAGAGTCGTCGCCATGGCCGGCGCTATCCTCGACTCGTGGACCGGAAGGGATTTTCCGGCACCGTGAGCAATCGTTACTCGAATTCTCCCTGAGCGTCGTCGACGCATTCCCCACCGCCTTACGGTCGGCCGTATGCATGAGATATTCGGCACCTGGGACGAGCGTTTCGAAGGCGTCCGCGACGTTCTCGCGGAAAACATCGCGAGCGGCGCCGACCTGGGCGCCTCCGTGGCGATCTTCATGGAGGGCGAGCCGGTCCTCGACGTCTGGGGCGGCTGTTTCGACATCGAGCGCCGGCGGCTGTGGGACCGGGACGATGTCACGGCGGTCTGGTCGTCCTCGAAGAATCTGACCGCGATGTGCGTCCTGCTGCTGGCGGACCGGGGCGAGATCGGCCTGGACGAGCCGGTGGCCTGGTACTGGCCGGAGTTCGGTCAGGGCGGCAAGGAGGGGGTGCTGGTCCGGCATGTGCTGGGGCATGCCGCCGGGCTGCCGACCTGGGACGAGGAGATCACCTTCGAGGATCTCTACGGCTGGGAGAAGCCGGTGGAACTGCTGGCCCGGCAGCGGCCGCGATGGAAGCCCGGCACGGCCAGCGGCTATCACGCGTATACGCAGGGCAGCATCATCGGCGAGGTGGTCCGCCGGGTGACCGGGCGGAGCCTGGGGCGGTTCCTCGCCGAGGAACTGGCCGGGCCGCTCGGGGCCCCCTGCTACATCGGTCTGGCGCCCGAGGAGCACCACCGGGTCTCCCCCGTGATTCCGCTGGACGACATGTTCTCCGGCAGGCCCGTGGACCATCCGCTGCGGGAGATCATCGGAAATCCGCCGATGCACCAGGAGACCCACACCATCGCGTGGACGCCCGCATGGCGGCAGGCCGAGCTGCCCGCCATGGGCGGTATCGCCAACGCGCGGGGGCTCGCCGCGGTCCAGTCGCTGCTGGCCAACGGGGGCGAGACGCTCGGGGTCAGGCTGATGTCGGAGGCCGGGTGCCGCAGGGCGTTCGAGGAGCAGACCAACGGGGTCGACCGGACGTTCCTGACCCCCGCCCGATGGGGAATGAGCTGGCTGCTGCCGTCGCCGGAGCTGCCGCTGCCCGCTCCGCGGGGCGCCTTCTTCGGCGGTTCGGGAGGGTCGTTCTGTCTGATCGACCCCGACCGGCGGATGGCCCTGGCCTATGTCCCCAACCGCATGCGGGAGACCCGGAGCGCCATGGACCCCCGCCGGCTGAGCATCGTCCGGGCCACCTACGCGGCGCTGGCCGCCGCCGACGGCGACGGCCGGGGCGACGGCGGCGGCATGCGTCAGCGCTTGGGCAGCTTGTAGCGGAAACGCAGCTCGAAGACGCCCTCCAGACCCCCGGTGGCCGGGTCGAAGCGCTTGAGGTCGGCGATCTCGACACCACTGCCGCGGATGCCCGCGAACGCTCCCGTGCCGCCGAGGATCGTCCCGCGGCCGTCCTTGCGGGGGCCCGCGGTGGTGTTCGCCTTCAGCTTCCCCACCCAGGGCTTCTTACTGGCGAAGGCGGGCTTGAAGACCTTGGTGGCGACCTTCGTGGAGTTCTCGATCTGGTCGAGGACGAGGGATCCGCGGCCCGGGAAGAACAGGGTCCAGACGGTGTGGGTCATCATCTTGCCCGAAGCGAAGTCGGTCTCCGGCAGCACTTCCTCGATCTCGGTGGAGAAGCCGACGACCTTGCCGTTCTTGTCGCGGAGCTTGCCGCCCAGGGCGAATGCCTTCTGCAGTTTGGGCTCGGTGAATTTCGCGATCCCGGACGGGAACCTCGCAAGCGGCAGATTCCCCCGGTGCGTCTCGAACACACCGTCCTTCGGCACCTGGGCGAAGAAGGACTCCTCGATCCATTCGGAGCCGGATTTCCCGCCCGCCCGTGAGGAGCCGGAGTCGTCGTCATCGGAATCGTAGGCATACACCCCGATTCCGATGGCGAGTGCCGCCACCACGACACTCGCGGTCCCGATCATCATCCGGCGGCGCGCGGTGTCCTTCTTCGGCATTTCGGGGGCCTCGGGCGCGGTCATGGAAATCTCCTCCCGGTCGTTTCCGCGGTGCGGATTCAGCAAGCGGATCCAGCAATACGAAAAAATCGTCGCTCCGCCGCCGCGCCGTTTCCGGAGTATTCGCTACTCCCCGATGGAGTGGCCCGGAACGGGGAGAGCCGGATCGCCCATGTGAGTACGGCTTGCTCATGACCGGCCCGCGCCGCCGCGGGACCATCTGCGTGGAAGGACCGGCTCGGCCCACGGAGCCGAGTCGGTCCTCGGCGACGAACCAGTGATGTCACGGATTCGGGCGGCCCGCCCGCGGGCTCAAGATGGCGGTGCCGCATGCCGACGGCTGCGTACGGCGGACCCGCTGCCCGTTCCGAACGCTGAAGGACATCTCGATGGCTACCGCAGTGCCCGCGGCACCGTCCCCGCCGCCCCCGTACTCCGGAGGGCCGCCGCCCTCGTCCCCGGACGAGGCGCAGGCACTCCACACGGTCGGTCTGACCAGTGAGCCGCCCCTCGTGGGCCGGGAACGCGAGCTGACCGCGGGTCTGACGGTGCTGAGCCGCCGCCACGGCCCCGGCGGCGTCCTGCTGACCGGCCCCGCCGGGATCGGCAAGACCCGGCTCGGCGGGGAACTCGCCGCGGCGATCATGACCCCGCACCCCGGCTCCGCCTCCGCCGCCGGTGTCGTCACCGGTGTGGACGAACTCGCGCCCGGCGGCGTACTGCCCACCGTCCAGCGGCTGCTGTGCGCCACCGCCCGGCGGCCACGGCTGCTGTGGATCGACGACGCGCATCTGCTGCCGCCGCAGGCGATCGAACCGCTGCTGCTCCTGCTCCGGCGGCGCGGCGACAAGATGCTCCTGACGGTGAACCCGGACGAGGCGCCGCCGCATCTGCACGCACTGTGGAAGGACCAGCACCTCGCCCGGGTGGATCTGCCACCGCTGGACGTCCCGGCCTCCCGGCGGCTGGCCGGTGCCCTGCTGGAGGACCGGCTGGCCCAGACCGGGGTGGCCCGGCTGGCGCGGATGTCGGCGGGCAACCCCCTGCTGCTGCGCGAGCTGGTGCGCGCCGCGCTCGCCCAGGGGGTGCTGCGGCAGGACGAGGGCTGGTGGCACCTGGACGACGCCCTGCCGACCTCCGACGCGCTGCGCGATCTGGCCGACCGCAGGCTCCGCCCGCTCGGTACGGAGTCCCGGCGCGCCCTGGAGCTGATCGCGCTGGCCGAACCCGCCCGGCTGGATGTGCTGGAGACACTCGTCGGGCTGCCCACCCTGCTGGACCTGGAGGACCAGGGGCTGATCCAGGCCCCCGATCCGCGCCGCCGGGCCGCCGAGGCCGACGCGGCATCGGTCCGGATCGCCCATCCGTACCTGGGCCAGGTGCTGCGCCAGGGGGTGGCGCCGCTGCGCCGCAAGCACTATCTGCGGACCTGGACCGGGGCGCTGCCCGGGCCCGGGGCCCGGCCCCCGGCCGAGCGGATCCTGCTGGCCCAGTGGCATCTGGACGCCGGGGACGTCCCCGCCCAGGAGACGCTGCTGGAGGCGGCACAGGACGCCCTGAGGGCCCATGAGCTGCCGACGGCGGCCCGGCTCGCCACCGCGGCCTGGGACCACTTCGGCACGGCGGAGGCGGCCGAGATGCGGGCACGGACGCTGCTGGCCCGCGCGGAGTTCGGGGAGCTGCACACGTTCGTCGCGGCGGTGCGCGCCGAGCACCGCGAGTACGGCACGGTGCTGGATCCGGTGCGGGCGCGCGCCTTCGTCTTCCAGGGCCGTCCGCACGAGGCCGAGGAGATGGCGACGGGGCTGCCCGAGGCCGACGCGGCGCTCATCAACGGGATGGTGTGCTTCTTCCGCGGCCACTTCGGCGCGGCGCTGGAGCACTGCTCACCGCTGCTGCGCGCCCCGCTGCCCACCCACCGGCTGGAGTCCGGGCTCTTCGCCATGGCGACCCTGTGCTACCAGGGGCGGCCGACGGAGGCCCTGGAGCACTACCGGCGGCTGCGGGACGACACCGAGCTGCACACCTCGATCGCCTGGCCGCTGATCCAGGACTCGCTGGAGGAACTGCACGCGGTGGCGCTGCTGTTCAGCGGGCGGCTGGAGGAGGCGGAGATACTGCTGACCCGCGAGTACCACGCGGCCACCCGGGAGTACGCGACGCGGGTGGACGCCCAGCGCGGGCTCTCCCTGGGCGCGGTGCTGTACGAGCGCGGCCGCCCGCGCCAGGCCCTGGCGTTCCTCACCTTCACCCCCGCCTACCAGGTCGGCTGGCAGCCGTGGGAGGCCATGTCCCGTGTCTACTCGGCGCTGGCCATGAGCTGTCTGCCGCCCGGGGCCGCCGGTCCGGCGGACGGCCCGGCCGGCACCGAGGACGCCCTCGACGGGCTGTTCGGCGGCCACTGCCGCGGCGCGCTGCGGCTCGCCCACGCGCGCCGGGCTCATCACGCGGGGGACGTCAAGGGCGCCACCCGGTTCCTGCACGAGGCCGTCGAGGACGCGCTGTCCCACCACGGCTACGCGGATGTGGTGGCGGTGCTGCACGAGTGCGCGCGGCTGGGTCTTGAGCAGCATCCGGCGGTCCACCACGACCACCCGGTCCAGGGGCCGTTGCTGCGCGCCCGGCTGCTCTACGCCCGCGCGGTGGCGGACGGGGACGCCAAGCTGCTGGGGCAGGCGGCCCGGACGATGGCCGAGTCCGGTGCCCATCTGTACGCGGCCGAGGGCTACGCCGAACTCGCGCGGCTGCACCACCGGGCGGGCCGCGACCGGGCCGCGACCGCGGCGACGGCCCAGGCGCGGACCCTGCTCAAACGCTGTGACGACGTGGTCACTCCGCCCCTGGACTTCCTCGGGGAGAGCGCGCCGCTGTCGGCGCGCGAGCGCACGGTGGCACGGCTGGCCGCGCAGGGGCTGACGGACAAGGAGATCGCGGGCCAACTCGTGATCTCGCCGCGGACGGTGAGCAACACCCTGTACCGGATCTACCAGAAGATCGGTGCCACCGACCGCCGGCATCTGCGGCGGCTGCTGTCCGCGTGACCCGGTGGCCGGAGGCGGCGCCCGGTGACCGGAGGCGGCGCGGATCCGCGACGCGCGCCCGTGCAACCCTCTCGCAACCTGGGCGCGGGTTGGCTGGGTCGGTACCGTTGGGAACCCGGCCAGGAGAGGAGCCGCAGGATGTCCGAGGTGTCGCGGATCGCGCTGACCCCGGCCGCCGCCGATCTCATCCGCCGGCTGAGCGCGGCTCACGGGCCGCTGATGTTCCATCAGTCGGGCGGCTGCTGCGACGGCAGCGCGCCGATGTGCTACCCGCTGGGCGAGTTCCGTACCGGCGCGTCCGATGTGCTGCTCGGGGAGCTGGTGGTGGAGGACGTCGAGCGGCCGGTGGGCTTCTGGATGTCGGCGTCCCAGTTCGAGCGGTGGCGGCACACCCATCTGACGGTGGACGTGGTGCCGGGGCGGGGCAGCGGATTCTCGCTGGAGGCGCCGGAGGGCGTCCGGTTCCTCATCCGTTCCCGGCTGCTGGACGCCGGGTAGCGCACCGGCCGGGCCGTCGCCCTAGCTGGCGTCGGCCAGTGCCAGGGTGTGCAGCCGCTCCGGCGGGCCGGGGCGGGCGTAGTACCAGCCCTGCGCGGTGTCGCAGCCCAGCATCCGCAGATGCTCGGCCTGTACCGCGGTCTCCACGCCTTCCACGGTCACCGCGAGGTCGAGGGTGTGGGCGAGTGAGACGATCCCCTCGACGATCTTGACGTCCACCGGATCGGCCGGGGCGCGCTGCATCCCGCGGGTGAAGGAACGGTCCAGTTTGAGCTGGCTGACCGGCAGGCGGCGCAGGTACGAGAGGTTGGAGTAGCCGGTGCCGAAGTCGTCCAGGGCGATGTCCACGCCCAGGTCGGCGAGTTGGCGCAGCGGCCGCAAGGCGTCCTCGTCGGCTCCGATGAGGTCGTTCTCGGTGACCTCCAGGCACAGCGTGCTGGGGCACAGTCCGGCGTTCTCCAGCACCGCCACGGTGTCGGAGACCAGGGTGGGGTGGTTGAGCTGGCAGGGCGAGAGGTTGACGTTGACGCGCAGCGGATCGCGGTCGTCCTCGGCGCTGTCCCGCCACTTCCGGGCCTGCCGGGCGGCCTGCTCCAGCACCCAGCGGCCGAGCGGGACGATCAGACCGGTGTCCTCGGCCAGCGGGATGAACTGGTCGGGGCCGAGCACTCCGTGCACCGGGTGCAGCCAGCGGACGAGCGCCTCGGCGCCGCGCACGGTGCCGTCGGCGAGCCGCACCAGGGGCTGGTACTCGATGAAGAACTCGCCCTTCTCCAGGGCCGAGGGCAGTCCGTTGGTGAGGCTGTGACGGGCGATCACCCGGGCGTTGGAGTCGGCGTCGGCGAGTTCGAAGCGGTTGCCGCCCGCGGCCTTGGCCCGGTACATGGTGATGTCGGCGCTGCGCAGCACCTCGGCGCGGCCGATCTCCCCGGCCCGTCCGTCGACGACGCCGATGCTGACGCGCACCTGGAGTTCACGGCCCTCGACGCGGACGGGTTCGGCCAGCGCGGCGAGCATCCGGCGGGCCAGCGCGGTGCCGTCGGTCTGTGCGGAGGGGCCGGTGACCAGGGCCATGAACTCGTCCCCGCCGACGCGGGCGATGAGTTCGTCGGGCGAGGTGAGACAGGCGTGCAGCCGTTCGGCGACGGCCATGAGCATCCGGTCCCCGGCGGAGTGGCCGAGGCTGTCGTTGACGGCCTTGAAGCCGTCGAGGTCGAGGTAGCAGACGCCGAACCGCTCGGCGTCGGCGTCGGCGGCGAGCACCTGGTCGAGCCGTTCGAGGAACAGGGCGCGGTTGGGCAGTCCGGTCAGCTCGTCGTGGGTGGCCTCGTAGCGCAGCCGCTCCTGGAGTTCACGGTGTTCGGTGATGTCCTCGGCGAGGGTGAGCTGGTACTGCGGGGCGCCGGTGGAGTCACGGAGCAGGGTGACCGTCAGATTGGTCCACAGCACGCTGCCGTCGTCGCGGTAGTGCGGCTTCTCGATGCGGAAGTGGTCGCGTTCGCCGTTCACGAGCTGGCGGTAGAGCTCATGGGCGCCCGGCGCGTCGTCGGGGTGGACGAACTCGTTGACGTTCCGGCCGGGGCGGAAGAAGTCGCGTCCGCCGAACATGACAGCCATGGGGTCGTTGACGACGAGGATCTCACCGTCGAGCGCGGCGATGCCGACGCCGATGACGGCACCCTCGAACACCGCCCGGAACTTGGCCTCGCTGGCGTGCAGCGCCTTCTCGGCCTCGGTGCGGGCGGCCAGCGCGGCCCGGGAGATGGCCTGCTGGGCGGCGCGCTCACGGGCCCGCAGCTCGCGGACGAACCCGGTGGCGAGCGCATGCTGCAGCCGGGCGCAGCGGGCGCGCGCGCCGGAGTCGTCCGGCGGCTCCGTGCCCTCCGGCGGGCAGTGGTCGACCAGATGGGCGTCGACGGCGCCCAGTACGGCGGGCAGCGCCTCGGGCTCGGTGCAGTGGGCGTCCACCAGGGCGGCACCGACCTCGTAGGCCACCGCGGTGTCGAAGGGACGGGCGTGCAGCGCGGTGGCCAACTGGCGGGCCAGCGGCACCAGACGGTCCTGGAACTCCGCGAGGGTCAGGGGCGTGGCCACGACCGGGTGGACGGCGCGGCTCCACAGCGCCGCGAACCGTTCCGGTCCGGTGTCCCGCGGACCGGTGGCGTCGCGGGCGGTGTCTTCGGTACGGTCCCCGGCCGTGGGGCCGGCGGCATCGTGGGAGCCGCCGTCACGTCTCGGTCCGCCCGGTTCCGACGTCATATCGCATGCTCCGCGGAATGGCCTTCCCGGCCCGTTCCGACCTCGTCCGCGGCGCTCGTTCCCTCCGGCCGCCAGTCCACGTCCTGCACTTCCTTCGCCCTCTTCCGGCTTCCGGGGCCGCCCTCGGGCCGTCCGCGTCCTCGGGGAAGTGGAGCACGACGAAGAGCGGCAGGGCAACCCGCTGCTGAGGCGAGATTACTGATCAACCGCTCGGCGGGGAAAGGAAAAAACGGAAATCGGAAGTCCGCATCGAGCCGGGGAGAAGGGAGAAGCCGGGAGAAGACGGGCACCTGTCAGAGGCATCTGCCACCGTCCGGATCGCGCCATCGCGCACCCCTCGAAAACCTGCCCCGCCGCAGGACGACGCGGTGATCCGGCGGTTCCGCGGGGCGTCGGCCACGGGCCTCGCGGGGCGTATGCCGAGGCCGTCAGGTGCCGCGGTGCCCGTACGGACCGGCGGGGCCGAAATGGCGGGGTTCCGACTTCCGGAACGGAGACGGTGATGCTGAGCACATCGCCGTCAATCCGCCCCGGCCCGGGGGGAGGTGCGCCCATCGTCCCCCATCTCGCCCGGGGTGGAGGGATGTTGGGCGGCTCACACCGTCGCGCCGTGCCGCACGGACGGTCGCGATCGTGTCGCGGGACGGCGTGCCGCGCGGACGGTCGCGCCGGGGCGGTCCCGCGCCACCCCCGCCCGGCCGCCGCCACCGGTGGAACCACTGACGGGCGCCCCCGCCCCATCGGCGGCCGGGCTCCCCTGCGCCCACAGGTCGAGAGCGGCAGCGGGACTCACCCCGGGAGCACAGAAGAAATGTCGCTTTATGGGGTTATTCATCTGAAAGTGGGTACTCCAGGGCGTATGACATCAGGCGTCATCCACGATCTGCTGTCGCGCTGTCTGGCCATGTTCGACAGCCGGGACGAGGCCGAGATTCTGCGCCGGGCGATGGCGCAGGTCAGCGTGGTCGGACCGGGCCGCGCCGAGGCGGGCTATCTGCTGCTCGGCGATGCGCTGGTGCGCTGTCCGCACGACGGCCTGCGGGCCACCGCCGCCCTTGACGCGCAGGTCCGCGAGCTGGCGGGACGGGACGGACCGGTGCGGTTCCCCCGGCGCGCCTGGGGCTGGGCGTTCGCACTGCGCGAGCCGGGCGGGCTGCGCGGCGCCCTGGTGGTCAGCTCCCGCGACCGGCCCGGGGACGATGAGCGGTTCCTGCTGGGGGTGCTGGTGCGGCAGACGGCCGCGGCGCTGTCCATCGCCGCCGCCCACCGCCGGGAGCGGGCCCATGCGGCCGAGGCGCGCCGGGCCCGGGATGAACGGGAGGCCATCCGACGGCGGCTCCAGTCCTCCCTGTCCGACCTGGGGCATCTGCGCGCGGTCCATGACGCACTGGCCCGCGCGGCCGCCCGGGGCGACGGCGAGGACGGCATCGTCCGGGCGCTGCACCGGGCCACCGGACTGCCCGCGGCGATCGAGGACCGGTTCGGCAACCTCCGGGCCTGGGCGGGTCCGGGCCGTCCGGAGCCGTATCCCAAGCCGGACCCGGCCCACCGCGAGGAGCTGCTGCGGGACGCCGCCCGGCGGCCGCGGCCGGTGCGGTCCAGGGACCGGCTGGTGGCGGTGGCCGCGCCGCGCGGTGAGGTGCTGGGTGCGCTGTCGCTGGTGGACCCCGGGGGCCGGGCCGATGAACGGGCCCTGCGGGCGCTGGACCACGCGGCGACCTCGCTCGCCCTGGAACTGGCCCATGTGCGCGAACTGGCCGAGGTGGAGCTGCGGTTGCGGCATGAACTGGTCGACGATCTGCTCGTGGGAGCCGATGTCCCCGGCGCCCACGCCCGTGCCGAGGCGGTGGGCCACGATCTGCACGGTCCGCACCATGTGATCGCGGTGCGCTGGCCCGGCCGTACGGTCGACGACGCGTTCCTGGGGGCAGTGGTCCGCACGGCCGCGGGGCTGGGCCTGCCGGTGCTGCCCACCCGGCGTGACGGTACGGCGGTGCTGGTGGCCCGGGGCGCGCCGGGCGAGCGGTCGCTGTACCGGGCGCTGAGCCGGGAGGTGGGCAGCGAAGCCGGGGCGATCGGGGTGGGCGGCCGCTGTGAGCCGCCGCACGAGGTGCCGCGCTCCTACCAGGAGGCGCTGCGGGCGCTGGAGGTGCGCAGCCGTTCGCACCCCGCGCACGGGATGACGTTCTTCGACGATCTGGGGCTGTACCGGATCCTGCCGCCCGGCGGTGACCACCGGGAGGTGGACCGGTTCGTCCGGGAGTGGCTGGGCCCGCTGCTGGACTACGACGCCCGGCACCACAGCGCCCTGGTGGAGACGCTGTCCCAGTACTTCGACTGCGGCGGCCACTACAGCGAGGCCGCGGCGGCCCTGGTCATCCACCGCTCCACACTGCGCTACCGGCTGCGCCGCATCCGCGAGATCACGGGGATGGATCTCGCGGACGTGGAGAGCAGACTCAACCTCCAGGTGGCCACCCGGATGTGGAAGATCACCCGGACCGGCCCGGAGGAACCACCGCCGGCGCGCTGACCGACGGGGTCACCTCCCCGCCCCCGGCATCCGGCCGCGGGCGGCCGTAGGGGGGCGGCCGACCTGCGGAGGTCACCGGATGCCGAGCTCCTCCAGCACACGGCGCTGGGCGGCGGTGGGTTTGGCCGGGAAGTAGAGGTAGCAGACCCCGCCGGTGCCGGAGACCACCTTGCCGTCGGCGTTGTACCGCTTGGTGCGCAGCCAGATGTTCTCCCACTGGCGCCGCTTGTAGATGTGGCGGACGGCCTCGTTGCTGGACGAGGCAGGGTCGTTGGCGATGACGTCGCCCTCGGCGGTGAAGCCGACGACGGTCATCAGGTGGCCCGCCGTGCCGTAGCCCGCCCCGTCCAGCTCGGTCTTCAGGAAGGACTGCGAGGTGATCAGCGGAATGCCCGCGCCGATCAGCTTCTCGGCGTCGGTGAGCGAGCCCAGCCGGGTGACCACGCCCTGGAGGTCGCGGTAGGTGGCGGCGTACGCGGCGTTGAACGGCCAGTTGCCACAGCCCTCGTACTGGTAGTCGAAGGTGGCGCGGGCGGCGTGGCAGACCTGGGGGTCGGCGTAGTCGGGGTTGACCCAGGCCAGGTCCTCGGCGGTGGGGGTGCGGCCCCAGTACTCGACGATCATCTGCGAGGAAGTGGGGCTGCACCATGCCTCGCCGCCGTTGTCGTACTCGGGATACTGACCCTTGTGGATCTCCTGCGAGTAGCGCGGGACGGTCAGTTCCCGCCCGCCGTCCAGACCCGGGGCGGAGGCGGGCACCTCGAAGCGGTCGGGCACATCCGAACCCATCGCGCCCACCCGCCACACCGTGGGGGTGAGCTTGGTGCCGGGCTTGCGGTGGAGGGTGAGCCGGATCCGGTAGGAGACCAGCCGCAGCCCGCTCGCCGGGGCGTCGACGGAGAGGGTGTCGGTCCACACCGAGCTCTTGTCGTCGCTCTGGTCGTCCACCGAGGTGCGCCGGATGGAGTCGGCGCCGTCGCCGGAGGCCCAGCGGCCCATGACGTACCAGGGCGTACTGGTGGCGTCGGAGTAGGTGCCCTTCAGCTCGATCTGGATCCAGGTGCCGGCCGGGGTGCGGGCGTTCCAGGAGACGATCGCCTCGGTGGCGGGGACCGAGAGCTTGCGCACCGGGGAGGTCCAGGTCGCGTACTCCCACCGGGCCTTGGTGCCGGTGTGCGGGTCGGTGTAGTCCGTGCTGCCCGCGGGGGTGGAGATCACGATGCCGGGGCGGGAGCCGGACTGGACGCGGACGCCCTTGGCGGTCCCGGCCTTCCAGTCGGCGTCGCTGCTCCAGCCGTGGTACTCCGCGACCGCGGGGGCCCTGCGGCGCTTGGGCCCGCCGGCCGCGACCGGCTCCCCGGCCGGGCGGGCCGTCCCGGCGGCCGAGGCGGCGGAGGTGGAGACGGCGACCGCGCCGGCGACGCCGAGCGCGGCGGTGAGCACGGAACGGCGGGGCGTGGATCCGGATCTGCTCATACGGGGTTCCCCCAGTCGTCGTCCAGTCGTCCATCGGGGCGGCGGATACGTGACCGTCGCCCAACTATGGCCGCTGCGGATGGTCTCGGACCAGTGATTCCCCTCCCGCGGGCTCATCAATATTGGTGTGGACCAGTGGAGTGAACGGAAGGGCGGGCGCCGTAGGCTGGGCGGCGATGGACTCACCCGAACCGACCGGCGCACCCGGCACGGACGACCCCACCGGCACCACCGGCACCACCGCCGGGCTCGACGCACTGGCCCGGCGGCTGCGCGCCCTGCCGCCCTCCTGCGGTCCGGTGCGGCTCATCGCCGTGGACGGCCACGCCGGATCGGGGAAGACCACCTTCACCGGGCGGCTCGCGGCGGCGCTCGGCGGCGCCCCGGTGCTGCACACCGATGACCTCGCCACTCATGACGAGCTGTTCGGCTGGGCGGGGCGGCTGCGCCACCAGATCCTCGATCCGCTCGCCCGGGGCGCCACCGCCCGGTACGCCCCGTACGACTGGGTGGCGCGCCGCTTCGCGGCCGGGGAGCGGGAGCTGGACCCCGCGCCGGTCGTGCTGCTGGAGGGGGTGGGCTGTGGCCGCCGTGCCGTACGCCCTTCCCTGGCGCGGCTGTTGTGGATGGATCTGCCCGGCCACCTCGCCTGGCGGCGCGGCGAGCGCCGGGACGGACCGGAACAGTCCGCATTCTGGGACGGCTGGCGACACGCCGAGCGGCTGCACTTCACCGCCGACCCCTCGCGCCCCTTTGCCGACACCCTGGTGACAGAGGGAAGAGAGGGGTATGTGTTGCTCCCGGGACCGGCGGAGGTCGACCGAAACGAGCCCCCTCCTCACTCAGCGTGATCCGGCGTGGCCGACCGGCCCGCACCCGGTGCCCGAGGTGCGACGCGTGCCCCAACTCGGCTTGACCTGGGGGCCATACAGGTCTTACGTTCTCAATGTGCGACTCGTACGAGTCGCCCCACAACGCGAAGCCCCCGGTTGTTCCCCCGTGATCGGGGGCTTCGTCCTGTCTGGGGTCGGTTTTCCGATGCCGTGAGCAGCGCGTATCTCACCCTCGGTGACCATGGACATCCGGCCGGACATGGCCGTTCGCGCCCCCTATACGCCCCCGGCGCACACCGGGTCGGCATTATGCGATTGCGACGAACAACAGTGCGGCACCCTCGGCCGGTGCCGTTTGCGCCGGTACGATGCCCAAGGGGCAGTCGCCCCTGCGGCATCCACGGGGGCAGGGGTTGTGGGGGACGTGATGGATTTCGGCACGCAAGGATCGCACGCCCCGGCCGATCTCGCCTGGCTGCGGGCCGTCGACGCCTACACGATGGGCGCCTACGCACAGGCCGAGGAGGAGTTCCGGGCCGCCGTGCGGCATGACCCCGCGATGGCCGACGCCTGGCTCGGGCTGCATGCGCTGCGCGCCGACACCGCCACCGCCCTGCTGCGGATGTACCGCCACCGCGACCGCTTCGGGGAGCAGCGCGCCCGCCACCGCCGCACCCTCAACTCCTGGTACTGGCTGGGCTGGTGGGTCCAGCCGGTGCTGGAGACCAGCCGCGATCTGCTGCTCGCGCACGCCTCCCACTGGCTCGACGGCCGCCACGTCCCCGAGCTGGACCGGGCACTGGCCGGGTGCCCGCCGGTGGAAGCCGACCCCCAGGCCCGCTTCCTGCACGCCTGCCGCGCCTATCTGGTCAAGGACTGGGAGCAGTTGGTGCGGCACACCGAACCGCTGCTGGACGATCCGCTGCTGGGTATCGAGGCGGGGCTCTTCGGCGGGATGGCCCGGGTCCGGCTGGAGATGTTCGGCCAGGCCGAACCACTGCTCGCCGCCGCGCTGATGCGCTGCCGCAGCGAACAGCCGCAGCGCAAGGAGCTGCGCTACTGGCTCGCCCGCGCCCATGAGGGCACCGGGCGCAGCGCCGCCGCGCTTCCCCTGTACCGCGCGGTGCACCGGATCGATCCCACCTTCATGGACACCTCGGCGCGGCTGGCGGCGATAGCCGAGTCCGACGGTCTTGACGAGCCCGCCGATCTGGCGGCCGTCTCCCTGGCCGGGGCCGGCGGCCAGGACGCGGGCGACCTCCGCGACGCCACGGCCCTCGACCCCGATCCGCTGCCCACCGCCGATCCGGGCGACGGCCGTGAGCCGCGGACCGGCGGCGAGGCCGGCCCCGGGGGCGCGGCGCTGCTGGGCTCCGCCGTGGTGGGCTCCGGCGGCACCCGGGAGCGGTCCGGACCGCCCGCCCCGCCGGGCCCCTCGGATCCGGCGCTGCTGGAGAGCGCGTTGCAGGAGCTGGAGCGCATGGTCGGCCTGGAGCCGGTCAAGCGGCAGGTCCGGGCGCTGTCCGCACAGCTCCATATGGCGCGGCTGCGCGCCGGGCAGGGCCTGCCGGTCCAGCCGCCCAAGCGCCACTTCGTCTTCTCCGGCCCCTCCGGCACCGGCAAGACGACCGTGGCCCGCATCCTGGGCCGGGTCTTCTACGCGCTCGGGCTGCTGGGCGGGGACCACCTGGTGGAGGCCGGGCGCGCCGACCTCGTCGGCGAGTACCTGGGCCAGACGGCGGTGAAGGCCAATGAGCTGATCGACTCGGCGCTGGGCGGGGTGCTCTTCGTCGACGAGGCGTACAGCCTGTCCAACTCCGGCTACAGCAAGGGCGACGCCTACGGCGACGAGGCGCTCCAGGTGCTGCTCAAGCGCGCCGAGGACAACCGCGACCGGCTGGTGGTGATCCTGGCGGGCTACCCCGAGGGCATGGACCGGCTGCTGGCCGCCAACCCCGGTCTCGGCTCGCGCTTCACCACACGGGTGGACTTCCCCAGCTACCGTCCGCTGGAGCTGACCAGCATCGGCGAGGTGCTGGCCGCGGAGAACGGTGACGTCTGGGACGAGGAGGCCGTGGAGGAGCTGCGCAGCATCAGCGGCCATGTGGTGGACCAGGGCTGGATCGACGAACTGGGCAACGGCCGCTTTCTGCGCACCCTGTACGAGAAGAGCTGCGCGTACCGGGATCTGCGGCTGTCGGGGTGGACGGGCACCCCGACCCGGGACGATCTGGCCACCCTGCGGCTGCCGGATCTGATGCAGGCATACGGGGAGGTCCTGTCGGGTCGCGGTCCGATGTACCGCGACCCGCAGGATCCGCTGTCCTGACCGCCCCGGGAGCCACCGGGCGGCGGTGTACTCCCTTTGAAGACGGACCCTAGCGCGCCACCATCGCGGGCTGCTCCGCCGGCTCCTCCCCGGAGGGCCGCGTCGGCTCGCGGCCGGACGGCTCCGCCGAGGCACCGCGGGGCTCGGTCACCCGGCGGCGCTTCCCGGCCCGGTGGGCGGGGTCCCTGACCTCGCCGACCAGCATCTCCAGGACGTCCTCCAGGGCCACCAGGCCCAGCACCTTCCCCGAGGCGTCGGTGACGGCCGCGAGGTGGGAGGCGGCCCGGCGCATCACGGTGAGCGCGTCGTCGAGCGGCAGTTCCGCCCGCAGGGTCTCGATCGGCCGCCAGACGTGCTGCGGTACGGCACGCTCCCGGAACTCCAGGTCCAGGACGTCCTTCACATGCAGATAGCCCATGAAGGCGCCGCCGGGACCGCGCACCGGGAAACGGGAGTAGCCGGTCCGCACGGTGAGCTCCTCGATCCGCCGGGGGGTGACCGAGGGATCCACGGTGACCAGGGCAGCCGGGTCGAGCAGCACATCGGTGACCGGGCGGCTACCGAGCTCCAGGGCGTCGGCGAGCCGCTCGTGCTCCCCGGGTTCGAGGAGTCCGGCCTGCCGGGAGTCCTCCACCAGATGGGTCAGCTGCTCACTGGTGAAGACCGCCTCGACCTCGTCCTTGGGCTCCACCCGGAACAGCCGCAGCACCACCCGGGCGCAGGCCCCGAGCGCCGCGGTGACCGGGCGGCACAGCCGGGCGAAGCCGACCAGGCCCGGGCCGAGCCACAGCGCGGTCTTCTCCGGCGCCGCCATGGCCAGGTTCTTCGGCACCATCTCGCCGATGACCAGGTGGAGGAAGACCACGACGGCGAGCGCGATGGCGTAGCCGAGGGGGTGGACCGCCTGAGCGGGCAGATGGGCGGCGTGGAAGACCGGCTCCAGCAGATGGGCGACGGTCGGCTCGGCGACCGCGCCGAGGGTCAGCGAGCAGACGGTGATACCGAACTGGGCGGCCGCCATCATCTGCGGCAGGCTCTCCAGACCGGTGAGCACCGTGCGGGCGCGGGCGGAGCCCTCGGCCGCGCGCGGCTCGATCTGGCTGCGGCGCACCGAGACCAGGGCGAACTCGGCGCCCACGAAGAAGCCGTTGGCGAGCACCAGCAGGGCGGCGAAGAGCAGTTGGACGAGACTCATCGCTCGGTCCCCTTCCCGGCGGCGGCACCGGCGGCCGTGCCGGCTGCCGGACAGATGGCGGTGGCTGCGGGGGCGGTGCCCTGCTGCCCCACGGGCGTACCCGCCTTGGCGCGGACGATGCGCACCAGCTCGGCCCGGTGGTGGCCGACCTGTCGGACCGCCAGTTTCCAGCCGGGCAGCTCGGCGGTGTCACCGGGGACGGGGATACGCGCCAGCAGATCGGCGACGAGTCCGGCGACGGTCTCGTAGGGACCGTCGGGAGCCTCCAGGCCGATCCGGCGCAGGGTGTCCACGCGGCAGCCGCCGTCGGCGTCCCAGGCGTGGCGGCCGTCCTCCATGGCAATTTGTGTCAAGTCAGGCATATTGGACGCTTCATCGTCATGTTCGTCGCGGACCTCGCCGACGAGTTCCTCGACGATGTCCTCCAGGGTGACGACGCCCGCCGTACCGCCGTACTCGTCGACGACCACGGCTATCGGCTGCTCACTGCGGAGCCGCTCCAGCAGCGGCTGGACCGGCAGGGTCTCCGGGACCAGCAGCGGGGCCTGGGCGATCCGGCTCACGGGGGTGCGCAGCCGGTCGTGCGCGGGCACCGCGAGGGCCTCCTTGAGGTGCACCATCCCGATGACCTCGTCCAGCCGGTCCCGGTAGACGGGGAAGCGGGAGAGCCCGGTGGCGCGGGTGAGGTTGAGCACGTCCTCGGCGGTGGCCGTGGACTGGAGCGCGCTCACCCGGACCCGCGGGGTCATCACATGCTGCGCGGTGAGGTCGCCCAGGGAGAGGGTCCGCACGAACAGATCGGCGGTGTCCTGCTCGATGGCGCCCGCGCGCGCCGAATGACGGGCGAGCGAGACCAGCTCACCGGGGGTACGGGCGGAGGCCAGCTCCTCGGTGGGCTCCACGCCCAGCATCCGCACCAGCCGGTTGGCCACCGTGTTGAGCAGGGCGATGACGGGCCGGAAGAAGCGGGCGAAGGCGTACTGCGGGCCCGCCACGAACCGGGCGACCTGGAGCGGCCGGGAGACCGCCCAGTTCTTGGGCACCAGCTCGCCGATGATCATCTGCACGGCGGACGCCACCAGCATGCCGATGACCACGGCCACACCGGGGACGGCCCCGTGCGGCAGGCCGGCGGCCTCCAGCGGCGGGGTCAGCAGATGACCGAGCGCGGGCTCGGCGAGCATGCCGACCACCAGGGAGGTGATGGTGATGCCGAGCTGGGTCCCGGAAAGCTGGAAGGACAGCTCGCGCAGCGCCTCGACGACGGTGCGGGCGCGCCGGTCGCCCTCGTCGGCGGCCCGTTCGGCGTCCGGCCGCTCCACGGTGACCAGGCCGAACTCCGCCGCCACGAAGAAGCCGTTGGCGAGGATGAGAACGAGTGCCGCACAGAGCAGCAGGAGGGACAGGGTGATGCTCATGCCGCCGCCTCGAAGCCGGCGGCGGCGCAGGTACTACAGGACGATCCGTCCATCTGCGGAGGGAGTCACTCCTCGGGTCGCAGGGGAGCCCGCCGACCGCGCGGGGGGAGCGCGGACATGGGAAGGCGGGGTGGGGCACCGTTCGGCCCCGGCAACAGGGTAATCAAGGATGGGGCGTCACGGGCAGGCCCCTCGGGCCGGTGGAGTGCCGCCCGGCCGCCGCGGACCGGCCGCGGCGGCGAGGATCAGGCCGATTCACCACCCGTGCCGTGCTTCTCGGCCAGGGCCCGCAGCGCCCGCGCGTCGTGGATGGCGCGCTCCTTGGCGATGCCCGGCTGGATGCCCATCGCGGGCAGGCTGGTGCCGTCGGCCAGGTCCAGGAAGACCCATGGATCGCCGGGCCGCAGATTGACCCGGAGCACCTCGGCCCACGCCAGACGGCGCCGGGTGGTGAGGTTGACCACGGTCACCCCGTCCGTGTCGGCCATCACCTTGGGACGGCTGAGCAGCAGCAGCACCCCGAAGAAGATCAGGCCGGTGATGGCGAAGCTGGCCTTCTCCCCCGGGCTCAGGCTGTCCAGGAGCAGTCCGACCGCGGTGAGCGCGATGACGACGGCGGTACCGACGGTCAGCAGGACCGCCCGGGTCCTGGTCGGCCGGAAGGTGACGGGGAGGGCGGGCAGGGGCGCGGAGGACACGTGGCCGGACTCTCGTGGGAGGCGGATGGGCTGGGGCGGCGGGGCCGGATCAGAGCCGGCAGGCGTGGATCCCGGTGGTCAGGATCGCCCGTGCCCCCAGGTCGTACAGCTCGTCCATGATCCGCTGGGCGTCCTTGGACGGGACCATCGAACGGACCGCGACCCAGCCCTCGTGGTGCAGCGGGGAGACGGTGGGCGACTCCAGACCGGGGGTGAGCGCCACGGCGCGCTCGACGTGCTCGACCCGGATGTCGTAGTCCATCATCACGTAGCGCCGGGCCACCAGGACGCCCTGCATCCGGCGGAGGAACTGCTGCACCTTGGGGTCGTCGGTGGGGGCGCCGGTGCGGCGGATCACCACGGCCTCGGACTGCAGGATCGGCTCACCGATGATCTCCAGCCCGGCGTTGCGCAGGGTGGTGCCGGTCTCCACGACATCCGCGATGATCTCGGCGACGCCGAGCTGGATGGCGGTCTCGACGGCGCCGTCGAGGTGGACCACATCGGCGTCCACCCCGTGGTCGGCCAGGTGCTTGGTGACCAGTCCGGCGAAGGAGGTGGCCACGGTCTTCCCGCCGAACTCGCTCACGTCCCGGGCGGTGCCGGGGAGCGTGGCGTAGCGGAAGGTGGAGCCGGCGAAGCCGAGCTGCATGATCTCCTCGGCCTTGGAGCCGGAGTCCAGCAGCAGATCACGGCCGGTGATACCGATGTCCAGCCGGCCGGAGCCGACGTAGACCGCGATGTCCCGGGGCCGCAGGAAGAAGAACTCAACGTCGTTGTCGGAGTCGACGAGCACCAGTTCCTTGCGGTCCTTGCGCTGCCGGTAGCCCGCCTCATGGAGCATCGCCGACGCAGGCTCGGACAGTGAACCCTTGTTGGGGACGGCGATGCGCAGCATGAGCGTTCTTTCCTTCGGTAGCGATCGGTGCGAGAGGGGTGTGACTCGGGACGCGGAGGGGTGACGGGACGGGCGCGACGGCTCAGAGATGAGCGTAGACGTCATCGAGGGAGAGGCCCTTGGCGACCATCATCACCTGAAGGTGGTAGAGGAGCTGGGAGATCTCCTCGGCGGTCGCCGCGTCGCTCTCGTACTCGGCGGCCATCCACACCTCGGCGGCCTCCTCCACCACCTTCTTGCCGATGGCGTGCACACCGGACTGGAGCAGTTCGGCGGTGCGGGAGGTGGCGGGATCGGCCGTGGCGGCCTTCTGCTGGAGCTCGGTGAAGAGCTCCTCGAACGTCTTGTTGGCCATGATGCCCGCCATCCTACTGGTGCGGGCCCACCCGGCTCAGCGCCAGGGTTCGGCGACCGAGCGCAGGGTGGTGGCGGTGGCGACGGCGGCGGTGACCGCCTCGTGGCCCTTGTCCTCGCTGGATCCGGCGATCCCGGCCCGGTCGAGCGCCTGCTGCTCGGTGTCGCAGGTCAGCACGCCGAAGCCGATGGGGACCCCGGTGTCCACGCTGACCTGGGTGAGGCCCTGGGTGACGCCCTGGCACACGTACTCGAAGTGCGGGGTGCCACCGCGGATGACCACGCCGAGGGCCACGATCGCGTCATAGCCGCGGCCCGCCAGGACCTTGGCGACGACCGGCAGCTCGAAGCTGCCGGGCACCCGCAGCACGGTGGGCTCGGAGATGCCGAGCTCGCCGAGGGCGCGCAGCGCGCCGTCGACCAGTCCGTCCATCACCTGCTCGTGCCACTGGGCGGCGATGACGGCCACGCGCAGGTCGCCGCAGTTCTTCACGGACAGTTCGGGGGCGCCCTTACCGCTCACGTCTCTCCTCGGTGCGTGTTGTGCCCGCGTACGGGTTCCGTACGGGTCGTGCTGATGGGGGTGGTGGGTGGTGCTGTTCGCCCGCGGCTACTGGTTGCCGCAGGCGGACACGGGTTCGGCGCGGTCGCCGTCCAGCCAGGGCAGGTCGTGCCCCATCCGGTCCCGCTTGGTCCGCAGGTACCGCAGATTGTGCTCCCCGGCCTGGACCGGCATCGGCTCCCGGTCCAGGACCCGCAGACCGTGGCGGACCAGTGCCGTGGTCTTCTCGGGGTTGTTGGTCATCAGGCGCAGCGAACGCACACCGAGGTCGGTGAGCATCTCCGCGCCCGCGGCGTAGTCCCGGGCGTCGGCGGGCAGACCCAGTTCCAGATTGGCGTCCAGCGTGTCCCGGCCCAGCTCCTGGAGCTGGTAGGCGCGCAGCTTGGACAGCAGTCCGATACCGCGTCCCTCGTGGCCGCGCAGATAGAGCACCACGCCCCGGCCCTCGGCGGCCACCCGCTCCAGCGAGGCGTGCAGCTGGGGGCCGCAGTCGCAGCGCAGCGAGTGGAAGACATCGCCGGTGAGGCATTCGGAGTGGACGCGCACCAGCACGTCCTCGCCGTCGCCGATCTCACCGCTGACGAGCGCGATGTGCTCGACGCCGTCGGCCGTCGAGCGGTAGCCGTACGCCTGGAAGTCCCCGAAGGCGGTGGGCAGCCGGGTCTGGGCCTCGCGCCGCACCCCGGGCTCCAGCGCCTTGCGGTGGGCGATCAGGTCCTCGATGGAGATGATCGCCAGATCGTGCTTACGGGCGAAGGCGACCAGGTCCGGCAGGCGCAGCATGGTGCCGTCCTCGCCCGCGATCTCCACGATGGCGGCGGCCGGGCGCAGCCCCGCGAGCCGGGCCAGGTCGACCCCGGCCTCGGTGTGGCCGTCCCGGGAGAGCACCCCGCCGGGGCGGGCGCGCAGCGGGAAGATGTGGCCGGGGCGCGCGAAGTCGCCGGGGACGCTGTGCGCATCGGCCAGCAGCCGCAGGGTGGTGGCCCGGTCGGCGGCGGAGATACCGGTGCTGACACCGTGCTCGGCGGTGGCGTCCACCGAGACGGTGAACGCGGTGCGCATGGACTCGGAGTTCTGCTCCACCATCTGGGGCAGCTCCAGCCGGTCCAGGTCGGCGCCCTCCAGGGTGGCGCAGATCAGCCCGCGGCACTCGGACATCATGAAGGCGACGATCTCGGGAGTGATCTTCTCGGCGGCGACGATGAGATCGCCCTCGTTCTCCCGGTCCTCGTCGTCCACGACCACGACGGGACGCCCCGCGGCGATCTCGGTGATGGCCCGCTCGACGGAGTCCAGCGCCAGTTCGTCGGGCCACTGCCCGCCGGTGCGGACGGCGCGCGGCGCGGGGGCCGGCGTCGGCTGCGGATCGGCGTGCTGCGGCACGGTCTGCGCGGATGCCTCGGTCATGAGACTCCTTCCGGGAACGGGCGCGCTCGCGGTCTCGCGGTGGATCGTTCGGGGTCCGGCGTCCAGCCGGTCGACGGTGGTCATGAGACGGCCTCCTCGGCGGTTCCGGACGTGGGGCCGGGGGCGGCGGGGCCCCGGGCGCGGTCGCCGAGCATCCGCTCGACGTACTTGGCGACCACGTCCACCTCGAGGTTGACCGGGTCGCCGGGCTGTTTGACGCCGAGGGTGGTGAGGGCGAGCGTCGTCGGGATCAGGCTCACGGTGAAGGAGTCGGGATCCGCGTCGACGACGGTCAGGCTGATGCCGTCGACCGTGATCGAGCCCTTCTCCACCACATAGCGGCCGAGTCCGGCGGGCAGCGAGATCCGGACGATCTCCCAGTGCTCGGAGGGCGTGCGCTCGACGATGGTGCCGGTGCCGTCGACATGCCCCTGGACGAGGTGGCCGCCGAGCCGTCCGCCGAGCGCCATGGGGCGCTCCAGGTTGACGCGGGAGCCGACGGTGAGCGCGCCGAGGCTGGAGCGGTTCAGGGTCTCGGCCATCACATCGGCGCTGAACTCGCCGCCCGCGGGACCCTCCTGGCGGTCCACCACGGTGAGACAGACGCCGTTGACCGCGATGGAGTCGCCGTGCTTCGCACCGTCGGTGACGACGGGGCCGCGCACCAGGAAGCGGGAGGCGTCGCCGAGGTTCTCGACGGCGACGATCTCACCCAGTTCTTCGACAATTCCGGTGAACACTTCAGTTCTCCTCGGCGAGGGGGGCGGGCACGGCGGTGATGCGCAGATCGGGTCCGAGCCGGGTGACATCGGCCGGTTCGAGGCGCAACGCCTGCGCGATGGTGGTGATTCCGGCGTCGGCGAGGGCGGCGGGGCCCGCACCGAGCAGAACGGGCGCCAGATAGCCGACGACCTTGTCGACGGCTCCGGCGGCGAGGAACGCCCCGGCCAGTGTGGGCCCGCCCTCCAGCAGGACCGAGCGCACTCCGCGGTCGTGCAGGGCGGCCAGCAGCGCAGGGATGTCGAGCCCGGGGGTGCCGGTGGCACGCGGCAGCCGTACGGTCGCCACGCCCGGCAGATGGCCGGTGTCGGCGTCCTCGGCGACGGCGACCAGCGTGGGCGCCGCGTCGTCCAGCACCCGGGCGCCGGGGGTGACGGTCGCACGGGTGTCGACCACGACGCGCAGCGGCTGGGCCGCCCCGTCCCGGTCGCGGACGGCCAGGTGGGGATCGTCGGCACGGAGGGTGCCGGAGCCGACGACCACGGCGTCCGCCTCGGCGCGCAGCCGGTGCACATCGGCCCGGGAGGCGGCGGAGGTGATCCAGCGGCTGGTGCCGTCCGCCGCGGCGCTGCGCCCGTCGAGGGTGGCGGCGTACTTCCACAGCACGAACGGGCGGCCGCGCCGCATCGAGGTCAGCCAGGCTTCGTTGACCGCCTCGGCCTCGTCGGCCAGGGGCCCGGCCGCGACGTCGATCCCGGCGGCGGCCAGGGTGGCGGCGCCGCCCCGGGCCTCGGCGGTGGGATCGGCGACGGCGTAGCGGACACGGGCGATCCCGGCGTCGATGAGCGCCTGGGCACAGGGTCCGGTGCGGCCGGTGTGGTTGCAGGGTTCGAGGGTGACCAGCGCGGTCCCGCCCCGGGCCCGTTCCCCCGCGGCGCGCAGGGCGTGGACCTCGGCATGCGGCCCGCCGGCGCGCTGGTGCCAGCCCTCACCGGCGATGCGGCCCTGGGCGTCGAGGATGACGCAGCCGACGACGGGGTTGGGGCTGGTGTGGCCGAGGCCGCGGGCTGCGAGCGTCACGGCACGACGCATCGCGTCGGGTTCGGCTGCGGTGGCCACCGGGTCCTCCTGCCTCTTCGGGCACGGACTCCGGGGCTGTCGGAAACGACACGAACGAACGACGGCGCCGCCAGTACGCCGGGATCGCGGACGGGACCGCACAGGAACAGCGCGGACCGCCGACGGCGGCGCACCGGTGATGTCGCATTCGCCGCGCACTGCCTCCCATCCGGACTTTCACCGTCGGTCCAGGAATTTCACCTGGTCAACCGACCGCTGGCGGCGGACGGGTCGCGGACTGTAACCGCCGGTTCGGATTTTCACCGACCCCGGAGTGCGCTGACGTCACTGGTACGCGCCCAGTGTGCCACGACGATCAGCGGAGCTGGAGGCCCACCCCCTGTGGCCTCCCTCACGGGGCGGGCTCCGGGCCCGCGGGGACGGGGTGCGGGGTGTCCGTCGGCCCTTCCCCCGGCAGTGCGTTCGGCTCGTCGCCCGACCGCGCCGGAGGGAAGCCCGGCCGTCCGGGCGCCGTCCGGCGCCGTGCCGGTGGCCAGGGCGTGTGCCGGACGCCCCCTGCCCAGCGACGCCTGCGCATACGCTCGCCGCGATGCCGGGATCGCCGCGAGGACGGCCCTCCGCCGGGAGGTGCCCCCGACGCCGCGGGATCCGCCCTCCGGGCGGACGGCGCTATGTCCGGAACACGCCCTGGTCCGCTCCGAACAGGTCGTTCTGGGCCGCGTCCGTCGCGGTGAGGACCGCGCCGCGCAGCACCCCGGTGCCGCCGACGGCCCCGGGGCGGATCTCGGTGCGCAGCGGGGACATCCGGGCGACCTGGGCCTCGACGCGCTGGGCGAGGGCCGGACCCCCGGCGCGGCCGGTCTCCCCGCCGAGGACCACACAGCCGGGGTCGAGCACCGCGCTCACCGCCGCGGCCCCCAGGGCGACCCGGGCCGCCAGCGCGTCCAGGAAGGGGGCGGCCGGCTCACCCGCCGCGACGGCCTCGCACAGCACCGCCTCCGCCGTCGCCGCGTCGTCCGCACCGCCCGCCGGGGCCGCGCACAGGCCGTGCTCCCGGGCGAGTTCACCGATGGCGCGGCTGCCCACGAGGGCGTGGAAGCCGCCGTCGCAGCCGGTCGCCGACGGCAGTCCCGCCGCCCCCGGGACCGGCAGGAAGCCGATCTCGCCGGTGCCGCCGGAGGCACCGCGCCGCAGCACCCGGTCCAGCACCACGGCCGCGCCGACCCCGTGGCCCAGCCACAGCAGCACGAAGGTGTCACGGTCGCGCACCGCGCCGAGCCGCTGTTCGGCGACGGCGGCGAGGTTGACCTCGTTCTCCAGCAGCACCGGCGCCGCCAGACCGCGGTGCAGCGCGGCGGCCAGTTCGCGGTGCCAGGAGGGCAATCCGCCCGGGGAGTCCAGCTCACCGGTGGCCGGGTCGACCAGGCCGGGCGCGCCGACGCCGATGTGGTGCAGCCGGTCCGCCCCGGCCCGCCGGGCGGTGCGCGCCACCAGGGCGACCGCGCCGGAGACGGTGCGCGCGGGGTCGGTGTCCGCGGCGACCGGCAGCGACGCCTCGGCCAGCGTCCGGCCGAGCAGGTCCGCGACGCAGACGGCGACGCTGTCGGTGCGGACGTCGACCCCGGCCACGTACGCGCTGTCCGCGACGATCCCGTAGACCCGGGCGTTGGGCCCGCGCCGCTCCGCCCCCGACTCCCCGACGATCGCGACCAGTCCGGCCGCCCGCAGCCGTTCCACCAGGTCCGCCACGGTGGGGCGGGAGAGACCGGTCAGTGTCTTGAGCTGACCTGCGGTCAGCGGCCCCTCGTCCTTGAGCAGATGCAGCGCGAGGCGGTCGTTGATGGCCCGCGCCGTAGCGGGAGAGGCAGTGCGGCCCGCGGCGGGGCCACGCGTCGAGGTCATGCCGGAGTCCTTCCAGACGGCTGTCCGGGGATATCGCCTATCTATCAGGCAGGCTCCCTGATAGTTTCCCCACCGGTATGCGGGCCGAGGAAGGACCGCACGGGAAGGGACCACACAGGGCAGGGCCGCACCGGAGGGGCCGCGCTTCGGGGAGGGAGCGACAGCCATGAGCAGTGCCACGGAATCCGGGGCAGCCCAACCGGCCCCCGTACGGCGGGCGCGGATGGCCGTCGCGGTGGTGTTCGCCGTACACGGCGCGGTCACCGGCAACTTCGCCACCCGGATCCCCTGGATCCAGGAGCGGCTGGACCTGAGTGCGGGCCAACTCGGCCTGGCACTCGCCTTTCCCGCGGTCGGGGCGTCCTTCGCGATGCCGCTGGCCGGGCGGATCAGTCACCGCTTCGGGGCCCGCACGGCCCTGCGGGGGCTGCTGGCGCTGTGGTGTCTGTGGCTCGCGGTGCCCCCGCTCGTCCCCGGTCCGGTCTGGCTGTGCGGCGCGCTGTTCGTGTTCGGCGCCACCGCCGGGATGTCCGACGTCGCCATGAACGCCCTCGGTGTGGAGATCGAGACCCGGCTGGGCCGCCCCATCATGTCCGGGCTGCACGGGATGTGGAGCGCGGGCGCGCTCATCGGCTCGGCGGCGGGCACGGTCGCGGCCCACGCGGAGGCGGACGCCCGGCTCCATCTGGCCGTCGCCGCCGCGGCGCTGACGGTGCTGGGCGTGATCGCCTGTCACTGGGTGCTGGACCTGGACAGCGCGGCCGAGGAGCACCCGCCGCCCCGTTTCGCGCTGCCGCCCCGGTCCGCGCTGATCATCGGCGCGGTGGGGTTCTGCGCGGTGTTCGCCGAGGGGGCGAGCCTGGACTGGTCGGCGGTCTACCTGCGGGACGTCATGGACTCCTCCCCCGGCGTCGCCGCCGCCTGCACCACCGCCTTCTCCTGCACCATGGCCGCGGCCCGGCTGGCGGGCGATGCGGTGGTCGGCCGGTTCGGCGCGGTGCGGACGGTACGGGTGGGCGGGGTGCTCGCCACGCTCGGCGGCCTCGGGGTGGTCACCGCGCCGAACGCGGGCCTGGCCATCGCGGGCTTCGGTCTCATCGGGCTGGGCATCGCGGTCGTGGTGCCGCTGGCGTTCGCGGCGGCGGCCCGCAGCGGTCCCGCCCCCAGCCAGGCCATCGCGGGCGTGGCCACGATCACCTACACCTCCGGGCTGATCGCCCCCGCGGCCATGGGCTCGATCGCCGATCTGACCTCGCTGACGGTGTCGTTCTGCCTGGTCACGGCGGGGGCCCTGGGGCTGGTGGCGGGCGCGGGCGTACTCCGCGGCGCCTCCGGCGAACCGGCCGCCGCGCCGGGCGCCCCGGTCCACGAACCCGGCGCGTCCGAACGCACGGCGTCCGGTTGAGCGCACGGCGTCCGGCTGAGCGCGACCGACGGCTCACCCGGTTCGCGGCCCGCACCCCGCGACACTTCGGTGACCGCCGAAGCGTCGCGGGCGCACCATGGAGCCATGACACCCTCACCGCACCGGGGACCGCGGCTCGCGCGACTGGCCGGACTGCTCGCCGATGAGACCCGTGCCGCCATGTGTCTTGCGCTGCTCGACGGACGGGCCTGGACCGCGGGAGAGCTGGCACGGTACGCCGGGGTGGCCGCCTCCACCGCCACCGGGCATCTGCACAAGCTGATCGACGGCGGGCTGCTGACCGAGGAACGGCAGGGCAGGCACCGCTATGTACGGCTGGCCGGGCCGCAGGTGGCGCAGCTCATCGAGGATCTGTCCGCGCACGCCGCGCCACCGCCGCCGCCGCGTACGCTGCGCGCCTCCAGCGCGAGCGGCGCGCTGGCGCGGGCGCGGACCTGTTACGACCATCTGGCCGGGCGGCTGGGCACCGCGATCACCGACGCGATGCTGGAGCGCGGACTGCTGCAGGGTTCGACGGGGTTCGCGCTGACCGACGCCGGGATGGACTGGTTCGCGAAGCTGGGCCTGGATCTGCCGGAGGCCGCCGCGCGCGGACGGCGGCCGATGGCCCGTAGCTGTCTGGACTGGACCGAGCGGCGACCGCATCTGGCCGGGGTGGCCGGGGCCGCGCTGTGCCGCCACGCGCTGGACACCGGCTGGTGCATCCGCATCGGCAGCGGCCGCGCGCTGCGCGTCAGCCCGGAGGGTGAACGGGCCCTGCGCGAACTGCTGGGCGTCACCACCCCGGTGTGAGGCGCACCGCCGCGACGGTTCGGCCGGGGCCGAACCGTCGCGGACCTACCGTCGGATCCATGAGCGCACACCCGGGCCCCGACGGCCACACCGCCTTCCACCGGCTCCACCACACCGGACGGCCACTGCTGCTGCCCAACGCCTGGGACCACGCCTCCGCGGCCGCCCTCGTCCGCCGCGGCTTCCCCGCGATCGGCACCACCAGCCTGGGGGTGGCCGTCGCGGCCGGGCTGCCGGACGCGACGGGCGCCACCCGCGCGGAGACGCTCGCCCTCGCCCGCGGACTGACCCGGCTGCCGGCGCTGGTGAGCGTGGACATCGAGGGCGGCTTCAGCGAGCGGCCCGAGGAGGTCGCCGCGCTCGCCGCCGCACTGGACGCGGCGGGGGTCGTGGGAGTGAACATCGAGGACGGGCGCCCGGACGGCACACTCGCCCCGCTCGCGCGGCAGTGCGCGGTGATCGAGGCGGTCAAGGAACGGGTCCCCCGGCTGTTCGTGAACGCCCGCACCGACACCCACTGGCTCGCCGCCACCGGCGCCGCCGGTGCGCCCCGGCTGTCGGTCACCGCCGAGCGGCTGGAGCATTACGTCCGGGCGGGGGCGGACGGGGTCTTCGTCCCCGCGCTCACGGACGAGCACCACATCGCCTCGCTCGCGGACGACCTCGGCGACACCCCGCTCAACATTCTCCTCTCCCCCGGCCACCACACCTATGAGCGGCTGGCGGAGCTGGGCGTACGGCGGATCAGCTGCGGTTCACTGCTCTTCCGTGCCGCGCTGCACAGCGCCGTCGAGCTGGCCTGGTCCCTCGCCCACCCCGGGAGCGATCCCGCCCCGCTTCCCGGATACGCGGAGACGGAGTCGCTGTCCGACGCCTTCATGGCGGCGCATGGGTGAGAAGCACATTTTCAGCCAACTAACATTGCTCCGATTCGCTCGCCGGCCTCCCGCGGAACCCCGCACGGAATCCCCTCGGCGACGACAGCACTCTCAGCAGTCTCAGCAAGGAAGTGGAGCAGTTTCATGGGCCTCGGCGTGCGCTGGACCCTGCACGGCGACGGGCGCACCCCCGCCCCCGGAGCCGTCGTCAAGCCGGATGAGCGGCTGTCCTGGCCGAGAACGGCGGGTCTGGGCGCACAGCACGTGGTCGCGATGTTCGGGGCCAGCTTCGTCGCCCCGGTGCTGATGGGCCTCGACCCCAATCTCGCGATCATGATGTCCGGCGTCGCGACCATGCTGTTCCTGCTGGCGACCCGCGGCCGGGTGCCCAGCTATCTGGGGTGCAGTCTGTCGTTCGTCGGCGTGGCCGCGGTGATCAGGGCGCAGGGCGGCGGCAGCGCGGCCGTCACCGGCGCGATCCTGGTGGTCGGCGCGGCGCTGCTGCTGAGCGGACTCGCGGTACGGCGCTTCGGCGCCCGGATCATCCACACCGCGATGCCGCCGGTGGTCACCGGCGCGGTGGTGATGCTGATCGGGTTCAACCTGGCCCCGGTGACCGCCGGGACGTACTGGCCCGCGGACCAGTGGACGGCGCTGCTGACGATGCTGGTCACCGGTGCGGCCGTGGTCTGTCTGCGCGGGTTCTGGTCCCGTGTCGCGATCTTCCTGGGGCTGCTTTTCGGCTACGCGGTCTCCTGGCTCTTCGACCGGGTCTTCGGCAGGATCCACTCCATCGACGGCAGCGGGAAGCTCACCGACCACTGGCGGCTGGATCTGTCGAAGGTGTCCTCGGCGGACTGGATCGGTCTGCCGTCCCTGCACGCGCCCAGCTTCGAGTGGTCCGCGGTACTGGTCGCCCTCCCGGTGGTCATCGCCCTGATCGCGGAGAACGCCGGGCATGTGAAGGCCGTCGGCGAGATGATCGGCGATCCGCTGGACGACCAGCTCGGCACCGCCATCGCGGCGGACGGCGCGGCGACCGTGCTCTCCACGGCGGTCGGCGGCCCGGCCACCACCACCTACTCCGAGAACATCGGCGTGATGGCCGCCACCCGCGTCTACTCGACCGCCGCGTACTGGGCGGCGGCGTGCTTCGCGCTCCTCTTCGGACTCTGCCCCAAGTTCGGCGCGGTGGTCGCGGCCGTTCCCGGCGGGGTGCTGGGCGGGATCACCGTGATCCTCTACGGCATGATCGGGCTGCTCGGCGCGCAGATCTGGGTGCACAACAAGGTGGACCTGCGCAATCCGCTGAACCTGGTGCCGGTCGCCGCGGGTGTGGTCATCGGCGTCGGCGGGGTCAATCTGAAGATCAGCGAGAACTTCGAGCTCAGCGGGATCGCCCTGGGCACCATCGTGGTGCTGGTCGGCTACCACGCGCTGCGTGCCCTGGCCCCGGCCCATCTGAAGCCGCAGCCGCCGCTGCTGGACGAGGGCACCAGCGGCTACGACGACCAGCGTCCGGAGTGACGACCGGCCGACCGTGTGCCCGGACCCGTGACCGGGCGCCGGGGCCCCGGGGTTGACGGTCCGTTGGGCCGATCCGGGGAAGCCCGGCCGCCCGGCGGGACGGGACGGCGCCGCCCTGCCACGCTTGTGTCCATGACGATGCCGACCGGCGCGCGGCCCGCACCGCCGCGCAGTGTGCAGAGCGTCGTGGCGCGGATGCGGGCGCTCGGCGCGGCGCTGCCGCCCGGAGACGGGGTGGCGGTCTTCAACCGGGTCTATCTCGCGGTCACCGAGGAGATCGGCCGGGGGCTCATGACCGGGTACTTCCAGGACCCGGCCGCCACCGAGGAGTTGGACGTGCGCTTCGCCGGGCGCTATCTGGCCGCGGTGGACACGGTGGCGGCGGGACGCCGGCCGCCCGCCTGCTGGCGCCCGCTGTTCGAGCTGCGATGCCATCCTCAGGTGCGTCCGGTGCAGTTCGCACTCGCCGGGATCAATGCCCATATCGGCCATGACCTGGCGCTCGCGCTGGTGGACACCTGCCGGGCCCGGGACACCGAACCGGATGCGCTGGAGGGGGACTTCGACCGGATCGGCGCCCTGCTCACCGGGATGGAGGAGCGGATCCGGGAGGAGCTGATGCCCGGCCCGGATCTGCTGGACGTGGCCGATCCGCTGACCCATCTGGTGGGCTCCTGGAGCCTGGAGCGGGCGCGGGACGCCGCGTGGGCGGCGTTCCGCGCCCTGTGGGGGCTGCGCGGACTCCCGGAGCTCGCGGAGGAGTTCACCGAACGTGTCGACGCGAGTGTGGGCCTGGTCGGACGCTTCCTGCTGACTCCCCTGCCGTCCTGGCCGGTTCAGTCCTCCGGCAGCTCCACCGGCGCGATCTCGTCATAACGGTCGCCCGGCCCCGGGTTGGTGCCGTCGGTGGCGCCGCCGAACTGGTGCATCACGCCCCACACCGCGTTGAGCGCGGTCTGCACGGCGCCCTCGGCCCAGCCGGCCGTCCAGGAGATGTCATCGCCCGCGAGGAAGATGCCGCGCTGGTCCTCGGGCAGCCGGTCCTGCATGAAGTGGGTGAACAGCCGCCGCTGGTAGCGGTAGTGGCCGGGCAGGTTGGCCTTGAACGCACCCATGAAGTAGGGCTCGTTCTCCCAGGAGACGGTGACCGGGCTGCCGATGATGTGCTTGCGGATGTCCACCTTCGGATAGATCTCCGACAGGGACTTGAGCATGACCTCCATCCGCTCGTTCGCCGACAGCGGCAGCCACTTGAGGCTGTCGTCGCACCAGGTGTACGAGAGGCAGATGACGGCGGGGCGATCCGGGCCGTCGTCCAGCAGATAGGTGCCGCGGGTCATCCGGTCGGTGAGCGTCATGCTCATCGTGTCCCGGCCGGTTTCTTCATCCTTGTCCAGCCAGAACGGACGGTCGACGGGCACGAAGAGCTTGCTGGACTCCATGTAGTGGGTGCGCTCGATCGCCGTCCAGTGGTCGATCGGGAAGAGCGAGTCATCGCAGTCGATCTTGGAGAGCAGCATCCAGGACTGCGCGGTGAAGACGACGGCCTGGTACGAGCGGATGTCCCCGTCCGCGTCGGTGACCACGATGCGGTCGCCCGCGGCGCGGTGCAGCCGGGTCACGGCCGGACGCGGGTCACCGCCGTGCAGGGACGACAGCGAGGTGCCGTGCGGCCAGTGGACGATCTTCTCGGGCTCGCGCTCCCACAGCCGCAGCGGAAGCTGCTGGCTGCCGCCGACGATACCGCGGTGGTGGTCGTCGGCCTCGGTGTAGACGACGCGCAGGATCTCCAGGATGGAGTTGGGGAAGTCGGTGTCCCAGCCGCCGGTGCCGAAGCCGACCTGGCCGAATATCTCCCGGTGCCGGAAGGAGGTGAAGGCCGAGGAGTCGCAGAGGAAACCGTAGAAGGTCTGGTTGTCCAGCTTCTCCACCAGCCGCGCCCAGATCTCCCGGATCCGCGGCACGTCCCGCTCGCGGATGGCGCGGTTCATGTCGGAGAAGTCCGCGCCCTCCTCCAGACAGGCGTTCCACGCCTCCATGACCTCGCGGTAGACCTGCGGGAGGTCGTCGATGGTGCGGGCGTAGTGGGACTCGCCCTTGAGGTCGACGACCGTGGAGGGGGTGTCGGGCGCCAGCGGGTTGGGGAACGGCCGGGTCTCCAGCCCCACCAGGTCGATGTAGTGCTGGAGCGCGGTGGAGGACGGCGGGAAGCGCATCGCGCCCATCTCGGCGGTCAGCGAGGCGTCACAGCCGTCGAAGCCGACGGTGCGCAGCCGTCCGCCGATCCGGTCGGCCTCGTAGACGACCGGCTTCAGACCCATCTTCATCAGCTCGTACGCGGTGATGATGCCGGACAGACCGCCGCCGATGACCGCGACCTCGGCGCCGTGCTCGGTGGCCGGGATCTGGCCGAGACCCGCCGGGTGGGCCAGGAAGTCGTCGTACGCGTAGGGGAAGTCCGGCCCGAACATGGTGATGGGCGGGAGGGCGTCGGCCTGCTGCGGCTCGTGCTCGCCGGGCACGGCGTTGGGCATGGACGTCATCGGTACGGACTCCTTGCGGTCGTGCGGGTGCGCGTGGGGGGGAGGGGAAACAGGGGGCGGGCGGCGGGCGCCCGGGGCTCAGGTCAGCGACCCGTACAGCCCGGGGCGGCGGTCGCGCAGATACGGGTTGGTGGTGCGCGAGGCGGCCAGCAGCTCGGGGTCGGCGTCGCCGATGACCAGCTCCTCGCCGTGACCGGCCCGGGTGCGGGTGGTGCCGTCGGGGCTCGCCAGACAGCTCATGCCCACGAAGTCGAATTCACCCTCGGGGCCGGTGCGGTTGACGTACGCGATGTACATCTGGCTCTCGAACGCCCGCACCGGGACCAGGGATTCGGCCACGAACTGGAAGGGGTGCATCTGCGCGGTGGGCACCACCAGCAGATCGGTTCCGGCCAGCGCATGGGCCCGGACGTTCTCCGGGAACTCCACGTCGTAGCAGATCAGGATGCCGACGGTGAGCCCGCCCAGGGCGGCCTGGACGACGGGGGTGTCACCGGGTGTGAAGGCGTCGCGCTCGAAGCAGCCGAAGAGATGGGTCTTGCGGTAGTTGGCCAGCTCGGCCCCGTCCGGGCCGACCAGCCGCGCGGAGTTGTAGACGACCTCGGTGCGCATCCGGTCGCGCTCGGGGTAGCCGTAGAGGACCGCGAGGCCGTGTGCCGCGGCGATGGCGGCCACGGCCTGCCCGCCGGGCCCGTCGGCGGGCTCGGCCAGCTCCTGGATCCGGTCGCCGATGGCGTAGCCGGTGAGGAACATCTCCGGGGCGATCAGCAGCCCGGCTCCGTCGGCCGCGGCACGCTCGGCGGCCGCGTCGAGGACCTTGAGGTTGCGGGCGGGGTCGCCGGGGTGACCGGAGCTCTGGAGCAGTGCGGTGCGCAGCGGCGGCATGGGCAGACCTTGGGGATCCAGGAGGGGGAGGAAGCGACACCAGAACGGTACGTGTGGCCGAGAACCATCGACAAGGCGCGACCGTTGCGCATCCGGCGTCGATTCATTACACGTTTCCGGCCCGCGGCAACGATTCGTTGCGCGCGGGCCGGTATCGCCCGGGGTTCCCTTCCGGATCAGGCCGGAGCGCCGGAGCTGAAGCGCCGCAGCAGCGGCGAGAGCACCAGCACCGACTTGGTGCGCTCCACGAACGGCTCCCCCGCGATGCGCTCCAGGACCCGTTCGAAGTGACGCATATCGGAGGCGAAGACCTGGACGACGGCGTCCGCGTCGCCGGTGACGGTCGACGCGGACACCACCTCGGGATAGCGCGACAGACCCCGTCGGATGTCCTCGGGAGAGGTGTTGTGGCGGCAGAAGAGCTCGATGAAGCCCTCCGTCTCCCACCCCAGCGCCGCCGGGTCGACCCGCACCGTGAAGCCGGTGATGGCCCCCTCGGTCCTCAGCCGGTCCACCCGGCGTTTGACGGCGGGGGCGGAGAGGCCGACGAGATCGCCGATATCGGCGTAACTGCGGCGGGCGTCTTCAGCGAGGGCGTGGACGATGCGTTCGTCGAGGTCGTTCAGTCGCACTGCGGGGGAATCACTTTTCTGCTGTGGCCAGTCGGGATCGGCGCATGCCGTATCCGAAGTACAGCACAAGGCCGACTGCCATCCAGACACCGAAGACCACCCAGGTCACGACTTCCAGACTGCCCATCATCCACAGGCAGAGCGCGAAGCCGATCACCGGGAAGAGCGGCGAGAGCGGCACCCGGAAGGTGCGCTCCATGGTGGGCCGGGTGCGGCGCAGCACGATCACCGCGATGTTGACGAGCGCGAAGGCGAACAGGGTGCCGATGCTGGTGGCGTCGGCAAGCTGGCCCAGCGGGATCGCGGCGGCCAGGACACCGCAGAACAGCGAGACGATCACGGTGTTGGCGCGCGGCACCCCGGTCGTGGGGTGGATGGTGGAGAACACCTTGGGCACCAGGCCGTCACGGGACATCGCGAACAGGATGCGGGTCTGGCCGTAGAGCACGGTCAGCACCACGGAGGCGATGGCCACGACCGCACCGGCGGCCAGCAGCACGGCCCAGAAGCTCTGACCGGTGACATCCTCCATGATCCCGGAGAGCGCGGCCTCGGAGCCGGAGAACTCCTTCCACGGCAGCGCACCCACGGCCACCGCCGCGACCAGGCAGTACAGGGCGGTGACGATCACCAGCGAGAGCATGATCGCGCGGGGCAGGTCACGCTGCGGGTTCTTGGCCTCCTCACCGGCGGTGGATGCGGCGTCGAAGCCGATGTACGAGAAGAACAGGGTGGCGCCCGCGGCACTGACGCCCGCCATGCCAAGCGGCATGAAGGGGGTGTAGTTGCCCGCGCGGATACCGGTGAAGGCGACGGCGCAGAACAGGACCAGGGCCGCGATCTTCACCACGACCATGATGGTGTTGGCGCGGGCGCTCTCCTTGGCGCCGCCCAGCAGGAACGCCATGGACAGCAGTACCACCAGCAGCGCGGGCAGGTTGAAGATCCCGCCGTCGCCGGGCGGCGCGGACAGCGCGTCCGGGATGGTGATGCCGAGCGTGCCGTCGAGCAGCTCGTTGAGGTACTCGCCCCAGCCGACGGCGACCGCCGCCACCGAGACGCCGTACTCCAGGATCAGACACCAGCCGCAGATCCAGGCGATCAGCTCGCCCATGGTGGCGTAGGCGTAGGAGTACGAGGATCCGGAGACCGGGATGGTGCCCGCCAGCTCCGCGTAGGACAGCGCCGAGAACAGGGCGGTGAGCCCGGCTATGACGAACGACACGATGACCGCGGGCCCGGCGTCCGGGACGGCCTCGCCGAGCACCACGAAGATGCCGGTACCCAGGGTGGCACCGATGCTGATCATGGTCAGCTGCCACATTCCGAGCGAACGCCGCAGCGATCCGCCCTCACCCTGTCCGCCTTCCGCGACCAGCCGCTCCACGGGCTTGCGCCGCATCAGCCGGGCGCCGAACCCGGCCGCCGGAGGCTCTGGCTCCGGGCGCGGGGTCGTGGGCGGGGCTGCGCCGTGCTCCAACACTTGGGTGGCTCCTTATTTCACTGCCGGTCAGGTGACGACGACCGACGGCGGACATGCGGCTGCCCGAAGACAAACCCGCAGGTGGGAATCGCCGAGCAGTCGGTCCCCGCCACTCCACGTCAGCGCAAGACCCTATGAGCCGTCCGCCCACGGCCGTAATGCACCACTCTTGCGCATGGGTGGTTGATCGTTGCGCGCGGGGGCGTGCGGCGGGGAATCGTTGCGGGCCGCTGCAAGAGTGAGCGCGCGATTCACCCGAATGCCGCGATACTGCACCATTTTAGCGGTCGTTGGTGGGGACGTGACCACTGACAGTCTGCAACCACCCGAACACTCAGCGCTCCGCCCCGAACCGGTGTTCCGGGCCCGGGACCACGGAGGTGAGGACGAACGCTACCCGCTCGAATACTGCGCGCGGGTGTGGGAGGACTTCCTCCGGGCGCTCAACCGGATCGAGGCCGACTTCCTCCAGCGCTCCGGCTCCACGGACCCGGGCGTCAAGGCATGACCTACACCGAGCCGAGGCCGGGCGGCTACGGGCCCCCACTCACCGGCCACCGAGCCGCCCCCGCCCACGGCGAGCGGTTCGACGCGGGCGTCGACTACGTGGGTGCCGACTACCCGGACTACCCGGACTACCCGGGTGTCAGCTACGTGGGCATCGAGTACGCGAGGAATCCTTTCCCCCTCCCGGACCCCGAAACCATCGAGGGCCGCTGGGACCTGGAAGGGGATCTGGCACGACTGCTGCAGACGGCCGCCCCCGAGGAGCCGCCGCAACCGGCCGCACCACCGCACCCGGTCGCCCCGCCGCACCCCGCCCCGCCCCTCCACGCACCCACCAACGCACAGGTCCGCGGGGGCCGCGGCAAGCGTCGCCGGGTGCGCTTCCGGCTGCCGACGATGCCCTGGGTCCAGCTGACCAGTCTGCTGTTCGCGGCGGCCACCACGGTCATCGTCGCCATGCTGAGCGTGCTGGGCGGGATGATCTCCTATCCGCCCCTGCGCTATCTGGCCTCCCCCAGCACCTCGGAGACCATGGCCGCGTGGTGGCCGCTGCTGGTCTACGGGCCGTGGCTGGTGGCCTCGCTGTCGGTGCTGCGGGCCGCACTGCACCGGCGGGGTGCCGCGCACTCCTGGGCCGTGGTGGTGCTCTTCTCGGTCATCGCGGTGTTCCTGTGCGTCGCCCACGCCCCCAAGAACCCGGCCAGCATGGCGGTCGCGGGGCTGCCGCCGGTCGCCGCGCTGGTCTCGTTCCACCAGCTGGTCCGGCAGATCACGCTGACCAGCCCGCCGCGTCACGCGCTGCCCCGCACTCGCGGTGAACAGCGGATGCCGCGGTAACCCACCTGTTGAAGGGCACGCCGCCGGCCCCCACTTCACCCGAGCGAAGTGGGGGCCGGCGGCGTATTTTTCTGGGGCTCGCTCGCCTCCGGGGCGCCTCAGCCCCTGTCGACGGTCGACCGTGCTCGGCCACCCACGCGGCGGAGCCGCATATCGATCACAGCCCGAGCGGCCTCCGCGCGCTCTCCCTTTCGACAGGGTCGCGCCCCTTCGGCTCGCTCGCCCCTGCCGTGACCGGGTGTCAGTCCCAGCTGGCGTGCAGCGGCTTGCCCTCGGCGTAGCCCGCGGCGCTCTGGACGCCGACCACGGCACGCTCGTGGAACTCCTCCAGGGACCCCGCGCCCGCGTAGGTGCAGGAGCTGCGGACACCCGCGATGATCGAGTCGATCAGGTCCTCGACACCCGGACGCGCCGGGTCCAGGAACATCCGCGAGGTGGAGATGCCCTCCTCGAACAGCCCCTTGCGGGCCCGGTCGTAGGACGACTCCTCGCTGGTGCGGTTGCGCACCGCGCGGGCGGAGGCCATGCCGAAGCTCTCCTTGTACGGCCGCCCGTCGGCGGCGTGCTGAAGGTCGCCCGGCGACTCGTAGGTGCCCGCGAACCAGGAGCCGATCATCACGTTGGAGGCCCCGGCGGCCAGCGCCATCGCCACGTCGCGCGGGTGGCGGACGCCGCCGTCGGCCCAGACGTGCTTGCCGAACTTCCGCGCCTCGGCCGCGCATTCGAGCACCGCGGAGAACTGCGGACGGCCCACTCCGGTCATCATCCGGGTGGTGCACATCGCGCCGGGTCCGACACCGACCTTGACGATGTCGGCACCGGCCTCGATGAGGTCGCGCACACCCTCGGCGGCGACCACGTTGCCCGCCGCCACCGGCACCCGCGGGCCGAGTCCGCGCACGGCCTTCAGTGCGCTGATCATCGACTCCTGGTGGCCGTGGGCGGTGTCCACCACGAGGGTGTCCACACCGGCGTCCAGCAGGGCCTTGGCGCGGCCCTCCACATCGCCGTTGACCCCCACGGCGGCGGCGATCCGCAGCTTGCCGCCCGCGTCCACGGCGGGCTGGTAGAGGGTCGCGCGCAGCGCGCCCTTACGGGTCAGGATGCCGACCAGACGGCCGTCGGCGTCGACGGCGGGGGCCAGCTTGCGATGGGCGGCGTCGAGGCGGGTGAACGCCTCGCGCGGGTCGATGTCCGCGTCCAGCACCAGCAGTTCGCGGGACATCACCTCGGAGAGCTGGGTGAAGCGGTCCACCCCGGTGAGGTCGGATTCGGTGACCACGCCCACCGGACGCCCGTCCTCGACCACCACACCCGCACCGTGGGCTCGCTTGGGGAGCAGAGCCAGCGCATCGGCGACGGTCCCGGTGGGCGCCAGCACGATCGGGGTGTCCAGCACCAGATGGCGGGACTTGACCCAGCGGACCACATCGGTGACCACGTCGATCGGGATGTCCTGCGGGATGACGACGAGCCCGCCGCGGCGCGCGACCGTCTCCGCCATCCGGCGGCCCGCGATCGCGGTCATATTGGCGACGACCAGGGGGATGGTGGTGCCGGTGCCGTCCGGCGCGCTCAGATCCACCCCCTGCCGGGAACCGACCGCGGAGCGGCTCGGGACCATGAACACATCGTCGTAGGTCAGGTCGTACGGGGGCTTCTGATCATTCAGGAAACGCACGTGCTCAACTTCCCAGTCGTTCGGAATCAGCCCTCGACGCAGGAAGCCGAGGAAATCGCACGTACTTCATTCTCCCATGCCACCCCTGCCACAGGGGCCCGGACGATCATCCAGTCGTACCGGGCCCCGGTGGTCGGATCGTACGAGCCGGGGGCTACGGACCGTCCGGATCGGCGCGGTCCAGCGCCGGACGCGGCCCGGGGCCGGTCTCCAGCAGCAGGTGGTCGGCGGCGGCGGTGTCCGTCACCAGACTGGTGACCAGACCGGAGCGCAGCACCGCGCCGATCGCCGCGGCCTTGCGGCCGCCGCCCGCGATGGCCACCACCTCGGGGATCCGCCGCAGCCGGTCGGCCTCGACGGTGATGCAGCGCTCGCCGAGGTCACGGCCGATCCGGCGGCCCTCGGTGTCGAAGAGATGGGCCGACATCTCTGCGGCGGCCCCGAGCCCGGCGTAGTGGGCCCGCTCCTCCTCGCTGAGCATGTCGTAGACGGTCGAGATCCCGGCCTCCCACGAGCCGATGGAGACGGCCGCGACGGTGACCTTGTCGAAATACTCGAAGGCCCGCGCGATCCCGGTCTGACCGCGCAGCGCGTCCGCGGTGGCCGTGTCGGGCAGCAGCATCGGCGCGTAGATGGGGTGGGCCTCGCCGCCGGAGACGGCGGCGGCCCGGCGGACCGCCTCCACCGAGCCACGCTCGGCGGTGCCCGCGTCGTACACCCCGGTGAGCTGGACGACGGTGCACGGCGGGAGCTGGTGCAGCGCGGCGGCCATATGGATCGTGGACCGCCCCCAGGCCAGCCCCAGTACGTCTCCCTCGGTGACCAGCTCACCCAGCAGATCGGCGGCGACCTCGCCCAGGTTCTCCGGGTCGGGGGTGTCCGCCTCGGCGTCGGCCGGGGACTCGACGACCACCGCGTGGCGCAGCCCGTAGCGGGCGCGCAGCGCGTCGGAACGCTCCGCGTCGAGTTCGGCGGGAACCCGGATCTCGATGCGCACCAGGTCGCGCTCGAGCGCGGTCTCCAGCACGCGCGCGACCTTGAAGCGGCTGACCCCGAACTCCTCGGCGATCTGGATCTTGGACTTGCCCTCGAGGTAGAAGCGGCGCGCCATGGCCGCCGCCTGCACCAGTTCGGCGGGTCCCATCCGCGTGGCTGAACGGCCCGTCGACACCGCGGTCTCCTCACTTGTCAATGTTCTGGACTCACCGTTCATCCTGTCAGAAACGGTGGAGTTGGTCCGGCCTTTACCCTTCAGTTCACCGCCCCGTAGTGGAGTGGCCGCACAGTCCGGTGGCGCCCGTCGTCTTCTCGGCCAGGGCGCGCAGCTCCTGGACGGCCTTCGCCGGGTCCTCGGCACCGTAGACCGCGGAACCCGCCACGAACACATCGGCGCCCGCCTCCGCGCAGCGCTCGATGGTCGAGGCGGAGACACCGCCGTCCACCTGGAGCCACAGCTCCAGACCGTGCTTGGCGATCAGCTCACGGGTGCGGCGGATCTTGGGGAGCATGATGTCGAGGAACGCCTGACCGCCGAAACCGGGCTCCACGGTCATCACCAGCAGCATGTCCAGCTCGGGCAGCAGATCCTCGTAGGGCTCGATCGGGGTGGCGGGCCTGAGCGCCATCGACGCCCGCGCGCCCTTGGCCCGGATCTCCCGCGCCAGCCGTACCGGTGCGGCGGCTGCCTCCACGTGGAAGGTCACCGAACCGGCTCCGGCCTCGATGTAACCCGGGGCCCAGCGGTCCGGGTCCTCGATCATCAGATGGCAGTCCAGCGGGGTGTCCGTGGCCTTCGCCAGGGATTCGACCACCGGCACACCGAGGGTCAGATTGGGCACGAAGTGGTTGTCCATGACGTCGACATGGAGCCAGTCGGCGCCCTCGACCGCCTTCGCCTCGTCCGCGAGGCGGGAGAAGTCGGCGGACAGGATGCTGGGATTGATCTGCGCGGCCATGCCCCCAGCCTCCCATGACCGGCACCGGTCCAGGGAGCCGGGATGATCGCGGTTACCCACTCCAGGGACATCCCTACGACACGCCCCTCCGCACGACATGCGAAATCGCGTCCATGCGAAAACATGAACACATACGACACAACCCTTGGCTGTCGCCTGGGGGTCCTGTGAGTCGAGCGCACCCGACGTGCGCCGGAGACCAGGAACGACGCCCCCCAGGGCGCACACGCGACATGACAAGGGAAATGGACATACGACGATGACGCGACACCGAATACCCCGGCGCCCCCGCGCCGCACTGTCCGTGGCACTGGCCGCGGCCGTGCTCGTGCCCCCGGTGGCCGGGGCGGGGTCGGCGGCGGCCGCCGCGCCGCGGCCGGTCTGCACCTCGGACAAGGCGGGACTGGCCGGCAAGCTCTCCCGGGACATCGCCGCGGCACTGCGGGACAAGTCCGCCACCGCCGCGGTCAGCCTCCGTGACCACACCACGGGCACGGTCTGCACCCTGCGCGGGGACCAGAAGTTCGACTCCGCGAGCGTGGTGAAGGTGACCGTGCTGGCCACGCTGCTGTGGGACGCCCGCAAGGAGCACCGGCGGCTGACCGACCGGGAGACCGGTCTGGCCACCAAAATGATCACCGAGTCGGACAACGAGTCCACCACCGCGCTGTGGAAGCAGCTGGGCCGCGGCAAGGTCAGCGCGTTCGTCCGGGCCGCCGGGATGAACCGCACCGTGCCCGGCAAGGACGGCTACTGGGGGCTCACCCGGATCACCGCCGACGACCAGGAGAAGCTGCTGGAGCGGGTGACCCACCACAACCGGCTGCTCAGTGACGCCTCCCGCGCCTACATCCTGAAGCTGATGGGCGAGGTCATCGCCGAGCAGCGCTGGGGCACCCCGGCCGGGGCCCCGCAGGGCGTCCGGATCCAGCTCAAGAACGGCTGGCTGGAGCGGTCGACCCACGGCTGGCGGGTGCACAGCGTGGGGGCGTTCACCGGTGGCTCCCACGACTACACGATCACCGTGCTGACGCAGGACAACGCCACGATGGAGAGCGGGGTCGCGACCATCGAGGCGGTCTCCCGCGCGGTGCACCGGGACCTCAACCCCGGCGCCCGCGGCAGCATGCTCTACCTGCCGACCGAGAGCCCGCAGGAGACGCTTCCGGCAGTTCCGGGCGAGTGATCTCAGCCGGTGCGGCGCAGCAGGGCCAGATACATCGCGTCCGTACCGTGCAGATGCGGCCAGAGCTGGATGTCGGGGCCCTCGCCGAGCGCGGGCACACCGGGCAGCAGCGGTCGGGCGTCGATCCACTCGGCCTCGGCCGCCGGGCCGCCCCGGCCCTTGAGGACGTCCTCGACCACGGCCCGGGTCTCGGCCGGATGCGGTGAGCAGGTGGCGTAGCCGACCACTCCGCCGATCCGCACCGCCGCGAGCGCCTCGCGCAGCAGTCCGCGCTGGAGCGGGGCGAATCCGGCCAGGTCCTCGGGGCGCCGCCGCCAGCGGGCCTCGGGGCGGCGGCGCAGTGCGCCGAGGCCGGTGCACGGGACGTCCACCAGGACCCGGTCGAAGGTGCCCGGCCGCCACGGCGGCCGGGTGCCGTCCGCGGCGATCACCTGGTACGGGCCGGGGTTCCCCGCCAGCGCCCGGCCGACCAGCCGGGCGCGGTGCGGCTGCTTCTCGGCGGCGAGCAGGGCGGCGTCCCGCCGCGCGGCCAGCGCGGCGAGCAGCGCGGCCTTGCCGCCGGGCCCGGCGCAGCCGTCCAGCCAGCGCCGGTCCTCCCCCTCCAGCGGGGCGTTGGCCAGGGCGAGGGCGACGAGCTGGCTGCCCTCGTCCTGGACCCCGGCGCGCCCCTCGCGCACGGCCTCCAGCGCCGCGGGCTCCCCGCCCTCGGTGAGCCGTACCGCGTACGGGGACCAGCGGCCCGGGGCGGCGGCCTCGTCACCGACCGCGGCCAGCAGTTCGTCCGGGGTGGCGCGCCCCGGCCGGGCGACGAGGGTGACCTCGGGCCGCTCGTTGTCGGCCGCGAGCAGGTCCTCGATCCCCGCGCTGCCGCCGCCGAGCGCGTCCCACAGCGCGGAGACGATCCAGCGCGGATGGGAGTGGACGACGGCGAGGTGGGCCTCGGGGTCCTTGTCGTACGGCGGGGCGACCCGCTCCAGCCAGCCGTCGAGGTCGTCGGAGGCGATCCGGCGCAGCACCGCGTTGACGAACTTGGCGCGTCCGTCGCCGAGCACCACCCGGGCGAGTTCGACGCTGGCGGAGACCGCGGCGTGGGTGGGGATGCGGGTGCCCAGCAACTGGTGGGCGCCGAGGCTGAGGACGTCCAGCACCGGCGGGTCGACCTCGCGCAGCGGGCGGTCCACACAGGCGGCGATGATCGCGTCGTAGGTGCCCTGGCGGCGCAGGGTGCCGTAGACCAGCTCGGTGGTGAGCGCGGCGTCCCGGGCGTCGAACTCCCCGTCCTCCCGCGCCTTGCGGAGCAGCGGCGGGAGGACGAGGTTGGCGTACGCGTCCCGTTCGTCGACGGCCCGCAGCGCCTCGAAGGCGAGGACCCGCACGGGGTCCTTCTGCGGCCTGCGGTACGGCCGGCCGGACGTGCCGCCCCGGCCGGGGTTTCCGGGCGCGGAACCGGCTGCGGGGGTACGGCGGGGGCGACGACGGGGCTGGTCGTTCACGGGAATGTGCTCCGGTGCGGGATGGGGCTGAAAGGGCCAGCCTACGCGGCCGGGGTGGGCGTGGTCCGCGCACCGTCGGGGGCCGCTCCCGGCTCCCCGCCCGGCCGTTCGAACTGGGTCCGGTAGAGCTGGGCGTAGCGTCCCTCGGCGGCGAGCAGACCGGGGTGCGTACCGCGTTCGACGACCCGTCCGTCCTCGACGACGAGGATGAGGTCGGCGGCCCGCACGGTGGACAGCCGGTGGGCGATGACCACCGCGGTGCGTCCCTCCAGCGCCTCGGCCAGCGCCTCCTGCACGGCCGCCTCGGAGGTGGAGTCCAGATGGGCGGTGGCCTCGTCCAGGATCACCACCCGGGGGCGGGCCAGCAGCAGCCGGGCGATGGTCAGCCGCTGGCGCTCACCACCGGAGAGCCGGTAGCCGCGCTCGCCGACGACGGTGTCCAGACCGTCCGGCAGGGACGCGATCAGCCCCTCCAGACGGGCCCTGCGCAGAACGTCCCACAGTTCCTCTTCGGTGGCCCCGGGGCGGGCCAGCAGCAGATTGGCGCGGATGCTGTCGTGGAAGAGGTGGCCGTCCTGGGTGACCATGCCGAGCGTGGAGCGCAGGGACTCGGCGGTCAGATCGCGGACGTCCACACCGGCCAGCCGCACCGCGCCGCTGTCGGTGTCGTAGAGCCGGGGCAGCAGTTGGGCGATGGTCGACTTGCCCGCGCCGGAGGAGCCGACGAGGGCGACCATCTGCCCGGGTTCGGCGCGGAAGGACACCTCGTGCAGCACCTGGACACCGCCGCGGGTGTCGAGGGCGGCCACCTCCTCCAGGGAGGCGAGGGAGACCTTGTCGGCGGCCGGGTAGCCGAAGCCGACGCGGTCGAACTCCACCGACACCGGGCCCTCGGGGACCTTCCGGGCGTCCGGCTTCTCACTGATCAGCGGCTTGAGATCGAGCACTTCGAAGACCCGCTCGAAGCTGACGAGCGCGCTCATGACCTCCACCCGGGCCCCGGCCAGCGAGGTCAGCGGGGCGTAGAGCCGGGTGAGCAGCAGGGCGAGCGAGACGACGGAGCCGGGGTCCAGCCGTCCGTTCAGCGCGTAGTAGCCGCCGAGGCCGTAGACCAGGGCCAGGGCGAGCGCCGAGACCAGGGTGAGCGCGGTGACGAAGGAGACCTGGACCATCGCGGTGCGCACCCCGATGTCCCGCACCCGGCTCGCCCGCCGGGCGAACTCCTCCGACTCCTCGGCGGGCCGTCCGAAGAGCTTGACCAGCGTCGCGCCGGGGGCGGAGAACCGCTCGGTCATCTGGGTGCTCATCGCGGCGTTGTGGGCGGCCGCCTCGCGCCGCAGTCCGGCCAGCCTGCCGCCGACGCGGCGGGCGGGCAGCAGGAACAGCGGCAGGAGCAGCAGCGCCACCAGGGTGACCTGCCAGGAGATGCCGATCATCACCACCAGGGTGAGCAGCAGCGTCACCAGATTGCTCACCACTCCGGAGAGGGTGTCGCTGAACGCCCGCTGCGCGCCGATGACATCGTTGTTGAGCCTGCTGACCAGTGCACCGGTGCGGGTGCGGGTGAAGAAGGCCACCGGCATCCGCTGGACATGGTCGAAGACCGCGGTGCGCAGATCGAGGATCAGCCCCTCGCCGATGGTCGAGGAGAGCCAGCGCGTCAGCAGTCCGAGGGCCGCCTCGGCCACCGCGATCACGGCGATGAGCCCGGCCAGTCCGAGGACGGTGCCCTGTCCCGAACGGTGGATGATCGCGTCCACCACCCGGCCCGCCAGCAGCGGCGTCGCCACCGCGAGCGCCGCCGTGACCGTGCTCAGCAGCAGGAACAGCCGCAGCGGACGGCTGTGGGGACGGGCGAACGCGCCGATCCGGCGCAGCGTCGCGCGGGAGAAGGGACGTCGGTCATCGCTGGCGTTCGAGGCGTGGTGCAGGGAATGCCAGGCGGTGACTTCCATGTCCATCGCGCACCTCCGGGGTCCGAGTGCCGCCCCCGTGAAACCGGCTGATCCGGAACCGGCGGCACATCAGGGACGGTAGAACCTCAACAAAGGTTGAGGTCAACTGTCTCCGGTGCGAGGGGCCGCGCGTCGTGGCACGCCGGACCTTTCCCTCACCTCGGTGCGCCCCGGTGGCGCCGGGCGCGTTCGCCGGAAGCGCCGCGCCCTACGACGCCCCCAGCCGCTCCCCCTCGGCGATCCGCACCCCGCGCGCCCAGTCGGCCGCGAGCATCGGCTTCTTGCCCTGCGGGCGGACCCAGCTCAGCTCCACCGCATGGCTGCCGGTGCCCACGTAGACCGCCTTCTTGGTGACCGCCATGGCGCCCGGCTCCAGTTCGGTGCGGTCCGGCACCAGCGCGGCGGACACCACCTTCAGCCGCTCACCGCGGAAGGTCGTCCACGCGCCAGGCGCCGGGGCGCAGCCGCGCACCACCCGGTCCACGCGCAGCGCGGGCACGGACCAGTCGATCTCCGCATCCTCCACATTGATCTTCGGGGCGAGGGAGATGCCCTCGGCGGGCTGCGGTACGGCGCGCAGGGTGCCGTCCTCGATGCCGTCCATCGTCGCCGCGAGCAGTCCGGCCCCGGCGAAGGCCAGCCGGGTCAGCAGATCGCCGCTGGTGTCGGTGGCCCGGATGTCCTCGGTGACCACCCCGTACACCGGTCCGGAGTCCAGCCCCTCCTCGATCTGGAAGGTGGACGCCCCGGTCACCTCGTCACCCGCGAGCACCGCGTGCTGCACCGGCGCGGCACCGCGCCACGCGGGCAGCAGCGAGAAGTGCAGATTGACCCAGCCGTGCGCCGGGATCTCCAGCGCCGCCTTGGGCAGCAGCGCCCCGTACGCCACCACCGGACAGCAGTCCGGCGCGATCCCGGCCAGCCGCGCCAGGAACTCCGGATCCCTCGGCTTGGCGGGCTTGAGCACCTCGATCCCCGCCTCCGCGGCCCGTTCGGCGACCGGGCTGGCCACCAGCCGGCGGCCGCGCCCGGCGGGGGCGTCGGGACGGGTCACCACGGCCACCACCTCGTGCCGGTCCGACGCCATCAGCGCGTCCAGGGCGGGCAGTGCGACCTCGGGGGTACCGGCGAAGACGAGCCTCATGGGTGGCGAACTACCTCTCACACAGCGGAAACGGCGACTCAGTCTATGGTCCGCCATCCCGGGGGGCGTACGGTCCGAGGCCCGCACGCCCCGGACCGTGACCGACGGGCGGGTGCCGCGTTGGTCAAGAGAGATTGACCGACACCGGGCCGCGCCAGCGGCCCGATCTGTCTCCCCCCATACCGTTCTCACCTCCGGACTCCCCCGACCCCCGCATCCCCCCTATTCCCCCTTCCACCCCGGTTCGAGAGGCTTGTTCATGGCCGACCACGCAACCCACGACGCCCAGGCACGGGCCAGCCTGCACCTCCTGGTCCGGGATATCGAGCGGGTCCGCCGACAGGTGGACGCGCTGCGTACGCTCACCGCCCAGCTCGGCAACGTCTACCGCCCGCGGCGCACCGGCCCGTCCGCCGGTTTCGTGGTCTACGGACGCGCCCCCGCCCCCACCGTGCGGCTGGCCCAGGAGCTGCGGGACAGCGTCGAGACGCTGGTCACGGCCGCGGTGGACTTCGACCGCTCGCTCGGGTTCTCCTGGGACGCGGTGGGGTCCGCACTGGGCGTCACCAAGCAGGCGGTGCACCGGCGTTACGGCGCCCGCCGGGCCGCAGCGCAGCCCACGGGCGAGGGGGGTGAGGTCCCGGCGGCCCGCCCGGACGGGCCCACCGCACTGCCCTCCCCCACCCTGCCGTCGGTGCCCGCCGCCCGCTCCGGTCCGCCGCAGCCCGCGCCGCTGCGCGACGAGCCCCGCCCGCTGCGCGACGAGGCCCGCCCGAGCGCCTTCCCCAGCCCGCGCAACGGCTGACGCGCACGCCTCACCCGGCCCGCACGGCGGGCCCCGGCCCACGGGCCGCTCTTCCCGCGGATCGCCGACCCCCGCGGGCGGGACGGCCCGTCAGCCGATCTCCAGCGGATCCACCCGGACCGCCGGGTCCTTCTCCCCCCGGGCCAGGCGGCGCGCCTTCGCCTCCTTGAGGGCCGCGGCCAGCGCGCTGCCCTGACCGGGACGGACCCGCACCAGTGACCGCTCCCACCGCTCGCCCGGCGGTGGGTCACCCGGACGGCGCGGCCGCCCCGGCTCGCTCACCGGCAGCGGTACCGGACCGAGGGTCTCCGCCCCCTCCGGCAGCTCTGCCGAGGCGATCAGCTCGGCCACCGCCTCCGCCGGACCGGACACCGCCGCCATCCGCGAGACCGGCGGAAAGCCGAGCTGGGCCCGCTCGGCCAGCTCCCGCGCCGCGTACCCGGCCGGATCCCAGCGCACCAGCGCCTGCACCGGACGCAGTGTGGGCTCGGCGATCACCACCACCGTGCCGCCGCCGGCCGCTCCGCCGCCCTCACCGTGGCCGCGCACCAGGGAGGCCGCCCCCAGCCAGTGGCGCAGCGCGTCCTCGCCCGCCCGCAGATCGGGGCGGCCCAGCAGCGCCCAGCCGTCCAGCAGCAGCGCCGCCGCATAGCCGCCCTCGGCAACCGGTTCGGCGCCCGGGGTGCTCACCACCAGCGCCGGACGGTCGGGCACCGTGGTCAGCACATGGTCCCGGCCGGAGGTGCGGACCGGGACGGCCGGGAACGCCCGGCCCAGCTCCTCGGCGGTGCGCCGGGCCCCGACCACACTCGCCCGCAGCCGCGCGCCGCCGCAGGACGCGCAAGCCCAGCCGGTCTCCGGCCGTCCGCACCAGCCGCACACCAGCCGGTCCGCGTCCCGCGCCTCCAGCGGACCGGAGCAGTGACCACAGCGCGCGGGCTCCCGGCAGCGCTCACAGGCCAGCCGGGGCACATAGCCCCTGCGCGGCACCTGCACCAGCACCGGACCACGGGTCAGCGCCTCGCGCACGGTCTGCCAGGCGAGCGTGGGCAGCCGGGCGGCACGGGCCTCGGCGTCCCGGGCCACCTCGCCCTCGTCGACCGTGCGGACCAGGGGCGCGGCGGCGCGGACCTGGTCGCGCCCGGCCTCCAGGGGCCGCGCCCAGCCGTTCTCCACGAGCTGGGCGGCCTCCACGGTGCGGCCGAGATCGCCCAGCAGGAAGCCGGTCCGCTCCTGGACCGCACGCAGCAGCAGGACGTCCCGGGCGTGCGGCCGGGGCAGATGGTCATCGCTGTGGCTCTGGTCGCCGTCGTCCCAGATCCCCACCAGGCCCAGCTCCCGGACCGGCGCGAACATCGCGGCGCGGGTGCCCACCACGGCCCGTATCGCGCCCCGGCCGACCGCCAGCCAGCGGCGGTAGCGCTCCTCGGGGCCGAGTTCGGCGGTGAGCAGCACATGCCGCCCCGGCCCGCCGAGGGCGACGGTCAGCGCCTCGTCCACCCGGGCGGCCGTCTTCCCGTCCGGCACCACGATCAGGGCGCCGCGGCCGGAGGCGAGGGTGGCGGCCACGGCGGCGGCCCATTCGGCGGGCCAGTGCGGTCCGGGCAGCGCGGTCCACACCGCGCGCGGCAGGTCACCGCGGGCGAGCGCCTCCAGGAATCCAGGTCCGGCCGGATAGCGCGCCCAGGTGCCGGGCGCGGGCGGCGGCGGGGGCGGCAGCGGCGGCGGGGACGTCTCGGCCTCGGCCCGCGCACTGCGCCGGGGCACGGCGAGCTGGAGCACATCGGCCAGCGATCCGGCATAGCGGTCGGCGACGGCCCGGCACAGCGCCAGCAGCCCCGGCCCGAGCACCGGCTCCGGGGAGACCACCTGGGCCACGGCGGCCAGCGGACCGCGGTAGTCGGACTCGGCCACGCGCTCGATGAGGTAGCCGTCGAGCAGTCCGCCGCCCTCCCGGCGCCCTTCGCGCACCCTGCCCGCCCCGGCCCCGAACCGCACCCGCACCCGCACTCCGGGCTGGGCCTCGGCGTCCATCTCGGCGGGGACGGCGTAGTCCCACAACTTGTCCAGGTGCACCGGGCCCTTGTCGACGAGGACCTTGGCCACCGGCAGCTCCGCCGCGAGCGCGGCCCCCCGCCAGGTGCGCGGCTTGGCCCGCGGCACCTTGGCGCCGCGCACGGTCTCCCGGATGAGCGCGAGCTGCTCCCCGCCGGGCGGCTGCGCCTCGGCGTCCCGCTTCGGCCCCTGGTTCTCGCTGCTCACAGCTCAAGTCTTAGCAGACGGCGCCGACACGGAGATCCTTCCGGGCCATGGGCCCGGGCCCTGCGGCCCCCGGGACGCCGCAGGGCCCGGCCACCCCTTCCGGGGTGCCGGGCCCTGTCCGGAACCGGGGGGCTTACAGCCCGGCGGCGGCGCGGAGCGCGTCCACGCGGTCGGTGCGCTCCCAGGTGAAGTCCGACAGCTCACGGCCGAAGTGGCCGTAGGCGGCGGTCTGGGCGTAGATCGGGCGCAGCAGGTCGAGATCGCGGATGATCGCGGCCGGGCGCAGGTCGAAGACCTCGGAGATGGCCTTCTCGATCTTCTCGGCGTCGATGGTGGCGGTGCCGAAGGTCTCGACGAAGAGACCGACCGGCTCGGCCTTGCCGATGGCGTACGCGACCTGGACCTCGCAGCGCTGGGCGAGCCCGGCGGCGACCACGTTCTTGGCGACCCAGCGCATCGCGTAGGCGGCGGAGCGGTCGACCTTGGACGGGTCCTTGCCGGAGAAGGCGCCGCCACCGTGGCGGGACATCCCGCCGTAGGTGTCGATGATGATCTTGCGGCCGGTGAGACCGGCGTCACCCATCGGACCGCCGATCTCGAAGCGGCCGGTGGGGTTGACCAGCAGGCGGTAGCCCTCGGTGTCCAGCTTGATGCCGTCCTCGACCAGCTCGTTCAGCACGTGCTCGACGACGAACTCACGGATGTCGGGGGCGAGCAGCGAGTCCAGGTCGATGTCGGAGGCGTGCTGCGAGGAGACGACGACGGTGTCCAGCCGGACCGCCTTGTTGCCGTCGTACTCGATGGTGACCTGGGTCTTGCCGTCCGGGCGCAGGTAGGGGATGGTCCCGTTCTTGCGGACGTCGGACAGCCGACGGGAGAGCCGGTGCGCCAGGTTGATCGGCAGCGGCATCAGCTCGGGGGTCTCGTCGCACGCGTAGCCGAACATCAGGCCCTGGTCACCCGCGCCCTGCTTGTCCAGCTCGTCCTCGTCGCCCTCGACCCGCAGCTCGTAGGCCGAGTCGACACCCTGGGCGATGTCGGGGGACTGTGAGCCGATCGACACCGAGACGCCGCAGGAGGCGCCGTCGAAGCCCTTCTTCGACGAGTCGTAACCGATCTCGAGGATCTTGCTGCGGACGAGGCTCGCGATCGGAGCGTACGCCTTGGTCGTCACCTCGCCGGCCACATGGACCAGGCCGGTGGTGATCAGGGTCTCGACCGCGACCCGGGAGGTCGGGTCCTCCTTGAGGAGGGCGTCGAGGATGGTGTCGCTGATCTGGTCAGCGATCTTGTCAGGGTGACCCTCGGTCACGGACTCCGAGGTGAACAGGCGGCGGGACACATCGCTCCCTGGGGTTGCAGCGGCTGCTGGCTGATCATGGGCGGGACCGCTCGGGGGCTGCGCCCGGTGCGGTTCCTCGGCCAGTTTATCCGGCGCGCGGGCCGGTCGGGCATCCCGTCCCACAGAACGGGCAGGCCGTGACCTGGAACATACCCCGACGAGCACGGAAAAACAGCCACGGCGGCCCGTCAGGAAGGTGTCATGGCCCGATCGGCCGTCCCCCGGCCGCGGGGCGCGCCGGTCAGCCCAGCCGGGCGGTCACAAGATCCCAGACGGTGTCGGCCAGGGCGTCCTTGGGGCCGTGCGGAACGGGGGTCTCGGTGCCGTCGGCCGCGAGCACAACGGCCTCATTGGTCTCGGAACCGAACGTCTTGTGCTCCCCCACCTCGTTCACCACGAGCAGATCGCAGCCCTTGCGCACCAGCTTGGCGCGGCCGTTGGCCAGGACGTCATCGGTCTCGGCGGCGAAGCCCACGACGATCTGGCCGGGGCGGGCGCGGTCCGCGGAGATCTCCGCGAGAATGTCCGGATTCCGCACCAGGGCGAGCGGCTCGGGCTCGGCGCCCTCCCGCTTCTTGATCTTGCCCTGGGCATACCGGGCGGGCCGGAAGTCGGCGACGGCGGCGGCCATCACCACCGCGTCGGCGTCCGCGGCGGCCTTCAGGACCGCCTCCCTGAGCTGGGCGGCGGTGCCCGCGCGCACCACATCGGCCCCGGCCGGGTCGGGCAGCTCGCTGTTGGCCGAGACCAGCGTCACCCGGGCCCCCCGGGCGACGGCGGCGCGGGCGAGGGCGTAGCCCTGGCGGCCGGTGGAGCGGTTGCCGAGGAAGCGCACCGGATCCAGCGGTTCACGGGTGCCGCCCGCGCTGATCACCACATGGCGTCCGGCGAGGTCCTGCTCCCCCGCGCGCTCCCCGCGCTCCAGCACCCGGCGGCAGACCTCGAAGATCTGCCCGGGGTCGGGCAGCCGCCCCTTGCCGGTGTCCACACCGGTCAGCCGTCCGACGGCGGGCTCGATGACCAGCGCGCCGCGGCGGCGCAGGGTGGCCACGTTCTCCCGGGTGGCGGGGTGCTCCCACATCTCGGTGTGCATCGCGGGGGCGAAGACGACCGGACATCGCGCGGTGAGCAGGGTGTTGGTGAGCAGATCGTCGGCGAGGCCGTGGGCGGCCTTGGCAAGGAGGTCGGCGGTGGCGGGGGCGACCACGACGAGATCGGCGGACTGGCCGATGCGCACATGCGGGACCTCGTGGACGGACTCCCACACCTCGGTCGTCGCGGGCCGGCCGGACAGCGCCGACCAGGTGGCCTCGCCGACGAAGTGCAGCGCCGAGGCGGTGGGCACCACCCGTACCTCGTGTCCGGACTCGGTGAGGCGCCGCAGCAGCTCACACGCCTTGTACGCGGCGATCCCGCCGCTGACGCCCAGCACGACCCTGGGCCTGTCCGCCGTGGTCATCGCTCGCCTCTCCCCGCCGTGTACGCCGTCGTACCCACCCATGACACACCACGAGCCCGGCGCTGGAGAACCCTCAGCCGTCGCTGGAGGCGCCCCGTGCCGGGCCGGTGATGAGCGATCTGAAACTACTGCGCCGGGCCCTCGATGGCCTCGGAGGTCAGCAGACCCGCGTTGATCTCGCGGAGCGCGATCGAGAGCGGCTTCTCGTGGACGTGGGTGTCCACCAGGGGGCCCACGTACTCGAGCAGGCCCTCGCCGAGCTGGGAGTAGTACGCGTTGATCTGCCGCGCACGCTTGGCCGCGTAGATCACGAGGCTGTACTTCGAGTCAGTGGCCTCGAGCAGCTCGTCGATCGGCGGGTTGATGATGCCCTCGGGCGCGGTGATGGAAGAGGACACGCTCTACCTTCCGAAAAGGGGGAAAAGATCTATAGAACCTTCATCAAGGCTAGCAGCTCACGCGCCACGTCCTCGACGGAGGTGTTGACCAGGGTCCGGTCGAACTCGGACTCCGCGGCCAGTTCGGTCCGGGCGGCCTCCAGCCGCCGCTCGATGACCTCCGGCGCCTCGGTGCCGCGGCCGGTCAGCCGGCGGACCAGCTCCTCCCAGCTCGGCGGGGCGAGGAAGACGAGCTGCGCCTCGGACATGGACTCACGGACCTGACGGGCGCCCTGGAGATCGATCTCCAGCAGCACCGGCTCACCCGCTTCGAGGCGGTCGAGCACGGCCTGCCGTGGGGTGCCGTAGCGGTTGCCCGCGAACTCGGCCCACTCCAGCAGCTCACCATTGGCGATGAGCTTGTCGAACTCCCCGTCGTCCACGAAGAAGTACTGGACGCCGTGCTGCTCGCCGGGGCGGGGCCTGCGGGTCGTGGCCGAGACCGAGAGCCAGACCTCGGGGTGTTCCTTGCGCATATGGGCGACGACCGTGCTCTTGCCGACCCCGGAGGGGCCGGAGAGCACGGTCAGTCGCGGACGTGCGGAGTGTGCTGCCATGGCAGCGATTATCCAGGTTCCCGGGGGTGCCTGGAAACGTCAGCCGGCGGCGCCGCCGAACTCACGCTCGAGCGATGCGATCTGGTTGGAGCCGAGACCCCGCACGCGGCGGCTCTCGGAGATGCCGAGGCGCTCCATGATCTGCTTGGCGCGGACCTTGCCGACGCCGGGCAGGGACTCCAGGAGAGCCGAGACCTTCATCTTGCCGATGACATCGTTCTCCTGGCCCTGCTTGATGACCTCGTGCAAGGAGGCGCCGGAGTGCTTGAGCCGATTCTTGACCTCGGCGCGCTCCCGGCGAGCCGCGGCGGCCTTTTCGAGCGCGGCTGCGCGCTGTTCAGGGGTAAGGGGCGGAAGAGCCACGCCTTCGTCACCTCGGATGTCGAACTGTCGGATATGGACCGGTGAGGAACCTAGTCGGCCCTCACCTGCGGAGCAACGCGCAACGCACGCGCACGTTCGCTCTCGTCGGAGACTAGCGGCCCATCCCGCTCCAGTCAGCGAGAACAGACGAAAAGTCCTGGTCAGACTCGCTCGACCGGTACATTTCTGGACAAAATAGCCTGGTTATTCGGCCACGGCGCGCACCTCATCGGCCATTCGGGCAGCCGCCTCGACCAGCGAGGCCGCGTCCGGACCGTGCCGGAGCACCCCCCGGCTGACGCTCGGGACGACATTGCGGACCGCCGCGCCGAAGACCCCGGGGAGGTCGGCCGGGGTCGCCCCCTGCGCCCCGATGCCGGGGGCGAGCAGCGGTCCGTCGATCGTCAGCTCGGCGCCCGCCCGGGACGCCGCGGTGCCCAGCGTCGCACCGACGACCGCACCGAAGGAGCCGAGCCGCCCCTCGGCCGCCTCCGCGGCGTTCTCCGCCTTCAGCGACGCCAGCACCGAGGCGGCGACGGAGGTGCCGTCCGCGCGGACCGCGTGCTGCACCTCGGCGCCCTCCGGGTTGGAGGTCAGCGCCAGCGCGAACACCCCCGCCCCGCTCGCCCGGGCCGTGTCCAGCGCCGGGCGCAGCGAGCCGAAGCCGAGGTAGGGGCTGACGGTGACCGCGTCGGAGAACAGCGGGCTGCCCGGGTCCAGATAGGCGGCGGCGTACGCGCCCATGGTGGAGCCGATGTCACCGCGCTTGGCGTCCATGAGGACCAGCGCCCCGGCGGACCGGGCGTCGGCCACGGCCCGCTCCAGGACGGCGATCCCGCGCGAGCCGAAACGCTCGAAGAAGGCCGACTGCGGCTTGAGGACGGCGACCCGCCCGGCGAGGGCGTCCACCACGGTGCGGGTGAACCGCTCCAGGCCCGCCACATCGTCCCCCAGGCCCCATTCGGCGAGCAGGGAGGCGTGCGGGTCGATCCCGACGCACAGCGGGCCGCGGGCGTCCATGGCGGCGCGCAGCCGGGCGCCGAACGGGGCGGTGGTCATGCGGTCTCCTTGCGGGCCTCGGCACCGACGGCGTCGGCGAGGGTGGCGTAGGGGGAGGCGGCGAGCCGGCCGGCGAGGCCGCGGTGGATCTCCCGGCACCAGAACGGGCCCCGGTAGATGAACGCGCTGTAGCCCTGGACCAGCGTGGCCCCGGCCAGGATGCGCTCCCAGGCGTCGTCCGCGGTCTCGATCCCGCCGACGCCGACGAGGGTGATCCGGTCCCCCACGCGCGCGTACAGCCGCCGCAGCACCTGGAGGGAGCGGGCCTTCAGCGGCGCGCCGGACAGTCCGCCGGTCTCACCGGTGAGCTCCGCGCCGGAGCGCAGCCCCAGACCTTCGCGGGCGATGGTGGTGTTGGTGGCGATGATGCCGTCCAGGCCGAGGTCGACGGCGAGGTCGGCGACCGCGTCCACGTCCTCGTCGGCCAGATCCGGGGCGATCTTGACCAGCAGCGGCACCCGGCGGTCCGTGACCGTGCGGTCGGCGGCCTCGCGGACGGCGGTGAGCAGCGGCCGCAGGTGGTCGACGGCCTGGAGGTTCCTCAGTCCGGGGGTATTGGGCGAGGAGACGTTGACGACGAGGTAGTCGGCATGGGCGGCGAGCCGCTCGGTGGACGTCACATAGTCGCCGACGGCTTCCGCCTCCAGGACGACCTTGGTCTTGCCGATGTTGACGCCGACCGTCGTACGGAAGACGGGGCGGCGCCTGGCCAGCCGGGCGGCGACCGCGGCCGAACCGTCGTTGTTGAAGCCCATGCGGTTGATCAGGGCGCGGTCGGCGACCAGCCGGAAGAGCCGCTGCCTGGGGTTGCCGGGCTGCGGCTGGGCGGTCACGGTGCCGATCTCGACGTGGTCGAAGCCGAGCATGGCCATGCCGTCGATGGCGGCGGCGTTCTTGTCGAACCCGGCGGCCAGCCCGAACGGGCCGTGCATCCGCAGCCCCAGCGCCTCGGTGCGCAGAGCCTTGTGGCGGGGGGCGAGGACGGCAGCGGCGAAGGTCCGCAGTACGGGGATGCGGGCGGCGAGCCGGATCCAGCCGAAGGCCAGGTGGTGGGCCTTCTCGGGGTCCATGCGCCGGAAGACCAGGCGGAACAGGAGCTGGTACATGGTCTCTTTCTGGGAGGGGGTGAGGGCGAGGGACTCATGAGGAGGGCTCATGAAGAGGGGGACACCGGCCGGTGTCCCCCTCCCTCGCCTCACTCCTCGCGGGCCGCGGTCAGATGTTCCGCGTGTTCCTGGAGCGATCGGACACCGACCGTGCCCCGGCCCAGCGCCTCGATGCCCTGGACGGCGGCGGCCAGCGCCTGGACCGTGGTCAGGCAGGGGACGCCGCGGGCCACGGCGGCGGTGCGGATGTCATAGCCGTCGAGTCGGCCACCGGTGCCGTAGGGGGTGTTGACGATCAGGTCGACCTGGCCGTCGTGGATGAGCTGGACGATGGTCTTCTCACCGTCCGGGCCCTCGCCCTCGCTCTGCTTGCGCACCACCGTGGCGTTGATGCCGTTGCGCTTGAGCACCTCCGCGGTGCCCGAGGTGGCCATGAGCTCGAAGCCGAGGCCGACCAGTTCACGGGCCGGGAAGATCAACGAGCGCTTGTCGCGGTTGGCCACCGAGACGAACGCGCGGCCCTTGGTCGGCAGCGCGCCGTACGCCCCGGCCTGCGACTTGGCGTAGGCCGAGCCGAAGACCGAGTCGATGCCCATGACCTCGCCGGTGGAGCGCATCTCCGGGCCGAGGATGGTGTCCACCCCGCGCCCGGAGGAGTCGCGGAACCGGCTCCAGGGCATCACGGCCTCCTTGACGGAGATCGGGGCGTCCATGGGCAGGGTGCCGCCGTCACCGGCCGCGGGGAGCAGCCCCTCGGCGCGCAGTTCGGTGATGGTCGCGCCCAGCGAGATCCGGGCGGCGGCCTTGGCCAGCGGTACCGCGGTGGCCTTGGAGGTGAAGGGCACGGTCCGGGAGGCGCGGGGGTTGGCCTCCAGCACGTACAGGATGTCCCCGGCCATCGCGAACTGGATGTTGATCAGACCGCGCACCCCGACCCCGCGGGCGATGGCCTCGGTGGAGGCCCGCAGCCGCTTGATGTCGAAGCCGCCGAGGGTGATCGGGGGCAGGGCGCACGCCGAGTCGCCGGAGTGGATACCGGCCTCCTCGATGTGCTCCATGACGCCGCCGAGGTAGAGCTCGTGACCGTCGTAGAGGGCGTCCACGTCGATCTCTATGGCGTCGTCGAGGAAGCGGTCGATGAGCACCGGGTGCTCGGAGATCAGACCCGCGTGCCGCTCCAGGTACGCGGCGAGCGACGGCTCGTCGTAGACGATCTCCATACCGCGGCCGCCCAGCACGTAGGAGGGGCGGACCATGACCGGGTAGCCGATCTCGGCGGCGATGCCCTTGGCCTGGTCGAAGGAGAAGGCGGTGCCGTACTTGGGGGCGGGCAGCCCGGCCTCGGTGAGCACCCGGCCGAAGGCGCCGCGCTCCTCGGCGAGGTTGATCGCCTCGGGCGAGGTGCCCACGATCGGCACCCCGTTGTCCTTGAGCGCCTGGGCCAGGCCCAGCGGGGTCTGGCCGCCGAGCTGGACGACCACACCGGCGACCGGGCCCGCCTGCTGTTCGGCGTGCACGATCTCCAGGACGTCCTCCAGGGTGAGCGGCTCGAAGTAGAGCCGGTCGGAGGTGTCGTAGTCGGTGGAGACGGTCTCCGGGTTGCAGTTGACCATGACGGTCTCGTAGCCCGCGTCGTGCAGCGCGAAGGAGGCGTGGACACAGGAGTAGTCGAACTCGATGCCCTGGCCGATGCGGTTGGGGCCCGAACCGAGGATGATCACCGCGGGGGTCTCGCGCGGGGCGACCTCGGACTCCTCGTCGTAGGAGGAGTAGAAGTACGGCGTCCGCGCGGCGAACTCGGCGGCACAGGTGTCGACGGTCTTGTAGACCGGCCGGATGCCGAGGGCGTGCCGCACCTCGCGGACCACGTCCTCGCGCAGCGAGCGGATCCCGGCGATCTGGGCGTCGGAGAAGCCGTGCCGCTTGGCCTCGGCCAGCAGCTCAGGACCCAGCTTGTCGGCGGCGGCCAGCTCGTCCGCGATCTCCTTGATCAGGAAGAGCTGGTCCACGAACCACGGGTCGATCTTCGTGGCGTCGAAGACCTCCTGCGGGGTGGCCCCGGCGCGGATGGCCGCCATGACCGTGTTGATCCGGCCGTCGGTGGGCATGTCGGCCCGCTGGAGGAGTTCGAGCTTGTCGCCGGGGTCACCGGTGAAGTCGAACTGGCTGCCCTTCTTCTCCAGTGAGCGCAGCGCCTTCTGCAGCGCCTCGGTGAAGTTGCGGCCGATGGCCATGGCCTCGCCGACCGACTTCATGGTGGTGGTCAGCCGGGCGTCGGCGGCCGGGAACTTCTCGAACGCGAACCGCGGCACCTTGACCACGACGTAGTCGAGCGTGGGCTCGAAGGACGCCGGGGTCTGCTCGGTGATGTCGTTGGGGATCTCGTCGAGGGTGTAGCCCACCGCGAGCCGGGCGGCGATCTTGGCGATCGGGAAACCGGTCGCCTTGGAGGCCAGCGCCGAGGAGCGGGAGACGCGCGGGTTCATCTCGATGACGATGACCCGGCCGTCCTCGGGGTTGACCGCGAACTGGATGTTGCAGCCGCCGGTGTCCACCCCGACCTCGCGGATCACGGCGATGCCGATATCGCGCAGGACCTGGTACTCACGGTCGGTGAGGGTCATCGACGGGGCGACGGTGATGGAGTCACCGGTGTGCACGCCCATGGGGTCGAAGTTCTCGATGGAGCACACGACCACGACGTTGTCGTGCTTGTCGCGCATCAGCTCCAGCTCGTACTCCTTCCAGCCGAGGATGGACTCCTCCAGGAGCACCTCGGTGGTCGGCGAGAGGGTCAGCCCCTGGCCGGCGATCCGGCGCAGTTCGTCCTCGTCGTGGGCGAAGCCGGAACCGGCGCCGCCCATGGTGAAGGAGGGGCGGACGACGACCGGGTAGCCGCCGAGCTCCTCGACACCGGCGAGGACGTCGTCCATGGAGTGGCAGATGACCGAGCGGGCGGACTCACCGTGGCCGATCTTGGCGTGGACCGCCTTGACGACCTCCTTGAACTGGTCGCGGTCCTCACCCTTGTGGATGGCCTCGACATTGGCGCCGATCAGCTCGACGCCGTACTCGGCGAGGGTGCCCGCCTCGTGGAGGGAGATCGCCGTGTTGAGCGCGGTCTGGCCGCCGAGGGTGGGCAGCAGCGCGTCGGGGCGCTCCTTGGCGATGATCTTCTCGACGTACTCGGGGGTGATCGGCTCGACGTAGGTGGCGTCGGCGATCTCCGGGTCGGTCATGATCGTGGCCGGGTTGGAGTTGACCAGGATGACCCGCAGCCCCTCGGCCTTGAGGACGCGGCACGCCTGGGTTCCGGAGTAGTCGAACTCGGCGGCCTGGCCGATGACGATCGGGCCGGAGCCGATGACCAGGACGGACTGGATGTCGGTGCGCTTAGGCACGCTGGCCCTCCATCAGGGTGACGAAGCGGTCGAACAGGTACGCGGCGTCGTGCGGACCTGCGGCGGCTTCGGGGTGGTACTGGACGCTGAAGGCGGGGCGGTCGAGCAGCCGGAGCCCCTCGACCACGTCGTCGTTCAGGCAGACGTGGGAGACCTCGGCCCGTCCGTAGGGGGTGTCGGAGGGCGCGTCGAGCGGGGCGTCGACGGCGAAGCCGTGGTTGTGGGCGGTGACCTCGACCTTGCCGGTGGAACGGTCCTGCACCGGCTGGTTGATCCCGCGGTGCCCGTACTTCAGCTTGTAGGTGCCGAAGCCGAGGGCCCGGCCGAGGATCTGGTTGCCGAAGCAGATGCCGAACAGCGGGGTGCCGCGCTCCAGCACTCCGCGCATCAGCGAGACCGGGTGGTCGGCGGTGGCCGGGTCGCCCGGTCCGTTGGAGAAGAACACCCCGTCGGGGCTGACGGCGTAGATGTCCTCCAGGGTGGCGGTCGCGGGCAGCACGTGCACCTCGATACCGCGCTCGGCCATCCGGTGCGGGGTCATGCCCTTGATGCCGAGGTCGATCGCGGCGACGGTGAACCGCTTGGTGCCGGTCGCCGGGACGACGTAGGTCTCGTCGGTGGCGACCTCGCCGCTGAGGTCGGCGCCCTTCATCTGCGGGGCGGCCTGCACCTTGGCCAGCAGCGTGGCCTCGTCGGCGACCGCGTCACCGGAGAAGATGCCCACCCGCATGGCACCGCGCTCGCGCAGATGACGGGTGAGGGCGCGGGTGTCGATCCCGCTGATGCCGACGACGCCCTGGGCGGTCAGCTCCTCGTCCAGGGAACGGCGGGAGCGCCAGTTGGAGGGCGTACGGGCGGGGTCGCGCACCACATAGCCGGAGACCCAGATGCGCCGGGACTCGGGGTCCTCGTCGTTGACGCCGGTGTTCCCGATGTGGGGGGCGGTCATGACGACGACCTGGCGGTGGTAGGACGGGTCGGTCAGGGTCTCCTGGTAGCCGGTCATCCCCGTGGAGAACACCGCCTCGCCGAAGGTCTCCCCCACGGCCCCGTAGGCACGGCCACGGAAGGTGCGGCCGTCCTCCAGGACGAGTACGGCGGGGGTCCTGGCCCCCGGGGTGGAGGTCGTCATCGTGCGCCTTCCTGGTTGTGCTCGGTGTTCTTGACGGCCAGGGCCTCGACCCAGGCCCGGTGCTCTGCGGCATGGTCGGAGCGGAAACCGGAGTCGATCTCCCGGTCGCCGTGCCGCCAGGTGATGATCAGCAGCCCGCCCTCGGCGAGGACCTTGCCCGCGATGCCCTTGTCGAGCCGGGCGCCGAGGAGGCTCCCGGCCGGGATGAAGAAGTCCCGGGCCCCGGGGCGGACCACGCTCACCCCGGCGTCGGTGAGGGTCAGCTCGACACGGCTGCGGGTGCCCAGGCCATGGGCCACGATCCGGTCCAGCCACTGCCCGGCGGTGGTCGAGCCGTGGTAGCGGCCGGCCAGCGAAAGCGTGGGCTCGCCGGGCTCGGCGGGTGCCTCGGGCAGCTCCGGCAGATCGCCCTGGAGGGTGCCGCGCCACCGCCAGCCCTCGCGCATCAGCCAGTAGACGAGCGCGATGACCAGCAGCAGTCCGACGACCCAGCCGATCCGCGCGGCCCAGTCCGTCACGTCCTGCGACTTCTGGTCGGCGGCCAGGGCCGTGAGGCCCGCCGCCGGATTGCTCAGAGGTGTCACGCCAGCTTCCCGTCCACGACCGTCGCCCGGCCCCGCAGGAAGGTGTGCGTCACACGGCCCGGCAGTTCACGGCCCTCGTAGGGGGTGTTGCGGCTGCGGGAGGCGAAGCCCGCGGGGTTCACCACACCACGGTAAGCGGAGTCGAGCAGGGTGAGGTTGGCGGGCTCCCCGGCGGCGATGGGACGGCCGTGGCCGGTGAGGCGGCCGATGACCGACGGGCGGTGCGACATCCGGTCGGCGACCCCCGCCCAGTCCAGCAGCCCGGTGTCCACCATCGTGTGCTGGACCACCGACAGCGCGGTCTCCAGGCCCACCATGCCCATGGCCGCTGCACCCCACTCGCAGTCCTTGTCCTCGTGCGGGTGCGGGGCGTGGTCGGTGGCGACGCAGTCGATGGTGCCGTCGGCCAGAGCCTCGCGCAGCGCCATCACATCGGCCTCGGTGCGCAGCGGCGGGTTCACCTTGTAGACGGGGTTGTAGGACCGTACGAGCTCGTCGGTGAGGAGCAGGTGGTGCGGGGTGACCTCGGCGGTCACGTTCCAGCCCTTGGACTTGGCCCAGCGGACGATCTCGACCGAGCCCGCGGTGGACAGGTGGCAGATGTGCACCCGGGAGCCGACGTGCGCGGCGAGCAGCACATCGCGGGCGACGATCGACTCCTCGGCGACGGCGGGCCAGCCGCCGAGGCCGAGCTCCGCGGAGACGATGCCCTCGTTCATCTGGGCACCCTCGGTGAGCCGGGGCTCCTGGGCGTGCTGGGCGATCACTCCGTCGAACGCCTTCACGTACTCCAGGGCACGGCGCATGATCACCGCGTCGTCGACGCACTTGCCGTCGTCGGAGAAGACGCGCACCCCGGCGGCGGAGTCGCGCATGGCGCCCAGCTCGGCGAGCTTCTTGCCCTCCAGGCCGACGGTGACGGCGCCCACCGGCTGGACATCGCAGTAGCCGGACTCCTTGCCGAGCCGCCAGACCTGCTCGACGACGCCCGCGGTGTCGGCGACCGGGAAGGTGTTGGCCATGGCGTGCACGGCGGTGAACCCGCCGACGGCGGCGGCCTTGGTGCCGGTGAGGACGGTCTCGGAGTCCTCGCGGCCGGGCTCGCGCAGATGGGTGTGCAGGTCGACGAGGCCGGGCAGCAGGATCTGTCCGGCGGCGTCGATCACGGTGGCACCGGCGGGGGCGTCCAGTCCGGTGCCGACGGCGGCGATGCGCTCACCCTCGATCAGCACGTCCTGCGGCTCGCCGCCGAGCACCTTCGCGCCGCGCAGCAGCGTCGTGTTCGTCTCGCTCATGGTTACTTGCTCTCCTCGGTGCGGGCGGCGGCGACGGCGGACTCGTTCCCGCCGAGCAGCAGATACAGAACGGCCATGCGGATGGAGACGCCGTTGGTGACCTGCTCCACGGCGGTGCAGCGGTCGGAGTCGGCGACCTCGGCGGTGATCTCCATCCCGCGGTTCATCGGGCCGGGGTGCATGACGATGGCGTGCTCGGGCATCCGGGCCATCCGGTCGCCGTCCAGGCCGTAGCGGCGCGCGTACTCCCGCTCGGTGGGGAAGAAGGCGGCGTTCATGCGCTCGCGCTGGACGCGCAGCATCATCACGGCGTCGGACTTGCCCACCACCGCGTCCAGGTCGTAGGAGACCTCACAGGGCCAGCTCTCGACACCGAAGGGGACCAGGGTCGGCGGGGCCACGAGGGTGACCTCGGCGCCCAGGGTGGCCAGCAGGTGGACGTTGGAGCGGGCCACCCGGCTGTGCAGGATGTCGCCGACGATGGTGATCCGGCGGCCCGCGAGGTCCTGGCCGGTGCCGGAGGTCAGATGGCGGCGCATGGTGAAGGCGTCCAGCAGCGCCTGGGTGGGGTGCTCATGGGTGCCGTCACCGGCGTTGACGACCGAGCCGCCGATCCAGCCGGAGGTGGCCAGCCGGTGCGGGGCGCCGGAGGAGTGGTGGCGGATGACCACCGCGTCGGCGCCCATTGCCTCCAGGGTGAGCGCGGTGTCCTTCAGGGACTCGCCCTTGGAGACCGAGGAGCCCTTGGCGGAGAAGTTGATGACATCGGCGGAGAGCCGCTTGGCGGCCGCCTCGAAGGAGATGCGGGTGCGGGTGGAGTCCTCGAAGAAGAGGTTGACGACGGTACGGCCGCGCAGTGTGGGCAGCTTCTTGATCGGCCGGTCGGCGAGCCGGGCCAGTTCCTCGGCGGTGTCCAGGATCAGGACGGCGTCATCGCGCGAGAGGTCGGCGGCCGAGATGAGGTGGCGCTTCATCCGGATGCTCCGTGGGTGAAGGAGGTGTGCGGGCGTACGGGCGGGCGTGCGCTGGCCCGGTGGCGCGGGGGCGGCACCGGGGCGTGACGACGGCCGGTGCCCGGGATCGCCGGGTGCCGTGCCGCCGCCTCGGCGGGCGCTACTGCCCGTCCGCGGGGGCGGTCTCGCGCAGGCCGAGGAGGACGCTGTCGCGGCCGTCCTCCTCGGTCAGCTGGACCTTGACCGTCTCCCGCAGCGACGTCGGGAGGTTCTTGCCGACGTAGTCGGCGCGGATCGGCAGTTCCCGGTGGCCCCGGTCGACCAGGACCGCCAGCTGGACCGCGCGGGGGCGCCCGATGTCACCCAGGGCGTCGAGCGCGGCGCGGATGGTGCGGCCGGAGAAGAGCACGTCGTCGACGAGGACCACCAGGCGTCCGTCGATGCCGTCGCCGGGGATCTCGGTGCGGGCGAGCGCGCGGGCCGGGCGCAGCCGCAGGTCGTCGCGGTACATGGTGATGTCGAGCGAGCCGACGGGGACCTCACCGGGCGCCCGGTCGGTGATCTCCTCCAGCCGGGCGGCCAGCCGCCGGGCGAGATGGACACCGCGGGTGGGGATTCCCAGGAGCACCACGTCGTCGGCGCCCTTGGCGCGCTCGACGATCTCGTGGGCGATGCGGGTGAGGACTCGCGCGATGTCGGGTGCTTCCAGCACCGAGCGCGCGGGACTCGAGGTGTGTGCGTCCATACGAAACGGACCTCCTTCTCCGCCTCACGGGACGGACCTTAAAGGACGTCGGATTTGCGCCAATCACATTAGCAGGCGTGAGCGAGTCACCCGCCATCACCCCTGGCGGGAGCCCCTCCGCCTCGTTCGGCTTGACGAACCGAGATTACGCTGCGTAACCTCACAGTGAGTTACCAGTCTTCGTCCGGGGAGCTTTATGTCCAGCGAATACGCCAAACAGCTCGGGGCCAAGCTCCGCGCCATCCGCACCCAGCAGGGCCTCTCCCTCCACGGTGTCGAGGAGAAGTCCCAGGGCCGTTGGAAGGCCGTGGTGGTGGGATCGTATGAGCGCGGCGACCGCGCCGTGACCGTACAGCGTCTCGCCGAACTGGCCGACTTCTACGGCGTCCCGGTTCAGGAGCTGCTTCCGGGCACAAGCCCGGCCGGCGCCGCCGAGCCGCCGCCGAAGCTGGTACTGGACCTGGAGCGGCTGGCCCATGTGCCGGTCGAGAAGGCGGGCCCGCTCCAGCGGTACGCCGCGACGATCCAGAGCCAGCGCGGTGATTACAACGGCAAGGTGCTCTCGATCCGCCAGGACGATCTGCGCACCCTCGCCGTTATCTACGACCAGTCGCCCTCCGTGCTGACCGAGCAGCTGATCAGCTGGGGTGTGCTGGGCGCCGACGCCCGACGGGCCGTCCAGCACGAGGACGTCTGAGCCACCTCAGACGCCGTCGGACGGCTTGGGGCCGACTAACCCACCCCAAGCAGCAGAAAACAGCAGAAACGTGGCGCCCGGGGGGGGGGGGGGGCCCCGCCCGCCCCCCCCCCCCCCCCCCGGGCGGGGGGGGGGGGGGGCCCCCCCCCCCCCCCCCCCCCCCCCCCCCCGGCGGCTCTGTATCGGTCACGCCGCCCGGAGGCGGCGTATGCGGCGCCTCAGCGCCAGTGCGTCACGCCGGGTGCTCGAGGTCGCGGCGCAGGCTCGGCTTCAGCTCCTTGAAGCGGCCCAGCAGACCGTTGACGAACGCGGGCGAGTCATCGGTGGAGAACTCCTTGGCGAGCTGCACCGCCTCGTCGATCACCACCGCGTCCGGCGTCTCGTCCTCCCACACCAGCTCATACGCGCCGAGCCGCAGGATGTTCCGGTCGACGACCGGCATCCGGTCCAGCGTCCAGCCCACCGCATAGGTGGCGATCAGCTCGTCGATCCGCGCGGTGTACTGCGCGTACCCCTCGACGAGCTGCATCGTGTACTCGCTGACCGGAGGCTGCCGGTCGTCGGTCCGGGCGTGCCGTATCCAGTCCGCGAGGACGGTCTGCACGGAGCTGCCACGCTGGTCGGCCTCGAAGAGAATCTGAAAGGCACGCTTACGGGCCTTGTTGCGGGCAGCCACGGTTAGTTGTTCACCCGACCGAGGTACTCACCGGAACGGGTGTCAACCTTGATCTTCTCACCGGTGGTGATGAACAGCGGCACACCGATCTCGTAGCCGGTCTCCAGCTTCGCCGGCTTGGTGCCACCGGTGGAGCGGTCACCCTGGACGCCCGGCTCGGTGTACTCGATCACGAGCTCGACGGCCGCGGGCAGCTCGACGTAGAGCGGGTTGCCCTCGTACATCGCGACGACCGCTTCGAACCCCTCGAGCAGGTAGTTGGCGTTGTCACCGACCACCTCGGGGGTGATGTAGATCTGGTCGAACGTGTCCATGTCCATGAACACGAAGCTCTCGCCGTCCTTGTACGAGAACTGCATGCCACGCTTGTCGACATTGGCCGTCTCGACCTTCACGCCGGCGTTGAAGGTCTTGTCGACCACCTTGCCGGACAGCACGTTCTTGAGCTTGGTGCGCACGAAAGCAGGGCCCTTGCCGGGCTTGACGTGCTGGAACTCGACGACGGACCAGAGCTGGCCGCCTTCGAGCTTGAGCACCATGCCGTTCTTGAGGTCGTTCGTGGATGCCACGGTTGCGGGATCTCCTGGACTGCAGCTGATGGAGACCAGAAAGATGCGGCGCGCCGTTCGTCAGCCGGAGCCGAGGCTAGAGCGCGAGCAGCTCTTTGGTCGTGATGGTGAGTAGCTCGGGTCCGCCGTCCGCCTCGGGGCGGACGACGAGCGTGTCGTCGATCCGGACACCGCCCCGGCCCGGGAGGTGGACCCCCGGCTCGACGGTGACCGGCACACAAGCGTCCAGTTTACCCATGGCCGACGGCGCGAGCCGAGGGTCCTCGTCGATTTCCAGGCCCACACCGTGTCCGGTACGGGGTTCCAGCCCGTCTCCGTAGCCCGCCGCGTCCAGCACCTGGCGGGTCACCCGGTCCACGTCCCGGTAGGCCGTACCCGGCACCAGAGCCTCCCGTCCAGCCCGCTGAGCGGCGAAGACGAGGTCGTAGAGCTCGACCTGCCAGTCCGCGGGCGAGGGGCCGATGACGAACGTCCGTCCCACCTGACAGCGGTAGCCGCGGTAGTCCGCACCCAGGCAGATGCTGAGGAAATCCCCCTCCTCGACCCGCCGGTCGGTGGGCAGATGCCCGGCCCGTCCGGCGTTCGGCCCGGCGGCCACCACGGTGGGGAAGGCCGGTCCGTCCGCGCCGTGATCCACCAGCCGGCGCTCCAGCTCCAGCGCCAGATGGCGCTCGGTCCGGCCCACCAGGATCGATTCCAGCAGCTCACCGAGGGCCTGATCGGCCAGCTCCCCGGCGATCCGCAGCCGGGAGATCTCCTCGTCGTCCTTGATCAGCCGTAGCTGTTCCACCGCCCGGCCGAGATCGGCCAGCAGCAGCTTGGGAGCCGCGCAGCCGAGCGCCCGGTGCCGGGCGACGGTCAGATCGTGCTCCTCCACCGCCAGTGACTCGGCGCCGTCGGCCGCGGCCAGATCGGCGGCGGCCGCGGCCGGGTCGCCGTCGGCTCCGGGCAGCATCAGCAGCCGCAGATCCTCCGGATGCGAGGGGTTCCCCACCCCCCAGCCCGGGGCCGCCGGGGTCTCGGCCGCCACCAGCACATCCTGGGCCGGGCCCAGGAGCAGCACGGCTCCGGGCGGCGCGACACCGCACAGATAGCGCACATTGGCCGGCCGGGAGACCAGCGCGGCGCCGTTCCCGGCCGTGGCGCACTGGTCGCGCAGACGGGCACGGCGCACGGCGTACACCTCGGACATGACCCCGAGCGTACGCAGGGTCGCGCGCCGCGGCCGGTCGAGCGGGGCCGTATGGGCGGCGCCCGCCGGAGCGCCGCGCGGGCTACCAGGTGGGCGGGCTCGCGATGGACCGGGCGACGACCTCGTCCAGCATCCGCGCGGTGGTCTCCACGTCATGGGTGGAGTTGTCGATGATCGGCAGCCCGGAGCCGTACCAGCCGGCCATCCGGCCGTGGATCCGGGCCACTTCGTCGTCGCTGAGGCGGCGGTTGCCGCTGCGCTCCGCGTTCCGCTCCAGCACGATCTCCAGACCGGGCAGCACCACCACGGGCAACAGACCGGGGCCGACATGGCGCTTCCAGCCGCCGAGCCCGACGACCGGGCGGTCCGGGAAGACCGCGTCGTCGAGGATGCAGGAGATGCCGTTGGCCAGGAAGTTACGGGCGGCGAAGCCGCAGGTGCGGCGGGCCAGCCGGTACTGCGCCTCGGAGTTCTCGTTCCACCCCGACTGCGGATTGGCGAATCCGGAGCGCACCCATTCGCGGACGTCGTCCAGGCTGATGTGGGCGGTGGGCACCCGCCGGCGGTCGGCCCAGTGGCGGGCGACCGTCGTCTTGCCCGCTCCGGCCGGGCCGATCAGCAGCACCGCCACCGCGGTCTGCGAGGCATCGGGCATCGTCTGGTCGTGCGAGGGGTGCGGCAGCGGCACCGGACCGCCGGGCGGCAGCTGGACATGGCCGGTGACACCCCCGGTCTCGGCGGACGGCGGCGCCACGGAGGGGGCCGCCGCCTGCGGGACCGGCGGCGGTATCTGCGGGGGCGGGCCCTGGTGGACGGGGGGCTGCGGCGGCGGGACCTGGTGTGCGGGCGGGCCCGGATGGGCGGGCGCCGGGGGCACCGGCGGAACGGGAGGGTTCGGGTGCGGGCCCGGGTGGTGGCCCGCGCCCTGGGCCCAGCCTCCGTCCCGCGGTCCGGGCCCCTGCCCCGGTCCGTGGGGCGGTGGCAGCGGAGCTCCCACTGCGTGCTGCATCCGGTGGCACTCCGTCTCGTACAGGCAAGTCCGGCAACTGTCGCGTAGCGAGGCGGCGGTGAGGCCGCTCCTACCGAACGGTACCTGGCCCGACGGCCGCTGTGTGAACGGCGGACAAACCTGTTGCGTGCCCGGTACACCGCGTCTGCCAGGCGATTCCTCTCCGGGAGGCCGTGGCCGCGGACTTCCGGGACGGAAATCGCCGGAGCCCGCGGCGGTGCCGCGGGCTCCGGTGGCCGTGTCCGCCGCGGGGCGAGGCGGTGGTGGTCCACACCCGCCCGGCGGCCCGGCTCAGGCCGAGATCTCCCCGTACGCCGCGAGCAGCACGGCCGGGTCCGGGCCCTCCAGGACCGAGGGCTTGGCCAGCCCGTCGAGCACGATGAAGCGCAGCAGGTCACCGCGGGACTTCTTGTCGACCTTCATGGTCTCCAGCAGCCGGGGCCACTGGTCACCGCGGTAGGTCAGCGGCAGCCCCACGGACTCCAGCACGGCGCGGTGCCGGTCGGCGGTGGCATCGTCCAACCGGCCCGCGAGACGGCCGAGTTCAGCCGCGAAGACCATGCCGACGGAGACCGCAGCACCGTGCCGCCAGTTGTAGCGCTCGTTCTTCTCGATGGCGTGCGCGAGGGTGTGCCCGTAGTTGAGGATCTCGCGCCGGCCGGACTCCTTGAGGTCACCGGAGACGACCTCGGCCTTGACCCGGATGGAGCGCTCGATCAGCTCGGCGGTGTGCGGACCGGTGGGGGTGCGGGCCGCCGCCGGGTCCTGTTCGATGAGCTCCAGGATCCCCGGGTCGGCGATGAAGCCCGCCTTGATGATCTCGGCCAGTCCGCTGACGAAGTCGTTGACCGGCAGCGAGTCCAGCGCGGCGAGGTCGCACAGCACCCCGGCCGGGGGGTGGAAGGCGCCGACGAGGTTCTTGCCCTCGGCCGTGTTGATCCCGGTCTTGCCGCCGACCGCGGCGTCCACCATGCCCAGCACGGTGGTCGGCACGGCGATCCAGCGCACTCCGCGCAGCCAGGTGGCGGCCACGAAGCCCGCGATGTCGGTGGTGGCGCCGCCGCCGACCCCGATGATCACGTCGGTGCGGGTGAAGCCGGTCTGGCCGAGCGCCTTCCAGCAGTAGGCGGCGACCTCGGCGGTCTTGGCCTCCTCCGCGTTCGGGAGCTGGATGGCGATGGACTCGTAGCCCTGGTCCGCGAGGTCCTGGCGGACCGCCTCACCGGTCTCGGCCAGCGCCTCGGGGTGCAGGACGGCGACGCGCTTGGCGGGTGTGCCGATCAGCCCGGGGAGCTCCCCGAGGAGCTGCCGCCCGACCAGGACCTCGTACGGCTCGGTCCCCGCCGTACCGGCGACCTGGATGCGCGTGGGGGTGTCGGTGGTCATGCCTGCTTCAGCTCCAGTGCGTCCAGGACGGCGTCGGCGACGTCTTCGGGGGTGCGGCCCTCGGTCGCCACCACGGCACGGGCGACCTCGGTGTACAGGGGGCGGCGCTGTTCCATCAGCTCGCGCCAGCGCTGCCGGGGATTGACGGCGAGGAGCGGACGCGGGGCGTCCAGACCGGTGCGCCGCACGGCCTCGGCGACGCCCATCTCCAGGAAGACCACCGGGAGCCCGGACAGCAGGCCACGGGTGCCCTCGTCCATCACGGCACCGCCGCCCAGGGCGAGCACACCGGTGTGCCCGGCGACCGCGGTGCGCACCGCCTGCCGCTCCAGCTCACGGAAGTGCGGCTCGCCCTCGTCGATGAAGATCTCCGCGATCTCCTTGCCCGAGGTCGCGACGATATCGGCGTCGGTGTCACGGAAGGTGGTGCCCAGCCGGTCCGCGAGCACCCGTCCGACGGTCGTCTTGCCCACACCCATCGGCCCGACCAGGACCACCGCAGGTCCGCCCGGCCCGCCCGGGGCGCTCACCGGATGGCCAGGTTCTCGAGGAAGCTCCGCACGTTGCGGCGGGTCTCGGGGACCGAGTCGCCGCCGAACTTCTCCGCGACCGCGTCGGCGAGCACCAGCGCGACCATCGCCTCGGCGACGATCCCCGCCGCCGGGACGGCGCATACGTCGGAGCGCTGGTGATGGGCGGTGGTGGGCTCACCGGTGGTGACGTCGATGGTGGCCAGCGCGCGCGGCACGGTCGCGATCGGCTTCATCGCGGCGCGCACGCGCAGCAGCTCGCCGGTGGTCAGCCCGCCCTCGGTACCGCCGGAGCGGCCGGAGGCGCGCTTGACGCCGTCCTCGGACGGCAGGATCTCGTCATGCGCCTTGGAGCCGGGCACCCGGGCGAGGTCGAAACCGTCGCCGACCTCGACGCCCTTGATGGCCTGGATGCCCATGAGGGCCGCCGCCAGCCGGGCGTCCAGCCGCCGGTCCCAGTGCACATGCGAGCCGAGGCCCACCGGCACGCCGTAGGCCAGCACCTCGACGACACCGCCGAGGGTGTCGCCGTCCTTGTGGGCCTGGTCGATCTCGGCCACCATCGCCTTGCTCGCGGCGGAGTCCAGACAGCGCACCGGATCGGCGTCGAGCTGCTCGACATCGGACGGCCGGGGGTAGACGCCGTAGGGGGCCTTGGCCGCGGCGAGCTCCACCACATGGGAGACGATCTCGATCCCGGCCGTCTCCTTGAGGTAGGAGCGGGCGACGGTGCCGAGGGCGACCCGGGCGGCGGTCTCCCGGGCGCTGGCGCGCTCCAGGATCGGCCGGGCCTCGTCGAAGCCGTACTTCTGCATTCCGGCCAGGTCGGCGTGGCCGGGGCGGGGGCGGGTGAGCGGCGCGTTACGGGCCAGTCCCGCCAGGATCTCCTCGTCCACCGGGTCGGCGGCCATGACCTGTTCCCACTTCGGCCACTCGGTGTTGCCGACCATGACGGCGACCGGTGAGCCGAGGGTCAGACCGTGGCGTACGCCGCCGAGGAAGGTGACCTCGTCCCGCTCGAACTTCATCCGGGCACCGCGGCCGTAGCCGAGCCGCCGCCGCGCCAGGGCGTCCGCCACCATCTCGGTGGTGATCGGTACACCGGCGGGCAGCCCCTCCAGCGTCGCCACGAGTGCGGGGCCGTGCGACTCCCCCGCGGTCAGCCAACGCAACCTGCTCAACGGTGCTCCCTCATGCTTCGCGCCTCGACGTCGTACGGCGCGGCCTGGGCACACCTCCCAGCGGTGGCTGGGGGCACCGGCCCCGGCCCGCCACCTACGATCCTCCCACGTCCGCGAGGGCCGCCGGGGCTCCGGTCCAGCTGGCGGACCGTATCGTCCGGATGTCAGCGGGTGGGCGGGTCGGTCAGCGGCCGCGCGCCGCGAGCGCGGCCTCGCCCGCCGCGCGCATCGCGGCCAGCGGCGCGGGCGCCCGGCCGGTCATCTGCTCGACCTGCAGAACCGCCTGGTGCACCAGCAGGTCCAGGCCCCCGACGACCGCGCCGCCGTGCGCCGACCAGGCCGCGGCCAGCGGGGTCGGCCAGGGGTCGTAGAGCACGTCGAAGAGCGCGCCGGGCCGGTCCGGGACGGATCCGGCCAGCGCGTCGGTGGTACCCGCGGGGGTGGTGGCGATCACCAGCGGGGCGTCGAAGGCGGTGGCCGCGTCGGACCAGTCCGCCGTGCGCACCGCCACACCCAGCCGCTCGCCCCACTGCCGCATCTCAGCCGCCCGTGCCTGGCTGCGGACGTATGCGGTGACCTCGCCGTCGCAGATCAGGGCGAGCGCGGCAAGGGCGGAGGAGGCGGTGGCCCCGGCGCCCAGCACGGCGGCGCGCTCGACCCGCTCCACCCCGCGCTCGCGCAGGGCGGCGGCCATTCCCGGGATGTCGGTGTTGTCCCCGACGCGGTGGCCGTCGCCGGTGAAGACCACCGTGTTGACGGCCTCCACCGATGCCGCGGTCTCGCTGACCCGGTCCAGCAGCGGGATGACGGCGCGCTTGAGCGGCATGGTCAGCGAGAGCCCTGCCCAGGCGGGGCCGCCGTCCTCGCCGAGCCGCGCGAGGAAGCCGGGCAGTGCGGCCTCGTCCACCTCGAAGCGGTCGTAGACCCAGCCGTCCAGGCCGAGTTCACGGTAGGCGGCCCGGTGCAGTACCGGTGACAGGGAGTGGGCGATGGGCGAACCGAGCACCGCGGCCCTGCGGTTTTCCGACATCTTTCCTCAGCCGTCGTTCTTGCGCTGCCGGTTGAACTTGTCGACCCACTTCTGGTGTTCGGCGTAGGTCTTCGAGAACTGGCTCGTCTTGCCGTCGAGCGAGATGAAGTAGTACCAGCCGTCGTCGGTCGGGTTCATCGCCGCCTTGAGCGCGTCCTGGCCCGGGTTGCCGATCGGACCGGGGGTCAGACCGGCATAGAAGTACGTGTTGTACGGATTGTTGTACTTCTTGATCTCGCTGAGAGAGATGTCGATCTTGCTCTGGTTCTTGATGTAGTTGTACGTGGAGTCGAACTCCAGCTTGCCATTGGTCTCGGTGTTGCCCGGCTTCAGCCGGTTGTAGACCACCTCGGACATCTTGCGGAAGTCGCTGTGGGTGACGCCCTCCGCCTGGACCAGACTGGCGACGGTGATCAGCTGGAGCGGCGACTTCAGGCCGAGTTCATCGGCCTTGCCCTCCAGGTCCTGCTTGGCGTAGTTCTGCCGGGCCAGGGCGACCATCTTGCGCAGGACGTCCTTGGGCTTGGCGTCCTCGCCGACGCTGTAGCGCGACGGGTAGAGGAACCCTTCCAGCGGGTCCTTGATCTTGGCGTTGTCATCGGCCCAGGACGGCAGGCCCAGGTTCTCGGCCTCCTTCTTGGCGATGCCCGCGGTGGTGCCCGGCTTCAGGCCGATCTTCTTGTCGATGGCCGCGTAGACCGTGGCGTTGCGCATGCCCTCGGTGACCATCAGGGCGTTCTGGCTCGTCGGGTCGGACATCATCTTGACCGCGGCGGCACCCGACATCTCCTTGTTCAGGGTGTAGGTGCCCGGTTGTATGACCTTGCCGCTGTCCTCCACGGCCTTCACGAAGGCTCGGCTGCTCTTCACCACGCCCTTGTTGGTGAGGATGTCGCCGATCGTGGCGCCGCCGGAGCCCTCGGGGATCTCGACGGTGACCGAGCCGCCGCCCGCACCGGAGTAGTCCGGCGCCGGACCGAACCGGCTCTGCCAGAAGTCATAGGCGAAGTAGCCGCCGCCCCCGACCACGCCCACCAGGGCGACGGTGACGAACAGGCAGGCGACGCCACTGCGGCGTTTGGCGGGTTTTCCCGATCCGCCCTTCTTACCGCGGCGTTCACCGGGCGCGGCGCCGACATCGTCGTCCCCGTCATCGTCATCGTCCGACGGGATCCGGCCACGGCTGCCCTTGCCGTCCTGGAAGAAGGGGTGATCCTCCTCCGGGCGCCCGCGCCGACCCGGCTCCCCGGCGGCCGGATCCGGCGCCGCCGGATCCTGGGGCACCTGCGGCATCTCCTGCGTCTGCGGCGCCTCCTGCGTCTGCGGCATGGCCTGGGTCTGCGGCGCGGACTGCGGGACCTGCTGCTGGACCTGCTGCTGGACCTGCTGCGGAACCTGCTGCTGGTAGCCGTCCTGGCCGTAGTAGTGGCCCGGGGCGGGGGCGCCCTGGCCGCCGCCGTACGGGTCGGCGGGCCGGGCGTAGGGATCGTGCGGATCGAGACCGCCGCCGTAGCCACCGTCCCAGCCGCCGCCCGCGTAGTTCTGCGGCATCTGCTGCGGATGGCCGCCGTTCTGGCCGTTCCACTGCGGTTGCTGCGGCTGCTGCTGGTACTGCTGGGGGTCCTGCGGATATCCGTGGGGATCGCGCTGGTGTCCGTACGGATCCTGTCCGTAGGGGTCCTGGCCGTAGCCGTCCTGTGCGTGCGCGCCCTGCCCGTACGGGTCCTGGGCGTAGGGGTCCTGGCCGTAAGGGGCCTGGTGGGGATCGTGACCGGTAACCGCCTGGTGTCCCCATCCCTGGTCCCCGTACAACGGGTCCTCGGGATGCCACGGTTGGGAGCCGGGTCCCCGGCCGTACTCAGTCATCGAACCCCTAGCGACGGTGGTGGCAGCCGCAGTCGGTGCTCGGGTTCGCGGTTGCCATGTCGCGCGGAACGTTACCGTATCGCGATCAGATGACCACTTCGACGGCCTCTCCCGGCGGCCGTCCCGAGGTACGCTCCGCCTCCAGCGCGCTCTGCAGGATCACCACGGCGGCTGCCTGGTCAACCACCGAACGGCCCTTCTTGGACGTCACGCCGGAAGCGCGCAGTCCCTGGGCCGCTGTGACAGTGGTCATACGCTCGTCGACCAGCCGCACCGACACCGGTTGCACCCGCCGCGCCAGCTCCCGCGCGAAGGTCCGCACCTTGGCCGCGGCCGGCCCCTCGCGTCCGCTGAGCGAACGCGGCAGGCCGACCACCACCTCCAGGGGCTCGTACTCCCCGACGATCGCCGCCAGCCGCTTGTGGGCGGCCGGGATGTCACGTCCCGGCACCGTCTCCACGGGGGTGGCGAGGATCCCGTCGGGGTCGCACGAGGCGACCCCGATCCGGGCGTCCCCGACGTCGATGGCGATGCGCCTGCCGCGTCGCACGGCGGTCAGGCCGATTCCGCGACGAGCCGCTCGACGGCCTCGATGGCCTCGGCGACGGCGCCCGGGTTCTGGCCGCCGCCCTGGGCGACGTCCGGCTTGCCGCCGCCTCCGCCGCCGAGCGTCTTGGCGGCGGTGCGGACCAGGTCACCGGCCTTGAGCCCGCGCTCACGGGCGGCCTCGTTGGTGGCGATGACGGTCAGCGGGCGGTCGTTCGCCACCGTGAACAGGGCGGTGACGACCGGGCGGTCACCCGGGATGCGCCCGCGGACGTCCAGCACCAGCTTGCGCAGGTCGTCGGCGGAGGTGCCGTCCGGCACCTTGGCGGCGACCAGGGCCACACCACGGACGTCCTTGGCCCCCGCAGCGAGACCGGCGGCGGCCTGGAGCACCTTCTCGGCGCGGAACCGCTCGATCTCCTTCTCGGCCTCCTTGAGCTTGGTGAGCATGCCGGAGATCTTCTCCGGGAGCTCCTCCGGGCGGCCCTTGACCAGCTCGGTCAGCCGGGAGACGACCGTGTGCTCACGGGCGAGGAAGTTGTAGGCGTCCACACCCACCAGGGCCTCGACACGGCGCACCCCGGAGCCGATGGAGGACTCGCCGAGCAGCTTCACCAGACCGAGCTGGGCGGTGTTGTGCACATGGGTGCCGCCGCACAGCTCCTTGGAGAAGTCGCCGATGGTCACCACGCGCACCCGGTCGCCGTACTTCTCGCCGAACTCGGCGATGGCGCCCTGTTTCTTGGCGTCGTCCATGCTCATCACCTCGGCGGTGACGTCGAGCTCCCGGGAGAGGACCTCGTTGATCTTCTGCTCGACATCGGTGAGCACGGTGCCGGGTACGGCGGCCGGGGAGCCGAAGTCGAAGCGGAAGCGGCCCGGCGAGTTCTCCGAACCGGCCTGGGCGGCGGTCGGGCCGAGGGCGTCGCGCAGCGCCTGGTGGGTCAGGTGGGTGGCGCTGTGGGCACGGGCGATGGCACGGCGGCGGGTGACGTCGATCTGGGCGTGGGCCGCGGCACCGACCGTCACCTCACCGACCTGGACGACGCCCTTGTGCACGCTGACACCGGGCACCGGCTGCTGGACGTCACGGACCTCGACGACGGCGCCGGAGTCCAGCCGGATCCTGCCGGTGTCGGCGAGCTGGCCGCCGCCCTCGGCGTAGAACGGGGTGCGGTCCAGGACGACCTCGACCTCGTCGCCCTCACCGGCGGCGGGTGAGGACACCCCGTCGACCAGCAGTCCGACGACCGTGGACTCGCCCTCGGTGGCGGTGTAGCCGGTGAAAACGGTGGAGCCGGAGGTGTCGGCCACCTCGCGGTAGGCGGACATATCGGCATGGCCGGTCTTCTTGGCCTTGGCGTCGGCCTTGGCCCGCTCCCGCTGCTCCTTCATCAGGCGGCGGAAGCCGTCCTCGTCCACGCTCAGGCCCTGTTCGGCAGCCATCTCGAGGGTGAGGTCGATCGGGAAGCCCCAGGTGTCGTGGAGCAGGAACGCCTTGTCACCGGCGAGCACACGGCCACCGGCGGCCTTGGTGTCGCTGACGGCGGTGTCCAGGATGTTGGTGCCGGCCTTCAGCGTCTTGAGGAAGGCGGCCTCCTCCGCGAGGGCCACGGTCTCGATGCGCTTGCGGTCGGTGAGCAGCTCCGGGTACTGCTGGCCCATCGTCTTCAGGACGACGTCGACCAGCTCGCCGACGACCGGGCCGGTGGCGCCGAGGATGCGCATGTTGCGGATGGCGCGGCGCATGATGCGGCGCAGCACATAGCCGCGGCCCTCGTTGCCGGGGGTGACCCCGTCGCCGATGAGCATCACGGAGGTGCGCATATGGTCGGCGACCACGCGCAGCGCGACATCGCTGTCCTGGGCGGCACCGTAGGCGACCCCGGTCAGCTCGGTGGCCTTGTCCATGACCACGCGCAGGGTGTCGGTCTCGTACATGTTGTGCACGCCCTGGAGGATCATGGCGAGCCGCTCGAGGCCGAGACCGGTGTCGATGTTCTTGGAGGGGAGCTCACCGAGGATCGGGAAGTTCTCCTTGCCCTCGCCCGCACCGCGCTCGTACTGCATGAAGACCAGGTTCCAGATCTCCACGTAGCGCTCGTCGTTGACGGCCGGGCCGCCCTCCTCGCCGAACTCCGGACCACGGTCGTAGTTGATCTCGGAGCAGGGGCCGCAGGGCCCGGGGACGCCCATGGACCAGTAGTTGGGGCCCATGCCCAGGCGCTGGATGCGCTCGGCGGGGACGCCGATGACATCGCGCCAGATGCGCTCGGCCTCGTCGTCCTGCTCGTAGACGGTGATCCACAGCCGGTCGGCCTCCAGGCCGTAGCCGCCGTCCTCCACGGAGGAGGTCAGCAGCTCCCAGGCGTAGCGGATGGCCCCTTCCTTGAAGTAGTCGCCGAAGGAGAAGTTGCCGCACATCTGGAAGAAGGTGCCGTGCCGGGTGGTCTTGCCGACCTCTTCGATGTCCGGGGTGCGGACGCACTTCTGCACGCTGACGGCGCGGTCGAAGGGCGGCTTGACCTCGCCGAGGAAGTACGGCTTGAAGGGGACCATGCCCGCGGGGACCAGGAGCAGCGTCGGGTCGTCCGCGATGAGCGACGCCGACGGCACGACGGTGTGCCCGCGCTCCTCGAAGAAGCGCAGCCAGCGGCGGCGGATTTCAGCCGACTCCATCAGTGGTCCTCATTTCCGGCGGATGTGTGGTGGTGGGGGTGGGTGAGCTGGGCGCGGCCGCGCTGGGCGGGCAGCTGCCGGATGTCGTCGGCGGGGGGTGCCGCGGTCAGACCGAGCGCGTCCTTGAGCGCCGCCTCGCGGTCGGCCATGCCGTCCCGCACATCGAGCGCGAAGACCTTGATCCGCCGGCCCGCGAGCACCGCCCGGTCGGCGGCCTGCGCCGCCAGGCTCTCCGGGGTGAGCTGGTTGAGCTTGCGGTTGACCTTGGTGGTGGCCCACACACCGGCGGCGACGCCGGTGGTGAACCAGAACGTGCGGCGGAACATCCGGTGTGTCAGCCCTTCGATCCACGGTTGCGGCGGCCGCCCCAGCGGGCGGACGGCAGGGTCTTGCCGACGACGACGGTGCGCGCGGGACGCTCGTCCGGGCGCCCCTTGCGGCCGATCGCACGGCGCACGCCGTAGCCGAACGCGGCCACCTTGACCAGCGGTCCGCCGAAGGCGGTGGAGACGGTCGAGGAGAGCGCGGAGGCGTTGGAGGTGACCTCCTGGACGTCGGCCGCGATCGAGTCCACCCGCGCAAGCTGGGTGTTGGCCGAACGGACGGTCGCGGAGGCCTCACTGAGCAGCGGTACGGCCTGCTCGGTGACCTCGGCCACCAGCTTGGTGGTCGCCCTGAGCGTCTGCGCGAGCCTCACCAGTGCGAAGGCGAGGAAGGACACGAGGATCGCCCAGAAGACGGCCACGAGGATCCCGGCCACCTCTCCACCGGACACGTTGCACCGCTCCCCTGCTGCCGCTCGTCGTCGGTCGTCGTACTCGGTCGTCCGTCGCCCACCGCTCTCGGGCGGTCATCCGGGCGCGGGCGGCAGGTATCGACCTTATCGCGCCGCGCGGGCCCACCTGAAACGCATTACGGTCCCGCACTCGCGGCCGGTGGGAACCGGACCGGACGAGCGGGGACCGAACGGCCCGCGGGCCCCCGTCGACGAAGTCGGGGGAACCCGCGGGCCGGATGAGTACGCGGTGTCCGCTGGATCAGCGGGCGTAGTACTCGACGACGAGCTGCTCGTCGCAGATCACCGGGATCTCCTTGCGGTTGGGGTCCCGGTCCAGACGGAAGGCCAGCGCCTTCAGGTTGACCTGAAGGTAGCGCGGGGTCTCGCCGTCGGGGGCGTAGCCACCCTCACGGGCCACCTGGAAGGGGTGCTTGTCGCGGCTGCGCTCGCGAACCATCACCACGTCGTCCGGGCGGACGCGGAAGGAGGGCTTGTCGACCTTGCGGCCGTTGACGTCGATGTGACCGTGGACCACCATCTGGCGGGCCTGGTAGATCGTGCGGGCGATACCGCTCCGCAGGACGAGCGCGTCCAGACGGCGCTCAAGCTCGACGATCAGGGCTTCGCCCGTCTTGCCTTCGACCTTCCGAGCGCGGTCGTAGGCACGGGCCATCTGGCGCTCACTGATGTCGTACTGAGCGCGCAGACGCTGCTTCTCCAGCAGACGGACCTTGTAGTCACTGGTCTGCTTGCGGCCACGGCCGTGCTCACCCGGCGGGTACGGGCGGGCTTCAAAGTACTTGACGGCCTTCGGGGTCAGCGCGATGCCGAGCGCTCGCGACTTCTTGACCTTGGGACGCGACTGGTTCACGTGGAACCTTCCTCCATGTACGTTAGGTTAGCCTTACCTTAGCCGAGGAGAACGCATGTTTCGACCTGGGATCCCCCTGCCCAGCACTGGTCAGAGCGCCGAGAAGGGTCAGCCGCGTCCCATGGAAGGCGCCCTGCGGCCATCGGCGGCGGAGCGCATACGGACTCTCGTGGATGCCAAGGCTACGGCGTCTTTGTCGATTCCCGGAATCGAGGTCCCCGATGAGCTCGGGGCGCATGAACCGGCGGCCCGTACCGTGACCCCCGAAGGGGACGTTCTGCTGCTGGTCCCGGGCGGCTCCCCGGCCGCCCGCGCCGCCGCGTACGCCCAGCATGACGACCTGGCCTGCGTGATGGAGATCACGGATGTCGCCCCCGTGGCGATGCCCCACCGGATCCGCGGCCGGGCCTGGATCTCCGGCTGGCTCACCCCCGTGCGCAACGGCGAACGGGCGGCCGGAGCCGCTCTGATGGCCGAACGCCACCCGGTCGGGGAACTGCTCGGGCTGCGCGAGGCGCTGCTGCCCGACTCCGGCAACGGCCCCTCCCCGCGGACCTTGTGGACCCTGCTGCGGCTGGAGGTCGCCGAGGCGTGCGTGGACGACCTGTGGGGCGCGGACGACGTCGAGCCGGAGCAGTTCGCGGTGGCCGACCCCGATCCGCTGGCCGCGCACGAAGCCGATCTGCTCCAGCATCTGCACTCCGCCCACAGTGACCAGGTGCGCGGGCTGTGTGCCCTGCTCGGCGACCGCTCGTCGCTGGTGTGCACCCACGGCCAGGCGATCCCGGTGGCGCTGGACCGCTTCGGGCTCAGGGTCCGCTTCACCGACGCCTCCGGCCGGCCCTTCGACGCGCGCTTCGACTTCCCGGAGCCGGTGCGCACCGTGTCCGAGCTGCGGCGGGCGATGCATCTGCTGTTCGACGCGGCCGGTTGAAGGCCGATTGAGGAAACGCACCCGAACCGCACCCGAAGAGAGGAGCGCGCGGCAGCTACGACGCATCCGGTGCGGGGGGCGCATCACCGCGCAGCCGGGCGCGCACGCGCTCGACCACATCGGCGTAACGCGCCTCCGCGCCGTACCGCGTCGGCTCGTAGTACCGCTTGCCGTGGATCTTGTCCGGGGCGTACTGCTGCGCGGCGATCCCGCCCGGGAGGTCATGCGGATAGAGATAGCCCTGGGCGTGCCCCAGCTTCGCGGCGCCCTTGTAGTGGCCGTCCCGCAGATGCGGCGGCACCGGTCCGGCAAGACCCGCCCGGACATCCGCCAGCGCCGCGCCGATCGCCGTGGTGGCGGCGTTGGACTTGGGCGCGAGGGCCAGCGCGATGGTGGCGTGGCTGAGGGTGAGCGCCGCCTCGGGGAAGCCGATCAGCGCGACCGCCTGGGCCGCCGCCACGGCGGTGGGCAGTGCGGTGGGATCGGCCAGTCCGATGTCCTCGCTCGCCGAGATCATCAGCCGCCGCGCGATGAACCGCGGGTCCTCCCCCGCCTCGATCATCCGCGCCAGGTAGTGCAGCGCCGCGTCCACGTCCGAGCCGCGGATGGACTTGATGAGGGCGCTCGCCACGTCGTAATGCTGATCGCCCGCGCGGTCGTACTTCACCGCCGCCCGGTCGACCGCCTCCTCCAGCGTGGTCAGCGTGATCTCCGCTTCGCCCTTGGCTATCGCCGAGCCGGCGCCCGCCTCCAGCGCCGTCAGCGCGCGCCGGGCGTCCCCGCCCGCGATCCGCAGCAGATGCGCCTCGGCCTCCTCGGGCAGCGTGACCGCGCCCCCGAGCCCCCGCTCATCGGCCAGCGCCCGGCCAAGCAGCCCGCGCAGGTCGTCATCGGTCAGCGGCTCCAGGGTGAGCAGCAGCGAACGTGACAGCAGGGGGGAGATCACCGAGAAGTAGGGATTCTCGGTGGTGGCGGCGATCAGCGTCACCCAGCGGTTCTCCACGGCGGGCAGCAGGGAGTCCTGCTGGGCCTTGCTGAAGCGGTGGATCTCATCGAGGAACAGCACCGTCTCCCGGCCGTACGCCCCGGAGGACCGGCGCGCCCCGTCGATGACGGCCCGCACCTCCTTGACCCCGGCGGTGATCGCCGACAGCTCCACGAAGCGCTTCTGGGTGGCCTGGCTGACCACATAGGCCAGCGTGGTCTTCCCGATCCCCGGCGGCCCCCAGAGGAACACCGAGGACGGCCCGGCCGGTCCCCCGCTGCCCTCGCCGACCAGTCTCCGCAGCGGAGACCCGGGCCGCAGCAGATGCTGCTGCCCCACGACCTCGTCCAGGGTGCGCGGACGCATGCGCACGGCCAGCGGACTGCTGGCGGGGTCCTTCTCCTGGCGTTCCTCAGCGGCGGCGGTGAACAGGTCTGGCTCCACCCGGGAAGCCTATGACACCCCACCGACAGCGCCGCCGCGCGTCAGCCCTGGGCGCCGGTCCAGAAGTCCCACCAGCGGGTCAGGATCATGATTCCGATGATGCCGATCCACAGCACCGGCACCACCCAGTGGAACTCCAGCAGTCCCCGCTTGAGCCCCTCCGGCGCCGGCAGGTAGCCGTGCTTGATGTTGTAGCCGGTGACGTAGCAGAACATCACGATGGTGGCGGCCCACGCCAGGCAGCACCACAGGCACAGCGAACCGATGACGTACAGCGACTGGTACTGGAGCCAGGTGCAGAACGCGACGCCGAACAGCGTGCCCGCGTTGAACGTCAGCCAGTACCAGCGCGGGAACCGGGACCCGGCCAGCAGGGACACACCGACGCACACGACGATCCCGTAGGCGACGAGCCCCAGCATCGGGTTCGGGAAGCCGAACGCCTGGGCCTGGTCGCTCTCCATGATGTTGCCGCAGGAGACGATGGGGTTGAGGCTGCAGCCGGGGGTGAAGGTCTTCCCCTCCGCCTTGGCCTCGAGGATCTTGTTCTTGTCGATCGTGATGACCCAGGCGGCGAGCAGCCCCAGCGCTCCGGTGATCACGAGCAACAGCGCGAAGGCACGACCGCCTCCGGTCGCGCTCCGCGCGCTCTCCCGCACCTCGCCGGACTCCACGTCGTCCACCACTGTCGTCGCCATATCGCCGTCCGTCGTCTCCCACAGTGTCCAGCCCCGTCGGGCACAGCCATTGTGCCGCAGCGGGCCCCGCCGTACGTCCCGCTTTCCACGGCCCGGCCATCATCGCGTGTCCCCCGTTCGGCGGACATAAGGTCGGCGGCCCGGCTGGATAGCGGCTCCGGCGGAGGGGCGGCCCGCGCTCGCACATCGGCGCCATTGGCAGGATGAAGCGGCCATGGCGCGGTTGACGTCACGTCAATTCGCACATGGCCGTGGCCTTTGGGGCCACAACGAACGCGTGCCCCGTCACCACGACCCGGGTGACGGGGCACGATCCGCGGTGGGGCCGCGGTCAGTTCAGCTTGGTGCGGAGGGTGGGGACGACCTTGTCGAGGGGGACCGGGGTCTGCTCGCCGGACTCCATGTCCTTGAGCTGGACCACGCCCTCGGCGAAGTCCCGTTCGCCGGCGACGATCGCGTAGCGGGCGCCGCTGCGGTTGGCAGCCTTCATGGCGGCCTTGAGGCCCTTGCCGCCGTAGGCGAAGTCCGTGGCGATGCCCGCCGTGCGGAGCTCGGCCACCACACCGAAGAGGACCTTCCGGGCCTCCTCGCCCAGCGGCACCACGAACACGCTGGTGGCGTCGGGCAGGTCCAGGGTGACGCCCTCGGCTTCCAGGGCCAGCACCGTGCGGTCCACGCCGAGGGCCCAGCCGACGGAGGGCAGCGCGGGGCCGCCGATCATCTCGGAGAGGCCGTCGTAGCGGCCGCCGCCGCCGACCGCGGACTGGGAGCCGAGGCCGTCGTGGACGAACTCGAAGGTGGTGCGGGTGTAGTAGTCCAGCCCGCGGACCAGCTTGGGGTCGTCCTCGAAGGTCACGCCCTGTGCGCTGATCAGCTCGCGCACCTCGGCGTGGTAGGCGCGGCAGCCGTCGCACAGGTAGTCGCGCAGCAGCGGTGCGCCGGTCAGCTGCTTCTGGACGGCGTCACGCTTGTCGTCCAGCACCCGCAGCGGGTTGATCTCGATCCGGCGGCGGGTGTCCTCGTCGAGGTCCAGGCCGCGCAGGAACTCCTGGAGGGCGGCCCGGTAGACGGGGCGGCACTCGGCGTCGCCCAGGGAGTTCAGCAGGATCCGGAAGTCGCGCAGCCCCAGCGAGCGGTAGGCGTCGTGGGCCAGCAGGATCAACTCGGCGTCCAGGGCCGGGTCCTCGGCGCCGATCGCCTCGGCGCCCACCTGGGAGAAGTGGCGGTAACGGCCCTTCTGCGGGCGCTCGTAGCGGTAGTACGAGCCCGAGTACCAGAGCTTGACCGGCAGCGATCCGGCCTTGTGCAGATTGGCCTCCAGGGCGGCGCGCAGCACCGAGGCGGTGCCTTCGGGGCGCAGCGCGAGCTGGTCGCCGCCCTTGGTGGTGAGGGTGTACATCTCCTTGGTCACGATGTCGGTGGACTCCCCGACGCCGCGCGCGAAGAGCTCCACGTTCTCGAAACCGGGGGTCTCGACGTAGCCGTACCCGGACCGCCGCAGCGGCGCGGAGATGGCTTCGCGCACCGCGAGATAGGTCGCGGAGACCGGCGGGATCAGGTCATACGTGCCCCGGGGGGCCTTGAAGGTGCTCACGGCAGTTCTCTCGTCACATTCCTCGTCGCGGAGCCGGCTCCTGGGTGCCGCCTCCGAGGCCGGCGGCCACCTCCCGCAGATAGGGGTTGGTGGCGCGCTCGCGGCCGATGCTGGTCTGGGGGCCGTGGCCGGACAGCACCACGGTCGAGTCGTCGAGCGGCAGGACCACACGGGCCAGCGACTCGAGAATCTCGGCGTGGTCACCGCCGGGTAGGTCGGTGCGTCCGATGGAGCCGGCGAACAGCAGGTCGCCCGAGAAGAAGACGGACGGGATGTCCGCCTGTTCGGGCATCCGGAAGGTCACCGACCCCTTGGTATGCCCCGGCGCGTGCGCGACCGTCAGCTCCAGCCCGGCCAGGTTCAGCTCGGCGCCGTCGGCCAGCTCCCTGACGTCGTCCGGTTCGCCCACGGTCAGCTCGCCCAGCAGCGGCAGTCCGATGGAACGGCCGAGGGCCTTCTCGGGGTCGCTCATCATGAAGCGGTCCGCCGGGTGGATCCAGGCCGGTACGTCATGGGCGCCGCACACCGGGACCACCGAGGCGACGTGGTCGAGGTGGCCGTGGGTGAGGACGACGGCGACGGGCTTGAGCCGATGCTTGGCGATCGCCTCCTCGACTCCGGGGGCCGCCTGATGGCCCGGGTCGATGATCACGCACTCCTCGCCGGGGGCGGGGGCGACCAGGTAGCAGTTGGTCCCCCAGGCCCCGGCGGGGAACCCGGCAATGAGCACGATCGTCCTTAGAAGTCGTCCGGCAGAAGAATGTCGGCAGCTCCAGAGCCTACCGGCGGCGGCCCCGCCACAGCGAACCCGTATACGGTACGGCCGAGCGATCAGTGACCAGACCGACGGCACACGCCATGAGGAGACGACCCGGTGGTCAGTAACGAGCAGCGGCGGCGGCAACTCGCCCGGGAGAAGTACCTTCGGCAGCAGAACCGGCGCCAGCAGGCCCGGGACAAGGCGCGCCGCCGCAACACGGTGATCGCCTCGACGCTGGCCGTGGTGCTGGCGGCGGGCGGCGCGGTGGCGACCGTGGGCGCGCTGTCCGGGGGCGGCGACGACAAGAAGAAGGACGACTCCGCCGCGACGCCCCCCACCGCGCCGCCGACGAAGAAGGCCGAGGACCCCTGTGCCGCGGGGGCGAAGAAGGTCAAGGGCGAGAAGCCCGAGAAGATGACCTGGAAGAAGGAGCCCGAGGTCACCATCGACAAGGCGGCCAAGTACTCCATGAAGCTGGAGACGACCTGCGGGGACATCTCCATCGACCTGAAGGCGGACAAGGCGCCGCACACGGTCAACTCCTTCGACTTCCTGGCGAAGAAGGGCTACCTGGACCACACCTCCTGCCACCGGCTGACCAACCAGGGCATCTTCGTGCTCCAGTGCGGCGATCCGCAGGGCACCGGCCGGGGCGGTCCGGGCTACACGATCCCGGACGAGAACCTGAAGGACCCCTCGCTCAAGGGGAACGTCTACCCGGCCGGCACGGTGGCGATGGCCAACCAGTACAACGCCCAGACCAAGGAGGGCCGGAACAGCGGCGGAAGCCAGTTCTTCCTCGTCTACCAGGACAGCCAGCTGCCCCCGGACTACACCCCCTTCGGGACCATCGGCAAGGACGGTATGAAGGTCCTGAAGAAGATCGGCAACGCGGGCGCCGCTCCCCCGGACCAGACCGGCAACACCGCCCCGAACGCGACCGTGAAGATCAACAAGGCGACGGTCGGCTCGTCCTGACACCCCTGACGTGCGTACTGCGAAATTTCGGTCGCGCAGGATACGGACAGCCGGGGCACGGTTCGCCTATGTTGGCGTTGTGTGGGGTGCCGTCCCGATGGCTGCCATCCCGCTGAGAGACCGGCCAGGGCGTTTCCCGGCCGGAAGAAACTGTGGACGATGCCGGCGGGCCGCGCGCCCGCCCCGGCATCATGTGGAGGAGGCGCTGTGAGCAGCGAGCCTTGGGGCCGCGTCGACGAGGCGGGGACCGTGTACGTGCGCACGGCCGACGGTGAGCAGGTCGTCGGATCGTGGCAGGCGGGTTCTCCGGAAGAGGCCCTCGCCTACTTCGAGCGCAAGTACGAGGGCCTGGTCGTCGAGATCGGCCTCCTCGAGCGCCGGGTGAGGACCACCGACCTGTCCGCCAAGGACGCGACGACCGCTCTGGACCACATCCGGCAGCAGGTCGACGAGCACCATGTGGTCGGTGATCTGGACGCGCTCAGGAAGCGGCTCGACAAGCTCGCCGAGGATGTCGAGAAGCGCCGTGAGCAGCGCAAGGCGGCCAAGGCCCACCAGACCGAGGAGGCCCGCAGGTCCAAGGAGGCGCTGGTCGCCGAGGCCGAGGAGCTGGCCGCCAGCGAGCAGTGGCGGGCGGCCGGGGAGCGGCTGCGCGCCCTGGTCGACACCTGGAAGGGCCTGCCGCGTCTGGACCGCAAGACCGACGACGAGCTGTGGCACCGCTTCTCGCACGCCCGGTCGGCCTTCTCCAAGCGCCGCAAGGCGCACTTCGCGGCGCTGGACGCCCAGCGCGAGGACGCCCGGCAGACCAAGGAGAAGCTGGTCGCCGAGGCCGAGGCGCTGTCCGGCTCCACCGACTGGGGGCCGACGGCCGCCCGGTACCGGGAGCTGATGTCGGACTGGAAGGCCGCGGGCCGTGCGCAGCGCGAGTCCGAGGACGACCTGTGGAACCGCTTCCGCGGGGCGCAGGACATCTTCTTCCAGGCGCGCGGTGAGGTCTTCGCCGAGCGCGACGCCGAGCAGCAGGAGAACCTGACCCGCAAGGAGGAGCTGGTCGTCGAGGCCGAGAAGCTGCTGCCGGTCTCGGATCTGAAGGCGGCCCGCGCGGCCTTCCGGTCGGTGAACGAGCGGTGGGAGGCCATCGGCCACGTCCCGCGGGACTCCCGGTCGCGGATCGAGGGCCGGCTGCACGCGGTCGAGCGCGCCCTCCAGGACGCCGAGGAGGTCGAGTGGCGGCGGACCAACCCCGAGGCGCGGGCCCGCGCCGCGGGGCTGACCGGTCAGCTCCAGGACGCGGTGGCCACGCTGCGCCGGCAGAGCGACGCCGCCCGCGCGTCGGGGAACAACGCCAAGGCCGACAAGCTGGCCAAGGAGCTGGAGGGTCGGCAGGCGCTGCTGGACCAGGCGCTGAAGGGCCTGGAGGAGTTCGGCGGCTGAGCGGCACCCGTTGACGCGGTGACGAAGGCGGCCCCGGTGATCCGGGGCCGCCTTCGGCGTTATGGATGGGCGTCGGCCGTTGCCGTAGCCGCTGTACGCCCGCTGTGAGGCCGCGCTCAGCGCTGCCGGGCCGAGGTGACCCGGTAGACGTCGTAGACGCCCTCGACGCCGCGTACGGCCTTGAGGACGTGTCCCAGGTGCTTGGGGTCGCCCATCTCGAAGGTGAAGCGCGAGACGGCCACCCGGTCGCGGGAGGTCTGCACGGCCGCCGAGAGGATGTTGACGTGCTGGTCGGACAGGACGCGGGTGACGTCCGAGAGCAGCCGGGACCGGTCCAGCGCCTCGACCTGGATGGCGACCAGGAAGACCGAGGACTGGGTGGGCGCCCATTCGACGTCGAGGATGCGCTCGGGCTGCTGGGACAGCGAGTCCACGTTGACGCAGTCGGCGCGGTGCACCGAGACGCCGCTGCCGCGGGTGACGAAGCCGATGATGGGGTCGCCCGGCACCGGCGTACAGCAGCGGGCCAGCTTGACCCAGACGTCCTCGACGCCCTTGACCACCACACCGGGGTCGGCGTTGGAGCGGCGCTTGGAGCGGCCGCGGATGGGCGGGGCGGTCTCGGCGATGTCCTCGTTGGCGGCCTCCTCGCCGCCGAGGGCCTGGACCAGCTTGTTGACCACGTTCTGCGCGGAGACATGGCCCTCGCCGATGGCCGCGTAGAGCGAGGAGATGTCGGGGTAGCGCATCTCATGCGCCAGGGTGACCAGTGAGTCACCGGTGAGGATGCGCTGGATCGGCAGGTTCTGCTTGCGCATCGCCCGGACGATGGCGTCCTTGCCCTGCTCGATCGCCTCGTCGCGGCGCTCCTTGGAGAACCAGGCGCGGATCTTGTTGCGGGCTCGCGGGGACTTCACGAAGCCCAGCCAGTCGCGGGAGGGCCCGGCGCCCGGCGCCTTGGAGGTGAAGACCTCGACGAGGTCGCCGTTGTCGAGGGTGGACTCCAGCGGCACCAGCCGGCCGTTGACCCGGGCCCCGATGGTGCGGTGGCCGACCTCGGTGTGCACGGCGTAGGCGAAGTCCACCGGGGTGGCCCCGGCGGGCAGCGCTATGACATCGCCCTTGGGCGTGAAGACGAAGACCTCGTTGCGGGAGAGGTCGAAGCGCAGGGACTCCAGGAACTCGCCGGGGTCCTCGGTCTCCTTCTGCCAGTCCAGGAGCTGCCGCAGCCACGCCATGTCGTTGATGGCGTCGTCCTTGCCGGGCTTGCGGGGCACGTCGGTGCGCACCTTGGAGGCGCCCGCGACGGCCTCCTGCTTGTACTTCCAGTGCGCGGCGATGCCGTACTCGGCGCGGCGGTGCATGTCGAAGGTGCGGATCTGGAGCTCGACCGGCTTGCCGCTGGGCCCGATGACCGTCGTGTGCAGCGACTGGTACATGTTGAACTTGGGCATCGCGATGTAGTCCTTGAACCGCCCCGGCACCGGGTTCCACCGCGCGTGGATGGTCCCGAGCGCCGCGTAGCAGTCGCGGACGGTGTCGACGAGGACACGGATGCCCACCAGGTCGTAGATCTCGGCGAAGTCCCGGCCCCGCACGATCATCTTCTGGTAGACGGAGTAGTAGTGCTTGGGCCGCCCGGTGACGGTGGCCTTGATGCGCGCGGCCCGCAGATCGCCCTGGACCTGGTCGGTGACGACGGCCAGGTACTCGTCGCGCTTGGGGGCCCGCTCGGCGACCAGCCGCACGATCTCGTCGTACATCTTGGGGTAGAGGATCGCGAAGGCGAGGTCCTCCAGCTCCCACTTGATGGTGTTCATGCCCAGCCGGTGGGCGAGCGGGGCATAGATCTCGAGGGTCTCGCGGGCCTTCTTCTCCTGCTTCTCCCGCTTGAGGTAGCGCATGGTGCGCATGTTGTGCAGCCGGTCGGCCAGCTTGATCACCAGGACCCGGGGGTCCTTGGCCATGGCGACGACCATCTTGCGCACGGTCTCGGCCTGGGCGGCCTCGCCGAACTTGACCTTGTCCAGCTTGGTGACGCCGTCGACGAGCAGGGCGACCTGGTCGCCGAAGTCACGGCGCAGGGTGTCCAGGCCGTACTCGGTGTCCTCGACGGTGTCGTGCAGCAGCCCGGCCATCAAAGTGGCCGGATCCATACCCAGCTCGGCGAGGATCGTGGTCACCGCGAGCGGGTGGGTGATGTACGGATCGCCGCTCTTGCGCTTCTGGCCGCGGTGCCAGCGCTCGGCCACCTGGTAGGCGCGCTCGAGCTGGCGCAGCGTCCCGGCGTCGGCCTTCGGGTCGTTGCCGCGGACGATGCGCAGCAGGGGCTCCAGCACCGGGTTGTACGGGCTGGAGCGCTGGACGCCGAGGCGGGCCAGCCGGGCCCGGACACGGTTGGACGAACCCGAGCGGGGCGCGGGGCCGGGCGCCGGGCGGGCGGCGGTGGACGGCAGGCCGCTGCCGCGGGTCGGGGCGGGCCGGGGGCCCTTCTGCTCGGGGCCGCTGCCGGCCGGGCTGTCGCCGCTGGTCCGGGGCGTGCCGGAGGCCGCCGTCGACTCGGCGGCGGTCGGCGCGTCCTGGTTCGCGGAGGGGGTCCCTCCCGGACGGACGTGGGGCGAGAGCGGCTGGGCCTCGTCTGGCAAGAGCACTCCTCAAGCGGTCCGGACCTCAAGAGGTCGGGGTGCCATGGTATCGATCCCGCCACTCCGCTTGCCTGTCGGTCAGGCGGACCGGGGCGGGGCCGGGCATGCCGGAGGGCGGGGACCCGGCATGATCGCAGGTCCCCGCCCTCCGGCCGCGGTGTCGGTGGGACACCGCTCAGATGGTGATCAGCGCCTCCAGCGGGGCGCTGTCCAGCGGGCCCAGCAGTCGGCCGCGGCCTTCGAGGAAGCCGAGCTCCAGCAGGACGGCGACCCCGGCCACCTGGGCTCCGGCCCGCCGGATCAGCTCCAGGGACGCCTCCGCGGTGCCGCCGGTGGCCAGGACGTCGTCGATGACCAGGACCCGGTCACCCGGAGCCAGGGCGTCGGCGTGTATCTCGATCTCGGCGGTGCCGTACTCCAGCTCGTACGCCTGGCCCAGGGTCGCCCCGGGGAGCTTCCCGGCCTTGCGGACGGGGACGAAGCCGATTCCGGCGCGGACCGCGGCCGGGGCGGCGAGGATGAAGCCGCGCGCCTCCAGGCCCACGATCTTGTCGGCCCGGTGCCGCAGGGCCAGCTCCGCCAGCGCCTCGGTCAGCGCGCCGAACGCGGCGGCATCGGCCAGCAGCGGGGTGATGTCCTTGAACATCACGCCCGGCTTCGGATAGTCCGGTACGTCCTGGATCCGGCTGAGCAGCAGTCCGCGCAGCTCCTCGGCGGGGAGCCCGCCGAAGCCGTCCGCACCGCCCGGCGCACCGGTCGCGGTGCCCGTCGTCCCCGCGCTCATCGGCGCTTGCCCGACGGGCGGCCGCGGCCCCGGCCGCGCGAGGCGGGCTGGCGGCGCTGGCCGACGACCCCGGCGGGGGCCGCTCCGGCGTCCTCGAGGTCCGTGTCCGGGCCGCTGTCGCCCTCCTCTGCCGACCGGTCGCCGCCGGCCTCCGCCTTGGCGGAGGCGGCGCGCTTGGCGCGCACCCGCTTGGCCAGCGCCTTCATCCGCGGGTCGCGCTCCTTCAGATCGGCGACGAGCGGAGTGGCGATGAAGATCGAGGAGTAGGCACCGGCGGCCAGACCGACGAACAGCGACAGCGAGATGTCGTTGAGCATGCCGGCGCCCAGCAGACCGCCGCCGATGAACAGCAGCGCGCCGACCGGCAGCAGCGCCACGACCGTGGTGTTGATGGACCGCACCAGGGTCGAGTTGAGGCTGCGGTTGGCGACCTCGCTGTAGGTGAAGCGGTTCTGTTTGGTGAGGTCCTTCGTCGCTTCCTTGAGGCCGTCGAAGACCACGACGGTGTCGTAGAGCGAATAACCGAGGATCGTGAGCAGACCGATCACGGTACCTGGGGTGACTTCGAAGCCGACCAGCGCGTAGATCCCGACGGTGATGGTGATGTCGTGGATCAGCGCGATCAGGGCGGCCAGTGCCATCCGCCATTCGAAGGCGATGGCCAGATAGACCACCACCAGCACCATGAAGATCGCCAGGCCCTGCCACGCCTTGCTGGCGATCTGCTCGCCCCAGCTCGGGCCGACCAACTGGGTGTCGATCTTGTTGGTCGAGACGTCCAGCTTCTTGGACAGGGCCTCCTGGACCGGCAGCGCCTCCTTGGTGCCCAGCTCGCTGATCTGGATCCGCAGACCGCCGCGGCCGAGCTCCTGGACGACCACGGTGTGGCCGTCGGCCGCCTTCTCGGCGGTCTGGCGGATGTCGGTGGTCGAGACGCCGGCCTTGGGCGTGGTGAAGACGGCGCCGCCGGAGAACTCGATGCCCATGTTGAGACCGCGCACCACCACCCCGGCGATGGCGATGATGGTGATCAGTATCGAGACGCCGTACCAGATCTTGCGCTTGCCGACGAAGTCGTAGCCGACCTCGCCTCGGTAGAGCCTGGCGCCGAGAGTGCCGAGTCGCGACATCTCACGCCTCCTTCGTGTCGGCGGGGGCGGCGGAACGGCGCCGGCGCAGGGGCGGCGTGGCCCCCAGGCGCTGGGGGTCCAGACCGGACCACGGGTGACCGTTACCGAAGAACGGGCGGCGGGCGAGGATCGTCATCAGCGGCTTGGTGAAGAGGAACACCACCGCGACGTCGAGCAGCGTGGTCAGGCCCAGGGTGAAGGCGAAGCCCTGCACCTTGCCGACGGTGACGACGTAGAGCACCGCGGCGGCCAGGAACGACACGAAGTCGGAGACCAGGATGGTGCGCCGGGCCCGCGGCCAGCCGCGCTCGACGGCGGGGCGCAGCGAGCGGCCCTCCCGGATCTCGTCCCGGATCCGTTCGAAGTAGACGATGAACGAGTCGGCGGTGATACCGATGGCCACGATCGCGCCGCAGACGGCCGGGAGGTTCAGCGCGAAGCCGATACCGGGGCCGAGCAGCACCATGATCGTGTAGGTGAGCGCCGCGGAGACCCCGAGGCTCGCCATGGCCACCAGGGCCAGGCCGCGGTAGTAGATGACCAGGTAGAGCACGACCAGGGCCATACCGATGGCACCGGCGATCAGACCCGCGTGGAGCTGCTCACCGCCGAGGGCGGCGGAGACCGTGGTCTCGTCCGCGATGTCGAAGGTCAGCGGGAGGGCACCGAAGGACAGGACGTTGGCCAGGTCCTCGGCGCTCTGCTGGGTGAAGCCGCCGGAGATGGTGGCGCTGCCGCCGGCGATCGCCCTGTCGACCGAGGGGGCGGAGACGACCTCACCGTCGAGGGTGATCGCGAAGCGGTTCTGCGGGTCCTGCTTGGCCGCCAGCTCGCCGGTGACATTGGCGAACTTCTTGGCGCCCTTGCTGTTGAAGCCGAGCTGCACGATCCAGCCCGAGGCGTTCTGGCTCTCGAAGACGGCCGAGGCGTCGTCGACGTCGGTGCCCTCGACCTGGGACGCACCGAGGACGTACTTGGCGTCGCCCTTCTGGCCACAGGCGAGGATCGAGTCGCTCGGCTTGGCGTTGGCCGCCTTCTCGGCGGCCGCGGCGCGGCCCTTCTTGGTGGTGCAGTCCAGCGCGGCGAAGTCCTTGGCCAGCTGCTTCTGGCTGTCGGGGTCCGAGGGCTGCTTGGTCTGGCCGCCCTTGGGGGTCTTCGAGGGGCTGGGCGTCGGCGCCTTGTCGGCCTTCAGCGCGTTCGGCACGGCGCGGCCCTGGGTGCCGGCGCTCGTCGACGGGGTGGCCGAGGGCTTGTCCTTGTCGGCGCCCTTGTCGCCCTTGTCGGCACCCTTGTCACCCTTGTCGCCGGGCTTGCCGGTGGCGGTGGGGTCCGGGGTGGGCTCGGGAGTCTTCCCGGCAGCGGGAGTGGTGGTGATCACCGGCCGGAAGTAGAGCTGGGCGGTGGTGCCGACCTGCTGGCGAGCCTGCTTCGCGTTCGTCCCCTTGGGGATGTTCACGATGATGTGCTTCTCGCCCTGCGTCTGGACCTCGGCCTCGGACACACCCAGACCGTTGACACGCCGCTCGATGATGCCGACGGCCGTATTCATATTGGCCGTGTTGATCGCGTTGGGCCTGCCCGGCTGGTTCTTGGCCTCCAGCGTGAAGCTGGTGCCGCCCGCGAGGTCGATGCCCAGGCGCGGCTTGGTGTGACCGGAGAGGAACATCCCCCCGGTGAGCGCCACGATGGCGATCAGGATCACGGCCAGGGCGCGTCCGGGCCTGCCCTGTGACCCGGGTGACCTGCGGCCCTTCTTCGGTGCTGCCACCTTGTCGTATCTCCCTGTCCAACCGCCCCGCACCCGGGGTGCGGCAGGCGGCCACGAAGTCTTGTGGGGGACGGCCCCTGCGGAGCCCTAACCGTCCGGGAACCGCGGCGCGTCGAGCGGTGGGCGCCGCGGTTCCCGGTACGTGTTACTTCGCGTCGGTGCTGCCGTCCCGCTTGTCACCGTCGGACGCGTCCGCCGTGCCGGCGTCGTCCTTGCCGAGGTCGATCTTCTTGGCATCGGCCGGCTCGGCGTCGGCAGGCTCGCCGTCGGCATCGTCGGCGTGCGCGGTCCCGGTCAGCGAGGAGGCGTCGTCGGGGACGACAGGGCCGTGGTCGTCGGCCTCGGGGTCGATGCCGTGGACGATGCGGTTGTACTCCTCGTCCGGGAGGACGGCACCCACGGCGTTCTTCGCGTAGATCGCGTGCACACCGGGAGCGACCTCGAGGAGGACCGTGTCGTCGTTGATTTCCTTGACCGTGCCATACATGCCCCCGATGGTCCGCACACCGGTGCCCGGGTGCATCTCATCGCGCATCTGCGCGGCCTGGCGCTGCTTGTTCTTGGCCGATCGGGTCATCAGGAACATGGCCCCGATGAGCACGATGAACGGCAGGAGGGTCACGGGATTCACGAGACGGAATTTCCTTCACACGACCGCGGGGAAGCGGCCTGGTCTTCGGGGATGGATACACCGCACGGTTTCCGGACGGCATACGGACGGCATCGGCGGAGTCTAAGCGAGCCCACGCCAATGGAACAACGCCCGGCGCGGCGTCGGGGTTCCTTCCGCCGCCATTATTCGCTCTTCATCCCATGATGCCGAAGCAGCGCGCCCTCATGCCTCGAACAGACCCTTCTGACCCCCCGCACCGGACGGCTGGGGCGGGGTGAGTCCCAGATGGGCCCAGGCCGCGGGGGTGCCGACACGCCCCCGGGGGGTACGGGCCAGCAGTCCCTCGCGCACCAGGAAGGGCTCTGCGACCTCCTCGACCGTCTCGCGCTCCTCCCCCACGGCCACCGCCAGGGTGGACAGCCCCACCGGGCCGCCTCCGAACAGCTTGAGCAGGGCGCTGAGCACCGCGCGGTCCAGCCGGTCCAGCCCCCGGCCGTCCACGTCGTAGACGGCCAGGGCGCTGGCGGCGATCTCGCGGGTGATCACGCCGTCGGCCTTGACCTGGGCGTAGTCGCGCACCCGGCGCAGCAGCCGGTTGGCGATCCGGGGGGTGCCGCGGGAGCGTCCGGCGATCTCGGCGGCGCCCTCGGGTTCGATGGTGACGTCGAGCAGTCCGGCGGAGCGGTGGATGACACGCTCCAGCTCGGCCGGGGCGTAGAACTCCATATGGCCGGTGAACCCGAAGCGGTCGCGCAGGGGGGGCGGCAGCAGTCCGGCCCTGGTGGTGGCCCCCACCAGGGTGAACGGTGGCAGCTCCAGCGGGATGGCGGTGGCGCCCGGCCCCTTGCCGACGATCACGTCGACCCGGAAGTCCTCCATCGCCATGTAGAGCATCTCCTCAGCGGGCCGGGACATGCGGTGGATCTCGTCGAGGAACAGCACCTCCCCCTCGGTGAGGGAGGAGAGGATCGCGGCGAGATCACCCGCATGCTGGATCGCGGGGCCCGAGGTGATCCGGATCGGGGCGTTCATCTCGGCCGCGATGATCATCGAAAGGGTGGTCTTGCCGAGGCCAGGGGCGCCGGAGAGCAGCACATGATCGGCGGTGCCGCCGCGCTGCCGGGCAGCCTTGAGCACCAGGTCGAGCTGCTCGCGCACCCGTTCCTGACCGACGAATTCACCCAGGTCCTTGGGGCGCAGCGCGGCCTCCACCGCCTGGTCCTCGCCGTCGGCGTCGGCGCCCACCAGTCTGCCGCCCGCGCCGGGCGGCAGGTCCTCGGCGGTGGCCGGTGCGGTCTCGTCCCAGTTCACTGCGTATCGCCTCGCGATGTCGTCTTGAGCGGTGCCGCCGGTCGCGCCCCGGCGCGACGACGGCCGGTCACCGGGTGCGGTTCAGGGTCTGGAGGGCGGCCCGCAGGAGCTGGGCCACCTGGGGCACACCGCCCTCGGCGAGGGCCGCCTCGGCCCGGGGGGTGACGGCGGCGACTGCCTCGTCGGCCTCCCGGGGGGCGTAGCCGAGGCCCACCAGGGCGGTGTGGAGCTGATCGCTCCAGCCCGCGGCGGGCGCGGGGCGGGCGCCGGGCACGGCGGAACCGATCGGCTCGCCGAGCCGGTCCTTCAGCTCGAGCAGCAGCTTCTGAGCACCCTTCTTGCCGATGCCGGGGACTGCGGTGAGCGCCTTCTCGTCCCCGGTGGAAACGGCGATCCGCAGGGCGTCCGGGGTGTGGACGGCCAGCATGGCCTGGGCGAGCCGGGGGCCGACCCCGCTGGCGGTCTGGAGCAGCTCGAAGACCTGGCGCTCATCGTCGTCGGCGAAGCCGTAGAGGGTGAGCGAGTCCTCGCGGACGACCAGGGAGGTGGCGAGCCGGGTCTGCTCACCGAGGCGCAGCCCGGAAAGGGTGCCGGGGGTGCAGTGGAGCGCCAGACCGACACCTCCGACCTCGACGACGGCGGTGTCCGGGGCGAGGGCCGCGACCGGACCGGAGACGAACGCAATCATGAGGTACGGCCTTTCGTGGTGCGATGGGCGGCGACGGCCCGCTGGAGGCGGTTGGTCGCGGGCGCCCGCCAGATATGACAGATGGCGAGCGCCAGGGCGTCGGCGGCGTCGGCCGGTTTGGGGGGTGCGTCAAGCCGCAGCAGCCGGGTGACCATGGCGCCGACCTGGGCCTTGTCCGCCCGTCCCGATCCGGTGACGGCCGCCTTGACCTCGCTGGGGGTGTGCAGCGCAACCGGCAGCCCGCGGCGGGCCGCGCACAGCATCGCGACGGCGCTGGCCTGGGCGGTGCCCATGACGGTGCGCACGTTGTGCTGGCTGAACACCCGCTCCACGGCGACGAATTCGGGCCGGTGGGCGTCGAGCCACTCCTCGATACCGCGCTCGATGAGCACGAGGCGGTCGGCGACCTCCGCGTCCGCCGGAGTGCGCACGACCCCGACGCCCTGCATCCGCAGCGGGCGGCCCGCGACCCCCTCGACCACGCCGATGCCGCACCGGGTCAGCCCCGGGTCCACACCCAGCACCCGCACGACGCTCCTCCCCTCACCGCCGCCGATCCGATCAACTGCTGACGCAGGCTAGCGGCTGCCACCGACAACGCCGACGGGCCGGTGGGGTGTGTCCCCGCCGACCCGCCCGTTCCGCGTGTACTGATGGGCCCTCAGGCGTCCACCTTGGCCATGACCTCGTCGGAGACGTCGAAGTTGGCGAACACGTTCTGCACGTCGTCACTGTCCTCGAGCGCGTCGATCAGCTTGAAGATCTTGCGCGCGCCGTCCTCTTCGAGCTCCACCTGCATGGTGGGCACGAAGTTGGCCTCGGCCGAGTCGTAGTCGATGTTCTGCTCCTGGAGCGCGGAGCGGACCGCGACCAGGTCGGTGGCCTCGCTGATCACCTCGAAGGACTCACCGAGGTCGTTGACCTCCTCCGCGCCCGCGTCCAGCACCGCGCCGAGCACATCGTCCTCGCTCAACTCACCCTTGGGGACGATCACCACGCCCTTGCGGTTGAACAGGTAGGAGACCGAACCCGGGTCGGCCATCGAACCGCCGTTGCGGGTCATGGCGACGCGCACGTCGGAGGCGGCGCGGTTGCGGTTGTCGGTGAGGCACTCGATGAGCACCGCGACACCGTTCGGGCCGTAGCCCTCGTACATGATCGTCTCGTAGTCGGCGCCACCCGCTTCGAGACCGGCACCGCGCTTGACCGCGCTGTCGATGTTCTTGTTCGGCACCGAACTCTTCTTGGCCTTCTGGATGGCGTCGAAGAGCGTCGGGTTACCGTCCGGGTCGGCGCCGCCGGTCCGGGCCGCGACCTCGATGTTCTTGATCAGCTTCGCGAAGAGCTTGCCGCGCTTGGCATCGATCACGGCCTTCTTGTGCTTCGTCGTAGCCCATTTAGAGTGGCCGGACATCCGCCTGTCTCCTTCGCGTAACCCAGTGCTGTACGAACGCCTGCGATCCTACCGGGCTCAGCCCCGCAGGGACTGCCGCACCATCTCGACGAAGAGGGCGTGCACCCGGTGGTCTCCGGTCAGCTCCGGGTGGAACGAGGTGGCGAGGACATGATCCTGACGGACCGCGACGGTGTGCCCGTCGAAGGTCGCCAGCACCTCGGCGGCGGCGCCCACCGACTCCACCCACGGCGCGCGGATGAAGACGCCCTCCACCGGACCGCCGTCGATGCCCTTGACGTCGATCCCGGCCTCGAAGGACTCGTTCTGACGGCCGAAGGCATTCCGACGGACGATCATGTCGATCCCGCCGACGGTCTCCTGGTCGTCACGGCCGTCGAGGATCTTGTCCGCGACCATGATCATGCCCGCGCAGGTGCCGTACACCGGCATACCCGCGCGCACCCGCTCCCGCAGCGGCTCCAGCAGCCCGAAGATGACCGCCAGCTTGGACATGGTGGTCGACTCGCCGCCGGGGATGACCAGTCCGGCGACCTCGGCGAGTTCCTCGGGGCGGCGGACCGACCGGGCCGGGGCCCCGGCCGCGGCGAGCGCGGCGAGGTGCTCGCGCACATCGCCCTGGAGGGCGAGGACGCCGATCACGGGGACGTCGTCCGCCGGGGCGGGCGCCGCCGACGGCGCGGACGCGGAAGTCGGGGAAGACACGGGGCGAAGACCTCTCGGGACGTCAGGGGCACCACGCGTCCGCCGGGACGCGTGGTGCCGGGTGGTGCCGGTCTACTGGCCGGGGACCGGCCGGGTCACCAGCCGCGCTGGGCGTAGCGCTCGCTCTCGGGGAGGGTGTCGCAGTTGATGCCGACCATGGCCTCACCGAGGTCGCGGGACACATCCGCGATGACCTTCGGGTCGTCGTAGAAGGTGGTGGCCTTCACGATGGCGGCGGCGCGCTTGGCCGGGTCACCGGACTTGAAGATGCCGGAGCCGACGAACACGCCCTCGGCGCCGAGCTGGCGCATCAGCGCGGCGTCGGCCGGGGTGGCCACACCGCCGGCGGAGAACAGCACGACCGGCAGCTTGCCGGTCGCGGCGATCTCCTGGACCAGCTCATACGGGGCGCGCAGCTCCTTGGCGGCCGCGTAGAGCTCGTGGTTGTCCAGTCCGCGCAGCCGGGCGATCTCACCCTTGATCTGGCGCAGGTGGCGGACGGCCTCGACCACGTTGCCGGTGCCGGCCTCACCCTTGGAGCGGATCATGGCCGCACCCTCGGCGATCCGGCGCAGGGCCTCGCCCAGGTTGGTGGCGCCGCAGACGAACGGCGTGGTGAAGGACCACTTGTCGCTGTGGTTGACCTCGTCGGCCGGGGTGAGGACCTCGGACTCGTCGATGTAGTCGACGCCGAGCGACTGGAGCACCTGGGCCTCGACGAAGTGGCCGATCCGGGACTTGGCCATGACCGGGATGGACACGGCGCTGATGATCCCGTCGATCATGTCCGGGTCGGACATCCGGGCCACTCCGCCGTCCTTGCGGATGTCGGCCGGGACCCGCTCGAGGGCCATGACCGCGACGGCACCGGCGTCCTCGGCGATCTTGGCTTCCTCCGGGGTGACGACGTCCATGATCACGCCACCCTTGAGCTGCTCGGCCATACCGCGCTTGACGCGGGCGGTGCCGGTCGCGGGAGCCTCGGAGTTGGACGTGCTGGCGGGCGTGCTGGACACGGTTTGACCTCACTCGATGATGAAAAGCGCGATGAGCCCATCGTAGGGCCGTTCGATACCCGTTCATGACCCGGCCATTCGGTCCAGGTCGATGGCGCCTGTGCTACAGGGATGACAAAAGCGGCTGGGCACGGCGCCCGGCAAGGGCCAATTGGGGGCCGGTGGCTCGAAGGCGGCGGCGTCCCAGGTCAGCGGCGTCCCACGGCCCGGGGCGAGGGCGTCCCGCGGCAGCGGCCCCGGCCCGGTACGGGCGGCCTTCTCAGTGTCCGGCGCGGGCGGCCAGCGCGGCGGGCGGCTCGTCGTCCATCTCGAAGGCCAGCGGGAACGGGGCGTGACCGGCCAGCCGGAACCAGCGCACCTTGCGGTGGCGGCGCAGCGCCCGGGCCGCGCGCACCGCGTCGTTGTGGAAGCGGCGCGCCATCGGCACCCGCCGGACCGCCTCGGTGAGCTCGCCCAGCGCCTCTTCTCCGCCTGGTGCCTCCCGCACCGCCCCGACCTGCGCGCTCTCCTCGAAGACCGCCCGCAGCGCCTGGCTCAGCTCACTCTCGGCGACCTCCCGGTGCTCCTCCTCGGACTGCCGGGCGGCGTGCGCGGCCTGGTAGAGCACCATTGACGCGGCGGGGTCGAGCACCCCTGCGGTGGCCAGCTCCTGGGCCACCGAGGCGCGCCGCAGCAACTGCGCGTCCAGGGCGGCGCGGGCGGCGTCCAGCCTGCTGTGCAGCCGGTCGAGACGTCCGGCGGTCCAGCTCAGGTAGACGGCGACGACGACCAGCGCGACCGCGATCCAGATCAAGGTGCTCACGGCGCGCCACGCTACCGGCTGTCACCCCCGACGGGCGCGCCCCGGACCGATACCGCCATCGGTGGCTCCGCGTCGGCCATGCCCCGCGCCTCCCGGCGCACAGGAGCGCGACCAGGCGCCGCACTCAGCGACGCGCGCCGCGTGGCGTCGGCCCCGGACGCGGAACGTGCCCCGGCAGCCGGTGCCGGACCGGCGAAGCGGTGCGTGGCGGCACGGTGGAACATCCGGGCGCGGGACGAGGGCTGCGGCTGCGGCTGCGGCTGCGGCTGCGGCTGCGGCTGCCCGGAGGATCGTGCGTGCGCGGTGGCGCGGCGGGCTTCTCGGCAGGCGACCGCGCCGCCGACGGGTCCCTCGGCCCGGCCCCGAGTCCGGCAGCAGGAGGAGGCCGGTCCGGCACGGGCTCCGGCCGCGGGCGGAAAGGGTCCCCGACCGTACCGGGCCCGCGGAGCGGGCTAGGTCCTGTCCTGTCGATCTTCGTGGACCAGGCCGCGGCGTCTGGTGCCGTGGCTCGCAAGGCGGAGGGTCGTCCTTGTCCTCGGGTAGCGGGCGTACTCGAATGAGCCCGACAACGCGGCGAGGTGCGGTGCCAGGCGTCGCGGACCCGCGAAGACCGGCAGGACCGGGCCTAGTCGCGGGCGAGGCCCAGACGGGCGCGGAGTCCCGCCCGGTCGTCGGCGCCCACGGACGCCGCGCCGTCGGTCACCGTCTCGTAGACCGCGAGGACGTCCGCGCCGACCGTGGACCAGTCGAAGCGGCGCACATGGCGGCTTCCCCGCTCACGCAGCTCGGCCACTCGTTCCGGGTTCTCCAGCAGCCGTACAGCGGCCTCGGCCAGCGCGTCGGCGTCCTCGTTCGCGAACAGCTCCCCGGCCGCTCCCCCGTCCAGGACCTGCGCGAACGCGTCGAGGTCGCTGGCCAGCACCGCGGCCCCGGCGGACATCGCCTCGACCAGGATGATCCCGAAGCTCTCCCCGCCGGTGTTGGGCGCGACGTAGACGTCGACGCTGCGCAGCAGCCGCGCCTTGTCCTCGTCGCTGACCATGCCGAGGAACTCCACGCGCTCCCGCATCGGCGCGGGAAGCCCCGCGACGGCCTCCTTCTCGTCACCGCGCCCGGCGACCAGCAGCCGGGCTCCCGGCCGCGCCTCGAAGATCTTCGGCAGGGCGCGCATCAGGACCGGAAGGCCCTTGCGGGGCTCGTCGATCCGGCCGATGAACCCGATCGTGTCGCCGCGCCACTCCTCCTTGGGCTCGGCGTCGGCGAAGAAGCCCACGTCGACACCGTTGGGGATCACCACCGCGTCGCCGCCGAGGTGCTCGACCAGCGTCCGCCGGGCGTACTCGCTCACCGCGATCCGCGCGCTGATCTTCTCCAGCGCGGGCTGGAGGATCGGATAGGCCGCGATCATGGCGCGGGAGCGGGGGTTGGAGGTGTGGAAGGTGGCCACGATCGGCCCCTGCGCCGCCCAGCAGGCGAGCAGACCGAGTGAGGGCGAGGTCGGCTCGTGGATGTGGATGACGTCGAAGGCGCCCTCGTGCAGCCAGCGGCGGACCCGCGCGGCGGACAGGAAGCCGAAGTTGAGCCGGGCGACCGAGCCGTTGTACGGCACCGGCACGGCGCGTCCCGCGGAGACGACGTAGGGCGGCAGCGGTGTCCCGTCGTCCGCGGGGGCCAGCACCGAGACCTCGTGGCCCCGCCGGATCAGGTGCTCGGCCAGGTCGCGGATGTGGAACTGCACGCCTCCGGGGACGTCCCAGGAGTACGGGCAGACGACGCCGATCCTCACGGTTTCTCCGTTCCGGAGCCGTCGGGGGCCCCCGTCACCGGGTGGACGGCGGCACCGGCCGCCGGACGCGGCTCCAGGTCCGCGAGCCACAGCCGCTGGAGCATATGCCAGTCCTCGGGGTGTTCGGCGATACCCGCCGCGAAGGCGTCGGCGACCTCCTGGACCATCGCCGCCGCCCGCTCGGCGGGGGTACCGGACGCGGGCACCTCGACCGGCGGGTGGACCCTCCCCCGCATGACGGGGGTGTCGTCGTACCACAGGGTGACCGGCAGCAGCAGGGCGCCGGTCTGGGCCGCGAGCCGGGCGGGTCCGGCGGGCATCTTGGTCCGCTCGCCGAAGAAGTCGACCTCCACGCCCGAGGCCGACAGGTCGCGGTCGGCGACCAGGCAGACCAGACCGCCCGCGCGCAGCCGCCGGGCCAGGGTGCCGAAGGCGCTGCCGCCCTGGTGGGGCAGGACCTCCATGCCCAAGCCCTCGCGGTAGGCCACGAAGCGGTCGTAGAGCGTCTCCGGCTTCAGCCGCTCGGCGACGGTGGTGAAGGGCACGCCGAGCTCGGTGGTGACCCAGGCCCCGGCGAGGTCGTAGTTGGCCATATGGGGCAGGGCGAGGACCACGCCCCGGCCGCTCGCCAGCCCGTCCGTCAGATGGTGCGCATCCTCGATGTGGACACCGGAGCGGATCCGCTCCGGACTCCAGGTGGGGAGCCGGAAGGACTCCATCCAGTAGCGCATGTAGGAGCGCATCCCGGCGCGCGACAGCTCCGCGAGCCGGCGTGCGGAGGCATCGGGGACGACCCGGGCGAGATTGGCCTCCAGCCGCAGCACGCCCTTGCCGCGCCGCTTCCAGACCTGATCGGCCATGCGCTGCCCGAGCCCGGTGGCAACCGGTTCGGGCAGCTTCTTGACCGTGCTCCAGCCCAGCCCGTAGAGCGCGTCGGTCAGCCGGCCCTTCACCGGGTCTCGCCCCCCTGGGTCACCGCCCGCTCCGCGGCATCCGCCTCCTCGGCCTCGCGGCGCACGGTCACCACCCGCTGCACCAGGGTCACCGCGCTGCCCACCGCGACGATCCACAGCGCGATCGGCAGCAGGATCTCGATATGCGGCACCCCGAACTTGTGCAGTCCGGAGAAGCCACAGGCCACCAGCGAGATCACCAGCCGCTCGGCACGCTCCACCAGCCCGTTGACCTTCACGGGCAGACCAATGCTCTCGCCGCGCGCCTTGGTGTACGAGACCACCTGGCCGCTGGCGAGACAGAAGATCGTCACCGCACACAGCACATTGTCGTCGCCCTTGCCCGCGTACCACAACGCCAGCCCGCCGAAGATCGCGCCATCGGCGACCCGGTCCAGGGTGGAGTCCAGGAAAGCGCCCCAGCGGCTGGACCGGCCGAGCTGCCGGGCCATGTTGCCGTCGATCAGGTCGGAGAAGACGAAGAGGGTGATGACCACCGTCCCCCAGAAGAACTCCCCCCGGGGGTAGAAGACCAGTGCGCCCGTGATCACACCACCCGTGCCGACGAGGGTCACCGCGTCGGGGCTGACCCCGAGACGGATGAGCAGGGCGGCGAACGGTGTGAGAACACGCGTGAAGAATGCACGCGCGTACTTGTTCAGCATGGCCTTCCCGGTGGGTCGTGACGGGCCGGATGGTCAAGGGGCCACCGGCTGGCCCATCGTAGCCACGCCCCGCGGGGCCGCCGCGCACCCGTCGGACCGCTCCCCCACCAGGCCCTCGGTACGCCCGGATGTGCGACGTATGGACGCACCGTTACCTCGGTGGAAAGCTCGAAGTATCGCGAGGTGTCGACCGGGAGGCGAGACACATGGGCGACAAGTCGAGTACACATCCAGGGGCCGCCGGAAGGGCAGTGGCGGCCGACCGGCCCGGCTCTCTGAGGAACGTGGTGCTGGTCGGCCACAGCGGGACGGGAAAGACGACGCTGGTGGAGGCCCTCGCACTGGCGACGGGCGCGGTCAACCGGGCGGGCAGGGTCGAGGACGGCGGCTGCCTCTCCGATTACGACGAGATCGAGCACCGGCAGCAACGCTCGGTGCAGTTGTCCCTGGTCCCCGTCGAATGGGGCGGGATGAAGATCAATCTACTGGACACCCCGGGATACGCCGATTTCGTCGGGGAACTCAGGGCCGGTCTGCGGGCAGCGGACGCGGCCCTTTTCGTTGTCTCCGCCGCCCAGGACGCGGTGGGCATCGCCGGGGCCACCCGGATGGTCTGGGACGAGTGCGCGGCCGTCGGCATGCCGCGTGCGATCGTGATCACACATCTGGAGGCGGCCCGTGCCAGCTTCGAGGAGATGACCGAACTGTGCCGGGAGAGCTTCGGCGGCGACGACCCGGACGCGGTGCTCCCCCTGTACCTGCCGCTGCGCGGGGAACCGGCGCCGGACGGCCACGCCCCGGTCACCGGCCTCATCGGACTGCTCTCCCAGCGGGTCTTCGACTACTCCTCGGGGTCCAGGACCGAGACGCCGCCCGTACCGGACCAGCTCCCGCTGATCGAGGAGGCGCGTAACCGGCTCATCGAGGGGATCATCGCCGAGAGCGAGGACGAGACCCTGATGGACCGCTATCTCGGCGGTGAGGAGATCGACGTCAAGACGCTGATCCAGGACCTGGAGAAGGCTGTCGCGCGCGGCAGCTTCCACCCCGTGCTGGCCGCCGCCCCGGCCGCCGAGGGCTCCAAACAGGGCCTGGGCACCACCGAGCTGCTGGAGCTGATCACCGGCGGCTTCCCCACCCCGCTGGAGCGCGAGGCGCCCGAGGTCACCACCCCCGAGGGCGTACCGCGTCCGGCGCTGACCTGCGATCCGGACGGCCCGCTGGCCGCGGAGGTCGTCAAGACCTCCTCCGACCCGTACGTGGGCAGGATCTCCCTGGTGCGTGTCTTCTCCGGGACGCTGCGCCCGGACGAGACGGTGCATGTGTCCGGGCACGGCCTGGAGGACCGCGGTCATGAGGACCACGACGTGGACGAGCGGGTGGGCGCCCTCTCCTCCCCGTTCGGCAAGCAGCAGCGGGTGCTCCCCCAGGCCATCGCGGGCGATCTGGCCTGTGTGGCCAAGCTGACCCGTGCCGAGACCGGCGACACCCTGTCCGCCAAGGACGATCCGCTGCTGATGGCGCCCTGGCAGATGCCCGATCCGCTGCTGCCCGTCGCCATCGAGGCGCACAGCAAACCGGACGAGGACAAGCTGTCGCTGGGGCTGTCCCGGCTGGTCGCCGAGGATCCCACGATGCGTCTTGAGCAGAACCCCGACACCCACCAGGTGGTGCTGTGGTGTCTGGGCGAGGCCCATATGGACGTCGCGCTGGAGCGGCTGCGCAGCCGGTACGGCGTGCAGGTGGACACGGTGCCGTACAAGGTCTCCTTGCGGGAGACCTTCCACGGCAGGGCCGCCGGACGCGGACGGCACGTCAAACAGTCCGGCGGACACGGCCAGTTCGCGATCTGCGCGATCGAGGTGGAGCCGCTGCCGGGCGGCTCGGGCATCGAGTTCGTGGACAAGGTCGTCGGCGGCGCCGTGCCGCGGCAGTTCATCCCCTCCGTCGAGAAGGGCGTACGCGCCCAGGCGGCGCGCGGCGTCGCCGCGGGCTACCCGCTGGTCGATGTGCGGATCACGCTGCTGGACGGCAAGGCGCACTCGGTGGACTCCTCCGACGCCGCGTTCCAGACGGCCGGGGCGCTCGCACTGCGCGAGGCGGCCACCGACGCCCGGATCGACCTGCTGGAGCCGGTGGTCGAGGTGTCGGTCCTGATCTCGGACGACTACGTGGGCGCGGTGATGAGCGATCTGTCCGGCCGCCGCGGCCGGGTGGTGGGCACCGAGCAGTCGGGCGGCGGCCAGACCCTGATCAAGGCCGATGTGCCGGAGATCGAGATCGGGCGGTACGCCGTCGATCTGCGGTCGCTGTCCCATGGCACCGGGCGGTTCAGCCGCTCCTACGCCCGGCACGAGCCGATGCCGCAGCAGCTGGCCGAGCGGATCCGCGAAGGGACCTACGCGGAGGCGTAGTTGCCGCGTACCCACCGCACCGCCCGCCCCGACTCCAGCGGGGCGGGCGGCTGTTCGCACGCACGGTTGTCCACAGGTCACCACGCCCTGGCGACAGGTGGTGCACACCCCCGATACGCTGAGGTCGCAGCGCAAGCGGCGTGCGGTATTGGGGGCGTTGGTGACGGACGGATTCGATTTCAGTCCCGGGGCGCAGGTGCCTCTGTCGGGGGCTGCGGGGCAGACGGCGGCGACCCAGGCACTCGCCTCGGCCGCCTACCGTGACGGCCCCGCGGCCAAGCTGCTGGACGCCAATTCGGAGTGGACGGTCTCCGAGGTCAAGGCGCCGAAAATATCGCTGTTCGAGCCGAACCTGGGCGAGGCGTTCTCCCGTGCGGTCCAGACGCGGATGCTCGGCGGCGGCCGGGGCCAGGTGATCCAGTCCTTCGGGACCGAGCCGCAGACGGTCGTGGAGCACTGCCTCGCGGCCAACCGCATCCGCAAGACCCGGGACGCCCGGCTCACCATCGTCATGGTGGTCTTCGGGCTGCTCTTCCTCCCCGGAGTGCTGCTGTGGCTGGGCGCCTTCCAGCTACGGCGCTCGGTGGCCGGGTCCCAGGACAAACGGATGGGAGCGCTGGGCACGGCGCTGCTGGTCGCGCTCACCGTGATCACCCTCATCTTCCTGATCAAGCTGCCGTTCGGCGGCTTCTGGGGCATCTATCTGCGCGGGGTGGTGGTGGCCCCGGTGATCGGCTGGTACATCGCCAAGCAGATCTGCGAGCGCACCGCCCGGGACCTGCGGGACTCCTGGGGCGGGCTGCTCGCGGGCGGCGGTGTGGGCGCCAAGGTGCCCGAGACGGTGCCCAACCACCCGGGCCAGACCTCCGCCGAGGAGCTGCGCAAGGCACTGCACAAGCTCACCGCCGAGCAGTACAGCAATGTGGTCTTCTACGCCGGCCCCAAGGGCATATTGGGCATGGGCACCCGCTGGGGGAGCTGGCAGCTCGCCGAGGACCTGGTCTCCGTCGACCCGGACAAGGAGATCGACCCCTTCCGTAGCTGGGACGTGATACGGGCGGTCCATGACCAGCTCCGGATGCTGGAGCGCACCCCGCTGCACACCGGCGGCTTCCCCACCCCCTCGGTGCGCCACTGGGTGGTCTCGCCCATCGGGGAGGGGGCCAAGGCGGTCGAGCGCGGCGGCACCTCCGAGGAGGAGGGCTTCCAGATAAAGGGCGTCGAGCTCCAGCGGATCTGCGACCAGCAGCAGTTCGGCGCCGGTGACCGGCACTACCTGGGTGTGCAGTTCGTGCTGTGGGACGGCCAGTTGGTGATCACCCTGCTGATCACCGTGACCCTGCTGCACAAGACGCTGCGGATCGAGGTCACCGGACATGCCCTGGGGCCGGTGCACCCGCTGTTCACCAGCAAGCCGTCGGCGCCGTCCAAGACGGTGAGCAAGACCTTCCGGTTCTGGGAGACCAAATCGGTTCCGCTGCCGCTGGTGGACGCCAAGGAAGTGGTGCGGCTGGCCGCGCGCGCCCCCTTCACCTGGTACCCGCCGGTCCTGGATCACCTGGGCGGCAAGCTGGTGCTGCCCGAGCCGTTCGGACTGCGCCACGCCTGGGCAGACAAGCCCTGGCGCCACCGCTTCATGGCGGACGATGCGCTGCGGGCGGCCACCCCCGTACTGCGGGTGGTCCACGAGGCGGCGATCGGAGTGCTCAAGCACCACGGTGTGGACACCGAGCGCTTCGGCAACCGCTCGCTGGCGCTCAGCGGCCAGGTCCAGGACGCGTCCCCCAAGAAGGCCGATCTGTACGACGTCTGAGCCGACCGGCAAAGCCGTGCCCCGGCCGGGCGGGACCCGGTCCGGGGCGGTGGCGCACGGCACGCTCTACGGGCGGGGCCAGGCGTCGGCGAGCATCCGGCGGGTGTCGGCGAGCAGTTGCGGCAGCACCTTGGTGTTGCCGATCACCGGCATGAAGTTGGTGTCGCCGCCCCAGCGCGGCACCACATGCTGATGCAGATGGGCGGCGATCCCGGCACCCGCCACCGAGCCCTGGTTGAGCCCGATATTGAAACCGTGCGCACCGGAGGCGGTACGCAGCGTCGTCATCGCGGCCTTGGTGAACTCGGCCAGCTCCACCGTCTCCCCGGGGTCCAGCTCGGTGTAGTCGGCGATATGGCGGAACGGCACGACCATGAGGTGGCCGCCGTTGTACGGGTACAGGTTGAGCACCGCGTAGACGCGCTCCCCGCGCGCGATGATCAGGCCGTCCTCGTCGGACTTCTCCGGGATGGTGCAGAACGGGCAGCCATCACCGGCCCCCGGGCCGGTGGGCTTGTTCTCCCCCTGGATGTACGCCATCCGGTGGGGCGTCCACAGGCGCTGGAACGCGTCGGGCGTCCCCACTCCGAACTGCTGCTCCGGCTCACTCGTCATGCGGGCCAGCATATTCGCCCAGGAAGGGTGGGGAAGCGGTGAGGGGCGGCCCCCGTCGGGACCGCCCCTCACACCCGCTCGTGCGGGCAGCGCATCACACCTGGACGCGCCGCTCCACCGCGTCCACGATCTCGGCCAGCGCCTCGTCGACCGGGATGCCGTTCTTCTGCGAACCGTCGCGGTAGCGGAAGCTGACCGCTCCGGCCGTCACATCGTCGTCACCGGCGATGATCATGAACGGGATCTTGGACTTCTGGGCGTTGCGGATCTTCTTCTGCATCCGGTCCGAGGAGGAGTCGACCTCCATCCGCAGCCCCTTGGCCTTGGCCTTGGCCGCGAACTCCTCCAGGTACGGCACATGGGTGTCACCGATCGGGATACCGACCGCCTGCACCGGGGCCAGCCACACCGGGAACGCACCCGCATAGTGCTCCAGCAGCACCGCGAAGAACCGCTCGATCGACCCGAACAGCGCCCGGTGGATCATGACCGGCTGTTGGCGCGAGCCGTCCGCCGCCGTGTACTCCAGCTCGAACCGGGCCGGCTGGTTGAAGTCGACCTGGATCGTCGACATCTGCCAGGTACGGCCGATGGCGTCCTTGGCCTGGACGGAGATCTTTGGACCGTAGAAGGCGGCGCCGCCCGGGTCCATGACCAGGTCGAGACCCTGCTTCTCGGCGGCCTTGCGCAGCTCCTCGGTGGCCTCGACCCACTGGTCCTCGCTGCCCATGAACTTGTCCGAGTCGTCCCGCGTGGACAGCTCCAGGTAGAAGTCGCTCAGACCGTAGTCCCGGAGCAGGTTCAGCACGAAGGTCAGCAGATTGTCGAGCTCATCGGCCATCTGCTCCTTGGTGCAGTAGATGTGCGAGTCGTCCTGGGTGAACCCCCGGGCCCGGGTCAGGCCGTGGACGACACCGGACTTCTCGTAGCGGTAGACCGTGCCGAACTCGAAGAGCCGCAGCGGCAGCTCGCGGTAGGACCGCCCGCGCGCCCGGAACACCAGGTTGTGCATCGGGCAGTTCATGGCCTTGAGGTAGTAGTCCTGGCCCTCGAACTCCATGGGCGGGAACATGCCGTCCATGTAGTGCGGGAGGTGGCCGGAGGTCTCGAAGAGGCGCGCCTTGGTGATGTGCGGCGTGTTGACGAACTCGTAGTCCGCCTCTTCGTGGCGCTTGCGCGAGTACTCCTCCATCTCCTTGCGGATCACCCCGCCCTTGGGGTGGAAGACCGCGAGGCCGGAGCCCAGCTCATCGGGGAAGGAGAACAGGTCGAGCTCGGAGCCCAGCTTGCGGTGGTCGCGCTTCTCGGCCTCGGCGAGGAAGTCCAGATGGGCCTTCAGCTCGTCCTTGGTCGGCCAGGCGGTGCCGTAGATCCGCTGGAGCTGCGGGTTCTTCTCGCTGCCCCGCCAGTACGCGGCGGCGCTGCGCATCAGCTTGAAGGCCGGGATGTTCCGGGTGCTGGGCAGGTGCGGACCACGGCAGAGGTCCTTCCAGCACAGCTCGCCGGTCTTGGCGTCGAGGTTGTCGTAGATGGTCAGCTCGCCCGCGCCGACCTCGGCCGAGGCACCCTCGGCGGCGTCCGCGGCGGAACCCTTGAGACCGATCAGCTCCAGCTTGTACGGCTCGCCCGCCAGCTCCTCGCGGGCGGCCTCGTCGGTCACCGCGCGGCGCGAGAACTTCTGTCCCCGCTTCTGGATCTCCTGCATCTTCTTCTCGATGCGCTTGAGATCGTCCGGGTGGAAGGGGGTCTCGACGTCGAAGTCGTAGTAGAAGCCGTCCTTGATCGGCGGGCCGATACCCAGCTTGGCCTCCGGGAACAGCTCCTGCACGGCCTGTGCCATGACATGCGCGGTGGAGTGGCGCAGGATGTCCAGACCGTCCTGGCTGGTGATCTCGACCGGCTCGATCTCCTCGCCGTCGGCCGGGATGTAGGCCAGGTCCTTCAGGTCACCGCCGACGCGCGCGGCGACGATCGAACGCTCCCCGGTGAAGAGCTCCGCGGCCGTAGTGCCCGTGGCCACCACGCGTTCTTCCCGCTCGGAATCGCGCTGGATGATCACACGGACGTCTGACACCGGTCTCTCCTGACTGATGGGTGGCTCACCGCGGCGAATGCCGCGCAGCGTGAATCGTACCGAGCCGACCGGTCCGACCGCGAAACGGCGGGGAGCGCGCGCACCACGCGCCCCGCGCTCCTCTCCCCGGCGGCCCGTCCGTCCGCCCGGCGGGCCGCTGTGAGCCCGGCGGTCAGGGCCCGCCGCACGCCTCCTCGAAGAAGTCCAGGTGCTCCTGGAGCGATTTGAGCAGCCGGTCCCGCTCCGCCTCGTCGACCTGGACCGGGGTGACACCGGTGGCCCCGGTCAGCCGCCGGAAGCCGCCCCGGCTCTCCAGCCGTCCGCTGACCCGGATCGGCAGCCCCACCAGATGGGCATGGCCGGCCACCCGGTAGTCGTCCTCTTCCAGCACGATGCGCACCTGGGCCACATCGGCCCCGGCCAGCACCCGCAGCCGCACCGCGCCGGGGCCACCGGGGCCGGTGCGGCGCAGCCGCAGCACCACTCCGGTGACCCGCACGGCCACGGACGGCTCGTCCCGTACGTAGCGGGCGCCCGCCTCGCGGAGTCCGGGGAGATCACCCGGGGAGAACTCCACCGGCTCGGGGCGGAGAGGGAAGCCCGGCGGCGCACCGGCGGCCGGGGACCACTCCAGGGCCACCCGCGCCCCCTCGGTGCCCTGGACCAGGGCGACGACGGCCTCGGTCAGCTCCCGGCTCACCCCCGCCTCGACGGCCGCGTCGAACGCCTCCATCCCACCGGTGGCGCGCTGGTAGTCGACGGCGTCCCGGAGGGCGTGCAGCGCGCGGAGCAGAGTGGCGGTGGCGGTGCGGCCCTCCTCGACGGGGACGAACACGGTCAGCGCCCGGCCCCCGGAGGCGGGTCCGGCCGGGCCGGTGAGCACCCGCTCCATGAACTCCTCGGCGGCGCGGCGGTGCCGGGCGCCGTAGTAGCCCGCGCGGCCCCGGGCGGCGAGCGCCGCAGCCAGCAGCATGCCGCGGGCGGCGGTGCGCAGCCGGTCCTGGGCGGTCCAGGCGGCGGTGCCGCCGGGGGACTCGGGCACCTCGCGCCGCCAGCGGATCTCGTCGCTGGGCACGGCGAGACCGGTGAGCACCTCACGGGCGGACGGGGCGGCGCTGCGGGCCAGCGCCATCAGGGCCTCGGCGAGCAGATCACCGCTGTCGGGGAACTGCCGGGTCTCGGGCACCAGCAGACTGGTGCCGCCCGCGAGCTGTCCCGGCGGGGTCCAGCGGGCGTACTGCCCCGGCGCGCCCCCGCGGCGGCGCCAGCCGTGCCGGGTGAGCAGGGCGCCGAGGACGGCCGGATCGACGTCGTCGGGGTACGGGGTGGCGGGGGCGGGCTCTCCCCCGGGCCGGTACCGGTCCATCACGGTCTCCCTCCCGCCCCGACCCGGGTCATGATCTCGCAGAGCGCGCGGTCGTCGAAGACCCGCGAGGTCGGGATCCGCACGGTGGTCCGGCGGCGGCCCGTGACCGGGTGGCCCGCCAGATTGGTCCAGTAACAGCAGTGCCGCAGAGCGAGTCGGTCGTGTCCGGCGCGCAGCCAGTCGTCCTGGCTGCGGGGCACGATCATCACGACGAGGATCTTGTGCACGGAGACCGGGGTACGGGCCAGCTTCACCAGGTGGTCGTTGTCCAGGGTGAAGCCGAAGGTCGGTCCGCGCGGCCGCGGCGGCAGTTGGTACGTGGCCTTCAACTGCACCTTGATGGTGACCTCGTCGTCCACGGCGTGGCCGGGCGCGCTGTGGCTGACGTGCCAGTCGATGCCGTGGTCGGGGAAGGGCTGCGCCAGTGAGCAGCCCGCCGCCGCCGCGACGGCGTGCAGATAGCCCACCTGAAGGGTCTCCATACAGGCGGTGGTGGCGATATGGCCACGCGGGGGCGCGATCCGCTCGGACAGCAGACCGCTCGCCGCCGGGGCCGGGTCGGGCTGCGCGAGCGCCATGGCTGTTGACGCCTTCCGGTCGTCGCCGGTCCGTACACCTGTGTTGTCTCCCCGTCAGGTCCGTGCCAAACAGCGGTGGTTCGACCACCTCCCTCCGGGTATCACCTGGTCGGGGCGGGTTGAAGGGGTCATCGCACGATCATGCACGAGGAGTTGAGGCCATGCCGTCCTGGTTCGAGGGGCCGCTCGCCGCGTTCGACACCGAGACCACCGGTGTCGATGTCGAGGGCGACCGGATCGTGTCGGCTGCTCTGGTCGTCCAGCGCGGGACCGGATGTCTGCCGGAAATCCGCCGCTGGCTGGTGAGTCCGGGGATACCGGTGCCGCCCGCGGCCACCGAGATACACGGGCTGACGGACACCCATCTCCAGCGCCACGGCCGCTGGCCCGCGCCGGTGATGGAGGAGGTGGCGCGGGGCATCGCGGAGCAGAGCGCGCGGGGCACCCCCCTGGTGGTGATGAACGCGCCGTTCGATCTCACGCTGCTGGACCGCGAGTTGAAGCGGCACCGCAACTCCAGCCTGTCCGGCTATCTGTCGCTGCGTTCGCTGTGTGTGCTCGATCCCCGGGTGCTGGACAAGCATGTGGACCGCTACCGCAAGGGGCGCCGTACGCTCACCGATCTGTGCGAGCACTACGGTGTGGAGCTCACCGGGGCGCATGACGCGGCGGCGGACGCGCTGGCCGCCCTGGAGGTCGTACGGGCGGTCGGCCGTCGGTTCGCCTCCCGTCTGGAGACCCTGTCCCCCGCCGAGCTGCACGCCCGGCAGACCGTCTGGTACGCGGCGCAGGCGCGCGGCCTCCAGGCGTGGTTCGCGCTCAACGGCTCGGACGAGGTGTGCGATCCGGCCTGGCCGCTGCGCCCGGATCTGCCGGCCGCGGCCTGACGGCGGCGCCCGCGGCCCCGCACCGCCCCTCCGGTGGGACCCGGGCGCGCCGGGAGGTCTCAGCCGAGGCGGAGCACGAAGGGGTGCCCGGCCGGGTCGGAGTAGATCCGGACATCGCGCGTACCGCCGTTGAACCGTGTCTCCAGCGGCCGGGCGCCGAGGTCCACCACTTTGCGTTCGGCCGCGTCGATGTCCTCCACCAGCAGTTCCAGATGGGCCTGCTGGGAGTCGTCCGGACGCGGCCAGCTCGGCGGGGCGTAGCCGTGGTCGCGGAGGAAGGCCATCCGGGATCCGCCGGGCGCCGCGAGTTCGATGCGGTCGGCGTTGGTGATCGCGAGGATCTCCGCGCCGAGCACCTCGGCGTAGAACTCGGCCAGCGCCTCGGGTTCGGCGCAGTCCAGGGACAGAACGGCTGTGGTCGCGACGGCCATGGGTTCCCCTCCGATGTTCAACCGTGGAAGTTTTATCCGGATACCCGGGCATCGGTCGGGCACGCACACACAGTTGAGGCCGGACCGCCTGTGGCGGCCCGGCCTCACGGGGTGGGCGATACTGGGTTCGAACCAGTGACCTCTTCGGTGTGAACGAAGCGCTCTCCCACTGAGCTAATCGCCCGGAGTGTCCGGTTGGGGTCTCCCCCGGTGGAACGACCTGAACAATACAGGTCGCGAAGGGTTTGGTTCAAACCGGATTCCCGCCGGGAGCCGGTGGCGCCCCGGACCGCCCGGCGCGTACGGCGTCCAGGTGGGCCCGCAGCCCACGGCACCCCGCGCGCATCATCAGGGCGTGGTTGAGGCGGAAGACGGGCCGCCCGGGAAGGGCGAACCGGCGCAGCAGGGGCTTGCGGGCCACCACCTCCTGTTCGAAGAGGGCGCGGGTGCCGCCGTCACGCGCGGTGACGGTCCAGCGCGCCCAGCCGTCCAAGTCACCGGAGAACATGATCTCCAGGACTCCGGCCGCCGGGTCCTGGCGGGCCTCACGGACGGTGACCTCGAGGTCGTACGGGATGAGCGAGCGGAAGCGGGCGGTACCGGTCCGGCCGTCGATCCGGCGGGCCTCGCGGACTTGTGGCCACCAGCGCGGGTAGCGGTCGCCGTCGGCCAGGACCGCGAAGACGTCGCCGGGCGGGGCGTCGAGGTCCCAACGGCTGCGGAAGCGGTAGCGGCACCAGTCCATAGGGCCAGTGTGCGCCGTGCGCGGCGGCCGCACACCCACACCGGCCGGTGCGCGACCGGCCCAAGGGGCCGCCGGGGCCCGCCGGTTGGCGCGCCGACGGGGGTGCCGGGGAGCACAACGCCGAGGGCCCGTACGGCGGTCAGCCGTACGGGCCCTCGGTCCAGGGTGGGCGATACTGGGTTCGAACCAGTGACCTCTTCGGTGTGAACGAAGCGCTCTCCCACTGAGCTAATCGCCCTGGCGCACGGCCAACATTAGCGCATGCCGGACCGTGCTCATGACCACTCCCCGGGGCCCCCCGCCCCGGTGACCGGCCCGACCGTCACTCCTTGATCTTCCAGGGCATGACGATGCCGAACTTCCACACGTACACCGTGATCGCAGCGGCGCAGATGACCAGGCCGATGGTGGTGAGGATGAGATTGCGCTTGCGGACCTTCGGATCCAGCGCGCGCTGCGCGGCCTCGGTGACCTTGCGCTTGGTCCAGCGCAGCACCAGCTGTGCCCAGACGAACTCGGTCGCCCAGATCGCCATACCGCCGAAGATCACCAGCCATCCGGGGCCGGGCAGCGGCAGCATGATGATCCCCGCGACCACGACCGCGAGGCCCACGATGAAGACGCCGACCTGCCAGCTGATGTGCAGGGTGCGGGACCGCTGAATGAACTGCGGCGCCCGGGAGCCGAAGACCGGCTCCTTGCCCTGCGTATCGTCCCCCGTCGCGACATCGGCCGTCGCCGGCGCGACGGCCCCCTGTCGCTCGTCACTCTCCGCATTCATGCAAACCAACTTACCTGATCGTTTCAAGTCACCGGAATGGTGGTACCGGCCGCCCCGGAGCTGGGCCGCCCGAGCTACCAGAAGAGCCGCAAAACGGTCAGAGGGGTTTACAACGGCACCGTAGGTGGCATGTCGATTTCGCCGACGTGCGAATCCCCGAGCGCACACTGAGCGAAAGGCCCTGGCGCTTATGAACACCACGGTCAGCTGCGAGCTGCACCTGCGCCTCGTTGTGTCGAGCGAGTCCTCACTGCCTGTACCCGCGGGACTGCGGTATGACACGGCCGACCCTTACGCCGTGCACGCCACCTTCCACACCGGAGCCGAAGAGACGGTCGAATGGGTGTTCGCCCGCGATCTTCTCGCCGAAGGCCTTCACCGGCCCACCGGTACCGGCGACGTCCGGGTGTGGCCGTCCCGTAGCCACGGTCAGGGCGTCGTCTGCATCGCCCTGAGCTCCCCGGAGGGAGAGGCCCTGCTCGAGGCCCCGGCGCGGGCCCTGGAGTCGTTCCTGAAGCGGACCGACGCCGCGGTGCCACCCGGCACCGAACACCGCCACTTCGATCTCGACACAGAGCTCTCCCACATCCTGGCGGAGAGCTGAGACCCGGCGAGAGCTGAGCGCGCGACCGTCCGACTCGGGGAGACGGCGCGAGCCGGGAGACCACATTTCCGGTAGTGACATCCCGACCATGGCAATCCCACACCACACAGCGCAGGCGACGGCACCACCGTGTGTGACCCCACGGGGGCACGCGGTGTCACACCGCGCTCCGCGCGCCGCTAGCGCCGCGTCAGCCAAGGTTTGCCCCGTAGCGAGGTGT
>NZ_JANCLX010000007.1:194567-311612 GCF_024295805.1 Streptomyces cucumeris
CACCTCCCACACCCCCCCCCCCCCCCCCCGGGCGCGTGGCCCCCCCCCGGCCCCCCCCCGGGCGCCCCCCCACCACCGTGTGTGACCCCACGGGGGCACGCGGTGTCACACCGCGCTCCGCGCGCCGCTAGCGCCGCGTCAGCCAAGGTTTGCCCCGTAGCGAGGTGTCCTGGTGCGGTCAGCTGCAAGGCGCCGGATCGGCCTCGTAGTGGGCCTACTCGGCCGGTGCGGCAACGCCGCGGATGGCCGTGCCAGGGCGGCGAGCGGGGCAAACCTTGGCTGATGGGGCGCTAGAGTCGGTCGGACCGAGGGGCGGTCCAGAAGCAGCCTCCGACCCGGCCGGTCAGGGAGCCAATGGTGCTGATCAATCACGACACCCGGTGCGCGCTCGACGTGGTCGTCGATCTGGTGAACACTGCGCCCGAGGGCACGGACACGGACGGACTCACCGATGTCGACGCCCTGCGGGGATTCGTCGAGCGCCATGCGATCAGCGACATCGGCACGCTCGGTGACCGTGATCTGGCCGCGGTACGGACCGTGCGCTCCCGGTTCGCCGAGGTCTTCGGCGCGGCCGAGGACGCCGGTGGCACCCCGCGCGCGGCCGAACTGCTCAACGCGATGATCGCCGCGGCCGGGACCACACCACGGCTCACCGACCACGACGGCTACGACTGGCATGTGCACTACTTCGCGCCGGGCGCGTCGGTCGCCGACCACCTCGCGGCCGACGGCGGTATGGCGCTGGCGTTCCTGGTGGTGGCGGGCGAGCGCGAGCGGCTGCGGCGCTGTGAGGCCCCGGACTGCCGCCACGCCTTCGTGGATCTGTCCCGCAACCGCTCCCGCCGCTACTGCGACAGCCGCACCTGCGGGAACCGGCTGCATGTCGCCGCCTACCGGGCGCGGCGCCGGGAGGCCGCCGGCTGAGCCGGTACCGGGTCCCCCGTCACGAGCGGTGTCACCAGCGGTAGAGGTCGTGCACGGCGGTGATGACGAGCAGGGTGCCTATGACCGCCAGGAAGAACATCAGCGGCGGCTGGGAGAGGGCGAAGAGACAGCCGCGGGTCTCCTCGCTCGGGGGCACAGGGGGGCCTTCGATGGGGGACTGCTCCCCGGGTGTTTGCAGCATCTCGCGGCAGATCATGGCGCAGCGCAAACCCCGGTTGCGACCATCGTGCCGATTTTGACCGGTAGTTCGTCAGATTCCGTGCTTTTTGAGAATCGCTTCGATGTCTGAGAAGTCTTCTGTGTCCGAGCTGGTTCCGGCCTTGCTCTTCGACGCCCCGGACGCCTTGCCGGAACGGCCCGTCCGGGGCGCCTTGGCACCGGACGCGCCGAGGGCGGGGTCGGAGGCCGCGGGGGCCAGTGCACCACCCTGCCCGGCCGCGGCGGCGGCACGGCGCTCCTCGCGGGTGCCGCCCCGGCGGCGCTCGACGGCCCGGGTCACCATGAACAGCGCCCAGGAGAGCCCCAGCACGGCGAAGCCCGCCCAGACGGTCGGCTTGAAGACCAGGTCGGTGAGCCAGTCCAGGATCCCGGTCATCGCCAGGCCCAGCGGCACCAGCGCGTAGGCGGCGATCCGGGCCGCGGCCAGGAACCGCTTGCGGTAAGCGGTCACACCGGCGATGCCCAGTCCGGCCGCGGAGAGCGCTGCGCAGACGGTGTCGGTCAGCATCGGGTCCTCCTGCCGGTGGATACCGGGACGGATGTCCGGTCCCTCCATCCTGCACCCCCGGGGGCGGAAGGGGCCACGACCGGGGCGCGGGATCAGGGACATCTCCGGGGAACGCCTCCTCCCCGGGGCCGAGCGCCCTCCGGGTGCCGCGCGACCGCGGCGGGCTGGAAGACTGGCCCCATGAGCGACACCGATCCCGCACGTCCCGTACTCGATGTGTGGTGCGAATTGCAGTGCCCCGACTGCCGTACGGCGCTGGCGGACCTCAGCGCGCTGCGCGACCGCTTCGGGGACGCCCTGGAGATCCGGCTGCGGCACTTCCCGCTGGAGCGCCACCGTCATGCCCACGCCGCGGCCCAGGCGGCCGAGGAGGCCCTCGCCCAGGGGCAGGGCTGGCCGTACGCCGAGGCGGTGCTGGCGCGTACCGGGGAACTGGCCGAGCGGGGTGAGCTGCTGCTCGTCGAGATCGCCCGTGAACTGGGCCTGGACGCCGAGGAGATGGACACCGCGCTGATCGACGGGCGGCACATCCTGATCGTGGACGCGGACCAGGCCGAGGGCAAGGCGATCGGGGTGACCGGCACCCCCACCTATGTGATCGGCGGTGAGCGGCTCGACGGCGGCAAGAGCCAGGAGGGGCTGCGGGAGCGGATCGAGGAGATCGTCGCGCGGCTGCTGGCCGAACCTGCCTGACGGCGCGGGGCGGCCCCGCCGGCCGCCCTACAGCAGCGGTTTGAACAGCTGGTACTCGACCGGCTCGTAGCCCAGCGACTCGTACAGGCGCAGCGCGGGGGTGTTGCCCCCGAAGACATGCAGTCCCAGGCTGTGCGCCCCGCCCGCCAGGGCGTCGCCCTCGGCGGCGAGCATCAGGGTGCGGCCGTGGCCCCGGCCGCGGTGCTCCTCGGCCACCTCGACGGAGAAGACATACGCCTCCCCCATCACGGCGGCGTCGGCCTCCCCCGCGCGCAGCGCGACCCAGAGGGTGCCCACGTCGGCGCCGTCGTGGACGAGGACGCGCAGCCAGGCGCCCGCGGTGTCCCGGCCGTGGGGCAGCAGTGTCGCGTAGTCGCGGTCGGCCTTGGCCTCGGCCTGGGGTGCGCTCAGTCCGCGCTGGACCAGGTCCTTGACGTAGTCGGCCCGCTCATGGGCGCACCAGGCCGGGTACTCGGCCTCGGTCAGCGACCGGATCACGCTGCCGTCCGGGAGCGCGGGCGCCCCGGTGAGCGGCTTGACCATGTTGCGGCCGCGCTCGCGGTAGCCCAGGGCGGTGGCCAGGCCCAGCGCGGTGGTGGCCGACGCGGGCACGCTCGCCACGACCTGGGTGCAGCCCCAGCCGCGGAGCACCTCCTCGGCAGCGAGGGCGGCGACGGTACCGCGGCCCCGGTGCCGGCCCGCCTCGTCGACCCGGAGGTGTTCGAGCCGTCCGGCCGCCGGGCCGAGCCGGGCGTCCGTGGTGAGGCGGATGGTGCCGACGGGGCGGCTGTTGACGCACACCTCGTATGAGCGGGCGCGTCCGCCGCCCTCGGTGCGCTGCTCCGGCTCGGTGGGCCGCAGGGTGGTGGTCACCCTGGAGTTGTACCGGCCCGCCGCGCGCCCGTCATCAGCTTTTCGACGGATCTTCGGGGACCCGGCCCATCCGGCCGGGTCCTGCGCCCCGCGGTCCGGTGCGCGGCCGGGCGGCCGTCACGGGTCGATGTCCGCCGCCGCCCGCTCGGTGAAGATCCGCATGGCCTTGGCGGTGACGGGGCCGGGGGCACCGGGCACGGCGCGCTCGTCCACCCGGTGCACGGCCTGCACATCACGCGTGGTGGAGGTCAGGAAGACCTCCTCGGCCCGCTGCACCACCTCCAGCGGCAGATCGGCCTCCCGCGCGCCCACCCAGTCCAGGACCAGGGCGCGGGTGATGCCCGCGAGGCAGCCGGAGGTGAGCGGCGGGGTGTACAGCTCACCGTCGAGGGCCACGAAGACATTGGAGCCGGTGCCCTCGCACAGGGCGCCGACCGTGTTGCCGAACAGCGCCTCGCTGGCGCCGTGTTCCCGGGCGCGGGCGAGGGCGACCACGTTCTCGCCGTAGGAGGTGGTCTTCAGGCCCGTGAGCGCCCCGCGCTCGTTGCGCGCCCAGTCCACGGTGACCACGGCCGTGGTGTCCGGCCGCCGGTGGGTCTCAACGATGGCGACCACCAGCGTGGGGCCCTCGGTGCCCCGGTCCGAGCCCAGCGGGGAGAACCCGCCGGTGTAGGTGATCCGCAGCCGTCCGAGCGCCATGGGATTGGCCTTGAGGACCGCCTCGCAGGCATGCCGTACCTCGTCCTGGTCCGGCTCGGGCAGCCCCAGACCGTGTGCGGAGCGGGCCAGCCGCCGCAGATGGCGGGTGAGCGCGAAGGGGCGTCCCTCGACAGCCTTGATCGTCTCGAAGACACCGTCGCCGACCGTCAGCCCGTGATCGAACACCGACACCCGGGCGGTGTCGGCCTCGTGCAGGGATCCGTCGAGCCAGATCGTGAGCGTCGTCATCGTGTCGCCCTTCCCGTCGGCTGCTGTACTTCCGACGCTACCGCGAGCAGCCGCGACGCCTTGAGTTCGGTTTCCTCCCATTCGTCCTCCGGGTCGGAGCCCCAGGTGATCCCGGCCCCGGTCCCGAAGCGCAGCACGGCGCCGCCACCGGCCGGACCGGGCGGCGCCCGGTCGATCCAGAACGTCCGGATCCCGACGGCCAGCTCGGCGGTGCCCCGGTCGGCGTCCACCCAGCCGACCGCACCGCAGTACGGACCGCGGGGCGCGGTCTCCAGCCGCTCTATGACGCGCAGCGCGCTGGACTTGGGCGCACCGCTGACCGAGCCGGGCGGGAACGACGCGGCGAGCAGTTCCGGCCAGCCCGCCCCGGCGGCCAGCTCACCCGCGACCGTGGAGACGAGGTGGACCAGTCCGGGGTGCGGCTCGATCGCGCAGAGCGCGGGGACGGTCACCGAACCGGTCTCGCAGACTCTCCCCAGGTCGTTGCGGACCAGGTCCACGATCATCACGTTCTCGGCGTGGTCCTTCTCCAGCAGATCCGCGGCGCTGCGGCCGGTGCCCTTGATCGGCCCGGACTCCACGGTGCGGCCGGTGCGGCGCAGGAACAGCTCGGGCGAGGCGGTGGCCACCTCCACCCCGTGGGCGGGCAGCCGGACCGTACCCGCGTACGGGGCCGGGTTGCCCCGGGCCAGCAGGGCGGTGAGCGCGTCCACATCGGCGGCGTCCGGATCGGGCAGCGGCGCGGACAGCACCCGGCAGAGATTGACCTGGTAGACCTCACCGGCAGCGATATGGCGCCGTATGCGCCGTACGCCCTCGGTGTAGGCGGCCCGGTCCAGCGACGAGTCCCAGTCCTCCGGCGCGGGCCCCCGCCAGGCGCCGGGCACCGGGGCGGGCACGGGCGCGGACCGTACATCGCCGAAGCGGGCACAGACCGTACCGCCCTCGAAGTCCGCGACAACGGCCCAGAAACCCCGGGAGTCCAGGGCGGCGGGGTCACTGGTCACATCACGGAGATCAGTGGCGAGCAGGCCGCCGAAGCGGGCGAGAGGGGGCAGGTTGTGCACGGTTGTGAGTCTATGGCGACCTGGTCACAGGGGCTTCGCAGGGGACGGGAGCGGCGGTGGGGACCGGACCCCGCCGCGCGAGCACCGCAGCACGCTGCGGAAACGGAATTTGAGCTGGCCGGGGAATCCGCTAGAGTTCAACACGTCGCCGGGACGCGGAAGCGCCCCGGGCAAACGACACCTGCGGACGTGGCTCAGTTGGTAGAGCATCACCTTGCCAAGGTGAGGGTCGCGAGTTCGAATCTCGTCGTCCGCTCGGAGTGGGGGTTTCAAAGCCCCCGCGCTTGGTGGAGTGGCCGAGAGGCGAGGCAACGGCCTGCAAAGCCGTCTACACGGGTTCAAATCCCGTCTCCACCTCGGACGATTAGCTCAGCGGGAGAGCGCTTCCCTGACACGGAAGAGGTCACTGGTTCAATCCCAGTATCGTCCACTGGGGCCCTGACGGGCCCTTCTCGCGCGATTAGCTCAGCGGGAGAGCGCTTCCCTGACACGGAAGAGGTCACTGGTTCAATCCCAGTATCGCGCACGCAGTCCCGAGGACGATTAGCTCAGCGGGAGAGCGCTTCCCTGACACGGAAGAGGTCACTGGTTCAATCCCAGTATCGTCCACACCGATCGGCGGAGGGCCGGAGCGATCAGCTCCGGCCCTCCGCCGTTTCAGGCTGTCATGCCTTCATGCGGTCGTGCCCTGGTGCCGTGGTCACGAGGAGAAGAGCATGTGGCCGAAGCCGCGGTGGTGCTTGTGGTGGCCGTGATGACCGTGGTGGCCGTGCTGCGGCGCGCCCCACGCGGGCCCGGCCGGGTACGCCTGCGGAGCGCCGGGAGCGGGCGGAGCCGGGGGCGCGGGCGGAGCCTGCTGGGTCCACTGCGACTCCAGCCGGGTCAGGGACTCCAGCTCCCCGTAGTCCAGAAAGATCCCCCGGCAGCCGCTGCACTGCTCTATCTGCACGCCGTTGCGGTTGTACGTATGCATCGGCGCATGACACTTGGGACACTGCATGGTCCGCTCATCTCCCTCAACTACGGACAAAACCCACCGCCGGAACATCCGTCCGGCCGTGGTGAGTTCACCCTACGGCCTCGCTGAGCCGGGCGACGCGGACACAGGCGTCGACCATGGCCTCCTCCGCCTCGTCCAACGCCCGCTCCGCGGCGGCAGCCTTGGCCAGGGCGAGCGCGGCGGTCTGCACGGTGAGCGCGCGCGCCGGTACGTCGAGGCGCGGCCACGGATCGTCCGGCCCCGCCGCCGTACCGCCCGCGGCGCGATACGCCCCGAGGAACCCTGCCCAGTCGGCGGGCGCGAGCAGCCCGGCCGCGTACCAGGCCGCGGGGCGCGCCAGATCCCAGCCCGGGTCGCCCAGACCGAGGTCATCGACGTCGATCAGCAGCCAGCGGTCCTGGAGCCGGACGAGTTGGCCGAGGTGGAAGTCTCCGTGGCAGAGCCCGCCGGGACCGGATCCGGCCGGTCCCTCGCCGGGTGCCGACCGCGCCCACCCGGGCAACCCCGCCCAGGCCCGCTCCACCGCATGCGCGGCGGCGGCCAGCCGGGGAGGGAGCCCCGGGGCGGTGGTGGCCGCCGCCCGGAGCCGGTCGAGGGCGCGGGCCGCCTTGGCGGGGCCGCGCATCGGCGGCACCGGCCCCGGGAGCGCGGCGGGCGGCACGGTGTGCAGCCGGGCGAGCAGCGTCCCCGCCTCCGCCCAGGGCGCCGCGCCGGGCTCATCCGGCGCGACCGGCTCCCCGTAGGGCCACAGGGTGATCCGCCGTCCGTCGGGCAGCGCCCCGGCCTCCGCGAGCGGGGCGAGCAGGGTCCCGGCACAGCGAGGGTGCGCGGCGACCTCCAGCCGAGCGGCCAGCGCGGCCGGATCGGCGTCCGGGGCATGGGCCTTGGCGACGACCGGGCCGCAGCGGACGACGGTCCCGTCGGGGCGGTCGGTGAGGACGACGACCTCGTCGCGGGCCCCTGGCCGGATTCCCCGGACGGCATCGGCCAGCAATGCCCGCGTCGTGCCCACGGCTCCCCCTCAAGGACGATGTCGTCGGGATCCTAACCAGCAGCAACCACGGCGGCGCCGGGGCCCCGGATGGTCGCCGCGACAGCGGCCGGACGGGGGCTGGGTGTCACGGGCGGATCGACTCGCGGAACGACGGCCGGGCCCGGGCGATACACCCGATCCATGGCCTCTCAGCTCTCCTGGAGGGTGGTTGCCCATCACGTCCCCGGCGGCCCCGGCACGGGGTCGCGGCCGCCCGCGTGAACCGACAGACGGCCCTGGACGGCGCGATGCCCGGACAGCTCCCCAGCTGTCCGGGCATTCGTGCCGTCCGCCGCACCCCCGTCCCCACGGGGCTGATGGCAGGAAGTCCCCGGCCCAGGCCGCTCTCCTGGACCCGGGGCGCTCAGCGCCCCAGCATTCCCGCCACGGACGACGCTTGTGTGACGACGGCTTCCCAGCCGCCGAAGGCGATGCTCAGCAGGACGGCCAGCGGCAGCACCATGGCCACCGCGACCAGGGGATGACGGGAGCCCGACTCGGAGCCGGCGAACGCTCCGGCGATCCGGCGCCGCCGCGCTCGGATGACCGAACCTCCAGCCGTGTCCGTCATCGTCCCTCCTCCTTCACATCTGGGGCGGCGAGCGTCTGACCTCGGGGGACGAGTGCTGCGCCCGCCGCTTGACGACAACATTAGGCGCGCCCCCCGCGCTCGGCGTCATGCCTTCGTACCGCTTGACGGGCCTCCCGGAGGATGACCCCGGACCACCGTGCGTACTCCCCTGGGTGGAGATGCCGCCCCCGGAGCCGGGGCCATCCCGGAAGGGCCGGGCGAGGGGACACCGGAACGGCCCCCTCACCCGGCCCGCTCCTCCCCCGCTACGCCGCCTCGCCCTCGCCCTCGTCCACACCGCTGCGCGGCACCGGCTGCTCCACCAGCGCGAGCACCCGGGTGGCCATGAATCGCGCAGTGCGGACGACGGACCCATTACGGGTGACTTCGCTCACTTCCACCACCCCGCGCCGGACCGCCGTCTCCACTCGGCGGCCCGCCCTGCTCGCCGTGACTTCGTACGTCCGGGTCGTGTCCCCGGCATCCACCACTATCTCCACACGGTCACCCTTCACGCTCTCAATCCCCCTTCTGGGACGGCCCCTTGAGATCACGCATGCCTGAGCACGGGCACGGATTGCCACGTTTCCGGCCCACATCTCCAGGATCCCAGGGGGGACTGACAATCCGTCGGCCGACGCATGCGCGGCCTCTCAGCGCGCGGGGCCGTCAATCCGTAAGCTGTGCACGTCAGACGGACAGCAGTGGACGGCAGCGGATGGGGCTCCCCTCCAGGGCTCACACCGGGGCCCGGACGGGGCCCGCCCCACCGGAGGCAGGGGACGGACATGGCGATGATGCGGCTCCGGCGCGAGGACCCGCGTGTCGTCGGTTCCTTCCGCCTTCACCGGCGGCTCGGCGCGGGCGGCATGGGGGTGGTCTACCTCGGCTCCGACCGGCGCGGACAGCGTGTGGCGCTCAAGGTGATCCGGCCGGACCTGGCCGAGGACCGTGAGTTCCGTTCCCGGTTCGCCCGCGAGGTGTCGGCCGCCCGCCGGATCCGCGGCGGCTGTACGGCGCGGCTGGTGGCCGCCGACCTCGAGGCCGACCGCCCGTGGTTCGCCACCCAGTACGTCCCGGGCCCCTCCCTGCACGACAAGGTGAACGAGGAGGGCCCGCTGCCCGCGGCGCAGGTCGCCTCGATCGGGTCGGCCCTGGCCGAGGGGCTGTTGGCGGTTCATGAGGCCGGGGTGGTCCACCGCGACCTCAAGCCGTCGAACATCCTGCTCTCCCCCAAGGGCCCGCGGATCATCGACTTCGGTATCGCCTGGGCGACCGGGGCCAGCACGCTGACCCATGTCGGCACGGCGGTCGGCTCGCCCGGTTTCCTCGCGCCCGAGCAGGTGCGGGGCGCGACGGTGACCCCGGCGACCGACGTCTTCGCGCTGGGCGCCACGCTCGCCTACGCGTCGACGGCGGACTCCCCCTTCGGGCACGGGAGTTCGGAGGTGATGCTGTACCGGGTGGTGCACGAGGAGCCCCAGCTGATCGGGGTGCCGGACGCGCTGGCGCCCCTGCTCCACGCCTGTCTGGCGAAGGATCCGGAGGACCGGCCCAGCACTCTTCAGCTGTCGCTGCGGCTCAAGGAGATCGCGGCGCGCGAGGCCCACGGTCATGGCCATGGACAGAGCCCTGGGCAGGGTCCGGGGCAGCCGTACGGCGGGGCGCCGTACGGCACGTCAGAGTCCCGGCCCACCGGGCGGCGCGCCGATCAGTACGCGGAGCAGCACACCGAGCGGCGGCCCGGAGGCACTCCGCCGCCCCGGGGCGCGTCGCATCCGTCCCGGGGGTCCGCCCCGCGCGGTGGGTCGTCCCGGCAGGGGTCCGGTACGGGTGCGGGCCGTGCGCCGGGGCGGAACACCCCGGCGCGCCAGGGCGGGCCGCGCCGCCGCCCCGGTCCGCCCGCCCGCACGGTGCGCACGACGCCGAACGGACGGCGGCCCGGCGGTCCGAACCCCCGGCTGCTGCGGCAGCGGCTGACGGTGTTCGTGGTGGTGACGCTGCTGGTGGCGCTGGGGATCGCCGCGGCGCAGGGCTGTGAGGGCCCGTCGAACGGACTCGGCACCCCGCCGTCGGGGCCCGGCGCCCCGTCGACGGCCGTGCAGATCGACGGATGGCGTTAGGGCGGACAGAGCGCCCGGTCCGCCGGTCGGTTCAGTGCTGGGGGCGGCTCGCGGTCACCGCGTAGAAGGCCACCGCCGCGGCCGCGCCCACGTTGAGCGAGTCCACGCCGTGGGCCATCGGGATGCGGACCCATTCGTCCGCGGCCATCAGCGCCTGCGCGGAGAGGCCGTCGCCCTCGGCGCCCAGCATCAGGGCGACGCGGTCCAGCCGGTGCGGCGCCGCGTCGTCGATGCTGGTGGCCTTCTCGTCGGGGGTCAGGGCGAGGATGGTGAACCCCGCGTCACGGACCGTCTCCAGTCCGCGCGGCCAGGTCTCGAGCCGGGCGTAGGGGACGGAGAAGACGGCACCCATCGAGACCTTGACCGAGCGCCGGTAGAGCGGATCGGCACAGTCCGGGGAGAGCAGGACGGCGTCCATGCCGAGGGCCGCCGCGCTGCGGAAGATCGCCCCTATGTTGGTGTGGTCGTTGACGGACTCCATGATGGCGACGCGCCGGGCTCCGGCGAGCAGTTCCCCCGCCTCGGGCAGCGGGGTGCGCTGCATGGAGGCGAGCGCGCCGCGGTGGACGTGATAGCCCGTCACCCGCTCGGCCAGCTCGGGGCTGACCGCGTAGACCGGTGCCGGGACGTCCTCGATGACATCGCGCATGACATCGACCCACTTCGACGACAGCAGCATCGAGCGCATCTCGTAACCGGCCTGCCGGGCGCGCCGGATCACCTTCTCGCCCTCGGCGATGAACAGGCCCTCGGCGGGCTCCCGCTTACGCCGTAGCTCCACATCGGTCAGACCCGTGTAGTCGCTCAGCCGCGGGTCGTCGGGATCATCGACGGTGATGAGATCAGCCACTTGAGTGATACTGCCTTGTCCTGGTTGCGGTGCCAATGCGGCAGACGCGATTTACGTTACCCGCGGTTACGCCGCGGGCGGCCGGGTCAGGTGTGGTCGGGGGAGGCGACGGTGACGACGTCACCGATCACCACGATCGCGGGCGGCCGCACACCTTCGGCGGCCACCGTCTCCGCCACCGTGGCGAGTGTGGCGTCCACCCGCCGCTGGGCGGCGGTGGTGCCCTCCTGGACCACCGCGACCGGGGTGTCCGCGGCCCGGCCGTGTCCGATGAGCGCGGTGGCGATGGCCCCTATCTTCTCGACGGCCATCAGCAGCACCAGCGTGCCGCGCAGCCGGGCGAGCGCGGACCAGTCCACCAGCGAGCTGGGGTCCTCGGGTGCCACATGTCCGCTGACCACCGTGAACTCATGGGCCACCCCGCGGTGGGTGACCGGGATCCCGGCCACGCCCGGCACACTGATCGCGCTGGTCACCCCGGGCACCACGGTGCACGGGATCCCGGCCTCGGCCAGGGCCTGCGCCTCCTCCATCCCACGGCCGAAGACGAACGGATCGCCGCCCTTGAGCCGGACGACCGACTTGCCCGCCTTGGCGTGCTCGATCAGCGCGTTGTTGATCGCCTCCTGGGCCATGAAACGGCCGTACGGGATCTTCGCGGCGTCGATCACCTCGACGTGCGGCGGGAGTTCATCGAGCAGATCGCGGGGGCCCAGCCGGTCGGCCACCACCACGTCCGCCTCGGCGAGCAGCCGACGGCCGCGCACGGTGATCAGGTCCGGATCGCCGGGGCCGCCACCCACCAGGGACACCCGCGGACCGCGGGCCCGGTGGCGGGGCGCAGCGAGCGTACCGTTGCGCAGCCCCTCGACCACCGCGTCGCGCACCGCCGCCGAACGGCGCGGGTCCTGTCCGGTGAGCACGGCCACGGTGACGCCCTCGCTGCGCCCGGTGGCCGGGGTCCAGGCCGATGCGGCCGCGGCGTCATCACTGCGCACACACCACACCCGGCGCTCCTCGGCCTCCGCGGAGGCGGCGGCGTTGGCCTCCGGGTCATCGGTGGTGATCAGGGCGTACCAGGCGCCCTCGAAGTCGCCCGCGCGGTACCGGCGGCGCTCCCAGCGCACCTCGCCCGCCTCGGCCATCGCCTCCACCGAGGCGGTGGCCGACGGGGAGATCAGCAGGACGTCCGCACCCGCCGCGATCAGCGCGGGCAGCCGGCGCTGGGCGACCTGGCCCGCTCCGAGCACGACGACGCGCCGCCCGGCAAGGCGCAGTCCGACGGGGTAGGCGAAGTTCTCGGACATGCGGTGCGGCTCTCCTCGTGCGAATGCCTGCCGCTGCGGCACTGGAGCGGCTGATCAACAGTGGGACGTGGCCCCCGCGGACACCCTACGTCGCGGGGGCGCGCCTCAGTTCTTCTCCGTGACCCCGGCGGAGTCGAACGTGGCCACCTCGTGCATCGCGCGCGCGGCGCTCTGCACCACCGGGAGGGCGAGCAGCGCGCCCGTCCCCTCACCGAGCCGCAGATCCAGATCGACCAGGGGACGCAGACCCAGCTTGTTGAGGGCCGCGACATGGCCCGGCTCGGCGCTGCGGTGCCCGGCGATGCACGCGGCCAGCACCTCGGGCGCGATGGCCCGTGCCACCAGGGCCGCCGCCCCCGCGCTCACCCCGTCCAGGATGACGGGTGTGCGCAGTGAGGCGCCGCCCAGCAGCAGACCGGCCATCGCGGCGTGCTCCAGACCACCGAACGCGGCCAGCACCCCGATCGGATCCGCCGGATCGGGCTGGTGCAGCTCCAGACCGCGCCGTACGACATCGATCTTGCGGGCGTGCATCTCGTCGTTGATACCGGTGCCGCGCCCGGTCACCTCGGACGGGTCCACACCCGTGTACACCGAGACCAGGGCGGCCGAGACGGTGGTGTTGGCGATACCCATCTCACCGGTGAGCAGCGCCTTGTTCCCGGCGGCCACCAGATCGCGGGCGGTCTCGATGCCCACCTCCAGGGCGCGCAGCACCTCCTCGCGGCTCAGCGCGGGGCCGGTGGTGAAGTCACCGGTACCTGCCCGCACCTTGCGCGGCAGCAGACCGGGGGTGCTCGGCAGATCGCTCGCCACCCCCACGTCCACCACGCACACCTCGGCGCCGACCTGGCTGGCGAACGCGTTGCACACCGCGCCGCCGCCCAGGAAGTTGGCCACCATCTGGGCGGTGACCTCCTGCGGCCAGGCGGTGACGCCCTGGGCGTGCACCCCGTGGTCACCCGCGAAGATCGCCACGGCGGCGGGCTCCGGGATCGGCGGCGGGCACTGCCGCGACAGTCCGCTCAGCTGCGCGGAGATGATCTCCAGCATGCCGAGCGCACCGGACGGCTTGGTCATCCGCTTCTGCCGCTCCCACGCCTCGCCGAGCGCCTTGGCGTCCAGCGGGCGGATGCCCTGGAGGGTCTCCTGGAGCAGGTTGTGCGGGTCCTCGCCGGGCAGCGCGCGGCGGCCGTACGTCTCCTCGTGGACGACCCAGGACAGCGGGCGGCGCTTGGACCACCCGGCCCGCATCAGCTCCGGCTCCTCCGGGAACTCGTCGACATAGCCGACGCACAGGTAGGCCACGGCCTCCAGGTGCTCGGGCAGCCCGAGCGACCGCACCATCTCGCGCTCGTCGAAGAAGCTGACCCAGCCGACGCCCAGGCCCTCGGCGCGGGCCGCGAGCCAGAGGTTCTCCACGGCGAGCGCGGAGGAGTACGGCGCCATCTGGGGCTGGGTGTGACGGCCCAGGGTGTGACGGCCGCCGCGGGTCGGGTCGGCGGTGACGACGATGTTGACCGGGGTCTCGAGGATCGCCTCGATCTTCAGTTCCTTGAACTGCTTGGCCCGGCCCTTGGGGAGGGACTTGGCGTACGCCTCGCGCTGGCGGGTGGCCAGCTCGTGCATGGTGCGCCGGGTCTCCTCGGAGCGGATGACCACGAAGTCCCACGGCTGGGAGTGACCGACGCTGGGCGCGGTGTGCGCGGCTTCGAGGACGCGCAGCAGCACCTCGTGCGGGATGGGGTCGGAGCGGAAGCCGTTGCGGATGTCGCGGCGCTCGCGCATCACGCGGTGCACGGCGGCGCGCTCGGCCTCGGCGTAGCCCTCGGCGGGCGGGCCGAGCGGCTCGGGCTCCGGCTCGGGTTCACGTTCGAGTTCGGGCTCCGGCCCGTCCTCGGGCTCGGGCTCTTCGGTGGCCACGGCGTCGGCGTCCTCCGGAGCCGTGTCGGCGGGGGCCGTGTCCTCGGCGACGGCGTCGGGTGCCACGTCCGGGGTGGGCTCCCCGGCTTCGGCCACGTCCTCGGTCACAACCTCGGTCTCGGCTTCGGCCGCCACCGCCTCGGGGGTCACGGCCTCCACGGTCTCGGCCTCGGGGGCCTCGGTCGCGTCGGCGGGAGCCTCGGGGGTCTCGGGGGTCTCCTCGGCGGCCGCCTCCGGGACGACGGGCTCGGGGGATTCTTCCCCGGCGGTCTCGACGGCCTGAACGGGTTCGACGGGCTCAGCGGCCTCCGTGACCACGGGCCCGGCTTCAGGTGTCTCCACCCCGGCGAGCTCCTCCGGTACGGCCTCCTGCCGCGGGGTCTCCTCCTCGACGGCCTCCGCCTCCGGGAGTTCGGCCCGCTCCTCGGCGGGGGCCTCCGCCACCGCGTCCGCCTCGGGTGCCGGGACCTCGGCCTCCGGCAGCGGGGCCGCTTCCCCGGCGGCGGCCTCCGCGACCGCCTCGGTCACCTCGGCCTCGGCTTCCGCTCCGGCCTCTGCGGGCCGGGACTGATCGTCAGTGACTATCGAGTGACCGGGGCCGACCGCGACCGGCTCCGCAAGGTCAGCGCCCTGCTCTTCCGCGGGCTGCGGCGACTCCTCCGCCGACGTCATGGCCTCCTCCACGGCCGGGGGCTGCTCCACCGGCAGGGCCGTCTCCGCCACCGGGGCGTCCTCCACCTGCGGGGCGTCCTCCTCCGCCGGGGCCGGGTCGGCCGGTGTGGTCACGGCCTCGTGCGCAAGCTGCGCCGGGATCTCCGCTACGGGGCCGGGGAACGGGGCGGACGGTGCGTCGAGCTGTTCGGGAGCGAGAGCGGGCTGGACCTGGGCCGGGATCCCGATCACCGGCTCCTCGGCCATCGTGGCGTCCGCACCCTGCGCGGCCGCCGCGTGGGGCGCGGGCACATGGGCGGGCTCCATGACGGGTTCACCGCCCTGGGCCGGGATGGTCGCGGCAGCCGGGGGCGTCCCGGCGGACTCCGGCTCCACGGGCTCCGACGGTCCGGTGTACTCCGCGGGCATGGGAGCCGAGGGCACCTCGGCATCCTGGACCTGCTCGGACACCCCGGTGTCCTCCGGTGCCGCGGCCTCCTCCTCACGACCGACCGTTTCGGCGTGCACAGGCTCGGCCTCGGGCACGGGTTCGGCCTCGGGCTCCTGCACGGGCTCCGGCTGGACCTGCGGTGCGGGCTGCGTCTGCGGCGGAGCGGAGTCCCACGCCTCGCCCGGCTGCGGAATGTCCGCGAGTTGCGGGCCGGGGAGCGACGCCGTGTCCTCGGGCGGGGCGGCGAAGTACTGCGGCCCCGCCGCGTACTCCGGCGCGGTGGCGTAGTCCGCGCCCTGCGCATCCACCGCGAACTCGCCGCCGGCCGACTGCTCCGGCTCCGGCTCCATCACGTACTCGGGCTGAGGCTGCGGTTCGGGCTGGGCCAGGGGCTCGGGCTGGGCCAGGGGCTCGGGCTCGGCGAGGGGCTCGGGCTCGGCGTGGACGGCCTGCGGCTCCGGCTCGGGCTCCGGTTCCACGACCGGGGGCTCGACATGCGGGGCGGTCCCGGCGTGCCGGGCGGCGGCCGGTCCCCGGTCGGCCAGTGACCGCACCACGCCGTTGGAGGCGTCGGGCAGCGGCGGGCCCATGTGCAACGGCCGCCGCGCGGGCTGCGGCGGGGACTGATGGAGCGGCTGCGGCTGGGACAGCGGCTGCTGAAGGGGCTGCGGCTGCGCATCGGGGGCCTGCGGGGCCACAGCAGGAGGCTGCACTCCGGCGTACTCGGCGGCGGCCGGGTCCGGCGCCCCGCCCGCGTACGTCCCGTGCGGCGGCGTGCCGGCCGACGGCTGCTGGTACTGGGCCTGCTGCTCGCTCCAGGCGCCCTGGGCGCCGGGCATCAGCAGCAGGTCGTCCTCCTCGCCACCGGTCTCGTGCGGTTCGAGGTAGGGGTAGGGAGCGGCACCGGGCTGCGGCTGCTCGGTGTAACCGGCGTCGGCGGGCGGGGAGTGGACATCCGCCGGGTGCGGGTGTCCGAGTCGTCCGCCTGCGTTCTCCGGCTGTCCCTCACCCGGGACCTGGCCGGTGTCGGTCATGCGTACCCCTCGCCCATCGCTAGTGCTCCTTCCAACCGCCTACCGCCGAGAGCAAGCCCCGTGAGCAAGAACGAGCGTGCGCCGTGCGCGGCACGTAGCACGCCCGAGGCTTGCCTGCCGCGGCCCCATCAAGGGAGGCACATATTCCGGCCATTGACCGATAAAGCACCGAACACCGGGCAGCGGCACAGGCAGTACAACGATCCGCCAGCCTACCCCGCGCGAGCCCGCGGGAAGGTCACCGGGGCGAAGCACGGGGCGAACGTCACAGGGACAAAATCACTGGTGCGGGCGGTGGCCGCAGACCAGGAAGGCGACCGCGCGCTCGCGTTCGGTCCACCCCCGCGTGTCCAACTCGACGGACTGCAGCAGAACGCACTCGACGGCGTAGCCACCGTCCTCCAGCGCCCGCCCCACGGCTTCCGCCTCGTCCCGGGTGGTGGCGTGGGTGACGATGCGCTCGGGGCGGCGCGCGGCGCACGCGGCGACCACGGACACGCCCCCGCCGCCGATGCGCACCACATCCGGTTCCGGGAGGTCCTCCAGGACGCCGGGAGCGGTGCCCTGGACGACCTGGAGCTGGACGCCGAACCGGCGGGCGAGGGTCGCGGTGCGCTCACAGGCGTCCGCGTCCCGGTCCACGGCGATCACGGCGGCGCCGAACCCGGCGGTCTCCACCGCGGCCGCGCCGCTGCCCGCGCCGATGTCCCAGACCAGGTCGCCCACCCGGGGTCCGATCCGGGCCAGTTGAAGGGCGCGCAACTGCTGGGATTCGCTCTCGCCCAGCACGGTCGCGTAGGCGGGGGCGGGCAGCGCCCAGCCGCGGACGGTGCCCGGGAAGCCGGGGTCCCGTCCGGCGATCCAGCCGCCGTGCTGGGCACCGCGCGCGGTTCCGGTGGGCCGCCCGGCGGGCGGGGCGGTGGTGCCTGAGCCGCCGATGACGATGACGACGTTGGGGTCGCGCCAGACGTGGTCGGCGGCCTTCTCCGAGGTCAGGACGGTCACCTGCTCGCGTTCCGTGCCCAGGGCCTCGCAGATGACGAAGGTGCGGTGCACCGGGCCGAGGAGCAGTGCGAGTTCGGCGGGCCCGGCGCCGGGCGAGGTGAGAACGGCGACCTTGGTGTGGGCGCGGCAGACGTTGACGGCGCGGCGCAGATCGCGGCTGTGCGCGACCACCACCTGGGCGTCGTCCCAGGGCATTCCGGCGCGGGCGAAGGCGGTGGCGACGGAGGAGACGGCGGGGACGACCTCGACCTCGAGCCCGTGCTCGGGGGCGCGCAGGGCCCGGACGACACCGAAGAAGCCGGGGTCGCCGTCGGCGAGGACCACGGGTGAGCCGCGGTGCTGGGCGATGCGGCGGGCGGCGAGGTCCACACTGCCCAGCCGGATCCGCTCGGCGCCCGGTGGCACTTCGGGCAGCGCCAGGTGGTGGGCGGCTCCGGCCACCAGGGTGGCCGCGCCGAGGGCGGAACGGGCCACGTCGGTGAGCGGTGAGCCGTCCCAGCCGATCACCGTGACGCGGTCGGCCATCGTCGTCTGTCTCCCCGGGTGTCGTTCGGTCGGTCGGGTCGCCGTGCGGGGTGCCGCAGGTGTGCCGGGTGCGGCGGGTGCCGCGGGGTGTGCTCGCGAGGTTTCGCGGGTGCGCCGCGGACACGGCCGCCGGATGGCGCGGATGCGGCGCGGGCGGGCCGGTGCGTGGGTACGCGGTACGCGGGCTCGGGCAGATTACCCCGCCTGGTCCGGACCGCCGGAGCGGGGGCGGCGGCCGGGGTGGTGCGCCGGGGGCGCGGGGGCGCGCGGCCCCGGGGTCAGCCCCAGTCGGAATAGCCGCCGAAGGCGTCCGATCCGGCCATGGATTCGGGAATTCCGTCGAGGTCCTCGGCGAGCAGGCTCCACACGATGAGGTCGGTGCGCAGATCCGTCCAGCCGCCGTCCTCCGTCTGGGTGCGGGCTATTCCCGCGTTGCGCAGCACGCCCTCGCTGATGCAGCCGACCTTCTGGGCCACCTGCTGGGCGGCGGTGTTGTCGGCGGCGGTGCGCAGCTCCAGGCGCTCGAACTTCTGGTCCTGGAAGAGCCAGCGGGCGACAGCGAGCACCGCTTCCGAGGCATAGCCCTCACCGCGCGCCCAGGGGGCGGTGATGTAGCTGATCTCGGTGCCCAGGACCCGCCAGTCGGTGTTGCGCAGATGGACCAGTCCCACCAGTCGCTGGGTGAGGAACTCGGCGACGGCGAAGACGATTCCGCGGCCGGTGGTGCGTTCGGCCGGGGCGAGCCGCAGCGCCTGATCGCGGGCGTCGCGCTGGGTGTACGGGAGGGGCCCCCTGGTCCAGGTGACCACGAGCTCGTCGGTCATCATCTCCGCGAGCGCGGGTACGTCCGCTTCCTCGAACGGGCGCAGCACCAGGCGTTCGGTGCTGATGGAGATGTCCGGGAAGGTGGATGTCATGCGCCGCTCCGTAACCGGGGGTCGTTTTCCGTAGCCGTCAAGAGTGCCCAGCATGCAGCATCGGCCAGGGGAAACGCAGCACGGGGTGGCCAAGCGGAAGGCTCCGCATCCGGTTGTGTGCCGGAATGCGGAGCCCTGGGCTTCCGTCGGCTAACCCGCGGTGACCGGCAGCACCGAACCGCGGTACTTGTGCTGGATGAATTTCCGCACTTCGGGGGAGGTGAGCAGCTTGGCCAGCTTCTTCACCCGCGGATCGTCCTCATTGCCCTTCTTCACGGCGAGGACATTGGCGTATTCATTTCCCTTCACCGACTCCAGCAGTATCGCGTCCTCGGCCGGGTCGAGTCCGGCGTCGAGCGCGTAATTGCTGTTGATGACGGCCGCGTCCACATCGTCGAGGGAGCGGGGCAGCTGGGCGGGTTCCAGCTCCTTGAACGTCAGCTTCTTCGGGTTGGAGGTGATGTCGGCCGGGCTCGCGGTGGGTCCGGCATCCTTCTTCAGCCCGATGACGCCCTTGGCCGCGAGGAGCTGGAGCGCCCGCCCCTCGTTGGTGAGTTCATTGGGCACGGCAACGGTCGCGCCCTCGGACAGCGCGGAGATGTCCTTGACGCGCTTGGAGTACGCGCCCATCGGGGGCAGATAGGCGTCCGTGACGGCCACCAGATCGGTGCCCTTGGTCGTGTTGAAGTTATCCAGGAACGGGACGTTCTGGTACAGGTTGGCGTCGAGCGAACCCTCCTGGAGGGCGGTGTTCGGCAGGACGTAGTCCGTGAACTCCTTGACCTCCAGCGAGAGCCCGGCCTTCTTGGCCAGGTGCTTCTCGATGTGGGCGAGCACTTCACCGGCCGGGACGGCGGTCGCCCCGACGACGAGGGTGTCGTCGTCGGAGCCACCGGCGGAGCCCGCCCCGCACCCGGTCAGCCCGAGGGCGAGTACCACCGCGGCGACGGGGACGGCGATCTGGCGCATGATGTCGCTTCCTTCGGTGCGGTGACGCGCGGGCCGGTCAGAACGAGGGGAGGACGGAGCCGGCGTACTTGTCCTTGATGAACTTCTTCACCTCGGGCGAGGTGAGCAGCTTGGCCAGCTTCTTCACCCGCGGGTCGTCCTCGTTGCCCTTCTTCACGGCGAGGAAGTTGCCGTAGGGGTTCTTCTCGGGGGACTCCAGGACCAGGGCGTCCTTCGCGGGCTTGAGGTCGGCCGCGATGGCGAAGTTGCCGTTGATGACCGCGGCGTCCACGTCGCCGAGCGCACGCGTCAGCTGGGCGGCCTCGAGCTCCTTGAACTTCAGGCCCTTGGGGTTGGCGGCGATGTCCTTCGGGGTGGCCTCGGTGCCGACGCCGTCCTTGAGCTCGATGATCTTGTTGGCGTCCAGCAGCTTCAGCGCGCGGGCCTCGTTGACCGTGTCGTTCGGGATGGCGACGGTGGCGCCCTTCTTGATGTCCCCGACCTTCTTCGCCCCGTCGGAGTACAGGCCGAGCGGCTCGAGGTGCACCGTGACGACGGGCACGATGTCGGTGCCCTTCTTCTTGTTGAAGTCGTCCAGGAACGGCTGGTTCTGGAAGTAGTTGGCACCGACCGAGCCGTCCTGGGTGGAGAGGTTCGGCGTGTTGTAGTCGGTGAACTCCTTGACCTCGAGCTCGAGGCCGTTCTTCTCGGCCAGGTGGTCCTTGACGTAGGTGAGTATCTCCGCGTGCGGGACCGGGCTCGCGGCGACGATGAGCGGGCCGTCCTTGCTCGCGGCGTTCTCGGTGCCGCAGGCGGACAGGCCGAGGGCGAGCGCTCCGGCGGTGAGGGCGATGGTGACGGTCTTGGTGGTGTTACGCACGAAAAGTGCCTTTCTTCTGGGGCGCACGGTGCCGCCGGGGGTGCGCAGGCACCGTGCGAGGGGTGGGGCTGTGGGGGGGAGGTGGGGGTGTGGTCGGAGGGGGACGGTGGCTCAGGGGACCTTGGCGGGCTCGGTGTCCGCGGGCTCCGCACCGGCCGGTTCACCGGTGGCCGCGGCGGTCCCGGCGGCGGCCGGGGCGGACGGGGCGCTCCTGGCGGGGCGCAGCAGCACCAGCCGGGGGACGGACGAGGAACGGCCGCGGTGCGCGAGGGAGCGTGCCGCGAAGTCGCCCACGAACTGGATGACCGAGATCGCCACGGCGAGGATGGCGACGGTGATCCACATCAGATCGGTCTCGAACCGCTGGTAGCCGTAGCGGATGGCGAGGTCGCCCAGTCCGCCGGCGCCGACGGTGCCGGCCATCGCCGAGTAGCCCAGCAGTGCCACGACGGTCGTGGTGGCACTGGAGATCAGCGAGGGCAGCGCCTCGGGCAGCAGCACCTTGCGGACCACGGTCCAGGTGGAGCCGCCCATCGACTGCACGGCCTCGACGAGTCCGCCGTCCACCTCGCGTACCGAGGTCTCCACCAGCCGGGCGAAGAAGGGGATGGCGCCGATCGCCAGGGGCACGACCGCGGCCTCGGGCCCGATGGTGGTGCCCACGACCAGGCGGGTGAAGGGGATCAGGGCCGCCAGCAGGATGATGAACGGCATCGAGCGGGCGACGTTCACGATCTGGCCGAGAACCTTGTTGACGACCACATTCTGAAGAACCCCGCCACGGTCGGTGAGGACCAGCAGCACTCCGAGCGGCAGTCCGCCGACGACCGCGATCAGTCCGGACCAGCCGACCATGTAGAGGGTGTCCCAACAGGCCTGCTCCAGCAGCGGCTCCATCTCGGACCAGGTCACTTGGCGCCCTCCTTGAGCAGCTGGGTGGTGGGTGCGGCCGCCCGCGGGCCGTCGGCGATCGCCGCCACGTCGACCTGGAGCCCCTGCTCGCGCAGGAAGCCGATCGGGACGACGTTCTCCTCGAACCGGCCGGGCAGTTCGATGCGCATCCGGCCGACCTGGTTGCCGCCGACGGTGTCCATCGCGGCGCCGAGGATCGAGATGTCGATGTTGTAGGTGCGGGAGAGCTGGGAGATGACCGGCTTGGTGGCGGCCTCGCCCTGGAAGGTGACGTCCACGACCGTGCGGTCCGCGGCCGAGGGCTCGCCGCCGACCGGGAACAGCTCATGGGCCAGTTCGGACCCCGGGGTGGCCAGCAGATCGGTGACCCGGCCGGACTCCACGATCCGCCCGCCGCGCATCAGCGCGGCCGAGTCGCAGATCGTCTTGACCACGTCCATCTCATGGGTGATCAGCAGTACGGTCAGCCCGAGCTGGCGGTTGAGGTCGCGCAGCAGCTGGAGGATCGAGCGGGTGGTCTCGGGGTCGAGCGCCGAGGTGGCCTCGTCCGACAGCAGCACCTTGGGGTCACCCGCGAGCGCACGGGCGATACCGACCCGCTGTTTCTGGCCACCGGAGAGCTGGGCCGGGTACGCCTTGGCCTTGTCGCCGAGACCGACCAGTTCGAGCAGTTCCAGCGCCTTGCGGGTGCGCTCCCGGCCGGAGACCCCGAGGATCTCCAGCGGCAGTTCGACGTTGTCCCGCACGGTGCGCGAGGACAGCAGGTTGAAGTGCTGGAAGACCATGCCGATCCGGCTGCGGGCCTGGCGCAGCGCGGATCCGGCCCGCGGCCCGCGCCCGGCGAGCGCGGTGAGGTCCTGACCGGCGACGGCGATGGTGCCGGAGGTGGGGCGCTCCAGGAGGTTGACGCAGCGGATGAGGGTGGACTTCCCGGCGCCGCTCTGGCCGACGACGCCGTACACCTCACCCTCGCGGACATGCAGATCGACGCCGTCGAGGGCGGTGACCTCGCGGCCTCGTGAGCGGTAGACCTTGGTCAGGTCCGTGGTGGTGATCACAGGGTTTCCGTCACTGTTGAGTGCGCGGCGGGGGTGCGCCGGACACGGTTCGTTCATTGCGGAACGCGGCAGGGGGACCCCCGCGGGCACGACGGCGGGACGTCGTGGCGCGGCTACGGGTTCCGGTGACGCGGGGCAGCTCGGTCCGGCGCGTTATGGGCGCGCGGCAGCCGGCTCAGCGGTCTCGCTTCGGGGCGCGAGACACGGACAGGGGCCCTCAGCAGTCACACATTCGACACCGACAACGAGCACCGGGCGCGGTGAACGCCTCGGTCGCGGGAATGCGGATGCTCGTCGTGGTCATGGCCGCAAGTAAAGCAGACAGCAGGACGGGCCGATCAACCATGTCCGTATAGCGGACATCGTTGACCAGCCCGTGGACAAGCGGAAGCGATCATTCAGGCCCGTACGGTGAGCTCCACTCCCCCGTCGGTGGCCTGGGCCGACACGGCCGAGAGGTCCTCCACCACCCAGTCGGCGATCAGCTCGGCCCGGGGGACCGTTGTGGTCAACGCCACGGTCCGCATCCCGGCCGCGCGGGCCGAGGCGAGCCCGGCCGGGGCGTCCTCGAAGGCCACACAGCGGGCCGGGTCCACCCCCAGCCGCTCGGCGGCCAGCAGGAACGGCTCGGGGTCGGGCTTGCCGCGGGTGATGTCGTCCGCGGTGATCAGCGTCCCCGGGCGCAGCCCCACCTCGGTCAGCCGGGCAGCGGCCAGCCGTGCGTTCGCCGAGGTCACCACGGCCCAGCGGGCGGCGGGAAGGCCGGTCAGCAGTTCCGCGGTGCCGGGCAGCAGCTTGACCCCGCCGGGGACGTCCGCCAGCTCCAGCGCGTCGATACGGGCGCGGGCCCCGGCTATCCGCTCGGCGGGCAGCAGATCGCCGATGATGTCGTTCGCCGGGCGGCCGTGCAGTTCGACGGCCGCGAACTCCTCCTCCGACACGCCGTACTCCCCCGCCCACCGGGTCCAGCAGCGCACGACCGACTCCATGGAGGAGACCAGGGTTCCGTCGTTGTCGAACAGCAGGGCGTCAGCGGAGATCCTCATGGCGCGCAGCGTACGTGGGCGCCTTCCCGGCCCGGCCACCGCATCGGCCCCGGGCCCGGGGCCGATGACAACGCGGTCATCAGAGGCGATTACAGTCGTCCCATGCTTGTCACCCCCTGTGTGCGCCACCACACCGCACGGAGGTCCCGTTGATCGCGGCGCTGACGGTCGCGCTCGGTGTGACCGCGCTCCTGCTCGCCGCCTGGTGCGGCTGGGCCGCCTATCGCGACCAGCCCACCAAGGACTGGCACTTCATCGGTATGGCCGTGGTGGCCCTGCTGGCGATCGTCCAGCTCGTCGTCGGGATCGTCCGGCTGGCGGGCGGGGACGACCCCGACCAGGGCTTGGCGATCTTCGTGGCCTATCTGATCGGCTCCGCGCTCGCCGTGCCGATCGCGGCGTTCATGTCGCTGGCCGAGCGGACCCGCTGGGGTTCGGCGACGGTCGCGGCCGCGGCCGTGGTGCTGGCCGTGCTCGAAGTGCGGCTGTACGACATCTGGGGAGGCGTCGGTGGCTGAGTCCACGGAATCCTCGCGGTCCGCGTCGGCGCGGCCCGACGGGACATCGGGCCCCGCGGCCCGGCGGACCGGTCTCGGACAGGGTCCGGGCCGGCTGCTGGTGCTGCTCTACGGAGTGTTCACCGTGGCGGCGGCGTCCCGCTCGATCTACCAGCTCATCGCCCAGTACCACGAGGCGCCGCTGGCCTACATCCTCTCGGCGGTCTCGGCGGCGGTGTACGCGTTCATCACCGTCTCGCTGGTGCGCGGCGGCGAGGGGGCGCGCCGGGCGGCGATGGTCTGCTGTGCGCTGGAGCTGATCGGGGTGCTCACCATCGGCACCTGGACGCTGGCCGACCCCTCCGCCTTCCCCGACCAGACGGTGTGGTCCGACTACGGGATGGGCTATCTCTTCATCCCGATCTTCCTGCCGGTCACCGGTCTGCTCTGGCTGCGCCGCAAGGACTGAGCGCGAGGCGGACCGAGCGGTGTCCCGCCCGGTCCGTCCCGCGAGGTGCTTACGCGCTGGCGGCGAAGGCCGACGCCGAGGCGTCCTTCTCCAGCGTGACCACGCTCAGCCGCCGGCTGACCTCCTCGGTGCCCACCTGGGCATAGCCGTTACGGCGGTACAGCCGCAGATTGCCGTCGCTGCGGTGTCCGGTGAAGAGGCGGTAGCGCTTGGCGGCCCGCTCCTCGGCCAGCCGCCCCTCGATGGCCGCGAGCAGCCGCCCGCCCAGGCCGTGGCGCTGCATCCGGGGGTGGACGATGAGCTTGCCGATGGCGGCGGTGCCCTTGTCGTCGACCGCGCCGCGGACCGAACCGACGACCTCCGCGCCCAGCCGGGCCACGAGCACACAACCCTCGCCGAGTTCGGCCCGCAGATCGTCCAGCGTCTGCGTCAGCGGCTCGATGGAGTAGTCCCCGTACAGCTCGGCCTCGCCCTGGTAGCACAGATACTGGAGCTTGAGGATCTGCTCGGCGTCGTCCGCGGTCGCCGCGGAGATGGTCACGCTCATGCCCATGTGCGCATGCCTCCCCTTGTCTCGGTCCTCCCGGCCGCGGTGAGGGTGGGTGTGCGGCCGGGGTTCATGGCCCTGGGTGGAAGCGCCGCGCGGTGGTGCGTCCGCTTCCCGGGCGCCGATTGTCTAACGCTCCTTTCCCCAGGGTTCGGGAGCCGCAATCTCCGCCGTGAGCATTCTGCGCAGGCAACCCAGACATCGGGAACGTACGGGCCCCAGACTGCCCTGTGACATTCCCAACTCGCCCGCGATCTCCCGGTACGTCAGGTCCGAGCGGGACAGCATCGCGCCCAGCAGGCGCGGGCAGCGGCCGGGCAGTTTCCGCACCGCCGCGCGCAGCACCCGGCGGGTCTCGGCGGTCAGCACGGCCTGTTCCGCGGGGCGCGGCTCGGGCCCCTCCGGCAGCCGGTCGTCCACCGGGTCGTACGGCACCTCGCGGCGAGCCCGGCGGCGGGCGCCGCGCACCTCGGCGCGGACGGCGCCGCGCAGCCAGCGGGCCGGTTCCGGTGGCGGGCCGGTGTCCCGGGTGCGCTCCAGCAGCCGCAGCCAGACGGCCTGTTCCAGCTCATCGGGTTCGACACCGGCGGCGTACGCCTCGGCCGCCGCCTCGGCGGCCAGCAGCGGGCGCAGTTCCTCCACTAGGTCCATGCCGGGCGGGACGTGGACCGGGCGCGGTGCGGTTGCCGGTGGGCCGCGGTCTCACCCGACCGGGTAGCCGCCGGGACCCGACTTGACGCTCAAGGGTCCCGGCGGCCGTCACCGCGCCGTCCGGTCAGTCCTCGCCGAGGAAGTCCGCCCGCGCGAGGAGGGCGGTGTCGGCGTTGTCGGAGAAGATCCCGTCGATACCGGTGGCGAAGTACGCCTTGAACGCGCCGAAGGCGTCACCGTAGGCGTTGGGGTCGGTGCCCCGGCGGAAGTCGGCGGGCAGGAAGCTGTTCTCGTTGCGCATGGTGTAGGGGTGCAGGAACAGCCCGGCCGCGTGCGCGTCCTTGACCACGCTGGTGGGGGTACCCAGCTTGCCGTCGGCGGTGCGCGGAATGATCACCGACAGATCGGGGCCGATGCCCTGGGCGAAGCCCGCGATCCACTTCAGCCCCTCGGGCTTGACCAGATCGGCCACCGTGCGCGGATCGCCCGCCTCGGTGAAGTCCCAGGGACGGCTGGTGAGGGTGGACAGCAGCACCACCGAGCGGGTGTCCACCAGCTTGCGCAGCCGCTGGATGCTGCTGGGCTCGAAGGACTGGAGGAACTGCGGGGAGTCCTTCTTGTGACGGCCGTACCGGCGCAGCAGCGGGGCGATCCGCTCCTCCAGGCCAAGACCCAGCTTGCGGAAGTAGGAGGGGTGCTTGGTCTCCACGTGCAGCCAGACCGGGCGGCCGCGCTTGCGGCCCGCCCGCTCGGCCCACCGGAGCACCTCCTCGAAGGTGGGCACCTCCCAGCGGCCGTCGTAGAGCGTGTTGCGCTGGCGGGTGCCCGGGATGCGCTCCTTGGCGCGCAGCGTCTTCAGCTCGGCGAGGGTGAAGTCCTCGGTGAACCAGCCGGTGAACTTTGTCCCGTCCACGGTCTTGGTGGTCTTGCGCCCCGCGAATTCGGGATGGTCCGAGACGTCCGTGGTGGCCGTGATGTCGTTTTCATGACGGCAGACCAGATGGCCGTCCTTAGTGGGGACGAGGTCCTGCTCGATGACGTCCGCGCCCATGTCCAGGGCGAGCTGGTACGAGCCGAGGGTGTGTTCCGGCCGGTAGCCGCTGGCTCCGCGGTGGCCGATGACGGTGGGCACCGGCAGCCCGTGCGCACGGCCGGAGTTCGCCGCGTCCGCCGCCGTGGCCGTACCCGCCCCACCGGTGGTCCCGGCGGCCTCGGCCGTACCCGCCCCGCCGAGCGCCACCGCTCCCGCACCGAGGGCCGCGGCCCCCAGGAGGGCGCGGCGTCCGGGCTGTTGCTCCCGCTCCATGAGCACTCCTCGCTCTGGTGTCCAACACACCTGTGGATGACCTGTCAGAGAACGGGCCGATGGTAGGCGGGCGCACGTGGTGAACGGGAGACGTCGGCGGAAACGCGTGGGAAACGTGTGTCAACACCGCGTATCAGGTGGGTGAACCCGGTGTGCGCGGGAGTGCGACCGGCGAGTATCGTCCTAAGGCGGCGCGGGTGTGCGGTGCGAGGACGGACCGTACGCCGGACGCGCCCGACATGACCCCGACCGGAGGACCCGTTGTCCCGATTCGCGTTCCTGAAGGCAGTACTCGGTCCGCTGATGCGCCTGATGTTCCGCCCACGGGTCGAGGGGGCGGAGCGCATTCCCGGCTCGGGCCCGGTCATCCTCGCCGGCAATCACCTCACCTTCATCGACTCGATGATCCTGCCGCTGGTCTGTGACCGTCAGGTCGTCTTCATCGGCAAGGACGCGTATGTGACCGGCAAGGGGCTCAAGGGCCGGCTGATGGCCTGGTTCTTCACCGGTGTCGGCATGATCCCGGTGGACCGGGACGGCGGTCACGGCGGGGTGGCCGCGCTGATGACCGGCCGCCGGGTGCTGGACGAGGGCAGGGTCTTCGGCATCTACCCCGAGGGCACCCGCTCCCCCGACGGCCGTCTCTACCGCGGCCGGACCGGTATCGCCCGGCTCGCCCTGATGACCGGTGCCCCGGTGGTGCCGTTCGCGATGATCGGCACCGACCGGATCCAGCCGGGCGGCAAGGGACTGCCACGGCCGGGCCGGGTGGAGGTCCGCTTCGGCGAGCCGCTGGACTTCGCCCGCTACGAGGGCATGGACCGCGACCGGTACGTGCTGCGGGCGGTGACCGACGAGGTGATGAGCGAGGTCATGCGGCTCTCCGGCCAGGAGTACGTGGACATCTACGCCACCAAGGCCAAGGCCGCCGCCTGAGGGGCACCGCCGACTGACCGTGATGCCGGGGGCAAAGCCCCTGGCCACCGTATGGGTCCGGCAACTAGGGTGCGCCGATGACCACCTCCACCGTGCCCTCCCCCGCGTTTGTCCCGCTGCGGGGCCGGCGCTTCGCCGTGACCGATTTCGGCGGGCCGGGCACCCCGGTGCTCGCCCTCCACGGTCACTTCGGCCGCGGCAGGATGTACGCGCCGCTGGCCGCCGCGCTCGCGCCGGACCGGCGGGTGATCGCGCTGGACCAGCGGGGGCACGGGCTCACCGGGGGCGGTGGTCCGTTCACCCTGGACGAGTACGTGGCCGACGCGGCGGCGCTGCTGACCGAGCTGGACCTCGGCCCGGTCCCGGTGGTCGCCCACTCCACCGGCGCGGTCGCGGCGTACGCGCTGGCCGCGCGCCATCCGGAGCTGGTGGCCGCGCTGGTCGTGGAGGACGTGGGCGCGGTGACCGACCGGCCGGTGGTGGCCCATCCGGTGCTGGATGTGTCCTCCTGGCCGACCTGGGCCGCCGATCTGGAAGGGCTGCGCGCCGGGATCGAGGACCGGGGCATCCCCGACGCCACGTACTTCCTGGACAGCGCGGAGCCGGACCGTGCGGCGGGCGGCTGGCGACTGCTGTTCCAGCCCGCCCACATGATGGCGTCCCAGCGGGCCATGTGCGGTGACTTCTGGGACGAGTGGCTGGGGTCGTCCTGTCCCGCGCTGCTGATGCGCGGTGAGCACAGCTCGCTGCTGCCGCCCGGGCACGCCCGCGAGATGGCGGACCGCCGTCCGCACACCAGGCTGCGGGAGTTCGCGGGGTGCGGCCACTGGATCCACGACGACGCGCCGGAGGCATACGCGCGGGCGGTGGGCGCCTTCCTCGCCACGCTGTAACCGGCCGGGCGGCCCGGTCAGGCCCGGGGAATCACGCCCAGGGCAGCTCCGCGCGGTGGCGCCAGTACTCCTCCGGCCCCTGGGCCAGTCCGTCCAGCAGCGTGAGCTGGCGTTCGTTCAGCCGGAGGGTGGCCGCGGCGAGGTTGGAGCGTAGCTGGGCGGTGGTGGCCGCGCCCGACAGCACCACATCCGCCCACGGCCGGTGCAGTACGGCGGCCAGCGCGACGGCGTCCGGGGTGGCCCCCGTCTCCTCGGCGACCTGACGCAGCGCGGGCGGCGCGGCCTCGGGCACGGCCAGCAGACCGTTGGCCACGGCCTCCTTGACGATGACCGACCGGCCCGCGGCCCGGGCCTCGGCGAGCGCGCTCCCGGCCGAGGGCTCCAGCAGGTTGAAGGTGGTCTGGACGGTGCGGAACAGCGGGACCCCGCCGGTCTCCACGGTGAGCGCGGCGCGGATGGCGTCGGCCTGGCGCGGTCCGCTGGTGGATACGCCGATCGTGACGCCCTCGGCGGCGAGCGCGGCCAGCCGCTCGTGGAGCGCGCGGTCGGTGAGGGCCGGGCTGTCGGGGGTGAGCGAGTGGATCTGGTAGAGGTCGAGCCGGTCGCCGAGCAGGGCGTCGGTCAGTCCGCGCTGCCGTTCATAGGCGGCGGCGCTGTGGTCCTTGACCTCGTGGGTGGTGGCGTCCAGGGACCAGTCCGCGACGTAGGTGTAGCCCCATTTGCTGCCGACCACCACGTCCCGGGCGTCCGGGTGGCCCGCCAGCCAGTCGGCGAGGAACTCCTCCGCCCGGCCGTAGGACCGTGCGGCGTCCAGATAGCGCACCCCGTGGGCGTAGGCGGTGTCCAGCAGCTCCTCGCTGCGCCGCCGCATCGCCTCGACGGTGCGCTCGGCCGGGAGGTCACGGTCCCGGCCCAGCGTGATGTATGCGGGACGGCCGACCGCGGCCAGGCCGAGTCCGATCCTGGCCGCGGGGGCGGTGATCTCCGCCAGACGCGAGAAGCCCATGGGCTCCATTGTGCGCTCAAGCCTTGGCGCCGGCCCACTCGTACTGGGCGGTGAGGTCGGTCTTGACCTCGGCGAGCTGGACGGCCACCGCCGAGGGGGCGGTACCGCCGCGGCCGCTGCGCGAGGCGAGCGCGCCGGGCACGTCGAGGACCGAGCGGACCTCCGGCGTCAGATGCGGCGAGATCTTGGCGAACTGCTCGTCGGTCAGCTCGTCCAGCTCGATGCCGGTGAGCTCGCACTCCTTGACGCAGGCGCCCGCGACCTCGTGCGCCACCCGGAACGGCACACCCTGCCGGACCAGCCATTCGGCGATGTCGGTGGCGAGCGAGAACCCGGCGGGGGCCAGTTCCTCCATCCGCTCCCGGTTGACGGTGAGCGTGGCCATCATGCCGGTGAAGGCGGGCAGCAGGACCTCGAGCTGGTCGCAGGAGTCGAAGACCGGCTCCTTGTCCTCCTGGAGGTCGCGGTTGTACGCGAGCGGCAGCGCCTTGAGGGTGGCCAGCAGCCCGGTGAGGTTGCCGATCAGCCGCCCGGACTTGCCGCGCGCCAGCTCGGCGATGTCCGGGTTCTTCTTCTGCGGCATGATCGAGGAGCCGGTGGAGAAGGCGTCGTGGAGGGTCACGAAGGAGAACTCCTTCGTGTTCCAGATGATGATCTCCTCCGCGATCCGGGAGAGGTCCACACCGATCATCGCGGTGATGAATGCGAACTCGGCGACGAAGTCCCGGGAGGCGGTGCCGTCCAGCGAGTTGGCGGACGAGCCGCGCTCGAAGCCGAGGTCGGCGGCGACCGCCTGCGGGTCGAGCCCGAGGGACGATCCGGCCAGCGCGCCGGAGCCGTAGGGCGAGACCGCGGTCCGCTCGTCCCACTGGCGCAGCCGCTCGGCGTCCCGGGAGAGCGCCTGGACGTGCGCGAGGACGTGGTGGGCGAAGAGCACCGGCTGGGCGTGCTGGAGGTGGGTGCGGCCGGGCATCGCCACGTCCGGGTGCGCCTCGGCCAGGCCCACCAGGGCGCTCTGGAGGTCGGCGATCAGCTTGCCGATGATCCGGGCGTGGTCCCGCAGATACATCCGGAAGAGGGTGGCGATCTGGTCGTTGCGGGACCGTCCGGCGCGCAGCTTGCCGCCGAGGTCGGGGCCTAGCCGCTCCAGCAGTCCGCGCTCCAGGGCGGTGTGCACGTCCTCGTCGGCGATGGTGCCGGTGAACGCGCCGGAGGCGACATCGGCCTGAAGCCGGTCGAGCCCTTCGAGCATCCGCTCCAGCTCGTCCGCAGTGAGCAGCCCGGCGGTGTGGAGGACCCGCGCGTGGGCGCGGGAACCGGCGATGTCGTACGGCGCCAGGCGCCAGTCGAAGTGCACGGAGGCGCTGAGCTTCTCCAGTGCCTCGGACGGCCCGTCGGCGAAGCGGCCGCCCCAGAGCCGGACGTCACCGCTGTTGCCGTTGCTCACGCTGTTGCTCCTCAAGGCTGTGGGTGTGCGACCGCCTCCCCGCGGTCGGGGCGGGGAGGCGGCTCGTTGCGTCGGTGCCGGGTCCGAGGCTACTGCTGGAGGTCCCGCTTGGCGGCGATCTTGCTGGACATGCCGAAGATCTCGATGAAGCCCTTGGAGAGGGACTGGTCGAAGGTGTCGCCGGTGTCGTAGGTCGCCAGGTTGAAGTCGTAGAGCGACTGCTCGGACCGGCGTCCGGTGACCACGGCCCGGCCGCCGTGCAGGGTCATCCGGATGTCACCGGAGACCTGCTGGTTGGCCTCGTGGAGGAAACCGTCCAGGGCCCGCTTCAGCGGCGAGAACCACAGACCGTCGTAGACCAGCTCGCCCCACCGCTGCTCGACCTGCCGCTTGTACCGGGCGAGCTCCCGCTCGACGGTGACGCTCTCCAGCTCCTGGTGGGCGGTGATCAGCGCGATGGCGCCCGGGGCCTCGTAGACCTCCCGGGACTTGATGCCGACGAGCCGGTCCTCGACCATGTCGATCCGGCCGACGCCCTGGGCGCCCGCCCGCTCGTTGAGCTGCTGGATCGCCTGGAGGACGGTCACCGGCCGACCGTCGAGCGCGACCGGGACACCCTCCTTGAAGGTGATGACGACCTCGTCGGCCTCGCGCGGCTCGGCCGGATCGGAGGTGTACTCGTAGACGTCCTCGATCGGCGCGTTCCAGATGTCCTCCAGGAAGCCGGTCTCCACGGCCCGCCCGAAGACGTTCTGGTCGATCGAGTACGGGGACTTCTTGGTGGTCGCGATCGGGAGGTTCTTCTCCTCGCAGAAGGCGATGCACTTGTCCCGGGTCATGGCGTAGTCCCGGACCGGAGCGATGCACTTCAGCTCCGGCGCGAGGGAGGAGATGCCCGCCTCGAACCGCACCTGGTCGTTGCCCTTGCCGGTGCAGCCGTGGGCCACGGTGGAGGCGCCGTGCTTCCTCGCCGCCGCGACCAGGTGCTTCACGATGGCCGGCCGGGAGAGGGCCGACACCAGCGGGTAGCGGTCCATGTACAGTGCGTTGGCCTTGATCGCCGGGAGGCAGTACTCCTCGGCGAACTCGTCCTTGGCGTCCGCGACCTCGGCCTCGACGGCCCCGCAGGCGAGCGCGCGCTTACGGATGACGTCCAGGTCCTCGCCGCCCTGGCCGACGTCCACGGCGACCGCGATGACCTCGGCGTTCGTCTCCTCGGCGATCCAGCCGATGGCGACGGAGGTGTCCAGACCGCCCGAGTAGGCGAGTACGACGCGCTCGGTCACGGGTATCTCCTTACGCTCCATGCACTGACTGGCATAAGTATGCACTGGGCCGTATGTTTCGTCAAAGCGAGCCGCACCGGCCCGGCGGGGCGCGGTGCCCCGGTGCGCCACCCCGCGGTGGATGGGACCATGCGCGGTGCGGGGGTATGCGCAGCTGTGGACCGAGGGGGAGTCGGTGCCGGTCAAGATGAACCAGACGATGGTGCTCGGTGTGATCGTGGTGGGGGTGCTGTGGATCAACAGTCAGGGCGACGGCGATTCCGGCGACGGGAAATCACCCGGGCCGCGTGAGACGGGCCGGTACCACGTCCAGAAGGACGACGGGAAGGACAAGAAGAAGGACGGCAAGGACGACAGGGGCGGTAAGAAGGGCGGCCACCAGCGGCCCGAGCCGCATCCGACGGTCTCCTACCCGATCAAGTTCCCGCACCACGACCGGAAGAAGTCCCGGCCGGAGCCGCGCTCCACGGTGTCGTATCCGATCAAGCATCACCGTCGCTGAGCGGGTCCTGAGCCGGACAGGTACGAGGGCATCCACGCGCGGGCCGCGCCGACGCGGCCCGCGGCGCCCGAACCGCGAATCTCGGCGGTCATTGAGACAGTTCGCTCCCCCAGCCGTATCCCCGTTCGCCGGAGCTCGTATGCGAAGGGGACAGGCCGTGACGACGCTACTGAACAGCCGGGCCGGGCGGCGGCAGGCGATGCGCCGGATCCGGCCGCGGCGCTCGCCCGCCGTACCGCTGCTGGTGATCGCCTGGGCGGGGGCCGCGGCGGTGCTGTCGTTGTGGTGGCGGAACACCCCCAACGTCGAGGGCACCACCCAGTGGCTCACCGGCGCCGGACGGCTCAGCGGGCTGCTCGGCGGGTATGTGCTGGCGCTGGTGGTGCTGCTGATGGCACGGGTTCCCGCGCTGGAACGGCGGGTGGGATCGGACCGGGTGGCGCGGTGGCACGCGATGAGCGGGCGGTACGCGCTGTGTCTGATCGTGGCGCATGTGGCGCTGATCGTCGCCGGGTACGCCGAACAGGCGGGCACCGGCCTCGTCGAACAGGCCGTGACGGTGGTGACGGACTTCCCCGACATGATCGAGGCCACCATCGGCACCGTGACCCTGGTGGTGATCGGGCTGATCTCCGCGGGGATGGTGCGCCGCCGGATCTCCTACGAGATCTGGTACTACCTGCATCTGCTGACCTACGCCGCGGTGTTCCTGACCTTCTGGCACCAGCTCTCGACCGGTGCGGAGTTCGTGGGGGACGAGACGGCGCAGACCGCGTGGTACGCGCTGTACGGGGCGGTCACCGCGCTGGTCGTCTGGTACCGGCTGCTGATGCCGCTGCGGCTGAACCTGATGCACCGGATGCGGGTGGAGGCCGTGGTGCCGGAGGCGCCCGGGATGGTGTCGGTGCTGATCAAGGGGCGGCGGCTGCACCGGCTGGGCGCCGAGGCGGGCCAGTTCTTCCGGTGGCGCTTCCTGGCGCCCGGTCTGCGCTGGGGTTCGCATCCGTACTCGCTGTCCGCACCGCCCCGGCCCGAACTGCTGCGGATCACCGTGAAGGCGGTGGGCGGACACAGCTCGGGGCTGGCCTCGCTGGAGCCCGGTACGCGGGTGTGGGCGGAGGGCCCGTACGGGGCGATGACCGCGGCGCGGCGCAGCCGCGGCAAGGTGCTGATGATCGCCGGTGGTGCCGGGATCACCCCGATCCGGGCGCTGTTCGAGACGCTGCCCGGCCGGGGCGGCGACCTCACCCTGCTCTACCGGGCGCGGAGCGTGGACGACCTGGCGCTGTGGGGCGAGCTGAAGCAGATCGCCAACGAGCGCGGGGCCCGGCTGCTGTACGCGGTGAACGGCCCGGACGGCGCCCGTCCGGAGATCACCTCGGAGCGGCTGCGGTCGCTGCTGCCCGATGTCGAGGACCACGACGTCTATCTGTGCGGGCCGCCGGGGCTCGCCGAACACGCGTATGAGGCGCTGCGCGAGGCCGGGGTGCCGGACCGCCGCATCCACCACGAATCCTTCGAACTCTGACGATCCGAACGCTGTGACCGAGGTGAAGCCATGAAGAGGAAGCATCCGCTGCGCCGCATCATCCTGGGCACGGCCGCGACCGTCGCCGGTGTGGTGGCGCTGCTCGCGCTGAAGCAGCCCGCTTCGGGCGGCGGGGACACCGTCGCCCAGCCCGGAGCGGCGGGGCAGGCGCCCCCGGCCGCGGCCACCGCGCCGGCCGAGGGCGGTGGCGCCACGGGGAACGGCCAGGCGGGCGGCGGTGGCGGCGGTGGCGCCGCCACCCGGACCGTCACCGGGGACGAGGCCCGCACCCAGTACGGACCGGTGCAGGTCCGGCTCACCGTCAGCGGGACGAAGATCACCGCCGCGCAGGCGGTCAAGACGCCCGACTCCGAGCCGCAGAGCGTCCAGATCGCCAAGAACGCGGTGCCGAAGCTCAATCAGCAGGCGGTGGCCGCGGCCAAGGTGGACACCGTCTCCGGTGCCACCTACACCAGCCAGGGGTACGCCACCTCGCTCCAGAGCGCCCTCGACAAGGCAGGTGTGAAATGAGCTGTGAACTCGAACCGCTGCGCCATGTCGAGCACGTCATGGGCACGGTCTTCTCCTTCGATGTGCGCGAGGTGCCGGACGCGGCCCGGCCGCGGGTACAGGCGGCGCTGGACGGCGCCGTGGTCGGACTCCACCGGGTGGACGAGCTGTTCTCCCCCTTCCGGCCGGAGAGCCAGATCAGCCGGCTGGCCCGCGGTGAGCTCAACGTCGCCCAGTGCGATCCGGACGTCCGCGACGTCCTGCGGATGTGCGAGGACGCCGAGTACCGCAGCGGTGGCTGGTTCAGCGCCCGCTACGCCGGCGGACAGCCGGATCCCACCGGGCTGGTCAAGGGATGGGCGGTGGAACGTGCCGCCCGGATGCTGGACTCGGCGGGCGCCGGGTCGGTGTGTGTCAACGGCGGCGGTGACGTACAGGTGCACGGCGGACCGTGGCGGGTCGGGGTGACCGATCCGCACCGGCGCGGTGAGCTGATCGCGGTCGTGGAGACGCGGGGCGAACTGGCGGTGGCGACCTCCGGCCCGGCCGAGCGGGGCTGTCACATCCTGGATCCGCACACCGGTCTCCCCCCGGCGCAGGACCTCGCCTCGGTGACGGTGATCGCCACCAGCCTGGCCGACGCGGACGCCTGGGCGACGGCGGCCTGTGCGATGGGCGCCGAACGGGCCCGGCCGTGGCTGCAACGGCTCGCCGGGGCCGAGGCGTTCGTGGTCACGGCGAGCGGCGGCACCTGGCAGACCAGTGGTTTCGCCCGGTACACGGCGGGGCTGTGCGGGGTGTAGCCGGTGCGCGCGGACGCCGTCAGCGGTGGCCGCGGACGGCGTCCGCGAGCAGCGGGGCGTGGGAGTGGTCGAGGTCCCTGGTGGCGGTGAGGAGGGTCAGCGGCCCGGCCGCGGCCCGCTCCCGCAGCTCCGCCACGGCCTGGGCCCGCTCCGGGTCGGCCAGTTCGGCGCGGTAGCGCCGGGCGAACTCGGCGTAGCGCTCGGGCTGGTGGCCGAACCAGCGGCGCAGCCCGGTCGAGGGGGCGGCGGCCTTGGCCCATGCGTCCAGCCGGGCGTCGTCCCTGGTGAGGCCCCGGGGCCAGACGCGGTCCACCAGGACACGGGCGCCGTCGTCCGGCTCCGGCGCCTCGTACACCCGGCGGACACGGACACCGGGCCGTGTGCTGTCGGCCATGTCATCCATGGAACCATCCCCGTGGCCACCACCCCGGCGGATAATGCGCCACATGGGAAAGGTATACGAACGGATCGACGGCAGGCTGCGGACCTTTATCGAACAGCAGAAGATCTTCTTCACGGCCACCGCCCCGCTGGACGGCGACGGGACGGTGAACCTCTCGCCGAAGGGGCTGGCCGGTTCCTTCGCCGTACTCGACGAACGGACGGTGGCGTACCTGGACTTCGCCGGGAGTAACGCCGAGACCATCGCCCATCTGCGGGAGAACGGCCGCATCACGCTGATGTGGTGCGCCTTCACCGGCCCGCCGAACATCGTGCGGGTGCACGGCCGTGGGGAGCCGGTCTTCCGGGACGACCCGCGGTTCGCCGGGCTGGTGGAGCACTTCCCCGAGGTGGACACCGACGCGCACGGGCTGCGCGCGGTCATCGTGGTGACGGCCGAGCTGATCCGGGACTCCTGTGGTTTCGCGGTCCCGTATCTGGACTACCGCGAGGAGCGCACCCTGCACGGCGACCGCTTCCGCCGGGAGGACGACGCCTCGCTCAGCCGCTACTTCGAGAAGAAGGGGCACATCGCGCGGAGCATCGACGGGCTGCCGGGACTGCCGCTTCCGCTTCCGCCGGGCCCGGCCTGAGAGGCCGGCCCCGCGAAAGCGGTCAGCGCGCCTTCTGGGCCAGCCTCAGCAGATGGTCGGCGAGCGCCTGCCCGCCCGCCGGATCCCGGCTGATCAGCAGCACCGTGTCATCGCCCGCGATGGTGCCGAGGATGGCGTGCAGCTCCGCCGAGTCGATGGACGAGGCCAGGAACTGGGCGGCGCCGGGCGGGGTGCGCAGCACCACGAGGTTGGCCGACGCCTCGGCGGAGATGAGGAGTTCACCCGCCAGCCGTGCCATCCGCGCCTCGCTCGCCGACTCGCCGAGCGGGGCGCGCGGGGTACGGTCGCCGCCCTCGCTGGGCACCGCGTAGATCAGCTCGCCGCCGGTGTTGCGGATCTTCACCGCGCCCAGTTCGTCCAGGTCGCGGGAGAGCGTCGCCTGGGTGACGGAGAGTCCGTCGTCGGCGAGCAGCTTCGCGAGCTGGCTCTGGGAGCGGACCGGCTGCCGGTTCAGGATGTCCACGATCCGGCGGTGGCGGGCGGTGCGGGTCTGCGGCACGGACGGTCCGTTGTGGTTCGTCCCGGCGTCCTGGGCCTCGGTGTGCTGCGCCTCGGTCATCGTCTCGTCAGTCTCCGGCTCGTCGTTCCCCGTGGCCCCCGTGTGCGGCGTCCAGGACGGCGGGCAGCTCCCGGAGGAAGGTGTCCAGCTCGCCGTCGGCGACGACGAGCGGCGGGGCCAGCCGGACCACGTCCGGAGCGACCGCGTTCACCAGGAGTCCCGCGTCCTGAGCCGCCTGCTGCACCTGTGGCGCGAGGGACTCTGTGAGCACGATACCCAGCAGCAGCCCGGCACCACGGACCTGGCTGATCAACGGGTGGCCGAGCGACGCGATTCCGTCACGCAACCGCTCCCCCGCACGCTTGACGCGGTCCAGGGCCCCGTCGGCCTCCAGGGTGTCCAGCACGGCCAGCGCGGCGGCGCACGCCACGGGGTTCCCGCCGAAGGTGGATCCGTGCTGACCTGGGGTCAGCAGATCGGCGGCGGGGCCGAAGGCGAGGGTCGCGCCGATCGGCAGACCGCCGCCGAGCCCCTTGGCGAGGGTGACCACATCGGGCTCCACGCCCTGTGCCCGGTGCTCGAACCAGTGGCCGGTGCGGCCGATTCCGGTCTGGATCTCGTCGATCACCAGCAGGGTGCCGGTGGCCCGGGTGATCTCGCGGGCCGCGGCGAGATAGCCCGCCGGTGGCACCACGACGCCGTTCTCGCCCTGGACCGGTTCGACGATGACGAAGGCGGTGTCGGTGGTGACGGCCGCGCGCAGCGCCTCGGTGTCGCCGTAGGGGACATGGGTGACCTCGCCGGGCAGCGGAAGGAAAGGTTCCTGCTTGGCCGGCTGGCCGGTCAGTGCCAGGGCGCCCATGGTGCGGCCGTGGAAACCGCCGGTGGTGGCCACCATGTGGGTGCGGCCGGTCCGCCGTCCGATCTTGAACGCGGCCTCGACCGCCTCCGCACCGGAGTTGGAGAAGTAGACCCGCCCGGTGCGGCCGGAGAGCCCCAGCAGCCGCTCGGCGAGGGCCACCGGCGGTTCCGCCATGAACAGGTTGGAGACATGGCCGAGGGTGGCGATCTGGTCGGACACCGCCCGGACGACGGCGGGGTGGCCGTGGCCCAGGGCGTTGACGGCGATTCCGCCGACGAAGTCCAGGTACTCCTTGCCGTCGGCGTCCCACAGCCGGGCGCCCTCGCCGTGGGTGAGGGCGAGGCGGGGGGTGCCGTAGTTGTCCATCAGCGCCCCCTGCCAGCGCTGTGCGAGTCCGGTGTTGCTCAACTGTCCTCCCCCTCGTCGTGGGCCGTGCCGCCGGCCGGGTCCGGAACGATCATGGTGCCGATGCCCTCGTCGGTGAAGATCTCCAGCAGGATGGAGTGCTGGACCCGGCCGTCGAGCACCCGGGCGGTGGTGACGCCGTTGCGCACGGCGTGCAGACAGCCCTCCATCTTGGGCACCATGCCGCTGGCCAGCTCCGGCAGCAGCTTCTCCAGCTCGCTCGCGGTGAGCTGGCTGATCACCTCGTCACTGTCCGGCCAGTCCGCGTACAGCCCCTCCACGTCGGTGAGGACCATCAGCGTCTCGGCGCCGAGGGCGGCGGCCAGCGCGGCGGCGGCGGTGTCGGCGTTGATGTTGTAGACATGGCCGTCGTCGGCGCTGCGGGCGATCGAGGAGATCACCGGGATCCGGCCGTCGTCCAGCAGCGCCCGGACCGCGCCCGCGTCGATCTCGGTGATCTCACCGACCCGGCCGATGTCCACGCGTTCGCCGTCGATCTCGGCCCAGCGCTTGGTGGCGGTCATGGTGTGGGCGTCCTCGCCGGTCAGACCGACGGCCAGCGGGCCGTGCTGGTTGAGCAGACCGACCAGTTCGCGCTGGACCTGTCCGGCCAGCACCATCCGCACCACGTCCATGGCCTCGGGCGAGGTGACCCGCAGACCGGCCTTGAACTCCGAGACCAGGCCCAGCTTGTCGAGCTGGGCGCTGATCTGCGGGCCGCCGCCGTGGACCACGACGGGGCGCAGTCCGGCGTGCCGGAGGAAGACCACGTCCTGGGCGAAGGCGGCCTTCAGCTCCTCGTCGACCATCGCGTTGCCACCGAACTTGATCACGACGGTCTTGCCGTGGTGGCGGGTCAGCCAGGGCAGCGCCTCGATGAGGGTGCGGGCCTTGGGCAGCGCGGTGTGCCTGCGGGCGGTGTGACGAGTGGTGTCGTCAGGGGTGGCGGGATTCGTCTGCGTCATGAGGAGTAGGCGCTGTTCTCGTGGACGTAGTCGGCGGTCAGGTCATTGGCCCAGATGACGGCCGAGGCGCTGCCCGCGGACAGATCGGCGGTGATCCGTACCTCGCGGTAGCGCATGTCGACCAGTTCGCGGTCCTCGCCGACCGAACTGTTCTTGCAGACCCATACGTCGTTGATGGCGACGTTGAGCTGGTCGGGATCGAAGGCGGCGGAGGTGGTGCCGATCGCGGAGAGCACCCGGCCCCAGTTGGGGTCCTCGCCGTGGATGGCGCACTTGAGGAGGTTGTTCCGGGCGATGGAGCGGCCCACCTCGACGGCGTCGTCCTCGGTGGCCGCGCCGATGACCTCGATCCGGATGTCCTTGGAGGCGCCCTCGGCGTCCCCGATCAGCTGACGGGCGAGGTCGTCGCAGACCGCGCGGACCGCCTCGGCGAACTCGGCCCGGTCGGGGGCGACGTGGGAGGCACCGGAGGCCAGCAGCAGCACGGTGTCATTGGTGGACATACAGCCGTCGGAGTCCACCCGGTCGAAGGTGGTGCGGGTGGCGGCGCGCAGCGCGGTGTCGAGTCCGGGGGCGGCCACGTCGGCGTCGGTGGTCAGGACGACGAGCATGGTGGCGAGGCCCGGGGCCAGCATGCCAGCGCCCTTGGCCATGCCGCCGACCGTCCAGGCGCCGTCCGCGCTCTGTACGACGGCCGTCTTGTGCACGGTGTCGGTGGTCTTGATGGCGATGGCGGCCTTCTCACCGCCGTGCGGGGAGAGGGCGGCGGCGGCCTTGTCGACACCGGGCAGCAGGGCGTCCATCGGCAGCCGGATGCCGATGAGCCCGGTGGAGGCGACGGCCACCTCGCCCGCGCTGTGCCCGAGGACGTCCGCGACCTTCTCGGCGGTCGCATGGGTGTCCTGGAAGCCGAGCGGACCGGTGCAGGCGTTGGCGCCACCGGAGTTGAGGATCACCGCGGAGACCTGTCCGCCCCTGAGCACCTGCTCGGACCAGAGCACCGGAGCGGCCTTGACCCGGTTGGAGGTGAACACGCCCGCGGCGGCGAGGCGCGGCCCGGTGTTGACGACGAGGGCGAGATCGGGGTTTCCGTTCTCCTTGATGCCTGCCGCGACGCCGGAGGCGGTGAAGCCCTTGGCGGCCGTAACGCTCATGGAGCGACTCCGATCGTGGAAAGTCCCAGCTCCTCGGGGAGGCTGAGGGCGATGTTCATGCTCTGCACCGCGCCACCGGCGGTGCCCTTGGTGAGGTTGTCGATGGCGCTGATCACGACGGCGCGGCCGGCCGCCTCGTCGAGGGCCACCTGGAGCAGCGCGGCATTGGATCCGTACACGGCGGCGGTGGACGGCCACTGCCCCTCGGGCAGCAGCCGGACGAACGGCTCGTCGCGCAGCGCCTTGTCGTACGCGGCCCGCAGCGCCTCGCCCGTCACCCCGGGCCTGACCTTGGCGCTGCAGGTGGCGAGGATGCCGCGGGGCATGGGGGCGAGGGTCGGGGTGAAGGAGACGGAGACGCGCTCACCCGCGGCGGCGGAGAGGTTCTGGATCATCTCGGGGGTGTGCCGGTGGCCGCCGCCCACGCCGTACGGGCTCATGGCGCCCATGACCTCGCTGCCCAGCAGATGCGGCTTGGGCGCCTTGCCCGCCCCGGAGGTGCCGGAGGCGGCGACGATCACGGCCTCGGGCTCGACGAGCCCGGCGGCGTACGCGGGGAAGAGCGCGAGCGAGACGGCGGTCGGGTAGCAGCCGGGCACCGCGACGCGCCGGGAGCCTTCCAGTGCGGCGCGGGCCCCGGGCAGCTCGGGGAGGCCGTACGGCCAGGTACCGGCGTGCGGCGAACCGTAGAACCGCTCCCAGTCCGCCGCGTCGGCCAGCCGGAAGTCGGCACCGCAGTCGATCACCAGGACCTGGTCCCCCAGCTGCTCGGCGACGGCGGCGGACTGGCCGTGCGGCAGCGCGAGGAAGACCACGTCATGCCCGGCCAGGGCATCCGCGGTGGTCGGCTGAAGGACCCGGTCGGCGAGCGGGAGCAGCTGCGGCTGGAGGACGGCGAGCGGCTGTCCGGCGTTGGAGTTGCCGGTCAGGGCACCGATCTCGATCTCGGGGTGGGCCAGCAGCAGACGCAGCAGCTCGCCGCCCGCGTATCCGCTCGCCCCTGCCACCGCAGCACGTACCGCCATCGCTGTCCTCCTCAGGTATGGCATGACTATACGATCGAGGACAGTTTTATGCAAAGGATGGCGAGCCCAGCATCTGGACGGGACTCGGGTGTCCTCCGGTTTTCAGGCCGCCGCGTTCTCGGTGGCGGCGATGGTCCTGCGCAGCAGGCGACGCGCGGTCTCCAGATCGGCGGCACGCCGGTCGAGGACGTCCAGTTGCTCGCGGAGGCCGGCCAGAACGCCGGGGCAGGGGCGCAGCGTCGCCTCGCCAGAGGTGCAGGGCAGGACCTGGCGGATGATCCGGGTGGGCAGACCGGCGGCCAGCAGGGCGCGGATGCGCCGCACCGTCTCCACCGTCGGGTCGCCGTACTCGCGATAACCGTTGGCGCGGCGCTCGGAGTGGATCAGCTCCATCCGCTCGTAGTAGCGCAGCAGGCGCTCACTGACTCCCGCACGACGCGACAGCTCCCCGATCAGCACGACGAACCCCTCCACCTTGACCTTCCAACGGTGTCAGGGAGCAACAGTGCACGGGTCGGCCGCATTCCGGGCCGATCGCGAATGAGGGAGTGAATCGTTGATCATCGATGCGCACAGCCACGTCCACGACCCCGTCGAGGCACATCTGGGGCTGCTGGACGAAGCCGGGGTGGACCGCGCCGTACTGTTCGCCACCCGCCCGCATCCGGAGCGGGCCGGCGACCTTGCCTCGCTGCGGCGGGAGATGGCGATCCTGGACGAGGCCATCGGGGGCCGGGCCGGCACGATCGAGAGGTATCGCGGCGCGTGGCGGGAACTGGACGCCGCACTCGCCGCACGGCCGGATCGGTTCATCGGCTTCCTGTCCGTACCGCTGGATCTGGAGCCGGAGCAGATCGCCGCGACCGTGGAACGTGAGGTCGTCGGACGCGGACTGCACGGGATCGGCGAACTGACGCCGCCGCCGGGGCGGGCAGCGATGATCGAACCGGTACTCCAGGCGGCTGCCGATTGCGGCCGACTGCCGGTCGTCGTGCACGGATTCGCCCCGACCACGGCGGACGATCTGACGACACTGTCGAAGCTCGCCAAGCGGTATCCGGCCGTTCCCCTGGTGGTCAGCCAGCTCGGAGGGCTGAACTGGATGCAGGCGGTCGAACTGGTCCGGGACACCCCGAATATGTACCTGGAACTGTCCACCGCCACCATCGTCTTCGCGGTCCGCCTGGCCATCAAGGAGATCCCGGACCGGACGCTGTTCGGCTCGGACGCCCCGTACGGTGACCCGGTGCTCACCCGGACCCTGGTGGAGCGGGTCACCAGCCCGGGCGAGGTACGCGACCGGGTGCTGGGCGGAACCATCGCCGCATTGGCCGGGCTCGGCTGAGACGGGCCCGGAGTCCCCGGTATGACCCCGGCCGCCGGAGCGCTTCGGTTGGCGACCCCTGGCGAACCCCTGGCGAACCCCGCCGGCCGATCACTCGGCCGGCCTGGGGTTCTTGCGCTGATTGGCCTGGAAGCGCGCCTTCTTCTGGCGATTCCCGCAGGTGTTCATCTCGCACCATCTGCGGGTGCGGCTCTGGCTGGCGTCGAAGAAGGCGGCCTGGCAGGTCGGTGAGGCGCACAAGGCCAGTTTTCCGTCTCGTTCGCCCGCGATGATGTCGACCGCGTCGGCGGCGATCACGCTGAGGGCATCGTCCACGGAGGACGCCGGGCCGAGCTGCCATCGCCGCGTGCCCTCGGGCGTCAGGATCGCCGCGGCCCGGCCCCGGGCGCTGAAGTCATTGATGACCCGGACAGCGGACGCGGGGAGAGCGTCCTGGAGCGCGGCCGCCGTCGCCGCGGCGTGGATCGACTCCCTCAGCTCCCGGGCGAGGTCGAGCTGGGCAGGGGTGCAGGAGTCCACGGCGAGGCCGTACACCGCCAGCCAGTCGACGAGTCGCTGCGGCACGGGAATGCGCTCCACGGCGTCGCCATGACGCTCCGAGAGCGTCCCCGTGAAGCTGGTCGCCAGCACCTTGCCGAGGCGGAATTCAGGAAACGCTGCACACATGGAACCACCTTAGCCGGTTGCGGCGCCGCTCGGAGGGCTGCTAGAACCGTCTTAGCCGGTTCCACAATGGCCAGGAGGTCTCATGCCCCGCCTCACCAGCGACGTCCAAGCGTTTAAAGCCCACGCGACTGACGCCGACCTCGACGATCTGCGTGCTCGACTGGCGGCGGCGCGGCTGCCGGAGGCCGAGACGGTCCATCGCGCCGCACCCGGCCCTCGCCGATGGGACCAGGGCGTTCCGCTCGCCGACCTCGTCGATGTCGTGGACTACTGGCGCACCGGGTACGACTGGCGGTCGTTCGAAGAGCGCCTCAACCGTGTCGGCCAGTTCCGCACGACCATTGATGATCTGGGGATCCACTTTCTGCACCGCCGGTCCGCGCGTGCGGATGCCACCCCTCTGGTCCTGACGCACGGGTGGCCGGACAGCATGGCCCGGTTCATCGATGTGGTGGACGAGCTGGCGGATCCGGACGACGCGGACGCACCGGCGTTCCACGTCGTGGTTCCGTCGCTGCCGGGGTTCGGTTACAGCGACAAGCCGGCCACCACCGGGTGGGGGACCGAGAAGATCGCGGTCGCATGGGTGGAACTGATGGAAAGGCTCGGCTACAGCACATTCGTGGCCCACGGCGGCGACTGGGGAGGAAATATCACCACGGTTCTCGCCGGCAGGTTCCCGGCGCACGTTCTCGGCATCCACACGACGTTCGCGGAGGGCCCGCCGGGGTTGACCATGGACGGGCTGACGACGGCCGAGCGCACGTGGGCCGAGGAGACCGACGATTTCTGGCGCCACCGCGCGGCGTACGCGAAGCAGCAGGCGACCCGGCCGCAGACCATCGGCTACTCGCTCGTCGACTCACCGGTCGGGCTTCTCGCCTGGATCCTCGACAAGTTCGCCGAGTGGACGGACACCGAGGACAGCCCGTTCGAAAGGATTTCCCGGGACCGCATTCTCGACAATGTCACCCTGTACTGGCTGACGCGGACCGGCGCATCGTCGGCCCGCATCTACTACGAGAGCCACAACTCGCTGGACCCCGGACTCCGGGTCGACGTCCCGTCAGCGATCACCATGTATCCCCGCGACGTCGAGAAGTGTCCGCGCCCCTGGGCACAGGAGCGGTACCGGCGGATCGTCCGATGGACGGAGCCCGAGACCGGGGGACATTTTCCGTCGCTGGAGGTTCCCGGCTATTTCGTCAACGATCTGCGGGAGGGTCTCGCGGCAGTGCTGGCCGCCCGTCGGTGAACGCGGCGGCCCACCCTCTACAACTCCCGTTCACCCGCGGGGTTGTCGCGCTCGGCGCGGTGGGCCCCGGTCAGCAGCAGGGCGCAGGCGAGGGCGAAGAGCGGCCAGGGCGTGAACGGGAGGACCACGGCGTCGACGGCGGTCCAGGCCGCCAGTGTCCAGGCGATGAACGCCGGTGGGGTGATGTCACGGCGGTCCAGCCACAGCACCGTCAGACCGATGAGGATGAGCGGTATGCCGAAGCTGGCCAGACTCAGCCAGTACGCACTGCCCGCCGGGGTCAGCTCCGCGAGGTCCTCGTCCCAGAGTCCGCCGCTGAACCACTCCCCGGCGTGGCGCGCGGCCTTCTGCACCGTCAAGGCGCCGATCGTATGCGCGGTGCCGCATAACGTGATGATCCAGCCAGCCCACTTGATCACCTGAGTTCTCCGTTCCCGCTCGCTCATGAAGGAGCTAGTTACGATACTGCAGTTTCGATACTTGCGTTCCGTATCATGAGGGCATGACCGCGAGAAGGCAACGGGGTGGCCGCCCCCGGGACAGTCGGGTGGACCACGAGATCCTGCGGACCACGCGTGAACTGCTCGATGAGGTCGGCTATCCGGCCCTGACCGTGGACCGGGTGGCGGCGCGCGCCGGGGTGGGCAAGGCGGCGATCTACCGCCGCTACGCCTCCAAGGCCGAGATGGCGTTCGTCGCCACCGTGCACGAGCAGGAGCTGCCCGCGCCGGTCGCCACCGGCTCCCTGCGGGGGGACCTGCTGGCGCTGGTCCGCGCGTTCCACGCCCGGATGGCCGCCCCGGCGGCCCGGCAGCTTGCACCGGCCCTGATCGGCGAACTCGCCGTCAATCCCGAACTGCGGGCCCGGTTCCAGGACACCTTCCTGGCCACCGAACAGGCCACCTTCGCCGACATCATCGAACAGGCCGTGGCCCGCGGCGAACTGGCCGGGGCCGTCGACCCGGCGATGGCCCATCTGCTGCTGCTCGGCTCCCTGGCATCCGGCCTGTACATCCTCGACCTGCCCGTCGACGACGCGATGGTCACCGACCTCGCCACCGCGGCCGCGGCGGGCATCACCGCCCTGGCCGACCGGTCCGGGAGCTCAAGCGCGAGCACCGTATGACCGACCGCGTTCTGGAACTGTTGCGCACCCGGCCGGAACTGGCCGAACCGGCCGCGTTTCCCTTCGGCTTCGATGTGCACCGGGCCTACCACGGTGAGGCGGTGCATCTGGCGTCCGGTGCGTCACTGGAGCCCATCGCCGGTGACGACTCCGGCGGCACATACTTCCTGTCCGGGGGAACGGCCGTGCTCCACGCCTCCCCCGACGGGGCCGCGGCGCTGTTCGCCGACGGTGTGGGTGAGGCGATCGAGATCCTGGTCCGGCTGCCCCGGTGGTGCGAGACCCTCGCCACCGGACTGGACGAGGAGGAGCTCCGTGCTGCGATACGCACGGCGGACCAGGAGGCGCGGGAGGAGTTCGCCCCGGACCTGGACGCGCGGCGAGCGGCGCTGATCGGGGGGCTGGGCCTGCCGGACCGCCCACTGGTCGAACTCCTCGCCCGGTCGGAGTCGGCCACCCGGCGCACCGAGCCGGACCATGTCCTGCTCAACTCCCGGGATCTGTACGCCTACCGGCTGGATGCATCCTTCCGGCAGCCGCTGCGCGACATCGTTCTCGGCCCCGGACGGGCGGCGCTGGAGCGGCTGCGCTCCGGCGATCCCGGCGCACGGGAGGAGGCGGCGGGGGATCCGGGCTTGCGGGCGGGGGTGCTGCGCGCGGCGCGGTACGACCGCCGTGACGGTGATCTGCCGCTGCTGCGGTTCCTGCTGGAACGTGAGGCCGCGGAGCGGTCCGAGTGGTACGAGGAGCGGTGGCTGGCCGCGGCCCTGGTGGCCGCGCACGGGCTGGACGAGGACCTCCCGCTGCTGCGGTCGGTCACCACCGGGCAGATCACCGATACCGCGGGGGCGGTGGAGTGGGCCGCGCGGGCCGTGGCCGCGGAGAGCGAGCTCACCTGGATCGAACTGGCCCACCGGCAGGGCCGCATCGAGCATGCCCGGGTCGCGCTCATCCGCCTGCTGGACGCCACGGGTCCGGACGCGGACCGGCTCCGGAAGCTGCGCGAAGCGCTGGAGCGCCTCGGCGACCACGCGCAGGCGGCCCGCGCCCAGATCAGCTTTCTCTCGCTCCAGGACACCGCCCGTGACCGGGCCTCGGCGGCGTATGTGCTGGCTCGTCTGGAGCGCCGCAAGGGCGACCTCGATGCGGCGGCCCGTGCGCTGGAACGGGCGCGGGCGGCGGTCGGCGCCGGAGGCACACCGCCGGACGGGACGGTCGAGGAGTGGCACCGCCGGGGGCTCGGCCGCCTGATCACCCAACAGCATCTGGAGCTGGTGCTCGCCGCGGTCGAGGCGGGCGATACGGACCTCGCCCGCACGACGATGGCCCACGGCCGGCTTCTGCTGAAGGTGATCGCCAAGGGCTGGGCGAAGGAGCTCGGCCCGCTGTCCACCCGGGCGAAATGGGCGGTGGCCGGGCTCCGTGCGTCCGGTGGAGGGCCATGAGTTCCGCGTCCTCGCCCCGTCCGAGACGCATTGCGCAGCACTTGTGCACTCGCCGCTAACGCCCTCCCGGTGGCGGACCCGGCAGTCTGTTGATGTACCTGCCGGACCAATGGGGGGCGGGAGCACGAGGCGCTGGAAACACAGCCGCCCCGGGCTGCCCGGAGCAGGACGTGCCGCGCGGGACATCCGGCAGCGGTGCGCCTGCCGACACCCCCAGGCAGACATCGAATGAAGAACCGCAGAATGCGGACAAAAACGGGAGGCTTGTGTGCGTATGAGGATTTCCGGTAGATCGATGGTTCTCGGCTTCGCGAGCGCGGCACTCGCCGTAGGCAGCCTCGTTGCGCCGGCCGCCGCAAACGGCGCTCAGACCGCGACGGGTACCGCGGATGGCTCCGAACTCGGTCAGGTCACCACCCATCAGCGCGGTGACGGCACGAAGCCGCCCGCGGAGCTGGGGAACCCCTCTGAATGGGGTGTGGCGAAGATCAAGGTGAACAGTTCAGCGCACTCCGTCAGGCCGGACCAGGAGGCCTGCGTTCCCACCAGTGGCGGCAAGTGGTGCTACGGCTGGAGGACCACGACAAGCGGCAAGTACTGCTACTCGAACTACTTGCACGGGTCGAAGTGGCACGCGTCCTCGGTGAAGATCGCCGGCTCCAAGCGCTCCAGCGGTTGGGTCAAACCCGGCAGCGCCTCCAACGCCCACCTCACGCTGGGCTTGGCCTACACCTGCTACACCTACTTCAAGATCCGTTAGGTTCTGCTCCCCGCATCAAGCGGTGACTCCTCGGCGGCCGGGGTGGGTTGGTGCACCACCACTTCGGAACCGCCGAGGAGGTACCGGGGCTGCTGCGGCGCCGTGGCGCGTTTCGGAATCGCCGCCCAACCCACCGCCCGGCACAGCAGGGCGGACAATGCACTCACCCTCGTACAGGGATTCCCCGTTTCTCGTTCACGCGTTCGGCGTGACGTCATACTGGCACCTCGCTGATCTCGGGGAGGGCCGGGCATGGACACCGGAGCGACGGCCGGCCACAGGTGCCGACTGGCCGCGGAGGCGCTGCCGGAGGGGCTGGGTCATGAGCCGAGCCGGGCGTTCCTGACCGGGTGCGGGCTGCCCGGGCACGCCGCCGACCTCGACTTCACCGCGCTGCGCACGGGCACCCTGGAGCCCTTCACCACCCGTGGCGGCCGACTGGTCGGTGAGGGACGGCTGTTGGTGCTCGGCAGCACCGACTACTGCGGCAGCCGGGTGGTGCTCGACGGGGACACCGGCGCGGTGCTGCTGGCCGAGTGGGCCGGGAGCATGCGCCACCCGGAGGCGGCGGCGGACGCGGGTACGGGGCTCGTCCACGATCCGCTCGCCTCCTCCCTGTCCGCCCTCGTGGAGCTGATCGGCATCTGTGAGTGGGTGTCGGAGACCGCGCGGGACGCCGACGCCTACGACGGGCGCCGCGGACCGGACGTCATGGCCGAGGTGATCGAGGCCGCCGCGGGGCGGCTGCGCACCGCCGACCCTGAGCTGTTCGGCGCCGGGGCCGCCCCCGCGCACTGGCGCACCTGTCTGCTGGTGCGCTCCCTGGCCTGGGGCGCCCGGCCCGGTCCGGCGGACGGGCCGGCGTACGCCTTCGGCCCGGACCTGGTGCGGGATCTCGCCCGGCTGGACGGTGATGACCGGGTGCGCCGCTACCGCCCGGAGGAACTGCCGGACCGGCTCACCCATGAACCGACCCGGCGGCTGCTCACCGAGGCCGGACTGCCGCTCGGCGGCGAGCTGTTCAGCGTCGGTGAGGAGCCCCTGCGCACCATGGCGGAGGCCCATCCGGACGCCTTCACGACGGCGGACGGCGAGGGCTTCGCCGCGGCGTCCGGCCGCGCCCACCAGCGTGACTTCCTCGCCCTCGGCTGGTGGCCGCACGATCTCGCGGTCGCGCTCGACGGCGCCACCGGACGGCTGGAACTCCCGGACTGGTACGGGGAGGGCGAACCCGCGGCCTATCTGAACCGGGATCTGTCGGCGCTGCTGTACGCCTGGTGGATCTACGAGCGGCTGCGCAAGGAGTGGTACCGCTGGGACCACGGCGCCGCCGCGGAGACCTGGCGGGTCTTCGACCCGTTCGCGCTGCTGAGCAGCCGGGTCGACACGATGGTGGAGGCGGTGGACCCGGAGGCGTTCCGGACCCCGGCCCATTCGTGGCGGATGCTCGCCGAGGATCCGTACACCGGCGGGCTGCTGTCCAACTGAGCCTGCCGGACCACTGGCCGGGACACGACCGCCCCGGCCGGGAGATCCGGCCGGGGCGGTGCGGGTCACGGCGCCGGGGCGCTCACGCCGGCGTCAGCCGGGGTCCGGCGTCAGCCGAGGGTCGCGAGGGCCTGGTTGAGCGTGGCCGACGGCCGCATGACCGCCGACGCCTTGGCCGCGTCGGGCTGGTAGTAGCCACCGATCTCGGCGGGCGATCCCTGAACGGCGATCAGCTCGTCGACGATGGTCTGCTCCTGCTCGGTGAGCGTCTTGGCCAGAGCCGCGAACGCGCCCGCGAGCTCGGCGTCATCGGTCTGCCGGGCCAGCTCCTGGGCCCAGTACAGGGCCAGGTAGAAGTGGCTGCCGCGGTTGTCGATCCCGCCGACGCGACGGCTGGGCGACTTGTTCTCGTTGAGGAACGAGCCGGTGGCGCGGTCCAGGGTGTCGGCGAGCACCTGGGCGCGCGCGTTGCCCGTCTTCACCGCGAGGTGCTCGAAGCTGACCGCGAGGGCCAGGAACTCACCCAGGCTGTCCCAGCGCAGGTAGTTCTCCTTGACGAGCTGCTGGACGTGCTTGGGGGCCGAACCGCCCGCGCCCGTCTCGAACAGCCCGCCGCCGTTGATCAGCGGGACCACGGAGAGCATCTTGGCGCTGGTGCCGAGCTCGAGGATCGGGAACAGGTCGGTCAGGTAGTCACGCAGGACGTTGCCGGTGACCGAGATGGTGTTCTCACCGCGGCGGATGCGCTCGAGCGAGAACTCGATCGCCTCGACGGGCGAAAGGATCTTGATCTCGAGGCCCTCGGTGTCGTGCTCGGGCAGGTACGCCTTGACCTTCTCGATGAGGTTGGCGTCGTGGGCACGGCCCTCGTCCAGCCAGAACACGGCCGGGTCGCCGGTGGCGCGGGCACGGGTGACGGCCAGCTTGACCCAGTCGCGGATCGGCACGTCCTTGGTCTGGCACATCCGGAAGATGTCACCGGCGCCGACGACCTGCTCCAGCACCACGTTCCCGGCGCCGTCCAGGACGCGCACGGTGCCGGTGGTGGGGATCTCGAAGGTCTTGTCGTGGCTGCCGTACTCCTCGGCCTTCTGCGCCATCAGACCGACGTTGGGCACCGAGCCCATGGTGGCCGGGTCGAAGGCGCCGTTGGCGCGGCAGTCGTCGATGACGACCTGGTAGATCCCGGCGTAGCTGCTGTCCGGGATGACCGCGAGGGTGTCGGCCTCCTCGCCGTCCGGACCCCACATGTGGCCGGAGGTGCGGATCATCGCGGGCATGGAGGCGTCCACGATGACGTCGCTCGGGACGTGCAGGTTGGTGATGCCGCGGTCGGAGTCGACCATGGCCAGCTCCGGGCCCTCGGCCAGCTCGGCGTCGAAGGACGCCTTGATCGCCGGGCCCTCGGGGAGGGACTCCAGGCCCTTGAGGATGCCGCCGAGGCCGTCGTTCGGGGTCAGGCCGGCCGCGGCCAGGGTCTCACCGTGGGCGGCGAAGGTCTTCGGGAAGAACGCGCGCACCGCGTGGCCGAAGACGATCGGGTCGGAGACCTTCATCATCGTGGCCTTCAGGTGCAGCGAGAACAGCACACCCTCGGACTTGGCGCGGGCGACCTGCGCGGCGAGGAACTCCCGCAGCACGGCCACGCGCATCACGGAGGCGTCCACGACCTCGCCCGCGAGCACCGGTACCGACTCGCGCAGCACGGTGGTGGAGCCGTCGTCACCGGTCAGCTCGATACGCAGCGAGCCGTCCTCGGCGATGACGGCGGACTTCTCGGTGGAGCGGAAGTCGTCGCCGTCCATGTGGACGACATTGGTCTTGGAGTCTGCCGTCCAGGCGCCCATGCGGTGCGGGTGCGCCTTGGCGTAGTTCTTGACCGAGGCGGGGGCGCGGCGGTCGGAGTTGCCCTCGCGCAGCACCGGGTTGACGGCGCTGCCCTTGACCTTGTCGTAGCGGGCGCGGATGTCGCGCTCCTCGTCGGTCTTGGGGTCGTCCGGGTAGTCCGGGAGCGCGTAGCCCTGCTGCTGGAGCTCGGCGACCGCGGCCTTGAGCTGCGGGATGGACGCCGAGATGTTCGGCAGCTTGATGATGTTCGCCTCGGGCGTCTTGGCGAGTTCGCCCAGTTCGGCGAGGGCGTCGGGGATCCGCTGGCTCTCCTCGAGGCGCTCGGGGAACTGAGCGATGATCCGTCCGGCCAGGGAGATGTCCCGGCGCTCGACGGTGACCCCGGCGGTCGAGGCGTAGGCCTCGATCACGGGCAGGAAGGAATACGTCGCGAGGGCCGGGGCCTCGTCGGTGTGCGTGTAGATGATCGTCGAGTCAGTCACCGGGTGCTCCGCTCCTCCACGTCTGCAACATTGCTCGACATCAAGATATCTCGTGTTCGGGCCCCTCTCGAAAGGGCCCTCGGGAATCGGCCGTGTGATGCCGCGCATGTGCGCGGAAGGCGCCGGTGGCGGGGTGGGTGGGGATCCGGGGGGTGACGAGGTGGACGGTGACGGGGGCCGCGTCCTCCAGCGGGAGATAGCGGATCCCGGGGTGCGGATGGCTGTGCTCGGTGCCCTCGGCGGTGACACCGACGGCCTCGCCGGTGGCGATCACGGTGAGCCATTCGTCCACGTTGGCCACCTCGAAGGTGTGCGGACGGCTGCCCTCCGGCCAGAGTCCGGCCCCGGAGGTGGCCGCGGTGGCGCACAGGACCACCTGTTCACCGGCGAGATCGGCCAGCCGGAGTGCGGAGCGGCGGGCGAGCGAACCGCCGCTCGGTGTACAGCGCGAGCGCGGTCAGCCCGGCGTCGTCCGGGGGCGGGGTGCGCAGGAAGGCGGCGTCCAGCTCACCGCGGCGCAGGGCGGCCTCGGGGTCGTCGCGGCGGTGCACCCGGACCGGGACACCGGGGTGGTCCTCGCGCCAGGTGCGCAGCAGGGGCACGGTGTGACGGCCGAGGGCGGCCCAGGCGAAGCCGATCCGCAGGGGCCGCGGCCCGGCGGCGGTGGTGGCCTCGATCAGCGCCTCGTCGAGCTGGTTGAGGATGCGGTGGGAGTGCTCCCACAGCCGCCGCCCTGCGTCGGTGAGGGACAGCCGCCGGGTGGTGCGCTCCACCAGCCGGGTGCCGGTCCGGCTCTCCAGCTGGTCCAGGGTGCGGGAGAGCGCGGGCTGGCTGATGTGCAGTGCGGCGGCGGCGCCGGTGATGGTGCCCTCGTCGCCGATGGCCGCAAGGGCCCGCAGATGGCGCAGCTCCACATTCATAACCACCCAGCATAAGTGCAGCGCAAACGGTATTTCTCAGGGTGTGGGGAGGGGATCTAGCGTCACCGGTATGAGGATTCTTGTCATAGGGGCCGCCGGAAAGCTGGGCACGGCCGTCACCGAGGCGCTGACCGGGCGCGGCCACGAGGTGCTCACCGCCGGGCGCGGCAGTGGTGAGCTGCGGTACGACATCACCGATCCGGAGCGGATCACCGCGCTGTACGAACGGGCCGGACGACTGGACGCGGTGGTCAGCGCGGCGGGCGACGTGCCGTACAAGCCGGTGACGGAGATGGCGCCGGAGGACTATCTGTCGGCGTTCCGGGGGAAGGTGCTCAGCCAGCTCGAACTGGTGCGGCAGGGTGTGCCGCGGATCGCCGACCGCGGTTCGTTCACGCTGATCACCGGGGTGCTGGCCCGGGAGCCGATTCCGGCCGGCAGTGCGGCGTCCATGGCCAACGGCGCGGTGGAGGCATTCGTCCGGGCGGCGGCCATCGAGATCGCCCCGCAGCGGATCAACGCGGTGAGCCCGACGGTCTTCACCGAGAGCCTGGCGGACTACGGGGACTTCTTCCCGGGGATGGAGCCGGTCGGCCTGGCCCGGGTGGCCCAGGCGTACATCCGGTCCGTGGAGGGTGCCCAGACTGGGCAGATCTACCAGCTCCCCTAGAAGGTTCCTATAAATCTTCGGCGTCGGTCTCGGCACCGTGCGCCATGTGATCACCCTCAACTCCCCTGACAGATTGGCTGTTGAGACATGATCCCCACCATCGTCATCGATATACGGGGTTGTGTCACTACGACAAAGGGGGTTGTTGAATGTCCATAACGCACACCCGTACGGCCGCGAACGCGGAACCGGTGCTGGTCACCGGGCTGGGGGCCACCACACCGCTGGGCGGGGACGTGACCTCGACCTGGGAGGCGATGCTGGCCGGGCGGTCGGGGATCGTCCCGATCGAGGAGGAGTGGGCGGCCGGGCTGCCGGTACGGATCGCGGGCCGCCTCGCGGTCGAGCCCACCGAGGTGATGGACCGGGTCCAGGCGCGGCGGCTGGACCGCTGTCAGCAGATCGCGCTGATCGCGGCGCGGGAGGCATGGGCGGACGCGGAGCGGCCCGGGGTCGATCCGGAGCGGCTGGCCGTGGTGATCGGGACCGGCACCGGCGGGGCGCTGACCATGCTGGGTCAGGACGATGTCCTGGAGCGGTCCGGTGTGCGGCGGGTCTCGCCGCACACCGTGCCGATGCTGATGGCGAACGGGCCCGCGGCATGGGTCAGTATCGAGCTGGGCGCACGCGGGGGCGCCCACACCCCGGTCAGCGCCTGTGCGTCGGGGGCCGAGGCCATCGCGATGGGACTGGATCTGATCCGTCTCGGCCGGGCCGACGTGGTGGTGGCGGGCGGCACCGAAGCCTGTGTCCACGCCCTGCCGATGGCGGGGTTCGCCCAGGCCAGGGCGCATTCGACACGTAATGACGAACCCGCCCTGGCCTCCCGCCCGTTCGATGTGGACCGCGATGGCTTCGTCATCGGGGAGGGCGCGGCGGTGGTCGTGCTGGAGCGCGCGGGGTTCGCCGCGGCGCGGACGGCCCGTGCCCATGCGGCGCTCGCGGGCGCGGGGGTCACGTCGGACGCGTTCCACATCACCGCGGGCCACCCCGAGGGCCAGGTGCGCGCGATGCGGGGGGCGCTGGCGGCGGCGGGGCTGTCCCCGCGCGACATCGGGCACGTCCACGCGCACGCCACCTCGACCCCCAAGGGCGATCTGGTCGAGGCGCGGTCCGTCACCGAGGCCGTCGGGACACATCCGGCCGTCACCGCGACCAAGTCGATGACCGGCCATCTCTTCGGGGCGGCGGGGGCGGTGGGCGCGCTGGCGGCGGTCCTCGCGGTACGTGACGGCGTGATCCCACCGACCCGCAACCTGGACGCGCTGGACCCGGAGGTGGGGCTCGACGTGGTGGCGGGCGGACCGCGGCGGGGCGCGCTGACGGCTGCGCTGGCGAACTCCTTCGGATTCGGCGGCCACAACGCCTCGCTGGTCTTCACCTCCGCGCCCTGACGCGGGGCGGCCGGTCCGGACGGGGGCCACCGCCGGACCGGCCGCTTCATCCCCACGTACTCAGGGGGCGGGCGGCTGCCGCGGTCAGAGGATGATGCGCAGGGTGAGCCGGGTCTCGGTCTCGCTGGTGTTGACGGCCTCGATGACGCCGTGGGCGGTGCGGTAGCGCCCGGTGCCCCCGGTGATCGCGACGGTGACCTCACCGGGTCCGGCCGCGGTGACCGAGACCAGACCCTGGAGGGTGAGGTCCCCGCCGGGGAGGGTGAGGGTGCCCACGCACTGCTGGTCGAAGGAGTCGGGCTCGGGGCCGACCCGGGTCAGGGTGCAGACCTCGCCGAACCGTCCGAACAGGGCGGGCCCCCGCAGCAGGTCCCCGGCCAGGACGAGTTCGTCCCCCTGGCTCGTACCCGGGTCGCCGTGGTCGATGAAGGTGGTCTGGGTCTGCCGCGCGACCAGTTCGAGGACTTCGGTCCGGTGGCCGCCCGCCGGGTGGCCACCGCCGGGAACGGAACCGGCGGCCACCGCCGGGGCGGCCTGGACGAGCGTGGTGATGAGCGCGGCGGCACTCAGGGCGAGGGGGGCGAAGCGGCGCATCGTACGACTCCGTAAGGTCCGGGGAGCCGTTCGGTCCGGCCCCGTGCCGGACCGCGGACCCGGCTCCGCCGTCAGCCTCGCCCGGTTCGCACTCCCCGGCGACCTGACAAGATCATCCAGGTGAACCACCGCCCCGTGAGCGCCCGGTCAGCGCAGGGCGTCCGCGTCGATCCGCAGCCGCCACTGACCCGGTTGGCCGGTGAGGACGAGGGTGGCCAGTGGCTGGATGTCGACGTTCCAGTAGCAGTGCGGGGGCGCCTTGAGGGCGTACATCATGGCCGCGCGGATCACCCCGGGGTCGGCGACGGCGAGCATCTTGCTGTGTTCCTCGGCCGGGCGGGTGTCCAGCCAGCCGCCGACCCGGGTGATGAATTCCAGCAGTGATTCACCGCCGTGCGGGGCGGAGCACGGATCGGTGAGCCAGGCGTCCACCGTGGCCGGTTCGCGCGCCATCACATCCGCCAGGGTGCGGCCCCGCCAGCGGCCCATATCGCAGTCGCGCAGGGCGAGCTGGACGAGCGGGGTGAAGCCGAGGGCGCCGCCGGTCTCCCGGCTGCGCGGCGAGGGCGAGCAGTAGCGCAGCTCCGCCGCGGCCAGCGGGAGCAGGGCGGGCGCGGCCCGCTCCACGGCGATGCGGCCCTCCACGTCCAGGGGCCGCTCGTCCTCGAACCGTTCACCGAGCCGGGAGGAGCTGCGGGCGGCGGCTATCAGTGTGAGCCGGAACGTCATCCCGGCATCGTATTCACCCCTCGGCGCGGGCGGACGGTTGCCGGGAGAAGAGGAGGTTCATCCACTGGGAGGGGTCATCCAGCGGTTCGAAGCCCACCTTGGCGTAGACACCGTGGGCATCGTCGGTGGCCAGCAGGATACGGCGGGTCCCGTACGGCGCGAGATGGTCACGGACGGCGGCGACCAGGTCGGAGCCCACCCCCTTGCCGCGCACCGAGCGGTCGACGTAGACATCGCACAGCCAGGAGAAGGTGGCGTAGTCGGTGACGATGCGGGCGTAGGCGACCTGGGCGCCCGACGCGGTGTCGTAGACGCCGAAGTTGAGCGAGGAGGCGATCGCCCGGTCCTGTGTCTCCCGGCTGCGGCCGATCGCCCAGTAGGCGTCGGTGGACAGCCAGTGGTGGATCCGGGCCGGATCGAGCCGCGCCGGATCGGTGGATATCTCGAAGCCGTCGTTCATGGGGTGTTCCTATCAGCCGCCGGGCGGCGCGGCGACCGAATTGCCGCCGGGCTCCGGGGGTGGCCGGGCACCGGGCGGTCCGCTCAGCCGAGCACCTCGGCACAGGCGGTACGGAGCCTGCGGACGCCCTCGGCCAGCTCACCGGCCCCGGCCACCGAGGCGAAGCTCAGCCGCACATGCGGCGCGGGCGGTTCGGCGCAGAAGTAGGGGCGGCCGTGGGCGACAGCGACCCCGGCGCGCAGCGCGGCGGCGGCCAGCGCGGCATCATCGGTGTACTGGGGCAGCCGCAGCCACAGGAGGTAGCCGCCGGGCGGGACGTGCGCCAGGTGGAGACCGGGCAGCTCCTGTCCGAGGGCGGTGACCATCGTCTGGCGCCGGGCCCGCAACTCGCTGGCGACGGTCCGCAGATGGCGGGGCCAGGCGGGGGCACCGACCAGTTCCAGGGCGGCTTCCTGCAACGGCCGGGGGACGAAGAAGCTGTCGACGACCTGGATCGCGCGCAGCCGCTCGAAGGCGGGGCCACGGGCGGCCAGCGCCCCCACCCGCAGACTGGGCGAGGTGGCCTTGGTGAGCGAGCGGACGTGGACCACCACCCCGTCGGGGTCGTCCGCGGCGAGCGGGGCGGCCAGCGGCGGGGAGTCCTCGTGGACCAGCAGGCGGGCGAAGTCGTCCTCCACCACGAAGGCGCCCGCCTCGCGGGCGATGCGCAGCACCTCGGCCCGCCGCCCGGCGGCCAGGCTCGCCCCGGTCGGATTCTGGAAGAGCGGCTGGCAGACGAAGACCCGGGCGCCGCTGGCACGCAGCGCCTCGGCGAGGAGATCGGTGCGCACCCCGTCGGTGTCCACCGGCACCGGTACCGGGCGGAGTCCGGAGGCACGGGCGGCGGCCAGCATGCCGGGGTAGGTGGGGGACTCGACGAGCACCGGGGCGCCGGGCGGGGCGAGGGCGCGCAGTGCGCAGGTGAGCGCGGCCTGGCCGCCCGCCGTGATCAGGACATCGCCGGCGGCGAGGGTGCCGGCCGGACCGCCGATCTCCCGGGCGAACCAGTCCCGCAGTTCGGTGAGCCCCTCCATGGGCGGGCGGCCCCAGGCACCGGGCCGCCGTCCGGCGCGGGCGAGGGCCGCGGCCAAGGCACGTTCGGGCTGGAGGGAGGGGTGAAGATAGCCGCCGTTGAGCTCCAGGGTGCCGGGCAGCGGGGCGGCGAGTGTGGCGAGCACCCCCGAGGCGTCGACCGAGCGGGGGACGGACTCGCCCGCCGTCTCCACGCTCAGGGCGATCTCCTGCCAGGAGGTGTCGCCGGGGCGTGGCGTCCCGGGAGTGGAACGGACGGCACGGAAGGCACCGGCGCCGGGGCGGGTGACCACCAGTCCCTCGGCGGCGAGGACGGCGAGGGCGCGGGAGACCGTCACCGGGCTCACCCGATGGCGCTCCATCAGGGCCCGGCTGGATGGCAGCTTCTCACCCGGCGAGTAGCGGTTCAGCTCTTTCCGCAGCGTATCGGCCAGCTCGGTCACACTGCTACGCTCATGCATGACAGCACAGGATAGCGCTACCGCTCCCCGCACGATAGCGGTGCACCAGGGCGACGGACCGCGGCCGGGCGGCACCGCACCCACCGAGGGCTCCGGAACCGGCACCCTGCTCGCCGCGCTCGGCGTGGCCGCCTTCTCCCTCACCTTCCCCGCCACCGCCTGGGGTCTGGAGGGACTCGGGCCCTGGTCGGTGACCACCTGCCGGATGGTGCTCGCCGCGCTGGTCGCGGGCAGCGCGCTGCTCGCGCTGCGGGTGCCGCTGCCGCCCCGCCGCCACTGGGCCGGTCTCGCGGTGGTGGCCGCCGGGGTGGTGGTGGGCTTCCCGCTGCTGACCACGCTGGCACTGCAGACCTCCACCACCTCCCATGCGGCCGTGGTCGTCGGACTGCTGCCGCTGACCACCGCCGCCTTTTCCGCCGTGCGCACCGGGGTGCGGCCGTCCCGGCTGTTCTGGACGGCGGCACTGGCCGGGGCCGCGGTGGTGATCGCCTTCGCGGTGCAGCAGAGCGGCGGCGCCCCGACCACCGGCGATCTGTATCTGTTCGCCGCGCTGCTGGTGTGCGCGGCGGGCTACACCGAGGGTGGACGGCTGGCCGGCCATATGCCCGGCTGGCAGGTGATCGGCTGGGCCCTGGTCGGATGTCTGCCGCTCGCCGTGGTGGGCGCGGCCCTGTCGCTGCGGTTCGAACCGGTCCACCTCGGTTTCCACGCCGTCGCCGGACTGCTGTGGCTCGCGGTGGGCTCGCAGTTCCTGGGGCTGCTGGTCTGGTACCGCGGGATGGCCGCCATCGGGGTGGCCCGTGCCAGCCAGCTCCAGCTGGCCCAGCCGCTGCTGACTCTGGTGTGGTCGGTGCTGCTGCTCGACGAGGACCTCTCCCCCGCCGCCCCGGCCGCCGCGGTCGCGGTGCTGGTGTGCATCGGGGCGACCCAGCGGGCCCGGATGACGGAGAAGACCGGGGGGAACGGCATCCGGGCAGGCGCAAACCCGGAGGAGCGGCCATAAACTGGCCACAGGGATTGCCCTCCGGAAAGCCGTAGGAGGTCATGCAGATGGAGGCCACCGTAGGCGACAAACTGCTGGTGCACGGCAGGGTTGTCGGCATTCACGACCGGACCGCGGAAATCATCGAAGTGCTCGGGGACCACGGCGAACCGCCCTACCGAGTCCGCTACGAGGACGACGGCCATGAGTGCCTGTTCTCCCCCGGCCCGGACTCGATCGTCCGCCACCTGTCCACCGGACCGCGGCGCTAGGCCCTGTCCTACCGCGGGACCGGCTCGGCGGGAGCGGCTCAGCGGGGCGGGCGGACCCGGCACCCGTAGTGGTCGGCGACCACACGCGCCATGGCGCCGTTGCGGTCGGCGGCCACTTCCTTGGCCGAGAAGAAGACATTGCCGCGGACCTGGGGGAAGTCCCGGTCGAAGGTGAGATGGCGGGACAGCTCCGCCGGGTCCTGCCAGGGGGCGGGCTGTGCCGGATCACCCGCCTTGTAGAGCGCCTCGCCGATGTACAGCCGCACCCCGGTGCCGCGCACCACGTCCGCCCACCACGGCACCAGCTTGGCGTAGTCCGCGGCGGCGAAGCCGATGTTCCAGTAGACCTGCGGCACCACGTAGTCCAGCCAGCCCCGCCGCACCCAGCCGCGGGTGTCCGCGTAGAGGTCGTCGTAGGTCTGCACCCCGGCGGTGGTCTGCGAGCCGCGCGGATCGGTGGCCGCGTTGCGCCAGACGGCGAACGGGCTGATACCGAACCGCACCCCGCGCCCCAGCCGCCTGATCCGCGCGGCCGTCTCGCTCACCAGGCGGTCGATGTTGTCCCGGCGCCAGGCGGCCCGGTCCGGGAAGCCCGTGCCGTGGCGCGCAAAGGCGTCGTCGTCGTCGAAGACCTGGCCCGCGACGGGATAGGGGTAGAAGTAGTCGTCCCAGTGGACGGCGTCGATGCCATAGCGGACGACCGCGTCCAGCATCGCGTCCTGGACGAAGCGGCGGACCTCGGGCAGTCCGGGGTTGTAGTAGAGCTTCCCCCCGTAGCGCACGACCCACTCGGGATGGCGCCGGGCGGGGTGGGTGGGGACCAGCCTGCCGGGGTCGGTGTGGTTGGCGATGCGGTAGGGGTTGAACCAGGCGTGCAGCTCCAGACCGCGCCGGTGCGCCTCGCGCACGGCGGTGCCCAGCGGGTCCCAGCCCGGGTCCCGGCCCTGGGCGCCGGTCAGGTACTCCGCCCACGGCTCGTACGGTGAGGGCCACAGCGCGTCGGCGGTCGGCCGCACCTGGAAGATCACCGCGTTGAGCCTGCGCCGTACGGCGGTGTCGAGGAAGGCGAGCAGTTCCGCCCGCTGCTGCTCGGCGGGGAGGCCGGGCCGGGAGGGCCAGTCCCGGTTGGCGACGGTGGCCAGCCACATCCCGCGGAGCTCACGGCGCTGCCGCGCGGCCCGCCCGGCGGCCAGCGCCTCACCCGCCGTGCCGGCGCCCGCGAGCGCCCCGGCCGCCGCCACCGTCAGACTTCTGCGTGTGATCCGCCCCATGGCCGTCTCCTCGCTCGCCGCTCGCCGATACTCCCGCTGTCGCTGGTAACTCCCGCTGATGATGCGGCCGTTGCGGGCCCGGAGGCAATGCCTCCCGCGGTTCCCGCGACGGCCTGATCCGGCGGTCGCCGCACCCCGGTGACTTCACTCTTCCCGCGCGGGCGCCCGGCCGCGCGCGTCCGCGCGGAAACGGGTGGTGACGGAGGGGTGACAGGGGACGGAGGGCTCCTGGTGAATCCGGCCCCGCCCCGTCCCCCGGCCATAACCGGGGGGTAACGTCTGGGGCGGCAGGGGGACGACACAGCCGGCAGACAGATCAGTGATCAGCGAAAGGCACGATGTGACCGACATCGAACGCGTCGGAGTGGTGGGCTGCGGCCAGATGGGCGCGGGCATCGCGGAGGTGTGCGCCCGTTCCGGCCTGGACGTCATGGTCGCGGAGACCACCGGCGAGGCCCTGGAGATAGGGCGGACCCGCCTGACCAACTCCCTCGGCAAGGCCGCCGAACGCGGCAAGATCACCGAGGAGGAGCGGGACGCGACGCTGGCCCGGCTGAGCTTCACCACCGATCTGGGGGAGTTCGCCGACCGCGATCTGGTCATCGAGGCCGTCGTGGAGAACGAGCAGGTCAAGACCGAGATCTTCCAGGTGCTCGATCAGGTGGTGACCCGCCCGGACGCGATCCTGGCCTCCAACACCTCCTCGATCCCGCTGGTCAAGCTGGCCGTCGCCACCTCGCGGCCGGACCATGTCATCGGTATCCACTTCTTCAACCCGGCCCCGGTGCAGGCGCTGGTGGAGCTGATCCCGGCGCTGACCACCAGCGAGGAGACCCTCAAGCGCGCCGAGGCGCTGGTCCACGACGTCCTCGGCAAGCACGCCATCCGGGCCCAGGACCGCTCCGGTTTCGTGGTCAACGCACTGCTCATCCCGTACCTGCTGTCCGCGATCCGGATGTTCGAGTCCGGGATCGCCAGCCGTGAGGACATCGACAACGGCATGGAGCTGGGCTGCGCCCACCCCATGGGCCCGCTGAAGCTGTCCGATCTGATCGGCCTGGACACCATCGCGGCCATCGCCGACTCGATGTACTCCGAGTACAAGGAACCGCTGTACGCCGCTCCCCCGCTGCTGCTGCGCATGGTGGACGCGGGACGTATGGGCCGTAAGACCGGCTCCGGCTTCTACCTGTACTGATCCCACCGCCGCGCGCCACGGGCCCGTGTCCTTCCCTCCGGGGCGGGAGCGGGCCCGGCGGTCAGTCGGAGGAGTCCAGGTCCTGTCCGGCGTCCGCGCCCAGGATCCCGTCCAGCTCGGAGATCTCCCCGACCAGCCGGTGGACATCACCGCTGCCCTCCAGCGCCACCAGCACCTCGGCGATGCCCCGGTCGTCCGGGCGGCGCTCCTCCTCGGCGCGCACCGTCCGGGTCGGCCGGTCCCGGCCCTTCCAGGGCGCCCGGTCCACCCGCACCCGCAGCACCCGGAACCCGGCGGCGGTGCACAGCTCCAGCACCCGGGGCAGCAGTCCGCCGCCGATCCGGTAGGCGAGCTGCACCTCCACCTGCTCCTCCGCCCAGACGGCCGGGAGGTGCCGGGTCACCATCGGATAGCCGCGCACCACCAGGAAGTGGACCGCGGTGGCCGCCGTGGCCAGCAGTGCAAGACCACCGCCGCAGGCCATACCCACCGCACAGGTGAGCCAGATGGTCGCCGCGGTGGTCAGCCCCTTGACGGCGTCCCGGCGGACGAAGATCAGGCCACCGCCGATGAAGCCGATCCCGGAGACGATCTGCGCCGCCACCCGGGACGGGTCCAGGGTGACGTGGTCGCGCAGCAGCACATCGGCGAAGCCGTACTGCGAGACCTGCATGAACAGCGCGCTGCCCACACCGACCAGGGTGTGGGTGCGCAGCCCCGCGCTCTTCTGCTGGACGGCCCGCTCCAGCCCGATCAGCGTGGAGAGCACCAGCGCGATGCCCAGCTCGGCGAACTGCCGCGCCCCCTGGTCGGCGGAGAAGTCCCACAGCGGGGCGGCGATCGTGTGCACGGATAGCCCTCCCTGCTCACTCTGTGCAAAGCCCAGCCCATGCCTGCCCCGAGTACCCAGGGACCGGCCGGACAACGTGGCAACCGGAAGGGGAAACGGAGCGGCGGGGCCGTAGCGCGCCGACGTTCGCACGGGGTGTGCGCCGGTGACTCACACACCCCCGCCGCACACTCTCCCGCGCGACCCCGGTAAGCGGTTGACTCGGCTGTGTGACCACTGCACGGACGTACATCCGGAAGGGGATCAACCCGTGACCACCGAGCCCGACCACGTCGCGTTATCCGTGGAGCTCGCGGAACTCCGGCGCACCGTCGACGTGGGCTTCACCCGTGTCGACGGCCAGCTCGCCCTGCTCGACCACCGGGGGGACCAGGCGGAGGAGGACGTCGGCCAACTGGCCGGTCGGATCAGGATCCTGGAGCACGGGCGCTGGCCACTGCCCTCCATCGCCGCCCTGACCGGCCTGTTGTCCCTGGTGCTCGCGGTGTGGCAGGTGGCGGGGCGCTAGAGCGTGTCCGCAACGTCCCGCCGGGCCCGCGGTCAGCCGAGGCGGATGTGGTGCAGCAGCAGCAGCGCCGCCGCCATGTTGGCCGCGGGCACCTCGCCCCGCGCGACCAGATCGGGCACCGACTTCAGCGGTACCCACTCCCGGCGGTCGGACTCGAAGTCGTCCTCCGGGGGGCCGACATACGCGGCCTCCTCGGCCCAGTAGATGTGGTGGCGGGCGTCGGTGAGCCCGTTGGACGGTTCGACCGAGAGCAGATGGCGCAGCGGCCCGGGGCGCCAGCCGGTCTCCTCCTCCATCTCCCGCGCGGCGGCGTCCTCGACGCTCTCACCGTCCTCGACGACACCGGCGGCCAGCTCCCAGCCCCAGGCGTCGGTGATGAAGCGGTGCCGCCACAGCAGCAGCACCTCATTGGCCGCGTTGACCACGGTGGCCACGGCCACCGGGCGCAGCCGGATCAGATAGTGGTCGAGATGGCGGCCGTCGGGGAGTCTGACATCGGCGAGATTGACCCGGAACCACCGGTTCTCGTACACGGTCCGCTCCCTGAGGTTCTTCCACCGCACTACCGGACACCTTCCGCCGCACAGATGGCAATCCCCGGCCAGCCGCTGACGAGAGTGCGGACCGCGCTCAGAGAGGAACGCGCAGTGCCCCGTCGATGAGTTCCGCGGCCTCGTTCGTCGCGGCGCACCCGCTGGCCGCGAGGTGCTCCCGGACCGCCCGCAGCCGGTCGCGTAACCGCTGGGACTCCATCCCGCGGGCCCGCTCGGTCATCTCCACCGCGGTGGCGCCCGCCCGGTCCGCGTCGCCGGTGCGCAGCTCGATATGGGTGAGCATGGCGAGCCGGTGCACCCGCCCCCGGTCGTGGGCGGGCGCGCCGGCGGCGGCGGTGGCGTGTTCGCGGGCGGCCCCGAGGTCGCCCAGGCTCAACAGCGCCTCGGCCACCTGGACGTTGACCAGACCCGGCTGGACATATCCGGTCTCCTCGGGCTCCTGGCCCGGACGGATCCGGTCGGCGGCGGTCTCGGCCCGCCGGATACAGGCCAGCGCCCCGGCGCCGTCGCCGAGCCGCGCGTACGCCTTGGCCTGCATGGCGTACAGATCGGCGGCGAGCGCGGGGGTGATCTGGGTGCCCGCGGCGCGCAGCGCCGACTCGGCGAAGGCGACCGCCTGCCGGTATTCCCGCATGAACAGCGACTGGTTGACCAGCAGCGCTATCACATAGGCGCCAAGACCGCGGTCCCCGCTGGCCTTGGCCAGCCGCAGCGCCTGGTGGAAGTAGCGCTGGGCCAGGCCGTGGGCGTCGGAGTCGTAGGCGCAGATCCCGGCGATGGCCACCAGTCCGCCGGTGGCGCGGTGGAGTTGGCGCCCGGTGTCGTCGGGGTAGCTGCCGCGCAGCAGCGGGGCGGTCTCGGCGTTGAGGAAGCCCACGACGCGGGCCCGGGTCGCCACTCCCCCGGCCTTGCGGTAGAGCTGCTCGTAGTGGGCGCGGGCGGCGCGCAGCATCTCGATGTCGGACATGCTGACGCGGGTCAGCCCGTTGCGGGAGACATCGCCGTCCTCGGGCGGGTTCTCCCACTCCCACACCGGGATGACGGCGGAGGTGCCGGTGACCGCGGGGGCGGCCATGACATGCGGGCGCTGCTGCTCGTCGGAGCGCCACAGCGCGGTGGCGCGCTCGACGAACCCGGAGAGCGGGGTGGCGGGGGCGCGGGGGCTGCCGGGGGTGCCGAGCCCGATGTCGTCGAGGGTGAGGGCGCGGCGCAGCCGTTCGCCGAGCACCTCGCAGATCAGGTCGGGCACCTGGCCGCGCGGACGCTGTCCCTTGAGCCAGCGCGCCACCGCGGTGTGTTCGTAACGCAGTGTCATACCGCGTGCCCGGCCCGCCTCGTTGATGTGCGCGGCCAGGCCCGCGTGGGAGATCCCGGCCTCGTCGAGTACGGAGTCGAGCAGTGTGTTGGGCTCCATCTCGCCCTCCCGACGCCCTCGGTGGCGCCAGCGTAGTGGAGACGGATTCGCACGGGGTGTGAACCGGACAGCGGTCAGCGGTGCCGGGCATCGCCGGCCGGGACGGAGAGCGAGGAGGTGGCGGACAGCGGGCGGCGGTCGTTGCGCAGCGCCACCACCGCCATGTCGTCCGCCAGCCGTCCGCCGGTGTGCCGCAGTACCGCCGAGCGCACCCCCTCGACCACCGCGGCCGGGACGATCGGGCCGGGGCCCGCGGCCTCGGCGAGCGCGCGGCGCAGCGGGAAGAAGGTGCCGGCCGCGTCCCGGGCGTCCTCGGCACCGTCGGTGTGCAGCACCAGGGCGTCCCCGGGCGGCAGCGGCGCGCAGTGGGCCAGGGGCAGTTCGGCGGGGAGCGGGAAGAGACCGAGCGGGGGCAGCACCTCACCGGGCGCGGTCTGCCGGGCGGTGGCGGGGCCGACCGGCTGCTCCAGGAGCCGGTACGGCCAGGGATGGCCGCAGTTGAGTGCGGTGACCTCGCCGTCCGGGCCCACCTCCAGCAGCAGGACGGTCACGAACTCCTCGGCCTCGGGGCTCTCCGGGGTGTACGCGCCGCCCGCGCGTTCGCGCAGATGCCGCTCCAGGGCGCGGTCCAGTCGCCGCAGCACACCGGCGAGTTCGCGTTCCTCGTGGGCGGCCTCACGGAAGCTGCCGAGGACGGCGGCGACGGTGCCGATGGCGGCGAGGCCGTGGCCACGGGCGTCCCCGATGACGGCGCGGACGCCGTACGGGGTGGCCAGCACCTCGTAGAGGTCGCCGCCGACCGCCGCGCCGCGGCTGGCCGACAGATGGCCGCCCGCCAGCTCGATGCCCTCCAGGCGGGGCGGCAGCGGGCGCAGTACGGCCTGCTGGGCGGCGGCGGCCACCTCCCGGGCCCGGTGGAGTTCACGGACCAGCCGGGAGTGCCGGCCGGTGGTGAGATAGCCGACCGCGACCACGGTGAGGATGGCCGCGCAGGCGCCGATCCGGGCACCCAGGGCGTCGGCGGAGCTCTCCGGGGCGGGGATGCCCAGCGGGACGAGGGCGAACAGCGCGCTCGCGCCGCCGAGCACCATGCACAGTCTGCTGCCGGTGAAGGCGCAGGCGATGGCGGGCGCGGCGGCCAGGAGCTGGATCACCCGCGGTCCGTAGGGACAGCTCAGCTCCCAGACGACGATGCCGAGCAGCCATCCGCACATCAGCGCGACGGCGGCCCTCCGCCCGCATCGGGGGGCCGTTCCCGGCGGCCCGCCTCCCGCCCTGTTTCCGATCATGCGACGCCCCCGTTCACAGCCAATGAGGCGGTCGGCGGGACCCTGGGGCCGGCTCTGACTCGGTCCTGACCTGGGCCGTGCGACCGGGACGATTCTCGCGACAGTCACTGCCAAATGGACCAGCAGCTTCCGATTCTCACCTGATCGTGTGATGCCGTTCTCGACCGGCATCCGAACACCGCTCCGTGGCACGGACGGGAGAGCGAAGGCGCGCGAAGGGCGCGCCCCGCCGAGGCGGGACGCGCCCTGTCGGTCCTGACGACCGGTGTCAGGCGCCGCGGAGCACGGCGCCGGTGCGCTCGGCCGCGAGGGCCACCGCCGCGTCCCGGGCGGCGGCGATCTCGTCGGCGGTCAGCGTGCGGTCGGCGGCGCGGAAGCGCAGCGCGTAGGCCAGCGACTTCCTGCCCGCACCGAGCTGTTCACCGGTGAACACGTCGAACAGCCGCAGGGACTCCAGCAGTTCGCCCGCGCCCTCGCGCAGCGCCGACTCCACATCGGCCGCGGCCACCGCGGTGTCCACGACCAGCGCCACGTCCTGGGTGGCCACCGGGAAGGTGGACACCCGCGGCGCCTCCAGGGAGCCGGAACCGGCTTCCTCCAGACGGTCGAGCTCGATCTCCATGGCGCAGGTGCGCTCGGGGAGGCCGAGGGCCTTGGTGACCCGCGGGTGCAGTTCGCCCGCATTGCCCACCAGGACCTCCTGGCCGTCCACGACGGCCAGGAGCGCGGCGCAGCGGCCCGGGTGCCACGGCTCCTGCTGGTCCTGGCGGACGATCAGCTCGACACCCGCCTCACGGGCCACGGTCCGGCCCGCCTCGACCGCGTCGGCCCAGGTGGCCGGGGTGCCGGTGCCCCACCATCCGGACTGCTCACGCGCGCCCGTCAGCACGACCGCGGCACGGCGCGGCTGACGCGGCAGGGCGGCGTCCAGCAGGGCGATCTCCTCGTCCGTCGGACGGTGGTCCACCGGCAGGGTGACCGCGATCCGCCGGGCACCGCTCGCGCGGAAGACCAGACCGGTCTCGAAGAGCGCGAGGTCGTGCTCACCGCGGCCGTCGTTGCGGCGCAGCGCGGCGAGCAGCCCCGGCAGCAGGGTGGTACGCAGCGCGGGCTCGGTGTCCGAGATCGGATTGACCAGCGTGACGAGGTCCCGGCGCGGGTCGTCGGCGGCCAGTCCGAACTGGTCGAGCACCTCCTCGCCGATGAACGGGTAGTTGAGCGCCTCCACGTACCCGGCACCGGCCAGCGCCCGGCCCACCCTGCGGTGCAGCCGCTGGCGCTCGGTCAGCCCGCGCCCGGCGGGCGGCTGGGGCAGCGTCGCGGGGAGGTTCTCGTACCCCTCGAGCCGGATGACCTCCTCGGCCAGGTCGTTGGGGTCGGTGAGGTCCGGCCGCCAGCTCGGCACCGTGACGGTGAGGTCGTCGGCGCCGTAGACGTCGCAGCCGATCTGCTGGAGGCGGCGCACCACGGTCTCGCGGCCGTACGCCACGCCCGCCACCCGGTCCGGGTGGTCGGCGCGCAGGGTGATGGTGTGCGGAGCGCTGGGCGAGATGATCTCGGTGACGCCCGCCTCGGCGGTACCGCCCGCGAGCAGCACCAGCAGATCGACGGTGCGCTGGGCCGCGGCCGAGGTGGCCTCCGGGTCGACGCCGCGCTCGAACCGCTTCGACGCCTCGGAGGACAGCTTGTGTCGGCGGGCGGTGCGGGCGATCGAGACCGGTGCGAAGTGGGCGGCCTCGATGACGACCTCGGTGGTGCCGCCCGCTTCCCCGGTCGCGGGGTCGGCCACCGCGTCCGCGATCTCGGTGTTGGCGCCGCCCATCACCCCGGCGAGGCCGATCGGCCCGCTCTCATCGGTGATGACCAGGTCCTCCGCGTCCAGCACCCGCTTGGTGCCGTCCAGGGTGGTGAACTTCTCGCCCTGCTCGGCACGGCGCACCCCGATCGTGCCGTTGATCCGGGCGCGGTCGTAGGCGTGCAGCGGCTGACCGAGTTCGAGCATCACGTAGTTGGTGATGTCGACGGCCAGCGAGACCGGGCGCATCCCGGCCTTCTGCAGCCGGCGCCGGAGCCAGATCGGGGAGTGCGCCTGCGGGTCGAGCCCGGTGACGGTACGGGCGGTGAAGCGGTCGCAGCCGACCGGGTCGGTGACCGTGACCGGGTAGCCGTGGCTGTTGGGCGACGGCACGTCCAGCAGGGCCGGGTCGCGCAGCGGCAGCCCGTAGGCGGTGGCGGTCTCGCGGGCGACACCGCGCATCGACAGGCAGTAGCCCCGGTCCGGGGTGACCGCGATGTCCAGGACCTCGTCGACCAGTTCCAGCAGCTCGATGGCGTCGGTGCCGGGCTCGTACTCCGGCGGCAGCACGATGATGCCGTCGTGGTCGTCGGACATGCCCAGCTCACTGGCGGAGCAGATCATGCCCTCGGAGACCTTGCCGTAGGTCTTCCGCGCGGCGATCGCGAAACCGCCGGGGAGTTCGGCGCCGGGGAGCACCACGACGACCTTGTCGCCGACGGCGAAGTTCCGGGCGCCGCAGACGATGTTCTGCTGCTCACCGGTGCCGTTGGCCCGCCCGACGTCCACCTGGCAGTAGCGGATGGGCTTCTTGAACCCCTCCAGCTCCTCGATGGCCAGGACATGTCCCACCACCAGGGGGCCCTTGAGACCGGCGCCGAGCTGCTCGACGGTCTCGACCTCCAGCCCGGCGGTGACGAGTTTGGCCTGTACGTCGCGTCCGGTCTCACCGGCCGGCAGGTCGACGTACTCCCGCAGCCAAGAAAGCGGGACCCGCATCAGATCTCCATCCCGAAGGGCCGGGTGAAGCGCACATCACCCTCGACCATGTCTCGCATGTCTTCCACGTTGTGCCGGAACATCAGCATCCGCTCGATGCCGAAGCCGAAGGCGAACCCGCTGTACTTCTCCGGGTCGACACCGCAGGCCACCAGCACCCGCGGGTTGACCATGCCGCAGCCGCCCAGCTCGATCCAGCCCTCGCTGGAGCAGGTGCGGCAGGGGCGGTCGGGGTTGCCGACCGACTCACCGCGGCAGACGTAGCAGAGCATGTCCATCTCGGCGGACGGCTCGGTGAACGGGAAGAAGTTCGGCCGCAGCCGGGTGGACATGCCCTCGCCGAACAGCGCCCGCACCATGTGGTCGAGCGTGCCCTTGAGGTCGGCCATGGTCAGCCCCTCGTCCACGGCCAGCAGCTCGACCTGGTGGAAGACGGGGGTGTGGGTGGCGTCCAGCTCATCGGTGCGGAAGGTGCGGCCCGGGCAGACCACGTAGATGGGCGGCTCGCGGTCGATCATCGACCGGATCTGCACCGGCGAGGTGTGGGTGCGCAGCACCAGACCCGAGGATCCGCCGCCCTCGTCACCCTCGTCGCCCTCGCCGCTCCGGGCGCCCCGGACGAAGAAGGTGTCCTGCATCTCGCGGGCGGGGTGGTCCGGCGGGAAGTTCAGCGCGTCGAAGTTGAACCACTCGGCCTCCACCTCGGGGCCCTCGGCGACCTCGTAGCCCATGGCCACGAAGACGTCCTCGATGCGCTCGGAGAGGGTGGTGATCGGGTGGCGGGCGCCGGCCGGGATGCGGTCGTAGGGCAGTGTGACGTCCACCGCCTCCTCGACCAGCACCCGCGCGTCGCGCTCCGCCTCCAGCTCCTCCTGACGGGCCTTGAGCGCCTGGTTCACCTGGCCGCGGGCCTGGCCGACGCGCTTGCCCGCGTCCGCCTTGGCGTGCGGTGGCAGGGCGCCGATCTCGCGGTTGGCCAGGGCCAGCGGGGAACGGTCGCCGGTGTGGCCGACCTTCACCTCGCGCAGCGCCTCGAGGTCACCCGCGGCGGCGATGGCGGCGAGCGCCTCGTCCCGCATCCGGGCGATCTCTTCCGGTTTCAGTGCCTCGACCTCGACAGGGTCGTACGACTTATTGGGTGCCGACATCTCTTCCCGTGCTTCCGTTTGTTCCCCAGCTACCGCTGAGGAGGTGCCCCCTGGCTGCGCGACCCCGCCCGACGGCTGCTGCGACCACAGGGACCACAAGGGACGCCAAAGGTGCCAAAGCCCGAGTCTAAGGGGCGCGCGGCTGCTGCTGTTCCTGGGTAAGCCCGTGGGCGGACTCAGACCAGATAGGCCGGGGTGCCCACGGGCAGGGTAAATCGGAACTCGGCGCCGCCGCCGCGGGCCCGCCCGACGGTGATGGTGCCGCCGTGGGCCTCGACGATGCCCTTGACGATGTACAGGCCCAGGCCGGTGCCGCCGCGCTTGCTGCCCCGCCAGAAGCGGGTGAAGACGCGGCTCATCGACTCCTCGGGGATCCCGGGGCCCTCGTCGCTCACGGTGACGGCGGTCCTCTCCACTGCGGGGCCTTCCACGGCCGGGCCGTCCGCAGCGGGCCTGGCCGGTGCGGGTGCCACCTCGATGGTGACAGTTCCCTCACCGTGACGCACCGCGTTTTCCAGCAGGTTGCCCAGCACTTGGTCGATCTTGTCGGGATCGGCCCACAGATCCGGCAGCGGCCCCCTGACCCGGATCAGGAAGCGCTCGGCACAGTGTCCGGCGGCGGTGAGCGCCTGGACATGGCGGCGGACGGCGGCGGCCACGTCCACCGGCTGGCGGCGCACCTCCAGCCGCCCGGAGTCGATACGGGAGATGTCCAGCAGCTCGGCGATCAGCCGGGTGACCCGGTTGGCGTCGGCGTCGACGGTCTCCAGCATCAGCCGCTTCTGGTCGTCGGTGAACCGCTCCCACTTCGCGAGCAGGGTGGCCGTGAAACCCTTGACCGAGGTCAGCGGGGAGCGCAGCTCATGGGCGACGGTCGCGATCAGCTCGGCGTGACTGCGCTCGGTGCGGCGCCGCGCCTCGGTGCCGCGCAGCGAGACCACCAGCCGGCGCACCGGCCCGGTGGGGTGGTCACGGACGTACCGCGCGGAGACCAGGACCTCCCGACCGCCGGGCAGCAGCAGATTGCGCTCCGGCTGCCCGACCCGGGTGGCCAGGCCGCCGTAGGGATCGGTCAGGGTCCACCAGCGGCGGCCGTCCAGGTCCTCTAACGGCAGGGCGCGTTCGAGCGGGGCGCCGACGGCGTCCGCGGGGCGGGTGGCGGTGATCCGGGCCGCCGCGGCGTTGAAGCAGGTGACGCGGCCGGTCTCATCGGCCACCACCAGGCCGTCGGGCAGATCGTCGGGGTGCAGGCCGAGCACGGCCGCCAGGGCGTCGGGCTCCGGCGGCCCGTCCGCGGCGGCGGGCAGCCCCGCTCCGGGCGCGCGGGCGTCGGCCGCCCTGGCGCCGGAGGTCCTGACGTCCATCCCCACACCCCCTCCTGGGCCCCCAGAGGGGGCAACCCTACTAGGTCGGTGTGACGGAGCGGCACCCCGCGGGAGCGCGCTGCGCACGAGCCGAGGCGTAGAGGCACACCGCGGCGGCCGTGGCCAGGTTGAGGCTCTCGGCCCTCCCGTGGATCGGAACGCGCACCACCTCGTCGGCGAGTGCGCGGGTCTCCTCCGGCAGCCCCCATGCCTCGTTACCGAAGATCCAGGCGGTGGGGGCGCCCAGCAGACCGTCGTCGAGCTCGGAGTCCAGGTCCCGCTCCCCCGCCCCGTCGGCGGCCAGCACCCGGGCGCCGGCCTCCTTCAGCCCGCTCACCGCGTGCTCCACGGGCACCCCGACGGCGACCGGGAGGTGGAAGAGGGAGCCCACGGAGGCCCGGACGGCCTTGGGGTTGTACAGGTCCACCGAGGCGTCGGTGAGCACCACCGCATCCGCCCCGGCGGCGTCCGCGCAGCGCAGCACGGTTCCGGCGTTGCCGGGGTCACGGACGTTGGCGAGGACGGCGACGAGCCGCGGGCGGGCGCGCAGCACCTCCTCGAACGGCGAGTCCAGGAAGCGGCACAGCCCGACGATGCCCTGCGGGGTGACGGTGTCCGACATCTCCGCGACGACCTCGTCGGAGGCGGTGAGCACCGGTACGCCCGCGGCCCGCGCGGCGGCGACGATCTCCGCGTGGCGCCCGGCGGCCTCGGGGGTCGCGTAGACCTCGACGAGATGGCCGACGGCCTCCCGTACGGCCTGCGGGCCCTCGACGAGGAACCGCCGCTCCTTGCCGCGGAAGCTGCGCTTGGCGAGCCGTCGCGCCGCCGTGACACGCGGCGATTTCAGGGAAGTCAGCTCAGGGGCCGCCATGGGGTGCGCCTTCTCGTGCGGGGTGACGGGTTCTCGTGCGGGGTGACGGGGCAGGGGCGCCGACACGCGCGGACCCGCAGGTGAGTGATCACCTGCGGGTCCGTCGCCGGTACGGCTCAGCGTTACGCGTCAGGCCGCCTTCGGGGCATTGATGTCGCTCGGCAGCGCCTTCTGGGCCGCCTCGACCAGCGCGGCGAACGCGTTGGCGTCGTTGACCGCGAGGTCGGCGAGGATCTTGCGGTCCACCTCGATGTTGGCGGCCTTCAGACCCTGGATGAAGCGGTTGTACGTCATGCCGTTGGCGCGGGCAGCGGCGTTGATGCGCTGGATCCACAGCTGCCGGAAGTCGCCCTTGCGCTTCTTGCGGTCGTTGTAGTTGTAGACCAGGGAGTGGGTGACCTGCTCCTTGGCCTTGCGGTACAGGCGGGACCGCTGACCGCGGTAGCCGCTGGCCTGCTCGAGGATCGCCCGGCGCTTCTTGTGGGCGTTGACTGCCCGCTTGACGCGTGCCACTTGTTTAACTCCTTGTACGGGGCCGCGGGTGACTCATACGGCCCGGAAACGAATAGGTCCCGGTCGGCTCGACGCACACCCCGCCTCGGCGGGGCGGGGGCGTCACTTGCCGAGGAGCTTCTTGATCTTCTTGGCGTCGGCCGGGGCCATCTCGGTCTTGCCGGCCAGGCGGCGCGTCAACGTGGACGACTTGTGCTCGAGAAGGTGGCGGCGACCGGCGCGCTGGCGCATGACCTTGCCGGAACCGGTGAGCTTGAAGCGCTTGCGGGCACCGCTGTGCGTCTTGTTCTTCGGCATGTCGCCGTTCACTCCTCGTCGGGGGCGCTGTCCGGTGACCGGGCGGGCACGGCGGTGACCGCGGTCCGGCGTCCGGAAGCGTCTGGTATTTCGGTTGGTCTCCGGAGCCTTGCGGCCCCGGGTGGGCGATGGAGGCTCGCGCCTCGCGATCACGCCTCGGCGGGCTCCTCGGCGTGCTCCTCGGCGGCAGTGCCGCCCTGGCGCTCCGCCTTGCGGGCGGCCTGGGCCTCGCGGGCTTCGGCCATCGCCTCGGTCTTCTTCTTGTGCGGACCGAGGACCATGATCATGTTTCGGCCGTCCTGCTTCGGGTTGGACTCCACGAAGCCGAGGTCCTGGACATCCTCCGCGAGCCGCTGCAACAGCCGGTAGCCGAGCTCGGGCCGGGACTGCTCACGGCCACGGAACATGATCGTGATCTTGACCTTGTCGCCCTGCTTGAGGAACCGGACGACGTGACCCTTCTTGGTGTCGTAGTCGTGCGGGTCGATCTTCGGCCGGAGCTTCATCTCCTTGATGACCGTGTGCGCCTGGTTCTTGCGCGCCTCACGGGCCTTCATGGCCGACTCGTATTTGAACTTTCCGTAGTCCATGAGCTTGCAGACCGGCGGACGGGCGGTCGCCGCCACCTCGACCAGGTCGAGGTCGTACTCCTGCGCAAGCTCCAGGGCCTTGGCAAGCGGCACGATGCCGACCTGCTCGCCACTGGGACCGACGAGTCGCACCTCGGGGACGCGAATCCGGTCGTTGATGCGGGGCTCGGCGCTGATGGATCCTCCTCGGTTGCACCACGCGACCGCCTGGCGGACTGCCGCGTAACGTCTGTATCGGTTGAGACCACCGCACCGGACGCACAAAACGCCCCTGACGGTACACAGGCGGGGCTCCTCATTGACCGGGAGCACCGCCGCGATGTCACCGCGGGGCGCAGCCTGACCGATGACCTGCCGACCAAGGGCCGGGAGGTGGGAGCGTGGAGCCTCCACTTGTGGGCCGGGCACGCGAGTGACCGGCCGGTCGCTCCCCTAGCTTACCAGGACCGCGGAGCGTTGCTCACCACGCCGCCCGCCCGGTGCTCGGCACCCGCCCGGTACGAGCGATTCCGGGCGGCCCCTAGCGCCGCGTCAGCCAAGGTTCGCCCCGCTCGCCGCCCTGGCACGGCCATCTGCGGCGTTGCCGAACCGGCCGAGTAGGCCCACTACGAGGCCGATCCGGCGCCTTGCAGCTGACCGCACCAGGACGCCTCGCTACCGGGCAAACCTTGGCTGACGCGGCACTAGGCTGGGGACACCCATCGTCCAGGAAGTGAGCCCCGACCACCATGAGCGACGCCAACGCCGGGCAGCCGGCCCCCGACTTCGACCGTATGACCCGTGACATCGCGGACGTGCCCGCGGTCGAGGTGATCACCACGGTCGCGGTGCACCTCATGAGCGCGGCCGCGGTCAACCTGGGGCTGGCCGAGGAGGGTCCGCAGACCAAGGACCTGGACGAGGCGCGGAAGCTGATCAACGCGCTGGCGGGGCTGGTGACGGCGAGTGCCACGGAGATCAGCTCCTTCCACGCCGCCCCGCTGCGGGACGGCCTCAAGTCGCTCCAGCTCGCGTTCCGCGAGGCGTCGGTGGTGCCGGACGAGCCGGGTCAGGGGCCGGGCGAGAAGTTCACCGGCCCGGTCTTCGGCTGAGCGCTCCGCGCAGCGGACGCCGGCGGGGCCGCTCAGGCCGCCTCGGGGCCCTTGGCCTCGGGGCCGCCCGCCTCGGGCCGGTGACCGCCGCGCATCCGGCCCCACGGCCCGGCCGCGGGCTCTCCGGTCGTCTGCTCCCGCTGGGCCTGGCCCACCGGGTGCTGATGGGTGAACCGGTGCACCACCGCGGCCAGCACTCCGCCGACCAGCGGCGCGATCAGGAACAGCCAGAGCTGCGACAGCGCCGCGCCGCCCGCGAACAGCGCCGGGCCCAGACTGCGCGCCGGATTCACCGACGCCCAGGTCAGCGGGATGCCGATCAGGTTGACCGCGGCGTAGGCGAGGCCGATCGGAATCGGCTCGAAGCCGGACGGCTCCTCCTCCGCCCCCTCCCCCTGGCCGGCCCGGCCGGCCTTCCGGTCCGCCCGCTGGGTCACCGTGAGGAACACGAAGACCAGCAGGAAGGTGAGCAGCACCTCGGCGAGGAAGGCCCCGCCCGCGCCCAGGCCCACCGGTGACCGGCCGCCGTAGCCGTTGGTGCCGAACGCACCGTCGGTCTGGAGCCTGGGCACCTGCTTGGCCAGCAGGAAGAGCACCGCGGCGCCGATGATCGCGCCGACCAGCTGCGCGACCCAGTACTCCACGGCCTGCCGGATGTCGATGCGTTTGGCGAGCAGCGCCCCGAGCGTGATCGCCGGATTGACGTGGCAGCCCGAGATGCGCCCGAACGCGTAGGCAATCGCGATCAGCGTGAAGCCGAAGGCGAGCGAGATGCCGAGGGCGTTGATGTAATCCCCGGCCAGGACCAGGGAACCGACTCCGAACAGGACCAGCATCGCGGTCCCCGTGCATTCCGCTACGACCGTTCTCGTCTCCATGGCGCTCTCCTCTTACCGATCGGACCGCCAGTTGCCCTATGCATTGTGGGGCGATCCAGGAGATTTCGCCTGTTGGTTCGATTACGGCCCGGGTCAGAGGGGGGTCGGGGCAGGTCGGGCGGCCGATCCCGCGCCCGTTGACGGGGTACGGCTCAGCGGTGGAAGAGCGGCTCCCCGGGCACCGTGGCGTCCGGCGGCAGCAGCGCCAGCGTCAGCCCGCGCACCAGCCGGGCCCGCAGCACCTCGTCGGAGGCCAGGGCGCCCGCCACGCGCTGCGCCGTCTCGCGCGCCGGAGCGTGCGGGGCCAGGGCGAGCGCGAGCATGCCGTCGGCGTCCTGGGCCGGTCCCAGGTGGGCCCGGACCACATCCGGCTCGGCGGCCAGCACGGATCGCACCGCGTCGGTGACCGCGGGGTCGCCGAGCGGATCGGCGCTGGTCCGGCCCTCGGCGAGGGCCAGCAGGGCGGGACCGGTGAGCTGATAGGGCACCGGACCGGCGAGGTCCAGGACCAGGGTGTCCGCCTTCTCGTGCGCGGCGGCCTCCAGGGCCTGGCGCAGCGGTACGGCCACCGGGCGGGCGTCCGGACGCCAGCGGGCCAGGGTCTCGGTCGAGGTGAAGGCGGGCAGCGCGCGGCGTCCGTCGGGAGCCTGGAGCGTCGGCACCGCCATGTCGCTGGTCTTCTCGCGGCGCAGCCCCCCGGGCCCCTCCTCCACCTCGCCGAGCATGGCGACCACCGGTACCAGGAGCCGGGCCCCGGTGAGCGCGGCCAGCACCTCGGGTTCGGTGGAGCGGTCATCGGCCCAGGCGGCGAGCGCCGCGGTCAGGCGGGGATCGGCGGAGCCGTCGTCGCCGGAGAAGCCGGGGTCGGGAATGTTCTTGAACGCCACATCGCGAGGGTATCGGGGGCGGGGCAACCGGCCTCGCGCCGGGGAGCCGTCTTTACTGATGAGATGTTGATCATTTCCTCATCACGGACGAAAGCAGGCCACCTGGCGTCCCCGGACGGAAACAACGACACTCGACCGACCCGGCGCCCCGCCCGGGTCACCACGAGTGCCGCGGTCGCGGTCGTCGCGGCGCTGACCCTGTCCCTGCTCGGCTGCGGCTCCGGCGGGGTACGGGACCGGCAGGCCGACGGAGAAGTGGGCGCCCGGCCGGCGGGCGGCCCCGAACGGCCGACGGCGGGCATGGACGGAGGAGGAGCTGTGGCAGGCGACGACGGGACGCGGTCCGCGCCACCGCCCCCGGCCCGCCCCCTCAGCGACACCCTCACCCGGGCACTCGCCCCGATGGCGGAAGGCTCCGCCGCGTACTTCTCCGTCGGCCTGCGCGACCTCCGGTCCGGGGCGGTCGGGGTGTACGGCGGCGGCTGGTACGACACCGCGAGCATCGTCAAGGTCGGGATCCTCGCGGCCCTGCTGCTGGACGCCCAGGACGAGGGCCGGGAGCTGAGCGGCGAGGAGCATGCGCACGCCGCCGCGATGATCGAGCAGAGCGACAACGGCGCCGCGAACGCGCTCTGGCGGGCGATCGGCGGCGCCGACGGTCTCGACGCGGCGCACCGGCGGCTGGGGCTGACGGAAACGTTCGGCGGCGAGGCCGGGCGGTGGGGCCTGACCCGCACCACCGCGGCGGACCAACTGCGGCTGCTGAGCGCGGTCTTCGAGGACGGTTCGGCGCTGGGCGAGCGGGCCCGGGAGTACATCGGCACGCTGATGGGACGCACCGCCGACGAGCAGAGCTGGGGTGTCTCGGCCGCCGCCGACGGTGACGGCACCGGATTCCGGCTCAAGAACGGCTGGCTGCCGCGCAGCACCACCGGTCTGTGGGACATCAACAGCATCGGTCACATCACGGCGGGTGGGCGCGGCTACCTCGTCGCGGTGCTGTCCGACGGCAGCGCCGGTATGGACAGCGGGGTCGCGCTGGTGGAGGAGGCGGCGCGACGGGCCGTCGAGGCGACCACCGCGGCCCTCAACGGGGACGGCGGCTGGTGAACGCCCCGCGCGGCCCCGGCAGTCGCAGCGCCCCTGAGCCGCGCCACAGCGCGACCGCGACCACCACCAGGGCCGCTCCGGCGAGTCCGGCGAACAGCGCCGGACGGCCCGGGCCGTCCGCTTCCCGGTGGCTCGTGCCGTGGCCGGGGCCGGAGCCGAAGTAGCGGTGCGCGGCGGCAGCGGCGGTGGGCTCCTGGGCGCGCGGCGTCAGCTTCTCCCCCGCCGCGACGGCCGCCGCCGGGTCCACCATGCCCGCGCCGAGTTCATCGCTGCGGCCGCCCTCGGGGCCGTCCTGTGCGGTGCTGACCAGCAGTTGGCGGATCTGGCGCGGGCTCAGCCCGGGGTGGGCGGAGCGGACGAGGGCGACGGAGCCGGAGACGAAGGCGGCGGCGGCGCTGGTGCCCCAGCCCTCGTAGTAGCGCCGGTCGGGGTCGGCGATGACCACGTCGACTCCGGGCGCGCACACGGTGGCGTACCAGCGGCGGGTGGAGAACGCGGCGCGGCTGCCGTAGCGGTCCACGGCGGTCACGGCGATCACGCCGGGGTAGGCGGCCGGGTAGGAGGCGCGGTCGCCCTTCTCCCCGCCGTTGCCCGCGGAGGCGACGACCACCGCGCCCTTGCGCAGGGCGTACTGGACCGCGGCGTCCTCGGCGCGTTCGGGGTGGGCGGATTCGCTGTCGTCGCCGAGCGACAGGTTGATCACGTCGGCGCCGTGGTCGGCCGCCCAGCGGATGCCGTCGGCGAGCGCGCCGCCGCGGGAGGCACGCGCCTTCTTCCGGTCGGGGTCGGCGTCCTCCAGGATCACCCGCACCGGGAGGATCCTCGTACGGGGCGCGACGCCGAGCACCCCATCGCCACGGGACGTGCCGTGGCCGCGGCCGGCGATGATCCCGGCCATGGCGGTGCCGTGGCGGGCCCAGGCGCGGTCACCGGGTCCGGCACCGAAGCCGATGAGGTCCTTGCCGGGCAGCACCTGGCCCTTGAGGTCGGGGTGGTCGGGGTCGACACCGGTGTCCAGGACCGCGACGGTCGTGCCGGCGCCCTTGGTGGTCTGCCACGCCTGCCGGACGTGGAGGGCGTCCAGCGCCCACTCCTGGGCCTGTATGCCATCGGCCCGTGCGGGGGCGACGGGCAGCAGGGCGAGACCGGCGGCGGCCAGGGCCACGGCGAACCGCCGTCCCGTCCCGGTCATGCGCTGCCGTCCCCGGAGTCGGCCAGCGTGCGGCGGAAGGCGGTCGTGATCTCCTCGGCCAGACCCCGGGCGTCATGGCCGAGGCCCGACTGCGCGGGGGCCGTGGTCGCGCCGCGCTCGATGGCCTCCCCGGCCGGGCTGGGGTCGGTGACCTTCCGGCCGTCGGCGAACCCGCTGACGCTGTAGACGACGGCGGGGGCGTCGGTGAGGACCGTGATGTGCCAGCTTGCGCGCTGGGCGTCGCCGAACCGGGCGGCCGCGGTGCCCTTCGCGGCGTAGGGGCGGGGCATCAGGTCGGTGCGCTCGTCCAGCCGCTCGGTGGCGAAGCGCTCGTGCAGCGCGCGCATCCCGGCAACGTCGGAGGTGGTGATCAGCAGACCGACGGTGGTGACGTTGGTGCTGGTGGCGTCGGTGTACGTGGCGCGCAGCAGCCGTTTGCAGCCCACGGGGGCCAGTGCCTTGCCGAGCAGCGGGTCGAATCCGCCGCCGCAGCTGCTGTCGGGGGCGACGGCGATCCGGGTCCAGCCGCGGTCGGCGCCGCCGGGGCCCTCGCCCTTGCCGCGCAGGGTGCGCGGGAAGAGGGTGTCGACGGGGACGGCGCGCCAGGCGGTGCGCGCGTGGGCGTAGGTGTCGGCGGTGGTCGGCGGGGTCCCGGCGCCGTCACCGAGCCAGCTTCCGGCCGCCGCCCCGCCGAGCAGTCCGAGTCCGAGGACGAGGCAGACGGCGGCGGCCGCGGTGCGGCCGCGGGAACGGCGGCCGCCGGTGGCGGGCGCGGATATCGCGGTGTGCGGCGGATCGGGGGGCCGCGGGGGCGGCTGGTGGCCGAGCGCCGCGGTGGTGGTGCGCGGGCGGTCGTCACAGGGCCGGGAGCCGCGCGGCGAGGGGACCCGGGCAGGTACGCCGAGGACCGGGGTGTCCGGATCCGGGGTGAAACCGGGCGGCGCGGAGGGGCGCGGCGGGGCGGACGGTTGTGTGGGCACGGTGTGCGCACGCCGGGACGGCTGGGGTGGGTACGCGGGGTGTGGCGGGGGTGAGTCGTGGGGCGAGTGTGCCGCTTCGGCGTCGGTGCTCACCTGCACCCCCTCGCGCGCTTCAGGACCTGGTTCACCTGACTCCGTCCGGTTCGCCGCGCTGTGCCACCGCCTTTCGGACAGGCGGGCCCGTATACGGACATCACGCCCCTGACCTGCCGGTCGTGGCGTGCGCGACACTCTACGGTGCACCAGGGGGGCCGCGCACCGCTGCCCTCTACCCAGTGGTAATAGCGGTCTGGCAAGCTGCGTCCATGTCGTCTGCCGCCGCTGACCGGGCCCGGTACGACCGGGCCACCGCGCATCTCGAAGCGCCCCTGGCCATCGTCGATCTGGGGGCGTTCGACCGTAACGCCCGGGACCTGGTGCGCCGGGCGGGAGGCAAACCGGTCCGGGTGGCCAGCAAGTCGGTGCGGTGCCGGGCGCTGCTGGAACGGGTGCTGGCGCAGGACGGGTTCGCGGGGATCATGAGCTTCACGCTCGCGGAGTCGCTGTGGCTGGCCCGCGAGGGCTTCGACGACGTACTGCTCGCCTACCCCTCCACCGACCGGGACGGGTTCGCCACACTGACCAGCGATCCCAAACTGGCCGCGGCGGTCACGGTGATGGTGGACGGGATCGGTCAGCTCGATCTGATCGACAGTGTCCGCGCGGGGACCGAGGAGGTCCGGGTCTGTCTGGAGCTGGACACCTCGCTGCGGCTGCTGGGCGGCCGGGTGCGGGTGGGCGCCCGGCGCTCACCGCTGCGCGAACCGGTCCAACTGGCCGAGCTGGCGCGGGCGGTCGAGCGCCGCCCCGGTTTCCGGGTGGTCGGCCTCATGGCGTACGAGGGGCATGTGGCGGGGGTGGGTGACGCGGTGCCCGGCCGTCCGCTGCGCTCCCGGATGATCCGGCTGATGCAGAGCACCGCCCGCCGCGAGCTGGCCGAGCGCCGGGCGGCGGCGGTCCGGGCGGTGCGCACGGTGGCGGACCTGGAGTTCGTCAACGGCGGCGGCACCGGCAGTGTGCAGCACACCGCGGCCGAGGCGGCGGTGACCGAGATCGCCGCCGGGTCCGGGCTCTACCAGCCGCGGCTGTTCGACCACTACACCTCGTTCCACGGCCGCCCGGCGGCGCTCTTCGCCCAGCCGGTGGTGCGCCGTCCGGGCGTGGGGGTGGTGACGGTGCTGGGCGGCGGCTATCCGGCCTCGGGGGTGGCCGGTGCCGACCGGCTGCCGGTGCCCTGCCTCCCGGAGGGGCTGGCGTACGACCCGCAGGAGGGACCCGGTGAGGTGCAGACACCGCTGCTGGGCACGGCCGCCGACGATCTGCTGATCGGCGACAAGGTGTGGTTCCGGCACGCCAAGGCCGGTGAACTGTGCGAGCGCTTCGCGGAGCTCCATCTCATCGACGGAGAGAGCGGGGACCGGGTGGTGAACTCCGTCCCGACCTACCGGGGCGAGGGCCGTACGTTCCTCTAGCAGCGATGGCTCCGCGGGGCTCAGATGGAACGGCCGTCGCCCGCCAGCGCCTTGATGCCCTTGATGATCTTGTCCATATCGCTGAGCGGCGGAGCCTTGTCGCTCACATCGAAGCCGAAGCGCACCACGACCATCGTGTCGGGCACGGTGGGCGAGGGGAAGACGACCGACTGGACGTAGCCGTCGTCGCCCTTCTTGGTTTTCACCTTCCAGCGGACGAGGTAGCCCTTGCCGCCCACGACGTCGACCGCCCCGGCCTTGAGCTGCTTGTGGGAGCTGATCCCGCCGTACGCCTTGCGGTTGCTCTCCTCGTCCTGGCCGTAGGAGTCCTCCGCGTTCTGCGCGATGTCCTCCTTGGCTATGCCCTTGGCGGTGTCGGCCTTGTAGCCGCTGGCGGTGCGGGAGAAGGCGCCGCCGCGCACGCACTCGGTGGACGGATCGCCCGGGCAGGGGTAGCGGGAGGTGGTGATCCCGGCGCCGCCTGAGCTGCTGCGCCCCGCCTGCCACCCGGAGAGCACCGGCAGGCTGATGCCGTTCACCGGGTCGGGTGCGGTGTCCGGGTCGAAGCTGGGCGTACCGCCGGGGGGCTCGGTGGGCGGCTCCGACGGCGCGCCGCCGCCGTCGTCCTCCGGGGCGGAGGCGGAAGGGGACGGTTTGGCCTTGGGCCTGCCGTCGTCGTCCCCGCCGTCGCCCAGCAGCACCACACCCCCGATGATCGCGGCGATCACGACCCCCACAGCCACCGCGAGCGCGGCGACCTTCGGCCCGCGCCCGCGCCCCGGGAGCCCGCCCGGCTGCCCGGGGACATGGCCGGGCACCGGGGGCGCGCCGTACGGCATCCCGGGCGCCGCGGCGCCGCCGCGGGTGTACTCGGTCCAGGCCGAGCCGTTCCACCAGCGCTCGATGCCGGGGCCGTTGCCCGCGTCACCGGGGTCGGGGTACCAGCCGGGAGGTGTGTTCGTGGTCACGCGGTCACCTTATGGCCACGAGTCGGCGGCCGTACACCGGGGCGGACCGCCCCCGTCAGTTCAGGGCCTTGATGCCCTGCGTGATCGTGTCCATGTGGGAGAGCGGCGGCGCGGCGGGGTTCTTGTCGATGGCCATGCTGATGACGATCATCTTCTTGGCCGCGCTCCTGGGGTCCGGCAGGGCGAGGGACTGCACGTATCCGTCGTCGCCCGCCGCGTTGTCCACCTGCCACAGGACCCGATAGCCCTGCCGGCCGGCCACGGTGACCGCCTCGGACTTGAGTTCCTTGTGCGACACGATGCCGCCGTAGTTCTCCTTGCTGTAGGCGTCGTCCGCGTTCGTCGGGATGTCCTCCTTGGCGATGCCCTCCGCCGTCGTGGCCTTGTAGTAGTCGGGGAGGACGGTCAGCGTACGAATGCCCCCGCGCGCACAGGTCTTGCCGGGCTTCTTCGCGCAGGGGGTCGGAGCGCCCTGGAGCCCCACCCCGTCCTTGACGCCCTGGTACTCCGTCCAGCCGGTGAGGAGGGGCAGGCTGATGTGATTGACCCGGTCCTCGACGACCGCCGGATCGTCCGGGCCGCCCCCGGACCGGCCGCCCGGCGGGATACCGGCGGTGCCACCGCCGTTCCCACCGGGCAGCTTGCCCGCCGAGTTCCGCTTGGCCTTGCGGCCTTTGCCGTCGTCGTCCTGGAACAGCAGCACACCGCCGGCCACCGCCGCGACGAGCACGACTCCGGCGACCACGAGTGCCCCCGTCTTCGAACCACCGCGCGGCGCACCGCCCGGCTGACCGGAAGCCGGCGCTCCCGGATACCCGGGCAGAGCCCCCGGTACGGGCGCACCGGGGGGAGTCTGCGCCGCGGAGTACCCCGGGACGGGGGGCTGCCCCGGGGGGCCGGGCGGAGTGGGCGGAGTGGGCGGGCCCTGCACGGGCGGCATGGCGTGCATCGTGGGTGCGTAGTGCACGGCCTGGGCGTCACCAGGCCCGCCCGGTGCGCCGCGGCGGTCGTCGGTCCAGGCGGACCCGTCCCAATAACGCTCCTGCGTGGGGCCGGAGCCCTGGTGTTCGGGGTCGGGGTACCAGCCGGGTGGTGTCGTCATGCTCACGCACACCACCCTATGGCCAGGGCTTTACCCCGAGCGCATCGAACGCGCTTCCGTCCCGAAGGCCGGACATCTGTCACACGGGTGTGACGTACGCGCCCGCGATACCGCCGTCCACCAGGAACTCCGCCGCGTTGACGAACGAGGAGTCGTCGCTGGCGAGGAAGGCCACCGCGGCGGCCATCTCCTCCGGTTCGGCGAACCGGCCCACCGGGACGTGCACCAGACGGCGCGCGGCCCGCTCCGGGTCCTTGGCGAACAGCTCCTTCAGCAGCGGGGTGTTGACCGGCCCCGGGCACAGGGCGTTGACCCGGATGCCCTCACGCGCGAACTGCACGCCCAGTTCGCGGGACATCGCCAGCACTCCGCCCTTGGACGCGGTGTAGCTGATCTGCGAGGTCGCGGCGCCCATCACGGCCACGAAGGAGGCGGTGTTGATGATGGAGCCCCGGCCCTGCCGCTGCATGTACGGCAGCGCCGCCTTGCAGCACAGGTAGACGGAGGTGAGGTTGACCTCCTGGACCCGCTTCCAGGCGTCCAGCCCGGTGGTGAGGATCGAGTCGTCGTCGGGGGGCGAGATGCCCGCGTTGTTGAAGGCCACGTCGACCGAGCCGTAGGTGTCGTACGCGGTCTTGAACAGCGCCTCCACCTCCTCCTGGTCGGTCACGTCCACGCGGGCGTAGAGCCCGCCGACCTCGTCGGCCGCGGCCTTGCCCGCGGCTTCGTCGATATCGGCGCAGACCACGTTGGCGCCCTCGGAGGCGAGGCGGCGGGCGGTGGCCAGGCCGATGCCGCTGCCCGCTCCGGTGATGACGGCGGTACGGCCGACCAGTCGGCGGCACACGGGGGTCTCGGTCACGTCACTGCTCCTCGGTGCTGATGAAGACGTTCTTGGTCTCGGTGAAGGCGGTCAGGGCGTCGGGGCCCAGCTCCCGGCCGAGGCCGGACTGCTTGTAGCCGCCGAAGGGGGTCGAATAGCGCACGCTGCTGTGCGAGTTGACGGAGAGGTTCCCGGCGGCCACGGCGCGCGAGACCCGCAGTGCGCGGCCGACGTCCCGGGTCCAGATCGAACCGGACAGGCCGTAGTCGGTGGCGTTCGCCAGCCGTACGGCGTCGGCCTCGTCCTCGAAGGGGAGCACCACGGCCACCGGGCCGAAGATCTCCTCGACGGCGGTGCGGTCCTGCGGGCCGGTGGCCTCCAGGACGGTCGCCGGGTACCAGAAGCCCTTGCCCCGGGGAGCCTCACCGCGGATCGCGGCGGGCGCGTCCTCGGGGACGTAGGAGCGCACCCGCTCCCGCTGGGCGGCCGAGATCAGCGGGCCCATCGCGGTGGCCGGATCGGCCGGGTCGCCGACCGCGAACGAGGTCACGGCGGGCTCCAGCAGCTCCATGAACCGGTCGTAGACGCTCCGCTGGACCAGGATCCGGCTGCGCGCGCAGCAGTCCTGTCCGGTGTTGTCGAGGAACGACCCCGGGGCCGAGCGGGCGGCCAGCTCGACATCGGCGTCGGCGAAGACGATATTGGGGCTCTTGCCGCCGAGTTCGAGCGTCACCCGCTTCACCCCGGCCGCGCAGCGGGCCATGATCTCCTTGCCGACGCCGGTCGACCCGGTGAACACGACCTTGGCCACGCCGGGGTGCTCGACCAGCGCCGTGCCCGCCACCGGACCGGCGCCGGGCAGCACCTGGAACAGCCCCTCCGGAAGCCCGGCCTCCAGGGCGAGTTCGGCCAGCCGCAGCGCGGTGAGCGGAGTGGTCTCGGCCGGCTTGAGCAGGACGGCGTTGCCCGCGGCGAGCGCGGGCGCGGTGCCCCACGCGGCGATCGGCATCGGGAAGTTCCACGGCGCGATCACGGCGACCACGCCGAGCGGTTCATGGAAGGTGACGTTCAGGCCACCGGCGACCGGGATCTGGCTCCCGGTCAGCCGCTCCGCCCCGCCGGCCGCGTAGTCCAGCAGATCGCGGACGTTGCCCGCCTCCCAGCGGGCGTTGCCGATCGGATGGCCCGCCTCGCGGACCTCCAGTGCGGCCAGTTCCTCGATGTGGTCGTCGACGACGGCGGCGAAGCGGCGCAGCAGCCGGGCCCGGTCGGCGGGCGCGGCCGCGGACCAGCCGTGCTGGGCCGTGGTGGCGCGCGCGACGGCGGCGTCCACATCGGCCGCGGAGGCCGCCGGGACGGTGGCGATGACCTCCTCGGTCGCCGGGTTGAGTACGTGATGCTCGTGCGGGTGGTCGTTGGTCACCTGATGGTTCCTCACATGCGCTCGAAGGACCGGAACCGCTCCCAGTCCGTGACGGCGGTGTCGTAGGCGTCCAGTTCGACGCGGGCCATGTTGAGGTAGTGCTCCACCACCTCGTCGCCGAAGGCGGCCCGCGCGATGGGGCTGGCCTCCCACAGCTCGGCGGCGTCGCGCAGCGTGGTCGGCACATGCTCGGCGTCGCCGTTGTAGGCGTTGCCGGTACAGACCTCGGGCAGCTCCAGCTCGTTCTCGATGCCGTGGAGTCCGGCCGCCACCATGCCCGCGACCGCGAGATACGGATTGACGTCACCGCCGGGGAGGCGGTTCTCCAGCCGGTGGCCGTGGCCATGGCCGATGATCCGCAGCGCGCAGGTGCGGTTGTCCGGGCCCCAGGCGACGGCGGTCGGCGCGAACGAACCGGGCCGGAACCGCTTATAGGAGTTGATGTTGGGGGCGTAGAGCAGGGTGAAGTCCCGCATGGCGGCGAGCTGCCCGGCCAGGAAGTGGCGCATGGTCTTCGACATGCCGTACTCACCCGCGTCGTCGGCGAGCACCGGTGCCCCGGACTCATCGCGCAGCGAGAGATGGATATGGCATGAATTGCCCTCGCGCTCATCCCACTTGGCCATGAAGGTGAGCGCGTTGCCCTGCTGCGCGGCGATCTCCTTGGCGCCCGTCTTGTAGATGACGTGCTGGTCACAGGTGGTCAGAGCGTCGTCGTAACGGAAGGCGATCTCATGCTGGCCGTAGTTGCACTCGCCCTTGGCCGACTCGACGATCATCCCGGCCGCACCCATCTCATTGCGGATGCGGCGCAGCAGGGGCTCGACCCGGCCGGTGCCGAGGACGGAGTAGTCGACGTTGTACTGGTTGGCGGGGGTGAGCCCGCGGTACCCGGAGTTCCATGCCTCTTCGTAGGTGTCCTTGAAGACCATGAACTCCAGCTCGGTGCCCGCGTAGGCGGTCCAGCCGCGCTCGCCCAGCCGGTCGAGCTGCCGCCGCAGTATCTGGCGCGGGGAGGCCACCACGGGTGAGCCGTCGTGCCAGCCGAGGTCGGCGATCATCAGCGCGGTGCCGGGGTTCCAGGGAGTGTGGCGCAGCGTGGCGTGGTCGCCGCGCATGGCGAAGTCGCCGTAGCCGCGCTCCCAGGAGGACATCGCGAAACCGTCGACCGTGTTCATATCGGTGTCGACGGCGAGAAGGTAGTTACAGCCCTCGGTGCCGTGATCGAGGACGTCGTCCAGGAAGAAGCGGGCGGCGAACCGCTTGCCCTGCAGCCTTCCCTGCATATCGGTGAAGGCCAGGACGACGGTGTCGATCTCCCCGGCGTTCACGAGTCTGGTCAGTTCATCGACCGAGAGCGGGGATTTGCGGTCTGCCACGGTGGTCCTCCTGCGAAGATTGCAGCGCCGGAAGGCCATAAGGTAATACCGCAGACCATTGATTGGGAAGTAGGTGCGGAAGGTTCGATGAGCGACAGCCAGAGCGGGGACGGCGAGGTCACGTCGGGCGACCGGATCGGTGACCGGCTGGCCCCGGTACTGCGCCCGGTGCGCGCCGGGAACGGCTTCGAGGAAGCACTCGAGCAGATACTCCAGGTGCTCCGGCTGGGGCTGGTCCCGCACGGCGGGCGGCTCCCGGCCGAGCGGGAGCTGGCGGACCGGCTGCGGATCAGCCGGGTGACCCTGCGCGAGGTGCTCAAGGTGCTCCAGGACCAGGGGCTGGTGGAGAGCCGCCGCGGGCGGTACGGCGGCACCTTCGTCCGGGCGCGGCCCGAGCCCGCCGCGGGCGGCGAGGACGAGCTGCGGCGCCGCGTCGAGGCGGTGGACCTGGAGGACACCCTGCGCTTCCGGGAGGTGCTGGAGGTCGGCGCGGCCGGGCTGTGCGCCGCGCACGGACTGGACGACGCGCAGGTCACGCGGTTGCGGGCGGCTCTGGACGCCACCCGGGACGCGCCGCTGGGCGACTACCGGCGGCTGGACACGATGCTGCACCTGACCCTGGCGGAGCTGGCGGGCTCCCCCACGCTGGCCGCCCAGTACGCGGCGGTGCGGGCGTCGGTGAATGATCTGCTGGATTGCATTCCGCTTCTGGTGCGCAATCTGGAACACTCGCAGGCCCAGCACACCGCGCTGGTCGAGGCGGTGCTCGACGGGGACGCGGAGGGCGCGCGCGAGGTGATGCGCGAGCACTGCGAGGGCACGGCGTCGCTGCTGCGCGGTTTCCTCGTCTAGCGCGGCCCCGTCCGGCGCGGCCCCGCGGCCCCTCCCCGGGAACCTCATTAACGATCCTTTTACTCAGAGGGCTTGCGCATCGCCCCAGGGCAGACAAAGGTATGGCCCCACACCTTTGCCACCCCCTCGTGTGGAGCAGGAGCACCCCATGGCCGACGGAACAGACTCCGCCCGTACCTCCCTCAGTGCCGCACCGCCAGGCGGTCCGGCGTCCCCCGAGGAGAGCTATCTGGAGCGCCGCACCCTGCGGCGCGGCAGCGCGGGTCCGCTGCTGCTGACCGGCCTCGGCGTCGCCTACGTCGTCTCCGGTGACTTCTCCGGCTGGAACTTCGGACTGGCCGAGGGCGGCTTCGGCGGTCTGGCCATCGCCGCGGTGCTGATGGGCCTGATGTACACCTGCATGGTGTTCGCCCTGGCGGAGCTGGCGGCGATCCTGCCCACCGCGGGCGGCGGCTACGGCTTCGCCCGGCGGGCGCTCGGCCCCTGGGGCGGCTTCCTCACCGGTACCGCCATCCTCATCGAATATGTCCTGGCCCCTGCGGCGATCTCCATCTTCATCGGCGACTACGTCGAGTCACTGGGGCTGTTCGGGCTGGAATCGAGCTGGCCGGTCTATCTGGCGTGCTTCGTCATCTTCATCGGCATCCACCTGTGGGGTGTGGGCGAGGCCCTGCGGTTCAGCCTGATCGTCACCGCGATAGCCGTCACCGCGCTGCTGATCTTCGCCGTCGCCGCCTTCACCGACTTCGACTCCGCCTCGCTCAACGACATCAAGGTCGACCACTCCGCCTTCGGCTCCAACTCGTGGCTGCCGTTCGGTCTGCTCGGCATCTGGGCGGCGTTCCCGTTCGGCATGTGGTTCTTCCTCGGGGTGGAAGGGGTGCCGCTGGCCGCCGAGGAGACCCGCGACCCGGCCCGTACCCTGCCGAAGGCCATGGCCTGGTCCATGGGCATCCTGCTGCTGCTCGCCCTGATCACCTTCATCGCCGCCACCGGCGCCCGCGGCTCCGACGCGGTGCAGGGCGCGGGCAACCCGCTGGTCGAGGCGCTCCAGCCGGACGGCAAGGCCACCGTGCTCTCGCGCATCGTCAACTACGCCGGTCTCGCCGGTCTGGTGGCCTCCTTCTTCTCCCTGATCTTCGCCGGGTCCCGGCAGCTGTTCGCCCTCTCCCGCGCCGGTTACCTGCCCCGCTTCCTGTCCCTGACCAGCCGCCGCAAGGCCCCCTACCTGGGGCTGCTGGTCCCGGGTGCCATCGGGTTCGCGCTGGCCGCCTGGTCCGGCAACGGGGCCCGGATGCTCAACGTGGCGGTCTTCGGCGCCACCATCTCCTACGCGCTGATGTCGCTCTCGCACATCGTGCTGCGGCGCCGCGAACCCCATCTGGAGCGGCCCTACCGCACCCCGGGCGGCACGGTGACGTCGTCGATCGCCTTCGTCCTCGCCTGCTCGGCGCTGGTCGCCACCTTCCTGGTGGACAAGGACGCGGCGTTCATCGCCCTCGGCGTCTACGCGGTGGCGCTCGCCTACTTCGCCTTCTACAGCCGGCACCGTCTGGTGGCCGCGGCCCCCGAGGAGGAGTTCGCCGCGCTGGCGGAGGCCGAGGCGGAACTGTCCCGCGACTGAGCGGGCACGACCGAGAGAAAGCGACCGAGAGAAAGCGACCGAGAAAGAGGATGTCCCCGTTGTCCAAGCCCCTGATCGGCATCAGCACCTATCTGGAGTCCTCGGCCCGCTGGGGTGTGTGGGACCTCCCGGCGGCACTGCTGCCCGTCGGCTACCACCGGCTGGTGCAGCAGGCGGGCGGACTCGCCGCGATGCTGCCGCCCGACGAGGACCCGGAGGCGGCGGCCCGCGTCGTCTCCCGCCTCGACGGGCTGGTGATCTCCGGCGGGCCGGATGTGGAACCGGTGCGCTACGGCGCCGAACCCCATGAGCGCACCGGCCCGCCAGCGCGGGAGCGCGACACCTGGGAGCTGGCGCTGATCGAGGCCGCCCTCGCCGCGGGCACCCCGCTGCTGGGCATCTGCCGTGGCCACCAGCTGCTGAACGTGGCGCTCGGCGGCACGCTGATCCAGCACCTGGACGGCCACGCGGGGGCACCCGGGGTCTTCGAACGCCATCTGGTGCAGCCGGTGCCGGGGACACTGCTCGGCGAGGTACTGCCGGAGCCGCTGTCGGTGCCGACCTTCCACCACCAGGCGGTGGACGAACTGGGCAAGGGCCTGGTGGCCTCGGCGTACGCGGCGGACGACGGCATGATCGAGGCCGCCGAGCTCCCCGGGGCCGACCGGTTCGTCCTCGGGGTGCAGTGGCATCCGGAGGCGGGCGACGACCTGCGGGTCATGCAGGCGCTGGTCGCGGCGGCCCGGTGAACCGGGGCATTCGCCCGTCTGTTCTGCCGGTGGGCCCCTCACGAGGGGCCCACCGGCAGAACAGGACCTAGGAGTTGACCTCGTAGGGGTCGCCGTAGACGCTCCACTTCAGCGGCGGCGCCAGATCGAAGTTCCGCTCGTCGAGGAACTTCCGCTGCGCGGTGTCCACCCGGCTGGTGTCGCTGTGGGCCTCCTCGGCCCGCATGGCCTCCTTGCGGGCGTCGAGGAAGGCATGGAGGTACGTGGCCTCGTCGCCGCCCTGGGCCGGGGTCCTGGCCTGGCGCATCGCGGCCTTGCGGATACCGCCGAAGCTGTGGGCGCCGTCGCCGGGGCCGTGCATCACCGTGGCGTCGTAGTAGATGAACTGGCCGAGCGCGCCGATGCCGTCGTCCTTGCCCCGCTGGACCGAGGGGGTGAAGTAGACGCGGTCGCGCTCGTGTTCCTGGGCGTCACGGAACACTTCGTCGGCGGCGGCCTTCTTCCAGTCCCAGGTGAAACCGGGGTCCAGACCGTCGTGGGAGTCGCTTCCGTCGACCTCGCGCAGCGCGGGCAGGTACGTCGCCAGGACGTTGTCCGGCTTGCGCAGGGTGTAGTACTCAACGAGGTCGAGCATGTCGCCGGTGCCGGAGCAGAAGCCGATGAGGCCGCCGGTGTAGCCGCGGCCGTCGTCGATGTCCTCGATGTAGCCGAACTGGGCACGCCAGTCCAGGGAGGAGTTCTCGGCACTGGAGACCAGCTTCATGGCGATCTCCTTCCTGGCCGGGTCGTCCAGCCCGACCGCGGACGTGGCACCGGCCTTGTGGGCGGAGTGGTGCCCACGGGCGGCGGGCGGCTTGCCGGACTCCGGCCCGGATCCGCAACCGGTGAGGACGAGGGCCACCGGTACCGCCACGGCCGCTGCCGCGGCGGCGAGGCCGATGCGCTGGGACATGAGGACTCCGTTCCGTTCCCTGACGACCGGGGGTGGGACGTACGAGGGCCCGTTGCGGTCGCATCACCGCAACGGGCCCTGTCGCTACAGGAATTGGGCGCAGGTCATGGCTGCGGGACCGGGACGGCGGGATCGGTGCCGCCGGTGGTGCCCGCAGGCGCCGGGAGCTCCGTGGAGACCGCCGTGGTGTCCGGCGCACCGGCCGCGGGCCGGGCCGCGATCGCCCGCCACCAGTAGTCCAGCGGCAGTCCGCGCTCCGGTTCGAAGGGCAGCCCCGGCCGCGGAACGGCCACCGAGGCCCCGGCGGCCTCGGCCGCCGTGACCGTGCCCTCGGCGGGCTCCTCCCATGGATGCGGGGCGAGGTTGAAGGTGCCCCAGTGGATCGGCAGCATGATCCCGCGCGTGGGCTCACCGCCCTGGAGGTCCAGATGCGCGCGCATGCCCTCCTCGGGGGTCATATGGATGTCCGGCCAGAACTCGCTGTACGCGCCGATCTGGATCATGGTCGCGTCGAACGGCCCGTAGGCCGCGCCGATCTCCGCGAAACCGGAGAAGTACCCGGTGTCCCCGCTGTGGTAGACGCGGTGCTCGGGCCCGGCCACCACCCAGGACGCCCACAGCGTGTGCTGGGTGTTGCGCAGGGCGCGGCCGCAGAAGTGGCGGGCGGGGGTGGCGGTGAGTGTCAGCCCGGCGACCTCGGTGGACTCGTGCCAGTCCAGCTCGGTCACCCGGTCGGCCGGAACGCCCCAGTGCTCCAGGTGGGCGCCGACGCCGAGCGGGACCACGAACCGGGTGCCGGTGCGCACCAGCGCCCGGACGGTGGGCATGTCGAGGTGGTCGTAGTGGTCGTGGGAGATCACCACCGCGTCCACCGGGCCCAGCTCCCGCAGCGGCACCGGCGCCGGATGCAGCCGCTTGGGGCCCAGATGGGCGAAGGGCGAACAGCGGCTGCCCCACACCGGATCGAACAGCACCCGGCGGCCGTCGATCTCCGCGAGCACGGTGGAGTGGCCCATCCAGGTCAGCCGCAGCCCCGAGGCGGGCGGCACGGCCAGGTCGGCGAGGGTGGTGGGATGGACCGGCACCGGACCGGCCGGGGCCCGGCGGATCCGCTCCTCCTTGCGGAAGTACGTGGGGAGGAACGCCAGCATGGAACCGGACGGCCGGGTGCGGGCACCCTCCGGATTGACGAAGACGCCGTCCCGGAAATTCGGCGACCGGCGGATGCGCTCCATCCGCTCCCCGGCCGGATCCGCCCCGAAGGCGGCGGGGCGCAGGGCGGCGGCGAGCCGGGAACGGTGCGGACGGGAGCCGGTCACTGGACCTCCAGGGTGAGGGGGTGGCGGGTCACCCCGCGGCCTGCGCGGGTGCGCTGCTGTACTGCAATAACACAACTCACTCGACGGGTGCTGTTGTTCCTGGTGCCGTGAAGGACAGCTCCAGGTGGTCCTCCACCGGCCGGTATCCCAGCCGCTGGTACAGGGCGTTGCTGGTGGGGTTGGCCAGATCGGTGAAGAGCAGCACCTCCTGGGCGCCGGCGTCCCGCGCCGACCGGCTCACGGCGGCGGTGGCGGCCCCGGCGTACCCGCGTCCACGCAGCTCAGGCGGGGTGTAGACCCGGACGACCCGGACCATGCCGGCCTCCGTCCGGCTGGCCGTCGCCAACGAGACCGGTGCGCCGTCCACCTCCCAGAGGGTGATCCCGCCGTCGCTGAGCCGGTCGTCCACCGCGCGGGAGACGTCGCCGCCGTGCGTGCCGACTTCACCCGCGAACGCCTCGTACCAGCTCAGCACCAGCGCGCGGTCGGCGGCGGTGGCCGCCCGGGCCCGCCCGGGCGGCGCGGGATCGGGCGGGGTCAGGGCGCCCAGCCGGTAGAGCCGATGGGTCTGCTCCACCGCGGCGCCGGCCCCGGTCAGCCGCTCCCAGGCGGTGGCGAAGGTCTCGGCGGTACGCCGTCCGGTGTTCACTCCGGTGACCGGTGGCAGCGGGCCGTGCGCCGCGCCGGGCTCCGCCAGGACGCGGGCCAGCTCCTCCGCGGCCTCGTCGGGCAGCGGGGAGAGCACCAGCGGATAGGGCGGGGTGCATAGGAACGCCCCGCCGACGGATCCCTCCCCGTCTCCCCCGGCCCCCGGCTCCGGCCGCCACCAGCCGTAGCGGGGCGGCCGCTCCCCGTACCGGCCGCTGCCCGCCGCCGCCAGCGAGGCGGCCACCGTCAGCAGGACGGTGTGCTCGGCCGGGCGTCCCCGCAGGAAGCCGCCCGCCGCGGCCAGGAACGCGTCCAGGTCGTCCGTCGTCGTCCATGTCATGGGCTCCAGGCTGGCCCGCGCCCCTCCGCCGGCGCACCCCGTTTTCCGCCGGGGCCAGGCCACCGCCCATCGGTGCCTACGCTGGAAGACGTGACGCGGCCCACATCCGTCCGTGTCACATCCGGCGCGGGGTGCTCCGTCGTACGTGTGGAAGGGCGGCAGCGACCGCCGCGGCACCACGGCCCCGTACGGAGGCACCCCCTATGTCACGCATCTCGCTCACCCCGCGCCGCACCCTCTTCTACCGCGCCATGGAGTGGTACTCGAAGCGCACCTACGGGAAGGTCCTGGACCCGGGCAAGGCACTCGCCCACAACCAGCGTGTGCTCTTCAGCTACACGCGCTTCGAGCAGTCGCTGAGCAAGTGGAACTCCCTTGACCCCGGGCTCAAGGCGCTCGCCGAGATGGCCTCGGCCGCCTCCATCGGCTGCTCCTGGTGCATGGACTTCGGCTACTGGGTCAGCCGTGGCCAGGGCATCGACGACCGCAAGCTGCACGATGTGCCGATGTGGCGGGAGAGCGATGTCTACACCCCGCTGGAGCGGGACGTGATGGAGTACGCCGAGGCCATGACCGCCAACCCGCCCACCGTGGACGACGCCCTCGTGGAGCGGCTGCGCCGGAACCTCGACGAGGCGCAGCTCGTCGAGCTGACCGCGATGGTGGCGGTGGAGAACCTCCGCTCGCGGATCAACTCGGCGCTCGGGCTGACCAGCCAGGGGTTCAAGGACAGCTGTGACCTCCCGGCCGCCCCGGGCCCCGCCGCCGGTCAGGTCTCCCGCTCCGGCGCATAGGCGTCCGCGTCCAGTCCGAAGGTCCAGGCCACTCCCTCCCGGGCGGTCGCCACCCGCGGTGGTACGCGCAGCCAGTAGGTGCGGTGCGTACCGTCCGGCTCGGGGGTGGAGTTGACCACCTCCACCATCGCCACCGGTTCGTCGTCGGGGAGCTGGATACGCCACAGCACACCGGTCGCGTCGCGGTGCACCGGCTCGGCGCCGGATTCGGCGAGATAGCGGTCGTAGCCGTAGGACTCCAGCATCACCCGGCGCAGCTCGGCGTTCTCCTCGGTGCGGATGCGGTCCGGGGTGAGCTCGCCGAGCTGCCTGAGGAAGTCGGCGGGCACCGGCATACCGCGCCAGGCGTGCAGCGCGAAGCCGTCGGGGAAGGCGAGCGCGGGTCCGTCGGCGCGGTCCAGCCGTCCGGCCTCGTCGCGGTGCAGCTCCACCGGCCGCTCGGAGATGATCACGGCCTTCTCGTAGGGCCACCACCATCCGGCGGCGCGGGCGACCGCGGCCACCCCGGCCAGCGGATCGGATCCGGCGCCGCCCGGGTCGGCGCTGACCGCGGCCAGCCAGGGCGCGTCATGCTGCCCGGCCACGGCCTCCAGCGCGGCGAGCCGCACCTCCGGCTCCGCCCGGCCCGAGCCCTCGGTGAGGGTTTCGGTCAGCCCGGTGCGGATGCGCTCGGTGAGCCCGCGGGTGATGTCCCACAGCGGCGCGGCCGTACGGGCCCAGCGCTCCGCCCAGCCGGACGGGCCGAGGGCGGTGAGGAGTTCACGCCGGACGCGCTCCCAGGGCAGGGTGCGCACCGCCTCCCGCACCGAGGCGCCCGCGGCCCCCGGCTCCGGCCGCACTCCGGCCGCCGCCAGCGCGTTCGCCGCGCGCTCCGCGAACGGCCCGGGCAGCAGCTCCTGCCGTCCCGCCAGGAGGAGCGCGGCCGCCGTGCCCGCGAGCGGTGAGCCGACCCAGACGAACGCCTCCGGCGGGGCCAGCCCCGCCAACGCATACGCGAGCCGCACCCCGGCCTCGGCCGCCGCGCGGTCGGCCGGGCCGGTGGCGGCGGCCACCGCCCGCCAGTGGGCGGTCCGTTCGGTGTCCGCCGCCTCGCCCCCGCCGTTCACCGGCCCCGTCGCTTCCTTCGTCACCGTGGTCATCGGTCGCTCCCCCGCTCTCAGTCGGCCACGACGCGTACGGCGCCCGGCGTGTACTCCCGCTGGCGCACCACGCGGTACCACCCCTTGGGCAGCGGTATCGCGGCGTGCTCCTCGTGCACCACCCGCCCGCCCTCGGGGAGATGGAGGTACGCGACGCCGAACGCGCCCGGCTCGCGCACCAGCGTGCCCGGTCCGATCACCGCGTGGGCGTGTCCGGTCACCTCGCCGAGGGCCAGCACCAGCCGCCCCCGGCCGTCCCTCGGCACCGCGGGCAGGGTGCCGGTGCCCGGCGGCAGCTCCTCCGGTGTCACCGGCACGATCAGGACGTCCCCCTGTCGGTACATGCTCTTCCCCTCGGCGCAGCGGTCGGTGGCCCACCGGACGCCATGGCCCGGTCGGTGGTCAGGACGCTAGGGCAAGGGTCTGACAACGTCCGCCGACCCGGCTGTCGGTGACGCTTGGTAGAACTCTTCGCACACGCCATCCGGCGTCGCGTATCCGCTCGACCGCCCCAGGAGACCCCCCATGCCCGACCTCGAGGAACTGCACGGCCTCCCGGCCTTCGACTTCCCGTCCGAGGAGGAGCGAGCCACCCTGCCCGAACCCGACAGCGTGGCCTGGCGGTTCTGTGCCAACCCGTATCACGACGAGGACGAGGACTACGGCCCGCTGTTCCAGCGGTTCCTGGACACGGTGGACGTCTCCCGGGTACGCGCGGTGATCACCAGCGTCTGGGGGGAGTACGGCGACGACTCCCGCTCGGTCATCGATCCGCTGATCGCGGCGAAGGACCGGTTCACCTCCCTGGAGGCGCTGTTCATCGGCGATATCGAACCGGATGAGCAGGAGATCTCCTGGATCGAGCAGTCCGATGTGTCCCGGCTGCTCGGCGCCTTCCCGGACCTGGTCGAGCTGGGCGTACGCGGTGGCAACGGGCTGGAGTTCGCGCCGGTCACCCATGAGCGGCTGCGCAGGCTGCGCTTCGAGACCGGCGGGCTGCCCGGTGAGGTGGTGCGCGGGGTCGGCGGCAGCACCCTGCCCGCTCTGGAGCACCTGGAGATGTGGCTGGGCATCGACGAGTACGGCGGTGACGCCACGGCCGCCGATGTCGCACCGCTGCTGGCCGGCGGCCGGTTTCCGGCCCTGCGCCATCTGGGCCTCCAGAACAGCGAGATACAGGACGAGATCGCGGCCGCCGTGGCCGCGGCGCCCGTCGTCGCCCAGCTGACCTCCCTCGACCTGTCCATGGGCATCCTCACCGACACCGGCGGCCAGGCGCTGCTGGAGGGCCAGCCGCTCACCCACCTCTCCCGCCTCGACCTCGACCACAACTTCTTCTCGCCCGCCATGGCCCAGCGGCTGCGGGACGCCCTGGAGCCGTCCGGGGTGCGGGTGGAGCTGGACGAGCGGGGCGATGAGGACGAGGAGGGGGACCAGGTCTTCCGGTACACCGCGGTCGCCGAGTGACCGGAGCCCCCGCCCCCGGCGATGACGAGAGGAGTACCGCCATGCCGCCGTCCGTGCCGGGGCCCGGCGACGGTGTCCGGTTCGCGGTGATCGGCAATCCGCGCAACCGCCGGGTGGAGATGTTCACCGAGGCGGCGCGGAGCGCCGGGCTGCCCGCGCCCCGGGTCCTGCCGTGGCACGACGTGCTGTGCGACGGACCGGAGTTCCACCGCGGGGAGACCGTGCGAATCGACTCCCCGGGCGAGGACGACGAGGTGGAGTGGCTGCTGCGCGGTACCTCCGATCCGACCCGGGTGGAGGGCACCGGCCGCTGGTACGCGCGGTTCACCGAGTCCGTACGGGGCATCGGGGCGGCGGCGCGCACGGCGGGCGCGGCCTTGCTGGACGATCCGGCCGAGCTGGCCGTGCTGTTCGACAAGCGGCTGTGCCACGGGGTGCTGGACGGGGCGGGGGTGCCCGTACCGCCGTCGCCGACGTCGGGGCCGCAGGCACCGCCGGTGCGCGACTGGGAGGAGGTGCGGACCATGCTGGGCAGCTCCGGGCTGCGGCGCGCGTTCGTGAAGCTGGCGCACGGCTCGTCCGCGTCCGGGGTGCTCGCCGTGGAGACGGCGGGGCCGGGGCGGGTGCGGGCCACCACCTCCGTGGAGCTCACCGAGGACGGCCGGCTGTTCAACTCGCTGCGGGTGCGCCGGTACGGCACCGAGCGGGAGGTCGCCGCGATCGTCGACGCGCTGGCACCCGACGGACTGCATATCGAGCACTGGCTGCCCAAGGCGTCCCAGGACAAGCGGGCGGCGGATCTGCGGGTGGTGGTGGTCGGCGGCCGGGCCACCCATGCCGTGGTGCGCACCAGCCGCTCCCCCATGACCAATCTCCATCTCGGCGGAGTGCGGGGCGATCTGGCCGCCGCCCGCGCCGCCGCCGAGGCGGCCGGGGTGGCGTGGAGCACGGTGCTGGGCACGGCGGAGCGCGCCGCGGCCCGCTTCCCCGGCACCCTGTGCGTGGGGGTGGATCTGCTGCCCACCACCGGCTGGCGCCGCTTCGCGGTCGGCGAGGTCAACGCGTTCGGCGATCTGCTGCCGCGGCTGACCGGACTGCCCGGCAGCGGGGCCGAGGGCCTGGACACCTACGCCGCACAGATCGCCGCCGTGGTGCGCACCCGCGCGGACGGCATCCGCGCCCACTGGAACGACCCCGAGGAGCACCCCCGCGATGCCACTGGCTGAACCGGATATGAACCAGGTGGTGGGCAGCCATGACCTGCTGCTGATCACTCTCGACACCCTGCGGTACGACGTGGCGGCCGAACTGGCCGCCGCGGGCCGGATCCCGCATCTGGCCCGCCATCTGCCCGATGGGATCTGGGACGAGCGGCACGCCCCCGGCAGCTTCACCTACGCCTCCCACCAGGCGATGTTCGCCGGTTTCCTGCCCACTCCGGTGGCTCCGGGACGGCACCGGCGGCTGTTCGCGGCCCGGTTCGCGGGCAGTGAGACCACCGCGGAGGGCACCTATGTCTTCGACACCCCGGACCTGGTGTCGGGGCTGTCCGCCGCCGGGTACCACACGGTGTGCGTCGGGGGCGTCGGCTTCTTCAACAAGCAGGGCGCGCTGGGATCGGTGCTGCCGGGACTCTTCCAGGAGAGCCACTGGGAACCGGAGTTCGGCGTTCCGTCGCCGACCTCGTTCGAGGCGCAGGTGGCCTGTGCCGAGAAGGTCATCTCCGGGCTCGATCCGGAGCGACGGCTCTTCCTGTTCCTGAATGTGTCGGCACTGCACCAGCCCAACTGGTTCCATCTGCCCGGCGCCACCCGCGACAGCGGTGACACCCGCGACTCCCACGCCGCCGCGCTGGAGTACGTGGACCGCCACATCGGCCGTCTCCTGGCCGCCGTGGGCGGCCGGGGGCCCGCGTTCGCGATCGTCTGCTCCGACCACGGCACGGCGTACGGCGAGGACGGCCACACCGGCCACCGGATCGGCCATGAGGTCGTCTGGACCGTGCCGTACACCCACTTCTTCCTCGAGGCCCGATGAACCCCGGCACCATCGCTTCCGCGCCCGTCCGCCCCTACCAGGCGTATGTCTACGCCTATCCGCACAAGACCGCGTACCGGCCGCTGGCCGGACGGCCCGCTCTGCGCGATCTGTGGGCGGACGAGCCGAAGGACGCGCTCTCGCTCTATCTGCACATCCCGTTCTGCGAGGTGCGCTGCGGCTTCTGCAATCTGTTCACCCGGATCGGCGCGCCCGAGGGGCTGACCACGGCCTACCTCGACGCGCTGGAGCGCCAGGCCGGGGCGGTGGCCGACGCGCTGGGCGAGGGGGCCCGTTTCGCGGGCGCGGCCTTCGGCGGCGGCACTCCGACCTTCCTGGAGGCGCCCGAGCTGGAGCGGCTGTGCGATATCGCCGAGCGGCGGATGGGCGCCGATCTGCGGGCCGTCCCCCTGTCGGTCGAGGCCTCCCCGGCCACCGCCACCGCCGACCGGCTCGCGGTACTGGCCCGGCGCGGCACCACCCGGCTGAGCCTGGGGGTGCAGAGCTTCGTGGACGCCGAGGCCCGCTCGGCGGTGCGGCCGCAGGCCCGGGCCGATGTCGAGGCGGCGCTCGGCCGGATCCGGGAGGCCGGGATCCCGGTGCTCAACATCGACCTCATCTACGGCATCGAGGGGCAGACCGAGCACAGTTGGCGGCATTCCCTGGACGCCGCCCTGGCCTGGCACCCCGAGGAGCTGTACCTCTACCCGCTGTATGTCCGTCCGCTGACCGGACTCGGCCGCAAGGGCGTCCCGGAGACCGACGCGGAGTGGGACGCGCGGCGGCTGCGGCTGTACGCCCTCGGCCGTGACCACCTGCTGGCCCGGGGCTATGAGCAGGTGTCCATGCGGATGTTCCGCCGCGCGGACGCGCCCGCCACCGGGGGCGGTGACCACGTCTGCCAGACCGACGGCATGATCGGCCTGGGCTGCGGCGCCCGCTCCTACACCTACGGTCTGCACTACTCCTTCGACTACGCCGTCGACATGCGGCAGATACGCGGCATCATCGACGACTACGTGTCCCGGCCCGCGGCCGACTTCGCCCGTGCCGAGCACGGCCGCGCCATGACGGGCGACGAGACGCGCCGCCGCCATCTGCTGCAGTCGGTGCTCCAGGCCGAGGGGATGCCGCTGGAGGACTACCGGACCCGGTTCGGCGGCGATCCGGCCGAGGACTTCCCGGCCGAGCTGGCACGGTTCGCGGAGCGCGGCTGGCTGGACCCCGCCGCCGGACCGGACCGGCTGCGGCTGTCGGCGGAGGGGCTGGCGCACTCCGACGCGCTGGGCCCGGAGCTGTTCTCACCCGCGGTACGCGCCGATATGGCCGCGTACGACCTCAAGTGACGGAGCACGGCATGGATCTGACCATCCTGTACCGGGGTCCGCTCACCTCGTGCGACTACGACTGTCCGTACTGTCCGTTCGCCAAGCGCCGGGACGATCCGCGGCGGCTGCGGGCGGACCGGGCGGCGCTGGAGCGCTTCACCGCGTGGGCGGCGGAGCGGACCGGTGACCGGCTCTCGGTGCTGTTCACCCCGTGGGGCGAGGGGCTGGTGCGCTCCTGGTACCGGGAGGCGCTGATCGGGCTGAGCCATCTGCCGCATATCCGGCGGGTGGCGATCCAGACCAATCTCAGCGGCCGCACCGGCTGGACGGAGCGGGCCGATCCGGACACCCTCGCGCTGTGGTGCACCTACCATCCGGGCCAGACGCCGTACCCCCGGTTCCTGGCCAAGTGCCATGAGCTGGACGGACGCGGGGTGCGGCACAGCGTGGGCATCGTGGGGCTGCCGGAGCACCTCGACGCGGCGCGCCGGCTGCGGGACGACCTCCCGGAGCGGGTCTATCTGTGGGTGAACGCGGCCGAGGGCCACACCTACACCGACGCCGAGGCGGCCCGGTGGACCGCGCTGGACCCGCTCTTCGGCTACAGCCGCCATCCGCACCGCAGCGCCGGTCTGCCGTGCCGGACCGGCGCCTCGGTGATCTCGGTGGACGGCGACGGCACGGTGCGCCGCTGCCACTTCGTCACCGAGGAGCTGGGCAACCTCTACGACGGTTCGTACCGCGAGGCGCTGCGCCCCCGCCCGTGTCCGCTGACCCGGTGCGACTGCCACATCGGCTATGTGCACCTGGAGTCGCTGCCGCTGTACGACGTGTTCGCGGGCGGGGTGCTGGAGCGGATCCCGGCCGGCTGGACCGGGCCCGCCGCCCCGGGAGGTCAGCCCTTGCGGCCCACCCCGCCGTAGACCCCGATGGGGCCGCGCCGTTCGGGGTCGCCGGCGGCCGGACCCGGCCGCCATCCGGGCACCCTCACCAGGCCCGGTTCGAGCAGGTCCCAGCCGTCGAAGAACGGCCGGATCTCCTCGTGGCGGCGCAGGCTCAGCCGGGCGGTGGACTTCCGGTAGACCTCGTCGGCCACCTGGTTGCGGCCGTGGAAGTCGGCGGTGCCGTGGCTGATCACCAGATGGCTGCCCGGGGCCACCGACCGGGTCAGGGCGGCGACGATCCCGGCGGGGTCCTCCTCGTCGGTGACGAAGTGGAGCACCGCGACCAGCAGCAGCGCCACCGGCCGTGAGAAGTCGATCAGTTCCCGGACCACCGGTTCGGCGAGGATCTTCTCCGGGGTCCGGACGTCCCCGACCACGAAGCCGGTGCCGGGGGTGCCGGTCAGCTTGACGTCGGCGTGGGCCGCGACGATCGGGTCGTTGTCGACGTACACCACCCGGGTGTCCGGGGCGATCCCGCGTGCCACCTCATGGGTGTTGGGCGAGGTCGGTATCCCGGTCCCGATGTCGATGATCTGCCGGGCCCCGTCCGCCACCACGGCACGTACCGCCCGCGCCATGAAGTCACGGTTGGCGCGGGCGCTGTCGACGATGTCCGGTGAGACCGCGATGATCCGCTCGGCGGCCTCGCGGTCGGTCTCGTAGTTGTCCCGGCCCCCCAGGTAGTAGTCGTACATCCGGGCCGGATGCGGTCTGCTGGTGTCGATCTCCTCGGCGGAGAATCGCAGGTCGGTCACACCATTCCCCCTCAAGGCCCCCATGGGCCGCGATCAGGCGTCACAGAAGCAGGAAGTCGGCCTCCCCGGCCTTCGCCCCCTGGATGAAGCGTTTCATCTCACAGTGGGTGTAGATGAGTGCCGGGCCGTCGGGATCGGTCGACTGACGCAGCGCCACCCGTCCGTCCTTGAGCCTCATCGCTTCGACGCAGCTTCCCCCGTTGCCACCGCTCCACGGCTTGTGCCAGCCCTCGCTGCCGAGGTCCCTCGCCGGCATACCGCTGTAGACACGGCTGTCGCATATGCGATCCATCGTTCAGATCTCCTTGCGAATGCCACTCAGAATGGCCTGAGTGGTCTGTGCAGGCGCGGCCTGCGCGCACATCCGGTCCAGGGCCTCCAGGAACGCCGAGACATCATCGCGGTGGTCGAAGTAGGAGCCGCTGACCAGCGTCTCCGTATACGCGATATCGGGCAGTTCCGGGATCGGGAACCGGAAGATATGGAAGGGGCCGTACATCGCCGGGTGCGGACCGGCGTCGAACGGCATGACCTGCAGCCGGACCTGCGGCGACTCCGCGGCCTCGATCAGCCGGGCGATCTGCGCCTGCATGGTGGCGGACCCGCCGATGGGGCGGCGCAGCACCGTTTCGTCCATGACGACCCACAGCATCGGCGGGTTGTCCCGGGTCAGCAGCTCCTGGCGCTCCATCCGCAGCGCGACGTTGCGCTCTATCTCGGACTCGGGGGCGTGCGGCATCCCGGCCCGGAGCACCGCGCGGGCGTAGTCCTCGGTCTGCAGCAGCCCGGGGATGTAGTGCGGTTCGTAGGCGCGGATCAGATTGGCCTCGACCTCAAGGCTGACGAAGGTGTTGAACCACTCCGGCAGCACATCGCGGAACCGGTGCCACCAGCCGTTCTTGTTGGCCTCGCGCGCGAGCGCGAGAAAGCCCTCCACCTCTTCGGGGTCGTCCACGCCGTAGGTGCGCAGCAGCTTCTCGACATAGGGGAGCTTCAGGCCGACTTCGGCCTTCTCCATCCGGCGGATGGTGGCATGGGTGACGTCGAGGGCGCGGCCGGCCTGTTCGAACGACAGCCCGGCCTTCTCGCGCAGGTCCTGCAGTCGCTTGCCGAGCACGACCCGCAGGACGGTCGGGGCTCCGCCCGCCCGCGCATCCGCCACTATCGTCCCCCTCCAAGTACCTTCACAGCACAGCAGTCTGGCATGGGCTCAGCTTCCCGAACAGCCTGCGCTTGCGATTCTGTAATTTACAGATTGAACCTTGCCATGCGCGAGTCTCACAGAGCATAGTGTCGACGTGGCTCCTTCCTACGAGGCTCTCCGGTTAGGGCGCGGCGGCACCATGGTCGCTTCGTGCCTCCAGGACGTGTTCTGTCTCCCGGCGCTGAGCACCTCCGTCGCGGAGGCAAGACGGCATGTCGTGTTCCGGTTGCGCTCATGGGGCGTGGTCGAGGACACCCGGGACAGCGCCGAGTTGGTGGTCTCCGAGCTGTTCACCAACGCCGTCCGCCACACCTCCAGCGAAGAGGTCCGCTGTTCCCTCCAGCTCATAGGCACCCGCCTGCGGCTGGAAGTGGCCGACCAGGGGTGCGCCCGGTCGGTGCCGCAGGCGAGGTCGGTAGGGGTCGACCAGGAGGGCGGCCGGGGGCTGATGCTGGTGGAGGCCCTGTCGGAGGCATGGGGGGTACGGGCCGAGCACGGCGGTACGGGCCGGGCCGTCTGGGCGTATCTGGCCTAGAGCCGCGCATCCGGCCGGGAAACGCGGGACCACCGCACGGGACGAGCGGTGCCGAGGGAATAGGGACAGCGACAGCGCCGCCGCGATGAGCGCGGCGCCAACGGGGGTCTGCCCCTATTCCTTCGGGACCACTCAGGGCCGTAGCGGCAACAGGTCGGGACGCTTGGGTTCGACGTGATCGCCCGAGGACTCCCCGCGCAGCCGTCGTCCGATCCACGGCACCAGATACTCGCGCGCCCAGTGGATGTTGTCCCGGCGCACCTCGGACGCACTGCGCTGCCCCTCCTCCGGCCACGGCTGGTCGGGGTCGGCCGGCACCGGAACACCGAGCACCTGACCGGCCCGCAGCGCCACCCGGGTGTGCCCGTCGGCCGACAGATGCAGCCGGTCGTCGTCCCAGGCGCGGCGGTCCTGGACCGAGCGCAGCGACCACAGGTCGAGCACCGGACAGCCGTAGCGGTCGGCGATGGCCCGCACATGGGCGGTGTAGGTCGCGATCTTGCCACGCAGATGGCGCAGCACCGGGACGCCCCGGGTGTCGAAACCGGTGCACAGCATCACCGTGCCGACGTTCGCCACCAGCTCGGAGACGGCCGTCTCATAGCGGGTGGCCACATCGTCGGGGTCACTGCCGGGCCGCAGGATGTCATTGCCCCCCGCGCAGAAGGTGACCAGATCGGGGCCGAGCTCGATCGCGCGGGACACCTGCTCCTCGACGATCCGGTCGAGGAGTCTGCCGCGCACGGCGAGGTTGGCGTAGCGGAAATCGTGCTGGGGCCGCTGGTCGGACAGCAGGACCGCGAGCCGGTCAGCCCATCCCACGAACACCCCGTCAGGACCGGGATCGCCGACGCCTTCGGTGAAGCTGTCGCCGACGGCTGCGTACGACCCGATCCCACCGTTGTTCACTATCTTCGAATCGTCTGCCACGTCAGGACATCATTCACCTCAATACGTGACCTACGCCATCGTAACCAGGGGTTGACGAGTGGTGATGTATACCACTAGTCAAATCCGTCGTAGGTGGAATACGGCGGCGTCGAGATCACCGCGCAGCCCGGTCCGCAGTCCCCGGTGGAGCAGCACCGCGCCCCGGTGGACCTCACCGGTGGTCCGGTCCTCGTAGCGGGCCGCCGGGTCCAGACCGCGCAGCCGCACCGGTGGCTGTGCCTCGCCGAAGTGCTGCGCGGGCAGCCAGGCCAGCACCACCGTCTCCTCGCCGCGGACGTACTGGACGGCGGTGAGCCGGTCGCCGTCCGGGGGCAGCAGCCGGTACAGCTCGCCGTGCTGGACGACCGGCCGCACCCGTTTGTAGAGCGCCACCCAGTCGCGGGCCTCGGCACGTTCGGCCTCGCTCCACCGCAGCAGGTCCCCGCCGATGCCCAGCACTCCGGCCATCGCACTGACGAAGCGGAAGCGCAGCGAGGAGACCCGGGCGTTGCCCATGGCGTTGGGGCTGTCGGTGACCCAGGCCGCCATCACCCGGGCCGGGTGAAGCTGGCCGAAGCCGTGCTGGATGGCGAGCCGGTCCAGCGGATCGGTGTTGTCCGAGGTCCACACCTGGTCGGTCAGGTGCAGAACGCCCAGGTCGATCCGGCCGCCGCCGCCCGCGCAGGATTCGAAGGCGACGTGGGGGTGGGCCGCGCGCAGCCGCCCCAGCAGGGTGTACAGCCCGTGGACGTGCTCGGCCCACAACCGTTGTGGGCAGCCGTCGCCGGGCCAGCCCGCGTCGGTGAAGGAGCGGTTGAAGTCCCATTTCACGTAGTCGACGGGGGCGCTGCGGAGCAGAGCGTCCATCGACTCCCACAGGTACGCGCGGACGTCGGGGCGGGCCAGGTTGAGGACGAGCTGATGGCGGAACTCGGTGCGGGTCCGGCCGGGGTGGTGCTGGACCCAGTCGGGATGGGCCCGGTAGAGGTCGCTGTCGGCGTTGACCATCTCCGGCTCGACCCAGATACCGAACCGCATCCCGTGCGCGCGCACCTCCTCGGCCAGCGGCTTCAGACCGTACGGGAAGCGGTCCGGGCTGGGGGTCCAGTCGCCGAGCCCGGCCCGGTCGCCCGTCCGCGCCCCGAACCAGCCGTCGTCGACGACGAACAGTTCCACGCCCAGGCCGGCGGCGATCCGGGCCAGTTCACGCTGCTGCCCCTCCCGGACGTCGAACCCGGTGGCCTCCCAGGAGTTGTAGAGCACCGGCCGCTCGGCACCGGCGTCCGGGATGACATGGGCCCGCTGCCAGGAGTGCCAGGCCCGGCTGGCGGCGCCGAACCCGCCGTCGGTCCACAGCCCCGCGAAGACCGGGGTGGTGAAGGACTCCCCCGGCGCCAACGTGAGCTGGCCGGAGTCGTCGTGGCCCATCCCGCCGACCACCTGGACCGCCCCGTCGGAGAGCCGCTGGACGGCGATCCGCCAGGACCCGGACCAGGCGAGCGCGCAGCCGTGGACCTCACCGCTCTCCTCGGTGGCGTCCCCGCCGTCCAGCGCCACCCAGGGCAGATGGTGGTGGCTGGTGTGGCCCCGGCGGCTGCCGATCACCTGCTCCCCGGGGGTGAGGAGGGTCCGGGCGATCCGGCTCTCGGCGGCCCAGCGCCCGTAGAGATGGGTCAGCCGCCGGCGGTCCCGGGCCGGCAGCGACCAGGCGGCGGAATCGGCGCGCAGTACGTCCAGCGGCGGGTGGTCCGCGGTGCCGGTGTGGACCAGGGTGGTCCACCGCTCCAGGACATCGCCGTCCTGGCGCATCCGGTAGTGAAGGGTGATCCCGAGGTGGTGCAGCGAATCGTGGAAGCGCAAGCCCAGGGTGTCGTCATCGGCGCCGCTCCCCTCGTAGCGCCACTCGGTGCCCCGCAGACCGGGGGTGCGTACGGACAGGGCGGGGCGGACGAAGCGGGGGCCGCCCTCGACCGGATACTCCTCGCGCCCGTCCAGCGGTGATTCGAAGCCCCGCTCCGGGGGTCCGGGCTCGGCGGCGAGGGCTTCGGCGTCCTCGACCGCGATCCGCGGGCCCCAGTGCAGATGGAGCAGCTCATCGTGGTCGGTGAGGTGCAGGGCATAGCTGCTGTGGCGTCCTGACAGCAGCCAGATCCGACCGTTTCCGCCGACATCGATCATCACACTTCCCCGCTTCTCAACAGGTGCCAACAGGATCAGGGAGGTGGCCCGGTACGGCAATGGCCCTGCGCGCTTCCACGGACTGATTGCCCTGGGAACACATGTCGTAGGGTCGGCGGAGCCCGCCCCGCCACCCGGAGGCGCCGAGGCGGCCGAACCCGAGGAGCGCCCGTGACGCAGCAGCCCCCGCAGGTCCCCCAGACCGAGGCCGCACTGGTGGGGGTACGGAACTTCCGCGATCTGGGCGGGCTGCCGGCCGCCGACGGGCGCCGGGTGCGCGAGGGTGTGCTCTTCCGCAGCGGCCACCTCGCCCACGCCACCGAGGAGGACACCGTCTTCCTCGACGCACTGAAGCTGCACACGGTCTTCGACTTCCGCAACGCGGCCGACATCAAGCTGGAGGGGCCGGACGTCACCCTGCGGGGCGTGCGCAACGTCAATCTGCCGCTGTCCGACCCGGCCGACGGCGCGGGGTTCTGGACCATGGTGCGCGAGGGCGACCTCAACACCCTGCGGAAGCTGCTGGACGAGGGGCGCGCCGCGCAGCGGATGATCAACTCCTACCGGGCCCTGATCACCGGCCGGCTCGATGAGCACGGCCGGATGCTCAGCGCCATCGCGGAGGACAGTTCACCGGTGCTGATGCACTGTTCCGCGGGCAAGGACCGGGCGGGTCTGTCGATCGCGGTGACCCTGCTCGCCCTCGGTGTGGAGCGGGACGTGATCGAGGCCGACTACCTGGAGTCGGCCGCCGCCCACCGCCGCTACAAGATCTGGCGCAAGGGCGGCGGCGAGGACACCATGGCACCGGAGGTGCTGGCGCTGCTGCTCCCGCTGTTCGACGCCCGCCTGGAGTACCTGGCGGCCGCGTTCACCACCATCGAGGAGACCTGGGGCGACCCCGAGCGCTACCTCTCCGAGGGGCTCGGGTTCACCGCCCCACAGCGCGAGCGGCTGCGGGAGCGGCTGCTCACCGGCTGACCGCACGGGGCACCGACGGGCCGGGCACGGTGGGGCCGGGGCTTCCCCGGCCCCCTGGTTCAGGTGCCCGGCCGGAGTCGCGGCACCGGCGCGAAGCGGCTCTCCGCACCCGCCTCGGGCTCGGTCACCCAGCCCGCCGCCAGCACCAGCCCGGTGGCGCGGTGCACGGCCAGGAAGCCGAACGGGCGGTCGTAGCTGACGCTGATCATCTTCGCCTTCTGCTGCGGTATCCCGCCCACCTCCATCGAGAACGCGGTCACGGCGGCGGCGAAGAAGCCCTCGCGGCTGAACGACGCCGTCATGGACTGGCCTCCGGAGGAGACCGCCAGCGGGACGTCGCTGATCCCGGGGAAGTGCCCCCGGGAGGCGTCCTGCGCGGACCGCAGCCCGAACACCTCGGCGTGGTGCAGCAGATCATGCTCGGCCCGCACGGTGAACTGCGGGGTGTTGAGCACCAACTGGGGTGTCGGGTCGAATCCGGTGACCTCATGGACCTCGACGCCGGGGCCCGCGGCGCCGAGCGGCAGTTGCGAACCGGGCAGCCCGGACCGTCCGACCGCGGTGATCGCCGCTTCCAGCACCTCGGCGCCGCCGACGTCCTCGCCACCGAGCACCAGATGCACATCCAGGCCGTTGTCACCCGCCACCCCGGAGAAGGTCAGCGGTCCGGCCGGGGTGTCCGGAACGACCTTGAGGGTGCCGTCCAGATCCGCGGTACGGCGGGTGAGTCCGGCGAGCGAGCGCTCGGCCCAGGGCCCGCTGGAGGGGTACATCCAGCCCACCCGGAACGGCTGCACCCACGTGGTCCTCAGCAACAGCGCACCGGCGAGGACCAGCACGGTGGCCGAGCTCAGCGGCACCGGCATCCGCGCGATCTCGCCCCGGGTCTGCCGGGACGCCCAGCCGTCCAGCTCCTTCCGGTCCCGATCGGCATCGCCGGTCAGCGCGCCGCGCGCCCCCGGCGGCAGCTCCGCCTCCCACTCGGGCCTGATGGGCAGGTCCTGACGGGTCCACAGCCCGGTGGCCGCGTCCACGCCGTCCATCGCGGCCAGCGTTCCGACGAGGTCACGGCCCAGCGCCGTCGCGCCGTCCGCGCTCACCCCGAGCGCGCCTTCCAGCTCGGCGCGGGCCGGGCCACCGGACCCGCCCGCCAGCAGGGCCAGCAGCGCCCACACCCCGGCGCCGGTGAAGACGGTGCCCTCGTCCGCCACGGCCTCCCGCGCCCAGCGCGCGCTCAGTGTGTTGACGGCCCGTATCGCGTGCGCGTCGAGCATGCCTCTGTCCCCCGTCGGTTCAGCGGTGGGCCACCGCCTGCTTGACGAGAGTCCGTCCGAACTCCCACATCAGACCGCCGCCCCCGTGTGCGTCGTCCATGACCGCAGTGAACGCCCCGACGAAACGGTCCACTTCCCGCTCGCCGATGATCAGCGGCGGGATCAGCTTAATCACCTCCAGGTGGTCACCGGAGACCTGGGTGAGGATGCGGTGGCGCTGGAGCAGCGGGACCACGACCATCTGCGCGAACAGCCCCTTGCGCGCGGCCTGGAGCATCGACCAGCGGCCGCGCAGTCCGAGCGAGGAGGGCCTGCCGAACTCGATGCCGATCATCAGGCCGCGGCCGCGTACGTCGTGCAGCAGCTCGTAGCGGTCCACCAGGGCGGTGAGCCGCTCGCGCAGGAGATCGCCGGTGCGCCGGGCGTTGGCCACGATGCCCTCGCCCTCCATCACCGACAGCACGGCGAGCCCGGCCGCCATCGCCTGGGCGTTGGATCCGAAGCTGGCGGAGTGGACCAGCACCCGGTCCATCGAGGCATAGACCCTCTTGAAGATCCACTCCTTGCCGAGGGTGGCTCCGACCGGGACATAGCCGCCCGACAGCGCCTTGGCCACGCACACCAGATCCGGTTCGACGCCTTCCTCGTGCTGGTAGGCGAAGAACTCACCGGTGCGGCCGAGACCGGTCTGCACCTCGTCCACGATCAGCAGGGCCTTGTGGCGGCGCAGCAGCTCCTGGGCCGCGCGCAGGAAGCCCGGCGGTGACGCATGCACCCCCTTGCCCTGGATCGGCTCGACGATGAACCCGGCCACGTCGCCGCGCGCCAGCTCCCGTTCCAGCGCGTCCAGATCGCCCATCCCGATCGCGGTGTCCGGCAGCAGCGGCGCGAAGCCCCGGCGGAAGCCGTCCTCACCGTTGACCGACAGGGCACCGGTGGTCAGCCCGTGGAACGCATGCGAGCAGTACAGGACGCGTGGCCGCCGGGTGGCGAAGCGGGCGAACTTCAGCGCCGTCTCCACCGCCTCGGTGCCGCTGTTGCCGAAGAACACCCGGTCCAGATGAGGGGCGTGGGAGAGCAGCTTCTCGGCGAGCAGTCCGGGCAGCGGCTGGCAGTCGAAGCGGGTCAGATCGGCGAGCGAGGCGTCCAGCACATCGTGCAGCGCCTTGCGCACGACCGGGTGGTGGCGGCCCAGGCCCATCACCCCGAACCCGGCGAGCATGTCCAGGTAGTCCTGGCCCTCGTCGTCCCAGAAGTAGGCGCCCTCGGCCCGTTCGTAGACCTTGTCGAAGCCGATGGTGCGCAGCATCCGCGGGAGCTGGTGATTGAGGTGGCGGGCGTGCAGGTCGTAGCGCTCACCGGAGCGTTCGGCCAGGAGCCGGCCGAGGTCGAAGCCCTTGCACTGCTCGGCTGAGGTCATGTCCGGCTCTCCTCGGAGGCGGCGGGGCGGGTGCCGCGCATGGCGTCGGTACGGGCCAGGGCCGCGCCGGTCCGGCCCGCGATCTCGGCGGGCGTCAGCCCGATCTCGGCGAGCAGCTCGGCGCGTTTGGCGTGCGGCAGGAACTCCTCGGGAATCCCGAACGTCCGTACCGGCAGATCGACTTCGGCGTCCCGCAGCACCTGCGCCACCGCCGCGCCCACCCCGCCGGTGCGCACGTTGTCCTCCACGACCGCCACCACCGCGTGGCGGGCCGCGAGTCCGGGAAGACCGGGATCGACGGGCTTGACCCAGCGCGGATCCACCACCGTGCAGCGGATCCCGCGCTCGGCCAGCAGCTCGGCGGCGCGCAGCCCGGTGGCGGCCATCGCCCCGGCCACCACGAACAGCACATCGCCGCCGTCCGGGTCGTCCCGGCGCAGTACGTCCATCCCGCCGATCCGGTCGAGCGCCGGGATCGCCGGGCCCACCGCCTCCTTGGGGAAGCGGACGACGGTCGGCGCGTCGTCCACCGCGACCGCCTCGCGCAGCTGGGCGCGGAGCTGCTCGGCGTCGCGCGGGGCGGCGATCCGCAGCCCCGGCACCACCTGGAGCACCGACATGTCCCACATGCCGTTGTGGCTGGGCCCGTCGGTACCGGTGACACCGGCCCGGTCCAGGACGAAGGTGACCCCGCACCGGTGCAGCGCGACGTCCATCAGCACCTGGTCGAAGGCGCGGTTGAGGAAGGTGGCGTAGACGGCGACGACGGGGTGGAGACCGCCGATGGCGAGTCCGGCCGCGGAGACCGCGGCGTGCTGTTCGGCGATACCCACGTCCCACACCCGCTCCGGATACCTCTCGGCGAAGCCGCCGAGGCCGACCGGGTCCAGCATGGCGGCGGTGAGGGCGACCACATCGGGGCGCTCGGCCCCGATCCGCACCATCTCCTCGCCGAACACCGAGGTCCAGGAGCGGCCCCCGGCCGGGAGGAGCGGTGCGCAGGTGAGCGGGTCCATGGCGGCCACGGTGTGGAAGCGGTCGGCCTCGTCTTCCAGGGCGGGCCGGTAGCCACGGCCCTTCTCGGTGAGGCAGTGCACCAGCACCGGGCCGTGGAACCGTTTCGCCCGGCGCAGCGCGGACTCCACGGCTTCGGTGTCATGCCCGTCGATGGGTCCGACGTACTTCAGCCCCAGATCCTCGAACATGCCCTGCGGAGCGACGGCTTCCTTGAACCCCTTCTTGGCGCCGTGCAGCGATCCGTACAGCGGCTCACCGACCACCGGGGTGCGGCGCAGCACGTCCTTGCCCCAGGCCAGGACGCGTTCATAGCCGTCGGTGGTGCGGAGGGTGGCCAGGTGGTCGGCGAGCCCGCCGATGGTGGGCGCGTAGGAGCGCTCGTTGTCATTGACCACGATGATCAGCGGCCGGTCCCGGGCGGCGGCGATGTTGTTGAGTGCCTCCCAGGCCATCCCGCCGGTCAGCGCGCCGTCGCCGATGACCGCGACCACATGGCGGTCGGAGCGGCCGTACACCTCATGGGCCTTGGCCAGGCCGTCGGCCCAGCCGAGCACGGTGGAGGCATGGCTGTTCTCGATGACGTCGTGCTCGGACTCGGCGCGCGACGGATAGCCGGAGAGCCCGCCCTTGTGGCGCAGCTTGGAGAAGTCCTGGCGGCCGGTGAGCAGTTTGTGGACGTAGGACTGGTGACCGGTGTCCCACAGGATGCGGTCCACCGGTGACTCGAAGACGCGGTGCAGTGCTATGGACAGCTCGACCACGCCCAGGTTGGGGCCGAGATGGCCCCCGGTCCTGGCCACGGCGGTGATCAGGAACTCCCTGATCTCCGCGGCGAGCGCGGCCAGTTCCTCCCCGGACAGCGCGGCGAGGTCGTGCGGGCCCCGGATGTTCTCCAACGACGGCATGCTCGGATCCCCTCCTGGTGTGTCGGCTCACGGCGTTGTCCGGGGTACCCGGGGAACCCCGTTGTCCTCCTTGTTCCGCGCGCTGTTCCTCATCCGCCTCCGGAGGCGGTCTCCCGCGCGGCGCGCAGCGACTCCTTGAGGGAGCTCATGGTCGCCAGGACGGCGGTGGGCTCGTAGCCGCAGTGGGCCATGCAGTTCTCACAGCGCGGGTCCCTGCCGCGGCCGTAGGCGTCCCAGTCGGTCTCCTCCACCAGCTCGCGGTAGGTGGGCACATAGCCGTCGCTCATCAGGTAGCAGGGGCGCTGCCAGCCGAAGAGCGAGTAGTTGGGGATGCCCCAGGCGGTGCACGGGAAGTCCGTCCTGCCTTCGAGGAAGTCCAGGAACAGCGGGCTGTGGTTGAGCCGCCAGCGGCGGCGGTTGCCGTTCGCGAACGCCTTCTTGAACAGCTCGCGGGTCTGCTCCACCCCGAGGAAGTGCTCCTGGTCGGGTGCCTTCTCGTAGGCGTAGGCGGGCGAGATCATCATCTCGTCCACCTGGAGGTCGTCGTTGAGGTAGTTGAGCACGTCGATGACGGTCTGCGGGGTGTCGGTGTTGAAGAAGGTGGAGTTGGTGGTGACCCGGAAGCCGCGCTGCTTGGCCTCCTTGATGGCCGCCACCGCCTCGTCGAACACACCCTCCTTCGCCACGGATTCGTCGTGCCGCTCGCGCAGCCCGTCGATGTGCACTGCGAAGGCGAAGTACGGGGAGGGGGTGAACAGCTCCATCTTCTTGCGCAGCAGCATCGCGTTGGTGCACAGGAAGACGTACTTCCGCCGCGCCACGAGCTGCCGGGTGATCTCGTCGATCTGGGGGTGCATCAGCGGCTCACCGCCCGCGATGGACACCATCGGCGCCCCGGATTCCAGTACCGCGCCCACCGCCTGGGCGACCGGCATCCGCTGCTTCAGCACCCCGGCCGGGTGCTGGATCTTTCCGCAGCCCTCGCATGCGAGATTGCAGGCGAAGAGCGGCTCGAGCTCCACGATCAGCGGGAACTTGTCCCGGCGCTTGATCACCTTCTGGTCAAAGAGATACGTCGCGACCCGGATGGTCTGTCGGAGAGGCATGGCCATCGAGCTCACCTCCTGGGAGCATCGCATTACGGTGCCAGTCGAAGAAAGCGGGAAGAACGGTTCGTAGTACCCGGAAGGCCGATATTCCACCGCGCAGGGTGCCGATCCGGACGAGTTCATGTTCCGGGGCGTCCACGACCACCCGTACGGCCGCAACGGGACGGGCGCCCCGGCGCGCGGCGCAGCGCAGGGTGGCGGCGGACTCCATGTCCACCGCGATGGCTCCGGTGGTGTGCAGCGCGGCCCGCTCCGCGCCCCGCACCACATGGCTGGATCCGGCCAGCGGGCCGATGTGCACGGTCCGCCGGGGACCGCGCCGCGGCCCCGGCGGTACCAGCTCCGCCAGGGCGTCGGCGAGGAACGCGGTACCGGCGCATACGGTGCGCCCGGCCGGGTCACGGGTCTCATCGGCGACCACCAGGTCCCCCGGGTGCATCCCGGGGACGAGTCCGGCACAGAAGCCGGTGGCGAGGACGGCGGTGGGGGCCGCCGGGGCGGAATCCCCGGACAGGGCACGGGCCACCGCCCGCTCGGCGGCCTGCGGCCCCATACCGGTGCGCAGCACCGTCACCGGCCCGGCGGCGTCCGCGTCGCCTCCCCGCAGGGCGAACCGCTCGATGCCGAGCGCGCAGGCGATCAGCAGCGGTGGACGCCCGGGGTCCGGGGCCGGTCCGGCGGACATCAGGATCTCCGCGGCCGTGCCCCGGTGGCCTCGTCATGGACGAATCGCCCGAGTGCCGTGAGGGGGAAGACCTGCCGGTACAGGTGGTAGTTGATGGAGAAGTCCCAGGGGAAGCCGGTGCCGGTGAAGTACGGCTCGTCCCAGGAGCCGTCGGCCTGCTGGGTGACGGTGAGCCAGTCCACCCCGCGTTCGACGGCCTTGCTCTCCCGCTCCCCCGCCGCCAGCAGCGCCAGCAGCGCCCAGGCGGTCTGGGAGGCGGTGGAGGCGCCCCGGCCGGTCCACTCGGGGTCGGGGTAGGAGCGCTGGTCCTCGCCCCAGCCGCCGTCCTCGTTCTGGACGCTCTCCAGCCAGCGCACCGCGCGGCGGACGGCCTGGTGGGAGGCGGGCACCCCGGCGGCGACCAGGGCCGGGACGACCGAGCCGGTGCCGTAGACGTAGTTGGTGCCCCAGCGGCCGAACCACGCCCCGCTGGGCTCCTGCTCGGCCAGCAGCCAGGCGATACCGCGCCGGGTGCGGGCGTCGTAGGACCGGCCCTCGTGGGCGAGCATCTCCACGACGTGTGCGGTGACATCGGCCGACGGCGGGTCGATGACCTCGCCGAAGTCGCAGAACGGCAGCCGGTTGGGCAGCGGGCTGGTGTTGTCCGCGTCGAAGGCGCCCCAGGCCCCGTTCTTCGACTGCATCCCCAGTGTCCAGCGCATACCGCGCCGCACCGCCGTCTCGATCCGCTCGGGCTCGGGGTGCTCGATCCGGCGCAGCGCCAGGATGACCTCGGCGGTGTCGTCGATATCGGGGTAGTTGTCGTTGTGGAACTCGAACGCCCAGCCGCCGGAGGGCAGCGCGGGCCGCCGCACCGACCAGTCGCCGGGCCGGTCGATCTGCTCGGCGAGCATCCAGTCGGCGGCCCTGACCAGCGCCGGGTGGCCGGGGTCGAGTCCGGCGTCGGCGAGCGCGATGGTGGCCAGACAGGTGTCCCAGACCGGGGACTGGCACGCCTCGATCATGCGGCTGCCGTCCTCGCGCCAGACCGCGAAGCGGTCGAGCGATGCCAGCCCGGCGCGCATCACCGGGTGGTCCAGGTCGTAGCCGAGCAGGTGGAGGGCGATCAGGGAGTAGACGGCGGGCGGCTGGATGCCGCCCCAGCAGCCGTCGTTCTCCTGCCGCTCGACGATCCAGCGGGCGCAGGAGCGCAGCGCGGCCCGGCGCAGCGGTCCGACGGCGACCTTGCGGTAGGCGTGCAGGGCGCGGTCCAGCCGCTGGAAGGCGCCGTCCCAGGAGGCCACGGGGGCGGGGCGGCGCGGGGGTCTCGGCCGCCGGGGGTCGGTGTGCAGTTCGTCGAGGGGGAACGGCGCGGGGCGTACGGGCCGGTGGGCGGAGACGATGGTGAGGGGGACGATGGTCTGCCGGGCCCAGCAGCCGAAGTCGTAGATGTTGAGCGGGAGCCACTTCGGGAAGTAGATGATCTCGGGCGGCAGCTCGGGCAGATCCTCCCAGCGCCACCAGCCGAAGAGGGCCAGCCAGATGCGGGTGAAGACGCGGCTGCGGGCGATTCCGCCTTCGGCGCGCACCCAGGCGGCGGCCGCGGCCATATGGGGGGCGTCGGGCTCGTCCCCGGCCAGCCGGAGGGCGACATACGCCTCGACGGTGGCGGAGAGTTCGGGCGGGCCGCCGTGGAAGGTGGCCCAGGTGCCGTCCTCGCCCTGCTCGGCACGGAGGTGGCGGGCCGCGGCGTCGAGGACGCGGGCGTCCTGGATGCCCAGGAACTGCCGGAGCATCAGGTCCTCGGCGTCCATGGTGACGTTGGTCTCCAGGTCGCCCTTCCACCAGCCCTCGTCGTCCTGACGGGAGAGCAGGTGGTCGACCGCGCGGATCGTCGCCTTCCGCGCGGCGCCTAATGTCTCGGACTCAGGTGACTCGGAGGGTTGGACGGTGGTCGCTGTCATGGCTTCCCCTCTGCAGTGTGATCTGCCGTCGTTGGGGCCTCCGTCGGGCGGCCCCCCGCGGGGGGGGCGGCCCGCGCCGGGGGGGGGTGCGCGGGGGGGGTCGCTGATAAAAACCCGACCACCCA
>NZ_JANCLX010000007.1:311622-334519 GCF_024295805.1 Streptomyces cucumeris
TCCCCGTCTGGGGGGTTATCGGCGGTGTTGGGGGCCTCCGTCGGCCGGCACCCGGCTTGGGTGCCGGCCGGCGACTGCGAGCTATGCGCGGTCGGTGACGATCATCTCTCCCGGACCACGACGAAGTCGGCGAGCGCCACGAACTGCGCCCGGACGGCGGCGGGCATCTCCACCGCACCGAGCGCCTCCATCGCGGTCGCGTGCTGGCGGCGGGCCTCCTGCGAGGTCCAGTCCCGGCCCCCGGCCTGCTCGATCAGCGCGGCGCGGGTGGCGAACTCCTCCTCGGAGAAGTCGGCGAACTCCGCCTCCGGCTTATGCGCGTCGGCCGCCAGGATCTGGGCCAGGTGCTCGGAGTCCGGTCCGCCCGCGGCCAGGGCGGCGACCACCGGCAGCGACTTCTTGCGCTGCCGCAGATCGCTCCAGGTGCGCTTGCCGGTGGCCTCCGGGTCGCCCCAGATGCCGAGCAGATCGTCGACGGCCTGGAAGGCCAGCCCGAGGTGGTAGCCGTAGCGCTCCAGGGCGTCGGCGGTGCGGTCGTCGGCCCCGCCGAGGACGGCGCCGATGGAGGCGGCGCAGGCGAGCAGCGCACCGGTCTTGTTGCCCTCCATCTCCAGGCACTCCTCGACCGTCACCCGCTCACGGTGCTCGTAGGAGATGTCCTGGGCCTGACCGTCGATCAGGTCCCGGCTGGCGGAGGTGAGCCGGCGGGTCGCCCGCCCGGCCTCCGCGGTGCCCAGTTCCAGCAGTATTTCGTTGGCCAGGGCGAACAGGGCGTCCCCGACCAGGATGGCCTGGGCCGGACCGTGCACCTTCCACACCGTGTCGCGGTGGCGGCGCTGCTCGTCGCCGTCCATCAGGTCATCGTGGAGCAGCGAGAAGTTGTGGACCAGCTCGACCGCGACCGCACCGGGCACCCCGGTCTCCGGGGCGGCACCGGCCGCCTCGGCGGACAGCAGGGCCAGCGCGGGGCGGACGGCCTTGCCGCCGTCGCCCGCGGTGGGGTGGCCCTCGGCGTCGATCCAGCCGAAGTGGTAGGCGGCGACGGTGTCCATGGGCGGGGCGAGCCGGCCCACGGCAGCGCGCAGCACCGGCGTGGCAAGCGTGCGGCCGCGCTCCAGCAGCGCGTTCACGCTCGCGGTGTCGACAGCTGGGGTCGCCGGGGTCACGGGCTCTCCTCTGTTCTCTGTGGTGGTGCTCATGCCGCCTCCTCGGGCGTCTCCCCACCGGGGGCGGGAAGGTGATTCACATGCGGGCGGCCGATGTCGGTGAGGGCCGCGCGGGCGGCGGACAGCCCGCTGCGCACGGCGCCCTCCATGGTCGCGGGCCAGCCGGTGGCGGTCCACGCACCGGCCAGGTAGAGGCCGGGCGCGTTGGTGGGGGCGGACGGCCGCAGCCGGCCGACGCCCGGGACGGGGGCGAACGTGGCGGTGCGCTCCCGGGTGACGAAGAAGTCCCGCACCGCCGCGCCGCGGGCGGCGGGCAGCAGCCTCTCCAGCTCGGGCAGATAGCGGGCGCGCAGCTCGGCCACCGGACGGTCGATGTCCTCATGGGCGGCGGACTGCGACACCGCAAGGTACTGGCTCCGCCCGGCGCCGGGGGTCTGCCGCAGCCCGGAGGCGTCCGTGCGGTCGAAGACCCACTGGACGGGGCTGCCGAGGGCGGCGAAGAACGGGCGGCGCAGCACGGTGCGGTCGTAGATCACATGCAGATTGAGGATGGGCGCGGTGCCGATGCGCAGCAGCCGGCCGGGGTCGTCGAGGGCGCCGTCGGGCAGCAGGGCGTGGGCATCGTGCTGCGGTACGGCGAGCACCACGGCGTCGGCGTCGTCCAGCGGGCGGGTGGCGGCGGCCCCGTCGGCGGGGTGCGGGCGCCAGCGGCCCTCGGGTGTGCGGGAGACGGCGGTCACCCGGGTGCGCAGCTCGGTGCGGACGCCCGCGGTGTCCAGCGCGGCGCGGGCGAGGGTGTCGTGCAGCTCACCGAGCGGGGCGCGGGCCCAGCCGATGTCGGCGGCGCCCGCCTCGGAGAGCAGTCCGGTCTTGAAGACCATCGCGGCCAGACCGAGCGAGGCATGGGCCGCGGTGGCGTTCAGCGTGGCCACACCGACCAGGTCCCACAGGGCCTCGACGGCGCGCGGCGACTGGCCGTGGCGGTGCAGCCAGCTCGCGAAGTCCTCGCCGTCCAGGGCCGGGTCCTCGGGATCCAGCCGCCCCAGGGCGAGCGCGGCACGGCCCACCCGGGCCCGCTCGGCGAGGGAGAGATGCGGATAGCCGGCCAGACTCGCCGCCAGGTGCAGCGGCACCGGCAGGGCGGTGCGGCGCAGCCGGCCGAGCCGCCGCCCGGGACGGCCCTCGGCGTCCAGTACGGGAACGTCCAACCGGCTCTGGAGCGGGGCGAGTCGGGCCGCGCCCAGCCGGTCGAGCAACCCCTGGTAGGCGGTGCAGCAGCGCAGATACACATGCTGGCCGTTGTCGACGGTCAGCTCCCCCGCGGCCGAGGAGCGGCGGAAGGAGAAGGCGAGGCCGCCCAGCCGGGGGCGGCCCTCCAGGAGCGTCACCCGCATCCCGGCGTCGACGAGGGCGAGCGCCGCCGTGGTACCGGCGAGACCGCCGCCGATCACCAGGGCGGTGCGGCCGCGCGCGGCACCCTCCGGCCGGGGCGCGCCCCGGTGGCCGGGCCGGACGAGGGGAGCCGTCATCGATGCGTCCCCCCGGTCCTGCGGCGCGCGACCGTGCGGGCGTCGAGTCCGGCGAGGCCGCGCACCGCGACATACGCCTTCTCGTGGGCGGGCAGCGAGACGCGGCCGCGCAGGACGGCCGCCGGGTCCCGGGCGATGCGGTCCAGCAGCCGGCGGTAGATGCCCGCCATGGCGGCCACACACGCCCCGCTGCGGCGGTCCAGCAGCGGCAGCAGCCGGAAGCCCTCGTCGAACAGCGCGCGGGCCCGCCGCACCTCGAAGTGGACCAGTCCGGAGAAGTCGGCGTCGGGCGGGGCGGTGGAACGGCGGAACGCGGCGGAGCAGCCGAACTTGGCCAGGTCCTCGGCGGGCAGATAGGTCCGCCCGGCGGCCGCGTCCTCCCGGACGTCCCGCAGGATGTTGGTCAGCTGGAGGGCGAGGCCGAGGGTGTCGGCGTACTCGGGGGCGCGGCCGAGCTCGTCCTCGCTGTGCCCGGCGGCGGGCACGGTCCCGAAGACGCCGAGGGAGAGCCGTCCGATGGCACCGGCCACACAGCGGCAGTAGACCTTGAGGTCGTCCCAGGTCTCGTAGGTCCGCCCGGCCACGTCCATCAGCACGCCGTCGATCAGCTCCTCGAGCCCGCCGAGCGGGATCGGGAAGCGGTGCGCGGCGTGGGCGAGCGCGACGGCGACCGGATCGGTGTCGTCCTCGTCGATCCCGCCGCTCTGGATCCGGCCGAGCAGGGTGCGGGTGCTCGCGAGCCGGGCGCGCTTGGTCTCGGCGTCGAGGGCTCCGTCGCCGATGTCGTCGATCCGGCGGGAGAAGGCGTACAGCGCGGACATCGCGTGACGCTTCTCGGTGGGCAGCAGCCGGATGCCGTAGGCGAAGTTGCGGGCCTGGTGCCCGGTCACGGCCTCGCAGTAGCGGTACGCCGCGAGCACCGGCGCGGACGCGTGCGGAGATCCGTCCACGGTCCGGCTCACCCCTCTCTTCGCAGTGTCGCCCCCACCTCGCGCAGCAGGCTGAGCTTGGTGGGCCTGGGCGGTCCAGGGAGTACGTCGTGTCCCGCGGCCGCGACCGCCCGCAGGGCGGCCCTCCCCCCGGCCACGAATCCGGCCAGCAGCACCCTCAGTCTGCCGTGGACGCTACCCACCAGCGGGGTGCCTTCATTCAGCAGGTCCCAGGCGCGTTCGGCCTCGAACGCGACCAGGGCACGCACCGATGCGCCTGCGGTGGGAGCGGTGAGATCGGACTCGGTCACCCCGAAGCGTTTCATGTCCTCGGCGGGGAGGTAGACGCGGTCCCTGCGCAGGTCCTCGGCCACGTCCTGGAGGTGCTCGACGATCTGGAGGGCGGTGCAGATCGCGTCGGAGCGGCGGATCCGCTCGGGGCTCGCGGTGCCGGTGATCCCGAGGACGAGCCGCCCCACCGGGTTGGCCGACAGCTCGCAGTAGTCCAGGAGCTCCTGGTGGGTGGCGTACCGCCGGACCCGCTGGTCCTGGCGGTTGGCCTCGATCAGGCCGAGGAAGGGGCCGGGGGTGAGGCCGTGGGCGCGGACGGTGGGGCGCAGCGCACGCAGCAGCGGATGGCGCGGGGTGGCGGCGGGATCGAAGACCCGGCGCAGATCGGCCTCGAAGGCATCGAGCAGGGCCGGGGTGTCGTCCGCGGCGGCCCGGTCGAGGCCAAGCAGCTCCGCGTCGGCCCCGCCGGGTGCGAGGTCGCCGTCGCCGATGTCGTCCACCAGCCGGGCGAAGCCGTAGACGGCCATCAGGTCGGTGCGCCAGGCGCGCGGCAGGAAGAAGGGGGCGACGGGGAAGTTCTCGTGCGCGGCCTTGGCGAGCACGGCGCGGGCGGCCTGCTGCTCGCCGCTCGGGGTGCTCGACGTGGTAGAGGAACGGCTGCGCTCGTCCTCGACGGTCACCGTGGACAGCCAGCGTTACGGGCGAGGCCCAGGACGCCGTGCGGGTCCCGGCGACCGGGGCCCGTGGGAGCGCTGGAGAGGGGCCGTGTAGCCAATGCCGTCACATCCCCCGTTCTACACCGGTTGGCAGGGTCGGCACGATCCGGACACGCCGCTCCGCCACGTCAAGGGCGTCCGGCCCGGAGCCCCCGATCAGGGGACAACGGTCCGGTGCCGGCATGATCCGGATGGGCATTGCTCCAGCTTACGCCTCGCGGTGTACGGATGTACGGGGGTACACCCCCATGTGCCCCCTTCGCGCCCCCGTGCGGGGACGCGGCCGGGGCCCGGGTTCCGGGCCCGGTGCGCGGGGACCTCCGGCCGTCAGCCGACCTTCTCGTAGAACTCCTCGATGTCGAGCACCTCGCACAGGCTGCGCAGCTCGAACTCGAAGAAGGACTGCCCCTCGGCCAGGGCGAAGGACATATGGCCGAGCGCCTCCATGGAGATCACCCCGTACAGCCGCACCCAGCAGCGGAGCATGACCGCGATGGCGCCGGGCGGCATGTCCACGTCCTGGTCCTCGCTGAGGGTGGCCAGCTGACGGGTGAGCCCGGCGTCGAGCTCGGAGCCCTCGGGCGCGGGGAACCCGCGCAGCCGCCACAGGTCGGAGACCAGATCGGAGAAGACGGAGCCGAGGACCAGGCCCATATGGCGCTCGGGCTTGGTCTCCTCGCGGCCGAGCCCGGGGGCCCACGGCCCCAGGATGAGCCCGAACTCATGGGGGTGCTTGATCGCCCAGATCCGCAGCGCCCGGGAGCCGCTGATCAACCTGCGGCCGGGCTCGTCCTCCGGGAGCTTGCCGAGGACACCGCGCATGAAGCGGGCCATCTCCTCGAAGATGTCCACCCGCAGTTGGAGGATGAGCGCATCACGGCTACTGAAGTAGCGGTAGACGGCCGGCGCGGTCATGCCCATCTCGCGCGCGATGGCCCGGATGGTGACGTTCTCCGGGCCCTCCTGGACCAGGAGCGTCCGGGCCACGTCCTTGATCTCGCGGATGGTCGCGATGCGCAACCGTTCGCGCCGTGAATACGGTGCGACGTGCGCTTCCCCTGGCGACACGCGTCCCCCTCCCTGATCCCCCGCCGCTCGGCAACCCGGCGTACAGGCACACGATACAGCGCCTCTGTTTAGTGAACAGCAGCAGCGGCGGTGCCTCTGGTTCACACATGGGGGCGACCGCACCCCGGCGGCCGTCCGGGGCCGGCCGCACGGCCCGCCGGGCGGCTGGTCGGACGGCTCCGCGACACCTCCGGGAACCCCAACATCCGTCCCGCGTCAATCAGTTCGAGAGAGGAAATCCACATCCTGGACATGTGTTCAGGGGTTCCCTCCTCCGGTTCACCAGCGGAAGACTGGCTACCCGCCAGTCAACGTGTGTGACCGGCCATGAAACAGTTGACAGGCGCCATTGTCGCCGCTCTATAGTGAACACTCGTAGCTGAGGTGAATTTGAGTTTTGCTCACCTCGCGACACCTGACGAACGGACGGAACCGGGGATTCCAAATTCGTTCCGCGCTGTTGCGCCAGGAGTAAAATGAAGACACGGGGGGATACGTGCACGCACGGTCATTGAACGATCTGGTAGACGGCTGCCTTGATGGGGATCAGGACTGCTGGAACCGGATCGTCGAACGGTATGCGCCACTCATCTGGGCCATCGCCCGATCACATCGACTCAGTCCGGCCGACTGCTCGGACGTCAGCCAGGCGACCTGGATGCGGGTCGTACAGCATCTGGACAAGCTGCGCTCGCCCGAGCGGCTGGCGCAATGGATCTCCACCTCGGCACGCCGGGAGAGCCTCAAGCACCTGGAGAAGTCGGGGCGGAACATTCCGGTCGGCGGGGCCGAGGCGTTCGACCGCCCCGAGACCTCGGCACCCCAGCCGGAGGACGCCGCCCTCGCCCGGGAGCGGGACGACGAGGTCTTAGCGGCCTTCTGCTCGCTCACACCGAAGTGCCAGGCGCTCCTGGGCCTGTTGGTGACGGACCCGCCGATGTCCTACGACGAGATCAGCGAGACCCTCGCCATGCCGCGCGGTTCCATCGGACCGATCAGGTCGCGCTGTCTGGCCCATCTGAAGAAGATCCTCCAAGAGCAGAGTCGGGTGGAGAAAAGCGATTCCGCCCTGGTCTCCCACATCCGGGCAGCCGGTCTGCGCGCCTACGCGGTGAGCCGCCGGACTACGCCTGAGAAACTCGGGCCGAACGGCTCTCGTGGACCTCGTCCTTCAGGTCCTCCGTCCCGTCTTCCGCATTCTCGTCCGCACCACGACGAGTCGCGTTTTCTCTGAAAAGCGCCTGCGCATTCTCGATCACCTCACGGGGCACCGGACCGAGAGCATCGGACAGTCGTCCCAACAATTCCGCTTGCTCATGATCCATCGCTTGGGCTCCCAACTGCGCGACGGCGGGCACGTCCCATACCACATCCGTCGGCCTCTGATCTCAGCGGTTCAATCTACAACAACTCATTCAGCTTCACCATTGTGTATCAACGTCTTTACCAGCTGGTTGAGTTGTCGTGACTCATATTGCGGCGTACTGCCGTTCTCGTCATACTGCCCACCCTCCCGTCCGGGTCATCCCTACAGATACGCCAGGTGACGCCGTGGATACACGGCTCAGCCGTTCGGGTGACAGGGACCGTACGACGAGGCCCCGCCGGAATGATCCGGCGGGGCCTCCTCGTACACCGCGGGCGGGTGGGGCTACTTGCCCGTCTCCTTCTCATACGCCTTGATGACCTCGTCGGTCGGGCCGTCCATCAGCAGCTCCCCCTTCTCCAGCCACAGCACCCGGTCACAAGTGTCCCGGATGGACTTGTTGTTGTGGCTGACGAGGAAGACCGTACCCGCGTCCTTGCGCAGCTCGCGGATCCGGGCCTCGGAGCGCTTCTGGAACTTCCGGTCACCGGTGGCCAGCGCCTCGTCGATCATCAGCACATCGTGGTCCTTGGCCGCGGCGATCGAGAAGCGCAGCCGGGCCGCCATACCGGAGGAGTAGGTACGCATCGGCAGGGTGATGAAGTCACCCTTCTCGTTGATACCGGAGAAGTCGACGATGCCCTGGTAGCGCTCGCGGATCTGCTCCCGCGACATCCCCATGGCCAGACCACCGAGTATCACGTTGCGCTCGCCGGTCAGATCGCTCATCAGCGCCGCGTTCACACCGAGCAGCGACGGCTGGCCGTCGGTGTAGACCTTGCCGCGCTCGGTCGGCAGCAGCCCCGCGACGGCCTTGAGGAGGGTCGACTTCCCGGAGCCGTTGGAGCCGATCAGACCGATCGACTCACCGCGGTAGGCGACGAAGGTGACCCCGCGCACCGCGTGCACCTCACGCATCCCCGGGGCGTTCTTCCGGCGGACCATCCGGCTCAGGGCGGCGGTGGCGCTGCCCTTGCCGCGCGGGCCGCCGTTGACCCGGTAGACGATGTGCACGTCATCGGCGATGACCGTGGGGATGCGTTCCCCCGCGGCGGTCGTCGAGGTGACCTCGCTCACTGCGCCCACCTTGTCCGCCGGACCGTCCTTGGCGGCCTTGTCGAGAATCTGCTCAGCCACGGCCGTACTGCTCCTCTGCCTTCCAGAAGTACACGAAGCCACCGACACCGACCAGCACCGCCCAGCCCAGGGCCAGCGCCCAGACGTGCGGGGGCAGGGCCTGAGGCAGGCCGTCGATCAGCGCGTAACGCATCAGGTCCATGTAGACCGCCGCCGGGTTCGCCAGCAGCACGTCCGAGACCCAGGAGTGCGCCCCGGCCTTGTTGAGCATGTGCTCCAAGGGGTACATCACACCGGACGCGTACATCCAGGTACGCAGGACGAACGGCAGGAGCTGCGCCAGGTCGGGGGTCTTGGACCCCATCCGCGCCATGATGAGCGCCACACCGGTGTTGAAGACGAACTGCAGCAGCAGCACCGGGACGATCAGCAGCCAGGACAGGTCCGGGAAGTGCCCGAAGCCCAGCAGCACCACCAGCAGCACGATCATCGAGAACAGCAGCTGCTGGAGCTGCTGGAGCGAGAAGGAGATCGGCAGCGAGGCCCGCGGGAAGTGCAGCGCCCGCACCAGGCCCAGGTTCCCCGAGATCGCCCGCACCCCGGCCATCGCCGAGTTCTGGGTGAAGGTGAAGACGAACACACCCGTCACCAGGAACGGGATGTACTGCTCGTTCTCCAGCCCGCCCCTGCCGCCCAGCAGCAGGCCGAAGATGAAGAAGTACACCGCGGCGTTCAGCAGCGGGGTCGCCACCTGCCAGAGCTGACCCAGCTTGGCCTGGCTGTACTGGGCCGTGAGCTTGGCCTGCGAGAAGGCCAGGATGAAGTGACGCCGGCCCCACATCTGCCGGACGTAGTCGCCCAGCCCCACCCGGGCACCGCTGACCTCCAGCCCGTGCTTACGGGCCAGCTCGGCCGGGGACAGGCCGTCGTCGGGTGAGGTGGGACTCACGGCGACCGCACTGTCGTGCGTAATCTCGCTCACAGTTGACACTTTCGTCCTCAGGGTGCGCTGACAGGGGCGGCGCCCCGGGTCGCGCCCGATGCGTATCAGTTACGAGCTTGTCAGATGACCGGAGGGCGGCCCAGTCGGGTCAGGCGCCATACCGTACGCCACTTCATGGGCCGGCGGGGACCGCACGAGGTCTTCCAGCCCTCACGGAACCCGCCCAGCCAGGCACGGAGCGCGGTCTTCGAGGGACGCCTGGCCAGCGTGAGCAGCAGCCAGACACCCAGGTAGACCGGTACCAGCAGGGCGGGGAGGTTGCGCCGGGCCAGCCAGACCCGGTTGCGGGCCACCATGCGGTGGTAGACCGCGTGCCTGCTCGGGGCGGTGGTCGGGTGGTGCAGCACCATGTCGGACCGGTAGTCGATCATCCAGCCGGCATCCAGCGCCCGCCAGGCGAGGTCGGTCTCCTCATGGGCGTAGAAGAACTCATCCGGCAACCCGCCGACCTGCTGGAACACCGTGGTGCGGACCGCATTGGCACCGCCCAGGAAGGTGGTGACCCGGGAGGACCGCATCGGGTCCGAGGCGCGCAGCCGGGGTACGTGGCGACGCTGGGTGACACCGGTCTCGGGATCGGCGATCCGGAAGGAGATGATCCCCAGCTTCGGGTCCGCGCTGAACGCCTGACGGCACAGTTCGGCCGTGTCGACCCCGGGCAGCAGCCCGTCGTCGTCGAGGAAGAGCAGTACATCGACTTCTGATCCGCCCGGTCCGAACGCCTCGATACCGACATTGCGGCCCGCCGGGATGCCCACGTTCTCGGGCAGCTCGACGGTCCGTACGCCTTCGGGGAGCTCGGGCAGCGGCGAACCGTTGCCCACCACGACCACCTCGATCGGATCGCCGTCCTGCTTGGCGACCGAGTCGAGCAGGGCGCGCAGCTCCTCGGGGCGGTTGCCCATGGTCAGGACAACCGCGCCGACCGTCATCGTGGCGCCGCTCACTTGAGCCTGCTCGACGCGAGGATGGACACGAGGTGAAGAAGGGTTTGCAGTACGGCGATACCCGCCAGTACGGCAACGCCCAGCCGGGTGAAGAACAGGTCGCCGCGCACCTGGTCCGCGACCGCGGCCGCGAGGATGACCAGCGACGCCTCGACGCCGAGCACCAGCCGGTGGAACTTCAGCGCCGCGGCCGCCTTGCGGGCCAGCGCCATACCGGACGAACGCGGCTCGGAGGCCGCCTCCTTGACCGGCGGAAGACCGCCCTGGTGCCGGGCCACGCCGACGAGGTCGGTCTCGGCCTTGATCAGGATGGCGCCGAGGGCGGCGAGCGTGCCGAGGAAGGCCCACAGCCAGTCGATCCGCCCGGAGCCCCACAGATCGGCCGCGCGCAGACCGAAGCCGACGAGCACCGCGGCGTCGCACAGATAGGCGCCGACGCGGTCCAGGTACACACCGCTCAGCGAGAACTGCTTCTTCCAGCGGGCTATCTCACCGTCGACGCAGTCCAGCAGCAGATAGAGCTGGACCATCAGCACACCGAGCACGGCGCCCACGACCCCGGGCACCAGCAGGGCCGGGGCGGCGAGGACGCCGAAGACGGTCATCAGATAGGTCAGCTGGTTGGGCGTGACCCGCGTGTTCACCAGGTACCGGTCGCAGCGCAGCGAGATCTCGCGCATATAGAGGCGCCCGGCCCAGTGCTCACCGCTCCGCCGGTCCTTCACCCCCGCGGGGTGAACGACCGGGCGGAGTTCAGCCACTGATGGCTTGACTGACTGCTTTGGCATAGTCGGCGTATGCGTCCCTGATCGCGTCGGATGAGAGGTCGAGGTGCTCGAGGATGGTGTAGCGCCCGGGGCGGGTCTTCGGAGCGAACTCCACCACCTGCACGAACTCATCGATGGTGAAGCCGATTTCCTCGGGCAGCACCGGGAGTCCGTGCCGGCGCAGCACCTGGGCCATGAACACCGACTCCTCGTGCGCACCGCGCAGGTGCATCGCGAAGGCACCCCCCAGTCCGCACTGCTCGCCGTGGCTCGCCGCGCGCTTGGGGAAGAGGAGGTCGAAGGCGTGGTTGATCTCGTGGCAGGCACCGGAGGCCGGACGGGAGTCCCCCGCGACCGACATCGAGATACCGGTGAGCACCAGACCCTCGGCCAGCACCTGGAGGAAGCCGTCGTCGCCGACGCCGCCCGGGTGCCGCAGCACGGCCTCGCCCGCCTGGCGCGCCATCGCGGCCGCGAGGCCGTCGATCTGCTCGCCCGTCTCGCGGTTGGCCAGCTCCCAGTCCGCGACCGCGGAGATGTTGGACAGGGCGTCGCCGATACCGGAGCGCACGAAGCGCACGGGGGCCTCGCGGATCACATCGAGGTCGATGACCACGGCGATCGGGTTGGGCACCCCGTACGAGCCGCGGCCCGCGTCGTTGTCGAGGGTCGCGACCGGTGAGCACAGACCGTCGTGCGAGAGGTTGGTGGCGACGGCGACCAGCGGGAGGCCGATGCGCGCCGCGGCGAACTTCGCACAGTCGATGATCTTGCCGCCGCCGAGCCCCACGACCGCGTCGTAGTGGCCGGACTTCATGGCGTCGGCCAGCTTGATCGCGTCATCCAGGGTGCCGCCCCCGACCTCGTACCAGCTCGCGCCGGGAAGGGCCGGGGTCAGCCGCTCGCGCAGCACGGCTCCGGAGCCGCCGCTGATCGCGATGGCCAGCTTGCCGGAGGACGAGATCCGCTGGTCCGCGAGGACGCCCGCCAGGTCGTCCAGAGCGCCCCGGCGGATGTCGACGACCAGCGGCGAGGGGATGAGCCTCGTCAGTACTGGCACGCGATCTCACGGCCCTTCGCCAGATCGTCATGGTTGTCGATCTCGACCCACTTCACCTCGCCGATGGGGGCCACGTCGACCTTGAAGCCGCGGTTGACCAGCTCCTGGTAGCCGTCCTCGTAGTAGAGGTCGGGGTCGCGCTCGAAGGTGGTCTTCAGCGCGTCGGCCAGGTCGGCGGCGGCCTCGCCCTCGATGAGGGTGACGCCGATGTACTCACCGGTCGCCTCGGCGGGGTCCATCAGCTTGGTGATCTTCTGGACGCCCTTGGCGGGGTCCACGACGACCTTCATCTCCTCGTCGGCGAGCTGCTTCACCGTGTCCAGCGCGAGGATGATCTTCTGGCCGTTGCCGCGCGCGGCGAGCAGGGTCTTCTCGACGGAGACCGGGTGCACGGTGTCGCCGTTGGCGAGGATCACCGAGTGCTTGATGGCGTCACGGGCGCACCACAGGGAGTAGGCGTTGTTCCACTCCTCGGCCTTGTCGTTGTCGATCAGGGTGAGCTTGAGGCCGTACTTCTGCTCCAGGGCCTCCTTGCGCTCGTACACGGCCTCCTTGCGGTAGCCGACGACGATCGCCACCTCGGTCAGACCGATCTCCGCGAAGTTGCCGAGGGTCAGGTCGAGGACGGTGGTCTCGCCTTCCTTCCCTTCGGGTCCCACGGGCACCAGGGCCTTGGGGAGGGTGTCGGTGTAGGGGCGCAGACGCCGTCCGGCGCCGGCGGCCAGCACGAGGCCGATCATGCGGGTTCTCCTGTTTCGTCGTGTACTGCGGGTGCTCCGGAGGACACCCAGAAGCGGACGCTCTCGATGAGCACCGCCAGCGCGAAGGCCGCCGCGAACGCGGTCAGCGCGAGGGTGAAACCGTGGTTCTGGTCGTGCAGCAGGGCGGCGGCGACCGTGACCGCCAGGATCCGCCCCTCGTGCCCGCCGATCGCCCGTACCAGCCAGTGCGGCGGCGCCCCGGTGCCGCCGCGGATGCGGTACACCGTGTCGTAGTGATGGTAGGCGACCGCGGCCACCAGGCCGAAAGCCGCCGGCAAGGCACCGTTCGCCTCGGAGCGGGCGGCCAGGATCAGGATGGTGCCGTATTCGGCGGCGCGGAAGACCGGCGGCACCAGCCAGTCCAGCGGGCCGGTCAGCGGCGCGGCCACGGCGAGGCCCGCGCACAGCGCGTATCCGCCGGCCGCGGCCACCGGCAGCCAGCCGCCGGGAGCGGCCGCGGCGCAGGACACCAGCAGCGCGGCGCCCAGGGCCGCGAGCAGCGGGGCCAGGAAGCCGCGCGGGCGGCGGGCGGCCACCTTGGCGATCAGTTCGGCCACGGGTCCGGAGTCCGCCAGCTCCGCCAGCGCCCGTGCCGCGCGCTCGGTGCGCTCGGCACGGCGGGTGAGCGAGCGCAGCACCCGGCCCGCGGTGGTGTAGCAGGCCGCCAGCGCACAGCCGAGGATCAGGACCCAGAGGGTGATGCGGGGCGTGGTGCACGCGGTGAGCACGGCGATCATCGCCCAGCGCTCACCGATCGGCAGCACGATCATCCGGCGCAGCCAGACCGTCCAGCCGACGCTGTCGAGGCGGTCGGAGAGGGCGGCGGTGGGGCTGCTGTTGCCGGTGGCGTCGTGGTTGGCCTCGTTGAAGGAGAAGTCCACGACATGGCGGCAGGTCTGGAGGACCATCGCGCCCAGCGCGAGCGCCCAGACGTCGTCATGGCCGCCGCCGCGGGCGGCACCGAGGGCGAGCCCCGCGTAGTACGCGTACTCCTTGGCCCGGTCGAACGTCGCGTCCAGCCAGGCGCCGAGCGTGGAGTACTGCAGCGAGTAGCGGGCCAACTGGCCGTCGGTGCAGTCGAGGACGAACGAGGCGAGCAGCAGGACCCCGGCCGAGATGAAGCCGGGCCGGGTGCCGGTGGCCGCGCAGGCCGCCGCGATGAGGGCGGTGAGCAGGGAGGCGGTGGTGACCTGATTGGGGGTCAGTCCGCGCCGGGCGCACCAGCGGGCGATGTAGCGCGAGTAGGGGCTGATGCAGAAGGTGGTGAAGAAGCCGTCGCGCGACTTCACCGCGGTGCGCAGCCGGACGCGCTCGTCGTCGACCGCGTCGACGGCGTCCCGGGTCCGGGCGCGCTCCAGGGTGTCCCCGGGCACCGCGGCGACGAGCACACCGAGCTCGGGCCGGTGCGGGGTGACGCCCTCGGCGCCGAGGGCGGTGGCGAGGTCGTCGGGCAGCACCGCGCCGGTGGCCGTCGTCACACCGGCGGCGTGGAGCTCACCGTCGGCGGGGGCCGGGCCGGGGGCCGCGGGCTCCAGGGCCGGTACGGCGGCCGTCTCCGGGGCGGGAGTGGCGGTTGTCACCACGCGGCTGAGCGCGGCGCGGGCCTCGGGCTGGACGCCGAGCGCGCCGGGTACGGCGGCGGCGGGGAAGCGGGGGTCGGTCAGCGCCAGGCGCAGCGCGTGGACGTGGCCCACGAAACGGGCGTCGACGAGGGCGACCCGCTCGCGCGCCGGGACGGCGGCGAGCTCCGCCGCCGCTCCGGCCGCGTCGCGCGTCCTGCGCACGTCGAAGCCCAGCGACCGCAGGTCGTCCTCGAGGGACGAGCCCGCGACCGGGTCACCGGTGAGAATCGCGGTCGGCAGACGAACTCACTCCTTGGCAGCTGACGAGGTGGCCGTGCCGTGTGGCACAGGCCCAGGGCCCTCCGGGCAACGGGCATCGCACGCCCCGGCCCCGGGCGGGGCGGGCGGCACGTCGGCAGAGGCTATCGGATCGAGGGAAGCGCCCGTTCACCGCACATTCATCGCCCGATCGGGGGAACGATCGCTTCCACCCCGCCGTCGATCATCATGGTGGATGGCGGCTGTCCACGACAAACCCCGAGGGCCCGGCGACGGTGGATAGGGTGCGGTCATGACATGGCTGATCACAGGTGGTGCCGGATACATCGGTTCGCATGTCGTGCGGGCCATGGCCGGGGCGGGTGAGTCCGTGGCCGTGCTCGACGACCTGTCCAGCGGGGTCCGGGACCGGCTGCCCGCCGGGGTGCCGCTGGTGCACGGGACCACGCTCGACCGCGAGCTGCTGGACCGCACCTTCGCCGAGCTGGAGGTGACCGGCGTGGTGCACCTCGCGGCCAGGAAGCAGGTCGGGGAGTCCGTGGAGCAGCCGCTGCGCTACTACCGCGAGAACGTGCACGGCCTCACGGTGCTGCTGGAGGCGGTGGTCGCGGCCGGGGTCGGCAGCTTCCTCTTCTCCTCCTCCGCCGCGGTCTACGGCACGCCGGATGTGGAACTGGTCACCGAGGACCTGCCCTGTGCGCCGATCAATCCCTACGGGGAGACCAAACTGGCCGGGGAATGGCTGGTCAGAGCGGTGAGCCGGGCCCATGGGCTGTCCACCGGCTGTCTGCGCTACTTCAATGTGGCCGGTGCCGCCCGGCCGGAGCTGGCGGACACCGGGGTGTTCAACATCATCCCGATGATGTTCGAGCGGATCACCCATGGTGAGGCCCCGCGGATCTTCGGCGATGACTACGCCACCCCCGACGGCACCTGTGTCCGGGACTACATCCACGTCGAGGATCTGGCCTCGGCCCATCTGGCGGTGGCCCGGCGGCTGGCCACACAGCCGGAGCCGGGCGATCTGACCGTGAACATCGGCACCGGTCAGGGTGTCTCGGTGCGCGAGATGGCGGATCTCATCGGAGAGATCACCGGACGTCCGGAGCTCAGCCCGGTGGTGGAGCCGCGGCGGGCGGGCGATCCAGCCGCGGTCGTGGGGTCCACCGAGCTGATCGCCAAGGAACTGGGCTGGCACGCCCGCCACGGGGTCCGCGCGATGGTGGAGTCGGCGTGGGAGGGCTGGTGCCTGCACCACCCTCAGGCGCGCGGCTGACCCGTGCGGCGCGGCTGACCGCCGGTCCCGCCCCCGGCCGTAGTTCACTGGTTTCAGGGGACGGCGGTGCGGGAGGAGGGCCGTAGAGGCATGGGTGCGGGTCACGACCACGGCCGCGGCCTGGCCACCGCGGGCGCCGCCCACCGGTGGCGGCTGCGGATCGCGCTGGCGATCACCGTGGCGGTGATGGCCGTGGAGGTCGTCGGCGGACTGCTCGCGGACTCACTGGCGCTGCTGGCGGACGCCGGGCATATGGCGACCGACGCGCTCGGGCTGGCGATGGCACTGCTGGCGATCCACTTCGCGGGCCGTCCGCCCAGCCCGCGCCGCACCTACGGCTATGCCCGCGCGGAGATCCTGGCCGCGCTCGGCAACTGTCTGCTGCTGTTCGGCGTCGGCGGCTACATCCTCTACGAGGCGGTACTGCGGTTTCTGCACCCCCCGTCCACCGACGGCGGGCTGACGATCGTCTTCGGCGCCATCGGCCTGGCCGCGAACGCGGTCTCGCTGGTGCTGCTGGTCGGCGGGCAGCGGGAGAGCCTGAACGTCCGCGGCGCCTATCTGGAGGTGCTGGCGGACGCGCTTGGCTCGGTGGCGGTGCTGGTGTCCGCGGTGATCATCCTGACCACCGGATGGCGGACGGCCGATCCGATCGCCTCGCTGCTGATCGCACTCATGATCGTGCCGCGCACCTTCAGACTGCTGCGGGAGACGCTGAACGTGCTGCTGGAGGCGGCGCCCAAGGACGTCGACATGGACGCGGTCCGCGCCCATATCCTCGCCCTCCCCGGGGTCGAGGGGCTGCACGATCTGCATGTGTGGACGATCACCTCCGGTATGCCGGTGCTCTCCGCCCATGTGGTCGTCGACCGCGGGGCGCTGGGCGAGGTGGGCCACGAGGAGATGCTGCACGCCCTCCAGGGCTGTCTGGGACGTCATTTCGACGTCGCGCACTGCACGTTCCAGCTCGAACCGGGTGGGCATGCTGATCACGAAGCCAAGCTGTGCCACTGACGCTGCGCCACTGACGCGAACCAGGGGTACATGTGCGGCAGACTTGAACGCTCAAGAGTCGCAACGACGAGGATGCTCATGCCGATCACACCGCCCAACGGCCGCTCCGCCGAGACCGCTGCGCCCCCCGCGCCGAACGGTTCCACCGAACCGATCATGCTTGAGCTGGTCGACGAGGACGGCACGACGATCGGCACCGCGGAGAAGCTCTCCGCGCACCTCGCCCCCGGCCGGCTGCACCGGGCGTTCTCCGTCTTCCTCTTCGACGAGGCCGGACGGCTGCTGCTGCAGCGGCGGGCGCTGGGCAAGTACCACTCCCCCGGTGTGTGGTCCAACACCTGCTGCGGCCACCCCTACCCGGGTGAGCCGCCGTTCGTCGCGGCGGCCCGGCGCACCGGTGAGGAGCTGGGGGTGGCGCCCGCGCTGATGCGCGAGGCGGGCACGGTCCGCTACAACCATCCGGACCCGGCGTCCGGGCTGGTGGAGCAGGAGTACAACCACCTCTTCGCGGGGCTGGTCCGGGCGACGCCCGCCCCGGATCCGACGGAGATCGGCGAGACCGCCTTCGTCACCCCTCAGGAGCTGGACCGGCTGCGCGCCGACCATCCGTTCTCGGCCTGGTTCCCGACGGTGCTGGACGCGGCCCGGCCGGCGATCCGGGAGCTCACCGGGGCGGCTGCGGGCTGGTAGGAGCCCCTGCGGGAAGCAGCGGCAGGGCGGCCCAGACCGCCTTGCCGCCGTCCGCCGTGTGGTCCACGTCGTAGACCCCGCCGGTCTCCTCGGTGATCGCCTGGACCAGCAGCAGGCCGCGCCCGCCGGTGCCGCCCTGGTCGGCGGCGAGCGCCACCGGGCGGTAGGGGTGGTTGTCCTCGACGGCCACCCGGACCCAGTCCGGGCCGATGGACACCTCGACGGCGATCTCCGGGGAGAGCAGCGCGGCGTGCCGCACCGCGTTGGTCACCAGCTCGGAGACGATCAGCAGCAGATTGGGCACCAGCTCGCCGTGGACCGGCACCCGCTGACGGATCAGCAGGTCGCGCACGGCGTGCCGGGCCTGCGGTACGGAGGAGTCCAGGGCGGGCGCCGTGAACCGCCACACCCCGTCGTAGACGGGAGGTCTGCGCGGCGGCGCGTGTCCCTGCTCCGAGGGGATTCTTCCGACGATCTCCATGTCCGATACCCACCCATCGCCGCGGCCCGACCACCACTCCCGTCGAGTGTTGGGAATCCGTTGGTACGGACCGGCGAACTGATTAGAAGTTAACGCCTATCGATTGCTTTTGATCGTTGGCGTATGCCAGCGTCACGCGAAGGATCATTCCCGCCCGCCTGGGGCCAACCCTGGTGAACATCCCTAGTCCGGGATGTCCCGACCGGCCCGGATACGATCCGCCGCATGGAGCCCTGTCTGCAGCACCGCATCGCCGACGGCATAGCGACCGTCGTCATCAGCAACCCCGCCAAGCGCAATGCGATGACTCCCGGCATGTGGCACGCCCTGCCCCCGCTGCTGACCCGGCTCGCCGCCGACCCGGCCGTCCGCGCGCTGGTGCTCACCGGCGACGGGGACACCTTCTGCGCGGGCGCCGACATCGGGGCGCTGAGCACCAGCTTCGAGGAGACCACCGGGGCCGCGCTGCCCGCCGAGGAGGCCCTCGCCGCCTTCCCCAAGCCGACCCTCGCCGCGGTGCGCGGCTCCTGCGTGGGCGGCGGCTGCCAGCTCGCGGCCGCCTGTGATCTGCGGTTCGCGGAGGAGGGCGCCCGGTTCGGGATCACCCCCGCCAAGCTGGGGATCGTCTATCCCCCCGGCTCCACCGGGCGGCTGGTGGAGCTGGTCGGACCGGCGACCGCGAAGTACCTGCTGTTCTCCGGGGAGCTGATCGACACCGGCCGGGCGCTGCGCACCGGGCTGGTGGACGAGGTGCTCCCGGCGGGCGGTCTGGACCAGCGGGTGGCCGAGTTCACCCGGGTACTGGTCGCGCGGTCCCCACTCACCCAGGCGGCGGCGAAGGAGTTCGCGGCCGGTCCAGCGGATCCGGAGCGGGTGGCCCACTGGCGCGAGCAGGCGCGGACCAGCGGTGAGGCCGAGGAGGGCGTGGCCGCGTTCCTGGCCCGCCGGACCCCCCGGTTCCGCTGGACGCCCCCGGCGGGCTGAGGGCCGTACCGACCGGTCGGAAGCCCGGCCTTCCGGCACCTCCTACCTGCCGGTAACGTGCGGCGTATGACCTCACTCCCCGAGCGCGCCGCACGCCGCTGTCACACCGTCGTCAACCCGCTCCACTCGGCCGTCTACTTCGCCCCGGACTACGGCCATGAACTCGCCCGGCTGGGCATGGAGGAGCGCGGGGCCGTCTACTTCGTGAGCCGTGCGGCGGCGTTCGGGCGGGTCGGCGCGGGGGTCGTCACCGCCACCTTCTACAACTTCAAGCACGAGCTCATCGCCCGTCATCTGCCCAAGGTGTGGGACGTGATCTCCCCCGAGGCCGCCCTGGAGGCCCGGCTGCGCGCGGCCGACTCGGTGCTGCGGCGGGTGCTGGGCGACGAGACCGTCGCGTCCAAGGAGATGGCCGAGGCGGCCGAGCTGGCCCTGCGCGCCACGGAGGCGTGTTCCCGCGCCGCCCGCCCGCTGTACGCGGCGCACGCCGACCTGCCCACCCCGGACGCCCCCCATCTGGCGTTGTGGCACGCCGCCACGCTGCTGCGCGAACACCGCGGCGACAGCCACCTGATGACGCTGGTCGGCGCCGGACTCGACGGGGTGGAGGCACTGGCCAGCCACGCCGCGTCCGGCAAGGGCATGTCCCCCAAGTGGATCCTGCGCACCCGCGGCTGGAACGAGGACGAGTGGACCGCCGCCCAGGACCGGCTGCGCGACCGCGGGCTGCTGACCGCGGACAACGAGCTGACCGACGCGGGCACCGAGCTGCGCGCCGCGCTGGAGAACGAGACGGACCGTCTGGACGCGGCGCCGTACGAGCACCTCGGCGCGGCGGGCGTGGCCCGGCTGACCGAACTGGCCGGGGCCTTCACCACGACCGCCCTGGAGCGCGGCGCCTTCCCCGCCGACCTCATCGGCAAGCGCTGACCGCCCTCGGCGACCCGTGCCCCGGCCGTCCGTGACCCCGGTCGCGGACGGCCGGGGTTTGTCGTGCCCGGGTCGGGATACCCGATGAATGTGCGCGATCGGCCGCCCTGAACCGGGTGCTCAACCGCGCGCCGCGCACGCCGGCGAGTGCCCGTGCCCCGCGTACGTGCGGCGCCCGGCGGCGGTTGCCGATCCGACGCCAGCAACTGATTGGAGAATCTCGTGTTCCGCGCCATCGCCGACGTTTTCCGCGCCATCGGTTCCACCCTCGCCGCCGTGGTGACGCTCCCCTTCCGGGCCGTGGCCCGCCTCTTCGGCGGTGCCTCGGACACGGTGCGCGGTGGACGCCGCCGTCACGTCTGACCCTGCGTCCGCCCCGCCGTAATCCGCCGCCCGCGACCGCTTCGTCGGTGCCACCTGCCACAATGCAGAGGCAGTGCAGACCGGAAGCGGAGCGTGATCGTGACGACGTCCATCGAAGGCAGGATCGCCGAAGAACTCGGCGTACGGGAACGGCAGGTCAAAGCCGCCGTCGAGCTGCTCGACGGCGGCTCTACCGTGCCGTTCATCGCGCGCTACCGCAAGGAAGCGACGGAGATGCTCGACGACGCGCAGCTGCGCTCCCTCGAGGAGCGGCTGCGCTACCTGCGCGAGCTGGAGGAGCGGCGCGCCGCGATCCTGGAATCGGTGCGGTCCCAGGGCAAGCTGGACGAGGCCCTGGAGGCCCAGATCCGCGGCGCCGACTCCAAGGCGCGGCTGGAGGACATCTACCTCCCCTTCAAGCCCAAGCGCCGTACCAAGGCGCAGATCGCCCGTGAGGCGGGTCTGGAGCCGCTGGCCGACGGGCTGCTGGGCGATCCCTCCGTGGAGCCCACCGCCGCCGCGGCCGCCTTCGTGGACGCCGACAAGGGCGTCGCGGATCCCGCCGCCGCGCTGGAGGGCGCGCGGGCCATCCTCACCGAGCGGTTCGGGGAGGACGCGGACCTCATCGGCGAGTTGCGCGAGCGGATGTGGGAGCGCGGCCGGGCGGCCACCAAGGTGCGGGAGGGCAAGGAGGAGGCGGGCGCCAAGTTCGCCGACTACTTCGACTTCTCCGAGCCGTTCACCGAGCTGCCCTCGCACCGGGTGCTGGCGATGTTCCGCGGTGAGAAGGAGGAGGTCCTCGACCTCGCCCTGGAGCCCGCCGGTCCGGGTGACGAACCGGAGGACGGCCGCACCTCCTACGAGCAGGCCATCGCCCGGCGGTTCGGTATCGCGGACCGCGGCCGCCCGGCCGACCCGTGGCTGCTGGACACGGTCCGCTGGGCCTGGCGCACCCGGGTCCTGGTCCATCTCGGCATCGATCTGCGGCTGCGGCTGCGGCAGGCAGCCGAGGACGAGGCGGTGCGCGTCTTCGCCGCCAATCTGCGCGATCTGCTGCTCGCCGCCCCGGCGGGCACCCGCGCCACGATGGGCCTCGACCCCGGCTTCCGCACCGGTGTGAAGGTGGCCGTCGTGGACGCCACCGGCAAGGTGGCCGCCACCGACACCATCTACCCGCATGTCCCCCGCAACCAGTGGGACGCGTCCCTGGCCACCCTGGCCCGGCTGGCACGTGAGCACGGCGTCGAGCTGATCGCGATCGGCAACGGCACGGCCTCCCGCGAGACCGACAAGCTGGCGGGCGATCTGTGCGCCAACCACCCGGAGCTGGGGCTCACCAAGGTCATGGTCTCGGAGGCGGGCGCCTCGGTGTACTCGGCCTCGGCCTTCGCCTCCCAGGAGCTGCCGGACCTCGATGTCTCGCTGCGCGGCGCGGTGTCGATCGCACGGCGGCTCCAGGACCCGCTGGCCGAGCTGGTGAAGATCGACCCCAAGTCGATCGGTGTCGGCCAGTACCAGCACGACCTGTCCGAGGTGAAGCTCTCGCGCTCGCTGGACGCGGTGGTCGAGGACTGTGTGAACGGCGTCGGAGTGGACGTCAACACCGCCTCCGCCCCGCTGCTCAGCCGGGTCTCCGGGATCGGCGCCGGGCTCGCCGAGAACATCGTCTCCCACCGCGACGCCAACGGCCCCTTCCGCAGCCGCACCGCACTCAAGGGCGTGTCCCGGCTCGGCCCCAAGGCGTACGAGCAGTGCGCGGGCTTCCTGCGGATCCGCGGCGGCGACGATCCGCTGGACGCCTCCAGCGTGCACCCCGAGGCGTATCCGGTGGTGCGCCGGATGGTCGGCTCGGCGGGCGGCGAGGTCACCTCGCTGATCGGCAACACGGCGGTGCTGCGCGGTCTGCGCCCCGACGAGTTCGTCGATGACGCCTTCGGTCTGCCGACGGTCACGGACATCCTCAAGGAGCTGGAGAAGCCGGGCCGCGACCCGCGACCCGCGTTCAAGACCGCCACGTTCAAGGAGGGCGTCGAGAAGATCGGCGACCTGACGTCCGGGATGGTCCTGGAGGGCGTGGTGACCAACGTGGCCGCGTTCGGTGCGTTCGTGGACGTCGGGGTGCACCAGGACGGTCTGGTCCATGTCTCCGCGATGTCCAAGACGTTCGTCAAGGACCCGCGGGACGTGGTGAAGCCGGGTGACATCGTGCGGGTGAAGGTGCTGGACGTGGACATCCCGCGCAAGCGGATCTCGCTGACGCTGCGACTCGACGACGAGGCGGGCGGCGGGTCCGGTGGCGGCGGTGGCCGCGACCGGGACCGGGGCCGCGCCGACAACGGACGCTCGGACAAGGGCCGTTCGGACAACGGCCGCGGACCGCGCGGCGGTGGCCGCCGGGGCGCCCCGCAGCAGCGCCAGGGCGGCCGCGGCGGCGGCCGTGACGCCGCCCCGGCGAACGGCGCGATGGCCGACGCGCTGCGGCGGGCGGGTCTGCTGGACCCCAAGCGACGCTGACGGACACGGCGCGATACCGCGATACCGCGATACGCGGAGGACAGGTGGCCCGGCGAGCACAGCTCGCCGGGCCACGGCCGTTGCCGCCCCCGGGCCGGCCGGGGACCGGGGGGGGGCGGGCCGG
>NZ_JANCLX010000007.1:334529-344817 GCF_024295805.1 Streptomyces cucumeris
GCCCCCCCCCCCCCCGCCGCGCCCCCCCCCCCCCGCGCCCCGCCCCCGCGCCCCCCCCCCCCCCCCCCCCCCCCCCCCCACGGCCGTTCCGGCCACGGGCCGGACGGAGTCCGGGGGCGGGCCTGCTCGGATGCTCCGACAACGCAGCCGGGGGCACCTCCCAGCGTTAGCTGGGGGCGCCGTGCCAGGCGTCGCGGGCCCGAGGTGATCCACAAGACATGGCCTAGGCCTCGGTGATCCGGCCCTCCGCCACCTGGACGCGGCGGGTGGTGTGGACCGCGTCCAGCATCCGGCGGTCATGGGTGACGAGCAGCAGGGTGCCGGAGTACGAGGCCAGCGCCGACTCCAGCTGTTCGATCGCGGGCAGGTCCAGGTGGTTGGTGGGCTCGTCCAGCACCAGCAGGTTGACCCCGCGCGCCTGGAGCAGGGCCAGCGCCGAGCGCGTCCGCTCCCCCGGGGACAGCGTGGAGGCGGGCCGCAGCACATGGGCCGCCTTCAGCCCGAACTTGGCCAGCAGGGTCCGTACCGCCGCGGGCTCCAGCTCCGGCACCGCCGCGCCGAACGCGTCCAGCAGCGGCTCCCCGCCGAAGAAGAGCGCACGGGCCTGGTCGACCTCGCCGACCACCACACCGGGGCCGAGCGCCGCCGCCCCCGCGTCCAGCGGGAGCCGGCCGAGCAGCGCGGCCAGCAGGGTGGACTTGCCGGAACCGTTCGGGCCGGTCACCGCGACCCGGTCGGCCCAGTCGATCTGGAGGTCGACCGGACCGAAGTGGAACTCCCCGCGCCGGGCTTCGGCCCCGCGCAGGGTCGCCACGACCGCGCCCGCGCGCGGTGCCGCGGCGATCTCCATCCGCAGCTCCCACTCCTTGCGCGGCTCCTCGACCACTTCCATCCGCTCGATGAGCCGGTCGGTCTGCCGCGCCTTGGCGGCCTGCTTCTCGGTGGCCTCCACCCGGGCGTTCCGCCCGATCTTGTCGCCGTCGGGGGCCTTGCGGCGGGCGTTCTTGACGCCCTTCTCCATCCAGGCGCGCTGGGTGCGGGCCCGTGCCTCCAGCGAGGAGCGGGTGTCCGCGTACTCCTCGTAGCGCTCGCGGGCGTGCCGCCGGGCGGTCTCGCGCTCCTCCAGATAGGCGGTGTAGCCACCGCCGAAGAGGTTCACCTGCTGCTGGGCGAGGTCGAGTTCGAGCACCTTGTCGACGGTGCGGGTGAGGAACTCACGGTCGTGGCTGACCAGCACCGTCCCGGCGCGCAGCCCGGTGACGAAGTCCTCCAGCCGTCCGAGGCCGTCGAGGTCGAGGTCGTTGGTCGGCTCGTCGAGCAGGAAGACGTCATAGCGGCTGAGCAGCAGCGAGGCGAGTCCGGCCCGGGCGGCCTGCCCGCCCGAGAGGGCGGTCATGGGCCGCTCGAGCGAGATGTCCAGTCCGAGCGAGGCGGCGACCTCGTCCGCGCGTTCATCGAGGTCGGCGGCGCCGAGCGCGAGCCAGCGCTCCAGGGCGACGGCGTACGCGTCGTCGGCGCCGGGCGCACCGTCCGCCAGTGCCTGGGTGGTGGCGTCGAGTTCGGCCTGTGCGGCGGCCACACCGGTACGGCGGGCCAGGAAGGCCCGTACGGTCTCCCCCGGGCGCCGCTCGGGCTCCTGCGGAAGATGGCCCACGGTGGCGTGCGGCGGACTGAGCCGGACCGCGCCGTGCTCGGGGTCGGTCAGCCCCGCCAGCAGCCGTAGCAGGGTGGACTTCCCCGCGCCGTTGACCCCGACGAGGCCGATGACCTCGCCGGGGGCGACGACGAGGTCGAGGCCGGAGAAGAGAGTGCGGTCGCCGTGGCCCGCGGCGAGGTCCTTGGCGACGAGAGTGGCAGTCATCAGACGCCCGATCCTAATGGCCGGACGGGTCCGTCCCCCACGGGATATCCCGTGGGGCGGTCGCTCACGGTCACGCCTGGTGGTCCGCCGGAGCCGTCAGGACCGCGTCGCCGGTGCGGGCCACGACGAACGCCGTGCCCCGTACCGCGCGGGCCGGCAGCGCGAACCGGTGACGGCCCGGGGCCAGTACGTCGTCGAAGAGGTCGTGACTGTGAGGGCGGGCGAGCCGGTCCACGCGGTGGGACACCAGCCGGACACGGCACTCGGAGGCGATCTCGACCAGCGCCTCCCCGCCGCGCACGGTGAGGCAGAGCAGTCTGCGGTGCTGCCGGGGCGTGCGGTCCAGGGCCTGTTCGACCTGGGCGACGAGGAGGGGGACGACGGGGCCGGGGTCGGTGACGAAGACCGCGTCGGATCGGGCCTCGGCGAAGGCGTCCCGTACGGCGTCGCGCTCGATCTGCGGCACGGTGGGGCCGAAGACCACGGCACCGTACCGGCGCAGCTCGTCCGGGTGCGCGCCCGCCGCGTCGAGGGTGATCTCCGCGCCGATGCCGATCCGCCGCAGGGCGGCGGCCAGCTTGGCGAGGACGGCGGCCCGGCGGCCGATGAGCAGCGCCCGGGGCGCCCGGCGCGCGTCCGGGCCGCCGTCCTCGGTGAGCAGCCGCTTCAGCTCGGTGCGGTACTGGTCGCCGTGGAAGCGGTAGGGGCCGAGGCCGGGGACACCGTCGCGCTCGGGGTCCGGGGCGGTGGGGCCGGTCTGCCAGGCGAGGTCCCGCCACACCACGTCCGGCCCGTCCGCCTCGACGACGCCGGTGATCGCGCCGCACTCCAGCCCCTCGCACTCCGGACAGCCGTAGAGCACGAACCGGCCGCCGTCGAGCGGTGCGTCCGTCTCCAGCAGCAGTCCGCGGACCTGCTCGGCGAAGACGGCGGGGTCGAGGTCGGCGGCGAGGGGTGAGACCGCGTCGAGGTCGGCGAGACGCGGCAGCAGCGGGCCGCCGTCCACGACGAAGTCCCAGAACTCACGGTGCTTCTGATACGTACCGTCGGCCGGCACATCGCCGGCGCGGACGGCCGGTGTCAGCCCGAAGGTCACGTACTCGGAGGTCATGGCCCAAGTATTCACTCATCGGCGCAGGCATACCGCGACGCGCCTGCATCACGGTCGATCGGGGACAAATCCGATGTGCGCACCGGGTGCACGTGCGCCGGGCATCCGGGGTGCGGACGGGTCTGGCGCCGGACCCCCTCCCCGGGGATAGCCTCCGGGGATGACATGCGACGCGATGGTCATCGGCGCTGGGGTCATCGGTCTGACCAGCGCCATCGTGCTGGCCGAAGGGGGCCGCCGGGTCGCGGTGTGGAGCCGCGATCCGGCCGGGCGCACCACCTCGGCGGTGGCCGGCGGGCTGTGGTGGCCGTATCGCATCGAACCGGAGGAGCAGGTGGCCGCCTGGTCCGTCGACACGCTGCACGCCCTGGTCGCGCTGGCCGACCGGCCGGAGGAGACCGGGGTCCGGCTGGCCGGGGGGACGCACACCGGTGTCCGCGTCGAGGAGCTGGGCCCCTGGGCGGCGGAGGTGCCGGAGCTGCGCCCGGCGCGCCCCGAGGAGCTGCCGGAGGGCTTCCCGGTGGGGTTGCGGGCGCGCGTTCCGCTGGTCGACATGCCGGTCTACCTCGGCTATCTGAGGCGCCGTCTGGAGGCGGCCGGCGGCACGGTCGAGGAGCGCGTGGTGACCTCCCCGGCCGAGGCCGGACGCTCCGCCCCGCTCGTGGTCAACTGCACGGGTCTTGGCGCGCGGGAGCTGGTGCCGGACACCGGGGTGCATCCGGTGCAGGGGCAGCTCGTGGTGGTGGAGAACCCGGGTGTGGAGGAGTGGCTGGTGGCCGCGGACGGCGAGGCGTCGGACACGATGTACGCGCTGCCGCAGCCGTACGGGCTGGTGCTCGGGGGCACCGCGCGCGAGCACGCCTGGGGGCTGGAGCCGGATCCGGCGACGGCCGAGGCGATCGTCGCCCGCTGCGCCCGGATCCACCCGGGGGTGGCGGACGCCCGGATACTGGCCCACCGGGTGGGCCTGCGCCCGGCCCGCGCCCGGGTGCGGCTGGAGGCCGAGCAACTGCCGGACGGTGCGCGTCTGGTGCACAACTACGGCCACGGCGGCGCGGGCGTCACGGTCTCCTGGGGCTGCGCCCACCAGGCCGCCCACCTGGCCTGACCGGCCGAGCCCCGCGGCGCCCCGGGGTGCCGGCCCGGAATCGCCGGTGCCGGACTAGCGAGCGGGGGGGCCCCCGGGGGGGGCCGCGGGGGGGGGGGCGGGGGGGGGGGGGCCCCCCCCGGGCCGGGGGGCGGGGGGGGGGGTGGGGGCTCGGGCGGGCCCGGGCCTCTCGGGGCCGCCGCCGAAGCGCGGGGCTTCGGCGGCGGGTGGTGTTATGCCTTGCCCGCGGGGGCGGGGCCGACCGGGTCGTCCGCGGTGTCGCCGTCCTGCGGCGGGTCCGGCGGGGTGGCCGGGCCGATGCGGATCTCGAACTCGCCGTCGTACTTCTCGTGTCCGGCGATGACGGCCATCTCGACCGCCTCCTCGCCCTTCTCGCCCCGGACGATCAGCGGGTCGCGGCGCAGGTCCCGCAGCAGGGCCCAGCAGAGCCCCACCATCACCAGGGTGAACGGGGCCGCCACCAGGATCGTCAGGTTCTGGAGTCCGGTGAGGGCGTCGTCCCCGCCACCGCCGATCAGCAGCATGATGGCCGCGACACCACCGGTGACCACACCCCAGAAGATCACCACGAACCGGGTGGGTTCGAAGGCGCCCTTCTGCGAGAGCGTGCCCATCACGATGGACGCCGCGTCCGCGCCGGAGACGAAGAAGATGCCGACCAGGACCATCACCAGGACGCTCATCACGCCCGCGATCGGGTACTGGTCGAGCACACCGAAGAGCTGGCCCTCGGGCGTGGTCTCCTTGCCCAGGCGGCCCGCGGCCTCCAGCTTCATCGCCGATCCGCCGAAGATGGCGAACCACAGCAGGCTGACGGTGCTCGGCACGAGGATCACACCGCCGACGAACTGCCGGATGGTGCGACCGCGGCTGATACGCGCGATGAACATGCCGACGAACGGCGTCCAGGAGATCCACCAGGCCCAGTAGAAGACCGTCCAGCTGCTCAGCCAGTCGGCGACCGTCTGACCGCCGGTGGCCTCGGTGCGGCCCATGAGCTGGGGCAGGTCACCGAGGTAGCCGCCGATCGAGGTGGGCAGCAGATCGAGGATGATGATCGTCGGGCCCGCGATGAACACGAAGACGGCCAGGAACAGCGCCAGCACCATATTGATGTTGGACAGCCACTGGATGCCCTTGGCGACACCGGAGACCGCGGAGGCGATGAACGCCGCGGTGAGGATCGCGATGACCGCCACCAGCAGCGAGGTGCCCACATCGCTCTTCCAGCCCAGCACCTCGACACCGCTGCCGATCTGGAGCGCGCCCAGGCCCAGCGAGGCGGCGGAGCCGAAGAGGGTGGCGAAGATGGCGAGGATGTCGATGACCCGGCCGACCCAGCCGTTGGCGTGGCCACGGCCGATCAGCGGGGTGAAGACGGCGCTTATGGTCTGCCTGCGGCCACGCCGGAAGGTGCTGTAGGCGATGGCCAGACCGACCACGGCGTAGATGGCCCACGGGTGCAGCGTCCAGTGGAACAGCGTGGTGGCCATGGCCGTTTCCATGGCGTCGGCCGCGCCCTTGGGGTCGGTGCCCGGCGGCGGGTTCACGAAGTGCGAGAGCGGCTCGCTCACGCCGTAGAACATCAGGCCGATGCCCATGCCCGCGCTGAACATCATCGCGACCCATGAGACGGTGCGGAACTCGGGCTCCTCACCCTCCTTGCCGAGCGTGATCTTGCCGTAGCGGCTCATGGCCAGCCACAGCGCGAAGATCACGAAGCCCGACGCGGCGAGTACGAAGGCCCAGCCACCGTTGTGGATCAGCCCGGTCAGCATGCTGCCCGAGGCGTCCTCCAGGGTGTCGGTGGAGGCCGCGCCCCAGACCACGAAGGCGAGCGTGAGCGCGGCGGAGACGCCGAACACCACGCGGTCCGTCTGGGGAGCCCGGTGCTCCGGTCCCCCCGAGCCCCCGGCTTGAGCTGTTGTGCCCGGAGGACCGCCCTTGGCGTCCCCCGTGGTCTTACCTGTCTCCGTCACGCAAGAACCTCTCACTGGATTTCACTGAATGTGAACAACGTTTGACCGACGACGTTCCGGCTACCCAGCAGATGGACGCGTAATGCATTTTCCGTGGCGCCGTTGCCTCCCGTATCACCAGGTCAGCGCCGGTTTCCCCATCTTCTCGACGGATCGGGCACACCCTCGGCGGCCGCCATGGGGGCGTTTGTTCCGGTCAGCGGTCATCCACGGGCCGTCCGATGGGTCACGGGTGGGGTGGCGGCGCGCTGATGTGCGGCGCACTGTACCCGAGGGTCCGGGCCGTCGTACCCCTTCCGACGTCGGGTTTCTCCGCGTCGCCACCGTGGGTGGCGGACGGCCGACGGCCTCGGCGGAGGTGGTGCCCGGCGGCTGCCGGGCGGCCCCGCGGGCGGCGGGGCGCGCCGGGGGGGGCGCCGGGGGGCCGGGGGCGGGCGCGCCCCCCCCCCCCTCCGCCGAGGCGTCAGCCGGTGGTGTGCGCGGTGGGCATGCGGTCGCCCTGCCGCCCCGGCTCCGGCTCCGCGACGCCCTTGGTCAGCGGTCCGGTGGCCGGTGCCCCGGCGGTGGTGTCCGGTACCCCGCCGGCCAGCGGCAGCCGGGCGGAGGTGCGGGGCAGATCCAGCGTCAGCCGCGGGGTGGTGTCCGGCCGTTCGATGAGACCCGCGTCGGTCCCGGCGATGATCAGGGCGAGCCGGTGTCCGGCCGGGACGACATGGTCGGTGGCGGCCAGATCGAGGGTGAGGGTGTAGGGCTTGCCCGGGGTCAGCGGGCGGCCCTTGCCGTCCCCGGCGTAGGTGCCGAGGTCGGCCCAGCCACGGCTGATGACCGTGTGGTCGACCCGGGCGGGATCGGCGGCGGTCTCCTTGAAGCAGGCGCTGTCGCCCTCGGTGCTGCTCCCCCAGCAGGTGCGCCGGTCGTGGGTGACGATGCCCTCGCCGTCGCCGGTGTAGTCGCGGATGGTGGCCGGACCGATGTCGACCAGGACCGCGGAGAGATGGGCGCTGGTGGTGGAGGGAGTGGCGGTGACGGTCACCGTGCCCGAGCCCGACAGCCGCAGCGGTGCGCGCAGTGTGCCGGTGGTGAAGCCCGCCTTGTCCGGGGTGGACCGTCCCACCTGGGCGGCCCAGTCGGCCTCGCTGTGCGCGGGGTCGTCGGTGAAGGTCTCGGTCGTCCCGGGCGCGGCCCGGCGGGTGCCGAGGACGCCGACACCGGGGGTGTCACCGCCGCGCGGGCGCAGGGTGGTCTGCCGGGTGCCGGACGGCGGCCAGGCGCGGTCGGTGGACCACTGGTCGGGGGCGCGTTCGACATCGGCCATCGGCTCGCGCTCGATGCCGTTGTCGAAGCCCATCAGGTAGTGGTCGAACCAGCGGTGCAGGGTGCGCACCCAGGGGCCGCGCCGGAAGTCGAACGGGTCCACATGGCCGGTCTGGGAGAGCCAGATCTTGCGCTCGACACCCGCCCGGGAGAGGGCGTTCCACCACTGTCCGAGGTGCTTGGTGCGGACGTTGAGGTCCTGCATACCGTGGACGGCGAAGACACTGGCGCGGACCTTGGCCGCGTCGGGCACGTAGTCGCGGGCGTTCCACAGCGCGGTCCGGTCACCGGTCCGCGGCGCGCCCTCGACCAGCTTCCGCTGCACATCGGCGCAGCGGCCGCGGGCGGCGTCGCTCTCGATGCCGTCGGCGAGGGCGTCGGGGCCGGAGTCGAAGAGCGGCGCGCCCTGGGCGAAGTAGTAGTCGTACCAGGAGGAGATGGCGCCGATGGGCACGATGGTCCTGAGCCCCTTGACGCCGGTGGCGGCCACTCCGTTGGCCACCGTGCCGTCGTAGCTCTTGCCGATCATCCCGGTGGCGCCGTTGGACCAGCTCGCGGTCACGGCTCTGCCACCGCTGGCGGCGTCATAGCCGCGGGCGCGGCCGTTCAGCCAGTCGACGACGGACCTGGCGGACTGGATGTCGGACCGGCCGCCGATGTCCACACAGCCGTCGGAGCGGCTGGTTCCGGCGAGGTCGACCAGGACGGTGGCGTAGCCGCGCGGGACGAAGTAGTTGTCGTAGAAGAGCGGGAACCGGACGGGTTTCCCGTCCGCGTCATAGGTCTTGGTCTGGCTCTCGTTACCGCGTCCGCAGCACGCGTAGTACGGGCTGGCGTCCATGATGACGGGGACGCGGCGGCCCGCCTGGGCGGGTTCGCGCGGCCGGACGATGTCGACGGCGACACGGTCGGTCCTGCCGTCCGTATCGCCGTCGACCCTGGTGTCCACCCATACGGTTTCGCGTATGGCGTGCTCGTAGGAGTAGACGGGTCTGCTCTCCCGGGCCGCGCCGGTGGCCGCGTGGGCGGCCTGGGTGCCCAGCGGGGGCAGCAGGGTGACGGCGGCGGCGAGCAGTGCGGTGACCGACGACAGGATCAGCGTGGTCCAGTGGATGCGGGGTTTCCGCCTCGGTAGCAGCACGGCCGGACGGTAGCGCGAGTCAACTCCCGCGCAGAAGAGGCGCGCACCGGGAACTGAGGGACACTCAGCCGGATGCCGTGTCGGCCGGATGTCGATTACATGTCAGAGCGCGATATGGACGCGCGGAACTCCTCGGGAGTACATAGAGTCGCGAGTGATCGTTCTCCCCTACGAGTTGGAGGACTCGTGCGTCACCACAGACTCCTCGTCCCGGGCGCGGCCGCGGCCTGCCTGCTGCTGGCGATCCCGGCGTCGGCTGCCGATGCCACTCCGGGCGCCCCCGGCGTCGGGGATTCCTACTACCCGTCGTACGGCAACGGCGGGTACGACGTCTCCCACTATGACCTGCGGCTGAAGTACCAGCCGACGACGGACCGGCTGGAGGGCACGACCACCGTCCAGGCCACCGCCACCCAGGACCTCTCGCGCTTCAATCTGGACTTCGCTCTGGACGTGAGCGAGGTGCTGGTGGGCGGGAAGAAGGCCGCGTTCACCGCGACCGGCGACCACGAGCTGGAGATCACCCCGGCCGCGCCGCTGGCCAAGGACCGCCCCTTCACCGTGGTGGTGCGCTACCACGGCACCCCGTCGAAGGTGCAGGTCAACGGGTTCACCGCCTGGCTGCGCACCCCGGACGGGGCGGTGGCGGCCGGTGAGCCGGAGTCGGCCTGGTGGTGGTACCCCAGCAATGACCACCCGACGGACAAGGCCACCTACGACGTCTCGGTGGCGGTCCCGGACGGGACACAGGCGCTCAGCAACGGGACCCTCCAGTCGACCACCTCCCGGCTGGGCTGGACCCGCTACAACTGGCGCTCGGCCAAGCCGCAGGCCACGTATCTGACCACGCTGGCGGTGGGCAAGTTCGACATCACCAAGGACACCACCGCGAGCGGTCTGCCGGTCATCAACGCGTACAGCAAGGACCTGGGCGACAACGCGGGCGCGGCCCGGGCGAGCGTGGAGCGCTCGGCGGAGATCGTGGACTGGGAGTCCACCGTCTTCGGCCCGTACCCCTTCGAGGCGCTGGGCGGCTATGTGCCGAACGTGCCCACCGGATTCGCGCTGGAGACCCAGACCCGGCCGTTCTACAGCCCTCGCGGGTTCTCCCGGGGCGCGAACACCTCGCTGATCGTCCATGAGCTGGCCCACCAGTGGTTCGGGGACAGCGTCTCGGTGAAGAAGTGGCGGGACATCTGGATCAACGAGGGGTTCGCCAGCTACGCCGAGTGGCTGTGGTCGGAGAAGGAGGGTGAGGGCACCGCGCAGGAGCTGGCGGACTACACCTACGCCTCCTACCCGGCGGACGACCCCTTCTGGAAGGTCAAGCCGGCCGACCCGGGCGCGGAGAACCAGTTCCACGACGCGGTCTACGACCGTGGCGCGCTGGCCCTCCAGGCACTGCGCAACAAGGTCGGCGACAAGGACTTCTTCGCCATCATCAAGGGCTGGACGAAGAAGAACCGATACGGCAACGCCTCGGTGCGGAACTTCGTGACCTACGCCGAGAAGGTGTCCGGCAAGCCGCTGAACGCGCTCTTCGACACCTGGCTGTACACGCCGTCCAAGCCCACCGCGGCGGCGGCGAAGGCGGCGGCGGTGAGCCCGGCCAAGTCCGTGGCCAAGCCCAGGTCATGGGACCGGATCCAGGCCACGCACCGCGCCCACCGGCACTGACCGCGGCACGGAATACCGGCCAGGGGGCGGGGGGGGGGGGGGGGGGGGCGCCCCCCCCCCCCCGCCCCCCCCCCCCGGGGGCGCCCCCCCCCGCGGC
>NZ_JANCLX010000007.1:344827-357344 GCF_024295805.1 Streptomyces cucumeris
CCGCGCCCCCCGGCAGGGCCCGCGGCACGCAATACCGGCCTGGGGGCGCGCCGGGCGGGCGGGAGACCTCAGCCCGCCCGGCGCGCCCGGGCCCGTGCCTCACGCGCGATCGGCAGATAGCGCAGCCGCTCCGGCAACAGCGGTATGAGCACCCGGGTGACCCGCCCGAACCAGCGCAGTGCGCGCTCCTGGGCGGCCGTCCACTCCAGGCCGATGGCGGCCCTCGCGTCCGGCGGCATAAGACCCGCGGTGAGGAAGGCCCGGAACCGGGTGAACAGCGGCCCCAGCACCGGCCAGAGCAGCCGCAGCGGCGCCGCGCCGGGGGCGGGGACGGTGGCGCCGGGGTCGGCCAGTTCACGGGCGACGGGGGTGGGCGCCAGCCGCTCGCGCACCACCGACCGGTAGTAGGTCCAGAAATCCTCGACACGGACGGGGAGTTGGCATTCGGGGATGCCCAGCACCCGGCCGACACACCGCCACTCGGCGTACAGCGCGCGCTCCTCGGCGGCGGTGAAGGGGCGCGCACCCAGATAGGTCTGGGCGCGCAGATAGACCGGGAAGCCGGTGGCGTGCACCCAGCCATAGAGCTCGGGATCGAGCGCGTGGTAGGGGTGGCCCGCCGCGTCCACACCGCTGATACCGCGGTGGAGGGCGCGCAGTCTGCGGCCCTCCGCGGCGGCGCGGTCCCCGCCGTAGACCCAGAGCTGTACCGAGCGCAGTGAGCGCTCACCGCGCCCCCAGGGGTCGGTGCGGAAGACCGAGTGCTGGTCCACGCCCGCTCCGACGGCCGGGTGGGCGACCTGCATGGTCAGCGCGGCGGGCAGGGCGAGCACACTGCGCACCTCCCCCGCGATGGACCACAGGATGCCGCCGGTGGGTGGCGGCCGGTGGTCCACGCCGGTGGGGCGGGGGCCGCGCTCGCTCATCGTCGTCCGGGAACCGGCGGGCCGGTGTGCGCCCGGCCCGCCGGAAGGTCTCTAGCCGTTGCTCCTTCCAGTATGCGCCGCCGTGCCGGGGCGGAGCGGGCGCAGGGTGAGGGTGTAGTCATAGGCACGGTCGGCCTTCACCCGGTACCCGTCGCGGACCGGATTGGGGGTGTCGCCCACCCCGGTGACGGCGTGGTCGGCGTGCAGGGTGTTCCAGCCGTCGTTGCGCTTCAGGAAGTGCGGATAGGCGGCGCGGTCGAGTTCGTCGTACGCGGTGGCGGCCACCTCCAGATCACCGGAGACCAGCAGTCCGGCGCCGTGGCCGTCGGTGAGCGATGCCCAGCGGACATCGTCGTGGTTGCCGTGGTCCTGCGGTTTGAGGTACTCCACGTACTGGTCCCGCACCGAGGAGGACCACACGCCCATGGGGGTGCCGTCCTTGCGGTCGTTGAAGCTCTCCACCGGGCCGCGGCCGTACCACCGGAAGGTGTCGTAAGCCTGGGGCACCCGCAGTTTCAGGCCGATCCTCGGCAGATAGGACAGCTTGCGGAACTCCCCCTGCGCCTCGGCCCGGTGCCGTACCCGGATCGCGCCGGAACCGTCGATCCGGTACGCCACGGTCTGGCCGAAGGACGCGCCGGTGACATCGGGGGCGGCGGCGGTGGAGCGGACGGTGACGGTGACCGTGCCGTCGTCGCCGGGGGCCACTTCCGTCCCGTCCACGGTGGTGCGCAGCCGGTCCAGTCCCAGGGTGCGCCAGCGTTTGCCCTCGGCGGTGCCCCAGTCGGAGCGTTCATTGCTGATCGGGGCGCGCCAGGCGTCCAGTTCGGGCCCGGAGCGCAGATGCTGGCGGCCGTCCGCGCGCATCGAGGTGAGGGCGCCCTTCTTCTTGTCGAAGGTGTAGCGGAAGCCCTTGCCGGTGACGCGGACGGTGTCGCCGTGCTCGGTGGCCCGGACCGGGCCGCCGTCGGGCCGGGCGGCGGGTTCGGGCACCCGGTCGCCGCCGACCGCGAACTGGCCGAAGGAGAGCACATGCCCGGCCTTCGCCCAGTCGGTTTGGTGCTTGGTGACGGCCTGGACGGTGAGATGGCGCTCATGGCCTTCGGGGTTGGCGGGCGGGGCCGGGAGCCGGATGTCCTCGTGGGCTCCGGGGCCGACGTCCAGGGCGTGGGTGCCGCTCGCCACGGTCCTCGCGCCCTCGGTCACCTTCCAGCGCAGCTCCAGGTCCGGGGTGCCGGTGAAGGCGCGTTCGCTGGTGACGGTGACCCTGCCGGAGCGGGGGCCGTCGCCGGAGGCCGGTGCGGTGATCCGGATCGGTGCGTGGACCCAGGCGAGCTGGGCGGTCTCGGGTTCGGGGCGGCGGTCGGCGGTGACCAGGCCGTCCACCCCGGACTCGTAGAGCCCGTAGGAGAGATAGCTGCCCCTGTGGGTGAAGTCGTCGAAGTCCAGGGCGATCAGGGCGTCCCGCGCGGGGTCCTCACCGGCGGACAGCCGGTCCGCGGCGAGGGCGGTGTCATAGACCCGAACCCGGTCGACGGTGCCCTTGGCGGTGCGTCCGTTCCAGCCGTCCTCCATGGCGTCGTTGTCGCGGCCGACACCGAGGTCGAATCCGGTGTAGTCGATCCGGCCGCGCCAGGCGGTCTCGGCCCGTTGTGCGCCGTCCACGAACAGGCGCAGGGCGGTGCCGTCGTAGGTGCCGGTGACCCGGTGCCAGGCGCCGTTCCACCCGGAGGGGACGGGTGCGGTGACGGTACGGGGCTTGCCCTGGCTGGTGAGGGTGAACTCCAGGGTGTTCCGGTCCTTCATCCGCAGGACGTACTGACGGCCCTTGCTGACGATGGTGAAGTCGCCGGTCCAGGTCTCGGCGGGCTTGACCCGGGCGTCGAGGCTGACGGCGGTGCCGGTGAGGTCCAGCTTCGGATCGCGGTAGACCTCGACGAAGTCGTCCAGACCGGACAGATACAGGGCCTTGTCGCCCGTCCGCCCCGTGCTGCCGCCGACGACCTCCGGCTTGCCGGACAGGCTCGCGGCGATGGCGTTGCCGGAGGAGTCGGGGGTGGTGATCAGCGGACGGCGGATGTTCTGTTCGGCCCAGTCCCAGATGAAACCGCCCTGGGCGCGCGGCCGGGACCGCATCACCTCCCAGAACTCCCGGAAGTTGCCGAGGCTGTTGCCCATGGCGTGGGCGTACTCGCCCATCACGATGGGCTTGTCGAAGCTCTTGGCCTTGGACTCCAGCGAGGCCGGGGTCGGATAGCGGGGCCCGGCGACATCGGCGAACGGGGCGTCGCCGTCGGGCCAGTTGGACTGGTGGTAGAGCGGCCGGGTGGGCTCGCGCTCCTTGGTCCACTCGGCCATGGCGTAGTGGGCCTTGCCGAGTCCGGCCTCGTTGCCGGTGTCCCACAGGATGACGCTGGGGTGGTTCTTGTCGCGTTCGACCATGCCGCGGTGGCGGTCCAGGAACGCCTTCCGCCACTCGGGGCGCTCGGCGAGACAGTCGCGCGGGCAGCTCTCGTGGCTGTGGGTCTCGATCTCCATCTCGTCGTCGATCAGGATGCCCTCGCGGTCGGCGAGTTCATAGAGATAGGGGTCCGAGGGGTAGTGGGAGGTGCGGATGGCGTTGACGTTCAGCCGCTTCATCAGCCGGATGTCCTCCTCCATCCGGGCGCGGGTGGCGTGGCGGCCGGTGGCCGGGTCGGTCTCGGAGCGGTTGACGCCACGGATCAGGATCCGTTCGCCGTTGAGCTTCAGCAGCTTGTCCCTGACCTCGATCTCCCGGAAGCCCACGGTCTGGCGGACGGTCTGGACCGTCTCGCCCGAGGGGTCGCGCAGGGTGAGCACCAGCGCGTAGAGGTTCGGCGCCTCGTCGGACCACTTGGCGGGATCGGTGATCCTCCCGGTGAGTTCGGCCTTGCCGTCGCGCTCCTCGGCGCTCAGCCGCCGCACCTCGCGTCCCTCGGGGTCGTAGAGCACCCCGGTGACCCGGTGCGGGCCGCTGATGTCACCCGGGGTGCGGGCGATGTCCACCCGGGTGCGCAGGGTCGCGTCCCGGTAGGCGTCGTCGAGGTCGGTGGTGACGTAGGCGTCCTGCATCCGGGTGGTGGGCGTGGAGTACAGCGTCACCGAGCGGAAGACACCCGCGTAGCGCCACTGGTCGTAGTCCTCCAGATAGGACCCGGCGCTCCAGCGGTGCACCTGGAGGGCGATCCGGTTGGCGCCCGGACGCAGGTGGTCGGTGATGTCGAACTCGGCGGGTACATAGCCGCCCTGGTCATAGCCGACGTAGTGGCCGTTGACCCACAGGAACCAGCCGGAGGTGACCCCGTCGAACCGGATCACCTGACGGCGGCCGTCCCAGTCGCGGGGCACCTGGACGGTGCGGACGTACGCACCCGTGGGGTTGATGTCGCGGGGTACCTTCGGCGGGGCGTCGGGCGCCATCTCGCTCTGCACATTGCGGAACAGCGGATGGTCGAGGTCATCGGTCTGCCAGGTGTGCGGGACCTGGACGCTCTTCCAGCCGGAGGTGTCGTAGTCCTCCTTCCAGAAGCCGCTCGGGGCGTCCTCGGGGCGGTCGGCGAGGGCGAACCGCCATGCGCCGTCGAGGCTGCGCTCCCACTTCCCGCGGTCGGGACCGTCGGGGCGGAGCCGGGCATGCGGGGGTTCCTGGCCCTCACCGGTGCGCTCGGGGTCCTCCAGATAGCTGTGCACGTCCGCGGGGAGGCCATCGGCGGCCGGTGCCCGGCCGGTGGCGGTGTCCGCGGCCGTGAGACCGAGGCCGACGGCGGTGGCCATCGCCAGCATCACTGCGATCAGCCGTCGGACCGGGCCCCGGGGGCCGCTGCCGGGTCTGACTGCTCTGGTACTCAATTCCCACCTCACCTCACAGATTCCCAAGAAATCAAACAGAGATGAACGGGGTCGCACAGTATTGAGGGAGCTGGGGGGCGTCAACCGTTCTCGCGGCGATCTCCGGTGGCGAGGTTGCGGCGAGAGGTTTCACAGTGGTGATGAGACAGCAATACTGATGAACCCGATGGAGCAGCACAGCGGAGAGCGAGGCGCGCCCCGATGACCACCCCCGACACCGAGGAACCGACTCTCACCGTCGACGAACTGGCGGCGCGTGCCGGGGTGACCGTCCGCACGGTCCGCTTCTACGGCACCCGAGGACTGCTGCCGCCACCGGTGATCGGCCCCCGCCGGGTCGGCCGCTACGGCGCCGAGCACCTCTCGCGGCTCGCGCTGATCGAGGAGCTCCAGCACCACGGGATGACGCTGGCCGCCATCGAGCGCTACCTCGGCCGGCTCCCGGAGGACATGAGCCCCGACGACCTGGCCATCCACCGCGCCATGGTGGCCTCCTGGGCCCCGGACGCCCCCGAGGAGATCAGCCGGGAGGAGCTGTCCCGGCGCGCGGGGCGGGAGTTGACGCGGGAGGACATCGACCGGCTGGCCGCGCTCGACGCCCTGGAGCCCACCGGGGACCCGGAGGTCTTCCGGATCGACCCGCGGGTGCTGACTCTGGGGATGCGGCTGCTGGACGTCCCGATCGCGCTGGAGACGATACTGGCGGCCCACGCGGTGGTGGTGGACCACACCCGTTCCGCGGCGCGGGAGCTGGGGCGGCTGTTCCGTGACGAGGTGTGGGGGCCGCAGCGGGACCGGGAGTCGGAGGCCGGTCCGGAGCGGGTGCGCGCGAAGAAGTCGCTGTCGGCCCATATGCAGCCGCTGGTGGTGCAGGCGCTGGTGATCGCGTTCCAGCGGTCGATGAAGCAGGAGCTGCGCGCCTGGTACGGACAGGACCTCGACGGCCCCGCGGAGGACCCCGGGAGCGCCGGGGACGGCTGAACCGCCGGCCGCCGGCGGACCGGGGCGATCCGGTCCACCGGCGGCATGGGGGATGTCCGCCGCGGTGCCTCAGTCGGCGAACCGCTCCCCCCGCTCGGCCTTCTCCACCAGCAGCGCGGGCGGCGCGAACCGCTCGCCGTACGCCGCCTCCAGCTCCCGGGCGCGCGCCACGAATCCGGCGACCCCGCCCTCGTAGCCGTTGATGTACTGGAGCACACCGCCGGTCCAGCCGGGGAAGCCGATACCGAGGATCGAGCCGATGTTGGCGTCGGCGACGGAGGTCAGCACCCCCTCCTCCAGCAGCCGCACGGTGTCGATGGCCTCGCAGAAGAGCATCCGCTCCTTCATGTCCTCCAACGGGATGCGGGTGCCCTCGCCGCCGCCGAAGTGCTCACGCAGCCCCGGCCACAGCCGGCCGCGCTTGCCGGTGGTCGCGTCGTAGTCGTAGAAGCCCTTGCCACCGCTGCGGCCGGGGCGGCCGAACTCCTCGACCATGCGGTCGATGACCGTGTCGGCCGGATGCGGCTGCCAGGTGCCGCCCGCCTCCTCGGTGGCCCGCCGGGTCTCCTCACGGATCCTGCGGGGCAGGGTGAGCGTCAGCTCGTCCATCAGGGAGAGCACCTTGGCCGGGTAACCGGCCTGGGCGGCGGCCTGTTCGACGGAGGCCGGGTCGATGCCCTCCCCCACCATCGCCACGCCCTCGTTGATGAAGTGGCCGATGACGCGCGAGGTGAAGAAGCCACGCGAGTCATTGACCACGATCGGCGTCTTGTTGATCTGCCGCACCAGGTCGAACGCGCGGGCCAGCGCCTTCTCCCCGGTCCGCTCACCCTTGATGATCTCCACCAGCGGCATCTTGTCCACCGGCGAGAAGAAGTGCAGTCCGATGAAGTCGTCGGCGCGCTGCACCCCTTCGGCGAGCAGGCCGATGGGCAGGGTGGAGGTGTTGGAGCACAGCAGCGCGTCCGGTGCCACCACGCCCTCGATCTCCTGGAAGACCTTGTGCTTGAGCGCCGGGTCCTCGAAGACCGCCTCGATCACCGCGTCACAGCCCGCGAGGTCGGTGACATCGCCGGTCGGGGTGATCCGGGCGAGCAGCTCCTCCCGCTTGGCCTCGGTGGTGCGGCCCTTGGCGAGCGCCTTGGCCAGCAGCCCCTCGGAGTACGCCTTGCCCTTGGCGGCGGCCTCGGTGGACACGTCCTTGAGCACGACCTCGATACCCGCCTTGGCGCAGGCGTAGGCGATGCCCGCGCCCATCATCCCGGCGCCCAGCACCGCGACCTTGCGGACCTGCTGGGGCTCGATGCCCTGCGGCCGGTTGGCACCGGAGTTGACCGCCTGGAGGTCGAAGAAGAACGCCTGGATCATGTTCTTGGCGGTCTGCCCGGTCACCAGCTCGGTGAAGTAGCGGCCCTCGATGACCTGCGCGGTCTCGAAGTCCACCTGCGAGCCCTCGACGGCGGCGGCGAGGATGTTGCGCGGCGCCGGGTAGGGCGCGCCGTTGAGCTGCTTGCGCAGATTGGCCGGGAACGCGGGCAGGTTGACCGCGAACTTCGGATGGGCCGGGGTGCCGCCGGGGATCCGGTAGCCCTTCTCGTCCCAGGGCTGGACGGACTCCGGATGGGCGTCGATGAACGCCCGCGCACGGGCGGACATCTCCTCCGGGGTGTCCACCACCTCATGCACCAGACCCGCCTCCAGGGCGCGCTTCGGGGCGTGCCGCTGGCCCTGGAGCAGCACCTTGAGCAGTGCGTCGGTGACGCCGAGCAGCCGGACGGTACGGGCGACACCGCCGCCGCCCGGCAGCAGGCCCAGGGTGACCTCGGGGAAACCGATCCGGGAGCCGGGCGCGTCGAGGGCGATCCGGTGGTGGCAGGCGAGGGCGATCTCCAGTCCGCCGCCGAGCGCCGTGCCGTTGATCGCCGCGACGACGGGCTTGCCGAGCGTCTCCAGCCTGCGCAGACCCCGCTTGATGCGCAGGTTCACCTCGAGCATCGCCTCGGCGTGCTCGGGCCCGGCCTGGATCATGTCCTTGAGGTCACCGCCGGCGAAGAAGCTCTTCTTCGCGGAGGTGATGACGATGCCGCGGATGGAGTCCTTCTCGGCCTCGGCGCGGTCGGCGATCGCGTCGAGGGAGGAGATGAACGCGGCGTTCATGGTGTTGGCGGACTGGCCGGGGTCGTCGAGGACGAGGGTGACGACGCCGTCGTCGCCCCGCTCCCAGCGGATGGTCGACGCGGTGGTGGTCTCGGTCATGGCACGGTCTCCAAGGGGGAAGGGAGGTCGGTGGAAAGGGCGTCGGGGGTGGTCAGAGACGTTCGACCACCGTGGCGATGCCCATACCGCCGCCCACGCACAGCGTGGCGAGGCCGTAGCGCTGTCCGCGCCGCTCCAGTTCGTCGATCAGGGTGCCCAGGATCATCGCGCCGGTCGCCCCCAGTGGATGGCCCAGGGCGATCGCGCCGCCGTTGACGTTGACCTTGTCCAGGCTGAGGCCCATGTCCTCCACGAAGCGCAGCACCACCGCGGCGAACGCCTCGTTGATCTCCACCAGGTCGATGTCGTCGATGGTCAGCCCGGCCTTGGCGAGCGCCTTGCGGGAGGCGGGTGCCGGACCGGTGAGCATGATGGTGGGGTCGGAGCCGGAGACGGCGGCGGAGGCGATCCGGGCGCGCGGGGTCAGCCCGTGGCGCTCGCCGACCTCACGGTTGCCGATGGCGACCAGGGCGGCGCCGTCCACGATGCCGGAGGAGTTGCCCGCGTGGTGGACGTGGTCGATGGCCTCGATCCAGTGGTACTTCTGGAGCGCCACCGCGTCGAAGCCGCCCGCCTCGCCGATCGCCTCGAACGAGGGCTTGAGCCCGGCCAGGGTCTCGGGGGTGGTGCCGGGGCGGATGTGCTCATCGCGGTCGAGGACGGTCAGCCCGCTGCGGTCGCGGACCGGGACCACCGAACGGTCGAAGAGACCGTCCTTCCACGCCTTCGCCGCCCGCTCCTGGGAGAGCGCGGCGAAGGAGTCCACGTCGTGGCGGCTCCAGCCGCCGATGGTGGCGATCAGGTCGGCGCCGATGCCCTGGGGGACGAAGCCGGTCTCGTAGTTGGTCATCGGGTCCGCGAACCAGGCGCCGCCGTCGGAGCCCATCTTCACCCGGGACATCGACTCCACACCGCCCGCGAGCACCAGGTCCTCCCAGCCCGAACGGACCTTGGCGGCCGCCAGGTTGACGGCCTCCAGACCCGAGGCACAGAAGCGGTTCTCCTGGACGCCCGCGACCGTGTCCGGCAGTCCGGCGGCGATCGCCGCGACCTTGGCGATGTCCGAGCCCTGGTCACCGAGCGGGCTGACCACGCCGAGCACGACGTCGTCGATCGCCGCCGGGTCGAGGTCGGGGAACCGCCGCCGGATCTCGTGGATGAGACCCACGACGAGATCGACGGGCTTGGTGCCGTGCAGGGCGCCGTCGGCCTTGCCGCGCCCGCGCGGGGTGCGGATGGCGTCGTACACGTACGCTTCGGTGCTCACGTCAGCAGCCTTTCGAGGGGGAGGGGTGGGGCGGGAAGCTCAGTCGGCGAGCACGGAGCGGCCGATGATCTCCTTCATGATCTCGGTGGTACCGCCGTAGATCGTCTGGATGCGGCCGTCGGTGAACGCCTTGGAGACCGGGTACTCGGTCATATAGCCGTAGCCGCCGTGGAGCTGGAGGCAGCGGTCGGCGGTCCGCTTCTGGAGCTCGGTCGCCCACCACTTGGCCATGGACGCCTGCACCGCGTCCAGCCCGCCCGTCGTGTGGTCGGTGATGCAGCGGTCCAGGAAGGCGCGGGTGACGGCGCATTCGGTGGCCATCTCGGCTATCTCGAAGCGGATGTGCTGGAGCCGTGCCAGCGGCCGTCCGAACGCCTCGCGCTCCTTGACGTAGGCCGTGGTGAGCTCCAGGACGTGCTCGGCGGCGGCGATGGCGGAGACCGCGATGGTCAGCCGCTCCTGGGCCAGATTGGTCATCAGGTGGCCGAAGCCGCCGTGGAGCTCGCCCAGCAGGTTGTCCTTGGGCACCCGGACGTCGTTGAAGAACAGCTCGGCGGTGTCCTGCGCCTTCTGGCCGATCTTGTCGAGGTTGCGGCCGCGCTCGAAGCCCTCCATGCCGCGCTCGACGACGATCAGGCTCAGACCCTTGGCGCCGCCCTCGGGGGTGGTCCGGGCGACCACGATCACCAGATCGGCCAGGATGCCGTTGGAGATGAAGGTCTTGGAACCGTTCAGCACCCAGTGGTCGCCCGCGTCGGTGGCGGTGGTGCGGATCCCCTGGAGATCGGAGCCCGCGCCGGGCTCGGTCATGGCGATGGCGGTGATCAGCTCGCCCGAGCAGAAGCCGGGCAGCCAGCGGCGCTTCTGCTCCTCGGTGGCCAGGGTGCGCAGGTACGGGCCGATCATGTCGTTGTGCAGCGGTACGGCGAACCCGGAGGTGCCCGCGCGGGCCAGCTCCTCGGAGATCACCGCGGAGTAGCGGTAGTCCTCGCTCCCGCCGCCGCCGAACTCCTCGGGCATGGCGAGGCCGAGCAGCCCCTGCCGTCCCGCCGCGCGCCACACCTCGCGGTCGACCACGCCCTCGGCCTCCCAGCGCTCGTGGTGCGGGGTCACCTCCTTGGCGATGAAGGTGCGGACCGTCTCGCGGAACGCGTCGTGCTCGGCGGTGAAGATCTGGCGCGTCAGGGGCGTGCGGGTCACGACGGGTTCTCCTCGGTGGCGGTCTCGGCGGTGGTCTCGGCAGCGCCCTCGGCGGCGCTCCCGGTGGCGCTCCCGGTGGAGTCCTGCGGGAGGGCGACGTCCCAGTCCCGGGCCACCTCCGCCGCGTCCGCGCCGGGGCGGGCGGGCCCGCGGCGCACCGCGCCCGGGGTGGCGGAGAAGCGCGGTGCGGGTGCGGGCTGGGTGATGCCGCCGTGCTCGGTGAAGGTGGCGCGGGCGGCGAGATGGGGGTGTGCGGGCGCCTCGCGCAGCGAGAGCACCGGTGCGACACAGGCGTCGGAGCCGTCGAAGACCGCCGTCCACTCCTCGCGGGTGCGCTCCTTGAAGCGGGCGGCGATGACGGAGCGCAGGGTGGCCCAGGCGTCGAAGTCCTCGCGGGGCGGGGCCTGGCCGGCGATGCCCAGCCGCTCGGTGAACTCCGCGTAGAACTTGTGCTCCAGGGCGCCCACGGCCATGTAGCCGCCGTCGGAGGTCTCATAGGTGCCGTAGAACGGGCAGCCGCCGTCCAGGAGGTTGGCGCCGCGGCGGTCCTGCCAGCCCCCGGCGGCCATCATCCCGTGGATCACGGCGGACAGATGGGCGGTGCCGTCCACGATGGCGGCGTCCACGACCTGGCCGGGGCCGCCCGCACGGGCGTGCTGGAGGGCGGCGAGCACACCGATGACGAGGTAGAGCGAACCGCCCGCGTAGTCCCCGAGGAGGTTGGCGGGGGCCACCGGCGGTCCGTCGGCGGCGCCGATCATGCCGAGCGCTCCGGTGACGGCGATGTAGCCGATGTCGTGTCCGGCGCTGCGGGCGAGCGGGCCGTCCTGGCCCCAGCCGGTCATCCGGCCGTAGACCAGCCGCGGATTGCGGGCCAGACACGCCTCGGGGCCCACCCCGAGCCGCTCGGCGACGCCCGGGCGGTAGCCCTCGATGAGGATGTCGGCGCGCCCGGCGAGCTCGAGCACGGTGGCCCGGCCGTCGTCGGACTTCAGATCGAGCAGCACCGAGCGCTTGTTGCGGTTGGCGATGTCGTAGTCGGGGTCGATCCGCAGGCCGCCGGTGCCGCCCGGCCGGTCCACCCGGACGACATCGGCGCCGAGGTCGGCGAGGACCATGGCCGCGAACGGTCCCGGCCCGATGCCCGCCAGCTCCACCACCCGGACCCCGGACAGCGGGCCGCCCGGCACCGCCCCGTCGTCTGTCGCCACCATCCGACCCCAAACCTTGTGACAATTTTGCTGTAACACCGCCGATGCTAAGAAGGCGTGCCACATTCCACAAGCCCCCGGGCCGGGCGGCGGGGGGCGAAAGGCCATGGCCCCGCCGGTCTTTGGCCGACGGGGCCATGGGCAGGTGCTGGGGCGGGCGCCGAGAGGGTCCGGCGGCGGCGCGCGTCCGGTGGCGCCGTCAGTCCGCGTCGAGCTCCGCGACCAGCCGCTTCGGGGCGATCGTGCGATAGCTCTCCTCGACCCAGTCGCACAGCAGATCCGCCCCGGGCGCGCCCCCGGCGAGCGGTATGGACACCCATCCGGACCGGCCGAGGCCATAGCCGGTCGGCGCGGCACCGGGCTGGGACATCGCATGGGCGTGGGCCGCCTCGTCCCGCAGCTTGACGGTGATACCGGGGGTGCGGTCGCCGTCGTCCGGCCCCAGGAAGACGAAGATCTTCTTGCCCACCTTGACCACGGCGCTGTCCCAGGGGAAGTCCTCCCAGGCACCGGGGAGGCCCAGCGCGAACGCGCGCACCGCGCCCCGCACCTTCAGCGGGTCCTTCGACGCGGCCATCGGTTCCTCCTGCGCTGTACGGTCCTCGGCTGTCGTCAGGCGGCCGGGGTCCCGCGCGCCGGCGGGCCGCCACCGGTTTCCTCCACGCTAGCCCCCGGCACCGACATTTAGCTTTGGAGATGGCTCTCCGGGATCTTCGGGGGCTGCGTAGGGTGCGTCGGGTCCGGTTCTTCCGGCACGGCTGGATCACTGACCGAAGCGTCTGCTTGCAGGCGACTTCTCAACGTTG
>NZ_JANCLX010000070.1 GCF_024295805.1 Streptomyces cucumeris
GCCAACTGAGGCCGCGACAAAGGAGGAAGAGACGAGCCAGCAGCCGAAGGCGAGGGTTGATAAGCCACCCCGAAAGCCTCCCACGCACAACGCCAGCACACCCACTGAACTTACGAAAAGATCAGTAGACGTCGTTTCACTTGGTGAGTCGGCGGTAGCCGATGAGGGTTGCGGCTATGCCGACGAAAGCAAGGAAGTTCAGCCTTGCGTTCGTAGCGGCGGTGCAGGCGTCGGCGTCCGGCGAGCCAGGAGAACGTTCTCTCGACGACCCAACGGTGGCGGCCCAAGCGTGTGGAGGACTCGATGCCCTTGCGGGCGATGCGGTGGCGGATGCCTCTCTTGCGAAGCCATCTGCGCAGGTGGTCGTAGTCGTAGCCCTTGTCGGCATGGAGCTTGGCCGGGCGTCGGCGGCGCGGGCCGCGGCGGGAGCGGATGGGCGGGATCCCGCGCACGAGCGGCTCCATGCCGAGACTGTCGTGCATGTTTGCGCCGAAGATGCCCAGGGACAAGGGGAGTCCGTTCCGGTCGGTGATCAGGTGGATTTTCGATCCCGGCTTACCGCGGTCGGTCGGATGTGGTCCGGTCAGTGGCCCCCTTTTGCCGCCCGGACGCTGACGGAGTCGATCGCGCACCGCGACCAGTCCAGTTCCCCTCGGGCGCCGAGCTCGTCGAGGATGACCCGGTGGAGCCTGGCCCAGACCCGATCCCGGCTCCACTGGGCGAAGCGCCGGTAGACGGTGGGCCAGGCCGGTCCGAACACCGGCAGCAACTGCCGCCAGGTGCAGCCCGAAGTGGCTACGAAGATGATCGCTGCCAGGCATTCACGGTTCACCGGCCCGTCGGCGGCCGCCGCCTTGCGGGCGTATGACCTGCGTCGGCGGCACCACTCGCCGGAACAGCGTCCATAACTCCTCTGGTATCAGCCGCTCAACGAGACCCGTCATGCACGGATCAACGAACGATCACACCATCAGAAACGGCGTCTTATAGGAGGCAGCAGCAGTGGCGGCGTGCCGGAGCTGGGCGGGAGGTATGGCCGCGACGAGCAGTACGGCGGTCGGGAAGGGCAGCAGGATCCTCAGGCTGAGGGTGCTGCCAATGGCGCAGGGGCGCGATCAGGAGGGAGCGCAAGGTGCGCAGGACGACGGTGAGACCGCCTTCACCGGCAATCAGGATCGCGATCAGCAGCAGGTAGTTGCGGTAGGTGTCGGCCTGGGAGACGGCGCCCGGCGGTCTGGGTTGGGCTCATTGACCCAAATGTTGACAGCTTCGACCGATGGCATGACGGGTGATCAAGACCGCAGACATCCGCCCGAGATCAGCATGAGCATCCCGAGTGAGCGCCAGGCCAGAGCCTCCGACCTGTATGTTCGAAGATGGCGAAGACTCAGTAATGACCTGCACATTTGCCGAGACTCGGTAGTTGCGGCCGGAGGCACTGACTTCAAGCCGGCTCGAGGGCCAGGAGAGGGCGTGACCGCTGCGTCACCCGGCATACCGTCGCCGACGAGACTCCGAAAACCTGCGCAAGCTGCCGCACCGCCAGGTTGGTTCGGTAGTGGACAGCCGCCAGCAGCACCCGGTCCGCCAGTGGAAGACACCATGACACCCGCCACCAGGACCATTACCTCCCCGCTCACTCACTACACCAACAAGACCTCGAACTGCCGCATCCGCAGCGCGCTGCTCGGCCTTGGCGCGCTCGGTGGCCTCCCACGCGGTATCCCACTCAGCCAGCACGCGGCGGGCGTGCGGCAGCAACACCTTGCCGACCAGCGTCAGCCGCACCTCTCGGCGGTCGCGTTCGAACAGCGGCGCGCCGAGCTGGCGTTCCAGCGCCTTGATCTGCTTGCTCAGCGCGGATTGCGAGACGAACAGCCGCTCGGCGCCGAGCCGCGCCCGGATGTGCCGCACGACCTCCACGGCGTCCTCCAGCAGTTGCTCGAAGGTCAGCTCTCCTTGTCCGTCGGCGCCGGAGCGGCGCATGGTCTTTCCGGTGCCGCGCATGTCGTAGCGCACCAGGGTGACATGCCGCTCCCAGTCGCGGGAGAGGGCCGCGAGGACTGAGTTGGACGAGCCAGGGCCGCCGTGCAGCTCCACCAGCACGGGGTTGGCGCGGTCTTCGCCAGGAAGGAGACGGCGATCAGGGCGCGCTGGGACAGACCGTAGTCGAGCGCGGTCGCGGCGGCCGGGCCGCTGTCTCGCGTGCGAGACGTCTCGGTGCCGGCGGCGATGGCGCCGTGGATCGCGGCCAGGGCGCGGGCGACGTCCAGGAGCCGGTACGCCTGGGCGCGGCTGATGCCGAACTCTGCGTCGCAGTACGACTCCCAGCTGCTGTGCCCGAGCGGCACCCAGACGCGGGCGGCGTGCGCGTCGCGGACCCGGGCGGCGAGCACCGCCACGGAGCGCCGGACATCGTCCATCGCCTGGCGCAGCGCGGCCGTCATCTCCCGGGCTCGGGGTCGCGGTCAGCGGCGGCCGCGCCGGTTCGACGGCGTGCTCCTGGTCCTCGTGCGGCTCGTCCCACGATTCCATCGTCCTCCGGGCCGGCGGGCTTCACCAGGGGGTACGGGAGCTGACCTCTGACAAGTGATCTCGACTTTGACCGTTCCTAGTCACCACCGCTGGTGGTCCGGTCCACGCTTCGGCGCCGACGCCTGCGGGAGCGACGCACCAGCTCGCTCACGGCGAGTGTCACTGTCGCCACGCGGCGGACCCAGCGGGGTCCGCCACGTTCCGCCCACAGCACGCATGCACACCCGCCGACGGCGAGCATCACGACGCCGAGCAGCAGCAGATTGATCATGCTCTTCCCCCCTGCGTTCAGTTTTACGGCCCTGCTGATGGTCTCAGACCAGGAAGGGCCCCAACGGGGAGCGGGTCGGTCTCAGTCGCCGTGGGGGGTGAGGGTGATAGCTACCTCATCCGGGCCGATGACCTGGCGGGTGAGGGCGTAATGCTCCTGAGTGTCGTCCTCGTCGCTGGGCGTGTAGGCGCCGGTCAGGGAGCCGAAAAGGACCGAGTCTGCCGGGTCGGCGAGCAGGAACTGCAAAGCCCGCTCTGCGGCGGCCTGGAGGGTACGGAGGTCCAGCTCCAGGCAGACCTTGTGCAGGTCAGTCAGCTCGCGTGCCTCGAAGCCGTGCCGGAAGGTGCTGTTCGAGTAGGCCCGCGCCAACCGTCGGAGGGCCGGATCGCCGCGCTCCAGCATCTCCCTGGGCAAGTCGTTGAAGGTGTCCATCACTCGCGTGCAGGCCCACAGCGCCAGCGCGGCTACCTGCCCCGGGTTCCGGCACAACTGCTCCAGCGAGTCCTCGCGGCAGTCGGCGCAGCCCTCCCGGGCCGCTCCGTACAACCGGGCCACCACGGTGCCGTCCACGGCCAGGGTGCGGCCCTGGCCGTTCAGCCACGTCGGGTCGTAGGGTGCCGGGTCACCCAATCGGCAGCGATATCACGCTCATGCCGGTGATCGACAAAACTCACAGTTCGCTCCCGTCGGACAGGCACGCGTTGACCGATCCGAGCATCCCCGCCTCGCGCCCCTCGGAACAGCGGTGACCGCAACCCGCCCAAGGTGAGCGCATTCCTTCGTCTTTGACCGCGAGTGGCCGACCGCCCCGAGGCAATTGGTGACTACCGCGGGCGGCTGCGCGTTGTCTCCCGGGTGGCAACCGGTGGATACGGCCGTGGCTACGATCGGAAGAACGACCTGACCCCGGCAGTTGCGATGCCGGGTCAGGTCGTTGTCACCGGTGGCTATCCGAGCCAGGTGATGGTGAGGACGGACAGGCGGCGCAGGGGCCGGTTCACCCAGCAGGTGAGGGAGAGCTGGCTGACGGAGGCGTGGCGGACATCCTGGCCCCCGGGACCGTCGGCGTTCCACGGCCGGAAGCCCCACGGATCGGCCGCGGCGGCGTCCAGGACGTCCCACACCATGTCTTCGACGTGTTCGGGCAGGGTGTCGAGGACCTTCGCGGCCGGGGCGGAGAAACGGACCGCGTACGGCTGTGAGTCACCGGCGCCGCCCGCGGAGCTCCGCCATGTCGATGAACTCGCTGTTCGAGCGCGGCCGCCCACCCCCGCTCGAAGGCCGGCACCCAGGAGTCGGCGCGCAGCTGGGCCAGGAGTTCGGCCGGCGCACCGGGCGCGGGGGCGTAGGTGGTGACGGGTGCGTGGTCGGGCTGCGCGCTCATCTGGTCCTCCCGGCGGGTCCTCCCCTCACGGTACGCGCGCCGGGTCGCCGTCGATGCGGACATGGGCCAGATCCTCCTAACCGGGTGTGCAGGGCGCGGGCGACGGCCTGGGCGTGCTGGCGGAGCGGCAGGTCCTGCTTGTCCCAGGTGGCCGCGACGTGCGCGTGACTGGCGGATCTGCTGGAGGCCGAGGCGGACCTGGAGGTGCTGTCCTTCTACCCGCACCTGCTGGCCTGGGAGCTCGCTCAGCTGTCGGCGGACAAGCGCGTCATGCCGGTGATCCTGCTGGACGCCTTCGAGGACGTCGCGACCGCACGCACCGCGACCTGGAGCGCCTCGTCCAGCGGGTGGTGTGGCTGCTGCCGAACTGCTTCTTCGTCGTCACCAGCCGCTCCCGCCTGCAATGGGCCGACATCGCCCTCCAAGGCCAGCTCGGGCCGGCCGCGTGCGCCATGTGCGGCGACCGGATCACCGGGAAGGTGCTGGCCGAGTTCGTCCTCGCGCGGCCTCGGCCGGGCTGGCGGACGGCACGATCAGCGGTGACGCGTATCCAGCAACAGTTGTGCCGTTTCGTCTTTCCGAACGTGGGTCGCAGCAAGGGGTCCGTATTCAAGTGCTGGACGGGGCCGAATCGTTGCTGTTCAGGAGGGTGAGGCCGAGGTGGGTCAGCGTGTGAAGGGCGGCCTTCCGTTCCCGGGTGAGAGTGGTTAGCCCGGCGCTGCGCAGGGTGGTGGCGTGTTCGCTGGCGCTGGCCGGTGATATGCCCGCCCGCTGCGCGAGCTGCGTGGTAGTGCATGCGGGTTGGTCGGCTATCACGCACAGCACGATTGCCCTGGTACGGCCGAGGAGCGCGGACAGAGCCGGCGGCACCGGGGCATCGACCTGGCGCGTATCGGTGGGGGAAGCCCATAGGGCAGCCGCCTCGACCGGGCTGTTCAGAGCCGGATACACCATGACGATCGTGTCGGCCTGAGCGCTGTCGAACAGCTGGGGTATGGGCCCGCAGAACACCGACGGAGCCAGAACGAGGGCACGGCCCGCCAAGTGGAAGTCGGCCTCCGGGTGGAACAGGGGCCGATAGTCCGGAATCTGAAGCACGGGCGGCGTCCACACGGCCATCGGGCGCAGGCTGTCGAGCAGGGCCCCGACCCCGCTCTGCACCATGAGCCGCCCACGCCGCGCCACCTCCCCGTCCAGGTGGTGGCCGATGCGCGCCCAGTACGGGGCAACCGCGACGCGGTGGCAGCTCTGTAGTGAGACGGCCAGCCTTCGAATCGCCTTCGGGTCAGCATCCATCACTTCGATCAGCCACGGTGCCCGCCCCGCATCCATGCGCCGACGTACGGAGAGCTCCGCGCGCAGCCGGTCCGGCACGCTGATCAGCCGCTCTATCCCCTCATCCATGCAGCCCACCGCGCCCACCAGGGTGAACAGATCCACCAGCCCCCCGGCGGGGCTGAGAAACCGTGCCGTCTCTCTCCCATCGGCGCTGATCCGGGGACCGGTGTGCGCACGCCACCCACCGAACAGCGCCGCACGGTCACGCGACTGCACAGTCCGCAGGCTCAGCTGAGTCTCTGCGAGCGGCCCCAGCACAGTGACCCGTACCTGCGCCAGGTCCTCGGCTGTGATGTGAATCCGCAGCACAGCATCCCCTCATCCGCTCCTGCGAATGATCCTTCCGGCCGCCCTCATTTCGGGGCAGGCCGAAACGAGTCGAATCCCACATCGGGCTGGGCGGACCCTTTACCCGACAGCAAGGCCCAGAACAAGGGCATTCAAGAAGGGAACGCATATGCGTGCACGTCTGTTGCTCGTGGCCGGCGCCGCACTTGGTGTGGTGGTCTCCCATGCCTCTGCGGCATCAGCAGTCACTCCTACCTCGATTCCCGCGACCAGGGCGGGAGCTCCCGCCGCCGCGGCCGAGCCGCCGTACAGTGTGTTCGCCGGGTCGAGCACCAACGGAGCAAGCTACGGATCAGTGCAGTACAAGTACTGGCCCTACAACGGCATGTACTGCTACCTGGCCGAGAACCCTACAGCCATAGACCGGGCCCCTGGGGACGGCTGGGGAGCTGTCGTGCGGGTCCATTTCACGATGCGCGGCTCCTCCCCCCAGACCGATCTCGAGGTCTTCGCCAGGGACGGGGAGCGCCGCACAGTCTGGGACAGATCCGGCACCTGCGAAGCCAAGGACGTCTGGTTCGACGTCTGCAATCTCCACGACAGCGCGAACCCGTACGATTTCTCCCAGCACTACAGCTGCGCGCGCCTACGCAAGAGCTAGTGGGACTGTCAATCGTTCGGTGTAACTCCCGATCATGGAAGATGCATCGATGACCAGTGAGAACGCGGCCGAGAGCAAGGCTGTCGAGCCGGAGGCTGTACCGGCGAAGGCTGTGGACGACCAGTTGATCGACGAGCTGGTGGGCCGGGCCCAGGCCAAGGGCCTGCAGCACCCGACTTCGCCGACCGTATCTCTCCCTTCGGTGAGCGCAGCGGTGCGGCGGAGTCGGGTCGCGAGGCACCGGGCCACGGCAGTCCGGCGCAGGAGCTTGGTCTGGTTCGAACGGTGCAGATATAACGACACAGCGCCCCAATTCCCTTATGCCGCCGCAGGGTTGAGCGAATCAGCACAACACGGTACCGGGCTCGAACCGACACGGCCCTGCACGCCTTCCTGATCCGATCCACCATCCGCACCGAGATCCGGATGACTCCCTCGTCGTCCGCCGGCGGACCCGGCTCACGCGGACGCCTGCAGCGGAGCCGGGTTCGGGACCGCGGCCGCTGTTCCGGTCTCGCGCGCCGCGCGCTCCGCTCGGGCCCGGCGCAGGTATTCGGCGCGGGCGTCGGCGATCTCGCGCTCCATCGTCGCCCGCACCTCGGCTGAGACGGCGGCGACGTCGCCGGGGTCGGTCAGGTCGGCGGACCAGGTGGCCGCGACCAGCCCGGCCTCCACGATCGCCGCCTCGGTCCGGCGCCGGTAGCCGCACGCCTCGCACAGCCCACCGGCCTGCTGCTGCCCGCAGTCCTCGCACGCCAGCGCCTGCCGCACCGCGTCGGCGGCGGCCGCGCGTTCGGCCTCCGCCCGCTCTGCCGCTGCCGCGCGGGCCGCATTCCGGCGGGCCTGCTCCTGGCGCCAGGCGGGTCGTCACCTCACGGTCCGCGCGCCGGGTGGCCGTGGATGCGGGCATGGGCGGATCCCCTCCTACTGGGTGGGCAGGGCGCGGGCGACGGCCTGGGCGTGCTCGCGCAGCGGCAGGTCCTGCTTGTCCCAGGTGGCGGCCACGTAGTTGAGGAGTTCGGCTGTCGCCCGTTCCGAGTCGCTGGGGTCGTTGGTCAGCAGCCGGTCGGCGGCGTAAGCGACGCCGGCGGCCGGGGTGGAGTGCTCCTGGTCGTCGACGGGGCGGTAGCAGGCGGTCAGCGTGAGGGTGTACTCGTTGCTGGTGCGGGTGAGCGCGGTGATGGTGTTGAGGTTGAGCGGCCCGAAGGACGGCTGTTCGAGGGCGGCACGGATGAAGTGCTGGTGGTTGCCGATCGCGGCGACCACGGCGTCCCAGGCGTAGGCCACCCGCTCACCGTCGGGGTCTGGCTCCGCGGCGGCAAGGGACAGCTCGAAGCCGGTGCCGTCGGCGTCGCGGAACCAGACCGCCTCGTCGCCGGGCGCGGCCAGGGCGACGAAGGTGATGTGCGGGCTGGAGCGCAGTGCGTCGGCGATGCGGACAGCATCGTGGTCGGCATCGAGGAAGGGGCTCTTGTCGCGGTCGATGGGCGGGAATTCAGTGTCACACTTTTCGCTCCTACTGATCTTTTCGTAAGTTCAGTGGGTGTGCTGGGTGAATGGTCAGGCCGGTGTGGGCGAGAAAGGACCATGGCAGTTGTGGGTTGTGGTTGATGCGGTTGATGCCTTGTTCGGTGGCGTCGGCGA
>NZ_JANCLX010000071.1 GCF_024295805.1 Streptomyces cucumeris
CCCCACCTCCGACAGACCCCGATACGAATCCTTACGCCGCTCCCAGTCCCGCGCACCGAACGACGCCCGCCCCACCACACGCCCCCGCGCGTCCTTCACCTCACGCAACACCACACCCGACGACCAGACATCGGACGGTGCCGAGGTTGCGCGCTGGGATACCGCGTTGTGCAGGCTGGTGATCCAGTCGTCGAACGGCTTGGTGGCGAAGACGTCGAGAATCTCGCCGGTCAGTCGGTTCCGCTTCGCTGCGGCCCCAGCCTGAGCGGGGGACAGCCTTCTTCCGACGGAGGTCGCTACCGTTCGAGCGTATTCCGCCGCGAGTTCCTCCTGCAGTTCGCGGCGCTGTTGCGGAAATTCCGCCGCATAGCGTTGGAGCGTCTGGAAGTCTGTGACCTTCTCAAGCTGCTCGATTTCCCGGGTGATGTGCTCATTGATTCGATTGAAAATCTTATGGAGTGTGACAGCTTCCGGGCCCGAGGGCTTCGCCTCGGATATTTGCCTCCGGAGTACATTCAGGTACGCCGTCGGGGCGTCACGTTCGCTTCGCGCCATGCTTTGATGGCGCGCCGCGACGGTCCGGGGCTGTGCCGGGGCGGCCTCGTCCCGCAGCAGGTCGATCCAGCCCTGCACCGGATGGGAAACGAACTCGTTCACGAGCTGCCGCGCGAGGTCGATCGCCTTGAGAACGGCCTGTCGCTCCTCCCGCGAGGCCCTCGCATTGGCGGCAGCGGCCTGGCCGATCAGGCTTTCAAGCCTGTTGCGCATCGCGGCCCGCTCACTCTTGAACGTGTCCGCATAAGAACGCAGAGTCTTGAAATCGGGGACGCGCCCGAGCTGCTCTATCTCCCTGCCGATACGCTCGTCGATGGCGCCGAAGAGATGAGACAGCATTCCGACGTCGCTGCCCGCCGGGAGAGCGTTCTGGATCTTCCTGCGGAGCTGCTGCAGAGGCCAGTTGCGCTGGTCGCGCTCGCTCCGCGCAAGGGCCTGATAGAAGGCCGCGGTGTGCTGAAGTTCGCCACCGGACTCAAGTACCAGAGGACGGCTACGGAACCCGCCGAAGGTGATGGAATCCTTCGACGTGGCACTGGCCCAGTTCCCCTGACTGAGGATCTCCCAGCCATCGGGGCCATGCCACAGCAAGTTCGCAGGCTCGAACAGCCGATCGTCCCCGTCTGTCAGATCGTCGGGGTGATATTCACCGTGACCGAACCAGTCAGTCGGTTGCATATCACGCCGGAAATCCACGGAATGGCGGACGTTCGACTCCGGCGACTGGTAGTGCCACGCCGTGAAGAGATCAGGATCCGGATGGTGCGTCACCACGAAGGCAAATCCATCCATGGCGGGCGTCACCACAACACGAGGGCCGGATGCCTGGTCAGGATTACGCGGAACCGTGGTATGCCCGACACTCCGCTCAGGGTTCGCCGTACTCCCCGTCAGGTGAGGAACGTAGGCAGCTTCCACATAGCCGCGGTCACCACGCAACGGAGGAAGGGCGTTTGTCGGCAGACCGAGCGAGCGTATGGTCGCGTATTCACGCGCATACCACTCGACGGCAGGAGCCAGCGCATACACAGGAAGACCATGGGCATCCCGCTGTCCGCCCGCGACCACGACAAACTTGTGCCGGCCGAGAGCCGGATCGCTCAAAGCCCTGATGAAGGAGCGACGGGCATTCGCGGAGAGCCCGGGAGCGTGAAGGGCAAGTCCCTTGTCGAGGTCCATGGAGAGAACGCTCGACCTCAAGAACTCCTTCGGGTTCTGGACCAGTGCCTCCTCCGGGGAGAACACCGAGACAGCAGGCGTACTCAACGTAGGCGTATGGGGACCCGGCTGGGGTGTCCCGGCTGATGGCGCCGGGAAACCGAGATACTCACCTATGGCCGTGAGGTCTATCGGGTCGAAACCGCGTTGATCCGAGGTGATATTGAGTTCCGCGAGCGCGACGTCCTTGCTGGTCGGCTTACTGCCGTCGTGGCCTGGTCCCTTGCGCCACGGGAGAGGTGCCTCACTGCCGGTCTTGCCCGCCGTGGCGACCAGCCACTGGCCGGTCAGGGTCGGCACCTTGTTCACCGTGATGACCTGGTAGCCGATCGGCTTGTGCCACGGCTCCATCCGCTTGGCCTGGAGGTTTCCGGCTTCTTCCAGATAACGCACCTGATGCCCGATCAGGGCGTAGGCCTCCAGGTTGCCGCTGCGGAACCCCAGGTGCTTCAACTGCCCGTCGGAGACGGACGAGAGATGATCGAAAAGCTGGAACTGATCGGAGCGAGCCCCGGACGGGAAGAGCTCGAGCCAGTCGTCGCTCTTCCAGAATTCCGTGAGGTCATGCACGTTGGAGTGTTCGGAAGCCAGTCGCTCCCATGCACCACCGGGCTGACGGTCACCCACGATGAGCACCGTCGTCCCAGGCGGCAGGGAATCGGTGATCTGCTGAATGCCGGTCACACTCGTGTCGTGCTGCGGGTGCGGGCCACCCTTCTTACCGCTGAACCGCGACCACAACACGACATGGGGCCCGCGCTCGGGTATCCCACGAGCGGACAGGAAGCTCTGGACCTCCGCTGTGCTGGGCCTGTCCAGACCCCACGCGGCACGGACCTTGGCGCGCTCATGGCCCTGATTGCCCCATCGAGAGACAACCTCACTGGAGGCATAGGACACCGGCTTCTGGAAACGGGTGGTTCGCAGCCCCTTCGGCACGGCCGGAGTCATCGCGTCATAGGGAAGGGGCCGACTACCCCGGCTCGCCGCGGTGTAGAGGGTGTGCGGCTGGTCGGTATGGAGGCTGTGGACGCGGTCCTCTTGAGCCCGGAGCTCGGCGTCCCGCTCGCTGGTGAGCTTCGACAGCTCGGCCTCGCGCGCCGGGGAGGACTGCGGGTGAGTCGTGTTCAACCGCTCCAACGCCTTGGCATACCGGGCGTGAACCGGCGCCGCGAGGGATGCCTGGAGGAAGGAACTGACCTGATCGCGGTGGTCGGGACCAGTGAGGACCCCGACGTGAAGCCTGGGGTTGAGGAGCATGGCCGACGCGAGACCGAACACATCTCCCGTGAAGTTGCCCGCCGTCAACACCAGCGCACGGAACGGCCCGGAACCGACTCGGAAGGCGTCGGTCAGGTCGGCGAGCGTCCCGCGGAGCCGCTCGATGTCCTGCTCCGTGGCACCGAAATCACGCCACTCGGCCTCAAGCGCCTCACGAACCTTCTTGCTCTTCGTCAACTCCCCAAGGGAATGCGCAAATTGGGCCTTCAGTGTGGGCGCCAACCGTGACTGCTTGGCCGCCCTCTTGAGGTACGCCTCACCGCGGCGTTCTTCGAGCTCGTCGGCCAGCCGGACATCGCTGCCCGGCGCCTCTCCCAGCGCCCACAGCAGGTCGAACAGGTCCTTGTGCTGCTTCTCGCCAGTACGCTCCGCAAGCGACTGCGCCTTGTCGAAGAGGGAATCGACCCGTGTCGGCGCGGTGATGCCACCGACGTCGCGCGCATCGCCGTAGGAGAGGCTGCTCGGGCCGACAGTGATCTCGACCCCGTTCACCACACCGGTGAGCGCACGGCCATCCTTCTCATCCTTGACCAGGGCATTCGGCCCAGTGCCCGGGAAACGCTCGGCAATAGCCCGGTTGATCCGATCGGCGAACTCCCTCACATACATGGTCTGAGGCATCCGGAAGTCCAGGTCCGCGATGGGCCGAGGACTGTCGAACAGCAGATTGATCTGAGCACCGCCGCCGAGCACGACGGAAAGGCCGATATCCCGCATGAGCGCACTGAATGTTCGGCCCACCGCCAGCTTCGCTTGATTGTTCCGCGCCGTGGCCTGCGGATCGAGGGCGGACCGTGCAGACTCGGTCGGCGGCCGGGACGAGGACGAGGGCTCGGGCCGGGACGAGGACGAGGCGGCCGACTGCTGGCGCTTCTCGACATGCACCTCAAGGCTGATGGTGCCCCGGCCGTCCTCGCCATTGAACGAGAGCAGCAGCTTGTGGTTGGCACCCGCCTTCAGCTTGTCCTTGGGCTTGGCCTGAATAGTCAGCGCCTCGGCCTGGTCCGCGGCCCCGATCTGCGTCAGCAGGAGGGGAACCAGGTCATGGGCGTTGACGCTGTCGCCGTCGACCGTGACGGTCAGCCGCTTCCCTTCCCCGTCCTGCTCGCCGACCGCCTGACCCCAGCGCGCCTCGATGGTCCTGGCGACCTCGGGGGTCGCACTGACCGCGACCTTCCCGAGACTGTCCTGGGGATCGGGATAGGGCGTGCTGGTGTCGGTCGAAAGGTCGGTCCCCGGGTCGTGGATCTCGGTCCCGCCACCGGGGTGGGCGATGACCCAGCGGCCCGGCTCGCCGTTGGGGCCCTCCAGCAGATGGATCTGCCCACCCTCGGTGTTCGCCCCATACAACGGATGCATCACCGTCAGACCCGTGGCATCCGCCACCTGATGTGCGGCCATCTCATCGCCCAGGCCGTCGCCGCAGTACAGCATCGTGACGACCGTGCCAGGAGACAACTCCGCCAGACCCGGCCGCGACAACGCCCAGTCCCTGACCCCACTACCGCTGACCTCGCGTACACCACCGTCAGCCAACGGCACCTTGATAAAGGCCGTACCACCATGCCCAGCCAGAGTGAACCGAGGACGATCCGCGAACGGCAACTTCCGCACCGCACTCGTCTGAGTCCCGTCCGAAGCCTTACGCCACTCCCGATAGACCGTCGCCCGACTCGCCCGCTCCAGCGCAGGACGCCGACGAGCGAACTCACCCGCAGAGAACGACGCCTCACCAACCCGCTTACCACCCCCGTCCACGATGCTGTGCACCACAGCCTGCTGATGCCAACCACGGTCCACCCGACCCGTCAGGTGGGACGTCGCGGTAGAGGGCGTCGAAGCGGCGGCCGGGAAGCCGAGGTACGTGCCGATGACCGTGAGGTCCATCGGGTCGAAACCGCGCTGATCCGAGGTGATGTTGAACGTGGCGAGCGCGGCACCCTTGCTGATGGGCTTGATGCCCCGGTCGCCTGGTCCCTTGCGCCATGGGACGCGAACCTCACTGCCGGTCTTGCCCGCCGTGGCGACCAGCCACTGGCCGGTCAGGGTCGGCACCTTGTTCACCGTGATGACCTGGTAGCCGATCGGCTTGTGCCACGGCTCCATCCGCTTGGCCTGGGAGTTCCCGGCTTCTTCCAGGTAGCGCACCTGATGCCCGATCAGGGCGTAGGCCTCCAGGTTGCCGCTGCGGAACCCCAGGTGCTTCAACTGCCCGTCGGAGACGGACGAGAGATGGTCAAAGAGCTGGAACTGATCGGAGCGGGCCCCGGACGGGAAGAGCTCGAGCCAGTCGTCGCTCTTCCAGAATTCCGTGAGGTCATGCACGTTGGAGTGTTCGGAAGCCAGTCGCTCCCATGCGCCACCGGGCTGACGGTCACCCACGATGAGCACCGTGGTCCCAGGCGGCAGGGAATCGGTGATCTGCTGGATGCCGGTCACACTCGTGTCGTGCTGCGGGTGCGGGCCACCCTTCTTGCCGCTGAACCGCGACCACAACACCACATGGGGCCCGCGCTCGGGTATCCCACGAGCGGACAGGAAGCTCTGCACCTGCTCGGTGCTGGGCCTGTCCAGACCCCACGCCGCACGGACCTTGGCGCGCTCATGGCCCTGATTGCCCCATCGAGAGACAACCTCACTGGAGACGTAGGACACCGGCTTCTGGAGATGAACGGCTCGCAACCGCTTGGGCACGACCGGAGTCATCGCGTCGTAGGGCAGGGCCTGGTCGCGCCGGGTCGCCGCGGTGTAGAGGGTGTGCGGCTGGTCGGTGTCGAGGCTGTGGACACGGTCCTGTTGAGCACGGAGCTCGGCGTCCCGCTGACCGGTGAGCTTCGACAGCTCGGCCTCGCGCGCCGGGGAGGACTGCGAGTAGGTCGCGTTCAGCCGCTCCAACGCCTTGGCGTACCGGGTGTGAACCGGAGCCGTGAGGGATGTCTTGAGGAAGGAGCTGACCTGATCGCGGTGGTCGGGACCGGTGAGGACCCCGACATGGAGTCGGGGGTTGAGGAGCATGGCCGACGCGAGACCGAACACATCTCCCGTGAAGTTGCCCGCCGTCAACACCAGCGCACGGAACGGCCCGGAACCGGCTTGGAAAGTGTCGGTCAGGTCAGCGAGCGTCCCGCGGAGCCGCTCGATGTCCTGCTGCGTGGCACCGAAATCACGCCACTCCGCCTCGAGCGCCTCACGGGCCTTCTTGCTCTTCGTCAACTCTGTGAGCGCATTGCGCAGTTGGTTCTTCAGGTTGGGAGCAAACCGTGGCTGCTTGGCCGCCCTCTTGAGGTACGCCTCGCCTCGGCGCTGATCGAGCTCCTCTGCCAGCAGCACATCACCGTCCGGCATGTTCCCGAGCGCCCACAGCAGATCGAACAGGTCCTTGTGCTGCTTCTCTCCGGAACGCTCCGCAAGCGACTGCGCCTTGTCGAAGAGGGAATCGACCGGTGTCGGCGCGGTGATGCCACCCACGTCACGCGCATCGCCGTAGGAGAGGCTGCTCGGACCGACAGTGATCTCGACCCCGTTCACCACACCGGTGAGCGCACGGCCATCCTTCTCATCCTTGACCAGGGCATTCGGCCCACTGTCCGGGAAACGCTCGGCAATGGCCTGGTTGATCCGATCGGCGAAATCCCTCACATACATGGTCTGAGGCATCCGGAAGTCCAGGTCCGCGATGGGCCGAGGACTGTCGAACAGCAGATTGATCTGAGCACCGCCGCCGAGCACGACAGGGAGGCCCATCTCCTCCATGAGCGCGCTGAACTCCCGGCCCACAGCGAGTTTCTTCTGATTGTTCCGCGCCGTGGCCTGCGGATCGGGGGCGGACCGTGCGGACTCGGTCGGCGGCCGGGACGAGGACGAGGCGGCCGGCGGCCGGCTCGTCTCGACACGCAGCTCGCGGCTGATGGTGCCCCGGCCGTCCTCGCCGTTGTAGGAGAGCAGCAGTTTGTGGTTGGCGCCTGCCTTGAGCTTGTCCTTGGGCTTGGCCTGAATGGTCAGCGCCTCGGCCTGGTCCGCGGCCCCGATCTGCGTCAGCAGGAGGGGAACCAGGTCATGGGCGTTGACGCTGTCGCCGTCGACCGTGACGGTCAGCCGCTTCCCTTCCCCGTCCTGCTCACCGACCGCCTGATCCCACAGCGCCTCGATATCCCTGGCCACGTCGGGCGTCGCACTGACCGCGACCTTCCCAAGGCTGTCCTGCGGATCGGGATAGGGCGTGCTGGTGTCAGGTGTGGTGTCCGCCGAGGGATCACTCTCCGGGTCGTGGATCTCGGTCCCGCCACCGGGGTGGGCGATGACCCAGCGGCCCGGCTCGCCGTTGGGGCCCTCCAGCAGATGGATCTGCCCACCCTCGGTGTTCGCCCCATACAACGGATGCATCACCGTCAGACCCGTGGCATCCGCCACCTGATGTGCGGCCATCTCATCGCCCAGGCCGTCGCCGCAGTACAGCATCGTGACGACCGTGCCAGGAGACAACTCCGCCAGACCCGGCCGCGACAACGCCCAGTCCCTGACCCCACTACCGCTGACCTCGCGTACACCACCGTCAGCCAACGGCACCTTGATAAAGGCCGTACCACCATGCCCAGCCAGAGTGAACCGAGGACGATCCGCGAACGGCAACTTCCGCACCGCACTCGTCTGAGTCCCGTCCGAAGCCTTACGCCACTCCCGATAGACCGTCGCCCGACTCGCCCGCTCCAGCGCAGGACGCCGACGAGCGAACTCACCCGCAGAGAACGACGCCTCACCAACCCGCTTACCACCCCCGTCCACGATGCTGTGCACCACAGCCTGCTGATGCCAACCACGGTCCACCCGACC
>NZ_JANCLX010000072.1 GCF_024295805.1 Streptomyces cucumeris
GACCCGACGACGAGCCGGCGCGAGAAGGAGTCGCCAAGCGCTCCGGCAACCGGCCCGTCGAGAACCACCCTACGAAACAGGCCCCGAGATCACCACGAACGGCTTGACGTCCGTTAGGAACTCAACGCCTCATCCGCCGGTACGGCTCCCGGCCGCGGCAGGGCCGGGAGCCGCGCCGCGCGGTCAGCCGGCCCCGGCGTTGAGGTAGATCCCGCCGTCCACCACCAGGGTCTGCCCGGTGATCCAGGCCGCCTGGTCGGAGGTGAGGAACGCGGCCGCGCCGCCGATGTCCTCGGGCATCCCGAGCCGTCCCAGCGGGTACTGGGCGGTGACCTGCTCCTCGCGCCCCTCGTAGAGCGCGGTGGCGAACTTGGTCTTCACCACCGCGGGGGCGATGGTGTTGACCCGCACGCCGGGCGCGAACTCATGGGCGAGCTGCACCGAGAGGTTGACCATGGCGGCCTTGCTCACGCCGTACGCGGCGACGAACGGGGAGGGCGAGAGCCCGGCCACCGAGGCGATGTTGACGATCGAGCCGCCGTTCTCCCGCTGCCACGCCTTCCAGGTCCGCTGGGCGAAGCCGAGCGCCGAGACCACATTGGTCTCGAAGACCTTGCGCAGCACGGCGAGGTCCATATCGGCCACCGGCCCGAAGACCGGGTTGGTCCCGGCGTTGTTGACGAGGTGGTCGATCCGGCCGAACGCCTCCATCGCGCGTTCGACGGCCACCGCCTGGTGGGCCTCGTCATGGGCCTTGCCGGGGACGGCGATGACCCGGTCGGCACCGAGCCGCTCCACCGCCTCCTTGAGCGAGTCCTCGTTGCGGCCGGTGATGCACACCCGGTCGCCACGTGCCACCAGCGCCTCGGCGATGGCGTATCCGATACCGCGGCTGGCCCCGGTGACGAGTGCCGTCCGCCCGCTGTCCTTGATCTCTGCGGTCATGTGGTCCACGACTCCCGTCAGTTGAGCGGGCCGCCGGCCACGTACAGGACCTGGCCGGAGACGAATCCGGCGGCGTCACCGGTGAAGAAGGCGATGGCGTTGGCGATGTCCTCGGGGTGTCCGACCCGGGCCACCGGGATCTGGCCGGCCGCGGCCTTCTGGAAGTCCTCGAAGCCCATGCCGACGCGCTCGGCGGTGGCGGCGGTCATATCGGTGGCGATGAAACCGGGCGCCACGGCGTTCGCGGTGACGCCGAACTTGCCGAGTTCGATGGCGAGCGTCTTGGTGAAGCCCTGGAGACCGGCCTTGGCGGCCGAGTAGTTGACCTGACCGCGGTTGCCGAGCGCCGAGCTGCTGGAGAGGTTGACGATCCGGCCGAACTCCGCGTCCACCATGTGCTTCTGGCAGGCGCGGGACATCAGGAACGCACCCCGCAGATGCACGTTCATGACCGTGTCCCAGTCGGTTTCGCTCATCTTGAAGAGCAGGTTGTCGCGGAGCACCCCGGCATTGTTGACCAGGACCGTCGGCGCGCCGAGCTCCTCGGCGACGCGCCCGACCGCGGTCTCCACCTGCGCGGCGTCGGACACGTCGCAGCCCACGGCGATGGCCTTGCCGCCCGCCTTGGTGATCTGCTCCACGGTGCCCGCACAGGACGCCTCGTCGAGGTCGAGCACGGCGACGGCGCGACCCTCCTCGGCCAGGCGCACGGCGGTCGCCGCGCCGATGCCGCGGGCCGCGCCCGTCACGATGGCAACGCGCTGCTCGGTGGTGGACATGCGGGTTCTCCTCGCCTCGAAAGCGGCTCACCTCCGCGGTCCCGGGGGTGAGCAACCGCTTAGTCGCTTCAGCAGACGAGACGCTATGAGGACCGCACCCGCCTGTCAACGACCCCCTTTTATGCCCTCGCTCACCTCCGGGCGCCCGGTGCGGCGCTCACCGCACCAGCAGGTCGAGCAGCCGCTCGGCCTCCGCATCCGGGTCCACCGTCAGTCCGGTGTGCACCGGGCCGGGCTGGACCACCGTGGAACGCGGGGCGACCAGCCAGCGGAACCGCCGTCCGGCGTCGTCGCCCGCGGCCTGCCCGGCCCCCTCGCCCCCGCCGCACATCCCCGCCACGGCGCCCAGCGCGGCCCGTACGCCCGCCACGTCCGCCGAGGGGTCGAGCGCCAGCAGCCGGGCCTCGTCCAGATGGATCCGCGCGGTCACGAAGGACCGCGCGCGGCAGTAGAGGACCACCCCCGCGTTGATCAGCTCCCCGCGCTCGACCCGGGGGACCACGCGCACCACCGCGTACTCGAAGACATCCCGGCCGTTGTGCAGCCCGCTCACGTGCCCGCCTTTCCGTCGACCCACACCCGCAGCCAGTCCGGGGCCCGGGAGGGGCCCGTCCCGGGCCGTTCGCCCACGGTGATCCTCTCGCCCACCGTCGCGGCGCGCTCCAGCAGCACCTCGACATAGGCGCGGCGCACCGCCGCGGGACCGTCGAATCCGGGCTCGTCGAGCAGCCAGGCGTCGGGGACGTCGGCCACCACCTCGGTGAGCAGGTCCTCGGTGATCCGCGGGGCCAGCTCCCCGGCGGCCGCGGCGACATCCGGCGCGAACGGCGCCAGGACGTGGTCGGAGGCGTCGTAGGGCTTGGCGGCGGCCGCCTCGAGACCGCGCCAGCTGTGGTGCCAGATCAGGGTGGCCCCGTGGTCGATGAGCCATAGCTGTCCGTGCCAGACCAGCAGGTTGGGGTTGCGCCAGGACCGGTCCACATTGCCGATGAGCGCGTCGAACCACACCACGTGTCCCGCCTCGACCGGGCCCACCTCGAAGGCCAGCGGGTCGAAGCCGAGCGAACCGGGCAGGTAGTCCATGCCCAGGTTGAGCCCGCCACTGGCCTTGAGCAGCTCCTGCACCTCCTGGTCCGGTTCACTCAGTCCGATCACCGGGTCGAGCTGGATCCGCACCAGGTCCGGGACGCGCAGACCCAGCCGGCGGCCCAGCCGACCGCAGATGACCTCGGCGACGAGGGTCTTGCGACCCTGCCCCGCACCGGTGAACTTCATGACGTACGTACCGAGATCGTCGGCCTCGACGATCCCGGGGAGCGAGCCGCCCTCACGCAAAGGCGTGACATAGCGGGTCGCTACGACCTCTCCCAACACTTTCCCAGGCCACCCATCTCTTCAGCATTACAATCCACGGAAGACTTCTCCGGGGCGTAGAGGTAGGAATCACCGGTCAACGGCGCTGGGGAGAATCTGGGGAGTTTCGGCCGACGAGCCGGTCCCCCCGCTCCCCAAGCAGACCGTCGATGATGCCGCGCCCCTTGCTGCCAGCTTCCGGCATGAAGTGAGCATAGTAACCGAGGGTGATCGCCGGCGAGGAGTGTCCGAGCCACCGAGCCAGGGTCACGACGGACTCTCCGGCTTCCAACATGATCGAGGCGTAGGTGTGCCGAAGCACGTGGAAACCGTCCTTCGGGGCCGCCGCCCACTGCCAGGCTTTCGCCCCCTCGGCACGTGGCGGGATGACGCCGGCCTTGGCCAACGCCGGCTTCCAGGTGTAGGTATTCCAGGTGTTCACCGCGACGGCGTTACCGAAGGGCGTGGTGAGCAGCAGGGAGAACTCCTTCCCCTCCCCCTCCGGCTTCCCCCACGGCAGCTCCACCTTCACCGGCGGGAACGCTTCGATGTGACGCTTGAGTTCCTCAGCTACCGAGGGAGGCAGATCCACCGTGCGGATCTTCTTCCCCTTCGGCAGGGTGAAGTACAGCCTTCCGTGAATCGCCTGCACTTGGCGCCGAACGTGCAGCAGGCCGCGTTCATAGTCGATGTCCTCCGGACTGAGCCCGAACACCTCGCCCTGGCGGAGTCCGCACCCCAGGCCGACTACGACGGCGATCCTGCTCCGCTTGTTGATGGCATCGCGGACTCGCAGTGCCGTATCCATCGGCCACGCATGGCGCTGCTCCCGTGGCGACTTGGGCCACCGCACAGATTTCGCGTGCATCGGGTTGCGCGCGAGGCGCTTATCGTCGACGGCAGCTTCCAGAATGGAGGAAAGCTCGGACAGGATGCCGCGCTGGTAGTCGACTGACGAGACTGTCGACTCCAACTTGACTATGAACGCCCGCAGATCCGTTGCGGCGATACTCCTGAGCGGAAGCTGGCCCAGGTGCGGGACGATATGGAGCCGCGTTCTCCGCTCCTGACTGTCCTGGGTCTTCGGAGCTCCTCCGCGCCCTGGCGCCCAGTGCGTCTCGATGTACTCGGCCAGCGTGATGGACCCGTCGCGCGGGTCTACGAACTCGCCTCGCTCCTCGTCCGTGGCTGCCCGGCGAAGCCACGCCTTAGCGTCCTCCAGCACATCAAAGGATCGGTCTCGCACCCCAGGTATGCCGGCGACCTTGTACCGCTTTCCCTTTCCGTAGCGAGCGGTCTTCTCTCTTCTCCCGGTATCCGGATCCTTCTTCCTTTTGAGCCAACGATCCTCGATATAGCCGGCCAGACTGGTTTCCTTTCAAGAGGATACGAACGGCGCCCGACAACATTTCGATGCGTCAAGCAGCAGGGTTCCTACGTCGCTGCGGAGGCGCACTCAGTGGGTTCAAAGCGGAGTTAGAGCGAGAGTCCGCGCGTTCCTGCTCATGGATCCAGGCGTCGAGAGCTGTCCGCCGATACATGACGCGACCACGGGGGCCCATGCGGAAGCTCGGCGGTCCCTGCCGTCGGTGCCGCCAGACATAAAGCGTGTGCGGCGATATGCCGAGGTACGCGGCGGCATCCTTTACGTTGAGAAAGTAGGCGCGTACTGCACTGGCGGGGTCCGGCACAGCCGAGGGGGCGAACAGCGATCGTGTAGGCATAGAGCGCTTCCTGTGAGAGACGAAAGAGAACGGGCACGGGCAGCCCGCGTCCACTACGACTCCACCGCCAAGCACAGTCGGATGCGAACACCTGAATGGTCCTGACGATCACCGGTTTGGCCAACCGGCGATCGTCGGCTATGTTGCGCGCGCCGCGCCTATGAGCTCGCAATACCTCGGATGGACAGACCGTCAGCTACTAGGCGGTCCAAATTGCGCGCTACGCGGCGCTCGAGAACACTCACGGCCCGGGGCCACGTGCCTCCTCGCGGCCCCGGGATGCGTTGCAATGTGCACGAAAAACGGCGCGGTCGCGACGATAGCTTCGTTGCAATAGGTCCCCGCCAAAGAGGCCAGCTACGCAGACGCAGACACACAGCCCGGTAGAGACCACACCATAGTCACCAGACATTTGTCCGGATCAGACAGACGAACCTCCTAGACAGGGACCTCTTCAGCGTGCAAATAGCACACGACTGGCATTGCCATCTTTCCCTCCCTGCCCGTCGCGCGGCTCCTCGTCCGACTTGGCATTTTGCCGAGACGTTGTACGTTGACATGCCCCTGGCCCAGGTTCCAGTTTTTTGCCGTCAATACTCGTCTGCCGTGAGCGAATGCCACTATCACCCCGTCGGGAAGTCGACCAATTTGGGCGCGATATGAACTCCCCGCAAATGACCGGACGGGCGCCGGTCGCGATCCACAGTCGCTGTCCGCTATTGCTGTGGTGCGGACCGGATGAGGGATTGATCCAGGGCCGGCCGGGAGGATGCACCCGACGTTCGGGAAAATCCCCCGCATCCTCGCCTGCGGATGCGTCATGATCACGGGCATGCACCCTCGCGACGAAGAAATATGGCGGGCCATCGCCCAGGGACTCCGGGCGATCGACTGGGAGGCTTGTTTCGGTTGTCCGGAGGGCGCCGACTATCTCTCCCCCGCAGGTCACGAGGTGACCGCACGCGCGGTGGCCGGCCTTACCGCGTTCTTCGACAGCCGCTGGCTGCACAAGGCCGTGGGCCCCTCCCCAGCCCCGGGCCAGCGACACCTTCATTGGCCTAGTGCCGCATCAGGCAACGTTCGCCCTGGGCGGTCTGCGACGATGACTTCATGGACGAGGAAGTCATTCCCATTCTTCGCGTCGAGGACGCTGCGGCGGCGGTCGCGTGGTACGAGCGACTGGGCTCCGCCAAGCAGTGGGAACACCGCTTCGAACCGGGACTGCCCGCATTCGTTGAGGTCGCCCGGGGCGAGGTGCGGTTGTTCTTGTCGGAGCACAAAGGCGATGCCCGTCCCGACACGTTGGTCTACCTCCGCATTCGTGATGTCGAGGCCATCGCCTCCGAGTTCGATGTGCAGGCGAAGGACGCTCCGTGGGCGCGTGAGATTGAGCTGCGCGACCCCGACGGCAACCGGCTTCGGATCGGCACGCCGACGGAATGACCATCGCCGGCAGCACGCGGCAGGGAAGCTGTGCTGGTGGCTGAGCGAGTACGCGTCCGCGAGATCGATAACGTTGAGGGGCAGCGCCTGCTGCGGCTCATCCGCCGGGGCAGCGGGTCGGTGGTGACGTGGCGGCGGGCGCAGATGGTGCTGCTGTCCGCGCAGGGCATGCCCGTGGCGAAGATTGCCGAGGTGACGTTCACCAGCGTGGACCGGGTCCGGGATGTGATCCACAACTTCAACGCCGACCGCTTCGAGTCGATCTACCCGAAGTACAAAGGCGGTCGGCCCAGGACATTCACCCTGCCCGAGCGGCGCGAGATCAAGAAGATTGCCAAGTCCAGGCCGGCCGAGCACGGTCTGCCGTTTTCGACCTGGAGTCTGGCCAAGCTGGCCGACTTCCTGGTCGCCGAGGGGGTGGTCGACGACATCAGCCACGAGGGCCTTCGGGTCTTGCTCCGGGAAGAGGGCGTGTCGTTTCAACGCATAAAGACCTGGAAGACCTCCCGCGACCCTGACTATGCCGCCAAGAAGGCCCGCGCCGAGCACCTCTACGCGATCGCCGACGGCGAGGTCATACCCGAGGACGGCGAGCCCGAAGTCGTCTTATGCCTGGACGAGTTCGGACCGCTCAACATCCAGCCCCACCCCGGCCGACAGTGGGCCGAGCGCGGCGGACGGCACAAGGACCCAGACCGGGAGCCCGTGCCCCGACGGCGGGCGACCTACACCCGCCCGCACGGGGTCCGGCACCTCTTCGCCGCCTACGACCTGGCCAAGGACAAGCTCTACGGCCACATCAAGCCGAAGAAGAACCGGACGAGGTTCCTGGAGTTCTGCCGCTACCTGCGCAGCCTCTACCCGTCCAAGATCCGTATCGCGATCGTGCTCGACAACTACTCCCCACACCTGACCACGAAGAAAGACACCCGAGTCGGCGACTGGGCCGCGGCCAACAACGTCGAACTCGCCTACACGCCCACGAACAGTTCGTGGCTCAACCGCATCGAGGCCCAGTTCACCGCCCTGCGCTACTTCGCTCTGGACGGCACCGACCATGCCAGCCACAGGGAGCAGGGCAGCATGATCCGCCGCTACGTCATCTGGCGAAACCGTCACGCCGCCGATCAACGTCTACGAGCCTTGGTCGACAGGGCGAACGTTGCCTGACGCGGCACTACTGATCTTTTCGTAAGTTCAGTGGGTGTGCTGGGTGAATGGTCAGGCCGGTGTGGGCGAGAAAGGACCATGGCAGTTGTGGGTTGTGGTTGATGCGGTTGATGCCTTGTTCGGTGGCGTCGGCGA
>NZ_JANCLX010000073.1 GCF_024295805.1 Streptomyces cucumeris
TGTAGGATCTCGCGGCTCGTGGCATATCGCGGTCGCTTGACCTGCGATTTAGCGGGTTGTCTCACGCCTTGGCCGGGGTGCGCTGTCTCAGCGTCGGGCCATTCCTCAACGCGCGTCTTGGCCAGGTTGCGTGGTGTTGTGTCCCCCTCCGCCTCTAGGACGGAGGGGGATGTTGTGGGTGTGAGCCCATCGGGTCATGTTCGTGGTACTCATGCCCTTCTCGCGGGCGAGGTCAGCCAGTGTCCGGCGGTGGGCGACGTACTGCTCCATCAGCCAGTCCTTCTCGACTACCCCGCGGCGCTTGTAGTCCCGGGGGCCGCTGCGTAGAGACATGCCGTACTCCTGCGCGAGCGCGGTCAGCACCTTCCGGGAGAAGCCGGTGAGTTCGGCGATCTTGTCAAGAGAGTGGTGCTCGTCGAAGTAGAGACGAGAGAAGGTGTCGGGCGGCACTTCCTTGCGTGCCCGCATGCGGATGCGGGGCATGGGTCTCACTGTGCTCTTCGGCGGAGGTTCGGGTGCTGGGCGTTCGTCCAGAATGTGCCGGACCGCCTCGATACTCGTGCCAAGGACATCGGCTGCGTACTGAACCGGGTTCTTGTGCTGGCGAACGAGTCGGTGCAGACGGGAGATGTCGATGTGCGCCGGGTCGGGACCGGGAAGTTCGAGTCCGCTCAGCAAAGCGGCGGGAGGCTGCCAGGTCACGGGCTCGTTTTGGATGCCCTGCTCGGCGAGAAAGCTCCTGGCTTCGTAGGCCAGCGCTTCGGCCAGCTTGGGAGTTCGAAGGGCGGCGAAGCGGGCGGCTTGGGCCCGGAACTCTGCTTCGTTAAGTCTTTGGTGGTCAGGGGCCGCTTCGAGGGGAAGCCCGCTGATGCGCTGGAACAGGTGATTGCGGGCGATGCGTTCACGCCGGCCGGTTCCAGGGCTAGTGTCTGTGCGGCGGCAGATCTCCTGCCAGCGTTCGATCGGCAGCAGATTCGTGTAGTCCAGACCACGGCGTCGCTGGTAGTCGACGGGAACGTGAACAGCATCGAGGTGGTCGGCCAGCCGGACGAGCGCTCTGACGGTGTCCGGCCAATGCGGCTGGTCGTCGAGCATCTGCAGGATGCGGGAGATGTCGATTCTGTCGGTAACTCCTCCGAGGTAGGCGGCGGCTTCCTCGAGGGTGGTCCGGCTGTCGACGGTCAGGAGCACGGCGGCCAGGACCGGAGCGAGCGTGCGGGGATAAACGCCATCGGATGGGACGAGCCGTGTTGTCCACGACTTCCAGAACGTGCTCGGGATCTTCCGGGCCCGTTGCGCGATGTCCTGACTGGTCTTGCCCGGGCGTCTGGGCAGGTCGGTGGGTATGCAGTATCGGATGTGCTCGCTAGGGCGCAAGGACGGTGCCAGCGCCGCCAGTTGGACCCCTTTCAGCACGGGGCTCAGGCCACGTCCCCAGCTGTCGATGCTGGTGGAGGTGATCTGCCAGAGCTCGTCGCGCATCGCCTCCAGCAAGCCGCGCATCGCGGCCCCTGCCTGGCGGATATCGGGCTGATCAAGAACGTGCAGGGCGATGATCGCCCCGACGGCAGTACTCGACGCTCGTGGCGGCGCCATGAAACCAAGCCGCTCAGTCGCCCGAAGGGCGAGCCGGGAGTCCGGGTCGGGGCTGAAATGCTCCTCGGCGATGTCCGCCGGAACCAGGCTTCTGGCAACGTGCTCCGGAAGGTCGGCCAGGACCCGCCCACCGATAGCCCGGACATCTGCCAGTGCCGTCTGGGACTGCTGGGGGCTGATCGCATAGGTGCCGAAGGCTGCGGTTCCGGACTCGATGACATCCTTCAGCCTCTCCTGCGCCGCGAGCGCGGGATGTGCTGCAGGCAGCCAGAGCGTACGAGTCCGTGAGAAATCGAACCCACAGCCCCCAGGACCTCGACCATCCTGTTGGGCGGACGGATTGCCGCAGATTCCCGGGTCAGGGACGACCCTGCCCGAGCGGGGCCGCTGACGGGGGATACGTCCGCACTGCGGACAACAGTCCGCCAGCAGGCGGCCGTGACGGGGACAGGCAAACGCCCAACCCAGTCGCCAGAACAGCTGCCATCGGCCGTCGGTATCCCTCAGGCAGTCTGGACAGAACCGGGAGCCTCGACTGCGGCCCCAGAGAACGTGCCGGTTCACGTACCGACGCTGGAAGTCGATGCGTGCGGCCCTGGAGTCGTAGTGGGCAAGCGTAAGGGCCGTGACGGTCTGCTCCTCCAGCCCACTTGCGTGCGCGACGGCCGCGGTCTGCTGCCCGTTGAGCAGGACCGTCCAGTCCGGGGGAATGTCCCGAAGGTGGTTCCCGGACCGCTCCCTGACCGGGAACCCCAGATGTCGCAGCACGTCACCGAGTGAGGTGTCCAGCCGTCGGGCCAACGCCTCCAACCAAGAATCCAGGGCTTCGCCGGGCAGTGGAGGCAGCCGAATCGGCAGGGTGCGGGCCGACGGTCTCATGCGGCTCGCCGGCTCCGGGACCGGGGACGGCTGGTCAGCCGCTTCTTCTCTAGTGCGGCCTGAAGTTCGAGGCGGGCGGTCTCGGATGCCTCGTCGTTCTTCACCCGGTCCATCAGCTCCTGGTCGAGACGTTCGGCGCCGGTGCGGACCGCCCGCTGGCAGCCGCGGTTGATGAGCGTCATCAGCGAGCCGATGTGTCCGGTGCTGCGGGCGAAGAGGTAGTCCGACAGGTCGTCCGCGAGCATCCCGGGGTGCTTTTCGGTGAGCACGACGCGCTGTTCGAGGGCCAACAGCATCTGCCGCCATTCCCGGCGTCCGGCCTCTGTATCGATGGTGAACGGACGAAGCCCGAGGCGGGTGGTGCGACGGCCGGTCTGGGCCAGAGCGGTGTCACACCCGTTCATCCCCTCGCCGAACAGGCCCTTCTCTGCGAGTTCGACCCCCACCATCAGCAGCGTCACCGGGAACTCGTTGGCGATCCACTTCAAGTGATTGCTCACCTCGATGCCGCTCTTCTGCCCCCATCTCAAAAAGTGCAGATCATCCAGGACCACCAGGCGGACCTCGCAGGACAACACGCAGTCCAGCACCCGTCGTCCGAACTGGGCCGTGGTGCCCCGCCCCGTTCCGGGGTGTCCGAAGAACTCCAGCATGGCCCGGTTGAGATCCTTCATTCCGGTGTTCCCGGTCAGCCCGACCCGGCAGACGGGGATCCGCTCATGTCCCTGCCTCGTGAATGGGCCCGACTCCTCGATCTCGCGCTGGTGGAAGTCGCGGGCGAAGGCCAGCACCGAGGTCGTCTTGCCCAGCCCGGGAAAGGCGTCGACGGCCACCGCTCCCTTGGCCTTGTCTCCGTCCTGCTCGTTGCTGTCAACGATGTCCCACAAGTCCTCGTGCAGCTCCGCCAGTTGTGGTGTCTTGACCGGGCCGATGTTCGCGTGCCACTTCCGCCGCTGCCGGTTGTGGTCCGCCCGCGCCTGCGGGGTCAGGGACTCCAGCTGCTTGCGGGTCAGCAGGTCGGGCCGGCTGCGGCGGGGGCCCTCGGCGAACGCCTTGAAGTCCTCCTTCCGCGACAAGGCAAGATTGTCCGGCCCTGGGAGGCCGCTGTCGCTCACACGTCCTCCAGGGCATCGGCATAGAAGTCGCTCTCTTCGGCGAGGTCCTCCAGATCGGCCTCGTCGTCGTCCCCCGTCTCCACCACCGCATCGGGCTCCTCCGGCTCCGGGATGTCGTCGTCCTGGCCGAGGGCCTTGCGTACGGACGGAAGCGAGACGACCGTCTCGGTCTCGGTCTTCGGCAGCTCGATAGCGGCCTGCTCGCGCGAGAGCCGCAGGGCCATGCGCCGCTCGGCGATCGTGGTGCCCAGCCCGAGGTTCCACCGCTCCAGCAGATCAGCGACGGCGAGCCGGTCGTCGGGGAAGCGATACTTCGAAGCGGCCAGCTGCCGGGCGAACGTCAACGCGTCCTCACTCAGCGGCATCTCGGCCGACGGTGCGTGTTCCCAGCTCAGGGTGTGCCACTCGCGGGTCGTGGGGTTACGGAAGTAGATCTCGGTGATGTCGTCCGGATTCGCTTGGAACGGCCAGCCGTTCTTGACCGGGCTGTCGTAGGGGCTGCGGACGCCCACCTCAGGTAGTCCCGGCCCGCTGTATCGGCGGCGGCCGATCTCGACGCCGTAGTGCTGGATCGTGCGCCACGTCGTCTGCAGGAACTCAAAGGCCAGATCTCGGTCGCGGGGTACCTCGATGTAGCCCGCCCGGGCCATGCCGTGCTCGAACATCTTCGCCGGGGACATCCGCAGCCCCGGCAGGCCCGGATCGACCAGACTTGAGTGCGGCCTGCAGTGATAGACCGTCGCGGTCCACTCCCGGATGATCGCCTCAAGCTCGTCGAGGAAGAAGAACGCGTCGTCCTCCGGGCTTTCGCCCCGCGAGTGGATGTCGGGGCCCTTGTAGCCGGGCAGCACCTGCAGCAGCCCCTCCCGCAAGGTCCGGAAATAGCGCTCAACCGGTCCCTTGTCGCGGCCCGTTCGCAGTCGAGCCGGCTGGATGGAGATGCCCATCCGGCGGCAGACGCTGGTCAGGTGCTCCGAGACGTAGACCTTGCCGTGGTCGACCACCAGCGTCTCGGGAACCAGGGGCGGCGAGGCCAGGCCCGGCCCGGTGGCGCCCTCGATGTCGACCAGGACGGTGCGGGGAATGCCGTGCTCGGGCCAGACCGCGTGCCGCGGCCAGTCCCGCCCCGCCGGCCTCGGCCGAAACGACTGGAAGAGAACCGCGCTGACATCCACTGCCTTCGTCGAGACCGGTGTGAGCCGGATCCCTGTGATGCAGCGGGTGTACCAGTCCATCCCGACACTCAATTCGGCCTGGACCCACTTGAGCGTCAGCGGGTCGAAGGCGAAGACGTCCAGGCGTGTGGAGTCCATAAGCAGATACTCACCCGGCCGCGTCGGCCGCAGCTTGCCGTACGGGCCCTCCGGCCGATCGGCGATATCCCGGTTGCGCTTCGTACTCAGGCGGAACAGCGGATGGCGTCGCTCCAGCTCCTCCAGCAGCCGAAACGCCGTCGCCCGGCTCGGCTGCGGCACTGCCCCCTCGCCGAACCGCGCGATCACCCGAGCTCGGGTCCGTTCGATCACCATCGTCCGCGACGGCCGCGACTGGTCGGTGTGCTCGACCATCACCTCGACCGCGGTCTCCACCCACCGGTCATCGACCGCGATCTTCGACTTCCGCGTCGGCCCCTTCCGGGGAGCGAGTCCAGCTTCCCCGTGGCCCCGGAACTCGGCGATCCACCGTTTTAGGGTCCGCAGGCCCACGCCGAGTTCGGAGATCTTCGCCGCGTATCTGGCCTCCAACGGCCTCTCCGGCGAGTACTCGGAACGAGGTTCCCCGTCTCGTGCGAGTTCGGGGCTGCCGGACCGATACCCCGTCAGCACCTCGCGAACGTGCTCAGCTCGTTCCAGGACCTTCTGCTTCTCCGGCTCGGCAAGCTGCCCGAGGGCTACGGAGGCGATCTCGCCCTCGTCGTCCGCCGACGGCCCCGGACCGTCAGGACTGATCGCAGCGCGGTCGGAGAACAGCAGTTCCTTGAGCGACAGCCGCAGAAGTCGCCCGTGACCGTCCTTCAACACCACTTCGTTACCCGCCGTGGTCGCCGCCATCTCCACCACCTCGACGGTCTCCCCGTCGTAGCGGAAGCGCGTACCGACTCCGACTCGAGCCGCCGCCCTGCTCACGCTGCCCTCCTCAGAATGTGCGAAGGGCCAAGCGGCCGGTCAAGTTCGGTGACGAGAGCCTGTGTCCAGAGCAGATGATGGACGGCGGCGCGGACTTGAGACTCCGGACGACTCGGCAGACACCCCGTGACTTGCCCCAGAAGAAGCCCATCGAGATCTGCATCCCGGAGCTCTTCCAGAACCCCAGCGCTGAACAGCCAGTCCCTGCGGTAACCCGCCAGGAACCGGATGTTCTCCAGTTCCACGGCCGGAGGCTCGCTCCAGACCTCGTACTTCCATCCGCGCGATTCCACCGCCCGCCTGGTCCAGTCGAAGGTGAACGCCACCTCCGGCTGGGACAGCCGATGCAACGGTTTGACGTCGACAACCACCGGCACCTGCCCGGTGAGCAGGAGATAGTCCGGGATGTGCCGGCGCACCTTCCCCTCCAGCACCGTCTTCAGCAGGAAGGGCTGGGCCACGATGCCGCGTACGGACGGATCGAAGTCGGCAAAGAGCAAGCGCGATAGTTCCAGGCGCGACTCGTAGATCACGTGGTCGCGCATCGTCGCCGACCAGTAGGTACCCGAGTAGTGCTTCTGGCCCTTGTACCACCGGAACGTCCGCCACGAACAAGCCGACTGCAGAAGGTCGACAGGCACCGTAATCCAGTCCCGATCCTCCACGAGAGCGCCACGCTGCTGACGGATACTCACCGTCGCAGTGACACTGCCCATCACGCACCCCCGGCCCACGGGCGATGGCCCGTGTAACCGAGGGTGTCAGCGGAATATCGGTGGGCGGAGCGGGCGGAATCCCCGTCACCCAAAAGGGTGAACGCTCCGACCAGCGAGTCTCACGAAGACGGCATAAGTGTCGCCGATGTGCCATCGGAGATGAGATTGTGCCGCGAAATTTGAGACCCTACA
>NZ_JANCLX010000074.1 GCF_024295805.1 Streptomyces cucumeris
AACCGCCTCAAGCAGTGGCGCGGCCTCGCCACGCGCTACGACAAGACCGCAACCGTCTACCAGGCCGCACTCCACCTCGCGGCCATCCACATCTGGGCCGCGAGGTGATCCGTAAGAAACGGCCTAGCTGTGCGGTCACGTCCGCGCGGACCCGGGAGACCACGGCTGGGTCGGCAGGCAGGTCCCAGGCGGCCACCTGGCGGGCATCCAGGGCGCGGGTACGCGCGATGAGCAGGGCGATGTCGTCACCGGGATGGGTGGGCTGGAGGGCGTTCAGCACCGCCTCACAGGTCTGCTGGGGTGTCCGATCGGGGTGAGCCAGCGCACGCCGTAGCTGCTGAAGGCCGGATTCGATGTCGCGATTGCGGTCTTCAATGAGCCCGTCGGTGTACAGGACCAGCTGGCTGCCTTCGGCCAGGAGGAGTTCGGTGGTCTCGAAGGGCAGGCCGCCCAGGCCGAGGGGCGGGCCCGCGGGCAGCTCGGGGAAGTCCACGGTACCGTCGGGGTGAACGAGGGCGGGTGGGGGGTGGCCGGCACGTGCAAGGGTGCAGCACCGGGAAACCGGGTCGTAGATGGCGTACACGCACGTTGCACCGATGATCCCGACACCGTTGTCCGCGGTGGGCGCCATGTCCTCGCCTTCACCCTCGGCTTCGGTCCGGTCGAGACGGTCGACCAGGTCGTCCAGGTGCGCGAGGAGTTCGTCGGGGGGCAGTTCGAGTGCGGAGAAGTTATGCACGGCAGTGCGCAGCCGGCCCATCGTGGCGGCGGCGTGCAGGCCGTGGCCGACGACGTCACCCACGACCAGGGCCACCCGGGAGCCCGACAGGGGGTGACGTCGAACCAGTCCCCACCGACGCCGACCTGAGAGGGCAGATAACGTTGCGCGACTTCGATGGCGGTCTGTTCGGGCAGGTCACGCGGTAGCAATCGCCGCTGCAGGGCCAGAGCCGTCGCATGTTCACGGGTGTAGCGCCGGGCGTTGTCGATGCACAGGGCTGCCCGGCCGACCAGTTCCTCGGCGAGGGACAGGTCGTCGTTCTCGAATGGCTCGGGCTTCTCCTGGCGCCAGAAGTTGACCACGCCCAGTGTGACTCCCCGAGCACGAAGGGGGACCGTCATGAGCGAGTGGATGCCGTAGTCGAGGATCTTCTTGGCGCGTTCGCGATCCTGGGCCATGACCCCGGGAGCAGCCGTCAGGTTCGGCTCGAGAACCGGCTGCCCACTCCAGAAGCCCTTGGCCTGCGGCGAGGATGGCACGAAGCTGATCAGCTCGCCCAGCGGGTAGAGGGGGCAGTCCTCACGGATGGCGCCCACCGCGGTGCGACGCATGTCCGCGCCCTCGCCAGCCGGCTCCTCCCCGCGCAGGACGGCGTCGGGTAGATCGACCGTGACGAAGTCGGCGAACTGCGGGACCACGGCTTGCGCCAGTTCCTCGGCGGTTCGCGTCACGTCCAAGGTGGTGCCGATACTCAGGCTGGTGTCGTAGAGCAGTTCAAGGCGTCCTCGTGCCACGGCGGCCTTGCCGGCTAGCGCGCTCAGCTCGGTGGTGTCCCGTAGTGTCGCCACGTTGCCCCACTGGTGTCCGTGCCACTCCGCAGGGCGGTGATTGACGGACAGCAAGCGGCCTCCGGCCGTGTGGATCTCGTCGGTCGCGACGCGACCGGAGGCGAGCAACTCAGCGGTAGAGGGGGCGAGGCCGAGATCCCTGACGTGACGCCCCTCGGCGTCCGAGGGCAGGTCGAGCAGCCGGTGCGCCTCGTCGTTGGCAAGCAGCAGCCGACGGTCGCCGTCGAGGATGAGTACGCCCTCTCGGACGGAGTGCAGAACCGCATTGTGGTGCTCGTACACCCGCGTGATCTCGGCGGGGCCGAGGCCGTGGGTCTGGAGCCGTAGCCGCCTGCTCGCCAGTGCTACCCCACCGGCCGCCAGGGCGAACGCGGCTGCCGCGCCGCCGAGCACGACCGGCAGTTGGCGGTTGGCCAGGCGTGCTACTTCCCCGACGCCGACCCCCACGGCGACCACGCCGAGAACCGAGCCTTCTGTGCTGGTGACAGGCACCATGGCGCGCACCGTCCGACCCGAGGGCCCCGTCAGAGTCGTCGTGAATGTCCGCCCCTCCGCCGCCGGTCCGACGGCGCTGGAGTAGCGTTTCCCGATCAGGGCCGGGTTGGGGTGGGTGTAGCGGATCCCCTCCGGGCTCATCACGACGATAAAGGTGGCGCCGGTCCGGCGCCGGACGTCCTCGGCGCGCGACTGGAGCGCCGCGGTCGGGTCGGAGGAGCGCAGGCCCGCCGCGGTCTCGGGGGATTGTGCGAAGGTCTCAGCGACGCCGAGTGCCCGCTCGCGGACCTTGTCCTCGCTGTCATGCCGGGCCTGCAATACGAGCGCCGCCCCTGCCGCGGCGACGAGCAGCATCACGACCGCCACCAACAGGACGAAACCGGCCCGGCGCCGGCTCGGCCAGCCAGCCCCGCGCGACCAGGCGTTTCGCCTTCGACCTCAGCGCCTCAGACTCCCGGGGGTAGCGTCTGCTCGCACCAGATGACCTTGCCAACCGGGGTCTGCCGCACACCCCAGTGCTGCGTGAGCTGCGCGACGAGCATCAGGCCCCGACCGCCCTCGTCGAACAGGCGGGCCCTGCGCAGGTGCGGCGCGGTGTTGCTCCCGTCCGACACCTCGCAGATCAGCGTCCGATCACGGATGAGACGGAGCCGGATGGGAGTGCCGCCGTACCGGACGGCATTGGTGACCAGCTCGCTGACCACCAGCTCGGAGACGAACGTCTGCTCCTCCAGGCCCCATTCCTCAAGCCTGCGTACGGCCTGCGCGCGGACACCGGCTACTGCGTCGGGCGCGGCGGGCACGTCCCAAGTGGCGACCTGACCTGCGCCGAGGCGCTGGACCCGCGCCAGGAGAAGGGCCGCGTCGTCGGCCGGACGGTCGGGCAGCAGGGAGCCGACGACCTGGTCGCACAGAGCGTCCGGAGATACCTCCTCGACCACCAGCGCACGTAGCAGCCCGTCGAGGCCCGCCTCCACACCTTGCTTCCGGGATTCGACCAGGCCGTTGGTATAAAGAGCGAGCAAGCTGCCTTCCGGCAGATCCATCTCGAGTGCCTCGAAGGGAAGTCCGCCCAGGCCCAGTGGAGGGCCGGCGGGCAGCTCGAGGAAATCCGCGGTCCCGTCCGGCCGCACCACTGCGGGCAGCGGGTGCCCGGCGCGAGCCAGGCAGCAACGGCCCGACACCGGGTCGTAGACGGCGTACAGACACGTGGCTCCCATGTCCGCCGCGGTCGCCTCCGGGGCCGTTTCGGACTCGGAGGCCAGCCTGATCACGAGGTCGTCGAGGCGGGTGAGGAGTTCGTCCGGAGCCAGGTCGATGTCGGCGAGGGTCCGCACGGCGGTGCGCAGTCGGCCCATGGTTGCCGAGGCCTGAAGGCCGTGGCCGATGACATCGCCGACAACGAGCGCCACGCGGGCGCCGGACAGCGGGATGATGTCGAACCAGTCGCCGCCCACACCGAGCTCGGGCGCACCCGGTAGGTAGCGGTAGGCCGCCTGTACCGCGGAATGTTCCGGCAGTTGGTGCGGGAGCAGGCTCCGCTGAAGCGCCACGGCCGCCGTGTGTTCGCGGGTGAATCGGCGAGCGTTGTCCAGGCAGACGGCGGCCCGCGCGACCAGCTCCTCGGCCACGGACAGATCCTCCGCGTCGAAGGGCTCAGGACGCCGGGACCGGACGAAGACTGCCACGCCCAGCGTCGTCCCGCGCGCTGTGACGGGTACGACGATCCACGAGTGAAATCCGTATTCGCTGAGCTTGGCGCGGCGCACCGGATCCTCCGCGACCCATGTACCGACGACCTCGTCCATGGTCCGATGGAACTCGGAGCGCCCGCTGGCAAGGCACCGGGCCTGCGGTGAGTTCGCCGTGTAGAAGTCCACGTCACCCACATTGACGACAGCCTCCGGCACCCCGTCCCGAACGGACTGGTGGGCCACCCGGCGCAGGACTGCCCCGGTGACCGCCCCCGGAGGCGGGGCGTCGCCGCTGAGGAGTGCCTCCACCAGATCGACGCTCACGAAGTCGGCGAGCCGGGGGACGACAAGCTCGGCCAGCTCCTGCCCGGTGTGTATCACATCCAGCGTGCTACCGATGCGCATGCTGGCCTCATTCAGCAGGGTCAGACGCTCTTGAGCACGGTGGTAGTCCGTAGTGTCGATCACCGTGGCGCACACGCCGGTTACCCGGCCTGTGCGGTCACGCAGCGCGGAGGCGGAAGCGGTGAGAACACGGTCGTGGTCAGGATGGCCGCGCGTGCGCCCGTGGACGAGGAAGCCCTCCGCCGCACATCCCGTCTCCAGTACCTGGCGCATCCGCTCCTCCCACAGTGCGGCGTCAGGCCCGCTGATGGCTGCGACCGGGCCCCGACCGATCCGATATCTGTCGGGCACGCCGGTCAGGCGCCGCATCGCGGCGTTCTGCCATACGCAGCGCAGGTCGGTGTCATAGACCGTCACGGCCACGGGGGAAGCCGTCGAGACCCAGTCCGCCAGTGCATGGTCCTCCGGGAAAGTGTCCCCAGGCTCCTGGCTCAGCAGCCAGAGACTCTCCCCATAGTCGCCCGTGAGCCGATGGGCCCCCACCCCCATGGCCAAGCGATGGCCCCGCAGATGCCGAACGGTCAGGACGCCGTGCCATTCGTCCAGGTCCTCCGGACCGGACAACCAGTGGGGCCGCGTCCCCAGCAGATCGGCCACCGATTGACCTACGGCCTCTGGTGCGCTGGGACCAAGCAACCGGGTTGCGCTGGAGCTCCACGCCACGACACGGCCCCGCGCGTCCGTCACGGCCAGTGGCGTGCCCGGGGTCCCGTGACGCGAACCTGCGCTACCGCCGCGGTCCTCCATGTCCTCAAGAATGGTCCCGGTGCCGTGCTCCATCAACCTGATGGCGGGCCGATAGCTCTGGCGTCCGGTCGTATGCCTCAAGCCCCAGGGCGGGCAGCTGCCCAGCTGTCGCGGGTCGGGCCCAGCAGGCGACTCGTCGCCGGATGGTGTGGGCGTGCGGTCACGCTGAACGCGGTCTCCAAGATGCGGGTGCCGTCGCCGGGCACGCCACGGAGGTTCTCTGAGGTGGGAAGCACGTACACAAAGCGGTACACGGCGGAGTTCAAGCGGGACCCGATCACGCTGGGCGACTCCTCGGGACGCACGGTTACCGAGGTCTCCCGGGAGTCGGGGGTGAGTCCGGAGTCGCTGCACGTCTGGTAGAAGCGGGCCCCGCTGCGACGCGTCTGAGAGACGGGGAACCTCAGTGACCTCGGCGGACCCATTCGCGCAGGTGCGGAGCCTCGGTGCCGACGGTGGTCATCTCGCCGTGTCCGGTGCGGATCACGGTCTCCGGCGGCAGAACCAGAAGCCTGTCCCGGATGGAGCGGACGGTGGTGGGCCCGCATGGGTCCATCTGATGGCGATGCGACGGCGCAAGACCCTCGTGATCTGCCGCAGCTGTCATGAAGACATCCACGCGGGACGCCTCACCGCACCACTCCGGAAGTGATCACTGGAGAGCCGGATGCCTGGAAATCGGGCCCAAGGGGCCGTGGGAAAAGGGCCTGCTCAGCAGGCACCTCGCCGACGGCCCACCAGTACCCTGCTGCAGAACCTGTCCGCCGCGGTGGAGGAGACCTGCCACCAGCACCGCGGCTGCCTGCGCAAACGCGCTGAGGAGGAGACCGTGACCGAGGCACCGGAGCTGCCCCCAGCTGCTACCGCCCGCGGAACCGCCCCGCACCCAGATCATCGAACGCACTGCCACCGCTACGAGGACATCCACCGCCTGCTGGAAAAACGCTGGACGTCAGCGCCATCGCCCGCCGTCTGAACCTCGACCGCAAGACCGTGCGCTGCTTCCGCGACACCGACCTCGACCAACTGCTGGCCTCCGCCCAGGCAGCGTCCTAGATGTGTTGTCCCGAGAGGTTGGTGACGCGGCTGGCTGGGGTGTGGCCGCTGATTCCGGTGTGGGGTCGGTGGTAGTTGTACCAGTCCAGCCAGTCGGGGAACGCTGCCTGTCGTTCGGCGTCTGAGGT
>NZ_JANCLX010000075.1 GCF_024295805.1 Streptomyces cucumeris
GCCAACTGAGGCCGCGACAAAGGAGGAAGAGACGAGCCAGCAGCCGAAGGCGAGGGTTGATAAGCCACCCCGAAAGCCTCCCACGCACAACGCCAGCACACCCACTGAACTTACGAAAAGATCAGTAAAGGGTGGGCCGGTCGGTGGCCTGACGGGCTTTAGACGCCGTTTCTGATGGCGTGATCGTTCGTTGATCCGTGCATGACGGATCTCGTTGAGCGGCTGATACCAGAGGAGTTATGGACGCTGTCCCGGCGGGTGGTCCCGCCGACGTTCGCCTTCGTCGGCATAGCCGCTGCCCTCATCGGCTACTGCCGACTCACCTCCTAATGACGTTGTCAAGCTGCGCTTGTGACAGGGAGTTCGCTTTGGTAGCACCGTCCGTCACGGATCAGGGCCCACATGACGTTCACTCGTCGACGGGCCAGGGCGAGGACGGCCTGGACGTGTCGCTTGCCTTCGGCGCGCTTGCGTTCGTAGAAGCGGCGGGACGCACCGCAGTTGCGGATGCTGATCAGCGCGGAGGTGTAGAAGACGCGTTGGAGGCCGCGGTGGTAGCGGCGGAGACGGTGCAGGTTGCCGCTGATGCTGCCCGAGTCCCTGGGCACCGGAGCGGCACCGGCGAGGCTGGCGAGTCGGTCCGCAGAGCCGTATCGGTTCATGTCGCCAGCGGTGGCGGCGAGGAATTCTGCACCCATCAACGGGCCGGTGCCGGGCGTGCTCTCGATCACTTCGGCGAGGTCGTGTTCGCGAAATCGGGCCGCAATGAGCTTGTCGATCTCGGCGAGCTGCTCGTTGAGGCCGGTGTGCTGTCGGTCGGCCGCTTCGAGGGCGGCCTCGGCAAGGGCCTCGGCCCCGCGGACCTTGCGGTTCCTCAGCCAGGTCTCCAGTCGCTTGCGGCCGGTCCGCCGCAGAGCGGCAGGGGTCTGAAATCCGGTCAGCAGGACCAGCGGGCCCACGTTGCCCAGATCGAGTACCCGTTCCAGGGCGGGGAAGATGCTGGTCAACTGGCCGCGCAGATGGTTGATCCTGCGCGTGCGGTCGGCGTTGATGTCGGCCCGACGGCCGGTGAGCACGCGCAGGTCGATGGCGTGCTCGGCATCCGGCCCCAGCGCGGTCAGGTCCCGGCGCATCCGGGCCTGGTCGGCGATGACGGTGGCGTCCTTGGCGTCCGTCTTCCCGGTGCCCCGGTAGCCGGCCGACGCGCGGTTGACCGCGAGGCCGGGTGTCGGCGTACGAGCTGAAGTGCAGAGCCGCGTACAGATGAATGTGCAGAGCTGTTAGGGCCTGTCCCCGGCACGGGGCCGGAGAAGCTGCGAACGTGCGCGGATGTTAGCTTCGCTTGCCGTGATGGAGCACCAGGACGACACTAGGGCGGCCTACGACGGGGGCGTCGAGCTGTATGCGTCGCTGTTCGCTAATCGGTTGGAGACGCAGCCGTTCTCGCGGAACATGATCGGCACCTTTGCCGAGCTGGTGCGCGGGACGGGGAACCCGCGGGCAGCGGACGTCGGGTGCGGCCCGGGACATCTGACGGCCATGCTGCACGACCTGGGGCTGGACGCCTTCGGGCTCGACCTCTCTCCGGGCATGGTCGACCACGCCCGGCGGGCGCATCCTGCGCTGCGGTTCGACGAGGCGCGGATGGAGGACCTGCCGGTCGAGGACGGCGCGCTCGGCGGCGTGCTGGCCCACTACTCTATGATCCATACCCCGCCTGAAGAATTGCCTGCGCTGCTCGCCGAGCAGGTGCGTGTCCTGGCGCCGGGCGGCCTGCTGCTGGTCTCGTTCTTTGCGACCGACGGACCGGAGCCGGTTCGCTTCGACCACAAGGTAACGCCCGCCTATAGCTGGCCGGCGGACCGGTTCGCCGAGTTGCTGGCCGAGGCCGGGCTCACCACGTTCGCCCGGCTGCTCCACGACCCGGCCTCCGACCGGGGTTTCCTCGACGCCCACTTGCTGGCCCGCCGCCACTAGAGCGTGCCCCGTGGTCTTTGGGCGGCAGCGCTTAAGCGACTTCGGTCTCTCGCTCGATGGCCTTGAGGCGGTTCTTCAGGCGGTAGCTGGGGCCGTTGATGCAGATCACTTCGCAGTGGTGCAGGAGGCGGTCGAGGATGGCGGTGGCCAGGACCTCGTCGCCGAACACCTGTCCCCATTCGCTGAAGGTCTTGTTTGAGGTCAGGATGATCGAGCCCTTCTCGTAGCGCTTCGAGATCACCTGGAAGACCAAGTTCGCCTCGGCTCGTTCCAGCGGCTGGTATCCGACTTCATCGACGACGAGGACGCTGGGCCGCAGGTAGGTGCCGAGCTTACTGGTCAGACGGCCGGCGGCCTCGGCGGCTTTGAGGTGGCGGACCATGTCGTCGAGGCTGGTGAAGTAGATCGAGTAGCCGGCCCGGCAGGCCGCGACCGCCAGGGCGACAGCGATATGCGTCTTGCCCACCCCGGGCGGCCCCAGCAGGGCGGCGTTCGCCTTGGCCTCGACGAACGACAGGGTGGCGAGGTCTTTGACCTTGCGCGGGTCGAGGTCGGGCTGGAAGGAGAAGTCGTACTCGTCCAGAGTCTTGTGGTGGGGCAGCCGGGACAGCCGCAGGCCCTGGCGGAAGCGGCGGTCGTCGCGGACGGCAAGTTCCTCGGACAGCACCAGATCGAGGAAGTCGAGATAGCCCAACTTGCCCTCGTCAGCCCGCCGGATGTACTCGCTGATGGTCTCGGTCAGGTGGGGCAGGCCGAGCTTGCCGGCTGTGTTGCGGATGCGGGTGGAGACCAGCTCGCTCAAGACATTTCCCTCGTGCTCGGGTGGGTGGTGAAGGGACGGGTGCCGGTCAGTTCGTCATAGACCGACAGTGGACGGCGGCCGACCTCGATGCGGGTGGCGGCAGCCCGGTTCAGCAGGGCCTGCAGCGGTCCGGCCTCCTCGCCCAGAGGACGTTCGCGCCGGGGCTGGGGGACGTCGCCGGTGGTGGTGCGGCGGCCCTTGCCGGTGGGCAGGCCGTCCCAGTGGGTCTCCTCGACGACCCGGACGCCGCGGCCGACCGCCCGAGGGTGCATGGCCAGCAGCGTCTCGCCGCTGGCGTCCGCGGCGGTCGAGTGCACCATGATCTGTGACTTCGTGGCCCGGATCTCGACCAGCTGGCGGGGGCGGACTCGGCGGGCGGGCACCGAGTAGAGGTTGCCGCCGAAGGCGACCAGGCAGTCCTTGCCGACCGGCCGCAGATGCCGTTCGGCCACCAGATAGGGGGTGGGCGGCAGCGGCTTGAGAGCCGCGTGGTCACGGGCCGCCCGTTCGCCGATGACCTCCCGGTGCGTCTTGTGGATCTGGGCCCGCCGCTGCGGCACCCAGGCGGCGAAGGCCGCGTCCATCTCCTCGACGGAGGAGAAGGCCCGGCCGGACAGGACGTGATCGCGGACGATGAGGACCTGGCGTTCGACGCGGCCTTTCCCAGTGGGCCGGTAGGCGGCCAGGACGTCGATGTCGAAGTCGTAGTGACCGGCGAAGCCGACCGCTTCCGGGTGCAGCGGGACCGCCTCGCCGGGGGCGACGTGGCGTCGGACGACGGTCTTGGTCCGGTCGTAGACGATCGTCATCGGGACCCCGCCGAAGTGAGCGAACGCGCGGCGGTGGCAGTCGAAGAAGGTCTGCAGGTCCTGGCTGGTGGTGAAGCAGCAGAACGGGTCGCGTGAGTACGACAGCGTCATGTGGAAGGAGTAGACCTTCGCGATGCCCATGTGGGCGAGGATCTTGCCTTCGTCACCCCAGTCCACCTGGGCCTGGGCGCCCGGGATGACCTCGAATCGGCGGTGCATGCCCGCCAGCTCTTTCGGCGTGATGCCGAGTTCCTCGGCGATCCGGGGCCGGGCTTCCTGGACGTAGAGCTTGGTCCGCTGGTAGTTGCCGGTGAACCCGTACTCCGCGGCCAGCCGCTCGTGGATGACAGCGGCCTTCATCAGGATCTCCGCCCGCAGCATCGAGTCGACCAGCGGCGCGAACTCGTCGATCACCCTGGCCCGGGACCGGCCGTTCGGCGACCGGCGCGGAGGCGAGGCGGGTCCATCGGCTGACAGATACTTGCTGACCGTCCGCCAGTTCAGGCCGGTCTCCTTGGCGACCTCGGTCAGGCTCATGGCTCCGGACTCGACCAGGCCACGAAAACGCCGTAGTTCCAGCCAGCGCTGCGGATCCAGGACCACGGCCACCCCATCTCTGCGACCTCGACCAACAGGCAGCAGAGTGCCGAATCCCGAACCTCAGCACATCAGGAACTCTGCACGTTCATCCGTACGCGGCCATGCACGTTCACGTGTACGCCGACACCGGGTATGTAGACGAGCTGCTGACCGTGATTGAGCAGGAGATTGATCCACAGAGCGGCCATGCCATCAGCGACGTCGACCGCCCAGACCACGTCCTCGTCAATCGCCAGCACGTCGGCGAGCAGGGTCATCAGCTCCGGCTCATCGTTCAGCACTCGCCGCGACAGCAGCCGCTTGCCCTCGGCGTCCAGCACCACGCAGTGGTGGTGCGTCTTGCCGATGTCCGTTCCCGCCCAGATCCGGGCCACCTGTTCCTCCGGTCGTTCGATGCGCGCTGTTGCTCCGGACGACCTCGCCAGCGTGGTCCTACTCAGCGATGCACCCGCAGGGGCCCGCATCTCCTAATCAGCGGCCGAGTCGTCGTGAGACGCCGGGCGGCCAGGTGAGGCGAACCATCTGGTGCAACCAACTGAAAGCCATACCCGGCGTCTCTGGATCTCTGGACCTTACGACGGCCCGTCCAACCCACAAACAACATAGGGCCAACTGAAACGACGTCTAAGCAACGAGCTTCACCGTATAGGTGACGATGAGCTTGGCTGCGACATCACCGTTGAGGATGACGTTGTAGTCGCAAGAGACGGTTTTGAGCCCGTTGATCTCATCAAAGCGCACCTGGCGGTTGAAGTTGCCTTGATACACTCGGTCGGGATGGAGTTGGCCGCTCAATACTATGTCTTCTTTCAAGTTCCGGCTGAATATCAACATCTGGTTGAGTTGCTCTGCGGTCTCCTGCTCGAAGCGAGAGATCGTAAGTCGCCTTGTGACGTTATACGTGAGGCTCTGACCTGGCGGAATGTGTGTTGCCCCGCTGGGGTGCACCGGCTGCCCAGGTTTTCTCAGGTAGAGATTCTCGGACTCAAATACTTGCTCATCGTCTATGCTGCGGACTGCCATGGCGTTGATAGCGCCCTTTGGTGATACGTTGTCACTGCCCGCGTTCTGCATGGTGGTCAACGTAACGTCAACTATCTTGGTCGGCATAACGCCCCTCCTTATGATCTCCGTCTTGTGCGGTGAAATCTCAGTTGAGCGGCATCGTCCGGTGAGTCAAATCATCAGTCGAGTGATTCGCGGAACCTTCGCCGATAGCAGCCGTGGATCAGGCTATTCCTGGCCTTGAGTCGCCCTCGCGAGAATTTACGGCGCACATCAGCGCACTCACCACCAGTATCCCGTGTGCGGACTACTTCAGCACGTCAGCAGATCACGCAGGTCAGACCAGTGGCGCGAGGGCGGTTGGCCCGGTGATGATTGGCCCCTGACGCAGGCCGCCGGCCGTCCACTGCGCGGAAGATTCTCCTGAGCCTACTCTCGCCGTCGCGCTCGGCGATGACTGTCTCCATGACACTTACTGATCTTTTCGTAAGTTCAGTGGGTGTGCTGGGTGAATGGTCAGGCCGGTGTGGGCGAGAAAGGACCATGGCAGTTGTGGGTTGTGGTTGATGCGGTTGATGCCTTGTTCGGTGGCGTCGGCGA
>NZ_JANCLX010000076.1 GCF_024295805.1 Streptomyces cucumeris
CTGATCGGTGAGTCGGCGTACACGGACAGGCTCAGCCACTCGCACCTCCAGCGATCGAAACGGACGTGACCGCCAATCCAACCGCCCCAGCCGCCAACCCGGCCAACCTTCCCGGTCACAGCACTAGCGGTCGAAGTCGCCTATCGGGCCACTGGCTGTGGCCGCGCGTCAGGTATGCGCTTGGCTGTCGCGGCAGGGAGACTCCGAGCTTGCGAGGCTGCGGGTCTGCTCTGGAAGCAGAGGGCGGAGATGACCGAAGACCCAGGTGTCGACCGAGCCGGGGTAGCTGTCTATCCAGTCCCCGGGCGGGGGGTCGTACGGCTCCGACAGACCGTGGCACCACTGCGAGATGATGTTGTCGCCGATCGCGAGATCCGTCACTGCGGTGCGCAGCTTGACGGCGTGCTGAAGGATGCGGTCGCGACTCACGGACCAGATGGCGCCGATCGAGGCGCCTTCGTGGGCGATCCAGTTCCGGGCTTGCCTGGCCTTGTGCAGAGTGTCCATGTCCATGGTCCGGCCCATCACGTGGGCGGCCAGGCTGTGCAGGGTGCCACCCAGCAGCTTGTCGGCGGGGACTGAGGCGATGGCCTCTTCGAAGGTCATGGCCGGTTCGGCCTGGTGGGCGGTGATCAGGTTGCCGACGCGGAGCACGTACTGGCACTTGTCCTCGTAGGCGTTCGCGAGGTGTAGCGCCCTGCCCACCGAGAGGAACAGCGCGTCGAGCAGTTCCGGTTCCTGGGGTTTCAGGAGGCTCAGTGACCAGCTCATGCCCGTCACGTTAGCGGGCGGTTCCCGGGCGTCGCCGCTTTTTCGCGGGCGGCTACTTGCCATGGGCGATGTCGCTTTCACGGGCTCCCCAGAGCACCCCGTTACTCCCCAGATTCTCCCCAGGCGATGCAGGGGAGGGACGCGTGGGAGGTGGTCGCTAACTCGCCCTGCGGCAGTCACGATGGCTACATCACCTGAGCTGCCGGGTCCGTAGCATCGACCGGACGAGTTCTCGCTCCTGCTCTGTCTCCATGGCGTCCAATACCCACTGCGGTGTTTGCGCGAGGTGGCGTCCGGCAAGCTGACGCAGTTCCTCATCGTTCATCCAGACCGCCGAGGGAGTGAGGGGCATGCGCCGCTCGAGCAGGTGGGCTACGACCCGAGGCCGGACGCCTGCCCTGGTCCACGCTATGGCGCCCGGGCTGTTGGTTCCCCACCTGACGGCGAACGGCAACAGTCCGAGTGTTCTGGCGCAGATATCCGGCAGGTGCCAGCGACCGGCTAGCGGCTCGGATTCGCTAGCAGTGGTGACGATGGCCCCCAGCGCTCCGGCGAGTACGCTCATCCTGAACCCGAATCCTCGGTCGGTCAGACCGATGATTTTGGGCAAGGGCATCTTCCGCCCGCGGCTACCGGTCCTCTCGAAGCTCGTCCCCAAAGCGTGGCCGGCCACGGACAGCAGATCCTCCCCGCGCATCCACGAGAGCAGGGTGGCTTCCAGAGCCCGGTGTCCATGGGCTGCTTCGTCCGGCTCGGACGACCATAGCCCTTCGAGGGAAGTGGACCGGTAGTCGTTGGACAGCGGCAGAAGCCTGTCCACAGTCTCTGGTCCCACTGATGCAAGAGCGCCCACGAGGAGTTGCGCCCAGCCCTCCACCGTGTCGGGGATTTCATCGGTGCCCAGCACCGTGAAGAGCTGTCGGTAGAGATGTGAGGTCTCCGGGAGCCCGAGGCCAGCCCGATGTGCGGCCAGGCTCACCCACTCCGGTACCTGTTCGCGGGCAAGGAAGTCGGCGCCTGTCGCTTCCAGCGCTTCGGCGATCGGCTCGACCTGGCTGACTGCTCCAGCCCTGTGGACAGCCCATGTCCGACGCACCACACCCGGTGCGTCCCCGCTGCCAGCGGCAAACGAAAGGAAGGAGAAGGCGGACTGTTCCTCGCCCTCCAGAGTGCTGACCTCCAGAGTGCCGCCGAGGACCTTGTCGATGAGGCTGTCGAGTCTGCTGCCGACATCGTTCGCGGCATCCTCATAGGTCAGAAAGTGTGCGTCGGCCCGTCTCGCCACTTGCTTGCCGTTGGCACCAGCCCCCACGTGGGTGGCACGCCCTGGAACGACCACCGCAATCGATCGGGCGGACGTGTAGGCACGTCCGGCCCTGCCTATGGCGTTCAGGAGCTGGGTCCTTGAGCGGCGTTCGCGTTCGGCGGCTGATGCTTCCTGGTCGAACCCCACCTGGGTCCCGCCGATCACCACCGCAGTTGCGGGCAGGTTCAGGCCCTGCGAGAGCGTGCCAGTCGCGAAGAGCACTCGTACGCGATCCCGGTCAAACGCCACCTCGCTGGCCCGCTGTTCCTCCCTCAACAATGCGCCGGTGTGCACACCCACTCCCTTCGCCAGGGTCTCCCTCAACTGCGATGGGATGCCGAGCTCGGCGTCCGCCAAGTCCAGCAGTGCGTCGATGTCTCCGTCGCCTTCGGTCGGTACCCAGCTGGGGGACCCGGGTTGCTTCATGGCTTGGGTGAAGCTGTCGTGCCGGTTCTGGGGAAGGAAGGCGACTACACGGTGACCGTTCTCCGCCAGGGCGGCCACGAGGACCGCGGTCATCGGGAGGCAGACGCCTGTCGGCGCCACCCCATCCGTGCGATGGAGTTCTCTTGAGGAGCGCAGCGCGGTACGGACCACCGCGTAGTCCGCGGGGTCGCTCGATGCCCAGGCACCTTGCAGCCCCACCAGCAGTGATACGGGCGCCGCGTATTCGAGTTTCTTGCGACGAGCGGGAAGCGCGGCCAAGTTCCTCTCAGCAATTGAGCGAGCGGCTTCGTCACCTGTTCGATCGAATCCCGCGATGGCTCGGAGCGTCCTTGTGGGGCGCCAAGGGTGGCTAATGGGAACGGCTTCGACGCCGGTCGCTGCGGTGAGCCACCCTGCTAGCTCCTCCGCGTTGGCAACCAGTGCCGACAGCAACAGCGCCCTGACGTGTGGAGCCCTGTGCAGGACCTCGGCGATGACTAGCTCTGTGAGAGCGCCACGTCCGCCCGGCTCCTCAATCAAGTGTGCTTCGTCGAGGACGCACAATTGGAGGTCCTCGAATGCGACCGGGTTCTGCCGCAAGGCCAGCGAGCACTTCTCCGGTGTCATCACCAGCACCTGACAAGAATCGATGACGGCGAGGTCCTCACCCCCCAATGCCGCATACTCCGCTCCACCGAGGAACCCTCGCACCTGCACCCCTGGCAGAGCACCGAACACAGAAGACAAACGGCGCTCTACTTGGCCCACCAAGGCATTCGTCGGCGCCAGGTAGAGCACCCATCCGCGGTGCAGGGTCTGCGCGATGGCTAGTTCCGCCACCGCGGACTTGCCTGCCCCAGTGGGCACGCACACCACGGCGTGAGCGTGTGGACCGGGAAGCGCCTGTCCGGAATAGAGTCTCGCCGAGGGCCACAGGAGGGGGCGTGACGTTGACTGCTTCTGCACGTACGCCGGATAGCGCTCGTCAGCGTCTGGCGGTGGCGGAACCGAACGCAAGGCACGTGTCTCGTCCTCCTCCATCGCCTTGGCGAGCAGCACGGCGACGTGGTGGATATCGGGATGGGTAGCTTGTCCGATCCAGCCGTCCGGATCCGGGCGTAGCAGGGAGATCAGTGTGTGCACCTCACTCACCGCGTCCCGGGTGGCACCCCGCTGATGGGTGAGCCACAAAGTGTGCTGGCGCGCGGCATGGCCCATCCGCCTCCAGAGGGCGTCCCGGATGCGGGTCTCCAGCCGAACGCTTTCGTTCGGCACCGGAGGTGGTTCGGGGAAATCTGCGCTCACCCGCAACAACAGCAGTTCACGAAATGCCTGCATAGCCCACTCCGACACTGCAGACTCCATGTCGGGTGGTGTATCTAGCTCACCAATCTCGTCACCGCATCGTGCGGCGTTGGCATCATATCCGGCGATGCGATATAGGAGCCCAGCTTCCAAGTGCTCGTACCTCTGAGCTGATCCGAGCGGAGAGGACGAAGGGGACGAGTAACCTTCCGGCTCCGGTTGTTCGTTACAAATCGACAAAGCCTCGGCTGCTACGAAGGCGCAAGCCTGGATCGTGACGGTCGCTAGTTCAGGCGCGAGGACAGCATGGACCTCAAGCGCTGTCGCCAGTCTGCGCAGTGCTGCCCGCGGAGACCGTCTGTCTCCTGGGGTAAAGGGTCTTTCGCCTACATCGATACGGGTGCCCTCGGCTGGGCGTTCGTTTGACCCCGGTGTCAGATCCCGCCAATCCATGACGTCGACCCAGGCGCGTGTCAGCATGCGTCGAATCTCTGGGGCGCCGAATTCGCTGATTCTCGGCAGCTCTTCGAGTAGTGCGTCTATCCCCCGATTGAACACGTCACACCACAATCTCCGTTACGGCGTCTCTCATGGCGTCAGCGACGGAGTCGAAGAATCCGTGAAAGTCGAAGAGGCGAATGACCAGGAGACGTTTCCGGTTGAGAGGCGGCACCAAGTCCCTCAAGGTGACACGCTCCTTCTGTGCGTCGAAGGGTCTCTCATGGACGATCGACGGAACGTAGCATCTCCGGTTCAGCACTGCCTTCGATACCTGCTGGGCATGGTCGGCGGAGAGGTAACCTTCCAGCGCCGTCAGTTCCTGACGCAGATGGCGTCCATGGTCTCCCGAGTCGAGACTCTTGAATATTTTTGACGCCTGAGTCAGCTGGCCGCTGCCATCCTGACGGGATGCCTTGCTTTCCCCTATCGCGAGGGAAAGTGCGTCGTCATCGTTCACATACAGGGCAACAGCATCGAAGCCCTGCTGAGTCGGGATGGGGTGTATCTGGCGTAGCGCGTGTACCCGTCCGCCCAAAAGCTTCGCGGGCTCTCGATTCTGGAGGGTCAGGAGCACATGGAGGAGACCTTCCGCGAGCCAAGCGTTCCTCTTGGTGTCACGGAAGAGGATCTCCTCCGGGGTTACAAAGGTGTTGGTGGCTCCGACCAATTCGACCACGTCGGCAGCCAGTTGTAGCTGATCGTCGATCCCGTCTGCGAGCAGAGCGGCAGCAAGACTGACGTTGCACTTAACCGCGCCAACGAGCAACCCCACGAGCACCCTGCCTAGGCTCCTGGTTACTTTGGGCGACTCGATTCCGGACACGCGTAACGCCGTGTGGGACAACGGTCCAGGCAACACACTTAAGCTCACGGACGCCGCGATCTCATCCAGCGCCAGTCCGACCAACTCGAGGGGCGATCCCGGCGCTGCTGACTGTATGCCTCCCACGGCCGTACGATACGCCCACGACCGATCTTTTCGCTTGAGTGTCCAACTCACGCTAGGCGTTGGAGGTCCGTGGGACGTCGCCGGGCCCGCAGACCAGCCGAGTCGAGGAGCGAAGAGCCGGCTGCATGCCTCGTACGGGCGGCCGGATGCGCACAACGACCCGTCCGCGACCACGCGGTCAGGCGCGGTTCGAAGCCGGGACGCCGGACCGGGCGCCTTTGGTCCGGTCTATGGTGGGTCGAGGCGGACAAGTTTCCGGGCGACATCTACACATCGTCGTCGGGCCTTACGGAAATAGTCCCGCACGTGCCTGACGTTGTTGGTCCCCTAGTGCTGTGACCGCATAGGTTCGCCGGGTTCAGGCTGCGGCTGCGAGGGGGCGTCCGCCCCAGCGGATGCCCTTCTCGCTGCGAATGCGGGCCCGTTCCTTGCGTTGGGCGGCGAGTACATCGGG
>NZ_JANCLX010000077.1 GCF_024295805.1 Streptomyces cucumeris
ATGAGCACTGCCGAGAGCGCACCGGCAACCGAACCTCGGGGCGGGGAGGAGCCGGACGCCGGAGCGGAACTGGCGCGGCGGGTCTTCACCGGCCAGGAGCGCTGGGGCTGGGAGTTCGTCCAGCCGTCCGCGCCCCCCGCACACCGGGACGCCCAGCATCCGCCCGTCTACTCCGAACCCTCCGGCGACGAGGTCCGCGCCATGGAGGAGCGCGCCATGACTGTTCCGAAGAACAGGGGCACGGGCTGTCTCCTCCTGCTCGCGGGCATCGTCGCCTACGCGGCCGGCGGCCCGTCCGCCGTCGTGATCGTCGTCGTCCTCGTCATCGTCCTCATGGCCGCGACCTCCCCGGCCGCCAGGCTGAGGGCCGCCCGCCGGCGCCTGGAAGCCGCCCGCACCAGCGCCCAGCGGGACTACGAGCAGCGCCGGCGCGCCTGGCAGAGCCGGATCGACGCCCACCGCGCGGAGCACCTGCGGCACAACGACACGCTGGACACCTGGTTCCCGCTCTCCCTCACCTCCGGTCCCAGCCGGATCGACGTGTTCGGCGGCACGGGCAACGGCTGGGCCAGCCTGCTCGCCACGGTCGGCGGGCCGCTCCTTGGCGGTGGCGCCCCGCTCGTCGTCCTGGACCTCACCCAGCAGGCCGTCGCCCTCGAACTCGCCGGCCTCGCCGCGCGCCGCGACATCGCCGTCGCCCACGTACCCATGCCCGGGGCCCTGCTCGACGCAGACCTGAGCGCGGAGTTCGCTCCCGAGGAGCTGGCCGAGACCATGGCCGAGGCGCTGGGCACCATGCGGCCGCCCGGCGCGGACGTGGACCTCCACACCATCGACGTGGACCTCGTCCAGACCGTCGCGGAACTGCTCGAAGGGCCCGCCACGTTCGCCCGGCTCGCCGCCGGGCTGCGCGTCCTGCTCCGCGTCTACGATCCCGCCCCCGGCGCGCCCGGGCTGCTCGGCCCCACCGAGGTCGAGTCGATCACCCGGGCCGTCGACCTCCTGGGCCAGGGCGAGCGCGTCCAGAACGAACTGCGCTACGTCCGGGCGCAGACGGAGCTGCTCACGCCGAGGGGGCGGGAGGCCGCCGTCCCCGGCGGCGGCCGCGCCGCGGACTGGTGGCGGCCCGGCGGACTGACGATCGTCACGACCGAGGACTCCGTGCGCCGCCGCAAGGACCTCACCGACCGCTTCGTCTTCTTCCGGCTGGTCCACGCGCTGCGCACCCGCGCCGTGGCGCACGGCTCGGGGACCCTCGTCGTCGCCGGAGCCGACCACCTCGGCCGTGACGCCCTGGAATCGATGGCGCGCGAGGCCCGCACGGCCGGTGTCCGGCTCGTGTTCATGCTCGAACACCTGCGGGAGGGCACCGTCCAGGTCGTCGGCGGATCGGACAGCGCGACGGTGTTCATGCGCATGGGCAACGGCGAGGAGGCCAAGGCGGCTGCGCAGTTCATCGGGCAGGAGCACAAGTTTCTCGTCAACCAGCTGACCCGGCAGGTCGGGGAGACTCTCACCGAGGGCCGCGGCAGCAGCTACGGCGGCCAGCGGGGCGTCTCGGACACGGACGGCTCCAACCGGGGCGGCGGCACCTCCGGCAGCAGCTGGGGGAGCTCCAGGTCCTTCTCGACCTCCCTCTCGCGTAGCTGGCAGGACTCGACCAACACCTCCACCGCCCGGTCCACGACGACCGGCGAGAACCTCAGCCGCGTCTACGAGTTCGCGATCGAGCCCACCCAGCTCCAGGCCCTCCCGGCGACCGGCCTGGTCCTCGTCGAAGCCGGGCCGGGTGGCCGCCGCGTCGTGTTCGGGGACTGCAATCCCGGCATCAACTTCCTGCCCCGGCTCTCCGCCCGCCCCCGCGCGAGCCTGACGTGAGCCCCGGTGCCGGGTCCGGGGGCGCGGCCCGGCCCGCCGGACTCGGCGCGTACCGCTTCCACCGCCTGATCACCGTGCCCCGGCGGCCCGAGGGCGGCCGTACGGAGGACCGTACGGCCGCCCAGCTCACCGCCGCCGTCACGGCGGCCCACGCCGTGCTCTCCGCGCCCTCGGCCGGTGGGGAGCACCGCCCGGCGGGTCTGGCCGCGGCATGGATACGCCCGGGCCGGCACCGGCCGCTGCACTTCCTGGTGGGCGGAGCGCCCGGCTTCCCGCCCGCGGGCGACGAGGCCGCCGCGGACGGTGCGCAGCGCCCCCTGCGCTACCCGCCCGGCTCCACCGCCCGCGACGTCCCGGCGGGCGAGACGGTCGACCTGCTGGAACGGCTGCCGTTCTGGATCCCCTGCCCCGGCTCCCACGACGCCCTGCGCCTGGGCGACGACGAGCGCGCCCTGCCGGGCGAACACCGCGGCTCCTTCGACGACGCGGTCGCCCACCTCCCGGACGCCTTCGCCTGGCTCGTGCTGGCCGAGCCCGTCCCGTACGAGCGACTGGACCAGGAGCGCGCGGCACTCGCCGTCCAGTTGCCCCGGCTGCGCCAGCGCGAGAACTCCGCCGCCGACCGGGTGGCGGCCGACCGGGCCGAGGCCCGCTACCGCGAGCTGACCCGGGCCCTGGCCACCGGGGTGTGGAACGTGCGCGTGCTGGTCGGCGCCGAGCGGCCCGAGTCGGCGCTCGCCTCGGCGGCCCTGCTGTGCGGCGCCGGCGACCTCGACGAGCTGCCGTACGTGCTCGTACCGGCGCGGCGGCCGATGCCCTTCGCCGAGGCGCTGACCACCGTCACGCCGCAACCGGCGGCGGCTCCGCCCGCGGGCGGAGCCGGGCCGCCGGGCAGCGTGCCCTTCGTCGCCCCCGCCGAACTGGTCGCGGCGCTGGCCCGGCCGCCCGCGCGGGAGCTCCCGGGCATCCGTACGGTGGCCCCGAACCGGTTCGACGTCACCTCCGACGACACGGGACACGACGCCGACGCCTTCCTGATCGGCGACATCCTCGACGAGGCCCTCATGCCCGCCGACCGGCTCCACGTCTCCCGCTCCACCCTCAACCGGCACGCCTTCGTCTGCGGGGCGACCGGCTCGGGCAAGTCACAGACGGTACGGAGCCTGCTCACCGCCCTGTCCACGCACGACCGGCCGATCCCCTGGCTGGCGGTCGAGCCGGCGAAGGCCGAGTACGCGCGCATCGCCGGCCGCCTCGCCGCGGCGGGGGGACCCGAGCGCGCCCGGCGCGTCACCGTGATCCGGCCCGGTGACGTGGACGTGGCCCCCGCCTCGCTCAACCCGCTGGAGCCGGAGCCGGACTTTCCGCTGCAGAGCCACGTGGACCTCGTACGGGCCCTGTTCCTCGCGGCGTTCGAGGGGCACGAGCCCTTCCCGCAGGTGCTGTCACGGGCCCTGGCCCAGTGCTACACGGCCGCCGGATGGGACCTCGTCACCGGCGAACCGCGCCCGGCCCACAAGCCCAAGTACGTACTGGACGAGCCGGACGAGCCGCGGACGGCCCGCTACCCGACCCTGGGCGAACTCCAGGCCACCGCCCGGCAGGTCGTCGAGATGATCGGGTACGGCAAGGAGGTCACCGCGGACGTACGGGGCTTCGTCGACGTCCGGATGGGCTCGCTGCGGGAGGGCGCGCCGGGCCGGTTCTTCGAGGGCGGCCATCCCCTGGACATCGCCGGGCTGCTCGCCGGGAACGTGGTCCTCGAACTGGAAACGATCACGAACGACCAGGACAAGGCCTTCCTCATCGGCGCCGTGCTCATCCGCCTGGTCGAACACCTGCGGGTGCACCACGGCGCTGGCGGAGTCCCGCTGCGCCACGTCCTGGTGGTGGAGGAGGCACACCGGCTCCTGAAGAACGTCGAGGACGGACCCGCGGCCGCTGCCGTCGAGCTCTTCGCCTCGCTGCTCGCGGAGATCCGCGCGTACGGCGAGGGCGTCGTCATCGTCGAGCAGATCCCCAGCAAGATCTTGCCCGACGTCATCAAGAACAGCGCGCTGAAGATCATGCACCGGCTGCCCGCAGAGGACGACCGCCGGGCGGTCGGCGCGACGATGAACCTCCAGCCCGAGCAGAGCGAGAACGTCGTCGCCCTGCCACCCGGACGGGCCGCCGTCGCCGCCGACGGCATGGACCGGCCCGTCCTGACGGCCATCCCGCACGGGGAGCACGACGAGAGCGCCGAGGATGCGTCGGCCGAGCCGCCCCTGCTGGGCAGCCGCAGCCCCCTGTGCGGGACCTCCTGCCGCCTCGAACCGTGCACCCTGCGCACGATGAACGACTCCCACCACCGCTCCGTGGAGCCCCTCCAGCTGATCTGGACGGACGTGGCGGCCTCGGCCCAGGCGATGGGCAAGGACGCGCCGGGCCCGTCCTACCCGGTCCGGACCGCGTTGACGGCACTCCCGGCGCGTGACCTGGAATGCACCCTCGTGTACGCGGTGGAACGGGCGGTGGCCGCCCGCGAATCCCTGATGCGCGACGAGGTCGACCCGGGCGACTTTGCGCGGCGGCTGCACGCCGTGCTCTCCGCCGAGCTGCTGGGCACCGATCCGCCGGCTGGGGACCCACGCCGCTACACGTACGCGAACTATCGCTTCCGGGACGTCATCCGCGTCATCCACCAGACCAGGACGTCCGCTCCGAACGGTCCGCACGCCTACCCGGACCAGGAGGCGCAATGGGCCTCCCGGGGACTGGTCCTGACCGGGACCTCGGGGGCGGACCACCGCCTCCAGATCCACGCCCTACCGGGGTACCGGCAGGAACGGGTCCATGCTCGGATCGGCGACGTGAACCGCAGCGGGCTGCGGGACGCGGTGGCGGCGGTGACGGGCGGTACGACGGAGGAACACGTCACGCGGGCCTTCGCGATGGCCTGCGAGGCGGGGTCGCGGCTGCGCGCGGTGGTGGCGGAGACGGCGGTACGGGTGGCGCTGGAATGCGCCCGAGAGAAGGGGACCCGTCCATGAGCGAGATCGGCGGCACGACCGACGCCCCGCCCCCGCCCCCTCCGCCCCCG
>NZ_JANCLX010000078.1:0-2500 GCF_024295805.1 Streptomyces cucumeris
ACACAGTGGACGCGAGCAACTGAGGACAAGCCCTCGGCCTATTAGTACCAGTCAACTCCACCGGTCACCCGGCTTCCATATCTGGCCTATCAACCCAGTCGTCTACTGGGAGCCTTACCCCATCAAGTGGGTGGGAGCCCTCATCTCGAAGCAGGCTTCCCGCTTAGATGCTTTCAGCGGTTATCCCTCCCGAACGTAGCCAACCAGCCATGCCCTTGGCAGGACAACTGGCACACCAGAGGTTCGTCCGTCCCGGTCCTCTCGTACTAGGGACAGCCCTTCTCAAGACTCCTACGCGCACAGCGGATAGGGACCGAACTGTCTCACGACGTTCTAAACCCAGCTCGCGTACCGCTTTAATGGGCGAACAGCCCAACCCTTGGGACCGACTCCAGCCCCAGGATGCGACGAGCCGACATCGAGGTGCCAAACCATCCCGTCGATATGGACTCTTGGGGAAGATCAGCCTGTTATCCCCGGGGTACCTTTTATCCGTTGAGCGACGGCGCTTCCACAAGCCACCGCCGGATCACTAGTCCCGACTTTCGTCCCTGCTCGACCCGTCAGTCTCACAGTCAAGCTCCCTTGTGCACTTACACTCAACACCTGATTGCCAACCAGGCTGAGGGAACCTTTGGGCGCCTCCGTTACTCTTTAGGAGGCAACCGCCCCAGTTAAACTACCCACCAGACACTGTCCCTGATCCGGATCACGGACCCAGGTTAGACATCCAGCACGACCAGAGTGGTATTTCAACAATGACTCCACGAACACTGGCGTGCCCGCTTCACAGTCTCCCACCTATCCTACACAAGCCGAACCGAACACCAATATCAAGCTATAGTAAAGGTCCCGGGGTCTTTCCGTCCTGCTGCGCGAAACGAGCATCTTTACTCGTAGTGCAATTTCACCGGGCCTATGGTTGAGACAGTCGAGAAGTCGTTACGCCATTCGTGCAGGTCGGAACTTACCCGACAAGGAATTTCGCTACCTTAGGATGGTTATAGTTACCACCGCCGTTTACTGGCGCTTAAGTTCTCAGCTTCGCCACCCCGAAGAGTGACTAACCGGTCCCCTTAACGTTCCAGCACCGGGCAGGCGTCAGTCCGTATACATCGCCTTACGGCTTCGCACGGACCTGTGTTTTTAGTAAACAGTCGCTTCTCGCTGGTCTCTGCGGCCACCACCAGCTCACACCGCAAGGGTGATCACCAGCAATGGCCCCCCTTCTCCCGAAGTTACGGGGGCATTTTGCCGAGTTCCTTAACCATAGTTCACCCGAACGCCTCGGTATTCTCTACCTGACCACCTGAGTCGGTTTAGGGTACGGGCCGCCATGAAACTCGCTAGAGGCTTTTCTCGACAGCATAGGATCATCCACTTCACCACAATCGGCTCGGCATCAGGTCTCACCCTTCAATGAGGAACGGATTTACCTGCTCCTCGGGCTACACCCTTACCCCGGGACAACCACCGCCCGGGCTGGACTACCTTCCTGCGTCACCCCATCACTTACCTACTACCACCTTGGATCAGCGGCTCCACCACTCCCCATCACTCCGAAGAGATCAAGGGCGGCTTCACGGCCTTAGCATCAGAGGATTCGATATTGGGCGCTTCAAAGCGGGTACCGGAATATCAACCGGTTGTCCATCGACTACGCCTGTCGGCCTCGCCTTAGGTCCCGACTTACCCTGGGCAGATCAGCTTGACCCAGGAACCCTTAGTCAATCGGCGCACACGTTTCCCACGTGTGTATCGCTACTCATGCCTGCATTCTCACTCGTGAACCATCCACAACTCGCTTACGCGGCTGCTTCACCCGGCACACGACGCTCCCCTACCCATCACAACAGCCGTTAGGCCTCATGCTGCAATGACACGACTTCGGCGGTACGCTTGAGCCCCGCTACATTGTCGGCGCGGAATCACTTGACCAGTGAGCTATTACGCACTCTTTCAAGGGTGGCTGCTTCTAAGCCAACCTCCTGGTTGTCTCTGCGACTCCACATCCTTTCCCACTTAGCGTACGCTTAGGGGCCTTAGTCGATGCTCTGGGCTGTTTCCCTCTCGACCATGGAGCTTATCCCCCACAGTCTCACTGCCGCGCTCTCACTTACCGGCATTCGGAGTTTGGCTAAGGTCAGTAACCCGGTAGGGCCCATCGCCTATCCAGTGCTCTACCTCCGGCAAGAAACACACGACGCTGCACCTAAATGCATTTCGGGGAGAACCAGCTATCACGGAGTTTGATTGGCCTTTCACCCCTAACCACAGGTCATCCCCCAGGTTTTCAACCCTGGTGGGTTCGGTCCTCCACGAAGTCTTACCTCCGCTTCAACCTGCCCATGGCTAGATCACTCCGCTTCGGGTCTTGAGCGTGCTACTCAACCGCCCTATTCGGACTCGCTTTCGCTACGGCTTCCCCACACGGGTTAACCTCGCAACACACCGCAAACTCGCAGGCTCATTCTTCAAAAGGCACGCAGTCACGACGCAG
>NZ_JANCLX010000079.1 GCF_024295805.1 Streptomyces cucumeris
ACCCTGCGGCCGCACCTTCGACGGAGGGATCAACGGCTCCGCGATCTCCCACAACCCGTCCGGAACAATCCAACTCCACGTACCCCGCCCCATGACCAGACCAACGAGCAATCACCACGTAGGACACAGTCTTAGACGTCGTTTCACTTGGTGAGTCGGCGGTAGCCGATGAGGGTTGCGGCTATGCCGACGAAGGCGAGGAAGTGCTCGGCCTTGCGTTCATAGCGACGGTGCAGGCGGCGGCATCCGGCGAGCCAGGAAACCGTCCTTTCGACGACCCAACGGTGGCGACCCAGCCGGGTGGAGGACTCGATGCCCTTGCGGGCGATGCGGTGGCGGATGCCTCTCTTACGGAGCCATCGACACAGGTGGTCGTAGTCGTAGCCCTTGTCGGCATGGAGCTTGGCCGGACGCCGGCGGCGCGGGCCGCGCCGGGAGCGGATGGGCGGGATCCCGCGCACGAGCGGTTCCAGTCCGAGGCTGTCGTGCATGTTGGCGCCGGAGACGCCCAGGGATAGAGGTAGCCCGTTGCCGTCTGTGATCAGGTGGATTTTCGATCCGCTCTTGCCGCGATCGGTCGGATTCGGTCCGGTCAGTGGCCCCCTTTTGCCGCCCTGACGCTGACGGAGTCGATCGCACACCGCGACCAGTCCAACTCGCCGCGGGCACCGAGCTCGTCGAGGATGACGCGGTGGAGCCTGGCCCATACCCGGTCCCGGCTCCACTGGGCGAAGCGCCGGTAGACGGTGGCGTCCAACTTGTCCCTCGGTTCCGTCGTCTTTGTCCAGTGAGTCCCCACAGGCTCACCTGAGCAAGGCCGTGATGTCGCAGTGGCCCCAGGCCGGGTTGCGCGGCTGCCAGTCGGCCTGGTCGTCGGGCGAACAGGTGTCGGCGGCCCAGCTGGCCCGCAATGCCTTGTCGAGGTCGAGCAGGTTCCAAGGGGTGGTGGTCATGCCGGCAGCAACGCAGCCACCAAGTCATACCGGACAGGGAGATCAACTGTCCGCCGATAAGGACCTGAGATGTCCGCTCACCCGGACGGCCCGCTGTCCGTGGACACTCGTGCGAGTTGTGGGCGACCGCCCGGATCCCGCTGTGTGTCTCGCACGCCCAGCGATGGCGCAAGGCAGGACGTCCCGACGTCGAGGCGTTCGTCATCGCCCACGAGCAGACTCCGTACCACAGCGAGTCGATCTTCCCCTTGATCGTGGACACCTGGAACCTCAGATCCCAGTCTCCAGGTGTGCACGATCAAGGGGAAGCTTCAGTTCGGTGTGGCGCGGATGGGGCAGAAGGTCGCGGGCGACCCGGGCGATGCAGGCGGTGGGCAGCCCGGCGGATGTGGGCCATCGCACGAGCCGTGTCTCCTGCCCAGTCCGCGAGTGGAACGAGGGGATGTGCGCCCTGCCGCTCGACAGCTCCTGTGGGCGGGCGGTGGTAGGGCAGGTGCGACGATCAGGGTGCGCGGGGGTCGAGCAGGGCCTTGACGACGCGGCGCTCGGAGAGTGCGGTGAAGGCTTCCTGCCACCGAGTCAGCGGGAACACTGTGGCCAGCGGGCCAGGGTGGACCGCGCCATGGGCCATGAGCGCGAGCGCGGCGTCCCAGCTCGCCCACGACGACGACAGGGAGAAGGTCACATCGAGTGCCCGGTTCATTGCCGTGGCCCACGGCACCTGAAGCGTCGGGCTGTCGGGGACGCCGAGCACGCACAGGCGGCCACGGCGGCGGAGCGCCGCGATGGCCGATGCGACGGCCTCCTGAGCTCCGGACGTCTCGAGGACGAGATCAGCGCCGCGTCCGGAGGTGATCTCCTGCGCGCGAGCGACGACGTCGACCTGGGTGGAGTCCCAGACCTCGATGTCGAGGCGCTGTGCAAGTTCGAGTCGAGACTGGCTGGAGGGCCGGCCGACGAGGACCACGCGCCCGGCGCCGCAGGCTCGTACCGCCATCGCTGCGAGAAGGCCGATGGGGCCGGGGCCGAAGACGAGCACGGTGCCGCCGGGTGGGACGGGGGTGCGTTCCAGGGCGGTCATGACGATGGCGGTGGGTTCGCACAGGGCGGCGTCGAGGTCGCTGACCTGGGCGGGGACCCGGTGCAGCAGATGAGCGGGGACGTGCACCCGCTCGGCCATGCCGCCGTCGATGCCCCATCCCGGGGAGCGCTTGTGCATGCAGACCTCGGCGTGTCCGCGGCGGCACAGGTGGCAGATGCCGCAGGCCAGCGAGTGCGGCTCGCAGACCACGCGGTCGCCCACCGCCCACCCGGTGACTCCCACGCCGACGGTCGACGCCACCCGGCCGAGGAACTCGTGGCCGACAGTCACCGGGGGCCAGCTCGGGAACGCGTTGTGCATGATGTGCAGGTCGGTGCCGCAGATGCCGGCATAGATCACGTCGAGCACGACCCAGCCGGGCTCGGGCTTGGGTTCTGCGACCTCGACGAGTTCGAAGTGCTCGTGCGTCGCGGCGAGCTTGCGCAGGGCTTTCACGCCGCTCCTTCTACGAGCACCTTGACCTCACGGCCGGCTCGGAGTTCGTCGATGGCGCTCGCCGCCCCGTCCAGCGGCACGGTGCGGGTGAGAAACGGCTCAGCGTCGAACCGGCCGGTGGCGATCATCTCGGTCGCGGTGCGGATGTCGTCGCGGGAGTAGACCCGGCTGCCGATGATGGTGAGCTCCTTGAAGGTGGCGGCCTGAAGGTCGACGGTGGTCGGCATGCCGTAGACGCCGACGAGGATGATCCGGCTGGTCGGAGCGGCGACGGCGGTCATCCCGGCCGCGACGGAGGGATGGCCGGCGGCGTCGAAGAACACGTCCGCGGACAGGCCGGCGAACGTTTCGACGATCTCGAAGCCGAGGTTGGCGGCGAGTTTGCGGCGCACCGGCAAGGGCTCGGCGACGACGACCGTCGCGGCGCCGGCCAGCCGAGCGCAGGTCGCCACGGCGAGACCCACGGGCCCGGCCCCGGCGACCACCACTTGTTCGCCCAGCCGCAGGCCGGAGCGTCGGACGGCGCGTACCGCCACCGCGAGTGGCTCGGCAAAGGCGAGCTGACGCAGATCGGCTGTGTCCGGTGCGGGGATGAGCCGGTCGGCGGGTACGGCGACCTGTCGGGCTGCGCCACCTGGCACGTCGATGCCGATCAGGCGCAGTGAGGCGCAGGTGTGCGGCCGCCTGTTGCGGCAGGGCGGGCACGCGCCGCAGGGGAGCAGCGGGTCGACGACCACCTTGGTGCCGGCCGCGAAGCCCGCTCGGTCGGCGTGCACGGTGCCTGAGATCTCGTGCCCGATCACAAGGCCCGGCTTGGACCGTGGGTGCTCGCCGGCGCAAATGTGCAGGTCGGTGCCGCACAGCCCGCAGTATGCGACGTCCACCAGTACCCACCCGTCGGCGGGTATGGGCTGTGGCTGATCGCGGACGGTGACGTTGTGGTTGCCGGTCCACACGAGTGCTTGCATGGTCATCGCTGTGCCTCCGCTGGGTTGTTGACGGGGCAGCGCGGACGCTCGCCGCGCAGCACCCGCAGGGCCTCGTGGGCCACCTCGTTCTTGAGGGTCACGAACGACTCCTCCGAGTACCAGGCCGCGTGTGGCGTCAGGATCACCCGGTCATGGACGGCGAGAGCGCGACCTGTATCGTCCGGCGGCTCGGTCTCGAGCACATCCAGGGCGGCGCCGGCGAGAGCGTCGCGGTTCAGCGCGTCAAGCAGCGCCACGGAGTCGACAAGGCCACCGCGTGCGGTGTTGAGGAGGTAGGCGGTGGGCTTCATCGCATTGAGCGCTTGCCGTCCGATGAGATGGTGTGACGCCTCGGTGAGGTTCGCGTGCAGGGAGAGTACGTCGGCCGTGGCAAGCAGCTCGTCGAAGGAGACGTTCTCGATCGGTGTGTCTGCCGCGAGCGTGCGCGAGGGGTCGAGATCCGTGCCGATGACGCGCATGCCCAGGGCCGCCGCCCGGCGCGCGACCGCGGTACCGATGGCGCCACAGCCGACCACGCCGAAAGTCAGGGTGCTCAGCCGTCGCAGAGGCCGGGCAGCCGCGTAGGCCCAGGCACCCCGGCGCACCGAGCCGTTGAGGCGGACGACCCCGCGCAGCAGCGAGAACGCCAGCGCGACAGTGTGGTCGGCAACCTCGTCGGAGCCGTAGTCGGGCACATTGGCCACCCACACACCCCGCTTGGTAGCGGCGGGCACATCAACGTTGTCGACGCCGACCCCGTAACGCACCACCAGTCGGCAGTGCGGCAGCGCGTCGAGAACCTCCCCGGTGACCGGGGCGTACTGGTTGATCAGTACGTGTGCGTCCGACGCCTGGTCGATGATGTCCTGGCCAGTCTTGCAGGAAGCCAGCCGCAGCTGGACACGCGGATCGCTGAGTACCGCCTGCTCCGGCGCGATGGTGTCATGGTCGCAGTCAGTGATGACCACG
>NZ_JANCLX010000008.1:0-125396 GCF_024295805.1 Streptomyces cucumeris
GGGCGTTACGGTGGATCACGAGGGCCTCCTGCCATCGGCGTAGATGTCGCAATCCACACCGAGCCAGAAGGCCCTCACCTCGTTCAAGCACCCAGCACGCGTGTCACCAACGTGCCGGGACAGCACACCTAGGGCGTGTCCGCAAAGTCCCGCCGGGCCCGCGACGCCTGGCACGCACGCTCGCTGCGTTGTCGGGATCATCCGAGTAGGCCCGCCCCCAGACTCCGTCCGGGGGTACCCCCGCGAGGACGACCCTCCGCCTTGCGATCGCACGCTCCCCCGGCTACCGCCGGGAGGTGCCCCCTGACGCCGCGGGCTGATCCGACGCGACTTTGCGGACACGCCCTAGGCACACTCGTGCGTCGCAGGTCATGGGCGAGTTGACGGCCCTTCGCGGCCCATGGTGGACTTCCGGAGCCAAACGGCGGCAGCAGAGGAAGCCGGTGCGAATCCGGCGCGGTCCCGCCACTGTCACCGGGGAGCGCTCTCCCATCGCCTGCACGGGGTCACGGCTCGTCCGTACGGCTGGTCCGTACACGGAGCTGGAAGACCGGGAGAGCCGCGGATCCGGGAGCCAGGAGACTCTCCCCGCCGGTCACGTCGAACCAGGGCGCGGACCCTGAGTGAGGACATACCGCCATGCCCGGCATCGCCACGCCGCCGCCCCCGCCGCTCCGCGGCCCACTGGACGCGGACACCCCGCGCATCCCCTTCTCCCGAGGCACGACGGCGGGCTGAGGGATGCGTGCCGATCACGCCTCGTTCGCGTGCGGCGCCGCTCTCGGCTTCCTCGGCGACCTCGCCACGGGCGACCCCCGCCGCGGCCACCCGGTGGCCGCGTTCGGGCGGGCCGCCCTGGCCGCCGAGCGCCGACTGTGGCGCGACCACCGCGGTTACGGGGCCCTGCACACCGTGCTGTGCGCGGGCGGCGCGGCCGCCGGTGCCGCGCTGCTGACGCGTGCCGGACGGGCGGTGGCCGGGCGCCACCGCGCCGACATCGCCCTGACCGCCGCCGCCACCTGGGCCGTGCTGGGCGGTACGACGCTGGGGCGCGAGGCCCGCGCCGTCGGCGGCGCGCTGGCCGCCGGGGACGTCGAGGCCGCCCGGGAGCGGCTGCCGCACCTGTGCGGACGCGATCCGCAGGCACTGGACGCGCAGGCGATCGCCCGCGCGGTGGTGGAGTCGGTCGCGGAGAACACCTCCGACGCCGTGGTGGGCGCCCTGGTGTGGGGGGCGGTGGCCGGAGTACCCGGGCTCGTCGCCTTCCGGGCCGTGAACACCCTGGACGCCATGGTGGGCCACAAGTCCCCGCGCTACCGCCGGTTCGGCTGGGCCGCGGCCCGGCTGGACGATGTCGCGGGCTGGCCGGGCGCGCGGCTGACGGCCGTTCTGGCGACGGTCGCGGGCCCCGACCCGCGCGGTGCCCGGCGGGCCTGGCGGCGGGACGGACGGCGCCATCCCAGCCCCAACGCGGGCCCGGTGGAGGCGTCGTTCGCGGGCGCCCTCGGGGTACGCCTCGGCGGCACCCTCGCGTACGCCGGCCGCGTCGAGCACCGGCCGGTGATGGGTGACGGACGGGCGGTGCGCACCGCCGACATCGACCGCGCGGTGCGGCTGTCGCGGCGGGTGGGGGCACTGGCCCTGCTGACGTCGGTGACTGCACGGCTGGTGGTGGGCAGGGTTCTGTCCGACAGGGGCGGGGTCCCGGGCGGACCGGGCGAGCGGAGAGGGAAACGATGAGCGGAACAGGGGGCGGGCTGCTCGTCGCCGGGACGACCTCGGACGCGGGCAAGAGCGTGGTCACGGCGGGCATCTGCCGTTGGCTGACCCGCAAGGGCGTACGGGTGGCACCGTTCAAGGCGCAGAACATGTCGCTCAACTCCTTCGTCACCCGGGACGGTGCGGAGATCGGACGGGCGCAGGCCATGCAGGCGGCCGCCGCACGCGTGGAGCCCAGCGCGCTGATGAACCCCGTACTGCTGAAGCCGGGCAGCGACCGCAGCAGCCAGGTGGTGCTGCTGGGCAGGCCGGTGGGCGAGATGAGCGCCCGCGGCTACCACGCGGAGCGGCGCGAAGGGCTGCTGGAGACGGTCACCGCCTGTCTGGAGGAGCTGCGGCGCACCCATGACGCGGTGATCTGCGAGGGCGCGGGCAGCCCCGCCGAGATCAATCTGCGCCGTACCGACATCGTGAACCTGGGGCTGGCGCGGGCCGCCGGGATCCCGGCGGTGGTGGTCGGGGACATCGACCGCGGCGGGGTGTTCGCGTCCTTCTTCGGGACCACCGCGCTGCTGTCCCCGGAGGACCAGCGCCATATCGCCGGTTATGTGGTCAACAAGTTCCGCGGCGATGTGACCCTGCTGGAGCCCGGTCTGGAGATGCTGCGCGGGCTCACCGGGCGGCCGACGCTCGGGGTGCTGCCGTTCGCCCACGGCCTGGGCATCGACGAGGAGGACGGGCTGCGGGTGTCGCTGCGCGGCGCGGTGCGCGAGAGCGTGGTCGCCCCGCCGCACGGCGCGGACATACTCCGAGTCGCGGTGACCGCCGTACCCCTGATGTCCAACTTCACCGATGTGGACGCGCTGGCCGCCGAACCGGGTGTGGTGGTGCGTTTCGTGGACCGCCCCGAGGAACTGGCCGACGCCGACCTGGTGGTCGTGCCGGGCACCCGCGGCACGGTCCGGGCGCTGGCGTGGCTGCGCGAGCGCGGGCTCGCGGACGCCCTTGTGCGACGGGCCGCCGAGGGGCGGCCGGTGCTGGGCATCTGCGGTGGCTTCCAGGTGCTGGGGCGGCGTATCGAGGACGAGGTCGAGTCACGGGCCGGAACGGTGGAGGGCCTCGGACTGCTGCCGGTGCGGGTGCGGTTCGCGGTGGAGAAGACCCTCGCCCGGCCGGTGGGCGAGGCCCTGGGCGAGCGGGTGGAGGGCTACGAGATCCACCACGGGGTCGCCGAACTCCTCGACGGCGGCGACGAACCCTTCCTCGACGGCTGCCGCGCGGGCTCGGTGTGGGGCACCCACTGGCACGGTTCGCTGGAGAGCGACGGCTTCCGGCGGGCCTTCCTGCGGCGGGTGGCCGCCGCGGCGGGCCGGGCGTTCGTCCCCGCGCCCGACACCCGGTTCGGGGAGCTGCGCGAGGAGCAGCTCGACCGCCTGGGCGATCTGATCGAGGAGCACGCCGACACGGACGCGCTGCTGCGGCTGATCGAGGACGGCCTGCCGGACGGGCTGCCCTTCGTACCGCCCGGGGCGCCAGGAGGAGCGAAGTGAGCATCCCGGACCGCGACCGCGTCACGACCGCTGGAGGTACCGCCGAATGACCACCGCCACCTATCCGTTCACCGCGGTCGTCGGGATGGCCGACATGCGGCTCGCCCTGTTGCTCAACGCGGTCTCCCCGGCCGTCGGCGGCGTCCTGGTGCGCGGGGAGAAGGGCACCGCGAAGTCCACGGCCGTCCGTGCCCTGGCCGCGCTGCTGCCGCCGGTCGGGGTGGTCCCCGGCTGCCGGTTCTCCTGCGATCCGGCGGCGCCCGATCCGGGGTGCCCGGACGGGCCGCATGAGCCGGGCACCGGCACCGCGCGGCCCGCGCGGATGGTCGAACTGCCCGTCGGCGCCTCCGAGGACCGGCTGGTCGGCGCGCTGGACATCGAGCGGGCGCTGGCGGACGGGGTCAAGGCGTTCGAGCCGGGGCTGCTGGCCGACGCGCACCGCGGGGTGCTCTACGTCGACGAGGTCAACCTGCTGCACGACCACTTGATCGACCTGCTGCTGGACGCGGCGGCCATGGGCGCCTCCTACGTGGAGCGCGAGGGCGTCTCGGTCCGGCACGCGGCGCGCTTCCTCCTGGTGGGCACCATGAACCCCGAGGAGGGCGAGCTGCGGCCGCAGTTGCTGGACCGCTTCGGGCTGACGGTCGAGGTCACCGCGTCACGCGACACCGAGGAGCGGGTCGAGGTGGTGCGGCGGCGGCTGGCGTACGACGAGGACCCGGCCGGGTTCGCGGGGCGCTGGGCGGAGGACGAGGGCAGTCTGCGCGAGCGCATCGCCGCGGCGCGCGCCCTGCTGCCGGAGGTGGTCCTGGGCGACCGGGCGCTGCGCCAGATCGCGGCGGTCTGTGCCGCGTTCGAGGTGGACGGGATGCGCGCGGACATCGTGACCGCGCGGACGGCCACGGCGCTGGCCGCCTGGGCGGGCCGGACGGATGTGCGCACCGAGGACGTGCGCCAGGCGGCGCTGCTGTCGCTCCCCCACCGGCGGCGCCGGGCGCCGTTCGACGCGCCGGGGCTGGACGAGGACAAACTCGACGAGGTGCTGCGGCGGTTCGAGGACGAGGAGCCGGAGCCGCCGGAGCCGGACGGGGGTCCCGGCTCCGAGGAAGGTGACACCGACGGCGACGGTGACGGCCCGGACGGGGGACCTGACGGCCCGGACGACGGGCCCGGCGGACCGGAGGGCGGCCCCGGCGGCGGGCTTCCGCACGACCGCGCGCAGGAGCCGCCGTCGCCGTCGGAGCCCGAGCCGTCCGTCCCCAGTCCGCGCGAGGGCGAGGCGGAAGCGGAGGCGGCGGACGACACCGGGACGCCCCAGGAGGCCGGGGGCGGCGCGGGCGCGGGCGGCGGTGAGAAGGCGGCCGTGGGCGCCGCCGAACCGTTCCGCACCCGGCGGCTGGACGTACCGGGCCTGGGCGAGGGGGCGGCCGGACGGCGGTCGCGCGCCCGCACCGCGCACGGTCGCACCACCGGTGCCCGGCGCCCCCGCGCCACGCTCTCCTCGCTCCATCTGACGGCGACCGTACGGGCCGCGGCCCCGCATCAGCACGCGCGCGGGCGCCGCGGTCCGGGGCTGCTGGTGCGCCGGGACGATCTGCGCGAGGCGGTGCGCGAGGGCCGGGAGGGCAATCTCGTGCTGTTCGTGGTGGACGCGTCCGGGTCGATGGCCGCCCGCAAGCGCATGGGAGCCATCAAGGGCGCGGTGCTCTCCCTGCTGCTGGACGCCTATCAGCGGCGCGACAAGGTCGGGCTGATCACCTTCCGGGGTACGGACGCGGACCTGGCGCTGCCGCCCACCTCGTCGGTGGACGCGGCCGCCGCGCGGCTGGAGCGGCTGCCCACCGGTGGCCGGACCCCGCTGGCCGCCGGGCTGCTCAAGGCCCGCGAGGTGCTGCGGGTCGAGCGGCTGCGGGACCCCTCACGGCGGCCGCTGCTGGTCGTGGTCACCGACGGACGGGCCACCGAGGCCCGGCGGGAGGGCACGGCACGGCGGGACGCCACGAACGCGCCGGTGGCGCGGGCCGGGCAGGCGGCGCGGCTGCTCGCGGGCGACGGGATCGCCTCGGTGGTCGTGGACTGCGAGTCCGGGCCGGTGCGGCTCGGCCTCGCGGGGGCGCTCGCCCGGGAGCTGCGGGGCACACCGGTGACGCTGGACGAACTGCGCGCGGACCGGGTGACCGCGCTGGTCCGCGATGTACGGAACGTTTCGACCACACGGAGGGCCGCCTGATGCCGCAAGGACAACCGACCGTCGTCCCCGACGACGGACTGACCACCCGCCAGCGCCGCAACCGTCCGCTGGTGCTCGTGCACACCGGCGTCGGCAAGGGGAAGTCCACGGCGGCGTTCGGGCTGGCGCTGCGGGCGTGGAACCAGAACTGGCCGGTCGGTGTATTTCAGTTTGTGAAGTCCGCGAAATGGCGGGTCGGCGAGGAGCGTGCGCTGCGCGTCCTGGGCGATTCGGGCGAAGGGGGGACCGTGGCATGGCACAAGATGGGCGAGGGCTGGTCATGGGTCCAGCGCGACATGGCGTCCAGCGAGGAGGCCGCGCGCGAGGGCTGGGAGCAGGTCAAGCGGGATCTCGCGGCGGAGACCTACCGGCTGTACGTGCTGGACGAGTTCGCGTATCCGATGCACTGGGGCTGGGTGGACCCAGACGAGGTGGTGTCGGTGCTGCGGGACCGGCCGGGGACCCAGCACGTGGTCATCACCGGGCGCAACGCACCGGCGGCACTGCTGGACTTCGCCGATCTGGTCACCGATATGTCCAAGGTCAAGCACCCGATGGACACCGGTCAGAAGGGCCAGCGAGGCATCGAGTGGTGAACGTTCCCCGTCTGGTCATCGCCGCTCCCTCCTCCGGGAGCGGCAAGACGACCGTCACCGCGGGGCTGATGGCCGCGTTCGCGGAGCGGGGGCTGGATGTCTCCCCGCACAAGGTCGGACCGGACTACATCGACCCCGGCTACCACGCGCTGGCCGTGTCCCGGTCCGCCGGTTCTCCCGGCGTGGGCTCCGCCGGTGGGGGCTCCCGTCCCGGCCGGAACCTGGACGCCTACCTCTGTAGTCCGGACCGGATCGCCCCGCTGTTCCTGCACGGTTCGGCAGGCTGTGATCTGGCCCTGGTCGAGGGGGTGATGGGCCTGTTCGACGGGGCGGCCGGACAGGGTGAGCTGGCCTCCACGGCCCATGTGGCCAAGCTGCTGCGCGCCCCGGTGGTGCTGGTGGTGGACGCGTCCTCGCAGTCGCGTTCGGTGGCCGCGCTGGTCCACGGCTTCGCCTCCTGGGACCCGGAGGTGCGGGTCGCCGGGGTGATCCTCAACAAGGTCGGTTCGGACCGGCACGAGGTGATGCTGCGCGAGGCGCTGGAGGGGTCGGGCGTCCCGGTGTTCGGCGTGCTGCGCCGTACGGACGCGGTGCGGGCGCCCAGCCGCCATCTGGGGCTGGTGCCGGTGGCCGAGCGGCGGGCGGAGGCGGTGGGTTCGGCGGCCGCGCTCGCCGCGCGGGTGCGCGAGGGATGCGATCTGGACGGCCTGCTGGCGCTGGCGCGCAGCGCGCCGCCGCTGTCCGGGCCGGTGTGGGATCCGGTGGCGGAGATACGGGCCACGGCTGCCGCGCCGGTCGCGGGCGCCGTGCCCGCCGTCGGCGGTCCGGTGGTCGCGGTCGCGGGCGGCCCCGCGTTCACCTTCTCCTATGCGGAGCACGGTGAGTTGCTCACCGCGGCCGGGGCGCGGGTCGTCCCGTTCGACCCGCTGCGGGACGAGCGTCTCCCGGAGGGCACGGCGGGCGTGGTGATCGGTGGCGGCTTCCCCGAGGTGTATGCGCCCGAGCTGTCGGCCAACGAGCCGCTGCGGGCGGAGATGGTCCGGCTGGCCGCGTCGGGCGCGCCGATCGCGGCCGAGTGCGCCGGGCTGCTGTATCTGGCGCGTTCGCTCGACGGGCAGCCGATGTGCGGGGTGCTTGAGGGAGAAGCACGGATGTCGGACCGGCTGACCCTTGGCTACCGTGAGGCCGTGGCCGTTTCCGACACCGCTCTCGCCGTCGCCGGGACACGGGTGCGCGGACACGAGTTCCACCGCACCGCCATCATCCCGGGCGCGGGGCCGGACCCCGCCTGGGGCATCGTCCACCCGGAGCGCCGCATCGAGGGGTTCGCCCAGGGCGGGGTGCACGCCTCGTACCTCCATGTCCACTGGGCCGCGGTCCCGTCCGTGGCGGCCCGGTTCGTCGCCGGATGCGTCTCCTGTGCCAGCCGCGCGGGGTGAACCGGAGCTGGTGGTGGGGGTCGGCGCCCGCCGGGGGGTGTCCGCTGAGGAAATCACCGAGCTGATCGCGTCGGTCCTCGCCGCCGAGGGTCTTCCCCTCGGCCGGATCGCCGCGCTGGCGACGATCGCGTCCAGGGCCACGGAGCCGGGGCTGCTGCGCGCGGCCGAGCGCCTGGGCGTCCCGCTGCGCGGCTACCCGGCGTCGGCCCTCGCCACGGTGGACGTCCCCACCCCGTCCGCGACCACCCTCGCCGCGGTGGGCACACCGGGGGTCGCGGAGGCCGCGGCACTGCTGGCGGCGGGCCCGGCCGCCGAACTCCTCGTCCCCAAGCGCGTCTCCACCCCCCGGAACGGCCCGTCCCACGCCACCTGCGCGGTGGCCACCGGCCGCGGTGGCCCCGGAACCGGGTCGGCCGAGGCCCTCGCGGGGCGCGACGCGTCCGCGGGGGACACCGCCCCCGCACACCCCGGCCCGAAGCCACCACCGCGCGGGAGCACACCGGGCCGTACGCCTCGCCCCGGACCGGGCACGGACCCCGGTGAGCGGGACGCCGGGGACGTGTGGGTCAGCCGCCCTACCCCGCAACACCCCGGCCCCAGCCGGGTCGGGCGCACGTCACAGTCGGGTGGTGCTTCGAGTCCGGGTGGCGGGGGAATGCCACACCCCGGCCGCGTGGTGATCCCGCGCGGGACGGCGTGCCCGCGCGGCCCGGTGAACCCGGGGTGGACGGCCGGGCCGCGGCGGCAAATCCGCCCAGGACGGGCAGTGGTGCCCTGCTGTCGCGCGGAGCGGGATCCGTCAGTAACGTCTCCGGGGCGAACCGGCCCCCGTCGCACCGCCGTTCGCCGTGAGACCCCGCACTACCTGCACCACCAAGGAGAGCTCGTGACGACTCCGCCAGCGCTGCTCATCGCCGGCATCGGCACCCGGGACGACGGGCGCGCCGCCGTCTTCCGACGTTTCGTCGAGGAGATGGCCGCCCGCCACCCGGATCTGCCCGTGGGGGGCGGCCTCACCGGACCGGGCGGCGGCGCGTATCCCCTGTCCGACGCGGTCAGCGGCCTCGTCGAGGACGGGGTGACCCGTTTCGCCGTCGTACCGCTGACCCTCATACCCGTGGAGCACCCCCGGGACGGCATAGCCGCCGCGCTCGCCCAGGAGGCGGAGCGGCACGCCGAGGTGTCGTTCTCCTGCGCCCCCGCGCTGGGCCCCCACCCCACCCTGCTCGACGTACTGGAACGGCGGCTGGACGAGGCGCTGGGCGGCGGCCCGCGGCCCGTGTCGGACCGGGCCGGGACCACCGTGCTGCTGGTGGGCGGCGGTTCACCGCTGACCGAGGCCAACGCCGAGGTGCACCGGGCGGCCCGGATGCTGTGGGAGGGCCGCGGTTTCGCAGGCGTCGAGGTCGCCTTCGCCTCCCTCGCCGCGCCGGACGTGCCGGCCGGTCTGGACCGCTGCGCATGGCTCGGGGCGCGCCGCGTCATCGTGCTGCCGTACGCCGTCTTCCCGGGCGACGCGCTGGATCGGGTGCGGCAACAGGCGGAGGGCTGGCAGTTGGCCCACCCCGACGTCGAGGTGCTGGCCGCCGACGCCATCGGCCCGGCCGATGCGTTGCCGGAGGTCGTCATGGCGCGCTACGAGGAGGCGGCGGGCGCCTCCGGCCGGGCGGGCTTCGGCTCCGAGGACCACGCCTTCGCCCACCCGGACGCACACGCCGATGTCCGCTGAGTTCGATCTGCGGCACCACGGGGACGCCGAAGTCCGCGGTGCCGACGGCGCGTTGACGGACCTGGCGGTCAATGTCCGGGCCGATACGCCCCCGGAGTGGCTCAAGGCCAGGATCGCCGGGTCCCTGGACGGACTCGCCGCGTACCCGGACGGGCGGGCGGCCCGCGCGGCGGTCGCGGCGCGCCACGGGGTGCCGGTCGGGCGGGTGCTGCTGACGGCGGGAGCCGCGGAGGCGTTCGTCCTGCTGGCACGGGCCGTCGCCGCGCGGCGGCCGGTCGTGGTGCATCCGCAGTTCACCGAGCCGGAGGCCGCGCTGCGGGACGCCGGGCACCAGGTGGAGCGGGTGGTCCTGGACGAACGGGACGGCTTCCGGCTGGACCCGGCCGCGGTGCCGCGGGACGCGGACCTGGTGGTGCTCGGCAACCCCACCAACCCCACCTCGGTGCTGCACCCCGCCGATGCGGTGGCCGGACTGGCCCGGCCCGGGCGGACGCTGGTGGTGGACGAGGCGTTCATGGACGCCGTGCCGGGTGAGGCGGAGTCGCTGGCGTCCCGCACCGATGTCCCGGGGCTGGTGGTGCTGCGCAGTCTGACCAAGACGTGGGGGCTGGCGGGACTGCGCATCGGCTACGTCCTGGCCGACGAGGGAACGATCGCCGCGCTGGAGCGGGTGCAGCCGCTGTGGCCGGTGTCCACGCCCGCCCTGGTGGCCGCGGAGGCATGCTGTGGGGCTCCGGCGCTGGCCGAGGCGGAGCGGGCGGCGGAGCGGACGGCGGACGACCGGGCCCATCTGGCGGCCCGGCTGGCGGAGTTCCCGGAGGTGCGGGTGTGCGGCCCGGCGGCCGGACCGTTCCTACTGATCCGGGTCCCGGGCGCGGCCGCGCTGCGCGACGCGCTGCGGGAGCTGGGCTTCGCCGTCCGGCGCGGTGACACGTTTCCGGGCCTGGGCCCGGACTGGCTGCGGCTCGCGGTCCGCGACCGCGCCACAACGGACCGCTTCGTCATCGCCCTGTCCAAGGCACTGGCGGACCGGGCCCGCTGAGACGCGGGAGCCGGACCCGGCCGGACGCGCACGGCACCGGAACCGGAGCCTGGCACCCGACCCAGCCCCCGGCCCGGTGCCGCCGGCCGTGGGCCCGGGGTCCTGGCCCCCGGCGGGCCCACGGAGCGGGTTCGCCTCCGGCGTGCCACCCATCAGCCGACCCGGCACCCCGGGCGTGACGCCCGAACCGACCGGCCACCGGGCGCGGCCGGTCCGGTCCGCCCGGCCGGTCCCGGGCCGGCTCGCGGTGTCGTCACGGCGCGAGCCGGGCCGGGGCCGGGACACCGGTTACGCGTCGGCGTCCGCCCCGGCGCGGCGGCGGCGGGACAGGCCGACGGCGGCCGCGCCCATCGCCAGCAGCAGGGCGCCGCCGCCGATCAGGTACGGCGTGGCCGAGCTGCCACCGGTCTCCGCCAGGTCGTCCGGCTTCGGGTCGGGCTTGGCCTGGCTGCCCACCTCCGGGGCCTCCGGCTCATCCGCCGCCGCGGGCGACTCGCAGGTCGCACGGACCAGGGTGACCTGGCCGTTGACCTCGGAGACATTCAGCTTGAGCGGGTTGACCGAGACCTTGAGGTTCAGGGCCGTGGCCGCCGCCGTGCGGGAGGTGACCGAGGTCTTCGACAGATCGAGCCGGACCGTGCCCACCGAGGGCACATCGACCGTGGTGGAACCGCCCGCGGTCAGGTTGATCTTCTTCCCGAGCACGGTGGCGCTGCCGAGCAGGTTGGAGTCGGCCGTGGGCCGCTTCCCGGCGGCGCAGACCGCCTTGGAGGTCACCTGCTGCACCTGGATGAGCGGCATGTTGGCGAGACCGGGTACGTGGACCTTGGCGTTGACGAGGTTGGAGTAGCCCTCGGCGCGCTGCTTGTCCACGGCCGCCTTCGCGGTGGCCACATCGGCGCGCAGCACATTGAACGGCTTGCCGCCGTCGACCCCGTCCAGGGTCGCGGAGAGCGCCGTCTTACTGGCGGTCTGCGGTGCGTGCACCTCGTTGAGGACGACGGCGAGCGGTGCGGACACCGTCTTGTTGAGCAGCGCGACGTTGAGGTCGGTGCGGAGCACGACCGCGTCGGCCTTGCCGGTGGTCTTGGCGGTGTCGGCATGCGCGGTCCCCGCGGGCAGGGCGCCCAGGACGGAGACGGCCGCGGCGGCGGTGACGGCCGCCAGACGGCGGGCGGGCATGCCGAAGAAGGTACTGCTGGAACTGGACACGTGAGTTGACCCCCACTGGAGACATGGAGCCGCTGGCGCCTGCCGCGGGGGACTCCACGGGCGCCGACGGCCTCGACCACGCCATATTTGCGGCACCGAGGGGAAACCGGCGGACACATGCGGTCCGTTCATCCCAACGGGTGGGGTTCGGCGCCGAGTTCGATGCGCTGATCGAAAACGGTCAGGCCACGACCCGCCCGCGCAGCACCACCCGCCGCGGCGACGTCAGCACCCGCACGTCCTCCCGCGGATCCGTCTCGTAGACCACGAAGTCCGCGGCGGCCCCTTCGGTGAGGCCCGGCCGTCCCAGCCAGGCGCGTGCTCCCCAGGTGGCCGAGGAGAGCGCGTCCCGGGCCGGGATGCCCGCCTTCACCAGCTCGGCCACCTCCTGGCCGATCAGGCCGTGGGCGAGCGAACCGCCCGCGTCGGTGCCGGTGAAGATCGGGATGCCCGCGTCGTAGGCCGCGCGGACCGTCTCGTAGCGGCGTGCGTGCAGCCGGCGCATATGGTCCGCCCAGCGCGGGAACTTCGCCTCGCCGCCGAGGGCGAGCCGGGGGAAGGTGGCGATGTTGACCAGTGTCGGCACGATGGCGACACCGCGCTCCGCGAACAGCGGGATGGTCTCCTCGGTCAGCCCGGTGGCGTGCTCGATGCAGTCGATCCCGGCCTCGACCAGCGGGGCCAGGGTCTCCTCGGCGAAGCAGTGGGCGGTGACCCGGGCGCCGAGCCGGTGGGCCTCGGCGATGGCCGCCTCGACCGCGCCGCGCGGCCAGCAGGCCGTCAGATCGCCGGTCTCGCGGTCGATCCAGTCGCCGACCAGCTTGACCCAGCCGTCACCGCGGCGGGCCTCCGCCGCGACGTAGGCGACCAGGTCCTCGGGCTCGATCTCATGCGCGTAGTTGCGGATATAACGCTTGGTACGCGCGATGTGACGGCCCGCGCGGATGATGCGGGGCAGATCCTCACGGTCGTCGATCCAGCGGGTGTCGGCGGGCGACCCGGCGTCCCGCAGCAGCAGCGCCCCGGCGTCACGGTCGGTGAGCGCCTGCTTCTCGCTGGTGGACTCGTCGACGGCGCCGTGGGCATCGAGACCGACATGGCAGTGGGCATCGACCAGACCAGGCAGCACCCAGCCCTCGACGAGCCGGACATCCCGGGCCCCGGCCGGACGCTCGAAGGTGATCCTGCCGTCGACCACCCACATCTCGTCCCGGACACCACCCCCGGCAGCGTGCTCGTCCCCCGGCCCCACCAGGACCCTGCCCTTGATGTGCAGCACCGCGCTATCCCTCATGTCACGCACTGTACGAGACACGAGACACCGATTCCCCGGGCGTTCCGCGCCGATCTTCTCCAGGACGTGGCGACTTCCCGGCGACTTCCCGGCGACTTCCCGGCGACTTCCCGGCGACTTCCCGGCGACTTCACCGTGGTGTTCCTTCGGACTTCTCTGTGGATGATTGAATTCGGGGTCGCCAAAAGATAAATTCGTGACGCATTCCCAGTACAGCTTCCCATCATCGTCTGCCCCGTCCCCGGAACCTTAAACCCAGATTTTTCCCACGCTCCGGAACCCAGAATTCAGGCCCGCTACGGGCCGGTTACGCAGATGTGACAGACTCCACACGCCCGGGGATTCGCCCCACTAACTCCCGTACAAACCAACGCTTTTCAGCGATCCGCCGCGCGTACGCACGGGCCCGCGTGATAACACAGCCACCCCCCTTCGCGTAACCCCTCCCCACGATGCATTTTCCGATTCAGCTCGGTAAATTTAATTTGCATGACCGCCGCACAAGCAGACCTAGCCCGTAGCGAAGAATTGGATTTGCCGGAGGGCCTCACCCTCGACACACCTCGCGTCGAGGACGGAGCCGCGATCTGGCGAATCGCCCGCGACTCCAAGACCCTGGACCTCAACTCCTCCTACAGCTACCTCCTGTGGTGCCGTGACTTCGCAGCCACCTCCGTGGTGGCCCGCGACGCCACGGGCGGACCGGTCGCCTTCATCACCGGCTACATCCGCCCCGAGCGCCCCGAGACGCTCGTCGTCTGGCAGGTCGCCGTCGATGACGCATTCCGCGGCCGCGGACTGGCCGCCACCCTGCTCGACGGGCTGACCCGGCGCGTCGCGGGGATGGGGGTCCGTGGCATCGAGACCACGATCACCCCGGACAACACCGCTTCGAACCGGCTGTTCACCTCGTTCGCCGAACGGCACGGTGCGCCGGTGGAGCGTGAGGTGCTCTTCCACGGCGAGCTGTTCCCCGACGGAGGACATGAGCCCGAGGTGCTGTACCGCATCGGCCCCCTCGCCGACCGGACCTGATCCGGTCCCGGCGGTCCGGATCACCGCTGATCCGGTGCCGCTCCCGCCCGCGGACCCGGTCCGCGGCGGCCCCGAACTCTTTTCGTTCCACCACCACACTCCGCACCCCCGCGCAACACTCATCTCCCAGGAGAATGCTGTGACCATCACCCCGCCCGCCCTGAGCGTCTTCGAGGCCCTGGAGTCCGAGGTGCGCAGCTACTGCCGTGGCTGGCCCGCCGTCTTCGACCGCGCCCAGGGCAGCCACATGTACGACGAGGACGGCCACACCTACCTCGACTTCTTCGCCGGTGCCGGGTCGCTCAACTACGGCCACAACAATCCGGTGCTGAAACGCGCACTGATCGACTACATCGAGCGCGACGGCGTGACGCACGGACTCGACATGTCCACCACCGCCAAGCGCGCGTTCCTGGAGTCGTTCCAGAACAACATCCTCCGCCCGCGTGACCTGCCCTACAAGGTCATGTTCCCGGGCCCGACGGGCACCAACGCGGTCGAGTCCGCGCTGAAGCTGGCCCGTAAGGTCAAGGGCCGCGAGGCGATCGTCTCCTTCACCAACGCCTTCCACGGCATGTCGCTGGGCTCGCTGGCCGTCACCGGTAACGCGTTCAAGCGCGCCGGCGCCGGTATCCCGCTGGTCCACGGCACCCCGATGCCGTTCGACAACTACTTCGACGGCACCGTGCCGGACTTCCTGTGGTTCGAGCGGCTGCTCGAGGACCAGGGCTCCGGTCTCAACAAGCCCGCCGCCGTGATCGTCGAGACGGTCCAGGGCGAGGGCGGCATCAACGTCGCGCGCCCCGAGTGGCTGCGCGCCCTGGCCGAGCTGTGCGAGCGCCAGGACATGCTGCTGATCGTGGACGACATCCAGATGGGCTGCGGCCGTACCGGTGCCTTCTTCTCCTTCGAGGAGGCCGGCATCACCCCGGACATCGTGACCGTCTCGAAGTCCATCAGCGGCTACGGCCTGCCGATGTCGCTGTGCCTGTTCAAGCCCGAGCTGGACATCTGGGAGCCGGGCGAGCACAACGGCACCTTCCGCGGCAACAACCCGGCCTTCGTCACCGCCGCCGCGACCCTGGACACCTACTGGTCCGACGGCCAGATGGAGAAGCAGACGGTGGCCCGCGGCGAGCAGGTCGAGCAGGCGCTGCGTGCCATCTGCGACGAGGAGCAGTCCGGCGCCCACTTCCGTGGCCGCGGTCTGGTCTGGGGCCTGGAGTTCGAGGACAAGGACCGCGCCACCGCCGTGTGCCGCCGCGCCTTCGAGCTCGGACTGCTCGTGGAGAGCTCGGGCCCGCAGAGCGAGGTCGTCAAACTGCTGCCCGCGCTGACCATCTCCCCCGAGGAGCTGGACGAGGGCCTGCGGACCCTCGCCCGCGCGGTCCGCGAAACCGCCTGACCTTCCGAAACAGCACCACAGAGAAAGGCAGCAACTCACCGTGATCGTCCGATCCTTCAAGGACATCGAGGGCACCGAGCGCCACGTCAAGGCCAAGACCGGCACCTGGGAGAGCAAGCGCATCGTGCTCGCCCGGGAGAAGGTCGGCTTCTCCCTGCACGAGACCGTGCTGTACGCGGGCACGGAGACCTCCATGTGGTACGCCAACCACATCGAGGCCGTGCTGTGCGTCGAGGGCGAGGCGGAGCTCACCAACGACGAGACCGGCGAGAAGCACTGGATCACGCCCGGCACCATGTACCTGCTGGACGGCCATGAGAAGCACACGATGCGGCCCAAGACCGACTTCCGCTGCGTCTGTGTCTTCAACCCCCCGATCACCGGACGGGAGGACCATGATGAGAACGGCGTATACCCGCTGATCACAGAGGACGAGGAGGTCTGATCTGATGACCACGGTCACTGACCTGTATCCGACCCGAGGTGCAACCGAGGTGGCCACACCCCGGGTGGACCCGGTGGTGTGGTCGGAGCCCGGCGCCCCGGGCCCGATCGCGGAGTCCGATCTCAGCGACTTCGACCGCGACGGTTTTCTCGCGATCGAAGAGCTGATCACCCCGGACGAGGTCGCGGTCTACCGGAACGAGCTGAACCGGCTGACCCAGGACCCGGAGGTGCGCGCCGACGGACGCTCGATCATCGAGCCGAAGTCGAAGGCCGTCCGGTCGGTGTTCGAGGTCCACCGGATCAGCGAGGTCTTCGCGAACCTCGTCCGCGACGAGCGTGTGGTGGGCCGGGCCCGCCAGATCCTGGGCTCGGACGTGTACGTCCACCAGAGCCGGATCAATGTCAAGCCGGGTTTCGGGGCCTCGGGCTTCTACTGGCACTCGGACTTCGAGACCTGGCACGCCGAGGACGGTCTGGCGAACATGCGGACGGTGTCCGTCTCGATCGCACTGACCGAGAACTTCGACACCAACGGCGGGCTGATGATCATGCCCGGTTCGCACCGCACGTTCCTCGGCTGTGCGGGCGAGACGCCGAAGGACAACTACAAGAAGTCGCTCCAGATGCAGGATGCGGGCATCCCGTCGGACGAGGCGCTCACCGCCTTCGCCGACAAGCACGGCATCAGGCTGTTCACCGGCAAGGCCGGGTCGGCCACCTGGTTCGACTGCAACGCCATGCACGGTTCGGGTGACAACATCACGCCCTACTCGCGCAGCAATGTCTTCATCGTGTTCAACAGCGTGGAGAACACGGCGGTGGAGCCGTTCGCGGCGCCCATCCGCCGGCCGGAGTACATCGGCGCGCGGGACTTCACCCCCGTGCGGTGAGCTGACACCGCTGACACAGCTGACGCAGGTGTGAGCCTGAGGGGAGCCGGGACGTCCCGGCTCCCCTCAGGCGTGTCCGGACCCGCGGGATCAGCCCGCCAGCACCTCCAGCAGCCGGTCCACCTCGGCCGCCGTGTTGTACAGGTGGAACGAGGCGCGCAGGTTCCCGGCCCGCGCCGAGACGTAGACGTCCCGCTCGGCCAGCCGGGGCGCGGCGTCCCCGAGCCCCGGTACCGAGACGATCGCCGAACCGGGGGCGGCCACCGGGGTGTGGCCCAGTGCGGTGACCCCGGCGCGGAAGCGGTCGGCGAGCGCGCGGTCATGGGCGGCGATGGCCCCGGTGCCCAGCTCCTCGACCAGGGCGAGGGAGTGCCGGGCGGCCACGTAGGAGAACAGGCTCGGGCTCTCGTCGAAGCGGCGCGCGGAGTGGGCCAGCTCGGCCACCGGCCCGTAGCAGCTGTCCCAGGGCCGCTCCCCCGCGACCCAGCCCGCGAAGACCGGGGTGAGGCCGCCCAGGTCCTCGGGCACGGTCAGGAAGGTGACCCCGCGCGGACACATCAGCCATTTGAAGCCGACGGACACGGTGTAGTCGGCCTCGGCGGCGTTGACCGCCAGCCATCCGGCGGCCTGGCTGGCGTCCACCAGGGTGCGGGCGCCGTGGGCGCGGGCGGCCGCGCGGATCGCCTCCAGATCGGCGATCCGGCCGTCCGCCGACTGGGTGGCGCTGACCGCGACCAGCGCGGTGCCGGGCCGTACCTCGTCCGCGATCTCCTCCAGCGGGACGGTGCGCAGCTTGAGGTCACGGCGGACGGCGAAGGGGTTGACCAGGGAGCTGAAGTCTCCCTCGGCGGCCAGGACTTCGACGCCCGACGGCAGCGAGGCGGCGATCATTCCGGCGAAGACGGCGACCGAGCCGCCGGTGGCGACCCGGTCGGCCGGTACACCGACGATCCGGGCATAGGCGGCGCGGGTCTCCTCGACGGCCTGGAAGGCCACGTCGGCGGCGGGGCCCCCGGCCGCCGCGTCGTCGAGGGCCGCCTTCATGGCGGCTACGGAGCGTGCGGGGATCAGACCGCTGGACGCGGTGTTGAGGTACGTCGTCTGTGGCGCGAACTCCGCGCCGGACAGGCTCTCCATGCCCATCCACTATGGGACGGCCGCACCCCCACGTCCATTGCGCGTTGTTGACGCATGTCTTCAAGCGATCCTTATGGATCCCCTCTGACCTGCGATGTTCCCTCGGCGCCCGGGGAGGAGGGGGTGCGGACCGGTATCAGCCGGTCGGGTCCGGGCTCCGCTGCTCGCGGACGCCGTCGACCCGGCGGGGCAGCCCCAGCGGGTTGTCCTCGCGCAGCTCCGGCGGCAGCAGGGCGGCCGGGGTGTCCTGGTAGGTGACCGGCCGCAGCCAGCGCTCGGCGGCGGTGCCGCCGACGGACGTGGAGGTGGAGGTGGTGGCTGGGTAGGGGCCGCCGTGGTGCTGGGCGGGGGCGACGGCGACACCGGTGGGCCAGCCGTTGACCAGGACCCGGCCCGCGAGCGGGGTCAGCTCGGCCAGGAGGGCGGCGGCCCGGCCGTCCGCCTCCTCGGCCTCGGCGGCGGAGATCTGGACGGTGGCGGTGAGATTGCCCTGAAGCCGGGAGAGGACGGCGGTGATCTCGGCGTCGTCGTCATAGCGGGCGACCACGGTCACCGGGCCGAAGCACTCCTCCAGCAGGATGTCGTGCGGCCCCTCCGCGGCGAGCAGCCGCGCCGGGACGGTCAGGAAGCCCGCGCTGACCGTGTGCTCACTGCCCGCGCCCGGGGTGACCGGGGCCTTCACCTCCGGCAGCTCGGTGCGCTCCAGGATCCCGGCGAGGAAGGCGTCGCGCATCCGGTGGTCGAGCAGCACCCCGGGGTCGGTGTTGCTGACCGCGTCGGTGAGGGCGGTGACCAACCGGTCGCCGGTCTCCCCCGCGGGCGCGAGGACGAAACCGGGCTTGGTGCAGAACTGGCCGACGCCCAGGGTCATGGAGCCCGCGAGGCCCGCGCCGAGCTGCTCGGCCCGCTCGGCGGCGGCGGCCTCGGTGACCACCACCGGGTTGAGGCTGCCCAGTTCGCCGTGGAAGGGGATCGGCACCGGCCGCGCCGCGGCAGCGTCGAACAGGGCGCGCCCGCCGCGGATCGAACCGGTGAAGCCCGCGGCGGCGACCAGCGGATGGCGGACGAGGTCGAGACCGGCGTCGAAGCCGTGGACCACGGCGATCAGTTCGGTGGGCAGTCCGACCCGCTCGGCGGCGCGGCGCAGGGTGGCGGCGGCCAGTTCGGAGGTGACGGGGTGGTCGGGGTGTGCCTTGACCACGACCGGGCAGCCCGCGGCCAGGGCGCTGGCGGTGTCGCCGCCGGGTACGGAGAAGGCCAGCGGGAAGTTGCTGGCGGCGTAGACGGCGACGACGCCGAGGGGGACCTTGTGGCGGCGCAGATCGGGCCAGGGCGGGGTCTGCGCGGGGTCGGCGTGGTCGATGCGGATGTCCAGGAAGCCGCCGTCGTCCACCACGTCCGCGAAGGACCGCAGTTGGTAGGTGGTACGGGCGAGTTCACCGTTGAGCCGGGCCGGGCCGAGCGCGGTCTCCGCGTCGGCGGCCTCGACCAGGACATCGCGCGCGGCGTCCAGGAGTTCGGCGGCAGTGCGCAGCAGGGCGGCGCGTACCGTACGGTCGGCGAGGGCGCCACGGGCCGCGTGGGCGGCCGACACCACGCGGTCCACCTCATCGGCGGTGGCCTCGACGGCCACCTGTTCCCGTTGCTTTCCGGTTCGGGGGTCGACGCTCCACACTGGTGCTGACACCGCGGATTCCTCCTGCTGTGTATCCACTGCTTGCGTCTCGCATCTCGACTGCTGTTCGATGCGCTGAACGCTGTCCCGGATGGTGAATTGCCATCGGGACTCTATGACCGGCCGAACTGGGGGGTCAAGGCGGTGCCGGTGCCTTGACGAGGAGGACGCCGCGCTCCCCCGCGCGGCGGATACGGATCACCGGGCGGGCCGAGGCGCGACGGGGCCGCCGACCGCGATCCTCGGGGCATGACCGAATCCCGATCCGTCCTGCGCGCCGTCGCCATTGTCTCCGTCCTGCCGTACATCGCGCTCAAGACGGCCTGGATGGCGGGCAGTCATCTCGGCATCCCCGAAGGCAGCGAACTGCTCGACGACGGACGGCACACCACCATGCTCGTCCTCAACGGTGTCACCCTCCTCATGGACGCCGCCGTCGTCGTCCTCGCCCTGCTGTTCACCCGCCCCTGGGGCAGGCGGGTGCCCGCCTGGCTGCTGGTCCTGCCGGTCTGGACCGCCTGTGGTCTGCTCGCCCCGATCATGGTCGGCTTCCCGGCCCAGCTTGCGGCCCGGGCCGTCGGCCTCGGCGGGGGCCGTGCCGACGGCGCCGAGGGACACGATGAGTTCCTGGCCGACTGGGTCTACGGCGTCGTCTACGGCGGATTCATCGTCCAGGGGCTCGCGCTGGGCGCGCTGTTCGTACCGTACGCCCGCGACCGCTGGGGGCATCTGTGGCGCGGCCGGATCGCCGAGCTGCCCGAGCGGGGCCCGGCCGGTACGGCGCAGCGCCTCACCGCCGTACTCACCGCCGCGCTCCTGCTGCTGCCCGCCGCCGTGCACCTGCTGTGGGCCGGGGGTTCGGCCACCGGGCTGAGCGCGGACAGGGCCGGTGACCGCACCGGTGACTTCTACGTCCTGGAGACGATGTTCGCGCTCTTCGCCCTGGTCACCGCCGTCTGCCTGCTCATGGTCGCCTTCCGCGCCGGAGGGCGGGTCCGGCTGGCCGTTCCGCTGGGCCTGGTCTGGATCGGATCGGGGGCGCTGGCCTGCTGGGGCGGCTGGCTGACGGTGGCCGGGCTGACGGCCGGGGAAGAGGCCGAAGCCCCGACGGCGCTGATGGAGGTGACTTACGCTGTGCAGATGATCATCGGGCTGCTGGTCCTCACGGCCGGTGCGTACTTCTTCGGCGCACGGCGGCACACCGCCGGTGCGGACCTCGCCGTGGAGTGCGACACCCCGTGACCGGCGCGTGGTGGCGGCGGACGGCACGGGCGGCGCTGGGGCGGCGGACCCGGCTGCGCTGGGTCCATCTGGTGCTCGGCGGCGCCCTGTTGATGCCGTACTTCCTGCTGGCCAGCGTGATCCTGTCGGCCATCCCGGGCGCCAATCCGTTCAGATCGCTGGGCTGGCAGCTCATCACCTACGCCGTCGCGCTGCCCCCGGCCGCCGTCACCGCGCTCTTCCCGCTGGTGCGGACGCTGGAGGCGACCGCGGCGCGCTCGCTGTGCGGGCTGCCCGCGTCGGCCGAACTCGCCACCGCCCCCGCCACCTCATGGGACGCCCGCAGCCGCACCTCCATCTGGTACGTCCTGCACCTGGCGGTCGGCGGGCTGGTCAGCGCGGTGACGCTGTCCCTGCCGCCCGCCGCGCTGCTGCTGCTGTTCCTGCCGTTCGCCGGTGCCTCCGAGGCCCGGGAGCTGGGCTGGCCGACCGCGTGGGACGGTGCCGTCGCGGTGGCCGCCCCGGCCGCCGGACTCCTGCTGCTGGCCGTGGTGGTGGCGACCGCCGTGGGTGCCGGGGCGCTCCTGGCCCGCTGTGCGCCCGGACTGCTCGGCGCGGTCCCGGCCGAACGGCTGGCCGCCGCCGAGGCGCGGGCGGCCCGGCTGGCCTCCCGCAACCGCCTCGCCCGGGAGCTGCACGACTCGGTCGGCCACGCGCTCAGCGCGGTGACCCTCCAGGCGAGCGCCGCACGCAAAGTGCTGGACGCCGACCCGGAGTTCGCCCGGCAGGCCCTCACCGCCATCGAGGAGACCAGCCGGGGCGCGGTCGGCGAACTCGACACCGTGCTCGGTCTGTTGCGGGACGGTGGGGACGGGGCCGCGGCGGCCACCACCCCCTCCCCCACCCTGGCCGATCTGGACGGGCTGCTGGACCGCACCCGCGCCGCGGGCGTATCCGTCGAGCTGACGGCGCCCGGCCCGCTCGGCGCGCTGCCCCCGGTGGTCTCCCGAGAGGCGTACCGGATCGTGCAGGAGGGGCTGAGCAACGCGCTGCGCCACGCGGGCCAGGTGCCGGTGCGGCTGCGCATCGCCTGGACCGCGGACGAGGCGGACGAGGACGGACCACGGAAGGAGCTGGAGATCAGCATGGAGAACCCGGTGGACGGCACCGCCCGGGAACAGCGCACCGGCGGCGGCCGGGGGCTGCGCGGGATCGCCGAGCGGACGGCACTGCTGCGCGGTGTCTGTGCCTGGGGCCCGGACGGCGCGGACGACGAGGTGTGGCGGCTGTCGGTCCGGCTCCCGCTGGAGGTCTCCCGGTGACCGCCCCGCCGCCCGCGCTGCGGGTGCTGCTCGCCGACGACGAGCGGATGGTGCGCACCGCGCTGCGCGCGATCCTCTCCAGCGAACCGGACCTGGAGGTGGTGGGCGAGGCGGGCGGCGGCACCGAGGCCGCCCAACTGGCCCTGCGGCTGCGGCCGGACGTGGTGCTGATGGACGTCCGGATGCCCGAGGGGGACGGCATCCAGGCCACCGAGGAGATCCTGCGCACCGTTCCGGAGCCGCCGCGCATCATCGTGGTGACGACCTTCGAGAACGACGCCTACGTGTACGACGCGCTGCGCGCCGGGGCCAGCGCCTTCCTGCTCAAGCGGTCCCGCGCGGAGGAGCTGGTGGAGGCGGTACGGCTGGTGGCGCGCAGCGATTCGCTGCTGTTCCCGGCGGCCGTACGGGCGCTGGCCGCCGAGCACGCCGCCACCCGCGCGGAGCCCGACCCCCGGGCCGCGAAGATCCTCGGCCGGCTCTCCGAGCGGGAGGCCGCGGTGCTGCGGCTGATCACCCGCGGGCTGACCAACGCCGAGATCGCCGAGCGGCTCGCGGTGGGCCCGGCCACGGTCAAGACCCACGTCGCCTCGGTCCTCGCCAAACTCGGCGTCCGCGACCGCACCCAGGCGGTCATCGCGGCGTACGAGTGCGGTTTCGTCACCCCCGGCTGACATCCGGCCCCGGGGGTGGTCGGCTGAGCCCCGGGGGTGGTCTGCTGAGGAGGAGGGGGCGGGACGGCGAGAAGGGAAGCGAGATGGAGTACGCGCGGCTGGGCACCTCCGGTGTCAGGGTGTCCCGGATCTGTCTGGGCATGATGAGCTACGGCAGCCCCGACCACCGCCCGTGGCAGCTCGACATCGACGCGGCGCGGCCGGTCGTGCGCCGGGCCGTGGAGGGCGGGGTGACCTTCTTCGACACCGCCGACATGTACGCCATGGGCCGCAGCGAGGAGATCACCGGCGAGCTGCTGCGCGAGCTGTTCCCCCGCCGGGAGGACTATGTGCTCGCCACCAAGGTGTACTCCCCGATGGGCCCCGGCCCCAACGACCGGGGGCTGTCGCGCAAGCACATCATGGCGGGCATCGACGCGTCGCTGCGGCGGCTGGGCACCGACCATGTGGACCTCTACCAGATCCACCGCTTCGACCCCGGGACTCCGGTCGAGGAGACCATGGAGGCGCTGCACGACGTGGTGCGCGCGGGGAAGGCGCGGTACCTCGGGGCGTCGTCGATGTACGCCTGGCAGTTCGCCACGATGCAGTACACGGCCGCGGCGCACGGCTGGACCCGGTTCGTCTCGATGCAGAACCACTACAACCTGCTGTACCGGGAGGAGGAGCGGGAGATGAACCCGCTCTGCCTGGACCAGGGGGTCGGGGTGATCCCCTGGAGCCCGCTGGCGCGCGGTCTGCTCGCGGGCAACCGCGACCGGGACGGCTCCGGGCCCACCACCCGCGCGCGGAACGACCCGATGGTCGAGAAGTGGTACGCCGACGCCGAGTTCGACATCGTGGACGCCACCCGGGCGGTGGCCGCCGGACGCGAGGTGACCCCGGCCCAGGTGGCGCTGGCCTGGCTGCTGGGCAGGCCCGCGGTGACGGCGCCGGTCGTGGGCGCCACCAAGGCGGCGCATCTGGACGACGCGGTGGCAGCGGTGGGGCTGGAGCTCGACGAGTCCGAGGTGGCCCGGCTGGAGGCGGCCTACCGGCCGCGTCCGGTCATGGGCCACGGCTGACCGCCGGGATACCCGGTCACTTCATCGTCGAGCCGAGCGGCGTGCTGTCCATCACCACCAGGAAGCTGGTGACGGGCAGCGAGCCGTCCTGCCGCCGGGAGCCGTAGGCGGTGGTGGGGTCGGTGGTGACGAAGGGCGGTGAAGGACGCGCGCCCGGCGTCCAGTTGTCGCCCTCGGAGACCGCGAACCGCCCCATGTCGGCCTTGTCCCGGCCGTTGGTGACCGACAGGTTGGACCGCAGCCGGGCGTGGGAGTCCTGGAGGTCGAAGCCGTCGCCCGCGTTGCCGAACGCGGTGCTGCGCTGGATGCGCAGATCGCCCGTGTTGCCGCCCGCGGTGAAGCCGCTCTTGCTGTTGCTCCAGGCGGCCGAGGTCCGTACGACATGGGCGGGCGAGGGGGCGGGGGTGCGGTCGGCGCCGAGCTGGAAACCGCTGCCGTCGCCGGTGAAGCCGGGGATCCGCCAGCGGTTCTCGCCGTTCCCGTATGCCCAGGAGTGCTCGATGGTGACGGGGCTGGACCACATCCACAGGTCCACGCCGTCATCGCTGTTGTGGAAGAGCCGGGAACCGGTGATCACATTGCCGGTGCCGGAGCCGTGGGTGATGGCTATGCCGTCGGCTCTCTGCCCGCCGGTGGCGTCGTCGTGGTTGTCGGAGGAGTCCAGGTTCCGGATGACGTTGTCGGTGGTGCCCGCGCCGCGCAGGGTCAGCCCGGTGTCGCCGTTGTCCCGGGTGGTGAGGTTCTCGAACACACCGCGGGAGCAGGAGGTGCACACCAGCCCGCCGCCGGGGGCGCCGCGCAGTTCGAGGCCGGAGAGGGTCCAGTAGTCGGCGCTGAGCGCGACCAGGGCGGATCCGGTGCGCAGCCGGGATCCGTCGAGCCGGACCTTCTCGCTCTCGTAGGGCCGCACTTCGACCCGCTCGCGCGCACTGCCGTCGACCGAGCTGCGCAGGGTCCGGGCCGGGTAGTAGGTGCCGCCGCGCACCTCGATGGTGGTGCCCGCCTCGGCGACCGAGAACGCCTTCTCCAGCGTCCGGAACGGTGCCGCGAGGGTGCCCGATTCGCGGTCGCTGCCACTGGGGGCGACATAGACGGTGCTGGGCACGGCCTGCGCGCCGTCCGGTGAGGCGGTGAGGTACACCCCCGCCACGGCCGATGCCACGATGACGGCGCTGCCCAACGGCAGCGTGCGGTCCTTGCGGCGGCGGTGGCGGCCCCGCTTGCGCCTCACCCTCATGGCAACTCCTGTTCGGCGTCGAGAGAACGGACCGGGGGATCAGGACCGGTCGTTCCGTGGCGTAGTTGCCGACAGTCCAGATTAGGCCGCCGCCGTCTTGAGGATTCTTAGATTACGAAAATGAGCCGCCCTGGCGATAGGGTCCGGCAACTCTTGATCATTTTGTGGCCGATCCTGTTCGTCGTCGTCCGGGCCCTTATCGTGCTTCCCCGGTCCGCTCATAGGTCTGGATCGAGACGGTCGCACCGGCCTTGACGTCGGTGAGCCGGAAGCGGCGTGGCGCGAAGTCACCGCCGAACAGCGGGATTCCGGCTCCGACGGCCACCGGGTTGATCTTCAGCACCAGTTCGTCGATCTCCTCCGCCAGGGTGCGGGCCAGGGCGGCGCCGCCGCACAGGTAGATGTCCAGCCCCTCCTCGCGCTTCAGTTCACGGATCGCCCCCACCGGATCGTCGGCGATGAGCGTGACCGCCGGGTCCGGACTCGCGCCCATGGTGGAGGAGACCACGTACTGCCGCAGCCGCGGGTACTGGTCGGTGAGTCCGACGCTCGCCCCGACCTCGTAGGTCGTCCGGCCCGAGACCACGGTGTCGAACTTGACGTTCGCCACCTCGGGGCCGATCCCGAACGCCTCCAGGGCGGGCGCCGGAAGGGTCTCGGGGAAGTGCTCACGGATCAGATCCGTGTAGTCGGTGCCCGGACGGAAGAAGTCGTACGACCCGTCGGGCGCGGCGATGAACCCGTCCAGGGTGACCGCCACGTAGTAGACCAGCTTGCGCAAACCATGCTCCTCGCTCGGAATGCCTCAACCACTCCGGTTGAAGTACTTGGACTGTAGTACTCTGCCTGTAGTGGTTGCAAGAGCTTTTTCCGGCGGGCACGGCAACGGCCCTTCAGGAGGGGAGAGAAGCGATGAGCAGGAACCCGGCCCGGCGCGCGGCACTGATCGACGCCGCCATCGAGGTACTGGCCCGGGAGGGCGCGCGGGGGCTGACCTACCGCGCAGTGGACACCGAGGCGGCCGTACCCCCGGGCACGACCAGCAACTACTTCACCAATCGCGACGATCTGCTGAACCAGGTCGCCCCACGGGTCCACGAACGGCTGACCCCGGACCCGGACGCGATGACCGAGACCATGAAGGCACCCCGGGACGCGGCCCTGGAGACCGAACTGCTGCGGGGCACCCTGGACCGGATCTCCCAGGACCGCAGCGGCTATCTGGCCCTGATGGAGCTGCGGTTGGAGGCCACCCGGCGGCCGGCGCTGCACGAAGCGCTGACGCGGACGATGAACGAGACCCTCGGGGCCAATATCCGCTTCCACCTGGACGCGGGACTCCCGGGCGACGAGATGACGGTGGTGCTGCTCTATCTGGCGATGACCGGCCTGGTCATCGAGGAGCTCACGCTGCCGGAGGCGCTGGCGCCGTTCACCCCGGACGCGGTGATCGAGGCGCTGGCCTCACGTGTGCTGCCCCAGGACCCGTAGGCCCTGGGGCTGGATGCGGCTGAGGATGCGCGGGGCTCAGGGCTTGTAGACCTTGCCCGGCTCCGCCACGGCAGGAGCCAGCAACTGGCCCACGGTCACCACCGTGTAGCCGCGCTTCTTCAGCTCCTTGAGGATGCCCGGCACCGCCGGGACCGTGCCCTTGTAGATGTCGTGCAGCAGGATGACGCCGTCGCGTTCGGTCTGCTCCAGGACCCGTTCCTTGATCAGGGCGGAGTCATTGGTCTGGTAGTCCTTCGCGGTGACGCTCCAGAGCACCTGCGCCACCCCCAGCTCCCGGCTGATCTTCGAGACCCGCTCATCGGTGCGGCCCTGCGGCGGACGCATCAGCAGCGGGGTGCGGCCGGTCAGCTTCTTCACGGCCTTCTGCACCCGGTTGATCTCCGAACGCACCTCATCGTCGTCGGAGTCGGTCAGGATCTTGTGCGACCAGGTGTGGTTGGCCAGTTCATGCCCCTCGTCGGCGATCCGCCGCACCAGGTCGGGGTGTTTCTCGATGTGGTTCTTGCCGAGCATGAAGAACGTCGCGTGCGCCTTGTTCTTCTTGAGGATCTCCAGCAGCCGCGGGGTGTTCTCACTGGGACCCGCGTCGAAGGTCAGGGCGACACACTTGACCTTGGAGCAGTCGATGTGCTCCGAACCGTTCGTCGCGTCGAGCGTCGTGTTCTTCGCGTCCGACTTCGCCTGCTGGTCCTCCGCCGCCTGCTCCCTGGCGCTGCGCGGCGCGGTGGTGTCGTAGGAGGCACCGCAGCCACTGAGGCCCAGCGCCAGGGTTATGGCCGTCACCAGCCCGGATATGCGGCCTATTCGCCTCATGAACGTCCCCGCTTGATGAAGTTGTGCGCCGTACGCACGCGCCAAAGTGGTCAGCACCCCGTCAACCGACGCCGAAAGGCGTGCCGTTGGCAGGACACCCCAGGCACTCTACACCGGGTGTATACATCGCATGTATAGGGATTCACCTGGGACGGAGCCGCATCGCTATCCGCCCGGCTCGACCAGTGAGACGACGTAGACCCGGCCGGGGTTGCTCGGCGGTCAAACCGTTGGACACCTGGCGCACGATGGCGAGACTGAAGGCGACCCGCTTACCGCACACACGGGAGGCCCAGCCCATGCCCGCTCCCCGCACCGTCCTCCTCACCGGCGCCGCCGGGGGGATGGGCACCTGGATGCGCGAACTGCTCCCGCAGTACGGCTATGAGCTGCGCCTGCTGGACCGCGCCCCCGTCGAGGGCGCACCGGACGCCATCACCGCCGACCTCGCGGACGAGGGCGCACTGCGCGAGGCGGTACGGGGCGTGGACGCGATCGTCCACCTCGCGGGCATTTCGGTGGAATCGACCTTCGAGAAGATTCTGCGCGCCAACGTCGAGGGCACGCACCGCGTGTACGAGGCGGCCCGGGAGGCGGGCGTCCGCCGGGTGGTCTTCGCCTCCAGCAACCACGCGGTCGGCTTCACCCCGCGCCCGGCCGCCGACGGCGATCCGGTGATCCCGGCCGGGACCCGGCACCGGCCCGACACCTTCTACGGGCTGTCCAAGGCGTTCGGCGAGGACCTGGGCTCGTACTACTGGGACAAGTACGGCATCGAGTCGGTCGCCATCCGCATCGGCTCCTGCGATCCGGAACCGCTCACGGTGCGCGCGCTGTCGACCTGGCTGAGCCCTGCCGATGCCGCCCGGCTGCTGCATGCCGCGCTCAGCGCGGAGAAGGTGGGCTTCCGGGTGGTCTACGGCAGCTCGGCCAACACCCGGCTGTGGTGGGATCTGTCATCCGCCTACGAGCTGGGGTACGAGCCCCAGGACGACGCGGAGGTGTACGCGGAGAGGCTGATCGCGGAGCAGGGCGAGCTGGTGCCGGGAGATCCCGCCACCGACCGCCTGGGTGGGGACTTCTGCACCAACCCGCCCTTGTGGGACCGCTTCTAGTCGTCGGCCGCGAACCCTACGAACGCGGCCCACGCGTCGGCCGTGAACGTGAGGACCGGGCCGGTGGTGTCCTTGGAGTCGCGGACGTGGATGTTGCCGGGGCAGGCGGCGACCTCAACGCACTCGCCGCCTTCAGCTCCGCTATAGCTGCTCTTGAACCACACCTGCTCACCTATGCCGTTGTTCATAGCTCTCCCAGCAGCTTCTCAATGAAGGTTGCTGACTCCCGTGGCGTGAGAGCCTGCGCCCGGATGATCCCATACCGTGCTGCCATGGCGTGGACTTCATCTCGGTCAGTCAGGAGCGTGCTCTGTCCCTGACATTCGACGTAAGCAAGTTGTTCACCGCCCTTGGGGGTCATAAGAGTCAGCGGCCCGTCCACTCCCGCGTTGTCCTCGCGGCTGAGAGGCATGACCTGGATCTCCACGTTGCGCTTCTCACCGATGAGGAGCAACTGCTCAAGTTGCCCGCGCAGCACCTGCCTGCCGCCGAACGGCTTGCGCAGAACGGACTCTTCGATGACAAAGCCCAGCAGCGGCGCGGGGCGCACGCTGAAGATCTCCTGCCGGGCCATTCGTGCAGCTACCCGCTGAGCAACGACCTCTTCATCCAGTAGCGGGCGGCGCATCCCGAATACGGCACGTGCGTACTCTTCCGTCTGCAACAGACCGGGGACCGCTTGGTGAGCATAGATCTGTACCTCAACCGCTTCGGCTTCCAGACGCGCCGCGTCGCGGAAGAACGCCGGATACCGCGCGAGCACGGCTTCCTCCTTCATGGCCTTCAGAAGGCCACCCGCCTCCAGTACCTCATCGGCCTTGTCGATCAACTCCGGCTTGGGGATGCGCCGTCCGCACTCGACCGACGCCACCTGTTCCGTGCTGTACCCCACGCGCGACGCCAGCTCCGCCTGGGTGAGTCCGGCACGTTCGCGTAAGAGCTTCAACTGCTTGCCGAAGCCCTTCAGGAACGCCGACCTTTCCGTCCCCGCCATCGTCAAGTCCCTCCCTCCGCACTTGGCGTGTCCGTACAGGGACTGTCCGTACACGCGCGCTTCCTGGTCAGGCTGGCACGGCACCGCAAGGCTCGTACCCATGACGACCGAAAAAGCCCCCACACGAGGTACGGGAAAGGGACATTCCCCTTCCGTACCCGGCGAGTTCGCCATGCGCTTCACCTCGACCGCGCGGGGAGCGCGGCTGGCGCGGCGGCTCGTCTCCCACCGGCTGGCCCAGTGGGGGTACCCGTACGACTCCTGCCCCAACGAGACCGCGACCCTGATCGCCAGTGAGCTGGCGGCCAACGCCGTACGCCATGGACGCGTCCCCGGGCGGGACTTCCATCTGCGGCTGACCGCGCCGCCGTACACGCGCGGGCCGATCCGGATCGAGGTGTCGGACACCCGCACCGAGAAGCTCCCCACCGTGCGTCCGGCGGACCTCGACGCCGAGACCGGGCGCGGGCTGTTCCTGGTGTCACAGCTCGCGGAGCGCTGGGCGGTGGGCCCGCGGACCGGCGGGGCGCCGGGGAAGACCGTCTGGGCGGAGGTCTCGACCCGTCCGCGCCTGGCGTCAGAGCCCGGCGCGCTCCAGGGCCGCAAGGGCCATCCGGCGCGAGACGGCGACGGGGTCGGCGAGGGCTGACAGCCCGTTGAGCACGGTGGCGCCCTCGTGGAGCAGCAGGAGCTCGTCCGCCAGGTCGTCCGCCTCGCTCGCGCCCGCCTCCTCGCACAGCTCCCGCAGATACCCCCGCAGCCAGTGCTTCTGGTCGGCGATCACGGCCCGCGCGGGGTGGTCCGCGTCCGGCAGTTCGGCGGCGGCGTTGACGAAGCCGCAGCCGCGCGGGTTCTCGCGGCGCATCCAGGCGGCGAGGGCGTCGAACGTGGCGAGGATGCGGTCCTGTGGGGGCGCGGCGTCGACCTGGGCGGTGAGCCAGGCGCGCCACCGCTCGTCGCGCTCCCGCAGATACGCGGAGATCAGCGCTTCCTTGGAGCCGAAGCGTTCGTAGAGCGTCTTCTTGGTGACTCCGGCGTGCTTGGCGATCAGGTCCACGCCGACGGCGTTGATCCCGTGGCCGTAGAAGAGCTCGGCGGCCGAGTCGAGGACCCGGCGGGCGGCGGGCGTGAGCGCTTCCATCAGTGATCGCCTCCCGGTGGGGATGGACGGGGTAAACCGATCTGTTTAGTCTAGTACGGAGAGGAGTAAACAGATCGGTATACCCGACCGGAAGCGAGGACAGCTCATGCCCGGCAGCGCGGCCACCTCCCTCGGCCTCGTCGTGATGTGGAGTTCCGGCTTCATCGGGGCGGAGCTCGGGACCCGGCAGACCACCGCGGACACCCTGCTGATGTGGCGGTTCATCGCGGCGGCCGGGCTGCTGGGCGCGGGCTGGCTGCTGCTGCGGCGGCGCGCGCTGCCGCCGCGGGCGGTGGCCGAGCAGGCGGTGATCGGCGCGCTCTCGCAGGGCGGCTACCTGGGCGGGATCGTCTGGGCGGTGGGGCTCGGGGTGCCGGGCGGGACGGCGGCGCTGATCGCCGCGTTGCAGCCGCTGGCGGCGGGGGCCCTGGCCGGGCGGCTGCTGGGCGAGCGGGTGGCGCCTCGGCAGTGGGCGGGGCTGGCGATCGGCCTGGCCGGGGTGGCGCTGGTGGTCCGGGACGACCTGGGCGCGGGTGCGGCGCCGGGTTGGGCGTACGGACTGCCGTTCGCGGCGATGGCGGCGCTGCTGGCGGCCAGCTTCCTGGAGCGGCGGGCGCGGGTGCCGCTGGCCCCGGTGGACGCCGTCCCGCTGCACTGCGTGATCAGTGCCGTGCTGTTCACGGCGGTGGCAGCGGTGGGCGGACACGCCGCGCCTCCGGCGGGCGGCGCGTTCTGGGCGGCGGTGGCCTGGACCGTACTGCTGTCCACCGTGGGCGGCTACGGCTTCTACTGGCTGAGCCTGCGGCGCAACGGGGTCACCCGGACCAGTGCGCTGATCTACCTCACCCCGCCGACCACGGCGGTGTGGGCGTACGCGATGTTCGGCGACGCGCCGGGCGCGCTCGCACTGGCCGGGATGGCGGTGTGCGTGGCGGGGGTCGCGGCGGCCGCGACCGGCGGACCTCGCGGACGGAGCGCGGCGGGAAGCGAGTGCGGGAGGGTCCCGAAAACGGCACAGGTCAAGGAACCGTAAAGCGAGGACGTTCGTTACCCCGGTCATGACCGCAATGACTCCCGGCTCGAATCTGCCGCTTCCCGTCGCACGCGTCGCGGTGGACGTCACCGCCCCGGTGCGGCTCGACGTATCGGGCCTGCTGCTCACCGCCAGTGGCAAGGTGCGCTCCGATGACGACTTCGTCTTCTACAACCAGCCGTCGGGCCCCGGTGTGACGCACCGCGCGGGCGCCGGGGGCGCGGGCGACACCATCACCGTCGACACCGCCGCCGTCCCCGCCGACATCGAGAAGATCGTGGTGACCGCGAGCCTGGACCAGCCCGGTGCGACCTTCTCGGGCACCGAGCCCACCGCCACGGTGCGCGGTGCCGATGACGGTGCCGTGATCGCCAGCTTCACCCCGCCCCAGCTCGGCGCCGAGACCGCGCTCGTGGTGGTCGAGGTCTACCGGCGCAACGGCGCGTGGAAGGTCCGCGCGGTGGGCCAGGGCTATGCGAACGGGCTGGCGGGGATCGCCACCGACTTCGGCGTCTCGGTCGAGGAGCCCGCCGCTCCCGCCGCCCCCGTCGCGCCCCCGATGCAGGCGCCGCCCGTACAGGCGCCCCCGGTGCAGGCGCCGCCGCCGGCCGGGCCGCCCGCCGGGTTCGGCGCCCCGCCGCCGCCGATGCCGAGCGCCGCGCCGCCCGCTCCCCCGGCCGCCGCGCCCGCTGCCGGGGCTGCCGGTGGCGGCAAGATCAACCTGGACAAGGGGCGGGTCAGCCTCCAGAAGAACCAGACCGTCTCGCTGGTCAAGGGCGGCCGTCCGCTGCTCACCTCGGTGAAGATGGGCCTCGGCTGGGAGCCCGCCTTCCGCAGCGCGGACATCGACCTGGACGCGTCCGTGATCGCCTACGGCGTGGACCGCAAGAAGATCGACGCCTGCTTCTTCGGCAAGCTGGGCATCCTCAACGGCGCGATCCAGCACTCCGGTGACAACCTCACCGGTGAGGGCGGCGGGGACGACGAGACGATCACCGTGCACCTGGGCGGGCTGCCGCCGGAGGTCACCGGGCTCGTCTTCACGGTCAACTCCTACTCCGGCCAGAAGTTCACCGACGTGGCGAAGGCGTACTGCCGTCTGGTCGACGCGCAGACCGGCGAGGAGCTGGTCCGCTTCGACATCACCCACGCCGAGCCGCGTACGGGCGTGATGATGGCCAAGCTGGTCAAGCAGTTCTCGGGTGAGTGGGAGATGACCGCGCTGGGTGAGTACGTGGACTCACGCACCGTGCGCGGCATGGTCAAGCCCGCCGGGAAGGCCCTCTGAGACGCGCTCCGAGGCCGTCGTCGGAGCGGGCGTCGCCGTCGCCAATCCGGCCAGCCGGGCCAGCCGCCGGTAGGAGTCGAGCAGCGCCTCGCGGTCATGGGTGCTGGTGGTGACCAGCACCTCGTCGGCGCCGCTGCGCTCGATCAACGCGTCGAGCGCGGCGGCGACCTCGTCCTCGGTGCCGTGGAGCTGACCGCTCAGGCCCCGTTCGTAGAAGCCGCGCTCCTTCCCGGTCATCGCCCCGTTCCGCGCCAGGGCCTCGATCGCCGCGGGCGGGGTAAGCGGCGGGAAGACGCCGTGGGTGCGGGAGTACGCCATCGCCCAGGCTTCGGGGAGCAGCAGTCGGCGCGCCTCCTCGGCCGTCTCCGCCACCGCGACATTGCCCGAGACGATCACATAGGGCTCGGCCGACCACACCGAGGGCCGGAAACCGGTGCGGTAGCGCTCGATCGCGCGCAGCATGGTGTCCTCACCGCGGAAGTCCCCGATCACCAGGGAGAGTCCGGCCGCCGCTGCCACCTCCGCCCCGGCGCCGGTGGCCAGCACGAACGCCGGAAGCGTCAGCCCCTCGGCGGGATGGGCGTGGACCTGGGGATGGGCGGTCTGGTCCCCGGTGAAGTAGCCGAGGAGTTCGGTGAGCCGGGCGCCGAAGTCATCGGCGTCGTCCTTGTCGGCGCCCAGAGCACGGCGTATGCCGTCGGTGAAGCCGACCGAGCGGCCGAGACCCATGTCGATCCGGCCCGGGAACAGCGACTCCAGCACGCCGAACTGCTCCGCGACGACGAGGGGGCGGTGGTTCGGCAGCATCACCCCGCCGGTGCCCACCCGGATCCGGCTGGTGGCCCCGGCCACGGCCGCCGCCAGCACGGTCGGCGCCGAACCGGCGACCCCGGGCACGCTGTGATGCTCCGAGACCCAGAAGCGGTGGTAGCCGAGGGCTTCGGCCTGCTGGGCGAAGCGCACGGTGTCGCGGAGCTCCTTCGCCCTCTCCTGGCCCTGGCGGGTGCGGGAGCGGTCGAGGACGGAGAACCGGGTGGTGCGCAGACGGTGGGTGCTCACATACTCGTCAACACGCGCGGGGCCGGAGGATTCCCGGCCCCGCGCGCGCGGGCGGGCGCCCGGGCGGGCGCTCGGGAGGGTCAGCGCTGACGGCGCCAGGGGCCGGTGATCGCGAGCATGATGCCCGGGTCCTGGATGTTGGCGTAGAGGGTGTGGCCGTCCGGCGAGAAGACGACACCGGTGAACTCGCTGTACTCCGGCTTCTCCGCGGTGCCGGTGTTCAGCTCGTTGCGGGCGATGGGATAGGTCCGGCCGTCGTCGGTGGCGCCGAAGAGGTGCTGGACGCCCGCGCCGTCCTCGGCGATGACAAGACCGCCGTACGGGGAGACGGTGATGTTGTCCGGGCCGTCGAAGGCGCCGTCCGCACCGGGGTCGGGGTTGACGCCCAGCAGCACCTTGAGGGTGAGGGTGCGGCGCCTGGGGTCGTAGAACCAGACCTGGCCGTCGTGCTGGACCGGGCTCTCCTCACGGGCGAAGGAGGAGACGATGTACGCGCCGCCGTCGGCCCACCACATGCCCTCCAGCTTGCGGGCACGGGTGACCCGGCCGTCGGCGAACTGCTTGCGGACCGGTGTCGAAAGGGCGTCCCGGTCCGGGACGTCCACCCAGTCCACGCCGTAGACGGTGCCGGTCCTCGTGGCACGGGACAGGTCGTCCACGAACCGGCCGCCGGAGTCGTAGGCGACGGGGGCCTTCAGCACGCCCGCGTCGTCGGCGAGGGTGCCGAGCGCGCCGCGCCCGTGGCGGAATCCGTGCGGCGGGACCCAGCGGTAGAGGAGGCCGTTGGGGCCGGAGGCGTCCTCGGTGAGGTAGAGGTCACCGCGCCGGGGATCGACGACCACGGCCTCATGGGCGTACCGGCCCAGGGCCTTGATCGGCTGGGGGTCGCGGTTGGCGCGGCGGTCATGCGGATCGACCTCGAAGACATAGCCGTGGTCCTTGGTCATCCCGTTCTGACCGGCCTTGTCCTCGGTCTCCTCACAGGTCAGCCAGGTGCCCCAGGGGGTGCGTCCGCCCGCGCAGTTGGTGGAGGTGCCCGCGATGCCGACCCACTCGGTCACATGGTCCCCGTGCTTGGACACCTCGACGACGGTGCAGCCGCCGGACGCCGCCGGGTCGTAGACCAGCCCCTCGGTGAGCGGCACGGGGTGCGGCCAGTCCGAACGGGGGCCCTTCAGCTCGTGGTTGTTCACCAGCAGGGTCGCCCCGCGGGTGCCTTCGAAGGTGGCGGTGCCGTCGTGGTTCGAGGGCGTGGACTCACCGGTTTCGAGCGTCGTCTCGCCGGTGCGGGTGATGACGCGGTAGCGGAACCCCTCGGGGAGGGCGAGGATCCCCTCCGGGTCGGACACCAGCGGCCCATATCCGAGCACCGCCTTCGTGGCGTCGGCGTCGGCGGCGGCGTCGGTGTTGACGTTCTCGGCGGCGAGGGCCCCGGGCGCGGTGGCGAGCACCCCGGCACTCCCGACGAGGGCCACCCCGGCCCCGGTGTAGGCGGAACGCATCGCGAAGTCTCTTCGGCTGAGCGGCATCTTCATCTCCTGGCGGCAGACGGCTCCTCCAACTGCCCGCCACGATCGCGCCACCGCCCGAACACGAGCTGAACACCACACGACAACCCCGCTCCCGGTTCCGGCCGGGGCGGGGTCGTCGTCGTGTGCTGCTGGTTCGCCGTGGTCGGGCGCTATCCGGGCGCTATCCGGGCGTTATGCCCGGGAACGGGCCTTGAACGCGGCCTTGCGGGCCTCCTTCGCGGCCTTCCTGTCCGGGTGGAGGCGGCCCATCGCCTCCAGCACGTCCGCGGTGGCCGGGTGGTCCACCCGCCAGGCCGTGTCGAAGAAGCTCCCCGACTGGTCGACCAGCCCGCGCACCAGCTCCCGCAGCTCGTCCGAGTCGTCCTCGGTCGCGAGCTGCGCGGCCAGCGTGTCCACCGTCAGCCAGAACACCATCTGCTCAGACGGCTCCGGCACTCCCGACGCGCCGTGCTCGGCCAGCCAGACCCGGGCCAGCCCGCCGAGGTGGCGGTCGTCCAGCACCTCGCGCAGCGCGGGCTCGGCGTCCGCGCCGACCAGTGACAGCGTCTGCTGGCAGGTGAGGCGGCGCAGCGGCGCGGACTCGTCGTCGCCGCGCGCTGCGGCCAGCAGTTCGCGGGCGGCCTCCTCCGGCGTACGGCGGGCGAGCCACTGCTCGGCCTCCGCCTGCGCGGCGGGCTCGGGGTGGCCGGGCAGGGCGTCCAGCAGCACGTCCGCGCCCTTGTCGGCGAGATCGCCGACGGCCGGGGCGTCGATGCCCGCCTCGACCATCCGGGACCGCATGCCGTAGACGCCGAGCGGGGTGAGACGCACCATGCCGTAGCGGGAGACGTCCTCCTCCTCGTCCTCGGCGAGCGCGGCGTCCGAGCTGTGGATGCGGCCCTCGCCGTCGACCTCCTCGATCAGCGCCTCGTCCACCGGCTGGTAGTCGATCAGCCCCATCGGCGCGAGCAGCCGGAACTGGTCGTCCAGCCGCATCATCGCCTCCGAGACCTCTTCGAGGATGTCGTCGGTGGGCTCGTCCATGTCGTCGGGGACGATCATGGAGGCGACCAGCGCGGGGAGCGGGACGGAGCCGGCGTCCTCGCCGAGGGCGGTGAGCATGTAGAGGTTGCCGAGGATCCCGTCGAGGAACTCGGCCTCCTCCTCGGGGTTCCAGTCGATCGAGTCCAGGTCGAGTTCGCCGCCCTCGGTGATCTGGTCGACGATGTCTGCGAGGTCGGGCGCGGCGGCGTCGGCGAGGACGGTCTCGAAGCCGTCGAGCCAGATGTCGAGGATGTCCCGCGGGCTGCCCTGGGTGATCAGACGCAGCTCCTCGCCGCTGACGGCGGTGGCGTCGACGGCCTCGGCGCCGTCGGCGGCCTCCTCCTCTGCGTCTTCGCTCTCCTCGATCTCCACGAGCCCGGTGTCGACGGCGAGCTGCCACGCCTGGGCGGTGTACTCGGGGCCGTTCTCATCGGCGGTGAGGTCGAGCAGCTCGACTGCGGCGCGCAGATCGTCCCCCGGCAGGACACCGCCCGAACCGACCGGCTTCCCCGGCTCGACCCAGCGGGCGAGCCGCACCGCGCGGGCGAGGAGCGGCGCGGCCAGCGCGTCCCGCGCGAGTTCCGCGTCGGTGCGCAGCCGCACGGGCGGCATGGTGGGGCGGTCTCCGGACATGGGCGGAGTCATCTCCTCGGGGTGCGGATGTCGCGGGCACGGTGTGGACACGCGGCCGACCCCAGCGTAGACGGAACGTGCGACCAGTTTCGTCCCGATGTGGCCCCGCGCCCCGGCAACCGGATGATTCAGCCACCCCGTCCCCTCCAGCCGACCCCACCCACCGAGCGCGACCACCCACCCGGCGACGCCGAGTGCGAGCCTCCACCGGCGCGACCGGGTCGCAGCTACGGGGCGCGACCGCCCGCCCCCGGCGCCGGAACGGCCAGCGGCCCCGGGGTCCAGGCCCGGCCCGGCCCGCCGACCGGGGGCACCCCACCGTCCACGCCCACACCGAGCCGGTGCCCGCCATCCGCCGCGCCGGAACCACCGGGTCCATCGACGGGGCTGACCGCGCCGCACCCACCCCGGCAGCGTCGAAACGGCGCGCGGCGCCTGACATCGGGGACCAGGCCCCGCCCGGCGCGACCGGGCCGGGCCGCCGCTCCGGGGCGCGGCGCACCCAGAATGGGCCGCGCCCGCACCGGCCAGGCCCCCCAACCGCCGTACCGGCCACGGCCCGGGCAGCGGTCGGCAGGTCGCTCGACGGTCCGTGGCGGCGGCGCGCCCCGGGCTCCGCGGCTGACGGCCGTACGCCAAGGGGCATGCCGCGCCCGGCCTGCGCCCTGCCAGACCTGATCCCGGCGGCACCGGAAGCAGCGCGGCGCACGACGCCTGGCGGCGGGGACCGGCCCCCGCCCGGAACCGGCCGCACCCGCACCGTGCCAGATCCCCGACCACCGCACCGGCCACGGCTCGGGCAGCGGATCGGCAGGCCGCTCGACGGTCCATGACACGGCTTGGCCCGGACTCCGCAGCGGACGGCTGTCCGTCGGGGAAGGCCGCGCCTCGCCGGACCTGACCCGCGCCGCACCGGAAGCGGCGCGGCCGGGCCGCCGCTCCGGGGCGCGGCCGGCCCGGAGCCGTGGAAGCCGCCCGACCGGCGCAGCCGGAGGCGCGCGGCCGGGCGGTGGGTTGTCGGAATCCACATCCCCACCCCCGCATTCGGTGGGTTCATCCACACGCCCCGCCCCGTATGCCCGACGTCCCTTGACAACTGCCCTGCCCAGGACTGACATTGACGCGCGTAGAGGCCCATTTTCCCTCTGTTCACTCCTTTCCGGAGGCCATCACCATGTCCCCACGCGCCCTGCGCGCACCTCTGACCGTCACCGCCGTCGTCGCCTCCGCGCTCGCGGCCGGGTTGCTCGTCGTGCCGTCCTCGGCTTCCGCCGCCGAGGTCCGGATCCATGACATCCAGGGCAGCACCCGGATATCCCCGCTGGCCGGGCAGAAGGTGACCGACGTTCCCGGCACGGTCACGGCGATACGTTCCTTCGGCTCCGCGCGCGGGTTCTGGATGCAGGACGCCAGCCCGGACAAGGACCGGGCCACCAGTGAGGCGATCTTCGTGTTCACCGGGTCGACGACGCCCACCGTGGCCGTCGGCGACGCGGTCACGGCGTCCGGCACGGTGAGCGAGTACTACCCGGGCGGGGCCGACGCCGGGCTGCAGTCGATGACGGAGCTCACCAAGGCGACCTGGACGGTCACCTCCTCCGGCAACGAGCTGCCTGCCACGTTCCGTCTCAACGACTCCACCGTCCCCGGCCGGTACGCCCCCGAGGCTGCGGACGGCGCGGGCACCGAGGGCGGTGCGACCGGGTCCATCGAGGGGCTGACGCTGCGCCCGCGCTCCTACGCGCTGGACCTGTACGAATCCCTGGAGGGCATGCGGGTCGCGGTCAAGAACGCGCCCGTCGTCGGGGCGACCAGCAGCTACAAGGACCTGTGGGTCACCGCCGAGCCGCGCCGCCACCGCACCGCGCGCGGCGGGGCGCTCTACGACTCCTACCGCGACCCGAACGCCGGGCGGCTGAAGGTGGCGTCCCTCCTCCCCTACGCCCAGCACCCCTTCCCCGTGGCGGACGTCGGCGACGAGCTGACCGGCGCCACCGAGGGCCCGCTCGACTACGACAACTTCGGCGGCTACACCATCGCGGCCACCGCCCTCGGCGAACTCGCCGACCACGGGCCGGAGCGCGAGCGGACCCGGCCGCAGAAGTCGGACGAACTCTCCATCGCCACCTACAACGTGGAGAACCTCTCCCCCAAGACCGCACAGGCGAAGTTCGACCGCCTCGCCTCCGCCCTGGTCGGCAATCTCGCCTCGCCGGACATCGTGGCCCTGGAGGAGGTCCAGGACGACAACGGCCCCACCAACGACTCCGTCGTCGGCGCCGAGGCCACCCTCAAGAAGCTCACCGACGCGATCGCGGCGGCCGGTGGCCCCTCGTACGAGTGGCGGCAGATCAACCCCGTTGACGACCAGGACGGCGGCCAGCCCGGCGGCAACATCCGGGTGGCGTTCCTCTACAACCCGAAGCGGGTCTCGTTCACCGACATCCCCGGCGGGGACGCCACCACCCCGGTCCAGGTGGTGAAGAAGGACGGCAAGGCGTCGCTGTCGGCCTCGCCGGGCCGGATCGCCCCGGCCGACGAGGTCTGGAAGGCCAGCCGCAAGCCGCTGGTCGGGCAGTTCTCCTTCCGTGACCGCCCGGTCTACGTGGTCGCCAACCACTTCAACTCCAAGGGCGGCGACCAGGGCCTGGACAGCCGCTTCCAGCCCCCGGCCCGCTCCTCGGAGACCCAGCGCACCGGCCAGGCGAAGGCGGTGAACGGTTTCGTCAAGGAGCTGACGGCCGCCGACCCGAAGGCCGCCGTGGTGGTCGCGGGCGACCTGAACGACTACCAGTTCTCACCCGCGCTGACCGCGCTCACCAAGGGCGGGGTCCTCACCGACCTGGTGAAGCGACTGCCGCGCGCCGAGCGCTACGGCTACGTCTACAACGGCAACTCGCAGGTGCTGGACCACATCCTCACCAGCCGCGCGCTGCGCCGCCCGGACTACGACATCGTGCACATCAACTCCGAGTTCGCGGACCAGTCCAGCGACCACGACCCCCAGGTCGTCCGCGTCCGCCCCTAGGGATCCGTAGGGATCCCACGGAGCACGGCTGACTAGAGTGCTCCGGAGTCCGGCGACGCGCCGGACTCCGGAGCACTCGTGTGTCACAGGGGGCCAGCCAGATGTCACCGTCGTCAGCCACGCGCCACCGGGCCGTCTGGGCCGTTCCGCTGGGTCTGACGGGGCTGGTGCTGGTCCTGCTGCTGGCCGTCGGCGGGTGGTTCCTCCTCGGGCCGGACAGCGACACGCGCACCTCGGCGGCCGACCGGGCCGAGCAACTGGCCCGTTTCGCGCCCGAACAGAATCCGCACGCGGGCCGCTTCTACGTACCCGTCGAGGGACGGAGCGCCGGGCACACCGCCTGTCTGCGGTACCGGATCAACGGCGGACAGGACAGCAGCGTCAAGGACTTCCGGCGGACCTACGGGATCGAGGGCCCGGGCCGCGTCGGGGCCGCCATTCCGCGCGCGGTGGCGGACGGCCTCACCAGCCATGTCCCCGCGCACGCGGACCTGGCCTTCACCGATATCGACGAGGGCGTACGGCGGGACGTGTATGTGGTCTACAACGGCAAGGGCGAGGGCAGCGCCACCGAGTCGGGTGCGCGGGTGTACGTCCACGCCGAGAAGCCGTAGGCGAAGCCGAAGTCGGCCACTCTGCAGCGACGCTGCACGGTGGGATGTAGAACCCTGAAGTGGACCTGTAGATCAACGGGCTTGAAAATTCCCTCATGTCCACACATCACCACCGCACCGGCGGTCCCTCCGGCCGTTCCGCCTGTGCCATGATCACGCCGTTCACCGCCGACGGTTCGCTCGACCTCGACGGCGTCCAACGGCTCGCCACCCGCCTCGTCGACGAGGACGGCTGCGACGGGCTGGTGGTGAACGGCACCTCCGGCGAGGCGCCCACCACCAGCGACGCCGAACAGGAGGCGGTCGTCCGGGCGGTGGCCGAGGCGGTCGGCGACCGGGCGCGGATCACCGCGGGGGTCGGCAGCAACGACACCCGGCACGCGGTCGGACTGGCACGCGCGGCCGAACGGGCCGGGGCGCACGCGCTGCTGGTGGTCACGCCGTACTACAGCCGCCCGCCGCAGGACGCGGTCCGGGCCCACTTCCGCACCGTCGCGGACGCGGCCGGCCTGCCCGTTCTGCTGTACGACATCCCCGGGCGCACCGGGACCGCGCTCTCCTGCGAGACCCTGCTGCGGCTGGCCGAACACCCGCGGGTGGCGGGGGTGAAGGACTGCGCGTACGACCTGATGAAGTCGGCGAGGGTCCTGGCGGCCACCGATCTCGCCTACTACTCCGGCTGCGACGAGCAGAACCTCCCGCTGCGGGCGATCGGCGCGGCCGGGTACATCAGCACCGTCTCGAACGTGGCCGGACCGCAGGTGCGCGCCGTGCTGGACGCGTATGACGCGGGAGACCCGGGCACCGCGGCCCGCCGTCATCTCGCGCTCACCCCGCTGGTCGACGCGATGATGTCGAACCTGCCCGGGGCGGTCACCGCGAAGGCGCTGCTGGACGCGCTGGGGCTGCCCGCGGGGCCGGTACGGGCGCCGCTGCTGGCGGCCGGTACCGACACCACGGCCGGTCTGGTCGACGCCTACAAGCGGGCGACGACCGGACCGGCCTGGGACTAGCGGCGGCTAGTTGTGGCTGTGCAGCGCCTCGTTGAGGCCGCCCCACGAACCGGAGCGCGGCAGCGCCTCGACCGCACCGGTGGTGGAGTTGCGGCGGAAGAGGAGATTGCGGGCGCCGGACAGTTCGAGCGCCTTGACGATCTTGCCGTCGGGGAGGGTGACGCGGGTGCCGGCGGTCACGTAGAGGCCCGCCTCGACGATGCAGTCGTCGCCGAGCGAGATGCCGATGCCCGCCTGGGCGCCCAGCAGGCAGCGCTCACCGATGGCGATGGTCTGCTTGCCGCCGCCGGAGAGGGTGCCCATGATCGACGCACCGCCGCCGATGTCCGAGCCGTCGCCGACCACGACGCCCGCGCTGATCCGGCCCTCGACCATCGAGGTGCCGAGGGTGCCCGCGTTGAAGTTGACGAAGCCCTCGTGCATGACGGTGGTCCCGGCGGCGAGGTGCGCGCCGAGCCGTACGCGGTCGGCGTCACCGATGCGGACCCCGGCGGGGACCACATAGTCGGTCATCCGCGGGAACTTGTCGACGCTGGTCACGCTGAGCTGGAGGCCCTCGGCGCGGGCGGCCAGCCGGGCGCGGTCGAGCTGGTCGACGGCGACCGGACCCAGCGAGGTCCACGCCACGTTGGCGAGTACGCCGAACATCCCGTCGAGGTTCTGGCCGTGCGGGGCGACGAGCCGGTGGCTGAGCAGGTGCAGCCGGAGGTAGACGTCATGGGCGTCCTGCGGCTTGTCGTCGAGCGAGGCGATGACCGTACGGACGGCCACGACCTCGACACCGCGGCGCGGGTCCGGGCCGAGCGCCTTGACGGCGGTCTCGCCCAGCAGCCGGGCGGTCTGCTCGGCGTCGAGCCGCTCGGTCCCGGCCGGACCGGGGGCCTCGGCCAGCTCGGGGGACGGGAACCAGGTGTCCAGAACGGTGCCGTCCTCGGTGAGGGTGGCGAGTCCGGCGGCGACGGCGCCGGGGCGGGTGGTACGGGTGGTGGCTGCGTCGGTCATGGTCAGAACGCTAACCGGAGCCGCCCCCGGGAGGCGAACCGGTCTCATGTCCCGGCCCGCAGCCGACCCCCGGCACGGCCCGGCCCCGGGGTCCGGACGACGCTGCCGGAGGGTCCGGCGAGCCGTTGTGCGGACCGTGGGCCCGGTCTCGGAGGCCCCGGTCCGCCCGATGTCCCGCGCACCGGGTCGCCACACAGCCGCGGAGGCGGGCCTCGGGGGGGGGGGGGGGCCCGCCCCCCCCCCCCCGGGGGGGGCGCCCCGGGGGGGGCCGCTGGGGGACCCGAGGCCCCGCGCCCCGGGCCCCCACCCCGCCGCGGCGGCGGGCCTCGGTGCCGGGCCCGGCCGGGCCCGGCACCGAGGGGGTCAACGGCCGGTGTCGCCCTTGTCGTCGACCAGGACGCGGCTCTCCTGCGCCTCGGAGATGATCACGTCTCCGGCCTTCCAGTGGTCCTCAGGACCGCCCTCCCCGCCCGGGTTGTCGGTCACCGCGATGTGGCGGCTGCCGGACGAGATCCAGGTGCGCGGGTTGTAGAGGTACTGGCCGCGGAGGTCGCCCTGGGCCTTGTCGCCGAGCGAGAGCGCGATGGCGTCGCGGCCGAGGATGTCCTTGACCGAGTCGGCCTTCAGACCGGGGATCGCGGCCATGGCGCGGAAGACCGCGGCCCGCCCCTTCGGCGGTGCCGGGTAGGCGTCGGTGAGCAGGGTGAGCGCCCGGAAGTCGTGCTGGGCGCGGGTCTCCCCGTCGGCCTTGGGGTAGAAGGCACGGGCCTTGGCGCGCACCTTCGCCGGGTCCTCGGGGAGGGAGTTCAGGAAGCGGTAGGTCTCGCGCGGCGAATGGTCGTCGCCCGCCTTGCCGCCCTCCATCGAGGGGTTGTCGTAGCGGGACCAGGACGAGTGGTCCACCAGACCGGGCCGCTCGCCGTCGGTGGCGTTCACCCGGCTGGTCTCGGTGAAGACCCACTGGCCGTCATGGGGCCGGGGGTCCTTGGCCCGCTCGGCGGTGGCGGCCGCGTCCCGCAGGGTCTCGGCCGGGCTGCCCAGCGCCACCGCGTAGGACTGGCTCATCGCGGCGACCGGCGCCGTACGGACGCCCTCGCCGCCGTCCACCAGTTGGGCGGACAGCACGGCGGCCGCGGTGACGGTGGCGGCGGCGCCCACGGCGGCCAGCCGCCAGCCGAGGCGGAGGTGGGGGGTGTTGAGGCGACGGGCGCGGACGCCGCCCTCGGCGGCCTCGGTGAGCTGCCTGCGTCCGGCCGCCAGCCGGATCGCGTCCGGGCGGGGTGCCTGCGAGCGCAGTTCACGGACCTTGGTCATTTCATCCATAGGTGGCCACCTCCGTGGCATCGCTGAGGACGGCGGGATCGGCGCCGAGGGCGGCGCGCACCTTGCGGCGGGCGCGGTTGAGCCGGGAGCGGACCGTCCCGACGGGGATGCCGAGGGCTTCGGCGACCTCCTGGTAGCTGAGGTCGGCCCAGGCGATCAGCAGCAGGACGTGGCGGTCCCGGGCGGACAGCCCGGCGAGCGCCTCGGCCAGCGGCCGTCGGGTGGCCTCGGCGGCGACCCGGTCGTCGGCACGCTCGACCCAGGACTCGGTGACCGGGTCGGTGCCGGTGCGGGCGAGGGCGCGCAGCGCCCGGACCTCGGTGCGGCGGTGCTTGCCGATCAGATTGGCGGCGATGCCGTAGAGCCAGGGGCGGGCCGCGTTGCGGCGGGTGTCGAAACGGGCCCGGCAGCGGAAGGCGACGAGGAAGGTCTCGGCCGTGATGTCGTCCGCGGCGCCGTCGCCGAGGCGGCGGGCGGCGTAGCGGTGGATGTCGGGCGCGTACCGGTCGTAGAGCCGGGCGAAGAGTTCGGGCCGCTCCACGGACTGCGCGATGACATCGGCGTCGTCGTGGAGCGGTATGTGCTGGGGCGGTGGATCGGGATCTGTCACGGAGTCTCCGCATCCTTGGCGGGAAGGAGTGTCACCCTCTGTTCCCCGCAGGGCCCGATCGGGTTCACGCGCCGCCTCCCTCGCCCGTCTCAGCCGGTGATCCGCTCCATGGCCGCGCGTACCTCGGTGCGCTCCAGCGGTCTGCCGGTCAGCAGTACCTGGAGTATCACCCCGTCCATGAGCGCCACCACCATCCGTGCGGTATCGAGGTCGCCGGTGCGGCGGGCCAGCAGGACGGCCATCTCGTCCAGACAGGCGGCGGCGATGGGCCGCACCGCCGCCCGGCGCAGCGCGACGAGGTAGAGCTCGTACTCCAGCTCCAGCCGGGCGCGGTCGCCGCCCAGCAGGGTCTCGATGAACCGCAGCAGTTCGTCGGCGAGCGGGCGGCCGGGGTCTACGGCGCGCTCCCACCGCTCCAGGTGGTCCAGCCAGTCCACGTTGAGCTGGCTGAGGGCGGCGACGAGCAGATCGTCGAGGGTGGCGAAGTGGTAGGTGGTCGAGCCGAGCGGTACGTCCGCCTCGGCGGCCACCGCGCGGTGGCTCAGTCCGCTGATCCCGCGCTCCCCGACCACCGTGATCGCGGCGTCGATGATCCGCTGCCGCCGGTCGGGGTCGTAGCGGCGCGGCATCAGTGGGCCCCGCCGAGGTTGAGCACCACGACCCCGGCGATGACCAGCAGCACCCCGACGATCTTGGCGGCGGTCGCGGCCTCGCCGAGGAAGACCATGCCGATGACGGCGATCACGGCGGTCCCGGCCCCGGCCCATATGGCGTAGGCGGTGCCGACGGAGACCGTCTTGAGGGTCTGGGCGAGGAGGGCGAAGGCGATCAGATAGCCGGTGACGGTGACCACGGTGGGCCACAGCCGGGTGAATCCGTCGCTGTACTTCATCGCGGTCGTGGCCAGCACCTCGGCCAGGATCGCACCGGAGAGCATCAGGTACCCCATGCGTACGATCGTACACAACGTTGCGTACGGTCGTACACAAGCAGGGCCGGGAGAGCGCCGGAAACGCGGAACGGCCCCCGCGCGAGTGCGCGGGGGCCGTTCCATGGAACGCTGCGAGGTGGTCCTCAGACGTTGAAGCCGAGGGCGCGGAGCTGCTCGCGGCCGTCGTCGGTGATCTTGTCGGGACCCCACGGCGGCATCCAGACCCAGTTGATCCGGAGCTCGTTGACGATGCCGTCGGTCGCGGACTTCGCCTGGTCCTCGATGACGTCGGTCAGCGGACAGGCCGCGGACGTCAGCGTCATGTCGATGGTGGCGATGTTGGCGTCGTCGACGTGGATGCCGTAGATCAGCCCGAGGTTGACCACGTCGATCCCCAGCTCGGGGTCGACGACGTCGTAGAGGGCCTCGCGGACCTCTTCCTCGCTGGCGGGCTTGGTGGTCGTCACATCGTCGCTCATGCGGTCTTCCCTCCAGCGGTTTCGCCGAGCGCCTGTGCGGTGGCGTCCTTCCACGCCATCCAGCTCAGCAGGGCGCACTTCACTCGGGCGGGGTACTTGGAGACACCGGCGAACGCGACCGCGTCCTCCAGCACCTCCTCCATCGCGTCGTCCGGAACGGTCTGCCCCTTGGACTGCATCAGCTCCAGAAACGTCTCCTGGATCCTGCGAGCCTCGCCCAGCTCCTTGCCCACCAGCAGCTCGTTGAGCACCGACGCGCTGGCCTGGCTGATGGAACAGCCCTGGCCCTCGTAGCTGACGTCCTCGATGGTCTCGCCGTCGAGCCGCACCCGCAGGGTGATCTCGTCACCGCAAGTGGGATTGACGTGGTGTACCTCTGCGTCGCCGTCCCTGAGGCCCCGTCCATGCGGGTTCTTGTAGTGGTCCAGGATGACGTCCTGGTACATCGAATCCAGTTTCACGCGGTCGCCCCTACCCGAAGAAGTTCCGTACGTGCTCCAGGCCCTCCACCAAGGCGTCGACCTCGGCGGGGGTGGAGTACAGATAGAACGACGCCCGTGTGGTCGCGGGAATTCCGTACCGCAGGCAGACGGGTCGGGCGCAGTGGTGGCCGACGCGGACCGCGATGCCCTGTTCGTCGAGGACCTGGCCCACATCGTGCGGGTGGATGTCACCGAGCGTGAAGGAGATCGTGGCACCGCGTTCCTCGGCCGTGGTGGGGCCGATGATGCGCAGGTCCGGCACCTCCAGGAGCCTGCCGACCGCGTAGTGGGTCAGGGCGTGCTCATGGCGGGCGATGTCCTCCATGCCGACCGAGGCCAGATAGTCCACGGCCGCGCCGAGGCCGACGGCCTGGGCGATCGGGGGCGTACCGGCCTCGAACTTGTGCGGCGCCGGGGCGTAGGTGGAGGAGTGCATCGAGACGGTCTCGATCATCTCGCCGCCACCGAGGAACGGGGGCAGGTCCTCCAGCAGCTCCTGGCGGCCCCACAGCACACCGATACCGGTCGGACCGCACATCTTGTGGCCGGTGAAGGCCACGAAGTCGGCCTGGAGCGCCTGGACGTCCAGCACCATGTGCGGCGCGGCCTGGGAGGCGTCGATGACGACCAGGGCGCCCACGTCCTGGGCGCGGCGGACGATCGCCTCGACCGGGTTGACCGTGCCCAGGATGTTGGAGACCAGCACGAACGAGACGACCTTGGTCTTCTCGGTGATGACCTGCTCGATCTGCGACAGGTCGAGACGGCCGTCGTCGGTGAGGCCGAACCACTTCAGCTTCGCGCCGGTGCGCTGCGAGAGCAGCTGCCACGGGACGATGTTGGAGTGGTGCTCCATCTCCGTGATGACGATCTCGGTCTCGCGGTCCACCCGGTAGGGCTCATCCGCCCAGCCGAGCATGTTGGCCACGAGGTTCAGCGACTCCGACGCGTTCTTGGTGAAGATCACCTCATCGCGGCTGGGAGCGTTGATGAAGCCGGCGACCTTGTCGCGGGCGCCCTCGTACAGCGCCGTGGCCTCCTCGGCCAGCACATGCACACCGCGGTGCACATTGGCGTTGGAGCGTTCGTAGTAGGTGTTGAGCGCGTCGAGCACCTGACGCGGCTTCTGGGACGTGGCCGCGTTGTCCAGGTAGACGAGCTTCTTCCCGTCGTGGACCGGGCGGTCCAGGATGGGGAAGTCCTTGCGGATCGCCTCGGTGTCGAGGAGGCCCGGCAGCTGTGTCACTCGGATGCGCCTCCCTTCACGTACGCCTCGTAGCCCTCGGCCTCCAGCTTGTCGGCCAGCTCCGGGCCGCCGGACTCGGCGATCCGGCCCGCGGCGAACACGTGGACCTGGTCGGGCTTGATGTACCGCAGGATACGGGTGTAGTGCGTGATCAGCAGGGTGCCGACCTCACCGGCCTCACGGACCCGGTTGACGCCCTCGGAGACCACGCGCAGCGCGTCGACGTCGAGGCCGGAGTCGGTCTCGTCGAGGATCGCGATGGCGGGCTTCAGCAGCTCGAGCTGGAGGATCTCGTGGCGCTTCTTCTCACCGCCGGAGAAGCCCTCGTTGACGTTGCGCTCGGCGAAGGAGGGGTCGATCTGGAGGCGCTGCATGGCCTCCTTGACCTCCTTGACCCAGGTGCGCAGCTTGGGGGCCTCACCACGGATGGCGGTGGCGGAGGTCCGCAGGAAGTTGGAGACGGAGACGCCGGGCACCTCGACCGGGTACTGCATGGCCAGGAAGACACCGGCGCGGGCGCGCTCGTCGACGGACATCTCCAGCACGTCCTCACCGTCGAGGGTGACGGTGCCGCCGGTGATGGTGTACTTCGGGTGGCCGGCCAGCGAGTAGGCCAGGGTGGACTTGCCGGAGCCGTTGGGGCCCATGATGGCGTGCGTCTCGCCCTGCTTCACGGTCAGGTCGACGCCGCGCAGGATCTCCCGGGGGCCGCCCTCGGCCTCGACGGAGACGTGCAGGTCGTGAATCTCAAGCGTTGCCATGGGTGCCTCAGGACTCCTGGGTGACGGAGACGAGCACGTCGTCCCCTTCGATCTTTACGGGGTATACGGGGACGGGGCGCGTGGCCGGGAGACCGGACGGCTTGCCGGTGCGCAGATCGAAGCTGGAGCCGTGCAGCCAGCACTCGATCTGACAGTCCTCGACCTCGCCCTCGGACAGCGAGACATTCGCGTGCGAGCAGATGTCGTTGACGGCGAACACCTCGCCCTCGGTGCGGACCAGCGCGACCGGAACGCCGTCGAGCTCGACCCGCTTGGGGGTGTCGTCCTCGAGCTCGGCCAGGGCGCAGGCGCGTACGAAGGTCTCGGTCATCCTACGGACGCCTCCAGCTCTGCCTCGATCTTGGCGATCAGACGCTCCTCCAGATCGGGGATGCCGATCTGCTGGACGAGCTCGGCGAAGAAGCCGCGGACCACCAGACGGCGGGCCTCGTCGGCCGGGATACCGCGCGCCATCAGGTAGAAGAGCTGCTCGTCCTCGAAGCGGCCGGTGGCGCTGGCGTGACCGGCGCCGACGATCTCGCCGGTCTCGATCTCCAGGTTGGGCACCGAGTCGACGCGGGCGCCGTCGGTGAGCACCAGGTTGCGGTTGAGCTCATAGGTCTCGGTGCCCTCGGCGGCGGCGCGGATCAGCACGTCGCCGATCCAGACCGCGTGGGCGTCCTTGCCCTGGAGCGCGCCCTTGTAGGCCACGTTGCTCCGGCAGTGCGGGGTGTCGTGGTCGATGAAGAGCCGGTGCTCCTGGTGCTGCCCGTTGTCGGTGAAGTACAGGCCGTAGAGCTCGGCCTCACCGCCGGGGGCGCCGTAGACCACCCGCGGGTGGAGACGCACCAGATCGCCGCCGAAGGTGACGACCACGGACTTGAAGCTCGCGTCCCGGCCGACCAGCGCGGTGTGCTGCCCGGTGTGGACGGCGGTGTCGGCCCAGTCCTGGATGGAGACCACGGTGAGCTTGGCGCCGTCGCCGAGCACGTACTCGACGTTGGCGGCGAGGGTGGCGTCACCGGTGTGGTCGATGACCACCACGGCCTCGGCGAAGGCGCCGAGCTCGACGAGCTGGTGGCCGAAGGCGGTGCCGCCCTCGCCGTGCACGGAGATCCGCACCGGCTCGGTGAGCACCGTCTCCTTGGGGACGGAGACGACCGAGGCCTTCTCGAAGGAGCTGTACGCCTGCGCCGCGACCCGGTCCACCGGCTTGCCGGCCTTGCCCAGGCGCGCGTCGTCCCGGCCCACGGTCTCGACGGTGACGCCCTCGGGGGCGGTCACCTCGACCTTGACGCCGCCGTCGGCGACGGCGGTGCCGTCGTGGAGGCCGCGCAGCCGCTCCAGCGGGGTGAACCGCCATTCCTCCTCCCGGCCGTGCGGCACGGGGAAGTCGGCCACGTCGTACGACGCGGGGGCGCTGACCCGCGCATCGGTGGGCTGGCCCACCTGGATGACACCGTCCGTAGTGGATCCGGCGGGAATGGTTTCAGCCATGGCTGTCGTACTGCTCGCTTTCTGCCTTCGGTGGCTTTCACGGGGATGCCCCGGTGCGGTGGGGCCGGAAGGTGCGGTGGCGTCAGCCGACCGCGCCCTCCATCTGCAGCTCGATCAGCCGGTTGAGCTCCAGCGCGTACTCCATGGGCAGCTCGCGAGCGATCGGCTCGACGAATCCGCGGACGATCATCGCCATGGCCTCGTCCTCCGACAGACCGCGGCTCATCAGGTAGAAGAGCTGGTCGTCGCTGACCTTGGAGACGGTCGCCTCGTGGCCCATCGACACATCGTCCTCGCGGACGTCCACATAGGGGTAGGTGTCCGACCGCGAGACGGTGTCCACCAGCAGGGCGTCACAGAGCACATTGGACTTGGAGCCCTCGGCGCCCTCGCCGATCTCGATCAGACCGCGGTAGGAGGTACGGCCACCGCCGCGTGCCACCGACTTGGAGACGATGTTGGACGAGGTGCGGGGCGCCATGTGGACCATCTTGGCGCCGGCGTCCTGGTGCTGGCCCTCGCCCGCGAAGGCGATGGACAGGGTCTCGCCCTTGGCGTGCTCGCCCATCAGGTAGACGGCGGGGTACTTCATGGTCACCTTGGAGCCGATGTTGCCGTCGACCCACTCCATGGTGGCGCCCTCGTAGGCGACGGCGCGCTTGGTGACCAGGTTGTAGACGTTGTTCGACCAGTTCTGGATGGTCGTGTAGCGGCAGCGGGCGCCCTTCTTGACGATGATCTCGACGACCGCGGAGTGCAGCGAGTCCGACTTGTAGATCGGCGCGGTGCAGCCCTCGACGTAGTGGACGTAGGCGTCCTCGTCGACGATGATCAGCGTCCGCTCGAACTGGCCCATGTTCTCGGTGTTGATCCGGAAGTAGGCCTGGAGCGGGATCTCCACGTGGACGCCCTTGGGCACGTAGATGAACGAGCCGCCGGACCACACCGCCGTGTTCAGCGAGGCGAACTTGTTGTCGCCCGCCGGGATCACCGAGCCGAAGTACTCCTTGAAGAGCTCCGGGTGCTCCTTGAGCGCGGTGTCGGTGTCCAGGAAGATGACGCCCTGCTCCTCCAGGTCCTCACGGATCTGGTGGTAGACGACCTCGGACTCGTACTGGGCGGCGACACCGGCGACCAGGCGCTGCTTCTCGGCCTCCGGGATGCCCAGCTTGTCGTACGTGTTCTTGATGTCCTCGGGCAGCTCCTCCCAGGAGGCGGCCTGCTGCTCGGTGGAACGCACGAAGTACTTGATGTTGTCGAAGTCGATGCCCGACAGGTCCGAGCCCCAGGTGGGCATGGGCTTCTTGCCGAAGAGCTTCAGGCCCTTCAGACGCATGTTGAGCATCCACTCCGGCTCGGACTTCTTCGCCGAGATGTCGCGGACGACCTCCTCGGAGAGCCCGCGCTTGGCCGAAGCGCCGGCCACGTCGGAGTCGGCCCAGCCGTACTCGTAGTTGCCCAGACCCTCGAGCTCAGGGTGAGCGGTCTCCGTGGGGAGAGTCATACGGGGTTCCTCCCGGCCGTGCTGGCAGATGCGGTGGTGGTCTTACTGGTACTGGGGTCGGCCGTCTCGGCCGATGCGGTTCTGTCGGTCTTCGGAATGAACGTCGTGCACACCCCGTCGCCATGGGCGATGGTGGCCAGACGCTGCACATGAGTCCCGAGCAGCTGGGAGAAGACCTCGGTCTCCGCCTCGCAGAGCTGCGGATATCGCTCGGCTGCGTGGGCGACCGGGCAGTGGTGCTGGCAGAGCTGTTCGCCGACCGGCGCGCTGCGCGCCGTAGCAGCGTACCCGTCCGCGGACAGCGCGCCCGCGAGGGCCTGGGTACGGCTGCCGGGATCGGCGGCCTCGACGGCACTGCGGTACGCCACGGCCTGGCCGGCCAGCCGGGCGCGGGCGAACGCCGCGACGGCGGCCCGTCCGGCCTCACCGCCCCCGGCGCTCTGCTCGATCCAGCGCAGGGCGTCGACGGCCAGCGAGTCATAGGCCTGGTCGAAGGCGTCACGGCCGCAGTCGGTCAGGGCGAAGACCTTGGCCGGGCGGCCGCGCCCCCGCGCCCCGTACACCCTCTTCTCGCGGGGCTCGACGACGCCGTCGGCGACGAGGGTGTCGAGGTGGCGGCGGACGGCCGCCTGGGTCAGCTCCAGCCGCAGCGCGAGCTCCGCCGCGGTGGAGGGGCCGTGATCGAGGATGGAACGGGCGACCCGGTTGCGGGTGCCGTGCTGCTCATCGGGCGCGGACACGGGCACGCCGGACCGCGCGGCCGGGTCGGCCGCGTGTCCCTTCGGAGCCTCGCTCGCGTATTTCACAACGCCATTGTTGCGTAATTCCGGCGGGACATACAACCGACGGCCGACGCCCTCGCTGGTGGGGTGCATCACTTAGGCACACCTAACTTCACCTGCGACGATGCGATGGCGCGGCGATTCGCGAGGACCGGCTTCCGCCCTGCCGCCCACAGCGCCCCCGGGGATTCGTAGACTGCCCGGCATGCGAGAAGAGCCCGCGGTCGACGTCGTCGGCCTGGTCAAACGGTACGGCTCGAAGACCGCGGTCGACGGACTCGACCTGTCCGTCGCGCGCGGCACCGTGAGCGCCGTCCTCGGGCCCAACGGGGCCGGCAAGACCACCACCGTCGAGAGCTGCGAGGGGTACCGCCGCCCCGACGCCGGGACGGTGCGCATATTCGGCCTGGACCCGGTCGGGGACGCGGCGGCGCTGCGGCCGCGGATCGGGGTGATGCTCCAGTCCGGAGGCGTTTATTCCGGCGCGCGCGCAGAAGAGATGCTGCGGCACACCGCCTCCCTGCACGCCCATCCGGTGGACGTCGGTCTGCTGGTCGAGCGGCTGGGGCTCGGCTCCTGCGGCCGCACCACCTACCGCAGGCTCTCCGGCGGTCAGCAGCAGCGGCTCGCCCTGGCCATGGCCGTCGTCGGCCGCCCCGAGCTGGTCTTCCTCGACGAGCCGACCGCCGGTCTGGACCCGCAGGCCCGCCGCGCCACCTGGGAGCTCATCCGCGAGCTGCGCCAGGACGGGGTCACCGTCGTGCTGACCACCCACCACATGGACGAGGCCGAACAGCTCGCCGACCACGTCGCGATCATCGACGGCGGCAAGGTGATCGCCCACGGCAGCCCCGAGGAGCTGTGCCGGGGCGGCGCCGAGAACACCCTGCGCTTCACCGGCCGCCCCGCGCTCGACCTGGCCTCGCTGCTCAAGGCGCTGCCCGACGACAGCACGGCCGCCGAGCTGACCCCCGGCGGCTACCGCGTCACCGGCAAGATCAACCCCCAGCTACTGGCCACCGTCACCTCGTGGTGCGCACAGAACGGGGTGATGCCGGACCGGATCTCGGTCGAGCGGCACACCCTCGAGGACGTCTTCCTCGAGCTCACCGGTAAGGAGCTGCGAGCGTGACCGCCACGGGCACTTTCCTCCCCCGGCCGGGGTCGGCACCGCTGCTGCGGATGATCCGGGCACAGGCCGCGCTGGAGACCCGGATGCTGCTGCGCAACGGTGAGCAGCTACTGCTGACCGTGGTCATCCCGTCCCTGGTGCTGGTGCTGTTCAGCAGCGTCGACATCGTGGACACCGGCACCGACGGCGAGACGGTGGACTTCCTGGCCCCCGGGGTGCTGGCGCTGGCCGTCCTGTCGACCGCGTTCACCGGGCAGGCCATCGCCACCGGTTTCGAGCGGCGCTACGGCGTGCTGAAGCGGCTCGCGGTCTCCCCGCTGCCACGGTGGGGGCTGATGGCCGCCAAGACCTGCTCGGTGCTGGTCACCGAGGTCCTCCAGATCGCCCTGCTGACCGCGATCGCGCTGGGTCTGGGCTGGTCGCCGCACGGCAATCCGCTGGTGGTGGCGCTGCTGCTGGTGCTGGGCACCGCGGCGTTCTCCGGTCTGGGCCTGCTGATGGCGGGCACCCTCAAGGCCGAGGCCACCCTGGCCGCCGCCAACCTGGTCTTCCTGCTGCTGCTCGTCGCGGGCGGGGTGATCGTCTCGCTGGACAAGTTCCCGGACGCCGTCCGGGGTGTCCTGGAGCTGCTGCCGATCTCCGCACTGTCGGGCGGGCTGCGGGACGTCCTCCAGAACGGCGGTCCGGCGCCCTGGCGGGAGCTGGGGATCCTGGCGGTGTGGTCGGTGCTGGGTCTGGGCGCGGCGGCCCGCTTCTTCCGCTGGGAGTAGGCACGTCACCGCATCGGCGAGGCTGCGGAACGGCCGGTTCCGCCCGTTCCGGGACCCTCGTGAAAAGCTGCACAAGCGGCCGCCTACGATGGGCCCGTGCCCTCTTCGCTGAACCCTCTTGAGCAGATCGCCCGGCGCTGGCAGCCGTCCGCACGCTTCGTGGAACGCGCCGCGCTGGCCGCCGTGGTGATGGCCGTCGTCATCGTCGTCACCGGCGGCGCGGTCCGGCTGACCCAGTCCGGACTGGGCTGTGACACCTGGCCGAAGTGCACCTCCGACAGCCTGACGCCGACGGCCGAGGCGGGCATCAACGGCATCATCGAGTTCGGCAACCGGATGCTGACCTATGTGCTGTGCGCGGTGGTGGGGCTGCTGATCATCGCCGCCCGCGCCCGCACCCCGGTGCGCACCTCGCTCACCCGGCTCGGCTGGATCCAGTTCTGGATCATCATGGGCAATGCCGTGGTCGGCGGGATGACCGTCCTCACCGGACTCAACCCGTACATCGTCAGCTCACACTTCCTGCTGGCCACCGCGCTGCTCACGGTGGCCGTGGTGACCTGGCAGCGGGCCCGGGAGGGCGACGCCGAGCCCCGGGAGCTGGTGGCCCGGCCGGTACGTCAGCTCACCTGGCTGCTGGTGGTCTCGACCGCCGCGCTGATCGTGATCGGCACCGCGGTCTCCGGAGCCGGTCCGCACGCCGGTGACGCCCGCAAGGTGCACCGCATCCCGGTGGACTGGCAGGAGATCACCCAGTTGCATGTGGACTTCGTCTACATCGTGCTGGGCCTCACCGCCGCGCTCTGGTTCACCCTGCGCGCCGTGAAGGCCCCGGCCGCCCAGCGCCGCGCGGTGCTGGAGCTGCTGGTCGTCCTGCTGCTCCAGGGCGTGATCGGCTATGTGCAGTACTTCACCCACCTGCCCGAGATCGTCGTCGGCACCCATATGTTCGGCTCCTGCCTGGTGTGGATCGCGGCGCTGCGGGTCCTGCTGTCGCTGCGCGAGCGCAGCGGCACCGCCGGATCCTCGGAGGCCGCCGGGGTGCCCTCCCCCACCGGGGAGCACGAGGCGCTTCAGCCGGAGACCGCGTCCGCCCCGGCCGCCGGACCGGCCGAGCCCGCCGCCTCCAGCCGGTAGACCCGGCGCGCGGTCCCGGCCGCGACCAGAGCGGTGATCCGCCGTGCCTCGGCGCGGGTGCACACCCCCTCGTCGGTCCACTCGGCGGTCAGCCGCGCCATGGCGTGGGCGAACAGCCGGGCGGCGGTCACATACAGCTCGGGCAGCGCCCGCGCGCCGGTGGAGAACAGCAGTTTGCCGAACGGCGCCTCGCCCAGGGTCTCCGCCGGACGCGGCCCGGCGTCCGCGTAGACGTGCGGGAAGGCCGCGGCGAACTGGGCCGCCCGCCGGTGGTACGGCCGCTCGGGCAGCAGCACCAGATCGGTGCCGAACCCGGCGGTGGCCCGCAGGAAGCCCAGCAGCGGCTGCGGATCGGCGCAGTGCACCTGCACCGGCAGCCCGGTGGCCACCGCGCTCCACAGCAGGTGCTGGGCGAGCGCGGGATCGAGCGGACGGTTCCGGACCGGTCCCCCGGCGAGTCTGCGCGCGGCGGCCCGGCGCACCTCGCGCGGATCCGGGGGCACCTCGTCGCAGTGGGTGATGCCCAGGGAGAACGCGGTGGCGTGCTGGGCGGCGGCGTACAGCGCCTCGGCGGTGTTGCCGGTGAACGCGTCGACCGTGCCGGAGGTGTCGGCCACCTGCTCGGCCAGCGGTTCCAGCCGGACCACCTCATGGACCCGGCCGTCGGCGGCGGCGGCCAGTTCGGCGGATGAGGTGAGGTCGCTGGGGGCGCCGGACTCCAGCAGGAAGGTGCCGATGCCCGCGCCCCGCAGCAGCAGCCGGGTGGCCCGGTAGGCGCCCAGTTCCCGGCGGCGGGCGAGATAGCTGACCGGTGCGCAGTGCGGGTCCATGCCCAGCAGCGGCGGGCACCAGCGGCGCACCGCGAGCCCGGTCAAGCTGTCGAAGAAGGTGGTGCCCGCGGGGGCCGCACCCGATCCGGCGGCGGAGGCCAGATGGGCCTCGAAGGAGCCGAGTCCCAGTTCGCCGTGGACCGTGCCGTGGCTGTACTGGTCGACCAGGGGCGGCAGCGCGGGCGGGTCCGCCACCGGACCCGGCCCGTCACGCGGGACCGGGCCGACCGACGGGCCCAGGGTGCCCGGGGAGTCCGTCGCCTCGTCCATCGCCGCCGCCTCCTCGCCCCTAAGGCATCGTCTCGCCCTGAAGACATCGACGGGCTTAACGGGCGAAAGGGGTGCGAGGTGTCGGGGCTGCGGCCTCAGGGGTTGGCGGGACCGCCGATCTGCATGCCCGCCATCCGCGTCCACTCATACGGACCGGTGCGGACCTTGGCGGCCATCTCACCGTCGAACTCGTCCTCGAGGGTGAGCCCGGCGAGCTCGGCCGCACGGCGGGCGGTCTCGTGCGAGGGGGTGACCAGCACGCCCCACTCCCCGTTGGCCCCCACCAGGGCGATCCGGGTGGTGCCGCGGCCGATGTGGGCGAGCTGGCCCTCGGCGCTGCCGCCGTGGCTCGCGGCGAAGGCCGTGATCTGGTGGGCGAGCCGCTTGGCCCGCTTCTCGTCCTTGGAGGGCTTGGCGGGCTGGGCGCTCCCGACCGTCTCCACCGTCTCCGCCTGGGTGCTGTCTGCCATACCAGCAATGCTACCCGTCGGTAATCAGCGCAGGAAGGGGTCCACGGCGACGGCGACGAAGAGCAGCGACACATAGGTGATGGACCAGTGGAAGAGCCGCATCTCCTTGAGCTTGGCCCCGGTGATCCCGGCCCGGGCGCGCGCCTGGAGCCCGTGCGCCTCCCGGAGCCAGAACCCGCCCAGCACCACGGCGACGGCCGGGTAGAACCGGCCGGTGTAGCCCAGCGGCCACAGCAGCAGGGAGACACCGACCATGGCCCAGCTGTAGAGGACGATCTGGCGGGCGACCGCCTTGTTGCCCGCGATCACCGGCAGCATCGGCACGCTGGCCCGCTCGTAGTCGTCCTTGACCTTCATCGACAGCGGCCAGTAGTGCGGCGGCGTCCAGAAGAAGATGACGAGGAAGAGGATGACCGCGGCCCAGGAGACCTCATTGGTCACCGAGGACCAGCCGATGAGCACGGGCATACAGCCCGCGATCCCGCCCCAGACGATGTTCTGCGAGGTGCGCCGCTTGAGCAGCATCGTGTAGACGACGACGTAGAAGACCAGCGCACCGAGTGACAGCATCGCGGACAGCGGGTTGACCAGGACCCAGAACCAGGCCGTGGAAACCACCGTGAGCGCCGAGGCGAACACCAGGCACTCCGCCGGTGAGACCATCCCGGTCACCAGCGGACGCTGTGCGGTGCGGTCCATGAGCGCGTCGATGTCGCGGTCGAGGTACATGTTGAACGCGGCGGCACCGCCCGCCGACAGATAACCGCCGACACAGGTCGCCAGCACCAGCCACAGGTCGGGAACGCCCCCGGCGGCCAGGAACATGACCGGCACCGTGGTCATCAGCAGCAGCTCGATGACGCGCGGCTTGGTCAGCGCGACGAACGCCTTGACACGGGCCCCGAGCGGCCGGTGGCCGGAGCTCGTTTCGCTCGTCTCCAGCACCCCCGCAGGACGGGATTCGACGGCCGTCACGCACACCCCTGGTGGAAGCAAGAACCAGCAAGCACCGGACATGAAGAGCCGGTAAAGACTTGCGCGTACCACGCCACTCTAGACGCAGGGGATGTACCGCTCGCCGCCGGGGTCGGGTCGTGTTGGCGGCGCGCGCCCGCCGGGGCGCGCAGGGCGCGCACCACCCGGAACAGCTTCTTCCGATCACCCCGCGCAACCGCGGAGGGGAATGCGATGAGGCCCTCGATTCGTTCCCTGACCGTCGGGTGGAACTCGAAAAGATGACCGCCGTTCCAGGGGTAGGCTCGACAACGCCGGTGTGCACTCGGTCACCGGATAGCGACAGTGTGGAGAGGAGCCCTGACTCAGGGTGAGCACCAAGCCGACTACCACAGACCTCGAATGGACCGATCTGGACCAGCGGGCCGTTGACACAGCCCGCGTCCTGGCCATGGACTCCGTGCAGAAGGTCGGTAACGGCCACCCCGGCACGGCCATGAGTCTCGCGCCCGCCGCGTACCTGCTCTTCCAGAAGCTGATGCGGCACGACCCCTCCGACGCCGGATGGGCGGGCCGGGACCGGTTCGTACTGTCCCCGGGCCACACCAGCCTCACGCTCTACGTGCAGCTGTACCTGGCGGGCTTCGGTCTGGAGCTCGACGACCTCAAGGCGTTCCGCACCTGGGGCAGCCTCACCCCGGGCCACCCGGAGTTCGGCCACACCACCGGTGTGGAGACCACCACCGGTCCGCTCGGCCAGGGCATCGCCAACGCGGTGGGCATGGCGATGGCCGCCCGCTACGAGCGCGGGCTGTTCGACCCGGAGGCGCCCGAGGGCGCCTCCCCGTTCGACCACACCATCTGGTCGATCGTCTCCGACGGCGACCTGGAGGAGGGCATCTCCGCCGAGGCGTCCTCGCTCGCCGGTCACCAGAAGCTGGGCAACATCGTCGCCCTGTACGACGACAACCACATCTCGATCGAGGGCGACACCGCCACCGCGCTCTCCGAGGATGTACTGAAGCGCTACGAGGCGTACGGCTGGCACGTCCAGCGCATCGAGCAGGCGCCCAGCGGTGACTTCGACATCCACCAGCTCTACGCGGCGCTGAAGGCGGCGCGGGACGAGACCGAGCGCCCCTCGATCATCGCGGCCCGCACCATCATCGCCTGGCCCGCGCCCAACGCGCAGAACACCGAGGCCTCGCACGGCTCGGCGCTCGGCGCGGAGGAGGTCGCCGCCACCAAGCGCGTCCTCGGCTTCGACCCCGAGCAGCACTTCCAGGTGGACGCCGACGTCATCAACCACACCCGGGGTCTGGTCGACCGCGGCCGTGAGGCGCGCGCCGCCTGGGACAAGACGCTCCAGGAGTGGCGGAACAACAACTCCGAGCGGGCCGCCGAGTTCGACCGGATCACCGCGGGCGAGCTGCCGGCGGGCTGGGAGAGCACGCTGCCGGTGTTCGAGGCGGGCAAGGACGTCGCCACCCGTAAGGCGTCCGGCCAGGTACTCAAGGCGCTCGGCGGGGTGCTGCCCGAGCTGTGGGGGGGCTCCGCCGACCTCGCGGGCTCCAACAACACCACGATCGACGCCTCTTCGTCCTTCCTGCCGAAGGACAACCCGCTGCCGGAGGCCGACCCCTACGGCCGCACCATCCACTTCGGCATCCGCGAGCACGCCATGGGTTCGACCATGAACGGCATCGCGCTGCACGGCAACACCCGGGTCTACGGCGGCACCTTCCTGGTGTTCTCCGACTACATGCGCCCGGCCGTCCGGCTCGCCGCGCTGATGAAGCTGCCGGTCACCTACGTGTGGACGCACGACTCCATCGGCCTCGGCGAGGACGGCCCGACCCACCAGCCGGTCGAGCACCTCTCCGTGCTGCGCGCCATCCCGGGTCTGAACATCGTCCGCCCGGCCGACGCCAATGAGACGGCGATCGCCTGGCGCGAGATCACCCGCCGCCACACGGAGCGGCCCGCGCCGCACGGCATCGCGCTGACCCGTCAGAACGTGCCGACCTACGAGGCCAACGAGGGCGCCGCCAAGGGTGGTTACGTCCTCTTCGAGGCCGAGGGCGGCGAGCCGAAGGTCATCCTGATCGCCACCGGTTCCGAGGTCCAGCTCGCCGTCGAGGCGCGTGAGCAGCTCCAGGCCGCCGGGGTCCCGGCCCGCGTCGTGTCGATGCCGTCGGTCGAGTGGTTCGAGGAGCAGGACCAGGAGTACCGCGAGAGCGTGCTGCCGCCGTCGGTGAAGGCGCGCGTGGCCGTGGAAGCCGGTATCGGACTGACCTGGTACCGCTACGTCGGCGAGGCCGGCCGCATCGTCTCCCTGGAGCACTTCGGTGCCTCCGCCGACTACAAGGTGCTCTACCGGGAGTTCGGTCTGACCGCCGAGGCCGTGGTCACCGCCGCCCACGAGTCCCTCGACGCCGCCGGGCGCTGACGCCCGCCACCGGCTTGACTAGTAGCGACGAGTAGGAGACATAACTCATGACAGACGCACTGAAGCGGCTGGCCGACGAAGGCGTCGCGATCTGGCTCGACGACCTCTCGCGCAAGCGGATCACGTCCGGCAACCTGGCCGAACTGATCGACCAGCAGCATGTCGTCGGTGTCACCACCAACCCGTCGATCTTCCAGAAGGCGATCTCCGGCGGCGACGGCTATGAGCAGCAGGTCGCCGATCTCGCGGCCCGCAAGGTCACCGTCGAGGAAGCGGTCCGCATGATCACCACGGCGGACGTCCGGGACGCCGCCGACATCCTGCGCCCGGTGTACGACGCCACCGGCGGCCAGGACGGCCGGGTCTCCATCGAGGTCGACCCGCGGCTGGCGCACAACACGGCGGCCACCATCGCCGAGGCCAAGCAGCTTGCGTGGCTGGTGGACCGGCCCAACACCTTCATCAAGATCCCGGCCACCAAGGCGGGGCTCCCGGCGATCACCGAGGTGATCGGTCTCGGCATCAGCGTCAATGTCACGCTGATCTTCTCCCTGGAGCGCTACCGCGCGGTCATGGACGCGTTCCTGGCCGGTCTGGAGAAGGCCAAGGCCGCGGGTCTCGACCTGTCCAAGATCCACTCGGTCGCGTCCTTCTTCGTCTCCCGCGTGGACACCGAGATCGACAAGCGGATCGACAAGCTGGGCACCGACGAGGCCAAGGCACTGCGCGGCAAGGCCGCCCTGGCCAACGCCCGCCTCGCCTACGAGGCGTTCGAGGAGGTCTTCAGCTCCGACCGCTGGGCCGCCCTGGACCGGGCGAACGCCAACAAGCAGCGTCCGCTGTGGGCCTCGACCGGCGTCAAGGACCCGGCGTACAAGGACACGCTGTACGTGGACGAGCTGGTCGCCCCCGGCACGGTGAACACCATGCCGGAGGCCACCCTGGACGCGGTGGCCGACCACGGTCAGATCACCGGCGACACCGTGCGCGGCACCTACGAGCAGGCCAAGGCCGACATCGAGGCGCTGGCCGGTATCGGGATCTCGTACGACGAGGTCGTACAGCTCCTGGAGGACGAGGGCGTCGAGAAGTTCGAGTCGTCCTGGAACGACCTGCTGAAGTCCACGGAGGCGGAGCTCAACCGTCTCGCACCGTCGGAGGCGTGACACCTTGACCACCAGCAGCAATCCGCTGCGTGACCCGAGGGACCGGCGGCTCCCGCGTATCGCGGGGCCGTCCGGCCTGGTCATCTTCGGCGTCACGGGCGATTTGTCCCGGAAAAAGCTGATGCCGGCCGTGTACGACCTGGCCAATCGCGGACTGCTGCCGCCGGGCTTCTCGCTCGTCGGCTTCGCCCGCCGCGACTGGGAGCACGAGGACTTCGCGCAGGTCGTCCATGACGCCGTCAAGGAGCATGCGCGGACCCCGTTCCGCGAGGAGGTCTGGCAGCAGCTCGCCGAAGGCTTCCGCTTCGTGCCCGGCGACTTCTCCGACGACGAGGCGTTCAAGACGCTGCGGTCGACCATAGAGGAGCTGGACAAGGCCCGCGGTACCGGCGGCAACTTCGCGTTCTACCTGTCCGTACCGCCGAAGTTCTTCCCCACCGTGGTGCAGCAGCTCAAGAAGCACGGGCTGTCCGACGGACAGGGCGACTCCTGGCGCCGCGCGGTCATCGAGAAGCCCTTCGGCCACGACCTGAAGAGCGCACAGGAGCTCAACCAGGTCGTCCACGAGGTCTTCCGGCCCAGCGACGTCTTCCGGATCGACCACTACCTGGGCAAGGAGACGGTCCAGAACATCCTGGCGCTGCGCTTCGCCAACACGATGTTCGAGCCGATCTGGAACCGCAGCTATGTGGACCATGTCCAGATCACCATGGCCGAGGACATCGGCATCGGCGGCCGCGCGGGCTACTACGACGGCATCGGCTCCGCCCGTGACGTCATCCAGAACCACCTGCTCCAGCTCCTCGCCCTGACCGCCATGGAGGAGCCCGCCTCCTTCGAGGCGGACGCGCTGGTCACCGAGAAGCTCAAGGCGCTCAGGGCCGTCAAGCTCCCCCGGGAGCTGGGCAAGCACACCGTGCGCGGTCAGTACGCACACGGCTGGCAGGGCGGCGAGGAGGTGCTCGGCTACCTGGAGGAGGAGGGCATCGACCCGCACTCCAAGACCGACACCTTCGCCGCGATCAAGCTGGAGATCGACAACCGCCGCTGGGCGGGCGTCCCCTTCTACCTGCGCACCGGCAAGCGGCTGGGGCGGCGGGTCACCGAGATCGCCGTGGTCTTCCAGCGCGCCCCGCACTCCCCGTTCGGCACCACCGACACCCAGGAGCTGGGGCAGAACGCCCTGGTCATCCGGGTGCAGCCGGATGAGGGCATCACCATCAGGTTCGGCTCCAAGGTGCCCGGCACCTCCATGGAGATCCGGGACGTGACGATGGACTTCGCCTACGGCGAGTCCTTCACCGAATCCAGCCCCGAGGCGTACGAGCGGCTGCTGCTCGATGTGCTGCTCGGCGACGCCAACCTCTTCCCCCGTCATCAGGAGGTGGAGCAGTCCTGGCGGATCCTCGACCCGATCGAGGCGTACTGGGACAAGCACGGCAAGCCCGAGCAGTACACGGCCGGGACCTGGGGTCCGAAGGCCGCGGACGAGATGCTCGCACGAGACGGACGGAGCTGGCGGCGGCCATGAACATCGATCTCACGGACACCACGTCCGCCCGGGTCAACTCCGCCCTGGTCCAGGCGCGCCGGTCCGCCGGCACCCCCGCCACGGGCATGGTGCTGACCCTGGTGATCGTGACCGACGAGGGCAATCACTACGACGCCCTCAAGGCGGCCAGCGAGGCGTCCAAGGAGCATCCGTCGCGCAACCTGGTCGTCATCAAGCGCCCGGGGCGTTCGCCCCGGGACCGCAAGATGGCCCGGCTGGACGCCGAGGTGCGGATCGGCGGGGAGACCGGCACCGGTGAGACGGTGCTGCTGCGGCTCCACGGCGAACTGGCCAACCACGCCCATTCGGTGGTGCTGCCGCTGCTGCTGCCGGACGCCCCGGTGGTGGTGTGGTGGCCCGAGGACGCCCCGGAGAACCCCAGCGAGGACCTGCTCGGCCAGCTCGCACAGCGCCGGATCACCGACGCCCAGGCCACCGAGGACCCGGTCGCCACGCTCGGGATGCGGGCCGAGACCTACACGCCGGGCGACACCGATCTGGCCTGGACGCGGATCACCCCGTGGCGCAGTGTGCTCGCGGCCGCGCTGGACCAGAAGCACTCCCCGATCACCTCCGCGACCGTGGAGGGCGAGGCGTACAACCCGAGCAGTGAGCTGCTCGCGCTCTGGCTCGCCGAGCGGCTGCGGGTGCCGGTGGACCGCCAGGTCTCGGACGGCCCCGGGCTGACCGCGGTCCGGCTGGAGACCGCCGACGGGGTGATCTGCCTGGACCGGGCCAACGGTTCGCTGGCCGAGCTGGCGATGCCGGGGCAGCCGGACCGTCATGTGGCGCTCCAGCGGCGGGAGATGTCGGAGCTGATCGCCGAGGAGCTGCGCCGGCTGGACCCGGACGAGATGTACGCCTCGGCAGTGAAGTACGGAGTGAGCAAGCTGGGCAAGGCCGCCACCGCGACCCATGCGTCGGCGCCCAAGCCCGGTGCGGCTGACGGCAACGGCAACAGCAACGGCCAGGCCCGTCCGGTTCCGGCGCCGCCGAAGCACAAGCCCGAGGGCAAGACCGAGGGCAAGGCGGCGGACGCATGACAGCTCCGCAGGTCGTCGTCCACCGCGACAAGGAGCTGATGGCCCAGGCCGCGGCGGCCCGGCTGCTCACGAAGATCGTGGACGCCCAGGCCGCCCGCGGCTCCGCGTCGGTGGTCCTCACCGGCGGCCGCAACGGCAACGGCCTGCTGACCGCGCTCGCCTCCTCCCCCGCGCGCGATGCGGTGGACTGGTCCCGACTGGACCTGTGGTGGGGCGATGAGCGCTTCCTGCCGGAGGGCCATCCGGACCGCAATGTCACCCAGGCCCGGGACGCGCTGCTGGACGCGGTGCCGCTGGACCCGGCGCGGATGCACGCCATGCCCCCGTCCGACGGTCCGCACGGCGGCGATGTGGACGCGGCGGCCGAGGCGTACGCCGCCGAACTGGGCCGGGCCGCGCGGCCGGAGAACCACGGCGCGGTGCCGTCCTTCGACGTCCTGCTGCTGGGTGTCGGCCCGGACACCCATGTGGCCTCGCTCTTCCCCGAGCTGCCCGCCGTGCGGGAGACCGAGCGGACGGTGGTCGGGGTGCGTGGCGCGCCCAAGCCGCCGCCCACCCGGATCACGCTGACCCTGCCCGCGATCCGCGCGGCACGGGAGGTGTGGCTGCTGGCGGCCGGTGAGGACAAGGCGAAGGCGGTGACCATCGCACTGTCGGGCGCCGGGGAGCTCCAGGCCCCGGCGGCGGGTGCGTACGGCCGCAGCCGCACGCTGTGGCTGCTGGACCGGGCCGCGGCGGCCGGGCTGCCGCGCGAGCTGTATCCCCCGGCCTCGCCGTAGCACGCGTCATCCGACGCTTCCACCAGCGATCCCCCGTGGCGCCCGGCGCCACGGGGGATCGCTGTATCTCAGGGGCGGACCCGGGGGCTCAACGGCCGCGCAGCGCCCGGTAGGTGGCGACGAGCTGCTCGGTGGAGGTGTCGAGTCCCTCGACCTTCGCGCCCTCGGTGAGGGCGGGCTCGACCCGCTTGGCGAGCACCTTGCCGAGCTCCACGCCCCACTGGTCGAAGGAGTCGATGTTCCACACGGCGCCCTGGACGAACACCTTGTGCTCGTAGAGGGCGACGAGCTGGCCGAGCACCGAGGGGGTCAGCTCGGAGGCCAGGATCGTGGTGGTGGGGCGGTTGCCGCGGAAGGTCTTGTGCGGCACCAGCTCCGCGGGCACTCCCTCCGCGGCGACCTCCTCCGGGGTCTTGCCGAAGGCCAGCGCCTGGCCCTGGGCGAAGAGGTTGGCCATCAGCAGGTCGTGCTGGGCGACCAGGCCGGGCTCCAGGTCCTCCACCGGCCGGGCGAAGCCGATCAGATCGGCGGGGATCAGCTTGGTGCCCTGGTGGAGCAACTGGTAGTAGGCGTGCTGTCCATTGGTGCCGGGGGTGCCCCAGACCACCGGACCGGTCTGCCAGCCGACCGGCTCGCCCTCGCGGTCCACCGACTTGCCGTTGGACTCCATGTCCAGTTGCTGGAGGTAGGCGGTGAACTTGGACAGGTAGTGGCTGTAGGGCAGGACGGCGTGGGACTGGGCATCGTGGAAGTTGTCGTACCAGATGCCCAGCAGGCCCATCAGCAGCGGTGCGTTCTCCTCCGGCGGGGCCGAGGTGAAGTGCTCGTCGACCAGATGGAATCCGGCGAGCATCTCGCGGAAGTGGTCCGGGCCGATGGCGATCATCAGGGAGAGGCCGATCGCCGAGGGGTAGGAGTAGCGCCCGCCGACCCAGTCCCAGAACTCGAACATGTTGGCCGTGTCGATACCGAATGCGGAGACCTTCTCCGCGTTGGTCGACAGCGCCACGAAGTGCTTGGCGACGGCCTCCGGACCGGCGCCCAGACCGTCCAGCAGCCATGCGCGGGCGGACGTGGCGTTGGTGATGGTCTCGATGGTGGTGAACGTCTTGGACGCGACGATGAACAGCGTCTCGGCCGGGTCCAGATCACGCACCGCCTCATGGAGGTCGGCGCCGTCCACGTTGGAGACGAACCGGAACGTCAGCGAACGGTCGGTGTAGGCGCGCAGCGCCTCGAACGCCATGGCCGGGCCCAGATCCGAGCCGCCGATACCGATGTTGACGACGTTCCTGATGCGCTTGCCGGTGTGACCGGTCCAGTCACCGGAACGGACCCGGTCGGTGAAGACGGCCATCTTGGCGAGCACCGCGTGCACATCCGGGACGACGTCCTTGCCGTCCACCGAGATGACGGCGGAGCGGGGTGCCCGCAGCGCGGTGTGCAGCACTGCCCGGTTCTCGGTGGTGTTGATCTTCTGGCCGCGGAACATCGCATCGCGCAGCTCGGCCACCTCGGTGGCGCGGGCCAGTTCGCGCAGCAGCCGCAGGGTCTCATCGGTGACCAGGTGCTTGGAGTAGTCCAGATGGAGATCGCCGACCTGGAGGGTGAGCCTGCGACCCCGCTCGGGGTCGCCTGCGAACAGCTCGCGAAGCTGCGCGTCACCGAGCTCCTTGCGGTGTGCGACCAGCGCCTGCCACTCGGGCAGCTGGTCGAGCCTGCCGCGGCCTTCTGCGTTCATCTCGGACATCAGCCCACTTCTCGTCGGTGCCTGTACCCCGCCGGCCACCAACCTAATTGATGCCGGAGCGCAATCCCGGAACGAGGGCCACCAGACCGCAGGCGAACAGTGCGGCGGCCGCCAGCGCCGGGGCGTTCAGCCCCCAGGCCGCGGCGATCACCCCGCCGAGCAGGGCGCCCAGCGGGGCCCCGGCGGTGGTCAGGGTGCGGAACGCGGCGCTCACCCGGCCCAGCATCTCGGCCGGGCTGCGCTGCTGCATCATCGTCACCTCGGTGACGTTCCAGATCATTCCGGAGAAGCCGAACAGGCCCATGGCGGCGACGGCCACCGGCAGACTGCGGACCGTGCCCAGCGCGACCAGGGCGGCGAGCTGCGCCATCCCGCACACCAGCAGGGAACGGACCCGGCCCAGCCGGTCGGTGAGCCATCCGGCCGCCAGCCCGCCGGTGACACTGCCGATCCCGTAGACGGTCACCACCACGGCATAGCCGGTGGTCCCCGCGCCCAGCCAGCCGGTGACGATGAGCACCAGGGTGGCGATGAGCCCGCCGATACCGATGTTGACCAGCATGGTGCAGCCGCACAGCGACCTCAGCACCCGGTCCCGCCACAGCAGCCGGACGCCCTCGGCGATGTCCTGGCGGAGGGTGCGGCCCGCCGGGCGCGGGGCGCGCTCGGGGGCCGTCACTCCGAGCGAGGCGACCAGGAGGGCGGCCAGCAGATAGGTGGCCGCGTCCGCCCAGAACGGCACCGCGGCGCCGAGCCCCAGCAGCACCGGCAGCAGCGGGGCGCCCACGAACCGGCCCATCACCTCCTGCCCGGTCATCAGCCGGGCATTGGCCCGGCCCAGCGCCTCCTGGCCCACCACCGACGGCAGCAGCGCGGTGGCGGCGTTGTCGAAGAGGGTCTGGAGGGTGGTCAGGGCGAAGCCGAGGGCGAGCAGCAGCCCGATCGTGGCGTGGCCCTGCCAGACGGCCACCGCGAACCCCGCCATCAGGGCCGCCCGGACCGCGTCCACCGCCCACATCGCCCGCCGCTGGTCGACCCGGTCCGCGATGGCCCCGCCGATCAGCCCGAACAGCAGCCAGGGCAGAAAACCGCAGGCGGTCACCAGGGACACCAGCACCGGTGAGTCGGTCAGGGAGACCGCCAGCAGCGGCAGCGCGGCCCCGCGCAGCGCGTCCCCGAAGCGGGAGACCACGGCGGCCGTCCACAGCCGCCCGAACCCCCCGCGCCAGGCGGGCGCCGCCGGTTTCCCGCCGCCCCGCGCCCCCGCGCGCTCCCCGGCCTCCAGCGCGCTCATCGGCGCTCCTCCCCCATGGCCGGCGCCCCGGCCGCACCCCCGTGAATCAGCACCCCACGACCGTAGCCCCGGCCACTGACAACGGCTCCGAGCCGGACCTCCGGACCTATGGACAACGGCCCGGCCGCGCACCCCCTCGGAGGGTGCCCGGCCGGGCCGTCGTACGCGCTGCTCGGTTCGGCGTGCCGCCTAGATCTCGCCCCGGAGCTTGGCCAGCGCCTCGGCGAGGATCGCCTCGCCGTCGGCGTCGCTGCGCCGCTCCCGCACATACGCCAGATGCGTCTTGTACGGCTCGGTGCGCGGCGGGTCCGGCGGGTTGTCCCGGTCCTTGCCTGCGGGGAAGCCGCACCGCGGGCAGTCCCAGGTCTCGGGGACCTGCGCGTCGCTGGCGAAGCTCGGCTGAGTCTCGTGCCCGTTCGAGCACCAGAAGGAGATGCGCAGGCGCGGAGCCGATTCGCCTCGCTCGGCTTCTCCCATCGGCCCCGCTCCGACCCGACTTCCACGGATCGCGTTGCCACTTGCCACGGTCGTAACTCCCTGCGTGATGGTGCCGCGAAGCATCGATGGCCGGCTTCGCCGCCCGGCGCCCCAGTCTACGTAAGGCCCAACGCGCGTCCAGTGAGAGGAGTTACACCCGCCACCCAGGACGCCACCCTCATGATAAGCCGCCACCGGCCCGCTGACGGACGGAACGTCAGTTATCGGATGCCCGTCGACGGCTGGACGACCCATGACCGAAGGCCCCGCCGGGCCCCGGTCGAGCTCGGGTCGAGCCTCAGTCCAGCTTCATCAGGAGACCGAGGACGACAATGCAGACGAACCACAGCAGACCGACCACAATGGTGATCCGGTCGAGGTTGCGCTCGGCGACCGAGGAGCCGCCCACCGAGGACTGCATCCCGCCACCGAACATATCGGACAGGCCGCCGCCCTTCCCCTTGTGCATGAGCACCAGCATCATCATCAAAAGGCTGAAGATGATGAGGGCGATCGAGAACCCCATGATCACAGCTGGACCAACTCTCTCGGGCAGTTACGGACGTCGGGGGCCGGATGGCGCGATCGCACCACCACGACCCCCGACAGGGTACGACGACCCGTGCGCTACGGCATACTCACTGGTCGCGGAAACGAACGATCTTGACGAATTCCTCGGCGTCCAGCGCGGCACCGCCGACCAGGGCGCCGTCCACATCCGGCTGGGCCATGATCGCGGCGACGTTCCCGGACTTCACCGAGCCGCCGTACTGGATCCGGACCTTGTCGGCCAGCTCCTGGCTGTAGAGCTCGGCCAGCCGGGCGCGGATGGCCCCGCAGACCTCCTGGGCGTCCTCGGGGGTCGCCACCTCGCCGGTGCCGATCGCCCAGACCGGCTCGTAGGCGATCACGATCGTCTCGGCCTCCTCGGCCGGGATGTCGGCGAGCCCGCCGTCGAGCTGCGCGAGGGTGTGCGCGACCTGGTTGCCCGCCTTGCGGATCTCCAGGCCCTCCCCGACACAGAGGATCGGGGTGAGACCGTGCCGGAAGGCCGCCTTGACCTTGCGGTTGCAGATCTCGTCGGTCTCATCGTGGTACTGGCGCCGCTCGGAGTGGCCCACCACGGCGAACGCGCAGTTCAGCTTGGCGAGCATGGCGCCGGAGATCTCGCCGGTGTAGGCGCCGGAGTCGTGCTCGGACACGTCCTGGGCACCGTACTTGATCTTCAGCCGGTCGCCGTCGACCAGCGTCTGCACCGAGCGGAGGTCGGTGAAGGGCGGCAGGACCGCGACCTCGACGGCCTCATAGTCCTTGTCGGCGAGGGCGAAGGCGAGCTTCTGGACGTGGGCGATGGCCTCAAGGTGGTTGAGGTTCATCTTCCAGTTGCCCGCCATCAGCGGAATACGGTCACTCACGGTATTTCAGTCCTCCAGTGCGGCGAGGCCGGGGAGAGTCTTGCCCTCGAGGTATTCGAGGCTTGCGCCGCCGCCGGTCGAGATATGGCCGAAAGCGGATTCGTCGAATCCCAGGATGCGGACGGCCGCTGCCGAGTCGCCGCCGCCGACCACGGTGAAGGCGGGGCTGTCGAGCAGGGCCTGGGCGACGGCCCTGGTGCCGTCGGCGTAGTCGGGGTGCTCGAAGACACCCATCGGTCCGTTCCAGAAGACGGTGGCGGTGTCGGCCAGCTTGGCCGCGTAGAGCTTGCGGGTCTCCGGGCCGATGTCCAGGCCCTGCCGGTCGGCCGGGATGGCGTCGGCGGCCAGCACCTCGGGGTCGGCCGGGGCCTTCGTCTTCAGGTCGGGGAACCCGGCGGCGGCCAGGACGTCGACCGGGAGCACGAACTCCACACCGCGCTCCTCGGCGCGGCGCAGATACTCGCGCACCACCGGGACCTGGTCCTCTTGGAGCAGCGAGCCGCCGACCTCGTGGCCCTGGGCCTTGAGGAAGGTGTACGCCATACCGCCGCCGATCAGGATGCGGTCGGCCTTCTCCAGCAGGTGGTCGATCACACCCAGCTTGTCGGAGACCTTGGCACCGCCGAGGACCACCGCGTACGGCCGCTTGACGTCCTCGGTGAGCTTCTTCAGCACGGTCAGCTCGGCGGCGATCAGGTCGCCCGCGGCGTGCGGCAGCCGCGCCGGGAGGTCGTAGACGGAGGCGTGCTTGCGGTGCACCGCGCCGAAGCCGTCGCCCACATAGAGGTCGGCCAGCTCCGCGAGCCGGTCGGCGAAGGCGCCGCGCTCGGCGTCGTCCTTGCTGGTCTCACCGGCGTTGAAGCGCAGGTTCTCCAGCAGCGCGACCTGGCCGTCGGCGAGCCCTCCGACGGTGGCGCGCGCGCTGTCGTCCACGGTGTCGGTCGCGAAGGCGACCGGCTTGCCGAGCAGTTCACCGAGCCGCCGGGCCACCGGGGCCAGCGAGTACTGCGGGTCGGGCGCGCCCTTGGGGCGGCCGAGGTGCGAGGCGACGATGACCTTGGCGCCCCGGTCCAGGAGCTTGGTGATCGTCGGGACGGCGGCCCGGATCCGGCCGTCGTCGGTGATCGTCTCGCCGTCGAGCGGGACGTTCAGGTCGGCGCGGACGAACACCCGCTGTCCGGCGACCTGGAGATCGTCAATCGTCTTCACAGAATGGCTCCTTGATCATGTGGAAGGGGCCCGCTGCGACGGCGGCGTCGTAGCGGGCCCCTTTCCTCGCTCATCGCGACAGCGTCAGAGCTTGCCGCCGACGAAAACGGTCAGGTCGACCAGGCGGTTGGAGTAGCCCCACTCGTTGTCGTACCAGCCGACAACCTTGACCTGCTTGCCCTGGACCATGGTCAGCGAGGAGTCGAAGGTGCACGAGGCCGGCCAGTTGACGATGTCCGAGGAGACGATCGGGTCCTCGGTGTACTCAAGGATGCCCTTGAGCTGTCCCTCGGCGGCCTTCTGGAAGGCGGTGTTGATCTCGTCCTTGGTGACCTCGCGGTCGAGTTCGAGGACGAGGTCGGTGACCGAGCCGGTCGGGACCGGGACACGCATCGCGATGCCGTCCAGCTTGCCCTTGAGCTGCGGCAGGACCAGCGCGGTGGCCTTGGCGGCACCGGTGGAGGTCGGAATGATGTTCTCCGCGGCGGCGCGGGCGCGGCGCAGGTCCTTGTGCGGGAAGTCCAGGATGCGCTGGTCGTTGGTGTAGGCGTGGACCGTGGTCATCATGCCCTTGACGATGCCGAAGTTCTCGTCGAGGACCTTGGCCATCGGCGCCACACAGTTGGTGGTGCACGAGGCGTTGGAGATGACGTCGTCCTTGGCGGGGTCGTACTTGTCCTGGTTGACGCCCATCACGATGGTGATGTCCTCGTCCTTGGCGGGCGCGGAGATCAGCACCTTCTTGGCGCCGGCGGTGAGGTGCTTGGCGGCGTCCGCACGCTTGGTGAAGATGCCGGTGGACTCGACGACGATGTCGGCACCGAGCTCTCCCCACGGGAGGGCGGCCGGGTCACGCTCGGCCATGGTCTTGAACGTCTGGCTGCCCACCGTGATGGTGTCCTCGGTGTGGCTGACCTCGTGCTTCAGCCGTCCGAGGATGGTGTCGTACTTCAGCAGGTGGACCAGGGTGGCGTTGTCGGTCAGGTCGTTGACACCGACGATTTCGATGTCCGCGCCCTGTTCGAGAAGTGCGCGGAAGTAGTTGCGGCCGATGCGACCGAAGCCGTTGATGCCTACGCGGATCGTCACGAACCGATCTCCTCGTCAGGTTTGCCGGGCTTCCCGGCGAGCTTGTGTGGTTGTCCCCGACCGCCTCCGACCCTACCGCTATCACGAGACGTACGTGACATTGGCATCGGCGGCCCATGACCACGGAAAAGTGGTATGGGCCGCCGATTCAGTCACGATTCGTCACGGTCTGTCAACGGCGCAGGGCGCGGAGTGCGCCACCGATGAGCTTCGCCCGCTGAGCCGCGCCGGACACATGCTCCAGGCCGAAGCCGAGCAGCACGGTGTCCTTGGTGGTGACCGCCGCGGAGGTGTGGAAGAGCTCCTGGGACCGGGTCCACTGGGCCGGGTTGGCCGGACTGCCGTCCGGCGGTCCGGCCGCGGACCAGGGCCCGAGCGCCGTCTCGAACCCCTCGGTGTCCTGGGTGGCGCCGCCGATGACCAGCGCGGTGCCGTCGATGAAGGCGCCGCGTCCGCCGGTGCCCGGATCGGTGACGTAGGAGACCGCCAGTTCGACCTTCTTGCCCGCGTAGCCGCTCAGGTCGAGCGAGACCGGCCGCCAGCCCTCGGAGGAGCCGGTGAAGCTGTTCCAGGCGCCGGTGGTGCCGGTGGCCCGGCAGCCGTTGTCACCGGGGGTCAGATAGTGCTTGAGGAACGGGTGGAGGTTGAGCAGGAAGCCCGCCTCGCACTCGGTGGGCACCTTGGTGGAACTGCCGCCGGACGCGTCGGGCAGCGTGGTCCAGTCGTCCTGGCCCGCGGTGTGCGCCTCGACGATCACATGGTCGTAGCCGGGCTCGGTGTCATGGCTGAGCCGGAAGGTCAGCCCCGGCTTGTCGGCCGCGCCCACCCCGGTCAGATCGACGGTGCGGGTGAGCCGCTTCCAGGAGTTGTCATGGTGGCCCGCCGCCGCCATCCACTCCCCCTCGTACGGCTGGTACGGGGAGCGCGCGCCGGGGTATTCGCCCCCGCCCGCGCTGCGGAACTGCGGGAACTCCTTCGGCGGCAGCACATCGGAGGTGACGGTGTAGCCGCCCGCGGTGTCCAGCGGATTGCCGGGGGCGTCGGTCAGGGTGGCCGCGGTGCCCTTGAGCGCGCCGCCGCCCTGGTACGCACCGGGCGACTTGAGGGTGATCCGGCTGTCGGCGCCCAGGTAGTACTGACTGAAGTCGTCGGTGTCGGCCGGGCCCACCTCGGAGCTGCCGCCGGCCCGCTCACCGGTGGTGATCAGCTTGCCGCCCTCGTTGAGGAAGTCGCGTACGGCCAGCAGGGTCTGGCCGCCGGGGCGCTGGGCACCGGTGTACCAGAGCACCGTGCGGAAGTGGCCGAGCACACCGAGCGCCGAGGGCGCGCCCTTGGCGGCGACGTCCCAGACGGCGGCCTTGCGGCCGTTGTCCGCGAGCGCCTTGGTGTACGCGGCGGTGTGCCGCGCCGGGTCGCTGCCGCCCTCTTCGGCGATCACGAGGGTGTCGGCGCGGGGGCGGGGCGCGACGGTGTAGGTGAACGGCTCGCTCGCGGTCCGCTTGCCGCTCTTCGTCCGGCCGGTGAACCAGACCTCGACCTTCTCACCGGTGTCCGCGCCCTCCACGGTGGCGCGGTACTGGTCGAACTTGATGTTGTCATCGCCACCGTAGGTCTCACCGCCCTTCCAGGGCTTGAGCGACGCGGTGTGGGTGCGGCCGCCGTCCACGCGGTAGCGCAGCCGCTTGTCGCGGACGCTCTTGCGGACGGTGACCGAGACGTCCTGGTCGCCACCGCGTGCGTAGGAGGTGGTGAAGGCGTCCGGGGTGAAGTCGGGCGCGTCCAGGCCCACGGACGAGGAGGGCCGGTCCGGGTGGGCGGCGCTCTCGGCGACGGAGAGCGCGAACGGGACGTTCTTGGCGAACTCCTGCTGGATCAGCTTCTCGTCGTCCGGAAAGGTGAAGACGGAGGCGCAGTCGCCGGGCTTCCAGGGGTCGGCGGGGTCCACACCGGACGCCGTCTGACAGGTCGACATCTCCGGGGTGAACATCATCATCCTGTTGACGTTGGCCGCATGTCCGTCGGCCTCGCCGTTGGTGGTGTACAGCTCGGAGGAGACCTGGGGGTGGTAGCCGGGGATCGCCGAGTTCTCCGGGGTTCCGGCGAGCGCCTTGTAGAGGACGTCGTCGGGGGTCGGGGTGGCGACCTGCCAGCCGACGCCGTAGAGCAGCAGTTCGGCGGCGGAGTGGTAGTTGATGCCGTAGTCGAAGCCGATGCGCTTCTGGAAGGAGTCCACCGCCTTGGTCTCGGGTTCGGAGGCGGGGCCGGAACCGCGGAAGGTCTCGTCGGCGGGGTCCGGCGAGGAACCCTCGTTGTCGTAGCCCCACTTGTAGGAGAAGTTGCGGTTGAGGTCGACACCGTCGCCGGGGGTGATCTTCCCGTCCCCGTTGTTGTCGTGCAGGTTCTTGCGCCACTGGCGGTTGGCCGGGCTCTGGTGGGTGAAGTCGTAGCCGTCCGGGTTGGCGGTGAGCACGAACCACAGTTCGGTACGGTCCACGATCCGGGTGACCCGGTCGTCCTTGCCGTAGTTGTCGAGGTAGTAGTGCATCAGCCGCCGGGTCATCTCCGGCGTGATCCACTCCCGGGCGTGCTGGTTCGACATGTACAGCACCGAGGGCTTGCTGCCGTCCTTGGACGTGGCCGCGCCCTTGGTGAGCTTGAGCGCGAGGATGTCCTTGCCCTGGGTGGTCTTGCCGATGCTGACGACCTTGGTGAGACCGCGATGGGCCTGCCCGGTCTCGACGATCTCCTGTTTCAGACCGCCCGCGCCGCTGTAGGGGCGGAACACCCCGTCGCCCGCGGCCTTGAGACGGTTGCGGGCCTGGGCGGACACCTTCTTCTCGGTGAGCCGTACGCCCTTGCCGCGGAGCTGCGCGGCCTGTTTCCCGGTGAGATAGAGCTCGACCGTCCCGCGGCCCTTCTCCGGGACCTGGCGCCCGAGTTCATGCCCGTCCGCGCCGGAGCGCAGCAGCAGCGGGATCTGGTCCTTGCTCACCTCGGCCGTCCAGACGGAGAGTCCGTCGGCCGGGGCGTCCGCGGTGGGCCGTGCCTGCGCCGCGGGTGCCGCGGCCAGTCCCCCCAGGAGCAGTGAAGCCACCGCGACAAGCGATCTGATCGGTCTCGCCTTGCGTCTGTGCATGAGCCCCCCTGGCTGTCGTCCGACGCATATGGGTTGCGCAGGCGCTAAGACTGATGTCGGCTCATGGCCATGTCAACAGTGGGGATGAAGGTTCGACGGCGGGGTGGTGAAGCGTTCCCCCGGGCCCGCTCGGGGTCCGGGGGCGGCCGTCATGACGGCCGGGTGACGCGGGCTGAGCCTCCGTCAGCCGACCATGCCCTCGGCCATCTCATCGGTCAGGCTCGACTCGGTGCCGGGGATGCCCAGGTCCTGGGCGCGCTTGTCGGCCATGGCCAGCAGCCTGCGGATCCGGCCCGCGACCGCGTCCTTGGTCAGCGGCGGATCGGCGAGGGCGCCCAGCTCCTCCAGCGACGCCTGCTTGTGCTCCATACGCAGCCGGCCGGCGGCGGCGAGGTGCTCGGGCACCTCCTCGCCGAGAATCTCCAGGGCGCGCTGCACCCGGGCCCCGGCGGCGACGGCGGCACGGGCGGAGCGGCGCAGATTGGCGTCGTCGAAGTTGGCCAGCCGGTTGGCGGTGGCCCGGACCTCGCGGCGCATCCGCCGCTCCTCCCAGGCGAGCACCGACTCATGCGCCCCCAGCCGCGTCAACAGCGCGCCGATGGCGTCACCGTCCCGGACGACGACCCGGTCCACTCCGCGGACCTCGCGGGCCTTGGCCGCGATCTGGAGCCGGCGGGCGGCGCCGACGAGGGCCAGGGCGGCCTCCGGACCGGGGCAGGTCACCTCCAGGGAGGAGGAGCGGCCCGGTTCGGTGAGCGAGCCGTGGGCGAGGAAGGCCCCGCGCCAGGCGGCCTCGGCGTCGCAGGTGGCACCGGAGACGACCTGCGGCGGCAGCCCACGGATCGGCCGGCCGCGGCCGTCGACCAGGCCGGTCTGCCGGGCCAGCTGGTCACCGCCCGCCACCACCCGCACCACGTACCGGCTGCCGCGGCGCAGGCCCCCCGGGGCCATCACCACCAGATCGGAGGAGTGGCCGAAGATCTCCAGGATGTCCTTGCGGACCCGGCGGGCGGCGATCCCCGTGTCCAGCTCCGCCTCGATCACGATGCGCCCGCTGACCAGGTGCAGACCGCCCGCGAACCGCAGGATCGCCGAGACCTCCGCTTTCCGGCAGCAGGTCCGGGTGACGGGGAGCCGGGAGATTTCATCCTTCACCGCTGCCGTCATCGCCATGGGCCGATCCTTCCATGCATCCGAAAAATACGGTCGTACGCGGCCGCCAGAAGCTCCGGGTCATGCTTCGGGGCACCGTCGGTCGCGGCCACCGGCGCAAGCTCGACCGTGCCGCCCAGCCGCTTCGCGGCGTCGCACAGACTGCTCTGGTCGGGAACGGCGGCCTCGTCGGCCAGCACCACGTCGAAGGCGAGTTTAGGGGCGTGTCGGGCCAAAACCTCCAAATGACGCTGCGGGGAGAAGCCATCGGTTTCGCCCGGCTGGGGGGCGAGGTTCAGCGAGAGCACCCGGCGCGCCTTGGTGTCGGTGAGCGCCTGGAGCAGGTCCGGTACCAGCAGATGGGGGATGACCGAGGAGAACCAGGATCCGGGTCCCAGGACCACCCAGTCGGCGTCCATGACCGCCTCGACGGCCTCGGGCACGGCGGGCGGGTCGTGCGGCACCAGGTGCACCGACTGGACCTCGCCCGGGGTGAGCGCCACGGTCGCCTGCCCCGCGACCGTGGAGACCTCCTCCGGGCGCGCCGGATCATGACCGCGCACATACGCCTGGAGCTCCAGCGGCACGGCCGACATCGGCAGCACCCGGCCCTGCGCGCCCAGCAGCTTGCCCACCAGGTCCAGCGCCTTCACATGGTCGCCGAGCTGCTCCCAGAGGGCGACGATCAGCAGATTGCCGACCGCGTGGTCATGCAGCTCGCCCTCGCTGATGAAGCGGTGCTGGATCACCCGGGCCCAGGTCTGGCCCCAGTCGTCGTCGCCGCACAGCGCGGCCAGCGCCTTGCGCAGATCGCCGGGCGGCAGTACCCCGAGCTCATCGCGGAGGCGTCCGCTGGAGCCCCCGTCGTCGGCGACGGTGACGACCGCGGTGAGGTCCCCGGTGATCCGGCGCAGCGCGGCGAGCGACGCGGACAGGCCCATCCCGCCGCCGAGCGCCACGACCTTGGGCTGGGCGCCCCGGGGCGTACGGGCGCCGACCAGCCGTCGCAGCCGCCTGGTCCGCATCGTCACTCGCGCCCCATGTCACGGTGGACGATCACGGTCTCGACGCCCTCGGCGGCCAGCCGGGGGGCGAGCCGCTCGGACATCGCCACACTGCGGTGCTTGCCGCCGGTGCAGCCGATGGCGATGGTCACATAGCGCTTGCCCTCACGGCGGTAGCCCGCGGCGATGAGCTGGAGCAGCTCGGCGTAGCGGTCGAGGAACTCCTTGGCGCCCGGCTGGTTGAACACATAGCCGGAGACCTCCTCGTTGAGCCCGGTGAAGGGGCGCAGCTCGGGGACCCAGTGCGGATTGGGCAGGAAGCGGCAGTCCACCACCAGGTCGGCGTCGACGGGCAGCCCGTACTTGTAGCCGAAGGACATCACGGTGGCCCGCAGCTCGGGCTCCTCCTCGCCCGCGAACTGGGCGTCCATCTTGGCGCGCAGCTCGTGCACGTTGAGGCTGGAGGTGTCGATCACCAGATCGGCGTCCCCGCGCAGCTCACGCAGCAGATCGCGCTCGGCGGCGATACCGTCCACGATCCGGCCGTCCCCCTGGAGGGGGTGCGGACGGCGCACCGATTCGAACCGGCGCACCAGCGCCTCGTCGGACGCCTCCAGGAACAGCACGCGCCGCTTGACGTTCTTGGCGGCCAGGTCCGCGAGGGACTCCCGGAGGTTGTCGAAGAAGCGGCGGCCGCGGACGTCCACCACCACGGCGATCCGGGCCACATTGCCCTGGGAGCGGGCGCCGAGGTCCACCATGGTCGGGATGAGGGCGGGCGGCAGGTTGTCCACGACGAACCAGCCGAGGTCCTCCAGACACTTGGCGGCGGTGCTGCGGCCAGCACCGGACATTCCAGAGATGATCACCAGCTCGGGGATGGCCGTCGCCTCGGCGCTGCCCTCTCCCGTCGTGCCCGTCTTCACCTGCGCTCCGTCTCCGTGGTTCTCGTGCTCTGTCATGCTCTCGCGCTCTGTCATGATCCCGTCCCCCGATTCGCTGACGGCGCCGCGTTCGCGGCCTCGTCCTCAATGATCTCTCCTGTGGCGGTGTTCACCGCCGGGGCGGCCGGGGCCGCCCGGGTGAGGGCGGCGGCCACCGTCTCCGCCGTCTTGCGGCCCACGCCGGGCACTTCGCAGATCTGCTCGATGGTGGCGGCGCGCAGCCGTTTGAGGGACCCGAAGTGCTTCAGCAGGGCCTGCTTGCGGCTCTCGCCGAGCCCCGGTACGGCGTCCAGCGGACCGGCCCGCAGGGACTTGGCCCGTTTGCTGCGCTGGTAGGTGATGGCGAAGCGGTGGGCCTCGTCACGGATCCGCTGGAGCAGATAGAGCCCCTCGCTGCTGCGGGGCAGGACCACCGGGTCGTCCTCGCCCGGCACCCAGACCTCCTCCAGCCGCTTGGCGAGGCCGCAGACGGCCACATCGTCGATGCCCAGCTCGGACAGGGCCCGCTGGGCGGCGGCGACCTGCGGCTGACCGCCGTCGACCACGACGAGCTGCGGGGGGTAGGCGAACCGCTTGGGGCGGCCGCTGTCGTCGAGGGGGCCGGAGGACTCCCCGGCGTCGTCCGGGGCGAGGGCGGGGGCCTCGGAGGCGGGGCCGTCGGCCAGGGGCTCCCCGGCGGCGAGGCCGTCGGCGGGGGGCTCCCCGGCGGCGGGCTCCTCGCGGGGCTCCTCCTCCCACTCCCCCGTGCGCTGCTTCTCCTGGAGGTAGCGGCGGAAGCGGCGGCCGACCACCTCGTGCATCGAGCGCACGTCGTCCTGCCCGGCGAAGCTCTTGATCTGGAAGCGGCGGTACTCACTCTTCCGGGCGAGCCCGTCTTCAAAGACCACCATGGACGCCACCACGTCATCGCCCTGGAGGTGGGAGATGTCGAAGCATTCGATGCGCAGCGGCGCGGAGTCCAGCTCCAAGGCGCCCGCGATCTCCTCCAGCGCCCGCGAACGGGTGGTCAGATCCGAGGCCCGCTTGGTCTTGTGCAGCGCCAGCGCCTGCTGGGCGTTCCGCTGCACGGTGGTCATCAGATCCTTCTTGTCACCGCGCTGCGGGATGCGCAGATCGACCCGGGAGCCCCGGCGCTCGCTGAGCCACTGGGCGACCGGTTCGGCGGGCTCCGGCACCGCGGGCACCAGCACCTCCTTGGGCACCGCGTCACCCCGCTCCTCGCCGTAGAGCTGCTGCAGGGCGTGCTCGACGAGGTCCGCGGTGTCCACGGCCTCGACCTTGTCGGTGACCCAGCCGCGCTGACCGCGCACCCGGCCGCCGCGCACATGGAAGATCTGGACGGCCGCCTCCAGCTCGTCCTCGGCCACCGCTATCAGATCGGCGTCGGTGGCGTCGGCGAGCACCACCGCGTTCTTCTCCATGGCGCGCTTGAGCGCCCCTATGTCGTCCCGCAGCCGGGCGGCCTTCTCGTACTCCATGTCCTCGGCCGCCTCCTGCATCCGCTGCTCCAGGCGGCGCAGATAGGCGCCGGTGCGCCCGGCCATGAAGTCGCAGAACTCCTCGGCCAGTTCACGGTGCTCATCGGCGGTGACCCGGCCGACGCAGGGGGCCGAGCACTTGCCGATGTAACCCAGCAGACAGGGGCGGCCGATCTGGGCGGACCGCTTGAACACCCCCGCGGAGCAGGTCCGGACGGGGAACACCCGCAGCATCAGATCGACGGTCTCGCGGATGGCCCAGGCATGGGCGTACGGACCGAAATAGCGCACGCCCTTCTTCTTGGGACCGCGCATGACCTGGACCCGGGGGAACTCCTCGTTGAGGGTGACCGCGAGGGACGGATAGCTCTTGTCGTCACGGTATTTGACGTTGAACCGGGGATCGAACTCCTTGATCCACGAATACTCGAGCTGGAGCGCCTCGACCTCGGTGGAGACCACCGTCCACTCCACCGCCGCGGCCGTGGTCACCATGGTGCGGGTGCGCGGATGGAGGTTGGCGAGGTCCTGGAAGTACGACGAGAGCCGCTGGCGCAGGCTCTTCGCCTTTCCGACGTAGATCACCCGGCCGTGCTCATCGCGGAACTTGTAGACCCCCGGCGAGTCGGGGATCTGTCCCGGCTTGGGGCGGTAACTGCTCGGGTCGGCCATGGTCACCACCCTACTTGCGGGGAGTGACAGTTCCGGCGCCCTCGGGCGGTGGGTCCAGGGGCAGCGGCCACGGCCGCGGGGGCGTACCGCAAGCGCGGGGCGTACGGCCGGTGGAACTCAGGCGTCCGGGCCCGCGACCAGCTTTCCGCCCTTGGCCCTGACCGGGACGGAGGGCAGCGGCTGGGTGGCAGGACCCTGGAGGACCTTGCCGGTCCTGGCATCGAACTCACTGCCGTGGCAGGAGCAGCTGATCTTGTTGCCCTCGACCGCGTCCACGACGCATCCGGCGTGTGTGCACACCGCGCTGAACGCCGTGTACGCACCGTCCGCGTCCCGGGCGACCACCAGCCGGTCCTCGCGGTAGAGCTTGCTGCCGCCGGCCGGGACGGCGTCGGCCGCACCGAGATCGACGGGGGCGGTGGGGGTGACGGGGGCCTTCGTACCGCCGCCGCCCGCGGAGCAGGCGGTGACCCCGAGGCCCGCGGCACCGGCCAGCGCCGCTCCGCACAGCACGGTTCGTCGGGATGCGGGCTGGCTGCTCATGGCGGGCTCCTGGTGAGGGTCGTGGCACCACGACGATACCGGCACAGATCCCTCCGCCCCGCACCGCGGTCGCCCGTGGCGGCGCCTGGGACGTAAACGCTTGCGCAAACGTTTACGTCGCACCCTGCCGTGGTGTACGTTCCCCCGGCAGGGCGGCTGGGACCGGGACCGGGAGCGGAGAGAGGGACAGCGGATGACGACCATGGCGGATGTGGCCCGGCGTGCGGGCGTGTCCGTGGCGACCGTCTCGCATGTGCTGAATGCGACCCGGCCGGTGCGCCCGGACACCCGCCAGGCGGTGCTGGACGCCATTGACGCCCTCGGCTACACCCCGAACACCCTCGCGCGCTCCCTGGTCACCGCGCGCACCCGGTCGATCGGACTGGCCGTCTCGGCGATCAGCAATCCGTACTTCACCGAGATCCTCCAGGGCGTCGAGGCCCGTGCCCTCGCCCACGGCTACAGCCTGCTGATCGCCGATCCGCATGACGACCCCGCGCATGAGCGCACGGTGGTCCAACTGCTCCACGAGCGGCGGGTGGACGGGGTGATCGTGGCGCCGTCCGCGGAACCGTCGGCGCTGGTGGACTATCTGAGCCGACACGAGGTGCCCGCGGTCTTCCTCGACCGGCTGGTGGGCGACGGCCATGACCAGGTGTGCGCCGAGAACACCGCCCCCGTCGAGCAGTTGGTGCACCATCTCGCCGACCTCGGCCACACCCGGATCGGGCTGGTCGCCGGGGAACCGGGGCTGAGCACCAGCGCCGAGCGGATCGCCGGGTACCGGGCCGGGCTGGACGCGCGCGGGCTGCCGTTCACCGCCGAACTGCTGGCCGGCGGCCACTCCGAGGCCCAGGGCGCCGAGGAGGCCACCCACCGGCTGCTCGCCCTCCCCCGGCCGCCCACCGCGGTCATCACCGCGAACAACACCATGACCATCGGCGCGCTGCGCGCCCTGCGGTCGGCGGGGCTGGCCGTCCCGGACGATCTCGCGCTCGTCTGCTTCGACGACTTCACCTGGGCCGATGTGTTCTCCCCCGGGCTGACCGCCATCGCCCAGCCCAGCCGGGAGATCGGCAGTACCGCGCTGGAGCTGCTGCTCGACCGGCTGGCGGACCCCGACCGGGCGCCCCGGACCGTCCGGCTGCCCTGTTCCTTCGTCCATCGCACCTCCTGCGGCTGTGCCGCCTGAAACCCCCGGTCCGCACCAGGAAAGGATCCGACCCGTGATCGTCGTCGCCGGAGAAGCCCTGATCGACCTCGTGCCCGGTGGTGCGCCCGGTGGCGCGGCGGGGGGTACGGCACCGCCCGGCGGTGAGCTGCCCGCGCTGCTGCCCCGGCGCGGTGGCGGCCCGTACAACACCGCGATGGCGCTGGCGCGGCTGGGCTCGCCCACCGCGTTCTGCTCACGGGTGTCCACCGACGGCTTCGGCGAGGCGCTGCTGGCCGGGCTGCGGGCGGACGGGGTGGACACCGCGCTGGTGCAGCGCGGCGCGGAGCCCACCACCCTCGCGGTCGCCTCGATCGGCCCGGATGGTTCGGCGGGCTACGGCTTCTATGTGGAGGGCACCGCGGACCGGCTGTTCGAGCTGCCCGGGGCGCTGCCCGACGGGGTCACCGCCCTGTCGCTGGGCACCTGTTCGCTGGTGCTGGAGCCGGGCGCGGGCGCGTATGAGGCGCTGCTGCGGCGTGAGGCGGGGCGCGGGGTGTTCACCGCGCTGGACCCCAATATCCGCACCGGACTGATCGCGGACCCGGATGCCTACCGGGCCCGCTTCCGTGGCTGGCTGCCGTATGTCGGGCTGCTGAAGCTGTCGGTCGAGGACGCTCTCTGGCTGGCGGACTCCGCTGACCTGGACCAGGCCATAGCCGAGTGGCTGGCGGCGGGTCCGGCCGCGGTGGTGCTCACCCGGGGCGGGGACGGGATGAGTGTGCGGCTCCGGGACGGCGGTGGCTGTGCGGTGCCGGGTGAGCGGGTGGAGATCGTGGACACCATCGGCGCGGGCGACACCGTGAACGCCGCGCTGCTGCACCGGCTCGCGGCGCATGACGCGCTGTCGGCGTCCGCGCTGGCCACGCTGGACAAGGCGGTCTGGCGGGATGTGCTGGGTTTCGCGGCCCGGGCTGCCGCGCTCACCTGCTCACGCGCGGGGGCCGAACCGCCGTACGCCGCCGAGCTGGGCTGACGCCCGGGAGCCGTCCCGCCGGGGCTCCGCTGTCCAACGGCCGTGGCGGTCTTCTGCGCCGCGGTCTTCTTCGCCGCGGTCTTCTTGGCCGCCGCCTTGGCGGGTGCCTTCTTCGCCGCGGTCTTCCTCGTGGCACCGCTGTTCTGACCGCCGTTGCGCGCCGCGGGCACCGCCGCGTCGCTCACCCGGTCGCCCAGCATGTCCCGCAGGAACTTCCCGGTGTGGCTGGCCGGGACGGAGGCCACGTTCTCCGGGGTGCCCTCGGCGATCACCAGACCACCACCGCTGCCGCCCTCGGGACCCATGTCCACGACCCAGTCGGCCGTCTTGATCACATCGAGGTTGTGCTCGATGACGATCACCGTGTTGCCCTTGTCGACCAGTCCGGAGAGCACGCTGATCAGCTTGCTGATGTCCTCGAAGTGCAGACCGGTGGTCGGCTCGTCGAGAACATAGACCGTGCGCCCGGTGGACCGCTTCTGGAGCTCGCTGGCCAGCTTGACCCGCTGGGCCTCACCGCCGGAGAGGGTGGGCGCGGGCTGTCCGAGCCGGACGTAGCCGAGCCCCACCTCGTTGAGCGTGCGCAGATGACGGCTGATCGTGGGCACCGCCTCGAAGAAGTCGAGCGCCTCCTCGATCGGCATGTCCAGCACCTCGGCGATGGACTTGCCCTTGTAGTGCACCTCCAGGGTCTCCCGGTTGTAGCGCGCGCCGTGGCAGACCTCGCACGGCACATACACATCCGGCAGGAAGTTCATCTCGATCTTGATGGTGCCGTCACCGGAGCAGTTCTCGCAGCGGCCGCCCTTGACGTTGAAGGAGAAGCGGCCCGGCAGATAGCCGCGCACCTTCGCCTCCATCGTCTCGGCGAACAGCTTGCGCACATGGTCGAAGACACCGGTGTAGGTGGCCGGGTTGGACCGCGGGGTACGGCCGATCGGCGACTGGTCGACATGCACCACCTTGTCCACCAGGTCATCACCGGCGACCCGGGTGTGACGCCCGGGGACCGCCCGCGCACCGTTCAGCTCACGGGCGAGATGGGTGTAGAGGATGTCATTGACCAGGGTGGACTTACCCGAGCCCGAGACACCGGTGACCGCGGTGAGCACCCCGAGCGGGAAGGACACATCGATGTCCTGGAGGTTGTTCTCCCGGGCACCGTGGACGGTCAGCCGCCGCTTGGGGTCCATCGGCCGCCGCGTCGTGGGCAGCGGGATGGCCTTCTTGCCGGACAGATAGTGCCCGGTCATCGACTCCTCGTTGACCAGCAGCTCGCTCAGCGGTCCGCTGTGGACCACCTTGCCGCCGTGCTCACCGGCACCGGGGCCGATGTCCACCACCCAGTCCGAGGTCTTGATGGTGTCCTCGTCGTGCTCCACCACGATCAGCGTGTTGCCGAGGTCGCGCAGCCGCACCAGCGTCTCGATCAGCCGGTGGTTGTCGCGCTGGTGGAGACCGATCGACGGCTCGTCCAGCACATAGAGCACACCGACCAGACCGGAGCCGATCTGGGTGGCCAGCCGGATGCGCTGGGCCTCGCCGCCGGAGAGGGTGCCCGCCGCGCGGTTGAGCGACAGGTAGTCCAGACCGACGTCGACCAGGAACCGCAGCCGCTCGTTGACCTCCTTGAGGACCCGCTCGGCGATGGTCTTCTCACGGGCGGTCAGCTTCATGTTCCGCAGGAACTCGGCGCAGTCGCTGATCGACATCGCGGAGACCTCCGCGATGGACCGGCCCTGCACGGTGACCGCGAGGACGATCGGCTTCAGCCGGGTGCCCTCACAGGTCGGGCAGGGCACCTCGCGCATATAGCCCTCGAAGCGCTCCCGGCTGGAGTCGCTCTCCGCCTCCGAGTGGCGCCGCTTGACGAAGGGCACCGCCCCCTCGAAGGCGGTGGTGTAGGCGCGCTGACGGCCGTAGCGATTGCGATAGCGCACCTCGATCTGTGTCTTGTGCCCGTTGAGCAGCGCCTTCCTGGCGCGCTGCGGCAGCCCGGCCCAGGGGATGTCGGTGCGGAAGCCCAGCGCGTCGGCGAGCGCGCCGACCAGCCGTCCGAAGTAGTCCTTGGTGTGCCCGTGGGACCAGGGGTGGATGGCGCCCTCGTCGAGCGACTTCTCCTCGTCCGGGACGATCAGCTCGGGGTCGACCTCCATCCGGGTGCCGATACCGGTGCACTCCGGGCAGGCGCCGAACGGTGAGTTGAACGAGAAGGAGCGCGGCTCCAGCTCTTCGAAGGACAGGTCGTCATACGGGCAGTAGAGGTGCTCCGAGAACATCCGCTCACGCTGCGGATCGTCCTCGTCGAGATCCACGAAATCGAGGATGACCATGCCGCCGGAGAGCCCGAGCGCGGTCTCCACCGAGTCCGTGAGCCGCCGCTTGGCGCTGTCCTTGACGGTGAGGCGGTCGATGACCACCTCGATGGTGTGCTTCTCCTGCTTCTTCAGCTTGGGCGGGTCGGTGAGCTGAACGGTGGTGCCGTCCACCCGGGCCCGGCTGTACCCCTTGGACTGGAGGTCGGAGAAGAGGTCGACGAACTCGCCCTTGCGCTCGCGCACCAGCGGGGAGAGCACCTGGAAACGGCTGCCCTCGGGCAGCTCCAGCACCCGGTCCACGATCGCCTGCGGCGACTGCCGGGCGATCGGGCGGGAGCACTCGGGGCAGTGCGGCTTGCCGATCCGGGCGAACAGCAGCCGGAGGTAGTCATAGACCTCGGTGATGGTGCCGACCGTGGAGCGCGGATTGCGCGAGGTGGACTTCTGGTCGATGGAGACCGCCGGGGAGAGACCCTCGATGAAGTCCACATCGGGCTTGTCCATCTGGCCCAGGAACTGGCGGGCGTAGGAGGAGAGCGACTCGACGTAGCGGCGCTGCCCCTCGGCGAAGATCGTGTCGAACGCGAGGGACGACTTGCCCGACCCGGAGAGTCCGGTGAAGACGATGAGGGAATCACGCGGGAGGTCGAGCGAGACGTTCTTGAGATTGTGCTCGCGAGCGCCACGGACGATGAGACGGTCGGCCACGCCGGTCGGCACCTTTCTTGAGAGAGGTGGGTGCGCCGGGCCCGCTCCCAGGGCTCCCCGCGTCGGGCGGGTACGGAGCGGAGCGAAGCCCCCAGACCAAGAGTATGGGGGCACCACGGCGGTGTCTTAAGGATGTGTCTTAAGGATGCAGCACACCGAGCCTATAGCACGCACATTCGATTTGCGGGTGTAGTGAGCCGGGTTCACCCGATCGTGTGGCGGACACTACGGTCGGGCCATGAGCGACTACGCACACGACGCCGCCGACGTCACCGAGGCGACGGACCGCTTGCTGACGGCCGTCGCCCGGCTGGACGACGCCGCCCTCGCCGGGCCCTCCGCCCTGCCGGGCTGGACCCGCGGCCATGTGCTGGCGCACCTGGCCCGTAACGCCGATGCCCTGGTGAACCTGCTCACCGGAGCACGGACCGGCGAGGACATCCCGATGTACCGCGGCGAGGAGGCCCGGGACGCCGAGATCGCACGGGACGCCGCCCGTCCGCTCCCGGTCCATCTCGCGGACCTGCGCACCACGGCCGCCCGCTTCGACACCGCGGTGGCGGCGCTCCCGGAGGAGCTCCGGTCCCGCGAGGTCACCCTGCGCGGCGGTCTGCGCGAACCGGCCGCCCGGCTGCCGCTGCGCCGCCTCGCCGAGGTCGAGCTGCACCATGTCGACCTCGCCGTCGGCCGCACCGTGGCGGACCTGCCGGCCCGGTTCGTCGAGCGCCAGCTCGACGTCCTCATCTCTTCAAGGTTCGCGGGGCACCCCGGTATTCCCCCGCTGCTGCTGACCGTCCCGGGCGCGGGCGCCGGGCGGCGGACCGGCCGGGACCCGGCACCGGACGAGAACCCGGTGACCGTCAGCGGCTCCCCGGCCGCCCTGCTGGGCTGGCTCACCGGCCGTACGGACGGGGCTGATCTTTCCTGTGCGGACGGCCCCCCGCCGGTGCTCCCGCCACTAGGCTGAGGCCATGACCTACAGCGGAGCGGTGACGGTCGGCGGACCGGCGGACGTGCACGAACTGACCGATCTCATGATCTCGAAGGTCGCGGTCGGCCCCATGAACAACAACGCCTATCTGCTGCGCTGCCGGGCCACCGACGAGCAGATGCTGATCGACGCCGCCGCCGACCCGGGCACCCTGCTCTCGCTCATCGGCGACAGCGGGATCGCCTCCGTGGTCACCACCCACCGCCACCAGGACCACTGGGGTGCGCTGCGCGAGGTGCAGGAGGCCACCGGCGCCCGTACGTACGCGGGCCGCCATGACGCGGAGGGCATCCCGGTCGCCACCGACGTCCTGGTGGAGGACGGTGACACACTGCGCGTCGGCCGGGTCGAGCTGACCGCCCGCCATCTGGTCGGCCACACCCCGGGCAGCATCGCGCTGGTCTACGACGACCCGCACGGCCACCCCCATGTGTTCACCGGCGACTGCCTGTTCCCCGGCGGGGTCGGCAACACCTGGAAGGACCCGAAGGCGTTCGAGAGCCTCCTCCACGACGTCGAGACCAAGCTCTTCGACCGGCTGCCGGACGAGACCTGGGTCTACCCCGGCCACGGTGACGACACCACGCTCGGCGCCGAGCGCCCGCAGCTCGGCGAGTGGCGCGAGCGCGGCTGGTAGCACCCGCCGCGCGCCGTCGTCGCCCCCGGCCGCTCCGTGCGCCGTCGTCCGCCCCGTAACCCGCCGCCGACGGCGGCGGTTGGCCGGGTGTGCGCACTGACCGCTCCCCGTCCATGGCCCGACTCGCGGCCGCGTCCCTGGCCGGTACCGCGATCGAGTTCTATGACTTCTTCGCCTACGGCACGGCCGCGGCCCTCGTCCTCGGACCGCTGTTCTTCCCCACCTTCTCGCCGCTCGCCGGGACCCTGGCCGCCTTCTCGACCTTCGCCGTCGGCTTCGTCGCGCGGCCGCTCGGCTCCCTGCTCTTCGGACCGCTCGGGGACCGCCACGGGCGGCGGCCGGTGCTGGTCGCCTCACTGCTGCTGACCGGTGTGGCCACGGTCGCGGTGGGCTTCGTGCCCACCTATGACTCGATCGGGATCGCCGCCCCCGCCCTGCTGCTGTTCCTGCGCTTCCTGCAGGGGCTCGGGGTCGGCGGTGAATGGGGCGGTGCGGTGCTGCTGACCGCCGAGCACGCGCCCGCCCGGCGGCGCGGGCTGTGGGCGGGCTTTCCGCAGATCGGCCCGTCCATCGGGTTCCTGCTGGCCAACGGCATCATGCTGGCCCTGTCGGCGGGGCTGAGCGATGCGGAGTTCCGCTCCTGGGGGTGGCGGGTGCCGTTCTGGGCGGCGGGGGTGCTGGCGGGCGCCGGGCTGCTGCTGCGGACCCGGCTGGTCGAGACCCCCCGCTTCCGGGAGCTGGCCGAGCACGGTGAGCGGGCCACCGCGCCGCTGGCCGAGGTGGTGCGCGGCCACTGGCGGCTGGTGCTGCTCACCGCGGGCGGCCTCGCGATCGGGTACGCGGTGTTCTACGCCGTCACCACCTGGTCCCTGGCGTACGGCACGGAGCGGCTCGGAGTGGACCGCACGGTGATGCTGGGCTGTGTCATGGCGGCGGTGGCCGTGATGGGCGCCCTGACCCCGCTGGCGGCCCATCTGGCGGACCGTCTCGGACGGCGGCCGATGTGTCTGGCGGGCTGTGCGGCCATGGTGGTGTGGATGTTCCCGATGATCGCGCTGCTGCGCACCGGGGAGCCGCCGCTGATGTTCCTGGGCTTCGCGGTGGCGCTGCTCGGCTTCATCACCGTGTTCGCCGTGATCGCGGCGTATCTGCCGGAGCTGTACGAGGCGCGGGTGCGCTGCACCGGTGCCTCGGTGGGCTACAACCTGGGCGGTGTACTGGGCGGCGCGCTCACCCCGGTGGTGGCCACGGCGGTGTCGCACGGCGACGGCCCGCCGTGGGGCGTGGCCGGCTATCTGACCGCGGTGGCCCTGCTCAGCCTGGGCTGCTTCGCGCTGCTGCCCGAGACACGGCCGACGGCCGACCACCCCGTGGCGGAGCGGTCGGCCGCGCGGCCCCTGGAGACAGGAGAGGCGCCCGCCTGATGGAGGGGGCGCCTGTCCCGGGCGCGCGCACCTGGTGCGTCGGAGTGGGCGCCGGGCGGGGCGCCCGCACCGGGTGCGTCGGAGTTGCGCGCCTGGAGAGGGGAGCGGGACGGGGGACGCGCGGGACGGGGCGCGCCCCCGCGTGGGTCAGACGTCCACGCTGTCCTTCTCCCGCTTCTGGTCGTCGGCCGCGGGGGTGGCTCCGGCTTCCGCCGCGGCCTGCTTCTTCGAGGCGTAGAGGCTGGTGACCGTGGTGACCGCGAGCACTGCGCAGATGACGCCGAGCGAGACCGGGATGCTGATCTCGGGGACGTGCACCCCCGACTCGTGCAGCGCGTGCAGCACCAGCTTCACGCCGATGAAGCCGAGGATGACCGACAGGCCGTACGAGAGGTGGACCAGCTTCTTGAGCAGTCCGCCGATGAGGAAGTAGAGCTGGCGCAGACCCATCAGGGCGAAGGCGTTGGCGGTGAAGACGATGTACGGGTCCTGGGTGAGACCGAAGATCGCGGGGATCGAGTCCAGCGCGAACAGGACGTCCGTCGTACCGATCGCCAGCATGACGATCAGCATCGGGGTCATCAGCCGCTTGCCGTTCTCCCGGATGAACAGCTTGGTGCCGTGGTACTTGTCGGTGGAAGGAACGCGCCGCTCCACCGCCTTGAGCAGGCGGTTCTCCTCGAACTCCTCGTCCTCGTCACCGGACTGCGCCTCCTGGATGAGCTTCCAGGCCGTCCAGATGAGGAACGCGCCGAAGAGGTAGAAGACCCAGGAGAAGCTGGCGATGATCGCCGCGCCGCCGGCGATGAAGACCGCCCGCAGCACCAGCGCGATCAGCACACCGACCATCAGCACACGCTGCTGGTAGATCGTGGGCACCGCGAACTTCGCCATGATCAGGACGAAGACGAAGAGGTTGTCGACGCTCAGCGACTTCTCGGTGATGAAGCCCGCGAAGAACTCCCCGGACGGCTGGCCGCCCGCGAAGAGGAACAGGCCGACTCCGAAGAGCGCGGCGAGGACGATCCAGACGGTGGTCCAGATCCCGGCCTCCTTGAGGGAGACCTCGTGCGGCTTGCGGCCACCGATGAAGAAGTCGACGGCGATGAGGGCACTGAGACCGGCGATGGTCAGGGCCCACACGGTCAAGGAGACATCCACAGAGTTCCTCCGGCATGTGTGCGGCAATTTCAGCGTGTCGCTGCCGGAGGTCTCCTCCGCCCGCGCTGACGCACCGGGCCGATGCCCCGGGATCCTGGCTCCGGTCTCATGGGAGACCGGTCACGATCCGTGGTGACGGGAACACCGCTCGGGAGTACTCCCCTCCGCTGGAACGAGAGTACAGGAATACCCATGGAAGAGTAAAGGAAAAGGCAAAATGCCAGGTCAGATGGGTTTACCAAACCATTGCGCAACATGGAGAACACCCGCGGTGACCGGATCACCGCGGGTGTTCCCGCCGGATGTCCTCGCGGAGCGCGCGCCGCGCTAGCGGCCGTACGCCTCCCTGGCGCGGGCCACCTGCCCCATCACCTGCCACAGCACCCGGCTGCCCGCCGGGACCAGCGAGGGCTCAAAGGTCCAGGCGTGCCCCACCCAGGGGTCGGCGAGGTGGTCGTCGGCGACCGGGGTGAGCCGCAGCAGCGACCGCCACAGCGGGTCCAGCACCGGTCCGTACTCCCGGGCGTCCTCCCGGTCGGCCACCATCATCAGGTGCACGCCCACCGAGGGCCCCTCGTCCGCCAGATAGCGCAGCTGGGTCACCGCCCGGTCGTCGAAGCCGTGCGGGAAGTCATGCACGATCAGCAGCTGCTCGGCGGTGTCCAGATCCGGCGGCAGCGCGTCCGCGGCGCCGCTGCGCACCGCCATCTGCACCAGGTCCACCCGGCGGGTGAGCGCGGCGAGCGTCGCGGTCACACCCTGGGCCCCGGCCATGGGCGCCCGCAGCGCGCCCGACTCCAGCAGCGGGGCGTACGAGGCCGAGGCCGATCCGGCCGGGTCGATCACCTGGAGCTGGAACTCCCCCACCGGATAGACGGCCAGCAGCCGGGCGGCGATGGCCACCGCGGTGTCCGAGGCCAGCGTGCGCAGGCTCCCGGAGTCCAGCATCGCCCCCTCCACCGAGCCACTGCGCCCGGCGTCGATCCACAGCCCGCGCTCCAGCGGCAGCCGCACCAGCATGGGGATCCGCAGATCGGTGCGCTCGGGGAGGTGCAGATCGCCCAGGCGCAGCGCCATCGGGATCTCCATCGGCGCCTGGTAGCCGTGCCAGACCGGGCCGTCCCAGCGGGCGTAGGCGGGCGGCAGCGCGGGCTCGACCACCTCGGCCTCGGCGGCGAGCTGCGCCAGGTCGCGGTCGAGCGCGGCACGGGCCTGGTCCACCAGGGCGGTGTGCTTGGCCCGGGCCTCCGTGCGGGCGGTGTCGGCGGCGGTGCCGATCCGGGAGCGCGGGTCGGAGAGCACCCGGTCCAGCTCCTGTTCCATCCGGGAGTCCGCGAAGTCCACGGCGCTGCGGTACGCGGCGGCGGTGCGGGCCAGGTCCTCGAACATCCCCCAGACCTGGTTGTAGAGCCGCTCGTCCATCGTCCAGCCGGAGGCGTCGCCCGCGACGGGCTGGGCGGGCCGGCCGGGCGCGGCGGGCGGTACGGCCGGGGGCGGGGTGGGCGGGGTGGCCGTACGGCGGCCGGGGTGCTGGTAGTCGACCGGTCCGCCGGAGCCGGCCGCGGCGGGCGGCTGCGGCGGCACCGGGCTCTGCGGTGGCGCGGGCACCGGGCCGGGGTCGGAGCTGCCGCCCGCGGTGGCGGTCCGGACGCGTCCGTCGTCACCGGGGCGGGGCGGCGGCTGGGCGACCGAGCGGGCCATGCCCCGGGCCACCGCCTCGTTGATCTCCGCGGCGAGTTCGGCGGCCTGCGGCAGCCCCTGGTCCTGGAGCATCGCGGCGAGCCCGCCCGCGTACCCCTGGCCGACCGCGCGCACCTTCCAGACGCCCTGGCGACGGTACAGCTCCAGCGCGACCACCGCGGACTCCGCGTCCAGACCGGTGACGGTGTAGCTGGCCACCTCGGCACCGTCCAGCCCGGTGACGGCCGTGAACGGGGCGGCCAGCGAGCCGAACCGGACCGGGCCGCCGACACCGGTCGGCAGTGCGAGCAGCACGGTGACCCGGTGGACGCTCTCGGCCAGCGCGCCCAGGTCGACGGCGAGCCGGTGGTCCGCCGCGGCCTGCTTCGACACCTCGATCCCGGGCAGTTGGGGCGAGGCGGGGTGCGCGACCCACTCCGCCCCGCGCACCGTGCCCTGCTCATCGCCGAGTGTCGCCCCGGCCACGATCGGTTGGCCCGCCGAGATCCGGATCTCCAAACGGGTCTGGGGCAGAGGGTGGTTCTGCCCCCGCACCAGCTCGGCCGTCATCGCTGCGTCCCCTCGTCGGTTCCGTCGTACGCGTCGCGCGTACGACGCGTACGGATGGTGTGGTGCGGTGTGGGTGGTGCTGTGGTGCGGTGGTGCCCGGTGTGGTGCCGCGGCCCCGAACACATCGGCCCGGCGGGCGGATGCGCCACCGGGCCGACGGACAGCGGCGTCCTACAGGTGCGGCAGGATGTGCGGCATCAGGTCCTGGAAGGTACGGCCGTTGGCGGGCTCGCCCACGGCCTTCATCTCCCAGCCGTTGCCCACGCGCTGCACCTTCGCCATGATCTGCGCGGTGTACTGGCCGCCACCGGTGAGGGTGTAGCGGGCCAGCTCCTGGCCGTTGGTCTCGTCCACCAGACGGCAGAACGCGTTCTGCACCTCGGTGAAGGTCTGTCCGGTGAAGGAGTTCACCGTGAAGATGATCTGGTTGATGTGCACCGGAACCCGCTGGAGGTCGACGAGGATGGCCTCGTCGTCGCCGCCCTGGCCCGCACCGCCGACCAGGTTGTCGCCGGTGTGGCGCACCGAGCCGTCATCGCTCACCAGGTGACGGAAGAACACCACGTCGGTGGGCTGCTGGTCGGCGAAGAGCACCGCCGAGGCGTCGAGGTCGATCTCCCGGGTACGTGATCCGAACAGCCCACGGCGGGGCGCCGCCTGCCAGCCCAGCCCCATCCGCACCGCGGTCAGGGTGCCCCCGTCGGCCTTCTGCAGGCTGATGGCCTGACCCTTGGACATGTTGACCGTCACGTGCCGTCCCTACTCTCATCTCTCGAAAATCCCCGTGGCCGGCGCATGGCGCGGCCCTGGTCCGCCCATCTGTGCGGCCCTGCGAAAACCCTATGCACTGGGGCCGGTACTCCAGCCGGGCGAGCGGCTTTTGTGTCGTTCTTGCAACACAGCGGGAGCACGGCCGGGGCACACCGGACGTCCGGTGTGCCCCGGGGGCCGGGCGGGTCAGGAGAGCCCGGCCTCCTTCATCTGCCGCAGCTCCTTCTTCAACTCCCCGACCTCGTCCCGCAGCCGGGCCGCCACCTCGAACTGGAGCTCCGCCGCCGCGGCCCGCATGCGGTCGGTCATCTCCTCGATCAGCTCGGCCAGTTCGGCGGCCGGGCGGTCGGTCAGCGCCCCGTCCTTGCCCGCGGCCGCCCTGCCGCCCTTCCTGCCCGCCTTCTGTTGGCTCAGGGCGGGCACCGGCGCCTTGCCCTTGCCCTGGTCCGCCTGGCGGTAGCCGGTGCCCAGCAGCTCCTTGGTGTCGATCTCCTCGCGGGCGAGGGTGGCCACGATGTCGCCGATCCGCTTGCGCAGCGGCTGCGGGTCGATGCCGCGCTCGGTGTTGTACGCGATCTGCTTCTCGCGGCGGCGGTTGGTCTCGTCGATGGCCTTCTCCATCGCGGGGGTGACCTTGTCGGCGTACATATGGACCTGGCCGGAGACATTGCGCGCCGCGCGGCCGATGGTCTGGATCAGCGAGGTGCCGGAGCGCAGGAAGCCCTCCTTGTCGGCGTCGAGGATGGCGACCAGCGACACCTCGGGCAGGTCCAGGCCCTCGCGCAGCAGGTTGATGCCGACCAGGACGTCGTACTCGCCCGCGCGCAGCTCGCGCAGCAGCTCCACCCGGCGCAGGGTGTCCACGTCACTGTGCAGGTACCGCACCTGGATGCCCAGTTCGAGCATGTAGTCGGTGAGGTCCTCGGCCATCTTCTTGGTGAGGGTGGTGACGAGGACGCGCTCGTCCTTCTCGGTGCGGGTGCGGATCTCGTGGATCAGGTCGTCGATCTGTCCCTCGGTGGGCTTGACGACCACCTCGGGGTCGACGAGACCGGTCGGCCGGATGATCTGCTCCACGAACCCGTCGGAGCGGGAGAGTTCGTACGGGCCGGGGGTGGCGGAGAGATAGACCGTCTGCCCCACCCGGCCCAGGAACTCCTCCCACTTCAGCGGGCGGTTGTCCAGGGCGGAGGGCAGCCGGAAGCCGTGCTCGATCAGGGTGCGCTTACGGGAGGCGTCGCCCTCGTACATCGCGCCGATCTGCGGCACGGTGACATGGGACTCGTCGATGACCAGGAGGAAGTCCTCCGGGAAGTAGTCGAGCAGGGTGTGCGGCGGGGACCCGGACTCACGGCCGTCGATATGCAGCGAGTAGTTCTCGATACCGGAACAGGTGCCGATCTGGCGCATCATCTCGATGTCGTAGGTGGTGCGCATCCGCAGCCGCTGGGCCTCCAGCAGCTTGCCCTGCTTCTCCATCCGGGCGAGGGTCTGCTCGAGCTCGGTCTCGATCCCGGTGATCGCCCGCTCCATGCGCTCGGGCCCGGCCACGTAGTGGGTGGCGGGGAAGACGTAGAGCTCCTGGTCGTCGCTGATGACCTCGCCGGTGAGCGGGTGGAGGGTGGACAGCGCCTCGATCTCGTCACCGAACATCTCGATACGGACGGCGAGCTCCTCGTAGACCGGGAAGATCTCGATGGTGTCGCCGCGGACCCGGAAGGTGCCCCGGGTGAACGCCACGTCATTGCGTGTGTACTGGATGTCCACGAAACGGCGCAGGAGCTGGTCGCGGTCGATCTCCTCGCCGATCTTGAGCGGCACCATGCGGTCCACGTACTCCTGCGGCGTACCCAGGCCGTAGATACAGGAGACGGAGGCGACGACCACCACATCGCGCCGGGTGAGCAGCGAATTGGTGGCGGAGTGGCGCAGCCGCTCCACCTCCTCGTTGATCGAGGAGTCCTTCTCGATGTAGGTGTCCGACTGCGGGACGTACGCCTCGGGCTGGTAGTAGTCGTAGTACGAGACGAAGTACTCCACCGCGTTGTTCGGCAGGAGCTCGCGGAACTCATTGGCGAGCTGGGCGGCCAGCGTCTTGTTCGGCGCCATGACCAGCGTGGGCCGCTGGAGCTTCTCGATCATCCACGCGGTGGTGGCGGACTTTCCGGTGCCGGTCGCGCCGAGGAGCACGACATCCTTCTCACCGGCCCGGATACGCCGGTCGAGGTCGGCGATGGCCGTGGGCTGGTCGCCGCTGGGCTGGTACGGGCTGACGACCTCGAAGGGCGCCACCTTGCGTTCGATCTGGGTTACGGGCCGCATGTCACCCACCGTACGACTCACCACTGACAACGGAGGGCCGGTCGGGTGCGACGGCCGCCCCGTAGCCTGGCCCGGACGGGCCACCGGGCGGCCCCATGGCGTCCCGGTGGCCCCTGACGACTCCGGAACGAAGGGAACCGATCATGTACGAGTACAAGGTGGTCCAGATCCGTGAAGGTCTGATCGGCGGCAAGATGTCCGCCGACAAGGTCGAGGATCTGCTCAACAAGTACGCGGCCGACGGCTGGCGGGTGAAGGCCATAACGAGCGCGGATGTGAAGGGCCGGGTCGGGCCGGGCGCCGTGGAGGGGCTGCTCGTCACGTTCGAACGCCAGCGGGGCTGATCCGGACAGCGCGGACCGTTTCCCCCATCCGATACCTATCCCCGGGTACGGTGCATCTGGGACCCTCTGGCCGTTCGCAAGCGATTCGCGAGTCAGCCGACGCGAGGAGTCCGTATGCACATCCGTCCCGCCGCCGCGTTAACCGGCGCGCTCCTGGGTATGTCCGCGCTCTTCCTCCTCCCCACGACCGCGGCCGGAGCCGCCGGTCAGCAGCAGCACCACCACACGGTCACCGTGGCGCACCGGGGTGCCTCCGCCTACGCCCCCGAGAACACCCTCGCCGCCGTGGACGCCGCCGATGAGCTGGGCATCGACTGGGTGGAGAACGACGTCCAGCGCACCAGGGACGGCGAGTTGGTCATCATGCACGACACCACGCTCGACCGGACCACCGATGTCGAGCAGCTCTTCCCGGACCGCGCGCCCTGGAAGATCTCCGACTTCACCCTGGACGAGATCGAGAAACTGGACGCCGGGAGCTGGTTCTCCCCCGAGTTCGCGGGTGAGGGGGTGCCCACCCTCGAGGAGTACATGGACCGGGTTTCGGACAATCACCAGAAGCTCCTGATGGAGCTGAAGGCCCCGGAGCTCTATCCCGGTATCGAGCGCCAGGCCCTGCGGGAGCTGCGGCGGGAGGGCTGGCTCGACGGCAAGCACCGCAAGCGGCTGGTCATCCAGAGCTTCAACGCGACCTCCATGCGGACGGTGCACGGGCTGCGGTCGGACATCACCACCGGCTATCTGGGCACTCCGGCCGTCGGCGACCTCCCGCAGTACGCGGAGTTCGCCGACCAGATCAACCCGAGCTACCGGACCATCGACGCCGGGTACGTGGCCGCGGTCCATGCGGTGCGCGGCGCCCACGGGCGTCCGATGGAGGTCTTCACCTGGACCGTGAACGACGGTCCTTCGGCGGTCGCGGTCGCGCGGATGGGGGTGGACGGCATCATCACCAACAAGCCCGATGTGGTCCGGGACGCCCTGGACGACATCGACTGATCCGTTCACCGCAGCGCCCCGGTGGCCCCCGGCCGCCGGGGCGCTGTCGGTGCCCGCGCCTACGCTGGGAACCGTGACGAGCGCAGAGCGGCGGGATCAGGAGCGGACCACCGGCGGCCGGGCCCCGGCGGGGCAGGAGGCGCGCGCCTGGTCCTGGGAGGTGCGGGACACCCCCATCGGGCCGCTGCTGCTCGCGGCCACCGACCAGGGTCTGGTCACGGTGGTCTTCCATGCCGACGATGAGACGGCGGCCGGGGCGGTGTCCGCGCTGACCCGCCGGCTGGGCACCGAGCCCGCGCCCTCCCCGGACCGCGCCGTGACCCTCACCGCGGCGGCCCGTCAGCTGGAGGGCTATTTCGCGGGCGGGCTGAGGGAGTTCACCGTCCCGCTGGACTGGTCGCTGACCACGGGCTTCAACCGCCGGGTGCTGCGCGAGCTGGCCGACGGCGTGCCGTACGGCACGGTGGTGGGCTATCAGGACCTCGCGAACCGGGTCGGTGAACCGGGCGCCGCGCGGGCCGTCGGGATGGCCATGGGCGGCAATCCGCTGCCGGTCGTGGTCGCCTGCCACCGGGTGGTCGAGAGCGACGGCGGTATCGGTGGCTTCGGCGGCGGTCTGGAGACCAAGCGCGCCCTTCTGGCACTGGAAGGCGTTCTCCCGCAGCCGTTGTTCTGATTCCCTCTCCGGGCCGCCTCTTCGCCGGTACGGCGGGGAGGAAAATATCTTGTCCACGGAATACTCGTTCCACTTGTCGTGGATGCCGCCCGCCCTTATCTTAGGAGCGCTCGCGGACCCGCACCGGGCAAGAATGCGTCGGACGCATATTTCTGACGCTCATTGTCCTGGCATTCTGCCAGCCGCCGGGCAACCCTCTCGTAGCTGTTCCGCTCGACAGCTCTTCCGCACCGCGCTCTTCGTACGGCGTTCTTGTACCGCGTTGTCCGTACCGCGTTCTGCCGCCCTCCCCGGAACACAGGCGTGTTATTCATCGCTCAACCATGCCCCACCGCGCTCCACCACGTCCCCAACACTGATCGGAATGGGAGTGTCATGTCCGGTGTCCTGCTCGCCGGTGGCGCGGCTGCCGCGTTATTCGCGTCGGTCCTTTCCACCCAAGGCGTTTCCCCGGCTCCCGACGTACCGCCGGAAAAGATCCAGGTGGACGTCAGGACCGTGAACGGATCCGGCTGCCCGAAAGGGACCACGGCCATCGCCGTGGCGAACGACAACACGGCGTTCACCATCACCTACAGCGACTACCTCGCCCAGGTCGGCCCCGACGCGGACCCCATCGACATCCGGAAGAACTGCCAGCTCAACCTGGATGTGCACATCCCGCAGGGCTTCACCTACGCCATCGCCAAGGTCGACTACCGCGGCTATGCCTCGCTGCAGCGCGGCGCCCGCGGCACCGAGAAGGCGAGCTACTACTTCCAGGGCTCGGCCGACACCGCCTCGCAGACCCATGAGTTCAGCGGTCCGTACCGGGACAACTGGCAGACCACCGACAGCACCGACTACAGCGCGCTGGTCTGGGCGCCCTGCGGTCAGGACCGGAACCTCAACATCAACACCGAACTCCGGGTGAACGCCGGTTCCTCACCGGCGAGCAGCACCAGCTTCATGGCCATGGACTCCACCGACGGTGGCGTCAACACGATTTACCACCTGGCCTGGAAGGAATGTCCTTCCGCCGCCCGGTAGCGCTCCCGGCAGTGCGGGAAATCCAGCAGTCACGACGGTATCGGAACCCGTGTGGATTCCCGCCGCCGTCAGCCCGATGATTGAATGGAGAATCATGCCTGGTGTTCTGTACGCAGGCGGGATGATCGCGGCGTTATTCGCCTCGACGATGACCTCCCAGGGTTCCGCGCAACCGCCGTTCGACACGGTACCGCCCGACAAGATCGTGATCACCGTGGCCACCGTGAACGGCTCGGGCTGTCCGGCGGGTACGGCGGCGGTGGCCGTCTCCGAGGACAATACGGCGTTCACCGTCACCTACAGCGACTATCTCGCCCAGGTGGGCAAGGGCGCCAAGCCGACGGACTACCGGAAGAACTGTCAGCTGAGCCTGGTCACCCATGTTCCGCAGGGATTCAGCTACGCGATCGCCAGCGTCGACTACCGCGGTTACGCCCATCTGGAAAAGGGCGCCTCCAGCGTGGAGAAAGCCTCGTACTACTTCCAGGGGCAGTCGCAGACCACGTCCAACGCCCATGATTTCAACGGGCCGTACGACGACAACTGGCAGACGACCGACACCGCCGATATCGCCACCGTGGTGTGGTCGCCCTGCGGTGAACTGCGGAACTTCAACATCAACACGGAGCTGCGGGTCAACGCGGGTACCTCCAACACCCGCGACACCACCAGCTTCATGACGATGGACTCCACCGACGGCGATGTGAGCACCACCTATCACTTCGCCTGGAAGGAATGTCCGGAGAAGAAGAGCTGAGGCCAACCGCCGCACCACCGCCGCCCGGAGGCGAGGTCATGCCTCCGGGCGGCGCCATGCCGGATGCCGGGGGTCGTCCACCCGCACCACGACGTCCGCGGTCTCATCGGGCCGCACCTCGTCCTCGTAGCGCGCGAAGGCGGGCAGCGTCCAGCGCTCGCCCTCGCCGGTGCGGCGGGCGAGCGCGCCCGGGGACAGCCGCAGATGCACCGACAGGTCGAACGGGAACCAGTGGCCCAGCAGCAGCGCACCGTGGAGCACCAGCACCCCGCCCGGCGGCAGTTCGGCGTACGGGGAGCGGGTGGCCCGGTCGGACACCGGGTCCCACAGATCGGGCAGCACCCGGCCGGTCGCGCCCGGACCCGGCTCCAGCGGGGCGAAGACCTCCCGCCACAGCGCCCCGGTGTCGAGCCACTGGTCGTAGTACGCGTCCGGGTCGTACCGCCCGAACTCCAGACGCAGTGACGCCGGGCGCAAGAACCCCGCCGCGGAGACCACCAGCACCGGGCGGCCGCGCAGCCGCAGCCCCTCCGCCAGGGCCCCGGCCAGCCGCCCGGTTCCGGCCGCCGGGGCGCCGTCGACCGCCACCCTGAGCCAGGGGCCGCCGTCCGCCGCCGTGAGCCCGGCGATCCGGTCGGCGGTCGCGTCGGTCAGCCGTTCCCAGGTGATCGCTTCCAGCCGCACGCCCCCATCATGCCGCGAGCGCCTGTCGGACCCGGCCCGTACGATCGACAACGACCGGTCCGCCGGCAGGCGGCCGGGGCGGGCGCACGAGGAGAGTACGGCGATGGCATCCCGGATAGCGCTGCTCCGTGGCATCAACGTGGGCGGCAACAAGAAGTTCCCGATGGCCCGGCAGCGCGAGCTGATGGCCGCGCTCGGGTTCCAGGACGTCACCGTCCACCTCCAGACCGGCAACATCGTCTTCGCCGACCCCGGCACTCCGCCCGAGGAAACCGCCCGCGTCCTGGAGGAGCGGTTCGCCGCCGACCTCGGCTTCTCCGTACCGGTGATGGTGCGCACCCGGGACGAGCTGGCCGCCGCCGTGGCGGCCAATCCGTACCCCGGGGCCACGGCCGAGCCCAGGACGCTGCACGTGGTCTTCCTGTCGGACGTCCCCCGGGACACCGCGCCGCTGGACGCCCTGGACCAGTCCGGCTACGCCCCCGACAGCTTCCGTCTGGTGGGGCGCGAGATCTATCTGCACTGCCCGGACGGGATCGGACGCTCCAAGCTGGCGGCGAAGGTCACCGGGGTCCGGCTCGGCGTGGCGGCGACCGCCCGCAACTGGAACACGGTCACCAAGCTGCTGGCCCTCGCCGACGCCGGCTGAGACGGCGGCACGGAGGCCCGCTCAGGACCTCCGCGGGGGTCCGCTCAGGACCAGCCGTAGCGCTGCCGCAGCCGGGCCACGACCCGGTCGAAGCGCGGCCGGTCCAGTGCGCACGCCTCACGCCGCATCCCCGCCGGGCTCACCCGCAGCACCCGGTCCAGATCCACCCAGGACTCGCGCCCGGCCCGGTCCCACGGCCCGGAGCCGATCGCCACCCACTCGCGGTCGGCGTCGTGCCGCTTGCTGGAGAGCTGGACCGCCAGCAGGGTGCCGCCGCGCTCCCGCGCCACCACCAGCACCGGGCGGTCCTTGCCCCGGCCGTCGTTCTCCTCGTAGGGCACCCAGGTCCAGACGATCTCCCCGGGGTCCGGATCCCCGTCCGGGTCCGGCGCGTACTCCGTCCGCACCCGGCCGACCTGGCGCGGATGGGCCTCGACCGTGGCGGCGGGGCCGGTGCTCCCCGGGAGGGCCGCGGCGTCGCCGCCCTCGGTCGCACGGGTTCCGTCCATGGCGTGATTCCGATGGAATGGCCTGATCATCCACCACACGTTAGCCCGTCCGCGAGCACGGATGTCATGCCAGGTCCCCCGGGGTGGAAAGGGCAGTAACGTGCCAGAAGTTCTCGACCCCGTGGCGGACCTCGTCAAACGGCGCAGCGATCCGGTCGTCGTGCAGACCCTGCGGTCCGCGGCCGCCGCGACCATCGCCTATGCGGTCGCGCTGGAGCTCAGCAGCGAGCCCGCTCCGCTGACCGCACCGCTCACCGCCCTCCTCGTCGTCCAGGTCACCCTGTACGCGACTCTCACCACCGGGATCCGCAGGGTCAACGCGGTGGTCGTGGGCGTGGTCATCGCCATCGCCTTCAGCGCGCTGGTGGGACTGTCCTGGTGGAGCCTGGGGCTGATCATCCTGGCGTCGCTGACGGCGGGCCACTTCGCGCGGGTGAGCGAGTTCGTGCCCGAGGTGGCGATCAGCGCCATGCTCGTCCTCGGGGTGACCCAGGTGACCAACACCGCCTGGGACCGGGTGCTGGAGACGCTGATCGGCGCCGTGGTCGGACTGCTCTTCAACTTCCTGCTCGCGCCACCGGTCTGGGTGGAGACGGCGGGCAAGTCCATCCTGGACCTGTCCCGTCGGATGCGTCAGCTACTGCTGCACATGGCCGAGGAGCTCGGCAGCCACACCCCGGTGGAGCGCGCCGCCGCCCGGCTGCACGAGGCCCGCCGGCTGGACCAGGACATCGCCCAGGTGGACGCCGCGCTCCGGCAGGCGGAGGACAGCGTACGGTTCAACCCCCGGGTCAAGGAGGGGCTGCTGCACCGGGTGGTACTGCGCACCGGACTGGACACCCTGGAGATCTGCACGGTCGTACTGCGGGTCCTCACCCGCACCCTCACCGACCTGGCCAAGGAACGGACCGAGGAACCGCTCTTCCCGCCGGACGTGGCCGAGGAACTGTATGACCTCTTCATCCACATGGCCGCGGCCGTGGAGGCGTTCGCGGTGCTGGTCACCAGCCCGGTCAGCGCCAATGCCGAGGAGGCCGAGTCCCGGCTGGCGAATGAACTGGCCACCGCGCACACCAGCCGGGACCATGTCGCCCACACCCTGCTGCGCCGGGTCCGGGAGCACCCCCGGCAGTGGCAGCTGCACGGCGCACTGCTCGCCGAGGCCGACCGCATCCTTGCCGAGCTGGACATGGAGCAGCGCTCCAAGCGGCTGATGGAGGAGCTGGACCGCAGCTCGAGGGAGAAGCACGAACGCTTCCCCCTGCTCGCCAAGGTGCTGCACCGGTTCCGCCGCGCCCGCTCCGAGCGCACCGCCTCGCGCTGAGGTGCCCGCCGGTCAGCCGACCGGGTAGCGGTCCCGGGGGAAGACCAGATCCTCGTACGGCTCATAGAGCTCGACCGAGCGGTGGAACTCGAAGGCCAGGTCATCGGCGAGTTCCGCGATCACGGCCCGGCCCTCGATCCGGGACAGCCAGGACGGCGGCAGGCGGTGGTCGCCGTGCTGGGCGCCGAGGAGGTTGCCGCAGACGGAGCCGGTGGAGTCGCTGTCGCCGGAGTGGTTCACGGACAGCAGCAGGGCGGCCTGGAGCGGGGTGCGCGGCGGCATCGGGTCATAGGCGATCAGACCGCCGGGACCGTAGGAGATCTGCTGGTCCGGGGTCCGGACCAGGGCGCAGTACACCCCGATGGCCAGGGCCTCCTCGGCGATCCAGCCGCCGCCCAGCGATTCGGTCTTCTCCGGGGTGGGGTCGCCCCCGGCGGCCAGGTCGATCGCCGCGCGCAGGGCGGTGGTGGTCTCCTCGTGGCCCGGGTAGCGGACCAGGAGCTCCAGGGTGCGCAGGGCCGCGCCCTCGAGGGATTCGCCGTCCAGCAGGCACGCGATCATCGCGGCCAGGGCACCGGCGGCGTAGTAACCCGTGGGGTGCCCGTGGGTGATCTGGGCGCAGCGGGCGGCCAGTTCGAAGGAGTCGCGGGGGTTCAGGCCGGCCAGTCCGAACGGGGCCGAGCGCATCACGGTGCCACAGCCCTTGGAGCCGGGGTTCACCGGTCCGGGGCGACCGGCGAGCGGATCGTGCGGGGAGGGGACATGCTCCTCGGTCAGCCCGGAGAGACAGGCGTTGCCGGGGGCGCGGCGGGCGTACAGCCAGGGCTGGTGGCGCAGCCAGCCGGAGCGGACCGGGTCGAACGCCTCCGGGGCGGGCGGCGGCGCGGGGTGGTTCTGGGTGTCCAGCCAGCGCAGATAGGCGTTGCGCACCAGGGCGGTCTCGGCGCCGCCGATGCCCTTGGACAGAGCCCTGGCGTGCGCGCGTATCAGGCCCTCGGCGGTGAACAGGGTCATCTGGGTGTCATCGGTGACCAGCCCGACGGAGCCGCTGCCGTCCGGGAGGAGGGTGGTGACGCCCGCCTCCCCGTGGGTCTCGCGGATCGCCCGCAGGGAGAGGAACTCCACCGGGTTGCCCAGGGCGTCGCCGATCGCACCGCCCAGCAGACAGCCGCGGATCCGGGCCCGCCGGGCAGCCGATTCGTCCCATGAGTGGCGGATCACTGGCGGCTCCTCGTCCGGTGCGGTGTGCGCTCCGGACATGATCGCAGGTGATCTCCGCCGCGGGCCGGACAGCGTTAGATTCGAAGGGGAGAAGGCGGGAGGTGCGGGGTCATGTCGATGCACTTCATCCGGACGGGCGATGAGCCCCTGCACGCGCGCAGTCCACTGCGGATGCGGTGCTGGCTCGCGGCCTGGGGGCTGGTCTGGACACTCGGGGGCACGGTGGCCTTCGCGGTCGCCGGGCGGCCCGGCTGGGCGGCCGCGTGCGCGGTGCTCACCGCCGTCACCCTCACCGATCTCGTGCTGGTCATCCGGCACATCCGGCAGGGGCCGCACTACCAGCCGGGCCGGGACGTACCGCCCTACGCCCCGGTCAGGGGGCGCGGCCGGTGGACGGCCGGGAACAGAGAACGGGACGTACGGGGCCACCGGGGGTGAGCCCCGGCCGCCCCCGCTGTCCTCATGACACTATTCCCCGCGCTCGCCGGACCGCGGCTCGCCGAACCGCGCCGCCTCGACGAAATCCGGGCGCGGGTCCAGCGCGGCGGCCAGCCGGAAGTGGCGCATCGCCTCGTCCGGCCGGCCGGCGCGCTCCAGGGTGCGGCCCAGTGCGAAATGGGCGAAGGCGTTGTCCGGCTCGCGCTCCAGCACGAGCTGGAACTCCAGCTCCGCCGCGCGCAACTGGGCCGCGCCGAAGAAGGCGCGGGCGCGCAGCAGCCGGGCCGCGGTGTTCTCCGGATGGGCGGTGATCACCGAGTCGAGCAGCTTGACGGCACCGCGCGGATCACGGGCGGCGAGCAGCTGCTCCGCGGCGCGGAAGTCGATGACATGGGTCTCGGGCGTGGACTGGGGCACGGCTGATTCCTTCCCCCGGCACGGATGACGATGATCGGCGGCGGAACGGCACTCGGTACGGGCAGCACAACAACCGCCCCGTTCACCTCATTCCCCGCCCGAACCCCACCCAGACCCGATCAGCTTCCGAGCGCCCCCACCCGGACTCCATCAGCTTCCGAGCGCCCCCACCGGTCCGGTCAGCTCCCGGCCGCGCGCGCCACCAGGTCCGTCCAGACCTCGCGGACCCGCGGCTCCAGGGCCTCCAGCGGTCCGTCGTTGTCGATGACCACATCGGCGACGGCCAGCCGCTCGGCCCGGGTGGCCTGCGCCGCCATCCGGGCCCGCGCCTCGTCCTCGGCCATTCCGCGCAGCCGGACCAGCCGGTCGAGCTGAGTCTCGGGCGAGGCGTCCACGACCACCACGACGTCGTAGAGCGGGGCCAGACCGTTCTCGGTGAGCAGCGGTACGTCATGGACCACCACGGTGTCGGGTCCGGCGGCCGCCTCCAGCTCGGCGGAGCGGTCCCGGACCAGCGGGTGCACGATCGCGTTCAGCGCGCGCAGCCGCTCGGGGTCGCTGAAGACGATTCCGCCCAGCCGGGGCCGGTCCAGGGTGCCGTCGGCGGTGAGCACCTCGGGCCCGAACTCGGCCACGACCGCGGCGAGTCCAGGTGTGCCCGGCTCCACCACCTCACGGGCGATCCGGTCCGAGTCGATCAGCATCGCTCCGTACGAGGACAGAATGCGTGACACTTCGCTCTTGCCCGCGCCGATTCCACCCGTGAGCCCCAGCTTCAGCATGGGGCCACGCTATACGGGCCCCGGTCAGCCACCGCCCTCGCCCTCCCGCTCGGCGAGGAAGCGCTCGAACTCGGCGCCCAGCTCATCCGCCGAGGGCAGTTCGGCCGGTTCGGCGACCAGATTGCCCCGGGTCTCGGCCCCGGCGACCGCGTCGTACTGGTGCTCAAGTCCCCTGACCAGGGCGACCAGTTCCTCATCGCCCTCCGAGATCTGCCGCTCGATCTCCTCCTGGGCCTTGAGCGCCTCGGTGCGCAGCGCATGGGCGGCGCCCGGCAGCACCAGACCGGTGGCGGCGGTGACCGTCTCGAGGGCGGTGAGCGCCGCGTCCGGATAGGCGGAACGGGCCAGGTAGTGCGGGACGTGCGCGGCGACGCCGAGCACATCGTGGCCCGCCTCGATGAGCCGGTATTCAAGGAGCGCCGCGGCGCTCCCGGGCACCTGGGCCTCGTCGAAGACGCCCCGGTGGCCGGGGGTCAGATCGGTGCGGTTGCCGTGCGGGGTGATCCCGACCGGCCGGGTGTGCGGAACACCCATGGGGATGCCGTGGAAGTTCACCGCGAGGCGCACTCCGAGCCGCTCGATGAGCTGCCGCACGGCCGCCGCGAACCGCTCCCACTCCACATCCGGCTCGGGGCCGCTGAGCAGCAGGAAGGGCGCCGCGGTCGCGTCCCGCACCAGATGGAGCTCGATGGCGGGGGTCTCATAGTCGGTCCAGCGGTCGCGCTGGAACGTCAACAGGGGGCGGCGGGCCCGGTAGTCGACCAGCCGGTCGTGGTCGAAGCGGGCGACGACCTGGTGCGGCAGTCCGTCCAGCAGCCGCTGGACGATCTGGTCGCCCGTCTCCCCCGCGTCGATATAGCCGTCGAAGTGGTAGAGCAGAACCAGCCCGGCCGAGTCTCTGGAGGCGATGGCGTCGACCTCGGCGAGCCCGCTCGACTCCCATGCGTACAAATCCTGCGGATCTAGCACTGTGACCGCTCCTCCTTGTGTTCCGCACCCAAGAACACCGAACAGGGGCGGGGACATTCCCGGCCGGGTCCGAACTTCACTCGCGACCGGCGCGGTTGTGTTCCGCCCGTCGGGTATCGGCCACGTCCACACCATGCGGGGTTGACTCCCCGGTACGCGGACCCTATCTTCGCGAGCCGTCAGCGGTTCCCCATGTCGTCCCATGTTCACTTATCAGAACCCGAACTGTGCCTCCCGGGTACTTCGGACCTTCCCCAGGAGACTCCTGACCCCCGGCCCCCGCATCCCTCGGTCCCCGGGTGGTCTCCGATGGTCCGGTACGCGTCCCCACGGCCACGGCAGGAAGGCAGCCCTCGTATGCAGCCACACGGCCCCTCCCGGTTACGCACCCTGACCAGCGCCTGTGCCGCCGCCGTGATCGCCACCGGCGGACTGGTCGCCGCGGGCTCGATCCCACGGGAGGCCTCCGCGGCCCCGGCGGCCCCGATTCCGGTCTCCGACACCGACGGGCTCAGGAGCGCCCTGGCCACCGCCCGGCCCGGCGATACGATCCGGCTCGCCGACGGGACCTATCGCGGCGGTTTCGAGATCACCGCGTCCGGCACCTCCGGCTCGCGGATCACCCTCACCGGCTCCCCCAAGGCCGTCCTCACCGCACACGACGGCTACGGTCTGCGGCTGAACGGGGCCTCGTACTGGACCGTCGAAGGGATCACGGTCAGCGGCGGCCGGGAGGGCATCAAGATCGACAGCGCGGAGAGCGTCACCGTGGACTCGGTCTCGGGGTCGGTCTCGGTCTCGGTCGGTGACCGGCGGCACTCACGGGCGGACGGCCCCGGGCGGGCCTGAGGCCGCGCGGCATCTGGGAAGAGAGCGCGCGGGCCGCGGACATGCGCAAGGCCCGCTCCCCCGGAGGGGAACGGGCCTTGCGGACGTTCAGGCGATCGAGCCCTGGCCGTCAGCCGGTGCGATCGGCGGCGCGTCCGCCACCGACCGCCTCAGCCGATGGTCAGCTCTGGCCGCCGGCCAGCTTCTCGCGAAGCGCGGCCAGCGCCTCGTCCGAGGCGAGAGCACCCGAGTTGTCGGCCGACTCCGAGGAGTACGAACCGCCACCGGAGGCCTGCCCGCCCTGCGCCGGAGCGGCAGCGCCGGCCTCAGCGGCAGCCTGCTCGTCGGCCTCGCGGGACTTGATGACCTGCGCCTGGTGCTGCTCGAAGCGCTGCTGCGCCTCGGCGTACTGGGTCTCCCAGGCCTCGCGCTGGGTCTCGAAGCCCTCGAGCCAGTCGTTGGTCTCGGGGTCGAAGCCCTCGGGGTAGATGTAGTTGCCCTGGTCGTCGTAGGACGCGGCCATGCCGTACAGGGTCGGGTCGAACTCGACCACGGACGGGTCGGCACCGAAGGCCTCGTTGGCCTGCTTCAGCGAGAGGCTGATGCGGCGGCGCTCGAGGTCGATGTCGATGACCTTGACGAAGATCTCGTCGTTGACCTGGACGACCTGCTCCGGGATCTCCACGTGGCGCTCGGCCAGCTCGGAGATGTGGACCAGGCCCTCGATGCCCTCGTCCACGCGGACGAACGCACCGAACGGAACGAGCTTGGTGACCTTACCCGGGACGACCTGACCGATCTGGTGGGTCCGGGCGAACTGCTGCCACGGGTCTTCCTGGGTCGCCTTGAGCGACAGGGAGACGCGCTCGCGGTCCATGTCGACGTCCAGGACCTCGACCGTGACCTCCTGGCCGACCTCGACGACCTCGGACGGGTGGTCGATGTGCTTCCAGGACAGCTCGGAGACGTGGACCAGACCATCGACGCCACCCAGGTCCACGAAGGCACCGAAGTTGACGATGGAGGAGACGACGCCGGAGCGCACCTGACCCTTCTGGAGGGTGGTGAGGAAGGTCTGACGGACCTCGCTCTGGGTCTGCTCCAGCCAGGCACGGCGGGACAGGACCACGTTGTTGCGGTTCTTGTCCAGCTCGATGATCTTGGCCTCGAGCTCCTTGCCCACGTAGGGCTGGAGGTCGCGGACGCGACGCATCTCCACCAGGGAGGCGGGGAGGAAGCCACGGAGGCCGATGTCGAGGATGAGACCACCCTTGACGACCTCGATGACGGTACCGGTGACGATCCCGTCCTCTTCCTTGATCTTCTCGATGGTGCCCCAGGCGCGCTCGTACTGGGCGCGCTTCTTCGAGAGGATCAGGCGGCCTTCCTTGTCCTCCTTCTGGAGAACCAGGGCCTCGATCTCGTCGCCGACGGCCACGACCTCGTTGGGGTCGACGTCGTGCTTGATCGAAAGCTCCCGGGAGGGGATGACGCCTTCGGTCTTGTATCCAATGTCGAGCAGGACCTCGTCCCGGTCGACCTTCACGATGACGCCGTCGACGATGTCGCCGTCGTTGAAGTACTTGATCGTCTCGTCGATCGCGGCGAGGAAGGCTTCCTCGGAACCGATGTCGTTGACCGCCACCTGCGGGGTGGTGCGGGTTGCCTCGGTGCTGCTCGTCATGTGGGAATGGGCTCCGGTACGGACATGAAGTCGTAGGTACTGCTACGCCGGGACCCTTATCGCACTGCCGAAGCCGGACAGCCTTGGAGGCGTTGATCTTTCCGAGGATTTCGAAAAGCGCCTCGACAACCGAGGGGACATACAACAGATGCGAGCGCGGCCTGCTCCGTCCGAGGCGCGCAAGCCCGCAGCGCAACTTGTAGCATACGGGGGCAGCCGGGCATGGTCAATGTACGAAGAGCACGTGCGGGGCTTATCGCCCCGAACCCGGCAAATTGCATGGTCCGTACTGCGACACGGTCACGCCGTGCCCCGCAGCCACAGGTCGATACAGAGAGTACGACGACGCGCGCGATGGTCCAAGAACACGACCCCCACGGCCACCCCGGGACAGCGGCGGAGCCGACGGCCACCCGGCGGACCGCGGACGACACGGAGAGCAGCCGGGCGAGCCGCGGATGGTGGGACCGCAACGCGGACGAGTACCAGGAGGAGCACGGCGGCTTCCTCGGCGACGACCGCTTCGTCTGGGGGCCCGAAGGGCTCGACGAGGCCGAGGCCGGACTGCTCGGCCCGGCCGGCTCGCTCAAGGGGCTGGACGTCCTGGAGGTGGGGGCGGGCGCAGCGCAGTGCGCCCGCTGGCTGGCGGCCCGGGGTGCCCGGCCGGTCGCCCTCGACCTCTCCTACCAGCAGCTCCGGCACGCCAGGCGGATCGACGCGCGGGCCCGGGGGGAGGCGTTCCCGGCGTCCCCGCCGGAGGATCCTCCGACGGACGTTCCGCCCGCGGCCGTGGCCCCGGTGGCCCTGGTCCAGGCCGACGCCACGGCGCTCCCCTTCCGGGACGGCTCCTTCGACCTGGCGTGCTCGGCCTACGGCGCCGTGCCCTTCGTCGCCGAGCCGGTGCGGGTGATGCGGGAGGTGTACCGGGTACTGCGGCCGGGCGGCCGCTGGGTCTTCTCGGTGACCCACCCCATCCGCTGGGCGTTTCCCGACGAGCCGGGGCCCGAGGGGCTGTCGGTCGCCTCCTCCTACTTCGACCGCACCCCCTATGTGGAACAGGACGAGCAGGGCCACGCCGTCTATGTGGAACACCACCGCACCCTGGGTGACCGGGTACGGGACGTGGTGGCGGCGGGCTTCCGGCTGATCGACCTCATAGAACCGGAATGGCCCGACTGGAACCACCAGGAGTGGGGCGGCTGGTCCCCGCTGCGCGGCGGGCTGATCCCGGGCACGGCCGTCTTCGTCTGCGAGCGGGACCGGGCCGCCCGGTGACCCCCCGCTCCGGGACCACCGGCGCCCTCGCCGCTGACGCCCTGGACCGCCTCCCCGTACGGGAGGCCGTACCGGATCTGCTGCGCGCCCTCGACGAAAGAGGGGCAGCGGTGCTGTGCGCGCCCCCGGGCACCGGGAAGACCACCCTGGTGCCCCTGGTGCTCGCCGGGCTGGTGGGTGAGGCGGGTCCGGTGCGCCGGGTGCTGGTCGCCGAGCCCCGGCGGATCGCGGCCCGTGCGGCGGCCCGGCGGATGGCCTGGCTGCTGGGCGAGCGGGTCGGCGGACGCGTCGGCTTCACCGTGCGCGGCGAGCGGCAGGCGGGCCGCGACACCGTGGTCGAGGTGGTCACCACCGGTGTGCTGCTGCAACGGCTCCAGCGCGACCAGCAGCTGGCCGGGGTCGATGTGGTCGTCCTGGACGAATGCCACGAACGCCATCTGGACGCCGATACGGCCGCCGCCTTCCTGCTGGACGTCCGGGCCGCGCTCCGCCCGGAGCTGCGGCTGGTCGCGGCCTCGGCCACCACGGACGCCGAGGGCTGGGCACGGCTGCTGGGCGGCGGGGACGGCAGCGGCGGCGAGGGCGGCCCGTCCGCCGCGCCGGTGGTGTCGGCTCCCGGGGTGTCCCATCCGGTGGAGGTCGTGTGGGCGCCACCGGCCCGTCCGGTGCGGCCGCCGCACGGGATGCGGGTGGACCCCGCACTGCTGGACCACGTCGCGTCGGTGGTCCGCCGGGCGCTGCGCGAGCGCGAGGGCGATGTGCTGTGCTTCCTGCCCGGTGTCGGGGAGATCGCTCGGGTGGCGGGGATGCTGGGCGGCCTGGACGGGACCGAGGTCCTCCAGGTGCACGGCCGGGCCCCGGCCGCCGTCCAGGAGGCGGTGCTCGCCGGGGCGGACGGCGGTCCGCGGCGGGTGGTGCTGGCGACCTCGGTCGCCGAGTCCAGCCTGACCGTGCCGGGCGTCCGGGTGGTGGTGGACTGCGGGCTGGCCCGGGAACCGCGGATGGACCACGCCCGGGGCTTGAGCGCGCTGACGACCGTACGCGCCTCCCGCGCCGCTGCCCGTCAGCGCGCGGGCCGGGCCGGGCGCGAGGCGCCGGGCGCGGTCTACCGCTGCTGGCCGGAGGCGGAGGACGCGCGGCTGCCGCGCTTCCCGTCCCCGGAGATCGCCGGTGCGGATCTGACGGCCTTCGCGCTGCAGGCGGCGTGCTGGGGCGATCCGGACGGCTCCGGGCTGGCCCTGCTCGATCCGCCGCCCGCCGGGGCGATGACCGCCGCACGCGAGGTGCTGGCCGCGATCGGCGCGGTGGACGCGGCCGGCCGGGCCACCGACCGCGGCGCCCGGATGGCCCGCCTCGGCCTTCACCCCCGGCTTGCGCGGGCGCTGGTGGACGGCGCCCGGGAGGTCGGCGCACGCCGGGCGGCCGAGGTGGTGGCGCTGCTGAGCGAGGAGCCCCCGCGGGAGTACGGCGACGACCTGGCGGGCGCCTGGCGCACCGCCCGCCGCGGCGGCGATCCGTACGCCGGCCGCTGGCGCCAGGAGGTCCGCCGGCTGGAACGCGCCGTGACGGCCGGGGACACCGGACCGGGCGCCGGGGGCAGCCGGAGCGATGACGCGGTGGCCGGGCTGGTGGCCGCGCTGGCGTTCCCCGAGCGGGTGGCCCGGCGGCGCGGGGAGCGGACCTATCTGATGGCGGCCGGAACGGGCGCGGAGCTGGGCGGGGGGTCGCGGCTCGGCACCCCGGACTGGCTCGCGGTGGCCGTCGCCGACCGGCCGGTGACCTCCGCGTCCGCCCGAGTGCGGCTGGCGGCGGTGACCGACGAGGAGACCGCGCGGACCGCCGCCGCGGCGCTGGGCTCGGACGGCGAGGAGGTGCGCTGGGCCGACGGCGATGTACGCGCCCGCCGGGTGACCCGGCTCGGCGCCATCGAGCTGGTGACCCGCCCGCTGGCCGACCCCGGTCCGGAGCGGTTGCGCGGTGCCCTGCTGGACGGGCTGCGCCGGGAGGGCACCGGGCTGCTGCGCTGGTCGGCCGGGGCCACGGCGCTGCGGCAGCGGCTGGCCTTTCTGCACCGGGAGCTGGGCGCGCCCTGGCCGGATGTCTCCGACGCGGCGCTGGTGGAACGGGCGGATGACTGGCTGGGTACGGAGCTGGCAAGGGCCCGCGGACGGGCCGATCTGGCGCGGGTGGACGCCGGACAGGCGCTGTCCCGGCTGATGCCGTGGGCGACGGGGGACGCGGCGCGCTTCGAGGAGCTGGCGCCGGAGCGGGTCGAGGTGCCGAGCGGTTCCCGGGTGCGGGTCGGCTACGGCGAGGGCCAGCCGGTGCTGGCGGTGAAGCTCCAGGAGCTGTTCGGCTGGCAGGAGACCCCGCGGATCGCGGGCGGACGGGTGCCGCTGCTGGTGCACCTGCTGTCCCCGGCGGGCCGGCCGGCGGCGGTCACCGCCGATCTGGCGTCCTTCTGGAAGGGCGGCTACCGCTCGGTGCGTGCGGAGTTGCGCGGTCGCTACCCCAAGCACCCGTGGCCCGAGGATCCGGCCGCTGCCGCGCCCACCCGCCGTACCAACCCCCGCCGCTGACCGCTGGCCGCGAGCGGCGGGGCCGGTGCGGACGCCCGTGCCGCGGACTGCCGGACCCCGGCCCGCGGCGGGCGCACCCGCGACGGGGAGTACCGGGAGGTCAGTCGGCCCAGTCGCGGAAGCGGCGGGCCGTGTCGCCGAGGCGGAGCCGGGTGGTCCTCCGCAGCTCGCGGACCAGTCCGACCATGGCGCCCGGTGGCGGGGTGATGCGCTCTCCGGACTCCTCCATGTACATCTGCGCGCAGGCCGCGCCGATCGTGGCGTTGTAGTCGGAGAACGGTTCGAGGATCAGCGAGGTGTGCAGAAAGGTGGCGGCACGGGCGGCGGCCTCCTCGTAGTACGGCTCGCCCGCGAAGCGCTCGTAGCGGTGCCGTTCGGTCATGCAGTGCAGCGCGCCCCAGTCCCGCACGGGTGTGTTGACCGGAGAGACCGCGACCTGGACGTTCAGCACCCAGCCGGCGTCGACGTACAGGATCACCGCATGCCGTGCGGGAACTCCCGCTCGAATTCGGTCTTGTACTCCAGCGCGAACCGCACGGCGCCCTCGACGAAGCGCTGCTTCTGCCGCCGCCGCACCACGTCCTCGGTGAGTATGTCGTGCGCCAGCCGCTTGATCGCGACGCCCTTCTCCTTGGCCTCGGCCCGCAGCTCGGCCAGCTCCTGCTCGGTGAACTCAATCGTGATGCCCGGCATGGGCGGAATGCTAGCGATGCCCCACCTGTGATCACTACCGGCTTCGCCGTCCCGGGCGAACGGCGGGACGGGAGTTGACGCCCCGGCGGGCTCCGGACCGTCCGGCGCTCCGGCGGCGCGGGAGGGCTACTCCGCCGCCGGAGCCGGGCGGCGGGCGCGGGCCTCCAGCCACAGCGCGAGGGCGAACAGCCCGCCCCCGAGGGTGAGCAGACCCCATGGCAGATAGCGGGTGAGCAGGAGGATCAGCTGCCGCTGGGAGGAGACCAGGTCCACGGTGTGCTCGATGTAGTCCTCGCGCATCTTCACATGGCCGGCGAAGACGGTCACCTTGTCCCGGTCGCCCAGCAGGGTCCCGCCGCGCAGCTCCTCGCGGTGGATCTCCTCGCCGTTGACGGGGGCACCGGTGGTGGGTTCGACCCAGAACATGCGCTTGGTGGTGTACCAGCGGGAGGTCCCGGCCTTGCGGACCGCCTCGGGGGTGACGCCGTCGACGGGCATGGTCTTGGGCAGCGGCACCTTCGTCCAGGGGACGGTCTGCTCGAAGTAGTAGACCTCCAGCCCGCGGAAGGTGCGGGTGCCCTTGTAGTGGATGGGGGCCGAGGTCCGGGTCTGGGCGTCGAAGTAGCGGTAGTCGCGCTTCTCGGTGAGGAACGGCCATTTGAACTCGATGCCGTCGCGGCGCACCGCGTCGCCGTCGACGTGTTCACCACCGGAGTGCACCGGCTCCTGGGAGTGGGCGTCGAAGACGTAGCGCTCGGGGATCCGGGAGACCATCTTCCCGTCCGGTCCCTCGATGTAGGACAGGGCGTCCCAGACCACCACGTCGCGCCCGGTGGTCCGGCCGACCTTCTCGGCGGCGGCCACGTTTCCGCGCAGCGTCTGCACGATGCTGATCTTCGGAACCTTCCGGGGCTTCATGGTGCCGTAGTCGAGCAGGGTGGCGGGGGCGGCCTCGAGCACCGCGGTCTGGTACTCGTCCGGCGGGATCTTGGCCAGCCGGGGGTACGCGTACCAGCGCAGCAGCGGTGAGAGGGCGGCGCAGAACACCGCGAGGGCGAGCAGCACCAGACTGGCTGTGCGGCGCATGGCGTTCCGCCTCCCTCAGGGGTGCTCGGGGACCGTGGTGAGCAGGGGCTCGGGAGAGGTGCTGCCGCTGGGGCCGCCGAGGGCGGTGACGGTGAGGACGAGCGCGAGGGCGGCGGTGAACCCGATCACGGCGGCGGCGAGGGCACGCACGGTGGGCCTCCCGTTGTCCGGGGCGGAAAAGCCGATCTGACATGGCGTCAGTTCAGGGCACCGTAGCAACGGGCGGCGCAGATGAGAACACGGGCGGCGGAGAGGGAGCGGGGAAACGCCGCACCGCCCCCGGGCCGTGGGGCCCGGGGGCGGTGCGGTCGGCGGTGCGGGGCGGCCTTCCGGCGCCCGGCCGTCAGGAGGCGGCGGCCGGGGTGACCGTCAGCTCCACGGTGAGCACCGCGCCGTCGGCCGTGGTCAGCCGGAGCAGATAGCTGCCCGCGTGCTCATCGGTGAGGATCTTCGGCAGGGTGAGCTGCCCCAGGGCGTTGGTCTTCAGCCCGGCCAGGGTGCGGACCGGCTTGCCCTTGGCGTCCAGGAAGTACGGGCCCTTGTCGTTCTCCACGGGCTTCTCGGGATCGGCGGTGACCATGGTCGCGGTGACCGGCACATCCGCGGCGACCTTGCCCTTGAAGGTGGCCTTGACGGTGAGCGGATCGGCGAACGCACCGCCGGCCGCGGCCGTGAGGGCCTTGTCGTCGATCCGGGCCAGCACATCGGCCTGCGGGGCGGGACGGGCCTTGACGGTGGCCTTGAACTCCACTGGCGTCAGCTTCTTGTTCCCCTCGGCCGAGGCGCGCACGGTGAAGGAGCCGGGCTGCTCCCCCGCGGTGAGCCTGGGCGCGGTGGCGGTGCCGTCGGAACCGGTGAGCACCACCGCGGACTTGACCAGACCGGCGAAGCGGGCGCCCGTCTCACCGATGAGCTCGTAGCGGACCTTCGCCTTGGCCACCGGCTTGCCCTTGGCATCCACCGCGCGGACCCGGGGCGGCTGGGCGAACGCGGTGCCTGCGGTGGCGGACAGCTCCTTCGCGCCGACCTGGGCGAGGCTGCTGGCCGCGGGGGTCGTCGGCGGCTTGGGCGCGGGGGTGCCGGGCGTCTCGCCGTCCTGCGACGGGGGCTCGGGCTTGGGGAGGGGGCGCGGACGGTCCTGGTCCGTACCGCCACCGCTGCCGCCGCCGTGCTCCTTGCCGCCGTGCTCCTTGCCACCGGAGCCCTTGCCGCCGTGGTCCTTGCCGTCGTGGCCCTTCCCGGAGCCCTTGCCGCCGGCGCCCGGACCGGAACCGCCCGAGCGGTTGTCCGTGGGCAGCACACCGGTGCCGTCGGGCACCTCATGGGTGCCGCGCTTGTAGTACTGGAACCACGACAGGACCGTGTTCAGGTATTCCTGTGAGTGGTTGTAGCCCAGGATCGCCTGGTGCAGATGGTGCTCGGTGGACAGGTCCCGGCCGCCCGCGCACAGGTAGTTACCGGCGGCGAGGGCCGCGTCATAGATGTTGTTGGGGTCGCGGTCACCGTCGCCGTTGCCGTCGCGGCCCCAGTTGGCCCAGGTGGAGGGGATGAACTGCATGGGGCCGACAGCGCGGTCATGGGTGGCGTCCCCGTCGAAGGCACCGCGGTCGGTGTCCTTGATCATGGCGAAGCCGTTGCCGTTGAGCACCGGGCCGAGGATGGGCCGGGGGGTCGTGCCCTCGGCATCCACATTGCCGCCGCGCGCCTGACCGGACTCGACCTTGCCGATCGCGGCCAGGAGCTGCCAGGGCAGATTGCAGCCCGGGTTGGAGTCCTTGAGCGTGGCCTCGGCCCTCTTGTAGGCGGCGAGGACGGTGGCGGGGATACCGGCCTCGGCCTTGGCGCCGCCGCCGGGGATACCGGGCAGATCGGCCGAGGACTTCGGTTTGTCCGGCTTCTTCAGGGGCGGCAGATCGGTGTGGTACGACGAACCGCCGTCTATGGAGGTGTCGTCACCCGCCGCCGGTGATTCGCGCGCCGACTGCTCCCGGTCGCGGTCCCTGTCGCCGTGGTCGGAGGCGCTGGCGAACCCCGGTGCCTGCGAGGCGGTGAGGGCGGCCATCGCGGCCGCCGCCACCGCCGTCGTGGCCGCCCCTTTGCGGAGTCGTCGGCCGATAAGCGGTGCCATCCCTGTGTCCCTCCCGTCGAACACAATGCGCTCCCCCGCGCGTCAACCCTCGTGACACTACGACAACTTATGGCCCGCATCCAGCGATGCACACCTCGCTTCGGGGCTTCACGGGACCTCCCCAGTAAGGGTTGCCTTAGTGGGCGGCGGACTCCCAGTCCGCACCGGATCCGACCGACACGTCCAGCGGAGCCCGGAGCTGGAAGGCGTCCGCCATCTCACGGCGCACCAGCTCCTCGACCCGCTCCCGCTCCCCGGGCGCGACCTCGAGCACGATTTCGTCGTGGACCTGGAGCAGCATCCGCGACGAGAGTTCCTCCTTCGTCAACGCCGCGTCCACCTTGAGCATCGCGATCTTCACGATGTCGGCGGCGGTGCCCTGGATCGGGGCGTTGAGCGCCATCCGCTCGGCCATCTCGCGGCGCTGGCGGTTGTCGCTGGTGAGGTCGGGCAGATAGCGGCGGCGGCCGAGCATGGTCTCGGTGTAACCGGTGGCCCGCGCCTCCTCCACGACCCGCTGAAGGTAGTCGCGCACCCCGCCGAACCGCTCGAAGAAGTTCTCCATCAGCCTGCGGGCCTCGTCCGGGGTGATACCGAGCTGCTGGGAGAGGCCGAACGCCGACAGACCGTACGCCAGACCGTAGGACATCGCCTTGATCTTGCGGCGCATCTCCGGGTCCACCTCGGACTTGGCGACGCCGAAGACCTGGGAGGCGACGGTGGTGTGCAGGTCCTCACCGGAGGTGAACGCCTCGATCAGGCCCTCGTCCTCGGAGAGATGGGCCATGACGCGCAGCTCGATCTGGCTGTAGTCGGCGGTCATCAGGGACTCGAAGCCCTCGCCCACGACGAAGCCGCGCCGGATGGCCCGCCCCTCGTCGGTGCGCACCGGGATGTTCTGGAGGTTGGGGTCGGTGGAGGACAGCCGGCCGGTGGCGGCCACCGTCTGGTTGAAGCTGGTGTGGATCCGGCCGCCGGGGGCGATGGTCTTGATCAGCCCCTCGACGGTGGACCGCAGCCGGGCCTGCTCACGGTGGCGCAGCATGATCACCGGGAGCTCGTGCTCGGTCTGCCCGGCCAGCCAGGCGAGCGCGTCGGCGTCGGTGGTGTAACCGGTCTTGGTCTTCTTGGTCTTGGGCAGGCCCAGCTCACCGAAGAACACTTCCTGGAGCTGCTTGGGGGAGCCGAGGTTGAACTCATGGCCCACCGCGGCATGGGCCTCCTGCACGGCCTGCTGCACGGCGGCCGCGAACTGCTGCTCCATACGGTCCAGCCAAGCGCGGTCGGCGGCGATGCCCGCGCGCTCCATCCGGGCCAGCAGCTCGGAGGTGGGCAGCTCCACATCGTGCAGCAGTCCGGCGGCGCCGACGGCCTCCAGCCGCTCGCCGAACGCCTCGCCGAGGTCGAGGATGGTCCGCGCCTTGATCATCAAGGCGTCCTGCTCGGCCTCCTCGTCGGTGCCGAAGGCGAGCTGTCCGCTGTCCGCGGCGGAGGCCGGGGACAGCTCACGGCCCAGGTACTCCACCGACAGCGCGTCCAGCTCGAAGGAGCGGCGGCCGGGCTTGACCAGATAGGCGGCGAGGGCGGTGTCCATCCGCACCCCCGCGACGGACCAGCCGTGCTCGGCGAAGACGCGCATCAGCCCCTTGGCGTTGTGCATGACCTTGGGACGGCCGGAGTCGGCGAGCCATCCGGCGAAGGACCGCTCATCGGTCTCGTCCAGCCGCGCGGGGTCGAAGCACACGGCAGGGCCGCCGGCGGTGGCCAGCGCGATCTCGCTGACGCTGCCGCTGCCCAGCGCCCAGCTGTCGACGGTGGCCAGGCCCAGGACCTCACCGCCGTGCTCCTCCAGCCAGGGGGCGAGCCCGCCCGCGTCCAGCGTGACGCCGTCCACCTCGACGCCGGGGCCCGCGGCCACCGGCTCCTCCTCGGCGGCGCCGGGGTCCGCGGCCATGACGCGGTCCCGGAAGTTCTGGTGGCGGAACTCCAGGGCGTCCAGGATCACCGCGAGGGCTTCCCTGTTATAGGGGGCGCGCTTGAGCCCGTCCGGGCCGGTGCCCAGCTCCACGTCCCGGACCAGCTCGGTGAGCTGCCGGTTGAGCTTGACGGACTCCAGGTGGTCGCGGAGCTTCTCGCCGACCTTGCCCTTGACCTCGTCGACCCGGTCCACCAGCTCCTGGAAGGAACCGAACTGGTTGATCCACTTCGCGGCGGTCTTCTCGCCGACGCCGGGGATCCCGGGGAGGTTGTCCGACGGATCACCGCGCAGCGCCGCGAAGTCCGGGTACTGGGTGGGGGTGAGGCCGTACTTCTCCTGCACCTTCTCGGGGGTGAAGCGGGTCAGCTCCGAGACGCCCTTGGTCGGGTAGAGCACTGTGACGTGCTCGCTGACGAGCTGGAAGGAGTCGCGGTCACCGGTGACGATCAGCACCTCGAACCCCTCGGCCTCGGCCTGGGTGGCAAGGGTGGCGATCACATCGTCGGCCTCGAAGCCGTCGATCGCGAAGCGGGTGACGCTCATGGCGTCGAGCAGCTCGCCGAGCAGCTCGACCTGGCCCTTGAACTCGTCCGGGGTCTTGGAGCGGTTCGCCTTGTATTCGGTGAACTGCTCGGAGCGCCAGGTCTTGCGCGAGACGTCGAACGCCACCGCCAGGTGCGTGGGCTGCTCATCACGGAGCGTGTTCGCCAGCATCGAGATGAAGCCGTAGATCGCGTTGGTGGTCTGGCCGGTGGTCGTGTTGAAGTTCTCCGCCGGCAGCGCGAAGAATGCCCGGTATGCCAGGGAATGCCCGTCCAGCAGGAGCAGGCGGGGACGGTCCTCCCCCGTGCGGTCGGACGCGGGCGCTGCGGTCTTCTTCGATGCTTTCTCTGCCACGTCCCCGATCCTGCCACGCCCCACCGACAATGCTTCCCGCCCCGGTGACTCCCCGCGCCGCCCCGGACGCGCACCGGACCCGCCCCGGACCCGCAACGGGCGCGCACCGGGCGGCCGGCGGGCATCCACGTGGAGATCAAAAGGAGATGAGAACCAGGGGAGAGTGCCCGGTCCCGGATGTCGGTGCCCCGTGACAGGATCGGTCCAGCAGATCCCTGCACAGGACACGCACCGCCGAGCTCAAAGGGGAGCGACATGGCAGCCAAGCCGCCCACGGGCGACCCGGTCCAGGACGCGCCGGACGTCACGCCCCCGCCGCGCTCCGCCGTCGGACTGCCCGCCGTCGGCCACTCACTGCGCATCGCCCAGCAGCAGATGGGGGTGCGACGCACCGCGCTCACCCTCCTGCGGGTCAACCAGAAGGACGGCTTCGACTGTCCGGGTTGTGCCTGGCCGGAGCCCGAGAAGCGGCACAAGGCGGAGTTCTGTGAGAACGGCGCGAAGGCCGTCGCCGAAGAGGCCACGCTGCGCCGGGTCACCCCCGAGTTCTTCGCCGCCCACCCGGTGGCCGACCTCGCCACCCGCAGCGGTTACTGGCTCGGTCAGCAGGGGCGGCTCACCCACCCCATGTACCTGCCCGAGGGCGCCACCTCCTACGAGCCGGTCTCCTGGGACCGCGCCTTCGGCATCATCGCCGAGGAACTGGGCGCCCTGTCCTCCCCCGACGAGGCCGTCTTCTACACCTCGGGCCGCACCAGCAACGAGGCGGCCTTCCTCTACCAGCTCTTCGCCCGCGAGTTCGGCACCAACAACCTGCCGGACTGCTCCAACATGTGCCATGAGTCCTCGGGCTCCGCGCTCACCGAGACCCTGGGCGTCGGCAAGGGCAGTGTGCTGCTGAAGGATCTCCACACGGCCGACCTGATCATCGTGGCCGGGCAGAACCCGGGCACCAACCATCCACGGATGCTGGCCGCCCTGGAGGAGGCCAAGGCCAACGGCGCGAAGGTCATCTCCATCAATCCGCTGCCCGAAGCGGGGCTGGAGCGGTTCAAGAACCCGCAGACCCCGCGCGGCCTCACCACCGGTGTCGCAATCACCGACCTCTTCCTCCAGATCAGGCTCGGCGGCGACCAGGCCCTCTTCCGCCTGCTCAACCGGCTGATACTGGAGACCGAGGGAGCGGTGGACGAGGAGTTCGTCCGCGAGCACACCCACGGCTTCGAGGAGTTCGCCGCCACGGCCCGCGACGCCGACTGGGACGAGACGCTGCGCGCCACCGGTCTTGACCGGGCCGAGATCGACCGCGCACTGCGCATGGTCCTCGCCTCCAAGCGCACCATCGTCTGCTGGGCGATGGGGCTCACCCAGCACAAGCACTCGGTGCCCACCATCCGGGAAGTGGTCAACTTCCTGCTGCTGCGGGGGAACGTCGGCCGTCCCGGCGCCGGGGTGTGCCCGGTGCGCGGTCACAGCAATGTGCAGGGCGACCGCACCATGGGCATCTTCGAGCGGCCCGCCCCGGCCTTCCTGGACGCCCTGGAGCGCGAGTTCGGCTTCGCACCGCCGCGGGAGCACGGCTTCGACGTGGTCCGTGCGATCCGCGCGCTGCGGGACGGCCAGGCCAAGGTCTTCTTCGCCATGGGCGGCAATTTCGTGGCCGCCTCGCCCGACACCGAGGTCACCGAGGACGCGATGCGCACCGCGCGGCTGACCGTCCACGTCTCCACCAAGCTCAACCGCTCACATGTGGTCACCGGCGCACGGGCGCTGATACTGCCCACCCTCGGCCGCACCGAGCGGGACCTCCAGGCCGGCGGTCCGCAGTTCGTCACCGTCGAGGACTCCATGGGCATGGTGCACGCCTCGCGCGGGCGGCTGGAGCCCGCGGGGCCCCAGCTCCTCTCCGAGCCCGCGATCGTCGCCCGGCTGGCCCGCCGGGTGCTGGGCCCCGGCAGCCGCACCCCCTGGGAGGAGTTCGGACAGGACTACGCCTCGATCCGGGACCGCATCGCCGCCGTGATCCCCGGGTTCGAGGACTTCAACGCCAGGGTGAGCGACCCCTCGGGCTTCGCCCTGCCGCACGGTCCGCGCGACGACCGCACCTTCCCCACCACCACCGGCAAGGCCAACTTCACCGCCGCCCCGGTGGAGTACCCCGAGCTGCCCGAGGGCCGGCTGCTGCTCCAGACCCTCCGCTCCCACGATCAGTACAACACCACGATCTACGGGCTGGACGACCGCTACCGCGGGATCAAGAACGGTCGCCGGGTGGTGCTGGTCCACCCCGAGGACGCCCGGGAGCTGGGGCTCGCCGACGGCTCCTACGCCGATCTGATCAGCGAGTGGACCGACGGCAGCGAGCGGCGCGCCGACGGCTTCCGCGTGGTCCACTACCCGACCGCGCGCGGCTGTGCCGCCGCCTACTACCCGGAGACCAACGTCCTGGTGCCGCTGGACGCCACCGCCGACACCAGCAACACCCCGGCCAGCAAGTCGGTGGTGATCCGCCTGGAACGGAGCGCCCCGGCCTAAGCGTTTGCTCAGCCACCTGATAGGAAGATGGCGACGACAAGCAGACGAACGGAGCCGGTCCATGGGCGAGCAGTCCAGCGTGAAGTTCCCGCAAGAGGTCATCGACGAGTACGCCGCGCTCGGTGTCGACCTTCCCGCGCTGTTCTCCGCCGGGCACCTCGGCGCCCGGATGGGCGTGACGATCCGGGAGGCCTCCGCCGAGCGTGTGGTGGGCACCATGCCGGTGGAGGGCAACACCCAGCCGTACGGGCTGCTGCACGGCGGCGCCTCCGCGGTGCTGGCCGAGACCCTCGGCTCGATCGGCTCGATGCTCCACGGCGGCAGCAGCCGGATCGCGGTCGGGGTGGACCTCAACTGCACCCATCACCGCGGGGTCCGCACCGGTGAGGTCACCGGCGTGGCCACCCCCGTCCACCAGGGCCGCTCCACCGCCACCTACGAGATCGTGATCACCGATGAGCAGGACCGCCGGGTGTGCACCGCCCGGCTGACCTGCCTGCTGCGCGAGGTGGACGGCAGCGGGCGGTCCAAGCTGGTCGACGAGATCCAGGAGGCGAAGGAGCGCACCGCCGAGTGACGCCCTGACCGTTGGCGCGACGGCCGTCCCCCAGCTCATGACGGCCGTCGCCCATCCTCTCCGCACGGCCGTCGCCCCGGCCCGCGCACGGCCGTTGCCACCCCTTCCGGCGCGTTCTAACGTTTCTCCATGCGGGCATCGACCCGGCTGCGCACGGTGTGTGCGGCACAGGAGTTGATCAGACATCACACGGTGCGATGCCGATGAGCGGCATCGGGCCGGTCGAACCGGCGCCCCACGGCGATGAGCCGCGCCCCGCGCCCCCTCCCGCCGGGCCGCCCGGCCCCGCCCCCGCACCACCCCCCGAAACGCTCTCCGGCCGCTCCCGTGACCCCGACTCACCCGGCGCGTACGAACGTTGGACGGCGCTGCCCCGGCGCACACGCCGTACCGCCCTCGCCCTCACCGGTCTTGTGGCCGCGATCGCGACGGGCTGCTATCTCCTACCGCACCGGACCGCCCCGTCCGCACCCCCGCCGCCCCCGTGGCCTGCCCAGGCGGTCGAGGTGGGCTACGGGGGCACAACTGCCCCCGGGGACCCGGCAGACGAGGGTGTCTTCGCATTCCGGATACGGGTCTCCGCGGTCCGGAACACCGCTGTGACCGTGGAGAACATCACCCAGCCGTATCCCGCGCTGTCCCTCACCACTAGCCCGCGCACCCCTCTCACGGTGCGGTCCGGGGACACCCGTCAGCTCACCGTGCGCATCGGGGTACGGCGCTGTTCGGGGATTCCGCTCGGGGTCGAACTGCCTCCACTCGACATCACGCTCCGTAACACCCGCGCAATAAAGGACCAGACTTTTCTGCTGGGCGCCGCCTACGCAAACGATCTTTCCGCTGCGCTGCGTGCACACTGCTCCGCACATCGCTCGCGAGTTCCCCACACTCCTTAGCGGAACTGCAACTTCTCAGTATCCGGACCAAATATTTAATCCGGTTTTGACCGATTCGTTCTTTCTGTTCCGCTACACAGACGTCCCCGGGTGACACCCGTCATAACAAGACAGTCACATCATGGCCTGCACCTCTGCCACCCGCGACGCCCCACGCTTAGAGTCACAGCCAGTCACGACCCCGTCGGGTGTACGCCGCACCTGCACGGCTCAACAGGTCCATTCGGCGAGGACACGGCACCTCATGAGACGGGTGCCGGCCAGGAAAGGATTCCTCGTGCGACACCGTTCCTTGCTCATCATGACGACCGCGATCACTGCGGGAGCCCTCACCCTCACTGCCTGCGGGTCGCGCGACGGCAAAGACTCAGGGGACAAGGACAGCAAGACCACCGTGGTCATCGGTGTCGATGCCCCGCTGACCGGTTCGCTGTCCGCCCTCGGCCAGGGCATCAAGAACTCCGTCGACCTCGCGACGAAGATAGCCAACAAGAACAACGAGGTGCCGGGCGTCACGTTCAAGGTCAAGTCCTTCGACGACCAGGCCGTGCCCTCCTCCGGCAAGCAGAACGCCACCTCGATGGTCGACGACGACGAGATCCTCGGCATGGTCGGCCCGCTGAACTCGGGCGTCGCCCAGTCCATGCAGGGCGTCTTCAACAAGGGCGAGCTCGCGCAGGTCTCCCCCGCCAACACCAACCCGGCGCTGAGCCAGGGTGACAACTGGGCCTCCGGCAAGAAGGAGCGCCCGTTCAAGACCTACTTCCGCACCGCGACCACCGACATCATCCAGGGTCGCTTCGCCGCGCAGTACTACTACAACGACGCCAAGAAGCGGAAGGTCTTCGTCGTCGACGACAAGCAGGCCTACGGCAACGGCCTGGCCAAGATCTTCGCGGCCGAGTTCAAGCGGCTGGGCGGCAAGGTCGTCGGCACCGACCACCTGACCATCAAGGAGACCGACTTCTCCGGTATCGCCAGCAAGGTCAAGTCCACCAAGGCGGACTCGGTCTACTTCGGTGGCCAGTACCCCGAGGGCGGCCTCCTCTCCGACCAGGTCAAGCAGGCCGGAGCGGACGTCCCGGTCATGGGCGGCGACGGTATCTACGACCCCGCCTTCATCAAGGCGTCGGGCACCAGCAACGACGGTGACCTCGCGACCTCCGTGGGCTACCCGGTCGAGCAGCTGGACTCCGCCAAGACGTTCATGAAGAACTACCAGGCCCAGGGCTACAAGGACCCGTTCGCGGCCTACGGCGGCTACTCCTACGACGCCGCCTGGTCGATCATCCAGGCCGTCAAGCAGGTCGTCCAGGACAACGACGGCGAGCTCCCCGACGACTCCCGCGCCAAGGTCACCGAAGCGCTCGGCAAGGTCTCGTTCGACGGCGTCACCGGCAAGGTCTCCTTCGACCAGTACGGCGACACCACCAACAAGCAGCTCACCGTCTACGAGGTCAAGAAGGGCGCCTGGAAGTCCGTGAAGAGCGCCACCTTCAAGGACTGACCCGGCTACTGCCCCGCACTTCACCCAACGAACCGCGGGGGGGGGCCCCCCCCCCCCCCCCCCCCGCGGCCCCCCCCCCCCCCCCCCAACCCGGCGCGCCGGGGGGGGCCCACCCCGCC
>NZ_JANCLX010000008.1:125406-129933 GCF_024295805.1 Streptomyces cucumeris
CCGTCCAGGACTGCCCCGCCTCCGCCCCCCCACTCCCCCCACGCACCGGCGGGGGGCCCCCCCCCCCCCCCCCCCCGCGGCGTCATAATCCGACACGCTCATCGGAGGCCCTGCGGTGCACGAACTGCCGCAAACGCTGGTCAACGGCCTGACCCTCGGTGCTCTCTATGGCTTGATCGCCATCGGGTACACCATGGTCTACGGCATCGTCCAGCTCATCAACTTCGCCCATGGCGAGATCTTCATGATCGGGGGCTTCGGCGCCCTCACCATCTACATCTGGCTGCCCAGTGGCACCGCACTCTCGCTGGCCCTGCCGCTGATGCTCATCGGCGGAGTGGTCGCGTCGGTCGGCATCGCGACGGCGGCCGAACGCTTCGCCTACCGACCCCTGCGTGGCGGACCACGACTCGCACCACTCATCACCGCGATCGGCCTGTCCATCGCGTTGCAGCAGGCAATCTGGGCCTTCTACCCGGACGCCAAGAAGCCCCGCAGCTTCCCGCAGTTCGAGGGCAAGTCCTTTGAGATCCTCAGCGATCTGCACATCCAGCGGGGCGACGCCTTCCTGCTGATAGCCGCCCCGATGTGCATGCTCGCCCTGGGCCTGTTCGTGTCCAAGAGCCGGTCCGGCCGCGCCATGCAGGCCACCGCCCAGGACCCCGACACCGCCAAGCTGATGGGTATCAACACCGACCGCATCATCGTGATGGCCTTCGCCATCGGCGGTGCGTTCGCCGCCGTCGCGGCCGTCTCCCACGGGCTCAAGTACGGCCAGATCAACTTCGAGATGGGCTTCATCGCCGGTCTCAAGGCGTTCACCGCCGCCGTCCTCGGCGGCATCGGCAACATCTACGGCGCCATGCTCGGCGGCGTCGTCCTCGGTATCGCCGAAGCCCTGGCCATCAAGTACATCCAGGACATCCCCGGAATGGACCAGCTCGGTGGCGGTGCCTGGAAGGACGTCTGGGCGTTCGCCCTGCTCATCCTCGTCCTGCTGGTCAGGCCACAGGGCCTGCTCGGCGAACGCGTAGCGGACCGGGCGTGAGGGAGTGACCATGAGCACCGACACCACCAAGAACACCGCCCGGAACACCGGCGCCGCCCCCCGCACCACCCTGCTGCGCGCGCTCACCGCCGCCGGCGGGCTGGCCGGGGTCCTCTCCACCTTCCTCGCCTGGACCTGGACGGACGAGTTCCCCGGGGACCTCACCGTCTACGGCTATCCCGGCGGACTCCAGCTCCTCACCCTCGTGCTGGCGCTGGCCACCACCCTCTTCGCGCTCTCCGCCCTGGAGATCCGGGGGCTGCGCTGGCTCACCCCGGCCGGTTCCACCGCGGCCCTGCGCGCGGCGGCCCTGGGCACCTTCGCCGTCACCTGGTTCACGGTCATCGCCATCGCCGTCGACCTCGACGGCCTGGTCAACCTGGAGCCCGGTGGCTACGTCGCAGCCCTGGCCACCGCGGCCCCGGTCGCCACCGCCTTCCTGCTGCCGGATGACACCCGGCCGATCTGCCGCCCCAAGGAGCTCCCCTCCTGGGCCGAGATCCTGATCATCGCGGGTGCCTTCGCCGTCGGTCTGTACGTCCTCAACTACGGCATCCAGACCGACGCCGAGCATCCCGAGCCGTTCCTCGGCTACCTGATCGCGGTGATCTTCGGTGCCATCACCCTGACCAAGTCGGGGCTGATCACCCGGATCAGCGCGCTCACCACCACCCACCGCTCCACCACCCTGATCGCGGCACTGGTCACGGCCGTCGCCTTCCCCTTCTTCCAGGACAAGGCCAGCTTCACCGAACTCGGCGTCAACATCGCCATCTTCGCGACCGTCGCCCTCGGCCTGAACATCGTGGTCGGCCTCTCCGGACTCCTCGACCTCGGTTATGTCGCCTTCCTCGGTGTCGGCGCCTACACCGCGGCCCTGGTCTCCGGAGCCACCGCCTCCACCATCGACGTCCACCTCCCGTTCTGGGCCGCGATGATCACCGGCGCCGCGGTCTCGCTGATCTTCGGGGTGGTCATCGGCGCCCCGACCCTGCGGCTGCGCGGCGACTACCTCGCCATCGTCACCCTGGGCTTCGGAGAGATCTTCCGCCTCGCCGTGCTCAACCTCGACGGCACCTCCGGCCCCTCGGTCACCAACGGTCCCAACGGCATCCCCAATATCCCGCCGCTGGAGATCTTCGGCTTCAACTTCGCCGACGATCACACCTTCGCGGGGCTCACCCTCGACTCCAACGGCAACTACTACCTGCTGATGCTGCTCGTCACGATCATCGTGGTGCTCGTCTTCAGCCGGGCGGGCAACTCCCGGATCGGGCGCGCCTGGGTGGCCATCCGCGAGGACGAGACGGCCGCCACCGCGATGGGCATCAACGGCTTCCGGGTCAAGCTCATCGCCTTCGCCCTCGGCGCCACCCTCGCCGGATTCGCGGGCACCGTCTGGGCCCACTTCCAGACCACCGTCGTCCCCGAGCAGTACGTCTTCACCAACACCGTGCCGCCGAACTCCACCTTCCTGCTCGCCGCCGTCATCCTCGGCGGTATGGGCACCATCGGCGGTCCGCTGCTGGGCGCCACGCTGCTCTTCCTGATCCCCAAGAAGCTGGAATTCCTCCAGGACTACCAGCTCCTCGCCTTCGGTATCGCGCTGATCCTGCTGATGCGCTTCCGCCCCGAAGGAATCATCCCCAACCGGCGGCAGCAGCTCGAATACCACGAGACCGGCCAGCTCGATGTGCCCGACGGCACCGGGCTCCAGAACAGCGCCGTCGGCGTCACCAAGGCGGAGGCGTGACCGACATGACGACCACCACCACGACCGCTCCCGTGCTCACCGCCACCGGCGTCACCATGCGCTTCGGCGGACTCACGGCCGTACGCTCGGTCGACCTCGCCGTCCACCCGGGCGAGATCGTCGGCCTCATCGGCCCCAACGGCGCGGGCAAGACCACCTTCTTCAACTGCCTCACCGGGCTGTACGTGCCCACCGAGGGCACCGTGTCCTACAAGGGGACCGTGCTGCCGCCCAAGCCGCATATGGTCACCCAGGCCGGTGTCGCCCGCACCTTCCAGAACATCCGGCTCTTCGCCAATATGACGGTGCTGGAGAACGTCCTCGTCGGCCGCCACACCCGCACCAAGGAGGGCCTGTGGTCCGCCCTGCTGCGCGGCCCCGGCTTCAAGCGGGCCGAGGCCGCGTCCAGGGAACGGGCCATGGAACTCCTGGAGTTCACCGGCCTCGCCGACAAGGCCGACCACCTTTCCCGCAACCTCCCCTACGGTGAGCAGCGCAAGCTGGAGATCGCCCGGGCCCTCGCCAGCGACCCCGGGCTGCTCCTCCTCGACGAGCCCACCGCGGGAATGAACCCGCAGGAGACCCGGGTCACCGAGGAACTGGTCTTCGCCATCCGGGACCGGGGCACCGCCGTGCTCGTCATCGAGCACGACATGCGCTTCATCTTCAACCTGTGCGACCGGGTCGCCGTACTCGTCCAGGGCCAGAAGCTGGTCGAGGGCACCTCGGACGTCGTCCAGAGCGATGAACGCGTGGTCGCCGCCTACCTCGGTACGCCCTTCGAGGGCGACCCGGGCGAGGAGGAGGCCGCCGAGGTCGAGGCCGCGGAGGCCGGAGCCGGTGGGGCGGGCCCGAAGAAGTCGGCCGTCACCGGCGACGCGGAGAGCACCACAGCACGTACGGAGGACGAACAGTGACCGCACTGCTCGAGGTCGAGGACCTGCGGGTCGCCTACGGCAAGATCGAAGCCGTCAAGGGCATCTCGTTCAGCGTCGAGGCAGGCCAGGTCGTCACCCTGATCGGCACCAACGGCGCCGGTAAGACGACCACCCTGCGCACCCTGTCCGGCCTCCTGGAACCCCTCGGCGGCTCCATCCGCTTCGACGGCAAGCCGCTCAAGGGCATCCCCGCCCACAAGATCGTCGCGCTGGGCCTGGCCCACTCGCCCGAGGGACGGCATATCTTCCCCCGGCTGACGATCGCCGAGAACCTCCAGCTCGGAGCGTTTCTCCGGAAGGACACGGACGGGATCGCCGCCGATATCCAGAAGGCGTACGACCTCTTCCCCATCCTCGGTGAACGCCGCGCCCAGGCGGCGGGCACCCTCTCCGGCGGTGAGCAGCAGATGCTCGCCATGGGCCGGGCGCTGATGTCCCGTCCCAAGCTGCTGATGCTCGACGAGCCCTCGATGGGTCTCTCGCCGATCATGATGCAGAAGATCATGCAGACGATCGCCGAGCTGAAGGCGCAGGGCACCACCATCCTGCTGGTGGAGCAGAACGCCCAGGCGGCGCTGTCGCTGGCCGATCAGGGCCATGTGATGGAGATCGGCAAGATCGTGCTGTCGGGCTCCGGGGAGTCGCTGCTGCACGACGAGTCGGTGCGGAAGGCGTACCTCGGCGAGGACTGAGCACGCAGGAAGAAGAAGGGAGAGGCCCGCACCGTGCGCACGGTGCGGGGGGCGGCCCGGTAGGTCCGCGGGGGCGGGCGCCATGGGGGTGGTCGG
>NZ_JANCLX010000008.1:129943-225376 GCF_024295805.1 Streptomyces cucumeris
GTCCCGGGGCGCGCCCTCCGCCCGCCGCAGCATCAGGGCCCCGCCCCCCCCGGGGCGCCGGGGGCGCGCCTCTCCCCTTATGTCCCGGCGGTTACTGCTCCTTGGTCTTCTTCTCCTCGGCGTCCTGGATCACGGCCTCGGCCACCTGCTGCATCGACAGCCGGCGGTCCATCGAGGTCTTCTGGATCCAGCGGAACGCGGCGGGCTCGGTCAGCCCGTACTGGGTCTGGAGGACGCTCTTGGCCCGGTCCACCAGCTTGCGGGTCTCCAGCCGCTGGGAGAGGTCGGCGACCTCCTGCTCCAGTGTCTTCAGCTCGGTGAAGCGGGAGACAGCCATCTCGATGGCGGGCACCACATCGCTCTTGCTGAACGGCTTCACCAGATACGCCATCGCCCCGGCGTCCCGCGCCCGCTCCACCAGCTCGCGCTGCGAGAAGGCGGTGAGCATCAGCACGGGCGCGATCCGCTCCCCCGCGATCCGCTCGGCGGCGGAGATCCCGTCCAGCACGGGCATCTTCACATCGAGGATGACGAGGTCGGGCCGGTGCTCCAGAGCGAGCGCGACGGCCCTCTCACCATCGCCTGCCTCGCCGACGACGGAGTACCCCTCCTCCTCGAGCATCTCCTTGAGGTCGAGACGGATCAGCGCCTCGTCCTCGGCGATGACGACGCGGGTGGTGTGCGGGGGGACGTGCGACTGCTCGTCGACGGGCTCGGTGGCGCTCACGGGGCTCCTCGTTCATGGCAGGTGCTGCACCCCCGAGCCTACCCAGCAGCGCGGGTGCAGCCGCACAGGGTACGCTTATCGAGCGCAACCGGCCCGGTTGGTGGAATAGGCTAGACACGCGGCGCTCAAACCGCCGTGCCCTTTGCGGGCGTGTGGGTTCGAGTCCCACACCGGGTACCTCGTTTTCAATGGTCTCCAAGCGGACCTTCACGTTCTCGTGAAATCACCGTCTTTCCGCCCCACGTGTCGCCCTCTTGACGCAGGGTTATCACATGCACACGCATGGCACTGATGTGCGCCAGAAGGCAATCAAGCTGCTCCGATCCGGAGTCAAGAACGCGGACGTCTCTCGAATGCTCGGCGTACCCGTAGGGACCGTGGGCCACTGGCTCCATCTCGATCGCGCGAAACACGGCACCCTGCCGGGGAAGTCTCGTCGGCCATGTCCACGCTGCGACGGACGTGAACTCGACGGAAGCGCCTATGCATACGTACTCGGCCTCTATCTGGGCGACGGGCACATCATCCAGTACTCCCAGCATCGAGTACCCAGCCTCATGATCGCGTGTAGCGAGTCATGGCCAGGTCTCATCGAAGAGTGCAAAGCGGCGATGCGCACCGTCTTCCCCGACAACTCGGTCTGCCAGGCACGCAGGCCAGGCTGCCGCAACGTGAAGATCTACTCCAAGCATCTGTGGTGCATGTTTCCCCAACACGGGGCGGGCAAGAAGCATGAACGCCCCATCCATTTGGAGCCGTGGCTGCAGCAGATCGTTGACAGGTACCCCTGGAATTTCATCCGCGGGCTCTTCCACTCGGACGGCTGCCGGATCACCAACTGGACCACCCGCATCGTTGCGGGCGAGCGCAAGCGCTATGAATATCCCCGGTACTTCTTCACCAACAAGTCCGACGACATCCGCACGTTATGTTCCAACACCCTCACCAAGGTCGGCGTGGAGTGGACGACGTTGGCGCGCGGCAGCGACCCGTTCAATATCTCCGTCGCCCGCCGCGCCTCCGTCGCCCTCATGGACACCCATGTCGGGCCGAAGTACTGAGCCCAGCACTCCGGCCCCGCAATTCCGCGGCTAGCGCAGATCGTCCGCTCCGATGTAGTGGGCGCGGACCAGGTTGGTGGAGCCGGAGACACCGGGCGGGGAACCGGCGGTGATGATGACGAGGTCGCCCTTCTTGCAGCGGCCGAGGCGCAGCAGTTCCTCGTCGACCTGGGCCACCATCGAGTCCGTGGAGTCCACCCGCGGACCGAGGAAGGTCTCCACGCCCCAGGTGAGGTTGAGCTGGGAGCGGGTGTTGGGCTCGGGGGTGAAGGCGAGGAGGGGGATCGGGGAGCGGTACCGGGAGAGGCGGCGGACGGTGTCGCCGGACTGGGTGAAGGCGACCAGGTACGCGGCGTCGAGGAAGTCGCCCATCTCGGCCGCCGCGCGGGCCACCGCGCCGCCCTGGGTGCGGGGCTTGTTGCGCTCGGTGAGCGGCGGGAGCCCCTTGGCGAGGATGTCCTCCTCGGCCGCGGCGACGATCCGGCCCATGGTCTTGACCGTGGCGATGGGGTACTTCCCGACGCTGGTCTCACCGGAGAGCATCACCGCGTCGGTGCCGTCGATCACCGCGTTGGCCACGTCGGACGCCTCGGCGCGGGTGGGACGGGAGTTGTCGATCATCGAGTCCAGCATCTGGGTCGCGACGATCACCGGCTTGGCGTTCCGCTTGGCCAGCTTGATCGCGCGCTTCTGGACGATCGGCACCTGCTCCAGCGGCATTTCGACGCCGAGGTCACCGCGGGCGACCATGATGCCGTCGAAGGCGTCGACGATCCCCTCCAGGTTCTCGACCGCCTGGGGCTTCTCGATCTTGGCGATGACCGGGAGGCGGCAGTCCTCCTCCTGCATCACCCGGTGGACGTCGATGATGTCCTTCTCGTTGCGGACGAAGGACAGGGCGATGATGTCGGCGCCGGTGCGCAGCGCCCAGCGCAGGTCGTCGATGTCCTTCTGGGAGAGGGCGGGGACGGAGACGGCGACCCCGGGGAGGTTGAGCCCCTTGTGGTCGGAGACCATGCCGCCCTCGATGACGATGGTGTGCACACGGGGGCCGTCGACATCGACGACCTCCAGCGTGACGCGGCCGTCGTCGACAAGGATCCGCTCGCCCCTGGTGACGTCGGTGGCCAGTCCGTCGTAGGTGGTGCCGCAGCGGTGCTGGTCGCCCTCGATCGGTTCGACGGTGATGGTGAACTCATCGCCGCGTTCAAGCAGTACGGGACCTTCATGGAATCGGCCGAGGCGAATCTTCGGGCCTTGAAGGTCGGCGAGGATGCCGACACTGCGGCCGGTTTCCAGCGAGGCCTTCCGCACTCGCCGGTAACGCTCCTCGTGCTCGGCGTAGGTGCCGTGGCTGAGATTGAAGCGGGCCACGTCCATTCCGGCCTCGACGAGTGCCTTGATCTGCTCGTACGAGTCGGTGGCGGGTCCCAGGGTACAGACGATTTTCGCTCGGCGCATGACTCGAGCCTATGACTTACCCGTGGGTAAAGGACCGGGAAGTCCATAGTCCTCGATGGCAATTGCATGGCAGGTTATTGACAACTAATGAAACGTGCATGGCCATGCTCCGATGAGCGGACTTCCGGGGGGTTCCAGGGGCTTACCAGGGGTTCCGGAGGTGTTTTTCAGAGTTCCGGCCGGGTCATGGTGAAGCGCGCGTTCACCTGTGCGTACACGGTCTGGCGCACCGGTTCCAGATCCAGAGCGGGGGCCTGCTCGGCGCCGCCGTAGCCGGAGCGTGACCGTGGGGCGGCCATCGCCGCCGGGGTCATCGTCCCGTTCTCCGCCTCGAGGTCGGCCAGCTCGACCAGAGCGACGAGGGAGGCACCCAGTGCCCCGGCGTATTCGCGGGCACGGCGTACCGCCTGGCGCACCGCCTCCTGGCGGGCCTCGCGGTGGGCGGGCGAGTCGGGGCGCAGTGCCCACCGGGGTCCGTTCACGGTGGTGAGTTCGGTGTCGCCGAGCCGCGTGGTGAGTTCACCGAGCACGGTGAAGTCGGTGACCGTCACGGTGAGGTGGACCCGGCCGTGGTAGGCGCGGACGCGCTCATGGCGGCCCTTGGCGGTGAGTTCGGGGGTGAGGGTGAAGGCGCCGGTCTCCTGGGTCTCGATGGCGTCGCCGTAGGACGTCACCAGGTCCAGGACGTCCTTGTTGCGGCGGGTGAGGCTCTCCAGGGCGGTCCGCCGGTCGGTGCCGCGGGCGGCGACGGTGATCTGGAGACGGGCGAGCTCGGGGTCGACCTCGAGCCGTGCCTCACCGCGGACGGCCAGCCGCGGGGTGTCGGGGGTGCCGTACGGGAGGGGGGCCGGGGCCGCGGGCTGGTCCATGGGACTGCTCCTCAAGAGAAGGGGGGACGGGAAGACGCGGGCGGGTCAGCGCGCGGGGGCGATGAGCCGTCCGTGCGGTGGGCGTTCGGCGTACAGGGCCAGGGCGATGTCCACCAGCGGTACCCGGTCCAGTCCGGGCACCTCGTCCAGGGGGATCCACGCCGCCCGGTCGGTCGAGCCGCCGGTCTCATGGCGCAGCTCCCCGCCGGTCACCCGGGCCGCGTAGAGGATGCGCACCCCGTGGAAGTGGCGGTCGCGGCGGAGCCGCCGGGGAGTGCGCTCGTGGACGGTGTCGATGCCGAGCAGCCGCTCGACCTCCACCGTGTGGCCGGTCTCCTCGCCGACCTCGCGGTGGACGGCGTCGCAGGGGTCCTCACCGTGGTGGAGTCCGCCGCCGGGCATGGTCCACCGTTTGCCGTCGGGGCCGAGCCATCGGGCGAGCAGGACCTTGCCGTCGTCCACGCAGACGGCGTACGCGGCGACGCGCAGATGTCGGTTGGCCATGCCCCCAGGATGCCGGAAGCCACCGGAAGCAACCCGATCGCAACCTGTCAAGGCTGTTGCCGGACGGTCGGGTTGGGCCAGAATCTACGCGCGTTGTGCCTGTTCCGGACACCACGCGCACCAACAGCACAGGGGAGAAGAGACCATGCCGCTCAACCGTAGAACGTTCCTGGGCCGCTCGGCCGCGACGAGCGCCGGGGTAGCGCTGGCCGGCGGCGTGGCCGCCGCTCCGGCCGAGGCGGACGACCGGGAGGACGGGAAGGGCGGCGGACACACCAAGCGGTACGCCTTCACCGTCATGGGTACCACCGATCTGCACGGCAACGTCTTCAACTGGGACTACTTCACCGACGCCGAGTTCGACGACGCCGCCCACAACGACGTCGGCCTGGCGAAGATCTCCACGCTGGTGGAGCGGGTCCGGAAGGAGAAGGGCCGCCGCCACACCCTGCTGATCGACGCGGGTGACACCATCCAGGGCACCCAGCTTTCGTACTACTACGCCAAGGTGGACCCGATCACCGGCGCGAACGGCCCGGTGCACCCGATGGCGCAGGCCATGAACGCCATCGGCTACGACGCGGCGGCGCTGGGCAACCATGAGTTCAACTACGGCATCCCGGTGCTGCGGAAGTTCGAGGAGCAGTGCGACTTCCCGCTGCTGGGCGCCAACGCGCTGGACGCGAAGACGCTGCGGCCCGCGTTCCCGCCGTACTGGATGACCCGGCTGCGCACCCCCTGCGGGCGTCAGGTGAAGGTGGCGGTGCTGGGGCTGACCAACCCGGGCATCGCCATCTGGGACAAGGCCAATGTCCAGGGCAAGATGACCTTCCCAGGGCTGGAGGAGCAGGCGGCGAAGTGGGTGCCGAAGCTGCGGTCGATGGGTGCGGACGTCGTCATCGTCTCGGCGCATTCGGGCACCAGCGGCACGTCCAGTTACGGCGACCAGGTGCCCCACGTGGAGAACGCGGCGGCGCTGGTGGCCGAGCAGGTGCCGGGCATCGACGCGATCCTGGTCGGCCATGCCCATGTGGAGGTCCCCGAGTCCCGGGTGGTCAACAAGGAGACCGGCCATGAGGTCGTGCTCTCCGAGCCGCTCAAGTGGGGTCAGCGGCTGACGCTGTTCGACTTCGAGCTGGAGTGGGCCCGGGGCCGCTGGCGGGTGGAGTCGGTGTCCGCGAAGGTGCTGAACTCGGCCACGGCCGAGGAGGACCCGCGGATCGTGCGGCTGCTCGGCGATGAGCACAAGAAGGTCGTCGGCTATGTGAACCAGGTGATCGGCGACTGCACGGCGGCGATGGCGGCCACCGAGGCGCCGTACAAGGACGCCCCGATCATCGACTTCATCAACCATGTGCAGACGGAGACGGTGAAGAAGGCGCTGGCGGGGACCGAGCACGCCGCGCTGCCGGTGCTCTCGCAGGCGTCCTGCTTCTCCCGGACGGCGAAGGTCCCGGCGGGCAAGGTCACCATCCGGCAGGTGGCGGGGCTGTACCCGTTCGAGAACACCCTGGAGGCACGGGTGCTGACGGGCGCCCAGCTCAAGGAGTACCTGGAGTTCTCAGCGCGCTACTACGTCCGGACGGCGGCCGGCGGTGAGGTGGACCCGGCCAAGCTGACCAACGCCGACAACACCCCGGACTACAACTACGACGCGGTCAGCGGGGTCGCCTACGAGATCGACATCGCCAAGGCGCCGGGCTCCCGGATCGCGAAGCTGACCTTCGACGGCAAGCCGGTCGCCGACGACGCCCGTTTCGTCCTGGCGGTGAACAACTACCGTGCCAGCGGCGGCGGCAACTTCCCGCACGTGGCCAAGGCCAAGCAGGTGTGGGCTAACTCCGACGAGATCCGCAACACCATCATCGGCTGGGTGAAGGCCCAGGGGACGATCGATGTGGCGCGTTTCGCCTCGGTGGACTGGAAACTCACGCGCGAGGGCACCCCGGTGTTCTGAATGATGGACGGATGACCGATGACCTCACCGCCGCCCTCGCCCCGGTGCTCCGCGACCTGCGGGCCACCTGTGCGGTCCAGCCCGTCGTCCGGGAGGGACGCGGGGAGGGGGACGACGGTGAGGACATCGTCTGGCTGTACGAGGCCGACGGCAGCGGCGTCGGCATCATGCTGTGGCCGGGCCACAGCGCGGCCGAGCGGCTGGCACACGTTGCCGACCAGGCGAGCGACTGGGCGGTGGAGGCGCTGTGCGCCGCGCTCAGGCCCGCCGTCTGGCCGGAGTGCCCCGCGCACCCCGACTCCCATCCGCTGGAGCCCGGGGTACGCGGTGGCGTGGTGTGGTGGTCATGTCCGCGTACGCGTCAGCCGGTCGCGCTGGTCGGGGAGTTGGGCAAGGCCCGCCCGGGTGGCGCGGGAGCCTGACGGCTGGAGCCCGAAGCTGGTGAAGGCGGTGCGGGACGGCAGCGGATAGGCCGGTTCCGGCGTCATCGAGTTGAGGATGACGGCGGAGCGCCAGGCCGCGAGCCCCAGATCGGGGGTGCCCACGCCGTGGCTGTGGCGCTCGGCGTTCTGGACGTAGACCGAACCCTTGATCGCCGGGTCCAGGACCAGCCGGTGCTGGGCGTCGATACGAGGGCGTTCGGAGGAGTCCCGGCGGATGTAGGGGTCGAGGGCGGCGAGCAGGGTGTCCACCCGGCGCTCGCGGTAGCCGGTGGCCAGGACGACCGCCTCGGTGGTGTGCCGGGCCCGGGTGCCCTGCTGGGTGTGTTCCAGGTGGAGTTCGAGGCGGGCGGCGGCGATCCGGCCCGCGGTGCGGACGGTGACGCCGGGGGTGAGCACGGCACCGGGCCAGCCGCCGGTGAGCTGGGCGCGGCGGTAGAGCTCCTGGTGGATGGCGTCGATGGTCTCGTGCGCGATGCCCTTGTAGAGCTGCCACTGGCGGGGCAGGAGCTGGTCCCGTACGGGTTCGGGAAGCCCGTGGAAGTAGCGGGTGTAGTCGGGGCTGAACTGCTCGAGCCCCAGCTTGCTGTATTCCATGGGGGTGAACGCGGGGGTACGGGCCAGCCAGTGGAGCCCCTCGGCGCCCAGCGGGCGGTGGCGCAGCAGATCGAGGAAGACCTCGGCACCGGACTGGCCGGAGCCGATGACGGTCACCTGTCCGGTGGCCAGCAGCCGTTCGCGGTGCTCCAGGTAGTCGGCGGCGTGCAGCACCGGCACGTTGGGGGCGTCGGCGAGCGGGCGCAGGGGTTCGGGGACGTAGGGCTCGGTGCCGACCCCGAGGACGACATGGCGGGCGTGGGTGCGGCCGAGGGCCTCGGCCTCGCCGTCGGCGCCGATACGGGTGAAGTCGATCTCGAAGAGGTCGTGGGTGTGGTCCCAGCGCACGGCGTCGATCTGGTGGCCGAAGTGGAGACCGGGGAGCCGCTCGCTGACCCAGCGGCAGTAGGCGTCGTACTCGGACCGCTCGATGTGGAAGCGCTCGGCGATGTAGAAGGGGAACAGCCGGTCCTGGGCCTTGAGGTAGCTCAGGAAGCTCCAGGGGCTCGCGGGGTCGGCGAGGGTGACCAGGTCGGCGAGGAAGGGCACCTGGATGGTGGCGCCGTCGATGAGCAGACCGGGGTGCCACTGGAAGGCGGGCCGCTGGTCGTAGAAGGCGGTGCGCAGCCCGGGGACGCGGTGGGCGAGGGCGGCGAGGGAGAGGTTGAACGGGCCGATGCCGACACCGGCCAGGTCCAGGGGTGCGTCGAGGGGGGAGGCGGCTCCGGGCCGCGGACCGGGGAGGGAGGCGGGGGTCCCGGTGGGGGGTTGTGCGGTGCTCATGGGGTGCTGTCGCCTTCCACGAGTGCGAGCAGCCCGCGCAGATCGGCGGGCTGGGTGTGCGGATTGAGGACGGTGGCCTTGAGCCACAGTCCGTCGGCGGTGGTGGCACGCCCCAGGACGGCGCGTCCTTCGGTGAGGAGGCGGCGGCGCAGGGCGGCCACGGTGGCGGGTCCTGCTCCGGTGGGGCGGAAGAGGACGGTGCTGATGGTGGGGCGCGCGTGGAGTTCGAGGCGGGGGTGGGCCTCGATGAGGTCCGCGAGCTGGTGGGCGGCGGCGCATACGTGGTCGACGAGGTCGCCGAGGCCGCGGCGGCCGAGGGCGCGCAGGGTGACCGCGACCTTGAGGACGTCGGGGCGGCGGGTGGTGCGCAGGGAGCGGCCGAGGAGGTCCGGGATACCGGATTCGGTGTCGTCGTCGGCGTTGAGGTAGTCGGCCCGGTGGTCCAGCGAGGCCAGCGCGGGGGCGTCGGGCACGGTGAGGAGTCCGGCGGCGACCGGCTGCCAGCCGAGTTTATGGAGGTCGAGGGTGACGGAACGGGCGCGGCCGAGCCCGGTCAGCCGGTGCCGGTGGGCGTCGCTGAACAGCAGCGGTCCGCCGTAGGAGGCATCGACGTGCAGGGCCGCGCCATGGCGTTCGCATACGTCGGCGAGGGCCGGGAGGGGGTCGATGGCGCCGCTGTCGGTGGTGCCCGCGGTGGCGACGACCAGGACCGGTCCGGAAGCCGAAGCCGTGTGCCCGGTCTGCGGGGCGAGGGCGTCGGCCAGCCGGGCCGGGTCGAGGACGCCCGCGGGGGTGGGGAGGGTGAGCGGGGCGGACAGGCCGAGCAGCCAGGCACCGCGGTGGACGCTGTGGTGGGCGTTGGCCCCGCAGATGATCCGCGGGCCGCTGGACGGCCCGGCCGGCACCGCGGTGCCGGCGGCCTCGCGGGCGAGCAGCAGGGCGAGTTGGTTGGCCTCGGTCCCGCCGGTGGTGACGAGGGCGTCGGGCGCGGGGCCGCGGGGGTGGACCAGCGCGGCCAGAGCACGGCAGGTGAGCGCTTCCAGTTCGGAGGCGGCGGGGGCCTGGTCCCAGGAGTCGAGGGAGGGGTTGAGCGCGGAGACCGCGAGGTCGGCGGCGGCCGCGACGGCCAGCGGCGGGCAGTGCAGATGGGCCGCGCAGCGGGGGTCGGCCGGGTCGGCGGCACCCGCGGCGAAGGCGCGCACCAGCGTGCGCAGGGCGAGCGGCGCGCCCTCGCCGACGTCGGGGATGAGCGGCTCGGCGACGGCCCGCACGCGGCGCGCGACCGCGTCGGGTCCGCCGGAGGGCAACGGCCCGGAACGGTCGGCGGCACCGTGGGCCAGCGCGTCCAGGACGGTGTCGACCATCGGCCGGAGCGCGTCCGGACCGCGGCCACCGCCCGCGAGCAGACGGGCGGTCCCGGTGGCGGGCACAGGCATGGGTGTGCCCCTCGTCTCGAAGTAGGGGAGGCGAAAGCTGCCTCAACGTACTTCGCGCGCAAGCGGTTCGGCCGGTGGGCCCATGAAGTCCACCCGTACGTGGTACGCCACCGCGCGGCCCCTTGCCGGGGGGCGACGGTGTCGCCCTGGTACGAGCGCGGTCCGTTCCTCCACGGTGGTGGACGAACCGGAACCGGCCCCGGCACCGGCCACCACGCGAAGGGCGTCCTACGCCCCGCTCCCCCGCCCCCGTGCCGAACGCGCGGCTGTCCCCACAGCGCGGGGTACCCGGAGCAGGCGACGGTGTCGGCGCGTGTGGGACCACTTGCCGTGGGGCGGGCGCGCCGCGGGGGCTACGTGTCGTTTCCCCGGTCCCACCGGGTCCGGTGGACGCGCAGCGCGCGGCGGAGGTCGTCGAGTTGGTCGGCGAGGCGGCGGTGCAGGGCGGGGAGCAGGTCGTCGCGGCGCAGGCACTCCTCGCCCAGTTCCAGGGTCCGCTCGTCGACCGTGCTGGGGAAACCGGAGCGGGCGACGGCGTCGGCGATGGCCGGGCCGCGCCGGGCGGCCACCTCGGCGGCGGCCGGGAAGTAGCGCGGGAGGTAGTCGGCGAGCAGTGCGTGGTGCTCGGGCTGCCAGAAGCCGGTGGCGATGGCGGTCACCAGGTAGTTCGAGCCTTCGTCGGCGGTGCCGAACAGGGCCTCCCAGGCGGCTCGTTTGGCCTCCGGGTCGGGCAGCGCGGCGCGGCAGCGGGCGGCGCCCTCCTGGCCGGTGGCGCTGGAGTCGCGGGTGAGTTCGGCGTCGATCTCGGCGGGGCCGATGGCGCCGAGGACGGCGAGCCGTCCGAGGATCTGCCAGCGCAGTTCGGGGTCGAGGACGGGGCCGCCGGGGACGGTGTCGCCGTCGAGCCAGTCGCTGAGCCCGGCCGGGGCGGTGGCGCTGTCGATGTAGGTGCGGACGGCGGCGAGCCGCAGTCCGGGGCCGGAGTTGTCCTCGGTGCGGCGCAGCAGGTCGCGGCAGGTGTCACCGATCGTGGTCAGGGCGGCGGGGCGCTGCTCGGCGGGGAGGTAGCGGTCGGCGATCTGGGTGCGGGCGAAGGCCAGCACGCCCTGGACGATCGCTATGTCGGTCTCGCGCGGGAGGTGGGCGCGGACGGCGTCGAGGTAGTCGGTGGGCGGCAGTTCGCCGTCGCGGACCATGTCGCGGGCGGCGTTCCAGACGACCGCGCGGCTGACGGCGTCGGGGAGGCCGGACAGCGAGCGGACGACGGTCTTCCAGGAGCCGGGGTCGAGCCGGACCTTGGCGTAGCTGAGGTCGCCGTCGTTGAGCAGCAGCAGATCGGGGCGGGGGCCGCTGAAGGAGAGGGTGAGGGTGGGTTCGGCACCGCTGAGCTCGGCTTCGACGCGCTGGCGCAGCACCAGTTGGTGCGCGGCGGCCGGTTCGTGGTCGTACAGCCCGATGGCGATGCGATGCGGTCGGGGGATGGCGGCGGCGCCCTCGGCTCCGGCGCCCTCGGCTCCGGCGCCGTCGGCTCCGGCGTCGTGGCGGATCTCGGCGGTCCAGCGGTCGCCCTGGGCGGTGACGACGGGGGTGAGGGTGTCGACGCCGGTGGTGCGCAGCCAGCGGTCGGCCCAGGCGTGGACATCGCGGTCGGAGCCGTGGGCGAGGGAGTCGAGGAAGTCGGCGAGGGTGGCGTTGCCGAAGCGGTGGCGGGCGAAGTGCCGGTTGATGCCCGCGAGGAAGTCCTTCTCACCGAGCCAGGTGACGAGCTGGCGGAGGGCGGAGGCGCCCTTGGCGTAGGAGATGCCGTCGAAGTTGAGGCGGGCGGCGGCGGTGTCGGGCACCTGGTCGGGCGTGGGGGCCACGGGGTGGGTGGAGGGGCGCTGGTCGGCGTCGTAGCCCCAGTTCTTGCGGCGGACGCCGAAGTCGGCCCAGGTGTCGGTGTAGCGGGTGGTCTCGGTGAGGACCTGGTAGCCCATGTACTCGGCGAAGGACTCATTGAGCCAGATGTCGTCCCACCAGGTCATGGTGACGAGGTCGCCGAACCACATATGGGCCATCTCATGGGCGATGACCATGGCACGGGTCTGCCGCTCGGCGTCGGTGACGGCGGAGCGGTAGATGAACTCGTCGCGGAAGGTGACCAGACCGGGGTTCTCCATGGCGCCGGAGTTGAACTCGGGGACGAACGCCTGGTCGTAGGAGTCGAAGGGGTACGGCTCCTCGAAGATCTCGTGGTAGCGGTCGAAACAGCGCCGGGTGATGTCGAAGAGCTCCTCGGCGTCGTCCTCGAGATGGGGCGCGAGGGAGCGGCGGACGTGCAGTCCGAAGGTCAGTCCGGCATGTTCGGTGCGCACCGAGTGGTACGGCCCGGCGGCCAGGGCGACCAGATAGGTGCTGATGGGCGGAGTGGCGGCGAGCTCCCAGCGGCCGTCGGCGGGGTCGCCGACGCGGGTGGCGGTGCCGTTGCCGAGGACGGTCCACTCGGGCGGGGCGGTGACGCGGACGTCGAAGACGGCCTTGAGGTCGGGCTGGTCGAAGGCGGCGAAGACGTCGTCGGCATCCGCCATGCAGCACATGGTGTAGAGGTAGGTCTCACCGTCGGCGGGGTCGGTGAAGCGGTGCATGCCCTCGCCGGTGTGGGAGTAGCGCATGTCCGTCTCGACGCGCAGCTCGTGCTCGCCCGCGGCGAGACCGGTGAGCGGGAGCCGTCCGTCGGCGAGGGAGGCGGCGACGGCGGTGAGGTCGAGCTGCTGTCCGTCGAGGACGGCGCGGTGCAGCATCGCCGGGTTGAGTTCGACGAAGGTGTCCGCACCCGCCTCCCGGGCGGTGAAGCGCAGGGTGGTGGTCGAGCCGAAGAGTTCGTCACCACGGGTGAGGTCGAGGTCGATCGTGTAGCGGTGGACCTCGATGAGGCGGGCTCGGGTCTGCGCTTCCTCGCGCGTCAGTACGGACATGGGGACATGCTGCCCTACCTCCCGTGGGCGGCACACGGGTGGGAAGCGGTTGCGGGGTGCGGACGGGGGCGGAGCGCGCCACCGGAGTGCGCCCCTCCGGGGCGGCGCCGCGGTCCGGGCGCCGGGGCTCAGGAGCGGGCGATGGTCTCGTGGTGCCGGATGACCTCGGCGATGATGAAGTTGAGCAGCTTCTCGGCGAAGGCCGGGTCGAGTTTGGCGCTCTCCGCGAGCTGGCGCAGCCGGGCGATCTGGCGGGCCTCGCGGCCGGGGTCGGCCGGGGGGAGCCGGTGCTCGGCCTTGAGGTGGCCCACCTGCTGGGTGCACTTGAAGCGCTCGGCGAGCATATGGACCACGGCCGCGTCGATGTTGTCGATGCTGTCGCGCAGCCGGGCCAGTTCGGCGAGGACGGCGTCGTCGATGTCCCGGGCGGCGCCGGGGGTGTGTTCGGTGGGGGTTCCGGTTCCGCCGGGGGCGTGGTCCGTACCGGGGGCGCCGCCGTGATCGGACCGGCCGGCGCGGGGTGTCTCGCTGTGCCTCATGGCCCCCGACCCTATGTCAGGCTCGCGGGGCCGCCCCGACCCCGATGGGGGGTTCGGAAGGGGGCGGGGCGGTCCGCGTCGGAGGGGCCGCCCCCGGCGCGGCTCCTCCACCGTGAAAGAGCGATCCTCCTGGGAGGAGGTTCCACTTCTTGGCGGACTTTCGCACTCCGGCCCCGGACTTTTCCCTCCGTGCCAGGGATTTTTCGCTCCGTGACCATGATGTGTCCCCACTGATCGGGTCATATCCGTCTCGCGAGGGCACCGCGGGCATGTGCGGGATCGGATCCATCAGGCCCCTCGGGGCCGACCGGCGCCTAGGGTCTGGTCATGATCGCGACTCTGCAGTGCACCGTCATCGACTGTCCCGACCCCGCCGCGCTGGCCGCCTTCTACGGCCGGATCCTCGGCTGGCGGCTGGACGACAGCGACCCCGAGTGGGCGACGCTCACCGCCGCGGACGGCCGGCGGCTCGCCTTCCAGGCGGCCCCGGACCACCAGCCGCCGCGCTGGCCGGACCCGGCCCATCCGCAACAGTTCCACCTGGACTTCGACGTGCCCACCCGGGCGGACGCGGAGCGGGCGCAGCAGGAGGTGATCGAGCTGGGGGCGATCTTCCTGCACGACAGCGGGGGTGAGCGGTCGGGGTTCCGGGTCTTCAGCGATCCGGCCGGGCACCCGTTCTGCATCTGCTACGGCCAGAGCTGACACCGCGGCCGGAGCCGGCACCGCGGAGCGCACCGGGGCCGGACGGCACGGAACCGGGACCGGCCGCTGGCGGCCGGCCCCGGTCCGGGGGTGGGTCGGGGATCAGCCGCCGAGCTGGTCCGCGCCCGCCTTGATGTCCTTGGCGAAGGTGCTCACCTCGGTGTAGACGCCGGGCTTGCCGGGCCGCGCGCAGCCCTCGCCCCAGCTCACGATGCCGACCTGGATCCACTGGTCGTTGTCGTCCTTGCGGAACATCGGGCCGCCGGAGTCGCCCTGGCAGGTGTCGACGCCGCCGGTGTCCATCTTCCCGGCGCAGAGCTCCTCACCGGGGACGAGCTCGCTGTAGGCGCTCTTGCAGGTGGCGTCGTCCACGTACGGAACGGTGGCCTTGAGCAGGTAGCGCTGCTGGCCGCCGCCTTCCTTGGCGGCGCCCCAGCCGGCGACGGTGAAGTCGCCGTTGTTGTAGGCGTCGGTCTCGGCGATCTTCAGGGTGGGCTGGTCGATCGGCTGGGCCAGCTTGATGAGGGCCCAGTCCTTGCCCGTGCCGTTGTAGCCGGGGGCCTGGAGGACCTCGGTGGACTTCACCTTGGTGGCGGAGGAGTCCTGGAGGTCGACGACGCCCGCGGTGGCGGTGATGGAGGTGTTGGGGCCGCTGCCGTCGACACAGTGGGCGGCGGTCAGCACGATGTCGTTGGTGTAGAGGGCGCCGCCACAGCCCATGGACAGCCGCACCATGAAGGGGAACTCGCCCTGGGCGGCGGGGGTGCCGCCGACGACGGTGGGGCCGGGCTCGGGGTCGCGGGGCAGGGCCGTCGCCGTACCGGGGGTGAGGCTGAAGGCGGCGAGGGCGACCGCACCGAGGGCAGTGGTTCTCTTGAGGTGCTTCAGATGGTTGCGCAACTGATTTCCTCTCGTGGGGGGTTGGTGCGCCGATGTCAGGCTCATGCCAAACCGGAAATCGGAAACGCTCGCCGAAGCCCAGTGGGGTGAGCCAGCGAAACACCCTGTGATTATGTGGAGCGGGTGAACCGTGTGACAAGGGGCGCGTTCCGGCCAGCGCGGCCTACCGGCCAGTGGGAAATACGTCCGTAACGTGGAATTCTGACACGGTCTCGGCTGAATACGGACTCGGGGTGACGGCGTGGCGGCACCGGGCAGTGACATCAAGCACGGATTTCCCCATCTGGACACCGTCCGGGCCTCGATCACCGCCCTCTACCGGCGGCTGTCCCGGGACTCGGTCGAGCGGTTCGGCGTCAGTGTGGTCCCCGGTGACGTGGCCTTCTCCGACCAGGACGATCTCTGTCTCGGGGTGCAGCGGGTCGCCCGGGTGATGGTGCGCCATCTGATGCTCCCCGACGCCCGGATGATCGTCAGCTTCCGCGAGATGGAGCACGCGGGCAATGTCGATCTCGCGGCGGGTCCTGAGTACTTCATCGAGCTCAACTCACGTTTCAAGGACCACCGGCGGGACATCGGCGCGGCCCTCGCCCACGAGGTGACGCATGTGTATCTGCACCGGCTCGATCTCGGCTTTCCGGGCACTCGCGACAATGAAATCCTCACCGACACCACCGCCGCCTATCTCGGTACCGGCTGGCTGCTGCTGGACGCCTACCGCCAGGACCGGCTCACCAGTCAGAAGCTCGGTTATCTGACCCCGGAGGAATTCGGTTATGTCCTGGCCAAACGGGCGATGCTCTTCGACGAGGACCCGCGGCCCTGGTTCACCAGCCCACAGGCTTACGAGGCGTATACAAAAGGGCTGGAACTGGCCGAGCGGGACCAGCGGCAGCCACCGCTGGCCGCGGCCGGATGGGCGGGCCGCCGCCGCTACGCCCGGGACCGCCGGTCGGCCCGTTCCCTGGCCGAGGCCGGAGCACGCACCGGGGGACCGCCCGAACCACTGTCCACCGGCGGCGACTACACCTTCGAGGGCGGCCGTGCACTGCATGTCTCCTTCCCCTGTCCGACGTGCCGCCAGCGCATCCGGGTGCCGGTGCGCGGACGGCTGCGGGCCCGCTGCGGACTGTGCCGTACGGTCCTGGAGTGCGACACCTGACGCGGATGCCCGGTGGAACGCTGCCGCCCGCACCGGGCCCCGCGTCGTACGCTCGGCCGTATGAGCCCCTCCATCGCCACCAACACCCCTGTCGGCATCGATGAGCTGCTGGAGTTCGTACGTCCCCGCCACCGCGCCCTCCTGATGACCCGCCGGACCGACGGATCGCCCCAGGCATCCCCGTTGACCTGCGGCGTCGATGACTCCGGACGGCTCGTCATGTCCACCTACCCCGAACGCGCCAAGGTCCGCAACGCCCGTCGCGATCCGGCGGTCGGTCTGGTGGTGCTCTCCGACGAGTGGAACGGCCCCTGGGTCCAGATCGACGGCACCGCCGAGGTGCTCGACATGCCCGACTCCGTCGAACCACTGGTCGAGTACTACCGCAACATCGCCGGTGAGCACCCCGACTGGGACGAGTACCGCTCCGCCATGCGCAAGCAGGGCAAGTCCCTGATCCGTGTCACCCCCACCCGCTGGGGCCCGATCGCCACCGGCGGCTTCCCGGCCCGGCTGGTGGAGGGCGACCAGCAGCAGGGGTGAACGCCACGCGGCGCCCGCCCCCGGTCGAGATGGGGGTGGGCGCCGCGCGGCCGGTTCCGTACGCCGTTGTACGGGCGGAAACCTGGGGTGTTCCGGGTGCCGGGACCTCAGACCATGAGGGACCGGTCGGTGGGACGGATCGGGGCGGGCAGGGCGCTGGCCCCCGCCAGGTAGCGGTCCACACCGCGGGCGGCGGAGCGGCCCTCGGCGATGGCCCAGACGATCAGCGACTGGCCGCGGCCCGCGTCACCGGCCACGAAGACCCCGTCCACATTGGTGGCGAAGTCGGCGTCGCGCGCCACGTTGCCGCGCTCGTCCAGCTCCAGACCGAACTGCTCGACCAGGCCGTTCTCCCGGTCGGTGCCGGTGAAGCCCATGGCCAGGGTGACGAGCTGGGCGGGGATCTTCCGCTCGGTGCCGGCCTTCTGCTCCAGCTTGCCGTCCTTGAACTCCACCTCGATCAGGTGCAGCCACTGGACATTGCCCTCCTCGTCACCCTCGAAGTGGCTGGTGGAGACGGAGTAGACCCGCTCACCGCCCTCCTCGTGGGCCGAGGTGACCTTGTACAGCATCGGGAAGGTGGGCCACGGCTGACCGGGGCTGCGCTCCTCACCGGGCTTGGGCATGATCTCGAGCTGGGTGACCGAGGCCGCGCCCTGGCGGTGGGCGGTGCCCACGCAGTCCGCACCGGTGTCACCGCCGCCGATCACCACGACATGCTTGCCCTCGGCGCTGATCGGCGAGGTGACGAAGTCGCCCTCCTGCACCTTGTTGGACAGCGGGAGGTACTCCATCGCCTGGTGGATGCCGTTCAGCTCCCGGCCGGGCACCGGCAGGTCGCGCGCGGTGGTGGCACCGGCCGCGATGACCACCGCATCATAGCGGCGGCGCAGCTTGGCCGCCTCGATGTCGCGGCCGATCTCCACCTCGGTGCGGAACTTGGTGCCCTCCGCGCGCATCTGCTCGATGCGGAGGTTGATGTGGCGCTTCTCCATCTTGAACTCGGGGATGCCGTAGCGCAGCAGTCCGCCGATGCGGTCGGCGCGCTCGTACACCGCGACCGTGTGGCCCGCCCGGGTGAGCTGCTGGGCGGCGGCCAGGCCCGCCGGGCCGGAGCCGATGACGGCGACGGTCTTGCCGCTCAGCCGCTCCGGGGGCTGCGGGGTGACATCGCCGGCCTCCCACGCCTTGTCGATGATGGTGACCTCGACGTTCTTGATGGTCACCGCCGGCTGGTTGATACCGAGGACACACGCCGACTCACACGGGGCCGGGCACAGCCGCCCGGTGAACTCCGGGAAGTTGTTGGTGGCGTGCAGCCGCTCGCTGGCCTCCCGCCAGTCCTCGCGGTAGGCGTACTCGTTCCACTCGGGGATGAGGTTCCCCAGCGGACAGCCGTTGTGGCAGAACGGGATGCCGCAGTCCATGCAGCGCCCGGCCTGCTTGCTGATGATCGGCAGCAGGGAGCCGGGAACGTAGACCTCGTTCCAGTCCTTGACGCGCTCCTCCACCGGACGGGTCTCGGCGACCTCGCGATCCGTGGTCAGGAAGCCCTTGGGGTCAGCCATTGGTCGCCGCCTCCATCATCTTCTCGGTGGTCTCGGACTCGGAGAGCCCGGCTCGCTCGGCGGCGTCCTTGGCGGCGAGCACGGCCTGGTAGGTAGCGGGGATGATCTTGCTGAACCGGGTGAGGGCGGTGTCCCAGTCCTCGAGCAGCGCGCTCGCGACGGTGGATCCGGTCTCCTCCTGGTGGCGTCGCACCGCGTCGTGCAGCCACTGCTTGTCGGTGTCGTCCAGCTCGCCGACGGCCGAGACCAGCTCACCGTTGACGTTGTCCCGGTCGAGGTCGATGACATACGCGATACCGCCGGACATCCCGGCCGCGAAGTTGCGCCCGGTCGGGCCGAGCACGACCGCGTGACCACCGGTCATGTACTCACAGCCGTGGTCGCCCACGCCCTCGGAGACCACGGTGGCACCCGAGTTGCGGACGCAGAAGCGCTCGCCGACCCGGCCGCGCAGATACATCTCACCGCTGGTGGCACCGTAGGCGAGGGTGTTGCCCGCGATGGTGGAGTACTCGGCGAGGTGGTCGGCGCCGCGGTCCGGGCGGACCACCACCCGGCCGCCGGACAGGCCCTTGCCGACGTAGTCGTTGGCGTCACCCTCCAGCCGCAGGGTGACCCCGCGCGGCAGGAAGGCGCCGAAGGACTGACCGGCCGAACCGGTGAAGGTGATGTCGATGGTGTCCTCGGGCAGTCCGGCGCCGCCGAACTTCCGGGTCACCTCGTGGCCCAGCATGGTGCCGACGGTCCGGTTGATGTTGCGGACCGCGACCTGGGCGCGGACCGGCTGCGCCGCCTCGGCGGAGTCGGCGTTCAGCGCGTCGGCCGCCAGCTTGATCAGCTCGTTGTCCAGCGCCTTGGCCAGTCCGTGGTCCTGCTCGACCGCCTGGTGGCGGACGGCGCCCTCGGGCAGCTCCGGCACGTACAGCAGCGGGGCCAGGTCCAGGCCCTGCGCCTTCCAGTGCTGGACGGCGCGGGTGGTGTTCAGCAGCTCGGCGTGGCCGATGGCCTCGTCGAGGGTACGGAAGCCCAGCTCGGCCAGGAGCTCGCGGACCTCCTCGGCGATGAACCGGAAGAAGTTCACCACGAACTCGGCCTGACCGCTGTAGCGCTCGCGCAGCACCGGGTTCTGGGTGGCGATGCCGACCGGGCAGGTGTCCAGATGGCAGACGCGCATCATCACACAGCCGGAGACCACCAGCGGGGCGGTGGCGAAGCCGAACTCCTCGGCGCCCAGCAGCGCGGCGATGACCACGTCACGGCCGGTCTTGAGCTGACCGTCGGTCTGCACCACGATCCGGTCGCGCAACCCGTTGAGCAGCAGGGTCTGCTGGGTCTCGGCGAGACCCAGCTCCCAGGGGCCGCCCGCGTGCTTGAGCGAGGTCAGCGGGGAGGCGCCGGTACCGCCGTCATGGCCGGAGATCAGCACCACATCGGCATGGGCCTTGGAGACACCCGCGGCCACGGTGCCCACACCCACCTCGGAGACCAGCTTGACGTGAATACGCGCCTGGGGGTTGGCGTTCTTCAGGTCGTGGATGAGCTGGGCCAGGTCCTCGATGGAGTAGATGTCGTGGTGCGGCGGCGGGGAGATCAGACCGACGCCCGGGGTGGAGTGCCGGGTCTTGGCCACCCACGGGTAGACCTTGTGGCCGGGGAGCTGACCGCCCTCACCGGGCTTGGCGCCCTGGGCCATCTTGATCTGGATGTCATCGGAGTTGACCAGGTACTCGCTGGTCACACCGAAGCGGCCGGAGGCGACCTGCTTGATGGAGGAGCGGCGCGCCGGGTCGTGCAGCCGCTCGGAGTCCTCGCCGCCCTCACCGGTGTTGGACTTGCCGCCCAACTGGTTCATGGCGATGGCGAGGGTCTCGTGCGCCTCCTGCGAGATGGAGCCGTACGACATGGCGCCGGTGGAGAACCGCTTGACGATCTCGCTGACCGGTTCGACCTCCTCGATCGGGATCGAGGGCCGGTCACTCTTGAAGGAGAACAGACCGCGCAGCGTCATCAGCCGCTCGGACTGCTCGTTCACGCGCTCGGTGTACTTCTTGAAGATGTCGTAGCGACGGGCGCGGGTGGCGTGCTGGAGCCGGAAGACCGTCTCGGGGTCGAACAGGTGCGGCTCGCCCTCGCGGCGCCACTGGTACTCGCCGCCGATCTCCAGCGCCCGGTGGGCGGAGGGGATACCGGTGGCCGGGTACGCCTTGGCGTGGCGGGCGGCGACCTCCTTGGCCACCACGTCCAGACCCGCGCCGCCGATCTTGGTGGCGGTGCCGTGGAAGTAGGTGTCCACGAAGGACTCGTCCAGGCCGACGGCCTCGAAGACCTGGGCGCCGCGGTAGGAGGCGACGGTGGAGATGCCCATCTTGGACATCACCTTCAGCACGCCCTTGCCCAGCGCCTTGATCAGGTTGCGGATGGCGGTCTCGGCCTCCATACCGGGCAGGAAGGTGCCCGCCCGGACCAGGTCCTCGACCGTCTCCATCGCCAGGTACGGGTTGACCGCCGCGGCGCCGTAACCGATCAGCAGCGCGACATGGTGCACCTCGCGGACGTCGCCCGCCTCGATCAGCAGCCCCACCCGGGTGCGCTGCTTGGTGCGGATCAGGTGGTGGTGGACGGCCGAGGTGAGCAGCAGCGAGGGAATCGGCGCATGCTCGGCGTCGGAGTGCCGGTCGGAGAGGACGATCAGCCGGGCGCCGTCCTCGATGGCGGCGTCGGCCTCGGCGCAGACCTCGTCCAGCCGGGCGGCGAGCGCCTGACCGCCACCGCCGACCCGGTACAGACCGGAGAGTGTGGCCGCCTTCAGACCGGGCATGTCGCCGTCGGCGTTGATGTGGATGAGCTTGGCCAGCTCATCGTTGTCGATCACCGGGAAGGGCAGGGTGACGCTGCGGCAGGAGGCCGAGGTGGGATCCAGCAGATTGCCCTGCGGGCCCAGCGAGGAGATCAGCGAGGTGACCAGCTCCTCGCGGATCGCGTCCAGCGGCGGGTTGGTGACCTGCGCGAAAAGCTGGGTGAAGTAGTCGAAGAGCAGCCGCGGCCGCTCGGAGAGCGCGGCGATCGGCGAGTCGGTGCCCATCGAGCCGATCGGCTCCGCACCGGCCTTGGCCATCGGCGCGAGCAGGACGCGCAGCTCCTCCTCGGTGTACCCGAAGGTCTGCTGGCGGCGGGTGACCGAGGCATGGGTGTGCACGATGTGCTCGCGCTCGGGCAGGTCGGCCAGGTCGATCAGACCGGCCTCCAGCCACTCGCCGTACGGCTGCTCGGCGGCGAGCTGCGCCTTGATCTCGTCGTCCTCGATGATCCGGTGCTCGACGGTGTCGACGAGGAACATCCGGCCCGGCTGGAGACGGCCCTTGCGGACCACCTTGGACGGGTCGATGTCCAGCACGCCGACCTCGGAGGAGAGCACCACCAGGCCGTCGTCGGTGACCCAGTAGCGCCCCGGCCGCAGACCGTTGCGGTCCAGCACGGCGCCGACCTGGGTGCCGTCGGTGAAGGTGACACAGGCCGGGCCGTCCCAGGGCTCCATCATCGTGGAGTGGTACTGGTAGAAGGCGCGCCGGGACGGGTCCATGGAGGGGTGGTTCTCCCACGCCTCGGGGACCATCATCAGCACGCTGTGCGGCAGCGAGCGGCCGCCGAGGTGCAGCAGCTCCAGGACCTCGTCGAAGGTCGCGGAGTCGGAGGCGTCCGGGGTGCAGACCGGGAAGATCCGGTCCAGCTCCTTCTCCCCGAACAGCTCGCTCATGAGCTGGGACTCCCGGGCACGCATCCAGTTGCGGTTGCCCTGGACGGTGTTGATCTCACCGTTGTGGGCGACGAACCGGTAGGGGTGGGCCAGCGGCCAGCTCGGGAAGGTGTTGGTGGAGAACCGGGAGTGGACCAGCGCGATGGCCGTGGCGAAGCGGCGGTCGGACAGGTCCGGGAAGAAGGGCTCGAGCTGACCGGTGGTCAGCATGCCCTTGTAGACCAGGGTGCGGGAGGACAGCGAGGGGAAGTAGGTCCCGGCCTCGCGCTCGGCGCGCTTGCGCAGCACGAACGCCTTGCGGTCCAGGGCCACCCCGGTGCTGACACCGTCGGTGACGAAGAGCTGGGAGAAGGCGGGCATGGTGGTGCGCGCGCCGTTGCCCAGCAGGTCGGGGGCGACCGGCACCTCGCGCCAGCCGAGGACGGTCAGGCCCTCCTCGGTGGCGATCCGCTCGATCTGCTCGATGGCCGTAGCGCCCTCGGCCTCCCCCTCCGGGAGGAAGGCGATGCCCACCGCGTATGCGCCCGCCTCCGGCAGTGCGAAACCGGTGACGGTCTCGCGCAGAAAGGCGTCCGGGACCTGCACGAGGATGCCCGCGCCATCGCCCGAGTCGGGCTCCGAACCGGTGGCCCCGCGGTGCTCGAGATTGCGGAGAACGGTGAGAGCCTGCTCCACGAGTTCATGGCTGGCCTCGCCGGTGAGGGTCGCCACGAAGCCGACGCCGCAGGCGTCGTGCTCATTGCGTGGGTCGTACATTCCCTGGCGGGCGGGGTGGGATGCGGAACGCATCGGCTCTCCCGTCGTCGTCATGGCATCTGAATGTGCCGAGGGACGACGTTGGCCCTCCGCGAGAATTTCGTGCAGGTTACATGATGAGGTGATTCTCGGGAACTGGTCATTCCGTTTCATCATGCGGACACCCCTGCACCGGGGTGATCAAGGCAATGGGTACCTGGCGACGACCGTCGCCTCGGCGGGAGGCGGGCGACATTGCCCGCGCGTTACGGCTTTATGCCCCGCGACGGAGGTTCGAAACCGTCGAGTAACGGAATAGTGATGCGGAAGGCCGTATGACTACAGTGCGGCGCTAGCCTATGGCGGTACCGAAGAAGGTGCCCAGGGCGTAGGTCACACCGGCCGCCGCGCCACCCAGCGCAAGCTGCCGCAGCCCGCTGTACCACCAGCTCCGGGCGGTCACCCGGGCCACCACCGCACCACAGACGAACAGCCCGATCAGCGCCAGCACCACCGCGGGCCACAGCGCGACCGCGCCCAGCAGATACGGCAGCACCGGCAGCAGCGCGCCCAGGGCGAACGAGCCGAACGAGGACACCGCGGCCACCGTCGGTGACGGCAGATCGTCCGGGTCCACGCCCAGCTCCTCACGGGCGTGGATCTCCAGTGCCTGCTCGGGGTCCCTCGAGAGCTGCTCGGCCACCTCACGGGCCAGCTTCGGCTCCACCCCGCGCGACTCGTACAGCGCGGCCAGCTCCTCCAGCTCGTCCACCGGGTGCTTGCGCAGCTCGCGCCGCTCCACCTCCAGCTCGGCCTGGACCAGCTCACGCTGGGAGGCGACCGAGGTGTACTCCCCCGCGGCCATCGAGAACGCACCGGCCGCGAGCCCCGCGAGCCCGGTGATCACGATGGTCTGGCGGTCCACCGCACCGCCCGCGACACCGGTCATCAGCGCGAGGTTGGAGACCAGACCGTCCATCGCCCCGAAGACGGCAGGGCGCAGCCAGCCGCCGTTCACATCCCGGTGGGTGTGGTTGTCACGGTGGGCGATATGCGGTGACGTGGCGCTGTCGATGACGGACATCTGGAACGTGCTCCCTTCGCGGAGGGCTCCCCGCCCTCTCCCCAACAGTTCGAAGGTACGCGCGAATTCCCCTCTCCCGCCAGCAAGGAAGGCCGAACTTACCTCTCTGACCTGCGAAAACGCGAAGGCCGCCGAACCCGGTGGGTTCGGCGGCCTTGCGGGGAGCACTACTTGGAGGGTTTCGCCTCCGCGGTGACGGCGGACCCGGCGCTCTTCGGGGCGTCCTTGCCGGAGCCGTCCTCACGCTGCGCGTCACCGTCGCTGGTGTCGGCGGTGTCGGTGGTGTCGGCGGCGTCGGTGGTGTCCAGGGCGTCGGCGTCGTCCGCCGCCCCGTCCTCCACGGCCGCGGGCTCGACCACGGTCTCCCGGCCCGGGGCCCGCTTCGCGGAGATCACCATGTAGGCGACCGCGCCGAGGAAGACCACGATCGAGGTCCAGTTGTTGAGCCGCATCCCGAGCACATGGTGGGCGTCGTCCACCCGCAGGTACTCGATCCAGAAGCGGCCCACCGTGTAGCTGGCGACGTAGAGCGCGAACGCCCTGCCGTGCCCCAGCTTGAAGCGCCGGTCCGCCCAGATCACCAGCAGCGCGACACCGACGCACCACAGCGACTCGTACAGGAAGGTCGGGTGGTACGTACCGGCGGCCCGCCCGGTCTCCGGGTCGGCGTCGATCTTCAGACCCCAGGGCAGGGTGGTGGCCTTGCCGTAGAGCTCCTGGTTGAACCAGTTGCCCCAGCGGCCGACGGCCTGGGCGAGGGCGATACCGGGCGCGATGGCGTCCGCGTAGGCCGGGAGCGGGATCCCCCGGCGGCGGCAGCCGATCCAGGCGCCCAGCGCACCGAGCGCGACGGCTCCCCAGATCCCGAGGCCGCCCTCCCAGATCTTGAACGCGTCGACCCAGTTCCGGCCGTCCGTGAAGTACAGCTCGTAGTCGGTGAGGACGTGGTAGAGCCGTCCGCCGACCAGGCCGAAGGGCACCGCCCAGACGGCGATGTCGGCGACGGTGCCGACCCTGCCGCCCCGGGCCACCCAGCGCCGGCCGCCGAGCCAGACCGCCACGAAGACACCGATGATGATGCAGAACGCATAGCCGCGCAGCGGGATCGGACCGAGGTAGATCACGCCGGACGACGGGCTGGGAATGTAAGCGAGGTCCATGACAGGGTCGACGCTACCGTGCCGGGCGGCGAATACCACAACCCACCCGGCACAACGGCTGCGTAACGGGGCTCAGCCCCGTCCCTCCGCGGCGACCATCCGCTTGAGCTTGTCGGGGCTCAGCGGCTTGTTCGGGTCGCCGTAGACCGACTTCCCGTTGAGCAGCACGGTCGGGGTCGAGGCGAAGCCCGAGCGGTTGAAGGTCTCGCTGGACTTCTTCACCCAGCCGTCGTGGCGCCCGTCCTTCACACAGGCGCGGAAGGCGGGGGTGTCCAGCGCCGGGACCTTGCCCGCCAGCTTGATCAGCCGCTTCTTGTCGGCGTAGGTGTCACGGGTCTCGTCGGGCTGGTGCTGGTAGAGCACATCGTGGTAGGCGCGGAACTTCCCCGCGTCCTGGGCGCAGCCGGCCGCGTTCGCCGCGTGCAGCGAGCCGATGCCGCCCATGTTGCCGTCGATGATCGTCACCAGGTGGTACTGGACCTTCAGCCGTCCGCTGTCCTGGAGCTGGTGCAGGGTGGTGCGGAAGGCGTCCTCGAACTGCTTGCAGCCGGGACAGCGGAAGTCCTCGTAGACGGTCAGCGTCGAGGGCGTGGGGCGGCCCGGTTTGGCGTCCCGGCCGGTCTCGATCACCAGTCGGCCCTTGCCGACCGCGCCGCGCGGCGCCTCCACCGCACCGCCGGACTTGCCCGAGTCCTCTTTGGCCTTGGAGGCGAACAGACCCACTCCGGTGGCGACCCCGAGCACCACGACCACCGCCCCGACGGCGGCCATCGTCCGCTTCCGCTTGTCGCGCGCCCTGTCCTTCTCACGCTGTTCCTGCAGCCGCTCACGGGCGCTGCGCTTTCCCTCACGGTTTTTCTGGCTCACGCCCACGCCTAACGAGGCGGAGGAGCACCGTCGGGCTCCTCCGCCCCGCGATTCCCTCTAACGAGCGACGCGAACGCCCTCGGCGAGCTCACCGGCCAGCTCGCGCACCGCGCGGAGCCCGGCCTCGTGGTCATCGGCGTCCAGCAGCCGCTGGACGAACGCCGAGCCCACGATGACCCCGTCCGCGAAGGCCGCGACCTCCCGCGCCTGCACGGCGTTGGAGACCCCGAGGCCCACGCACACCGGCAGCTCGGTGGTGGTACGGGTCCGCTCCACCAGCTCACGGGCCTCCTGGCCGACCGACTCCCGGGTGCCGGTGACACCCATCAGGGAGGCGGCGTAGACGAAGCCGCTGCCCGCCGCCGTGATCTTCGCCAGCCGTTCGTCCCGGCTGCTGGGCGCCACCACGAACACGGTCGCCAGACCGTGCTGCTCGGCGGCCTTCCGCCACACCTCGGACTCCTCGACCGGCAGATCGGGCAGGATGCAGCCCGCTCCCCCGGCCTCGGCCAGATCGGCGGCGAACCGCTCGGGGCCGTAGCGGTCCACCGGGTTCCAGTAGGTCATGCACAGGATCGGGGCGCCGGTGGCGGTGTGCACCTCGCCCACGGTCCGGATGACGTCGCGGATCTTCACGCCACCGCGCAGGGCGATGTCGTCGGCGGTCTGGATCACCGGTCCGTCGAGCACCGGGTCGCTGTGCGGCAGTCCGACCTCGACGACGTCACAGCCGCCCTCGATCATGGCCGTCATGGCGGCCACCCCGCCGTCCACGGTCGGGAAACCGGCGGGCAGATAGCCGACGAGCGCGGCGCGTCCCTCGCTCCGGGCCCGGCCCAGGACCGATGACAGCAGCTCCAGGTTTCCGGCCATCACTTCGCTCCCTCGTCGTACAGCCCGAAATACCGCGCCGCGGTGTCCATGTCCTTGTCACCGCGTCCGGAGAGGTTGACGACGATCAGGCCGCCCTCGCCCAGCTCACGGCCGAGGTCCAGGGCCCCGGCCAGCGCGTGGGCGCTCTCGATCGCCGGGATGATGCCCTCGGTCTGCGACAGCAGCCGCAGCGCCTGCATCGCGCCGTCGTCGGTGACGGCCCGGTACTCGGCGCGGCCGACGTCCTTGAGATAGGCGTGCTCGGGGCCGACCCCGGGGTAGTCCAGACCGGCCGAGATCGAGTACGGCTCGGTGATCTGCCCGTCCTCGTCCTGGAGGACATAGGACCGGGAGCCGTGCAGGATGCCCGGCTCGCCCTCGCTGAGGGTCGCGGCATGTTCACCGCTGTCCAGCCCGTGTCCGGCGGGCTCGAAGCCGACGATCCGCACGCTCTCGTCCGGCAGGAACGCGTGGAACAGACCGATCGCGTTGGAGCCGCCGCCCACACAGGCCGCCACGGCGTCGGGCAGCCGTCCGGTGCGCTCCAGGATCTGCCGCCGCGCCTCCACCCCGATGACCCGGTGGAAGTCGCGCACCAGGGCCGGGAAGGGGTGCGGTCCGGCGACGGTGCCGAAGAGGTAGTGGGTGCGGTCCACATTGGCGACCCAGTCGCGGAACGCCTCGTTGATGGCGTCCTTCAGGGTGCGGCTGCCGGACTTCACGGCGATGACCTCGGCGCCCAGCATCCGCATCCGGGCCACGTTGAGGGCCTGCCGCTGGGTGTCCACCTCGCCCATGTAGATGGTGCACTCAAGGCCGAACAGGGCGCAGGCGGTGGCGGTGGCCACCCCGTGCTGTCCGGCCCCGGTCTCGGCGATGACCCGGGTCTTGCCCATCCGCTTGGTGAGCAGCGCCTGGCCGAGCACGTTGTTGATCTTGTGCGAACCGGTGTGGTTGAGGTCCTCCCGCTTGAGGAAGATCCGCGCACCGCCCGCGTGCTCGGCGAACCGCGGCACCTCGGTCAGGGCGCTGGGCCGCCCGGTGTAGTTGACCAGCAGGTCTTCGAGTTCGGCGGCGAACGCCGGATCGGACTTCGCCTTCTCGTACTCGGCGGCGACCTCGTCCACCGCGGCGACCAGCGCCTCGGGGATGAACTTGCCGCCGAACGCGCCGAAGTACCCCTCGGCGCTGGGGACCTGACCCTCGGGGTCCGGAATGAAGAAATCAGAGGACATTCGCTGTACTCCGCATGTCTCGATGGATGACGACCACAACGCGGGACGGGCACACCGCCGCCGGAGCGGGGGCCGGTGCGTCACGGCCGGGGTCGCGCGGACGCCGGACGGCGGGGAGAGCCCGGGAAGGGGTCTCCGGCGCCCGTACGGTCACCCGACCGCGGCACGGTACGGCCTACGGCACCTCTGCCGGTGTCAGCGGTGCGCCGTGCGCCGCCATCGGCGCCCGTTGATCTGCCCCGGTTCGCATCCGATGTGGTAGCGCACGCGCCGTCCGCGCACCCGGCGTGCGGGCGCGCGGCAGCCCCGGGGACGGCACCCCCGGGCCAAGCGTGCGTACGTCTCCATGATCCGTCAGTCCCGCCCGTGGCGCAGCGCCGGATGGGCACCGGCCGCGACCAGATCGGCGACGGCGGCCTTGGGGTCGCGCCCGGTCACCAGGGACTCGCCGACCAGCACGGCGTCCGCGCCGTCGTTGGCGTAGGCGATCAGGTCGTGCGGACCGCGCACCCCGGACTCTGCGATCTTGACGATGTTGTCCGGGATCTCGGGCGCGACACGGGCGAAGTTGCCGCGGTCCACCTCAAGGGTCTTCAGGTTGCGCGCGTTGACGCCGATGAGCTTCGCCCCGGCGTCCACCGCCCGCGCGACCTCCTCCTCGTCGTGCACCTCGACCAGCGGGGTCAGCCCGATGGACTCGGCCCGCTCGATCAGGGAGACCAGGGCCTCCTGGTCCAGCGCGGCGACGATCAGCAGCACCACGTCCGCGCCGTACGCCCGCGCCTCCCAGAGCTGGTAGGAGGTGACGATGAAGTCCTTGCGCAGCACCGGGATGTCGACCTTGGCGCGCACCGCCTCCAGATCGGCCAGCGATCCGCCGAAGCGGCGCTGTTCGGTCAGCACGCTGATCAGGGCGGCGCCGCCCGCCTCGTAGTCGGCGGCGAGCCCGGCGGGGTCGGCGATGGCGGCCAGCGCGCCCTTGGACGGGCTGGACCGCTTGACCTCGCAGATCACCTTGACGCTGTCGCCCTTGAGGGCCGCGACCCCGTCCTTGGCCGGCCGCGCCTTGGCCGCCCGCTCCTTGAGCTCGTCGAGGGTGACGCGCGCCTGCCGCTCCGCGAGGTCGGCACGGACTCCGTCGATGATCTCGTCGAGCACACTCACGCGAGCGGCCCCCTTCCCGGGTGGGCATGAAGCAGATGGTCGGCGCCGGTGGGGCGGACAACCGCTGCACCAGGCACTGCGATGGTAGCTGTCAGAGGACCCAGGTCTCGCATCCGGTTGACGTCGAGTCCCACGACATGGACATACACAACAGCGGTCACGGCGTCAGTAGTCCCTCGAACGGGAAATTCCGGACGATCGTGAAGATCACTGCGAGCCCGAGGAACGCCCCGATCTGCCAGCCGCGCGGGCCGTACGGCCGCCCCCGCGCGGTGGCGGGGAACCGTCGCCCCGCGACCGCCCGCGCGCACCACACCAGCCAGCAGACCGCGAGCAGGGCGTAGGCGAGGACCGCGAGCGCGTTGTCGCGCAGCGCGGCGGGCAGATCGCCGTGGGCGAGGGCGTGGGCGCCGCGCAGCCCCCCGCAGGCCGGGCAGTACAGCCCGGTGAGCCGCAGCACCGGGCAGACCGGATAGTGGCCGGGCTGATGGGGGTCGACGGCGGCGACGTAGCCGAAGGCGGCGACGGCGCCCGCGAGCACCCCCAGCGGCCCGAGCAGCCGCCGTACCGCACCGCCCGCGCCGCTTGGCGTGGCGGCCGGCGGAACCGGGTCGGGGACGATCGGCGACGGTGCGCTCACACCGCCGAGTCTGCATGCGGCACGGCGAAGGCGCAGCTCAGAAGCGAGACACCTGCCGCCGTACGGGTCGCGGCCCGGGGACCGGCCGCGGCGTACGCCGATGGCACGGACCCCGGGCCGCGCCCGGCGTCATGTCCTACTGCTGGGTCTGCGCCTCGGGGCGGGGCCGCGGGGCCGGACGGGCCGGGGCCAGGGCGGCCTTCGGCATGCCGAGCCCGGCCGCGCGCATCGCGGCACCGACCACACCACCGAGGACGACGATGACCATGCCCGCCCAGAAGCCGACCGGACTGGCCAGCACGGTGAAGGCACCGGAGACGCAGAAGCCGATGAAGGCGATGGTGACACCGGTCCAGGCGGCCGGGGTGTGTCCGTGGTTGTGACCCGCCATGAATACTCCTCGTAGCTGTACTGCGCCTGGTCCGGGCGCCCGGGGGCGAACGCTCCCAGGCCATTGTCCCCGACGCGCAAAGTTGCCTTGAGCGGGGGTGCCGCTGGAGGCGTCCGGTTCACGCCCCCTGTCGGGCGGTGGGGTCCTCGCCCCGGTCCAGCGCCTTCCACAGCTCCTCGGGACGGTCCGGGTCGGGCGCCGTGCGAGCACCGCGGCGGCCCCGGGGGCGCCCTTCGGTGCCGGAGCGCTCGTACCGCCCGGACATGGCGGGCCAGTGGCGGCCGTAGCCGAGCGCGAGCACCCCCGCGAGCAGCAGCAGCACCCCGCCGGCCAGGGCCACCCAGGGCCAGGGGGTGTACGCCACGTCGTGGATGGCGCTGTCGGAGAGGCCGGTGGCCTTGGACGCCTTCTCCTCCAGCGCCGCCTTGTCGGACGCGCCGAGCGCCGAGGCGACGACGATGCCCGCGCCGGTGAGGGCGAGCAGTCCGGAGACGACGACCCGCCCGGCCCGGCGCACGGCGAAGACGGCGACCAGCGCGGCCAGACCGACGACCGCGAGCGCGCCGGGCAGTCCGGTGATGTCATCACCGTCGGCGCGCTGGGGCAGGGTGCCCTGGGCGACCATGGCGGTGCCCTCGGCCCAGGTACGGCTGGTGGCCAGCAGGACGAGTGCGGCACCGAGCGCCCCGGCGAGCAGGGCGACGGCGAGGCTCGTCCGGCGGCCGCGCGGGACGGAGGCGGAGGGCTCGTTCTCGGCCCGGGGCTGGGGTACGGCTGCTGCGCTCACGCGTACCACTATCCCCCACGCGCCGCGGCACCTGGGTCCCGGGTATGCGGGATGACCCGTTCCGCACCGATACGCCCGGCGACGGCCGGGGAGATTCCCCGGGTCGCGCGGGTCACGCCCGGGGTCGGGTGGGGTTCCGGCGGGGTGCCGCCGGGGTCAGCGGCCGAGCCGGTTGGCCGAGTGCACCGCCCGCAGCACCGCCGCCGCCTTGTTGCGGCACTCCGCGTCCTCCGCCGCCGGATCGGAGTCGGCCACCACACCCGCGCCGGCCTGGACGTACGCCGTGCCGTCCCGCAGCAGGGCGGTCCGGATGGCGATGGCGGTGTCGGAGTCGCCCGCGAAGTCGAGGTAGCCGACACAGCCGCCGTACAGCCCGCGGCGGCTGGGCTCCAGCTCCTCGATGATCTGGAGGGCGCGCGGTTTGGGGGCGCCGGAGAGGGTGCCCGCGGGGAAGCACGCGGTGAGCACGTCGAAGGCGGTACGGCCGTCGGCGAGGGCGCCGGTGACGGTGGAGACGATGTGCATCACATGGCTGTAGCGCTCGATCGACATGAAGTCGACGACCTCGACGCTGCCCGGCAGGCACACCCGGCCCAGGTCGTTGCGGCCGAGGTCGACCAGCATCAGGTGCTCGGCCCGCTCCTTGGGGTCGGCGAGCAGCTCCTCGGCGAGCGCCGCGTCCTCCTGCGGGGTGGCGCCGCGGGGGCGGGTCCCGGCGATGGGGTGCACCATCGCCCGGCCGTCCTCCACCTTGACCAGGGCCTCCGGGCTGGAGCCCACCACATCGAAGCCCTCGAACCGGAACAGGTACATGTAGGGGCTGGGGTTGGTGGCGCGCAGCACCCGGTAGACGTCGAGGGCCGAGGCCGTACAGGGCGTCTCGAACCGCTGCGAGGGGACGACCTGGAACGCCTCGCCCGCGCGGATGCGCTCCTTGATGTCGTCGACCGCCACCCGGTAGTCCTCGCCGCCCCACAGCGCGGTGTACTCCGGGAGTTCGGAGGCGGGCAGCGCGGTGGGGTCGGTGGCCATCGGGCGGACCAGGTCGGCGGCCATCGCGTCGAGCCGCGCCACGGCGTCCGCGTACGCCTCGTCCACCCCGGTGTCGAGGTCGTTGTGGTTGATCGCGTTGGCGATCAGCAGCACGGTGCCGTCCCAGTGGTCGAGCACCGCGAGGTCCGAGGTGAGCAGCATGGTCAGCTCGGGCAGCCGCAGATCGTCGCGGCCGTGCTCGCCGACCTTCTCCAGACGGCGGACCACGTCATAGCCGAGGTAGCCGACCATGCCGCCGGTGAACGGCGGGAGGTGGACCAGTCCGCCGAGATCACGCGGGGTGTGCAGGGCTTCGACCGTGGCGCGCAGCGCCTGGAGCGGATCGCCTTCGGTGGGGACGCCGACGGGCGGGGTGCCCAGCCAGTGGGTGCGCCCGTCGCGTTCGGTGAGGGTGGCGGCGCTGCGGACGCCGATGAAGGAGTACCGGGACCAGGAGCGGCCGTTCTCGGCGGACTCCAGGAGGAAGGTGCCGGGGCGCTCGGCGGCCAGCTTGCGGTAGAGGCCCACGGGGGTGTCACCGTCCGCCAGCAGCCGTCGGCTGACGGGGATGACGCGGCGGTCGGCCGCCAGCTTGCGGAAGGTCTCGAGATCCATCGTGGCAGCGTCCTGGGTCATGGCTGAGGAGCCTAGTGGGGGCGGGGCCGGGGCCCGGTTACTGGCCGAGCGGGAGGACGTCGGCGTCGAAGCAGGTGCGGTCGCCGGTGTGGCAGGCGGCCCCGACCTGGTCGACCTTGACGAGGACGGTGTCGGCGTCGCAGTCGAGCGCGACGGACTTGACCAGCTGGACGTGGCCGGAGGTATCGCCCTTGACCCAGTACTCCTGGCGGCTGCGGCTCCAGTAGGTGCAGCGGCCGGTGGTGAGGGTGCGGTGCAGCGCCTCGTCGTCCATCCAGCCGAGCATCAGCACCTCGCCGGTGTCGTACTGCTGGGCGATGGCGGGGACGAGCCCGTCGGCGCCGCGCTTGAGGCGGGCGGCGAGGGCCGGGTCGAGGGCGGAGGGGCGGTCGGAGCCGGTCATGTGACCATTCTGCACGGCCGGGCGGGTGGTCCCGCGAACGGTCTCATGTGGTGATCACGGCAGGGGCGCGCCACGGGACGGCGAACGCGCCGAGGGGTGCGCGTGCGCGAGGATGTCGCCGACGACGGCCCGGAGCCCGCCGGGAGCGACGGCCCGGTGACCGGCCCGCGCGCGGGGCCGGGCCGCGCCCGGGCCGGGGAAGCGGAGGCGGGCGGGCGGACGTCCGGCGAGCCCACCCGCGACCAGCGTGCCGCGAGCGGTGTCGTGGCCGCCCCGCCGCAAGCGGGTACCGCGGCGCCGCGCCGCGGGCGGCGAGCGCGGCCGTCGTGGTGGACGCGGCGACCGGCCGTGCGGAGCGGGCGATGGCCGGTATCGCCGGGGCCGATGGCCGGGATGTCGGTGGGATGGGGCATGCTTCGGACATGACGTTTCCGCCGCCGAACGACGCCAACCGGCCGGGAAACGGCGGGGGGTTCGGTCCGCCGCCGCAGGATCCGCAGCGGCCGGCACAGCCACAGCAGGCACCGCCTCAGCAGCAGCCGCAGGGCCAGCAGCCACCGCAGGCTCCTCAACCGCCGCAGACCCCGCAGCCACCGCAGGGTTTCGGCCCGCCACCGCCGCCGTCCGGACCGTCCGGTCCGCCCGCGCTGCCGCCGGGCGGCGGGTTCGGCGCGTTCGGCCCGCCCTCGGCGCCGTCCGGCGGTCCGCTCCCCGGCGGTTTCCCGCCCGGTTCGCTCCCGCCCGGGTCCCTGCCGCCCGCTCCGCCGCGCGGCTCGGGCGCCAAGGTCGCGGCGATCGTCGTGGCGTCGGTGGTGGCCGTCGCGGTGGTCGCCGGCGCGATCGCCCTCGGCTCCGGGGGTGACGACGACGGCGAGCGGGCATCGGCCGACGAGACCCCGCGCGCCTCCGCCTCCCACAGCACCGCACCGTCCCCGTCCGCCTCGCCCTCCGTCCCCTCGGGCACGGAGGACCCCGGCCAGGGCGCGCCGTTCGACGACGTACCCAAGGGCGATCCCGACTCCGGGACCTCACCGTCGGCCTCGGCGTCCGGCGACCCCGGTGCGCGGGTGCCCTACGTGGCGCTCAAACCGGGCACCTGCTTCGACCACCCCGCGATGGACAGCAGCGTCACCAAGATCGAGAAGCGGCGCTGCTCGGGCGCGCACGACGGCGAGGTGATCGCCAACGAGAAGCTGACCGGTAAGTTCTCCTCCGAGAAGGCGATCCAGAAGAAGGCCCTCGCACTGTGCGCGGTGGACGCCAGGGCCCGGCTGAAAAAGATCCCCAACGACGGGCGGAATTACTACTACTACGCGCTCTACCCGGCGCTGGCCACGTATTCCGTCCAGGGCGAGGACACGGTCTCCTGCGCGCTGACGCTCAGCTCGGGCCTGGACGGCACCAAGCTGCGCAAGCCGCTCCCCGAGTAGGCACCGGTGCCGCGGGCCCGGCGCGCCGTCCGGCCGTTGGCGTGGCGGGGCCCGGACCGCGGTCGTAGGGTGGGCGTTATGTCCACTCACGCCCAACGCGAACGTCTGCTCCTCGCCGACCTCTTGGAGAGCGCGGGCCCCGACGCCCCGACGCTGTGCGAGGGCTGGACCACCCATGATCTGGCGGCCCACCTCGTGGTCCGGGAGCGCCGCGCGGACGCGGCCGGCGGTCTGGTGATCAAGCCGCTGGCCGCGCGGCTGGCCCGGGTGCAGGCCGAGTTCGCGGCCAAGCCGTACGGGGAGCTGCTCCAGCTCTTCCGCTCCGGTCCGCCGCGGATGTCGCCGTTCGCGCTCAAGCAGGTGGACGAGGCGGCCAACAGCCTCGAGTTCTATGTGCACGCCGAGGACGTCCGCAGGGCCCGGCCGGAGTGGGAGCCGCGCGAGGTGGATCCGGTCTTCGCCGACGCGCTGTGGTCCCGGATCGAGCGCGCCGCCCGGATGTTCGGCCGCAAGTCGCCCGTGGGCCTGGTGCTGCGCCGCCCCGACGGCCGTACGGCGGTGGCGCACCGCGGCACCCCGGTGGCCACGGTCACCGGTGAACCGGGCGAGCTGGCGCTGTTCCTGTACGGCCGTCAGGGCGCGGCCCGGGTCGAGCTCGACGGTGACAAGGCGGCCGTGGAGACGGTCCGGTCCGCCCCGCTCGGCATCTGAGCCCGACGCTCCGGAGCCACTGATGTCGTCCTCCGAACGCCCCCGCCCCTGGCCGGTCTCCCTGACCACCGAGCGGCTGCTGCTGCGCCCGATCGAGCCCGCCGACGTCCCCGCCGTGTCCCGGCTGTGGACCGACCCCGAGGTGCGCCGCCATCTCGGCGGCCCGGTGCCCCCGGAGACGGTCCGCGCCCGGGAACGGGGCTGTGTGGGCGTCTTCGGGGTGTTCAGCGTGGTGTCGCGGGCCGACGGGTCGGTGGTCGGCGCGGTGACGCTGGAGCCGGAGTCGCGCCACGGCGGCCGTACCGAGGTGTCGTACCAGCTACTGCCCGAGCACTGGGGGCGCGGTTACGCCCGTGAGGCGGTCTCGGCGGCGGTCTCCTGGGCGTTGGACGCGCTGGCCCCCGGACCCGGCGGCCGGCCCGAGGTCATCGCGGTCACCCAGGAGGCCAACGCCCCGTCCCGGCGGCTCCTGGAGGCGCTCGGGATGCGACGGGTCGAGACGTTCACCGAGTTCGGCGCGGCACAGGTGATGTACGCCCTCAGCCCGCTTCCGGAGCCTCAGTCCCGGCAGGTCCCGCGCAGGTAGTCGCCGTCGCCGCGGGGGGTGACACCGATGTCCCGGCGTACGATGCTCAGCCGGTCGCCCCATGCCGCACAGCCCTTGGCGAGCCCCTTGGCGGTGTACTCGACGACGACCACATGGCGGCCGAATGCCTTCACATAGCCGCCGCACTCGTCGTACGCGCCGCACTCCTCCACCACGGCGAAATCCAGCCCCGTCTCCTCGCGGCGACCGGCGAGTTCGACGGTGTTCTTCTGGCCGATGGCCAGGCCCCGGGCGTGCGCGTGCGCGGCGAGCAGGGTGATGAAGGCGGTGGCGTCGGCGGCCGACAGTCTGCCGCCGGAACGGGTGTAGCTGTCGTAGTTGTCCGGCTCCACGGCGTCGTAGCCCTGGTCCGCGCAGCCGTCGGTCCACCGGTTGACCCGGGCCGCGATCCGCTTGCGCTTGGCGGGGGTGCCGATGTCCAGCAGGGGTTCGTCCCAGTCCTTGTCCATCACCACGTCCCCGTCGTCATCGCGCAGCAGCAGCCCGGCGGGCCACTGACCGCGCTCCTCCGGCTGGGCCTGGAAGGCGTTGACGTAGCAGATGTTGTACAGGCCGTCCGCCGGCTCGGCCGCGCGGTCGCGGCTGACGATCCGGACGCCCTTCGGCGGGGGGTACGCACCGCCCAACTGGTAGTCGAATCCGGCGTGGACGGGCGGCAGCGACACCGAGGAGCGGTCCCCCGTCCCGGATCCGGACGGTCCGGCTGATCCGGACGGCCCGGAGGACGACGTACAGCCGGTCAGGGCCAGCAGGGCGGCGACGAGGGCGGTGCGACGGCGGACGGACATGGCGGACGCTCCAGCGTTCACGGGTAGCGGCCCCGCCTCGGACGCGGTGTCTGCGGCGTCCTGGCGACTGGGGCCGGGCTGGGGACGGTTCCCGTACCGGCTGGGCGCACCTCTGGGCTCCGGGCGGTCTCCCCGGGCCGACTGCCGCGATCCAAGCGCCCCCGGGAACACCCCGTCAAGTCCAGCCCGTCCGTACCGGGCCCGGGGGGTGCGGGATGATCGCGTCATGTCCCCGAACCCTGAGACCCCCGAGTGCGTCTTCTGCCGGATCGCGGAGGGGCTCGAGCCCGCCCGCCTGGTCCACTCCGACGCCCGCACCCTCGCCTTCCTGCCGCTCCACCCCGCCGTGGACGGCCATGTCCTGGTGGTCCCGCGCCACCATGTGCGGGACGCCTGGGAGCTGGACGAGCCGACGAGCCTGGAGCTGACCCGCGCGGTGCGGCGGGTGGTCCGGGCGGTGCGGTCGGCCTACGCACCGGAGGGGATGAACATCATCACCTCCGTGGGGGCGGTGGCCACGCAGAGCGTGATGCATCTGCACATCCATGTCGTCCCGCGCGACGAGGGCGACCGGATGGGTCCGATCTGGCCGTCCCAGCGGACGGTGGCCCCCGTCGCGCTGGACGAGATGGCCGACCGGCTGCGCGGCGCCCTGACCTCCTGACGCCGTGCCGCCCCGGCTGCCCCGGCCGTCTCAGGCGAGCAGGACCGCGCCCAGCACGGCGAGATGGGCGACGCCGATCCCGCCGTAGAACAGCGCCAGGGTGACCGAGCGGGCGGCGTTCCACCACCGCACCCCCGCCGTGTGGGGGCCCGGGTCCATGGCGAAGGGTTCCACCCCTCCCCCGCCCGGTGTGCGGACACGGTCGTAGAGCGCGCGGAACAGCCGTTCCTGCCAGAGGAAGTAGCCGTCCAGCAGCCAGAACGCCACCAGCGGCACGAAGGCCGTCACCGCCACCGATATCCGTGACCCCTCGGCGGCGAACGCCAGCAGTCCGGCGGCCAGGGTCAGGCACCAGCCCTTGACGAGGAAGGAGTTGTTGCCGAGCCGGGTGATCACTGCCTGGATGAACTCCAGGTGGGTGACCTGTTCCTGAGAGAGCGTCGGCCGGGCCGTGAGCAACGGTTGCGGTTCCGCTTCGCTAGTCACCGACGTGAGTGTAATGGCCCCGCCGCCGATCCCTCATCGCACCGGGTGGCCCGCCCCGCGCAGCGCGTCCTTCACCTCGCTGATCCGCAGATCGCCGAAGTGGAAGACCGACGCGGCCAGCACCGCGTCCGCGCCCGCCGCGACGGCCGGGGGGAAGTGGGCCAGCTCGCCCGCGCCGCCGCTGGCGATGACCGGGATGGCGACATGCTTGCGGACCGCCTCGATCATGGCGGTGTCGTAGCCGTCCTTGGTGCCGTCGGCATCCATGGAGTTCAGCAGGATCTCGCCCGCGCCCAGTTCGGCCGCGCGGTGGGCCCATTCGACGGCGTCGATACCGGTGCCGCGGCGGCCGCCGTGGGTGGTGACCTCGTAGCCGGACGGGGTGACCGCGGCCGGTTCACCGCCGGCGCCGGGCACACAGCGGCGGGCGTCGACCGAGAGGACCAGGACCTGGCTGCCGAACCGTTCGGCGATCTCACGGATCAGCTCGGGGCGAGCGATGGCGGCGGTGTTGACACCGACCTTGTCCGCCCCGGCGCGCAGCAGCTTGTCGACGTCCTCGGGGGTGCGGACGCCGCCGCCGACCGTGAGCGGGATGAAGACCTGCTCGGCGGTGCGGCGGACGACGTCATAGGTGGTCTCACGGTTGCCGGAGGAAGCGGTGATGTCGAGGAACGTCAGCTCGTCCGCGCCCTCCTCGCCGTAGACCTTGGCCATCTCGACCGGATCGCCCGCATCGCGCAGGTTCTGGAAGTTGACCCCCTTGACGACCCGGCCGTTGTCGACGTCCAGGCAGGGGATGACTCGGACCGCGAGGGTCATGGCTGTCGGGCTCCTCGGAATGCTTCCAGTTCGACTTCGACCAGGACGCGCGAGTCGACGAAGCCGGAGACCACGACGAGGGTCGCGGCCGGGCGCACGGCGTCGAACAGCTCCTTGTGGGCACGGCCCACCTCGTCCACGTCCCGGGCGTGGGTGATGAACATCCGGGTGCGGATGACGGATTCGACGCCCAGGTCGAACGGGGACAGCGCGTCCAGGGCGTGGCGGAAGGCGGCCATCGTCTGCTGGTACGGGTCGCCCTCGCCCTCCAGGACGCCGCGGTCGGCCAGCGGCATCGTCCCGCTGACGACCACCAGGTCACCGGCTTGCACGGCCCGTGCGAAGCCGATGGTCTCCTCCCACGGACTGTCGGTCTGGATCCGTCGTGCGATCTCGGGTGAGGTCATGCGGATACCGCCTCCAACGCCTCTTCCAGGGTGAACGCCTTGGCGTAGAGCGCCTTCCCGACGATGGCACCCTCGACGCCTTCCGGTACCAGGGTCGCAAGGGCGCGCAGGTCGTCGAGGGAGGAAACGCCGCCGGAGGCGACGACCGGCTTGTCCGTCGCCGCGCAGACATTGCGCAGCAGCTCCAGGTTGGGGCCCTGGAGGGTGCCGTCCTTGGCGATGTCGGTGACGACGTAACGGGCGCAGCCCTCGGAGTCCAGCCGTGCCAGGGTCTCGTACAGATCGCCGCCGTCCCGGGTCCAGCCGCGGCCGCGCAGGGTGGTGCCGCGTACGTCGAGGCCGACGGCGATGCGGTCGCCGTGCTCGGCGATGACCTTGGCGACCCACTCGGGGGTCTCCAGCGCCGCGGTGCCCAGGTTGACGCGGGTGCATCCGGTGGCGAGCGCGGCGGCCAGCGAGGCGTCGTCGCGGATACCGCCGGACAGCTCGACCTTCAGCTCCATGGCCGCGGCGACCTCGGCGATCACCCCGCGGTTGTCACCGGTGCCGAAGGCCGCGTCGAGGTCCACCAGGTGCAGCCACTCGGCGCCCGCCGCCTGCCAGGCGAGGGCGGCCTCCAGCGGGTCGCCGTACGACGTCTCGGAGCCGGACTCGCCGTGCACGAGACGGACGGCCTGGCCGTCCCGGACGTCGACGGCGGGGAGGAGTTCGAGGCGGTGCGTTGGCATGCGGGAACCTTACGGTGAGTGCTGAGCTGATGCGGGCCGGTCAGAGCGTGTCGAGCCAGTTGCGGAGCAGCCGCGCCCCGGCGTCGCCGGACTTCTCGGGGTGGAACTGGGTGGCCCACAGCGGGCCGTTCTCCACGGCGGCGACGAACGGCTCGCCGTGGGTGGTCCAGGCGACCTTGGGGGCGGGCATGGCCGGGTTGGCCACCTCCAGCTCCCAGGTGCGGACCGCGTAGGAGTGGACGAAGTAGAAGCGCTCGTCCGCGCCGACGCCGTCGAACAGCCGGGAGTCGGCCGGGGCCTTGACCGTGTTCCACCCCATGTGGGGGACGACGGGCGCATGCAGCCGCTCGACGGTGCCGGGCCACTCGTCCAGGCCCTCGGCCTCGACGCCGTGCTCGATACCGCGCTCGAACAGCACCTGCATACCGACGCAGATCCCCATCACGGGGCGGCCGCCGGAGAGGCGGCGGCCCACGATCCAGTCGCCGCGGGCACCGCGCAGCCCCTTCATACAGGCGGCGAAGGCGCCGACACCGGGGACCAGCAGACCGTCGGCGGTCATGGCCTTGTCGTAGTCACCGGTGATCTCGACATCGGCGCCGACATGGGCGAGGGCGCGCTCGGCGGAGCGGACGTTGCCGAAGCCGTAGTCGAGGACGACGACCTTCGGGGCCGTGCTCAATTCCAGACCTCCAGCCGCATGACGCCCGCCACCAGGGCCATCGAGGCGCCCAGGCTGAGCAGCACGATCACACCCTTGGGCAGCCCCTGCTTCACGAAGGAGACCACCCCGCCCAGCAGGAAGAGTCCCAGGACGATGAACGCGGTCGACGTCCCGTTCACAGCGCGCCCTTCGTGGAGGGGAGAATCCCGGCAGCCCGCGGGTCGCGCTCGCTCGCATAGCGCAGCGCCCGTGCCAGGGCCTTGAACTGGCACTCCACGATGTGGTGCGCGTTGCGCCCGTACGGCACGTGGACATGCAGGGCGATCTGCGCCTGCGCCACGAACGACTCCAGTATGTGGCGCGTCATCGTGGTGTCGTACGTGCCGATCATCGGCGCGATGTTCTCCGGCTCGGTGTGCACCAGGTACGGGCGGCCGGAGAGGTCGACGGTCACCTGGGCCAGGGACTCGTCGAGCGGCACCGTGCAGTTGCCGAACCGGTAGATGCCCACCTTGTCGCCGAGCGCCTGCTTGAACGCGGCACCCAGCGCGAGGGCGGTGTCCTCGATGGTGTGGTGGGTGTCGATGTGCAGGTCGCCCTCGGTCTTGACCGTGAGGTCGAAGAGGCCGTGGCGGCCGAGCTGGTCGAGCATATGGTCGTAGAAGCCGACACCGGTCGATACGTCGACCTGTCCGGTGCCGTCGAGATCGATCTCGACGACGACCGAGGTCTCCTTGGTGGTGCGCTCCACGCGTCCCACGCGGGTCATGCGCTCTTCTCCTTCATCAGCTCGCGTACCGCGTCGAGGAACGCGTCGTTCTCGGTGGGAGTGCCCGCGGTGACCCGCAGCCATCCCGGTACGCCGTTGTCACGGACCAGAACCCCCCGGTCCAGCAGTTCCCGCCATGCCGCGTGCGCGTCCTCGAAACGGCCGAACTGCACGAAGTTGGCGTCCGAGTCGGTCACCTCGCAGCCGATGCTGCGCAGCTCGTTCACCAGCCGGTCGCGCTCGGCCTTGAGCGCCTCGACGTACCCCAGCAGCGTATCGGTGTGCTCCAGGGCGGCCAGCGCGGTGGCCTGGGTGACCGCGGACAGGTGGTACGGCAGCCGGACGAGCTGGACCGCGTCCACCACGGCCGGATGCGCGGCGAGATAGCCGAGCCGCAGCCCGGCGGCGCCGAACGCCTTGGACATGGTCCGGGAGAGAACCAGCCGCGGACGGCCCTCGATCAGCGGCAGCAGCGAGGGGTGGTGGCTGAACTCCCCGTACGCCTCGTCGACCACGACGACCGAGGGCCCGGCGGCCTGCGCCGCCTCGTACAGCGCCAGCACCGTGTCCGCGGCGACGGCGGTCCCGGTGGGGTTGTTGGGGGAGGTGATGAACACGACGTTGGGCCGGTGCGCGGCGATGGCCGCGCGGGCGGCGTCCACATCGATGGTGAAGTCCGCGTTCCGCGGGCCGGAGATCCAGCCGGTGCCGGTACCGCGGGAGATCAGCGCGTGCATCGAGTACGAGGGCTCGAAGCCCATCGCGGTGCGCCCGGGGCCGCCGAAGGTCTGGAGGAGCTGCTGGAGCACCTCATTGGAGCCGTTGGCCGCCCAGACGTTGGCCACGCCGACCTCGTGCCCGGCGGTGCGGGTGAGGTAGCGGGCCAGCTCGGTGCGGAGCTCGACCGCGTCCCGGTCCGGGTAGCGGTTGAGGTCGCGGGCCGCCTCGGCGACCCGCTCGGCGATCCGGGCCACCAGGGGCTCCGGCAGCGGATACGGGTTCTCGTTGGTGTTCAGCCGTACGGGCACATCGAGCTGGGGAGCTCCGTACGGGGACTTGCCACGGAGCTCTTCCCGGATCGGGAGATCGTCAATGCCGGTCACTTGCTCGGTGGCACCTTCCAGTCGAACCTTGCCTTCACCGCGGCGCCGTGGGCGGGCAGGTCCTCCGCCTCGGCGAGCGTCACCACATGGCCCGCGACCTCGGCCAGCGCCTCGCGGGTGTAGTCCACCACGTGGATGCCGCGCAGGAAGGACTGCACGGACAGCCCCGAGGAGTGGCAGGCGCAGCCACCGGTGGGCAGGACGTGGTTGGAGCCCGCGGCGTAGTCGCCGAGGGAGACGGGGGCGTACGCCCCGACGAAGACCGCCCCGGCGTTCCGCACCCGGGCGGCGACCGCCGCCGCGTCCTCGGTCTGGATCTCCAGGTGCTCGGCCGCGTACGCGTCCACCACGGCCAGGCCCTGCTCGATCCCGTCGACCAGCACGATGCCGGACTGGCGGCCGGAGAGCGCCGGGCGGATGCGGTCCTCGACGTGCCGGGTGGCCGCGATCTGGACCTCGAGCTCCTTCTCGACCGCGGTGGCCAGCTCCTCGGAGTCGGTGACCAGCACCGAGGCGGCCAGCGGGTCGTGCTCGGCCTGGCTGATGAGGTCCGCGGCGACATGCACCGGGTCGGCGGTGTGGTCGGCGAGGATGGCGATCTCGGTGGGCCCGGCCTCGGCGTCGATCCCGATCCGGCCCTTGAGCAGGCGCTTGGCGGCGGCGACCCAGATGTTCCCCGGTCCGGTCACCATCGAGACCGGACGGCACTCCTCGGTGCCGTAGGCGAACATGGCCACCGCCTGGGCGCCCCCGGCCGCGTAGACCTCGTCCACGCCGAGCAGGGCGCAGGCCGCCAGGATCGTGGGGTGCGGCAGTCCGCCGAACCCGCTCTGCGGCGGGGAGGTGACGGCCATCGAGCCGACCCCGGCCTCCTGCGCGGGCACCACGTTCATCACCACGGAGGAGGGGTAGACCGAGCGGCCGCCGGGCACGTACAGCCCGACCCGCTCGACCGGCACCCAGCGCTCGGTGACGGTCCCGCCGGGCACCACCTGGGTGGTGTGGTCGGTGCGCCGCTGGGCGCGGTGGACCAGCCGGGCGCGCCGGATGGACTCCTCCAGGGCGGCCCGCACGGCCGGGTCCAGCCCGGTGAGGGCGCTCCGGAGGGCCTCGGCGGGCACCCGCACCCGGTCGAGGGTCACACCGTCGAACCGCGCCGCGTAGTCGATCAGCGCCGCGGTGCCGCGATGCCGTACGTCCTCGCAGATCGGGCGCACCTTCTCCAGGGCGGCCTCGACATCGAGCTCGGCACGGGGCAGCAGGTCACGGTCGATGCCGCCCTCGGGGAGGGCGGCGCCGCGCAGATCGATACGGGAGATCACGCGATCAATTGTCTCAGACCCGATACGGCCGCCCTCCCCCCGTATCAGTCAGTGATACGCACCGCCTAAGTTGACCCTGACCGTTGGCGTTCAACCGGTTACTCAGCGGGAATGTGGTCCGTACGGGGATACGGAGAACAGGAGGGGACACGGCTGTGACCGAGCCGCACGATGGCGATCCGCCCCCGGGTCTCGATCTGACCACCGCCGAATGGGGTATGTGGCAGGCCTTCCGCAACGGCAGCACCCACGATCTGCGGACCTCCCACCCCCAGCGGAACGACCCCTCCGGCCCCTACGCCTGGGGTCCCGAGCGCAGTGTCCGGGCCCGGGTGGTGGCGCTGCTGCTGCTGGACGGACCTGCCGCCCAGCCGGGCCGGGTCGCGGCGCTGAAGCTGAACGGGGTGCACATCACCGGCACCCTGGACCTGGCCGGCGGTGTGATCAACCCGTATGTCGAGCTGAAGAACTGCCGCTTCGAGCGGGAGGTACTGCTCCCCGAATCGCATTTCGCCACCCTGCGCCTGGTGGGCTGCGCACTCCCCCGGCTGGAGGCGGCCCGGCTGCGCACCGAGGGCGATCTGCATCTGCCCCGGTGTGTCGTGGAGCACGGCATCCGGCTCACCGACGCCCACATAGGCACCGACTTACTCCTCAACCAGCTCATCGTGCGCCGGGACCGCCGCGGCATGTCGATCAGCGCCGACGGGCTGACCGTCGCCCAGGACTTCCAGGCCGACATGATCGAGTCGTACGGGGAGCTGAGCCTGCGCGGGGCACAGGTGGGCGTATCGCTCAGTCTGCGCGGCTCCCGGCTGCGCAACCCCTACGGCCGGCGGGCGCTGAACGCGCCGCAGCTGACCGTCGAGCGCAGCCTCTATCTGACCGGCGGCGGGATATCCGCCTACGGCCCCGGCTCCACCCCGGCCTACGGCACCACCGACACCCCGACCCGCGGCACCCGGATCCAGCGCTTCGAATGCGAGGGCGGTATCCGTCTGGACGACGGGCGGATCGGTGACGCCATCGACTTCGACCAGGCCCGTTTCATCATGGAGAACGACCAGGAGCTGTCGCTGCGCCGGGTGCAGACCCCGGAGCTGCGGTTCGTCGGGGAGCGTCCGCAGCGCGGCCGGGTGATCCTCTCCGGCGCCCGGGTGGTCAACCTCGTCGACAAATCGGTGAGCTGGCCCGGCCCCGGCGGACTGACCATGGCGGGCTTCTCCTACGAGAACCTGATCCCGCGCGGCCACTTCCCGCTCACCCGGCGGCTGGAGTGGGTGGCCGCCGCGACCCCGGAGTACGCGCCCGAACCGTACGAGATGCTGGCCAACTCGATGCGGGCCAGCGGGGAGGACGCGGACGCGCGCGAGGTGCTGCTCGCCAAGCAGCGCCGCCGCCGGGAGACGCTGCCGCTGGCCGGGAAGCTGTGGGGCTACCTCCAGGACTGGACGGTGGCCTACGGCTACCGCCCCGGCCGGGCCGCGGTGTGGATGGCGGTGCTGTGGGCGGTGGGTTCGGTGTTCTTCGCGCACAACCGCCCCGAGGCGCTGAAGGCCGGGGAATCCCCGCACTGGAACGCCTCGCTGTACACGCTCGACCTGCTGATCCCGGTGGTCAATCTGGGCCAGGACGGCTACTGGAATCCCGGCGGTGCGGTGCAGTGGGCGGCCATCGTGATGATCCTGCTGGGGTGGGTGCTGGCGACCACGGTCGCCGCCGGTGCCTCCCGGCTATTGCGCCGCCAGTGAAGTGGAACGCGCGGGGCCATTAGGCTTACGCCCCGTGACCTCCGCGCGCCTTCCGCTCTTCCCGCTGAACACGGTGCTGTTCCCGGGGCTCGTCATGCCCCTGAACGTCTTCGAACAGCGGTACCGCTCCCTGATGCGCGATCTGTCGGCGCTTCCCGAGGACGCGCCGCGCCGGTTCGGGGTGGTCGCGATCCGGGACGGCCACGAGGTCGCGCCCAGCGCGCTCGGGCTCCCCGAGACCGTGACGCTGCCCGACCGCGGGCCCGCGTCGGGCTTCGGCCCCGACCCGGTGAAGTCGTTCTACCCGGTCGGCTGTGTCGCGGACGCGGCCACCATCCGGGAGCAGGAGGACGGCACCTTCGAGGTGCTGGCCACCGGCACCACCCGGTTCGAACTGCTCTCGGTGGACTCCTCGGGCCCGTATCTGACCGCCGAGGTCAACGAGCTGGAGGAGGAACAGGGCGAGGGCGCCGGGGCGCTGGCCTCCGGGGTGGTGCGCGCGTTCCGCACGTATCAGAAGCGGCTCGCGGGGGCGCGGGAACGCACCCTGGCCGCCGAACAGGACCTGCCGGGCGAACCGTCCGTGCTCTCGTACCTGGTCGCGGCAGCCGCCGTGCTCGACACCCCGGCCAAACAGCGGCTCCTCCAGGCGCCGGACACCGCCAGCAGACTGGCCGAGGAGCTGAAACTCCTTCGCGCCGAGAGCGCGGTCATCGGTAAGCTCCCGTCGCTTCCGGCGGTCGATCTGACCCGCCGCCCGACCAGCCCCAACTGACGCGCGAGAGACATGGCCAAGAAATCCAGGAAGAACTCCGCCGGAACCCCGGCCACCACCGCGCTCACCGCGGCGGGCACCCCGTTCACCCTGCACTCGTACACCCATGACCCGGCGGCCCCGTCCTACGGCGAGGAGGCCGCGCAGGCGCTCGGGGTGGAGCCGGGCCGGGTCTTCAAGACCCTCATCGCCAGTGTGGACGACCGGCTGACCGTGGCGATCGTGCCGGTCTCCGCGTCACTGGACCTCAAGGCCCTGGCGACGGCGGTCGGCGGCAAACGCGCGGTGATGGCGGATCCGGCGGCGGCGGAGCGCACCACGGGCTATGTCCGCGGCGGGATCTCCCCGCTCGGCCAGCGCAAGCGGCTGCCCACGGCCCTGGACGCCTCGGCGGCCGGACATCCGACGGTATGCGTCTCGGCGGGCCGCCGCGGTCTGGAGGTCGAGCTGTCCCCCACCGATCTGGCGGCGCTCACCGAGGCCGTGGTGGCCCCGATCGCACGTCACGACGGATAGGGACCCGCGAGGGTCCGGACGGGCGCGGGAGAGGCCGGATCAGGCGCGGTGGATTCCCGCGCCCGGCAGCGGCTCGGGGTCGCGCGGGCCGAACAGCCCGGTGAGCGTCAGATGCACCACCATCGCCGCGACCGACCAGGACAGCAGGGCGCCCTTGGCGCGCAGCTTCAGCGGTCCGTCGAAGGCGACCCCCTTGCCGACCTCCTTGGCGTGCGCGGCGATGTCCGCGCTGGGGCCCAGCCATACGCCCAGCCGCCAGGCGATCACCGAGGCGAGCACCCCGCCCACGGCCAGTCCGATGACCAGCGCGATCCCGCCGTGCCGGAAGAGCAGGAAGACCACGAGCGCCGAGAGGGCACCGAAGGCCAGGGCGAGCAGCACGAACATCCCGTCCGCGCCGATGGCGTCCTCCGCCTCGGAGTTCTTCAGATAGACGGCGTTGTCCCCGGCCCAGACCAGCGGCACTCGCGGTGCCAGCCACAGCCACAGCAGGCCCAGCAGCACCCCTGACACCGCCACCGCGATGGCGACCAGCGACGCCTGCACCATCTCCGCCCGCAGCTCGGGGCCCGGCTCGGACGGGTCGCCGTGCTCGGTGCAGGCGGCAGGGTCAGGGTGTTCGGGGTGGTGCGGTTGTCCTGAGTGATGCGCCTCGGCGGACTCGTCGTGCGGCGAAGGCTGATCTTGTGGCGTCAACGGTGCGGTCACCCCGTCATCGTGCCAGGCGGACGGCGTACTTCGGTCGGCGGGAGGTCCGCTGCGGCGCGTCACCGCACGGCCGCCCGACGGTAGGCCCAGGTCGCGGCGGCGAGCGACACCACGGCCACCCCGGCACACACCCCGAGGTCGGCACCGACGGCCAGCCAGTCGGGCTGGGCGTCGAAGGACCGCGCCAGGGCCTCCACACCGTACGTCGACGGCAGCAGATCCCGCGCGTACGACACCACTTCCGGCATCCGCTCGGCAGGCAGCACTCCCAGCAGCAGCGCCGCCGACATGCCCAACTGCCCGCAGAGGGTGGCCAGTTCCTGGCGCGGGGCGAGCAGTCCCAGGGCCGCGCCGAGTCCGGCGAGCGCCGCGCCGGAGAGCGGGATCACCGCGGCGAGGATCCACAGGTGCGCCATCGGGAGCTGGAAGAGCACACTGCCCACCACGGCGGTGACGGCCGTCCCCGGCACGGTGAACGAGGCGTACGCGGCGGCCGCGCCGAGCACCACCGCGGAGGGCGGCACCGGCAGGGTGGCGTAGTGGTCGAGTCCGCCGCTCGCCCGTAGCTGCCCGAAGTACTGGGCCAGCAGGTTGAGCGCCACGAACGCCACGACCAGCACACTGGACCCGGCGACCACCGAGCGGGCCTCCGCTCCGCCGTCCACCACCCCGCGCATCAGGACCATGATCCCGACGGACTGGAAGGTCGCCACGAACAGCAGCGGGATCCGGGCCACCCGGGCCCGGCTGAGCTGGGCCCGGTAGACCGCGACGAGGGCGGGGAACAGCCGCGCGCCGGCCGCCAGCGGGGCGGGCACGTCGGCGCCACCGGCCTCACCGGCCGGCGCGGCGGCCTTCGCCGGGGCGCTTCCCCCGGTGATGCCGGACGGCCTGGCCTGCGCGGGCACGACACTCACGTTGTGCTGCTCCTCTTCACCGATGACGGCTTCGGTCGCCTCACGGACTTCACTACGGACGGGGTCGCGGTTGCGTTCACGCCTTCACCAGTCCCTGCGTCCCCTCCGCACGGCCGCCCAGCGCGAGGTACACATCCTCCAGGCTGGGGGTGGCGAGAGTGAAATCGTCCAGCGCAGCGAAGGCGGGACCGCCGGTCACGGTGGCGATGGCGGCGCGCGCCGCGTCCGGGGCGAGCCGCAGCGTCCAGCGGCGCCCGGAGACCGCGTCGGCGGACTCCCGCAGCGCGGCGATCCCGGGGGCGTCCAGCGGTGGATCGGCGCGCCAGACCAGCTCCACCCGCACCTCGTCGGCGACCATCGCCTTCAGCCCGGCGGGGGTGTCGCAGGCGATCACCCGGCCGCGGTCCATCACCGCGACCCGGTCGAGCACGGTCTCGGCCTCGATGACGTTGTGGGTGACGAGCAGCACCGTCACACCGCGCTCGGCGCGCCGGCGGTCCACGGCGGCCCACACCGCCCGCCGGGCGACCGGGTCCATCCCGGTGGTGGGCTCGTCCAGCACCAGCAGCGGACGCTCCCCCACCAGGGCGGCGGCGACACACGCCAGCCGCCGCTGACCGCCGGAGAGCTTCTTCAGGGCACGTCCGGACAGCTCGCCGAGGCCCAGCTCCTCCATCACCGCGTCCCGCTCGGCGCGGGCCGCGCGGGCGTCGAGGCCGCGCAGCCGTGCCGTGGTCTCGGTGGCCAGGGCGACGGTCAGCTCGTCCAGCGCGGTGGAGTCCTGGCCCAGATAGCCCAGCAGCCGGGCGGCGCGCTCGGGGTGGCGGACCAGATCGTGGCCGAGCACCCGGACGGTGCCCTCGTCGGGCCGCAGGAGTCCGGTGAGCTGGCGGACCAGGGTGGACTTCCCGGCGCCGTTGGGTCCCAGCAGCCCGAAGACCTCACCGCGCGCCACGTCCAGGTCGATACCGTCGCTGGCACGCACCGCCGGGGTGGCGGGGGTGCCGCGGCGTGCGCGCGCGGCGGGATAGGTCTTGACCAGGCCGCGCACGGTGCACACCACATCGCCACTCGTCGCCTGTTTCGCGCCCGTCCTCACGAGCTATGAGGGTACGCGCCCAAACACCCGCTCCCGCCCTCGGGTCCCCTCACCGGGCGCCGCCGCGCACCGCACGTTCAGAGGATGAGGGTGACGGAGGGCGGTGAGGCGGTGTCCGTCCCGCCGGGGGTGGTGACGAGGACCTGGTACGTGCCCAGCGAGAGGGAAGGGACCACGGCCAGGATCTGGGTCGCGGAGATGTTACTGAAAAGGGTGGAGACCGAGGTGATCCCGTTGGTGAAGACCACCGAGGTGGTGCCGGCCAGACAGGTGCCGGTGATGGTCACGTTCCGCCCCAGCACCTGGAGCGCCGGGGTGGCGGAGACCGCGTTGGGGACGGCGTAGTAGGTGTACTGGCCGTCGTCCGACGGCGCGCTGGTGCCGCCCAGCGAGGCGACGGTGATGTCCACGGTGTCGGTGCAGCCGGTGATGGGGGCCGTGTGGGCGGGGGCGGTGACCGTCATGGCGGTGTCCGTCGGGGGCGGGAAGGTGCCGGTGGCGGCGCCCACGGAGCCGAAGGTGACTCCCGTCGCGGTCAGGAAGCCCTCGCCGAACAGCGTGACGCTGACCGCTCCGGCCGGTCCCGCGCTGCGGCTGAGCCCGGTGACGACCGGCTGGGGCACGAGGAAGAACGGCAGCGCGTTGCTGGTGGCGTTGTTCGCCGAGGTCACGCTGACCGCGTGCTGCCCGGTGCACAGGGCCGGGACGACGGCGGTGACCGTACCGGGGGCCACGCTGGTCGGGGTGACCGTGGCGCGGCCGATGTTCACCCGGGTGGTGCCGCCGAGACCGGACCCGGTGAGGGTGAGGGTGTCCCCGGCCTTGCCGCGGTTGCTGCCGGTGGCCGCGTCGACCAGTGAGGTGAGAGTCGCCGCCATGACCGTCCTCCGTCGGGTGCCCGCCCGGCCACCGCGCCGGGCCGCCCGGTGAGGCCGATTGAACCAATCGGGTGAACGCGGCGGCAGGCGTGTGCGACGGCACACGGGAGGGGACGGCCGCCCCGGGCGCGGGCCGGTTTCCCGCGCCGCCTAATCGGGCGCCGGTGCGTGCTCGGCGGCCGTCCGGACGTCGATCTCGCGCCAGAACCCGGCTCGGATCGCGTAGCGGTCGTGCTCGTCGATCTGGTCGTCCTTGTGGGCGAGCAGACCGAAGCGGGCGGCATACCGCAGCAGTTCGCCGTCGATGCGGTGCGGGATGCGCGGGTACTCGGTGGACAGTTGCGGGAGGTGGCCGGGCTCGGAGAGCCGCTCGATCCAGCGGCGGGCGAAGACCTGGCCGACCTCGAAGGGGTCACCGGAGACGGTGGTGATGTCCTCCTCGCGGTCGGCCCAGCGCTGCTCGGCGCTGGTGAGCTGGGCCAGCATCGGGAGGTTGGCGGTCTCCGGCGGCTCGCCCACCCCGGTGCCCGGGCCCCGGTCGACCCAGCCCCGGTCGGAGGACCAGCGCAGGGTGGCGCTGGGGACGGGGTGCTGGGCCGCGGGACCGGCGTGGGCCCGGCCGAGGCCCGCGAGGTCCTTGGGGGTGGGCACGCCCTTGGCCGTGCCCGTGGTCCCGTCGGCGGCCGTACCGGAGCCGGTGGCGGCCGCCGCGCTCCCGGCGCCGTCCGTCGCGCCACGGGTGACCACGCCCGCGCCGGGGCGGGCGGTGCCGTTGCGCCGGGAGGGGGCGTCGGCGCCGGATCCGGCCGCCGCGGCGGCTGCGGCGGCGGCCGCCGTCTCGGGCAGCGGGGCGGACAGGATGGCGGCGATCTCCGGACGCGGCGCGGAGGTGGGGGCGCAGGTGCCGGGGGGCTCCTTGGCGCGGACCGCCCCGGTGATCCAGGCGCGGTCCAGCACCCGGCGCTCATCGGCCTCGGCGACCAGGTCCTCGGACTGGTTGTAGTCGCCGTCCGCGGCCTGGACGGCCCACAGGTGGACGGCGACCCCGTGCTCCTTGGCCGACATCAGTCCGGGCAGCAGATCGCCGTCCCCGGTGACCAGCACGATGTCGGAGCAGGCGCGATTGCGGGCGAGTTCGGTGAGTTCGGCGTGCATGGCGGCGTCCACGCCCTTCTGCGCCCAGCGCCCGTCGCTGCGGGTCAGGGCACCGAGCCGGACGGTCACCCGGGGCATCACCCGCAGCCGGCGGTGCTCGGGCTGGGGTACGCGGTCGGGGGCGCCGTCGAACCAGTAGATACGCAGCAGGGGGCGCTCGGTCTCGGCCTCGGCGCGCTCCCGCAACCTCTGGATGAGGGTCGCGTGGTCGACGGAGATACGGGACCGGGCGGGTTCCCCGGCCAGCAGGCTCGCGGCGGCGCCCAGCAGATAGCCGGCGTCCACCAGGACGACGCAGCGGTCCACGTTCCACCCTCTTTCAGACGGTCCAGTCCTCGGTGTCGCCCCCGTACACAGCCGTGCCCCGGAAATTCAGTTGCGCTTTCTTTCGAGTCTGCCCGACCGCGCGGGGGTTATCAGTCCGAACTGGATCACCGGCGTGGCGGATACGGCCTACCCGCGAAGACCCCCCTTCTCACTCACGGTAATTGCCCGAAATGCACGGGTCCCTGAGGCATGTCACTGTTCTTCCCGGAGGGCTTCCTCTCCGGAGGGCCCTTCACCGGGGGGCTGATTCCAACTGGAGGCACACCACCATGGGCAAGAACAAGAACCGCGATCGCAAGCAGCCGCAGGCGCGCCAGGACCGCCCCGTGGACCGCCCCGCCGAGCAGACGCAGACGTCCTCGCAGGAGGGGCAGGCGATGCGACCGGAGGGCGCCCCGGCGGCGGGCCGCAAGGACCGGCAGAAGAGTTTCGGCCACAACTGACGACCGCCTGAGAGCGGTTGAGGGGCGCGCCCGGACGGGCGCGCCCCTCATAAGGCGACCCGGCCGGGCTCAGCCGGCCCGTCAGGTCCCCCCCAGCAGCACCTTGAGATCGCCGAACAGGGCCGGGTCGGCGGTGACCCGGTGCCGGTCGAGCCTCAGCACCGTGGTCTTGCGGGCCCCTTGGAGCTTGATCCGCACCTCGGTGGCACCGCGGTGGTGGCTGAGCACCTCGCCCAGCTTCTCCACCAGCGGCGGGGTGACCTTGACCGTGGGGATGGTGATCGTCACCGGGGCGTTGGCCGACGCCTCGGACAGATCGGGGACCATCAGCTCCATCGCGACCAGCCGGGGCACGTCCTCGCGCTTGTCGAGACGGCCCTTGACGAAGACCACCGCGTCCTCGACCAGCTGGGTGGAGACGAGCTGGTAGGTGGCCGGGAAGAACATGCACTCGATGGAACCGGCCAGGTCCTCGACGGTGGCGATGGCCCAGGCATTGCCCTGTTTGGTCATCTTGCGCTGGAGGCCGGAGATGATGCCGCCGATGGTGACGATCGCGCCGTCGCTGTGCTCACCGCCGGTGAGCTGGGCGATGGCGGCATCCGCCTTCTCGTTCAAGACGTGCTCGATACCGAAGAGCGGATGGTCGGAGACATAGAGGCCGAGCATCTCCCGCTCCTGGGCGAGCAGATAGGTCTTCTCCCATTCGACGTCGGAGAACTCGATGTCCAGACCGAAGCCCGGGCCGTCGCCACCGCTGTCGTCGCCCATCCCGCCGAAGAGGTCGAACTGTCCCTCGGCCTCCTTGCGCTTCACCGCCACCACGTTGTCGATCATCGTCTCGTAGTGGGCGGTGAGCCCCTTGCGGGTGTGGCCCATCTCGTCGAAGGCGCCCGCCTTGATCAGCGATTCGGTGGTGCGCTTGTTGCAGACGACCGCCTCGACCTTGTCCAGGTAGTCGGGGAAGGAGCTGTACTTCCCCTTGGACTTACGGCTGCGGATGATCGCTTCCACCACGTTCTGGCCGACGTTCCGCACGGCGGTGAGACCGAAGAGGATCACGTCATCGCCCTGCGCGGTGAAGTTGGCCTCCGACTCGTTCACATTCGGGGTGAGGACCTTGATGCCCATGCGGCGGCACTCGTTGAGGTAGACCGCCGACTTGTCCTTGTCGTCGCGCACCGAGGTGAGCAGCGCCGCCATGTACTCGGCCGGGTAGTTGGCCTTGAGGTAGGCGGTCCAGTAGGTGACCAGGCCGTACGCGGAGGAGTGCGCCTTGTTGAACGCGTATCCGGCGAACGGGACCAGCACATCCCACACCGCCTGGATGGCCTCGTCCGAGTACCCCTTGTCGCGGGCGCCCTTCTGGAAGTTGACGAACTCCTTCTCCAGCACCTCGGGCTTCTTCTTGCCCATCGCCCGGCGCAGCAGGTCGGCCTGGCCCAGCGAATAGCCCGCGAGCACCTGGGCGGCCTTCTGCACCTGCTCCTGGTAGACGATGAGGCCGTAGGTGATCCCGAGGACCTCCTTGAGCGGCTCCTCCAGCTCGGGGTGGATCGGGGTGATCTCCTGCTGGCCGTTCTTCCGCAGCGCGTAGTTGATATGCGAGTTCATGCCCATCGGACCCGGCCGGTACAGGGCCGAGACGGCGGAAATGTCCTCGAAGTTGTCGGGCTTCATCATGCGCAGCAGGGAGCGCATGGGGCCGCCGTCGAACTGGAAGACGCCGAGGGTGTCACCGCGGCAGAGCAGTTCGAAGGTCTTGGGGTCGTCCAGGGTCAGATCGAGCATCGTGAGGTCGACACCCTTGTTGGCCCGCACCATCTTCACGGCGTCATCCATGATGGTGAGGTTCCGCAGACCGAGGAAGTCCATCTTCAGCAGGCCGAGCGACTCACAGGTGGGGTAGTCCCACTGGGTGACGACCTGGCCGTCGTTCTTCGGCGAGAAGACCGGGACATGGTCGGTGACCGTCTCGCTCGACATGATCACGCCCGCGGCGTGCACGCCCATCTGGCGCACCAGGCCCTCGATACCGCGCGCGGTGTCGATGACCTTCTTCACATCCGGCTCGTTCTCGTACATCCCGCGCACTTCGCCCGCCTCGCTGTAGCGGGGGTGCTTCTCGTCGGTGATACCGGACAGCGGGATGCCCTTGCCGAGCACATCGGCGGGCATGGCCTTGGTGATGCGGTCGCCCATCGCGTACGGATAGCCGAGCACCCGGGCCGAGTCCTTGATCGCGTTCTTGGCCTTGATGGTGCCGTAGGTGCCGATCTGGGCGACCTTGTCGGCGCCGTACTTCTCGGTGACGTACCGGATGACCTCACCGCGCCTGCGCTCGTCGAAGTCGATGTCGACATCGGGCATGGAGACGCGCTCGGGATTGAGGAACCGCTCGAAGATCAGCCCGTGCTCGATGGGGTCGAGGTCGGTGATGCCCATCGCGTACGAGACGATCGATCCGGCCGCGGAGCCACGGCCGGGGCCGACCGCGATGCCGTTGTTCTTCGCCCACATGATGAAATCGGCGACCACGAGGAAGTACCCCGGGAACCCCATCTGGATGATGACGTCCATCTCGTACTCGACGAGCTTCTGGCGGTCCTCGGGGATGCCGCCGGGGAAGCGGCGGGCCATCCCCTTGCGGACCTCCTCCTGGAACCAGGTGACCTCGGTGAACCCCTCGGGGACGTCGAACCGCGGCATCAGGTCGCGCTTGTCGAACCAGCCGGTGGCATCGACCTGCTCGGCCACCAGCAGCGTGTTCCGGCAGCCCTCCTGCCAGGCGTCCGAGGAGTCGATGGCGTACATCTCGTCGGTGGACTTCAGGTAATAGCCGGTGCCGTCGAAGCGGAAGCGGTCGGGGTCGGAGAGGTTCTTGCCGGTCTGGACGCACAGCAGCGCGTCATGGGCCACGGACTCGCGGGAGTAGGTGTAGTGCGAGTCATTGGTGACCAGCGGGGGGATGCCCAGCTTCTTGCCGACCTCCAGCAGCCCGTCCCGGACCCGGCGCTCGATCTCGATGCCGTGGTCCATCAGCTCCAGGAAATAGCGGTCCTTGCCGAAGATGTCCTGGTACTCGGCGGCGGCCTTCACGGCCTCGTCGAACTGGCCGAGCCGCAGCCGGGTCTGGAGCTCGCCCGAGGGGCAGCCGGTGGAGGCGATCAGCCCCTCCGACCACTGGGCGATGGTCTCCTTGTCCATCCGGGGCCATTTGACGAAATAGCCCTCCATATAGGCGTCGGAGGAGAGCCGGAAGAGATTGTGCAGACCGGTCTTGTTCGCCGCCCAGATGGTCTTGTGGGTGTAACCACCGGAACCGGAGACATCATCGCGCTTCTGGTGCGGCTGGCCCCACTGCACCCTCCGCTTGTAGCGGCGGGACTCCGGCGCCACATACGCCTCGATGCCGATGATCGGCGTGACCCCGGCACCCGTCGCCTGCTGGTAGAAGTCGTACGCCCCGTGCAGGTTGCCGTGGTCGGTCATGGCGATATGGGTCATGCCCATCTCGTTGCACGCGTTGAACATGTCCTTGAGCCGCGCGGCACCGTCCAGCAGCGAGTACTGGGTGTGGACGTGCAGGTGCGTGAAGGGCGGCTTGGTCACGGTGGCAGACCTCCGGGAGCGGTCGACGGCGGCAGGGCGGGGCCAGCTCCGAAGGTTACCCCTCCGCACTGACAGCGGACGGGCACTCGCGAGTAGCCTCAGGCGTTGGTCCGGACGGGCCGTCCCCTCCGCCGGGCGAATGCGCGCACGCCGGGGCGGGACGGAAACTACCCTGTCGGTTCCTGTTCGGTTCCATCCACCCCGGCCAGATCTCTCATGCCCCAGGAGGCGTTCCGCATGTCGACCCAGCAGAGCCTGGCGGAACAGCGCGGCGAGCACATCCTCGCCGTCTTCGACACCGCCTTCGGCGAGCTGCTCGCCGCCGACCCGGCCGCCTTCCGCGTCAAGTTCCGCAAGATGGCCGCCTCGGCGTTCGCCTTCTACCGCGGTACGGCGTGTCTGTTCTACGCGGACGCGGAGCGGGAGCGCGCGGGCGGCCCCTATCTGGACGAGCGCACCAGCCGGGTCTGGATCCACGGTGATCTCCACGCGGAGAACTTCGGCACCTACATGGACGCCAACGGGCGGCTGATCTTCAATGTGAACGACTTCGACGAGGCGTATGTCGGCCCCTTCACCTGGGACCTCAAGCGCTTCGCCGCCTCGGTCGCGCTGATCGGCTACACCAAGGCGCTCAGCGACGAGATGATCGCCGACCTGGTGCGCACCTACGCCGCCGCGTACCGCGAGCGCATCCACGCCCTGGCCACCGGCGCCAAGGACGACGAGGTGCCGCCGTTCACCCTGGAGACCGCCGAGGGCCCGCTGCTGGACGCGCTGCGCGACGCGCGCTCGCTGACCCGCTTCGGACTGCTGGACTCGATGACCGAGATCCGCGACTTCGAGCGCCGGTTCGCCGGGGGCGGCGGCTCCATCGAGCTGGACGCCGCCACCCGTTACAAGGTCCTGGCCGCCTTCGACGGCTATCTGGAGACACTGCCGGAGGCCAGCCTCACCCGCCCCGACTCCTACCGCGTCAAGGACGTGGTGGGCCGCCGGGGCATCGGCATCGGCAGCGCCGGGCTCCCCTCGTACAACATCCTCCTCGAGGGCAACAGCGACGCCCTGGAGAACGATGTGGTGATCTACATGAAGCAGGGGCAGACCCCGGCGGTCTCCCGGCACATCACCGATGAGCAGGTGCGCTCGTACTTCCAGCACGAGGGCCACCGCACGGTCATCTCCCAGCGCGCCCTCCAGGCCCACGCCGACCCGTGGCTGGGCTGGACCGAGCTGGACGGCGCCGGGCAGCTCGTCGCCGAGATCTCGCCGTACGCGGTGGACCTCGACTGGTCGGACATCGACGACCCGGCCGAGATCGCGGCGGTCGTCGCCGATCTGGGACGGGCCACGGCGACCATGCACGCGGCCGCCGACGACCAGAGCGGCCACTCGCTGGTGCCGTTCTCCACCGAGCGCGCCATCGACGCGGTGATCGCCGCCGACGAGGACGGCTTCGCGGAGCTGCTGGTGGACTTCGCGCACTCCTACGGGGCGCGGGCGCGGGCCGATCACCAGATCTTCGTGGACCTCTTCCGCAACGGCCGTATCCCCGGGCTCTGATCGACGGGCCGCGGACGCCGCCCGGCCGCCGCCGGACCCGGGCGACCGGGCTCCGGCGGCGGCCGTGTTCCCGGGCCGCGGGCGGCCGTTGGCCCCACCCGCGGCCCCACTCCCCCGGGTCCGCCCTCTATCGTTACGGCCATGTGGCCTGGACAGCACGGACAGCAGCCGCCGGGGGGCGAGCCGAACCCGCAGCACAACGGCCGGCACCAGTCGTTCCCACAGCCCGGGACGACTCCGCCGGGATCGCCCCCGCCACCCCCCGGGCCGCCGCCCGCCCAGCCCCCGGGCTTTCCGCCCGGCCCTGCCGCGCCGCCACCGGGTGGCGGGGACGGCGGCTGGGGCACTCCCCCGCCACCACGTGACCGGCAGCGCCGGGCCGCGCTGACCGCGATCATCGGGGTGTCGGCCGCCGCCGCGGTACTGGCCGCCGTGCTGGTGATCACCGACGACGAGCAGCACGGCGGCTCCCAGGGCAACCAGGACCAGGCGCAGCCCTCCCTGCCCGTCCCGGGCGGCGGCGCGCCGTCGGGCGACGCCGCGGGCGGCTCCGGCAGCGGCTCCGGCTCCGGGTCGGGGGGTGAGGACCCCGGCAGCGGCAGCGGCACCGGCGGCCCGGGGGGCGGCTCCGGGTCCGGCCCTCTGGTCGCCCCCGCACACACCTCCGGTCCGCGCGGCACCACCGTGCTCATCGGCGAGGAGGGCGCGAAGCACACCCTCGACCTCTACGAGGACCTGCGCTGCCCGCCCTGCGCCCAGTTCGAGCAGAAGGCCGGACCCACCGTCCGCAAGGACGTGGAGGACGGCAAGTACCGGGCGTCGTTCCACTTCGCCACCTTCCTGGACCGGAACCTGAAGGGCAGCGGCTCCCGGAACGCACTCAGCGCACTCGGCGCCGCACTGAACGTGAGCACCGACGCCTTCTGGGACTACAAGGCCGCGCTGCTGTCCGCGGAGCACCACCCCGAGGAGTCCACGGACTCCTTCGCCCAGGACAGCTTCCTGCTGGACGTGGCCAAGGACGTGCCCGCCCTCGACGACAGCGCCGCCTTCCGCACCGCCGTCCGCAAGGGCACCTACGACCGCTGGGCCAAGGAGGTGTCCGCGGTCTTCGACCGCTCCGGGGTGAACGGCGCCCCCGCCCTGAAGCTCGACGGCACCGCGCTCACCGGGAGCGGCGGAAACCCGCCGATGACCGCGGCGGAGTTCACCAGGGCGGTGAACGACCAGCTCAGGGACTGACCGGGACCCCGTCCCGGCTCTTGATGTCACTCCTACGGCCGACCGTGGCAAAATTTGAGGTCATGGACGGCACCGGACGGCAGCTGAGGACCGTGCGCGCGGCGCTCTTCACAGCGCTGTGCGTCACGCTGTCGTCGGCGTCCCATGTGCTGCTGTCACAGACCCCGCTGCCGCTGACCACGATCGCCGTGCTGTCGGCCGCCGTCTTCGCCGTCGCCTACGCCCTCGCCGGGCGCGAGCGCGGCTTCTGGGGCATCGCGGCCCTGCTGGTCCCGCTGGAGCTGGCCGCCGACACCGTCTTCACCACCGGCCAGGACACCTGTTACGGACCGTCCGGCGGCCCGGTGGCGGGCTCCCTGCGCTCCATGGGCGTCACGGTGCTCTGCGGCGGCGGTGACGTCGGCACCCCGCTGGCCCGGGTGACCCACGCGAGCGGCGGTACCGCGCTGACGGACACGGTCAGCTCCGCCACGCCCTGGCTGCTGCTGGCCGCCCACATCGCGGTGGGGCTGGTCGCCGCGGCCTGGCTGCGCCGCGGCGAGGCCGCCGTCGGGCGGCTGCTGGGTGCGCTGGCCGGGTTCGCCTTCCGGCCGCTGCTGCTGGCCGCCGCGGCGGCCGGCGCGGCCCTGCGCCCCCGCCGGCCCGCCGCACGCACGGTGCGCCCGGTCCGTCCGGCACCCGCGCTCCCCCTGCTGGTGCACTCCGTCGTGCGCCGTGGACCGCCCCGCTCTGCCCTGGTCTGAGCACGGCTCCGGGCACATACCGCCGATACCGCTCATCGAGCGCCGGCGGCCCGTACGGCCCTGAGCACCGCGATCCCTACACCCGTACGCAGTACTGACGCTTTCACGACGGAGATCGATCACATATGAGCAACCGCAATAGCCACCAGAACAAGCAGGCCGCGCGCGAGCGGCTGCGCGCCGAGCGCGAGCGCCAGGCGAAGCGGGACCGGGCACGCCGCCAGCTCTTCGTCGGCGGCGCGGTCCTGGCGGTCCTGGCGATAGCCGGCGGCATAGGTTACGCCGTCACCAACCTGGGCGGTGACGACGAGAACCCCAGCAAGAAGTGGAAGGTCGCGGCCGAGAAGACCAAGCTGGTCACGCCCGCCAACTCCTCCGGCCCCGACGGCACCACCGTCATCGTCGGCAAGAAGAGCGCCAAGAACACCCTGCATGTCTACGAGGACATGCGGTGCCCGGTCTGCTCCCAGTTCGAGCAGTTCACCGGCAAGACCGTCGAGAAGGGCATCAAGGACGGCACCTACAAGGCCCAGTTCACGATGGCCGCCTTCCTGGACGACGCCCAGCAGATCCGCGGCAGCGGCTCCAAGAACGCCCTGAGCGCGCTGGGCGCGGCGCTGAACGTCAGCCCGGACGCGTTCCTGGAGTACAAGTCCGCCCTCTTCTCGGCGAAGAACCACCCCGAGGAGACCGACGACGCCTTCGCCGAGGACAAGAAGCTGCTCGACGTGGCCCAGCAGGTCACGGCGCTCAAGGGCAACAAGGAGTTCGAGCAGGCCGTCAAGAAGGGCACCTATGACCACTGGGCGGTCAAGATGTCCAAGACCTATGACACGGCGGCGAAGCGGGACGGGCTCTCCGGCACCCCGGCCTTCCAGATGAACGGCAAGAACCTGGAGGTCAACGACAACCCGCCGATGACCCCGGACCAGTTCACCCCGCTCGTCCAGAAGTACCTGAAGAAGTAGCGGCGGCCCACGGGGCCTTCGCGGGGCCGGTGCGCGCCGGATTCGGCTTGCGCACCGGCCCCGTGGTGTCTTCGCGCGGTATCTAGGGATACGTGTAGGCGAACTTCTCCCTGGGGCCTGTCCCCTGGGATTACTTCCCAGTAATCTCGTCCGCCGTGACCCCCCATGACAACCACCACATATCGCGCCGCAGCGCCGTCACGGCCGTAGCGGCGACCGCGGCCCTGCTGCCCCTCGCCGCCGGCCTCCCGGCCCACGCCGCGAACGGCCCGGCCTTCGTACACGGCATCGCCTCGGGTGACCCGCTGCCCGACGGCGTCCTGCTGTGGACCCGGATCACCCCCACACCGGAGGCGGTGCCCGGTTCGGGGCGCGGCCCGGCCATCGACGTCCGCTGGGAGGTGGCCTCCGACCGGAACTTCGGCTCGGTCGTCGCCCGCGGCACCGTGCGCGCCTCCGCCGCCACCGACCACACCGTCAAGGCCGACGTCCGCGGACTCAAGCCCGCCACCGACTACTTCTACCGGTTCAGCGCCGACGGCGGTGCCACCTCCCCGGTGGGCCGCACCCGCACCACCCCCGCCCAGCACGCCTCCACCGACGGCGTCCGCTTCGGCGTGGTCTCCTGCGCCAACTGGGAGTCGGGCTACTTCGCCCCGTACCGTCATCTGGCGGGCCGCACCGACCTGGACGCCATCCTCCACCTCGGCGACTACATCTACGAGTACAAGAGCGGCGAGTACCCGGAGGCGAAGTACGTCGTCCGGCCGCACAAGCCCGCCCACGAGATCGTCACCCTCGCCGACTACCGGATCCGGCACGCCACCTACAAGACCGACACCGACGTCCAGGCGATGCACGCGGCACTGCCGATGATCGCCATCTGGGACGACCATGAGTTCGCCGACAACGCCTGGTCGGGCGGGGCGGAGAACCACACCCCGGGCAGCGAGGGCGCCTGGGCGGCCCGGATGTCCGCCGCCAAGCAGGCGTACTTCGAGTGGATGCCGGTGCGCCCCTCCACCGGGGGCACCACCTACCGGCGGCTGCGCTACGGCACCCTGGCCGACCTCCATCTGCTGGATCTGCGTTCCTACCGCAACCAGCAGGTCTCCACCGGCAGCGGTGACGCGGACGACCCGAACCGCACCCTGACCGGACGCGCCCAGCTCGACTGGCTGAAGTCCGGGCTGTCCGGTTCCGACACCACCTGGCGGCTGGTGGGCAACTCGGTGATGATCTCCCCGGTGGCCTTCGGCGCCATCCCGGCCGATCTGCTGGGCCCGCTCGCCGAACTGCTCGGACTGCCCAAGGGCGGGCTGGCCGTCAACACCGACCAGTGGGACGGCTACACGGACGACCGGCGCGAGCTGCTGGCCCATCTGACCGACAACTCCATCGACAACACCGTCTTCCTGACCGGTGACATCCACATGGCGTGGGCCACCGACGTCCCGGTGAAGGCGGCCACCTATCCGCTGTCCCGGTCCGCCGCCACCGAGTTCGTGGTCACCTCGGTGACCTCGGACAACATCGACGACATCCTCCATGTGCCGGCGCACACGCTGTCCCTGGTGGCGGCCGCCGCCATCAAGGCCGCCAACCGCCATGTGAAGTGGGTGGACATGGACTCGCACGGCTTCGGGGTGCTCGACATCACCGCCGAGCGGGCCCAGATGGACTACTACACGGTCTCCGACAAGGCCGACCGCAACGCCACCTCCGCCTGGGACCGGTCCTACCGCACCCTCTCCGGCACCCAGAAGGTCGAGCGCGTCGACAAGCCGGTGGGCTGAACCCGCCCCTCCGGCGCCGGGGTCCGCCCGGTCAGAGCTGGTCGAGGAAGCCGAGGGCCACCCGCCAGGTGGCCCCGGCCGCCTCCTCGTCGTAGTCCGGGAGTTCGGGGTCGGTGTACAGATGACCGGCCCCGGCGTACCGGTAGACCTCCACATCGGCCCCGGCCCGCCGCATCCGCAGGTACCACGCGTTGAGCCAGTCGTGCGGCTCGAACGGGTCGGGGTCGGCGACGTGCAACTGCACCGGCAGTTCATCGACGGCCGCGTCATCGGCCAGGTCCGAGGTGCCGTGCAGCAGGAGCAGCCCGCGCGCCTTCTCATCGCCCAGGGCCAGGTTCTGCGCGATCGAGGCACCGAGCGAGAAGCCCGCGTAGACCAGTCCGCGGTCGGAGTGCGGGGCCACGGCGGTGATGGCCCGCTTCAGCAGCTCCTCCTGGCCGATCTCGTCCTGGAGGTCCCGGCCCTCCTCGACGCTGCTCACCGTCCGCCCCTGGTACAGGTCGGGCACGATCACCTCATGACCGGCCGAACGCAGCCGGTCGGCCGCCGTGTGCACCGCGGGGCGCAGCCCGTACACGGAGTGGAACAGAACGACCGTCGACGCTTCCGCCACCGCTTCACTTCTCCTTTTTTCGTGGTTCGCGCTCGTCCCATCGTGCCAGTTACGTTCCGGACGAGGTGGATCCGGGAAGACGGGACACTCGGGACTCCCGAAGGAAGGATGAGGTAAGTGTCCATGGAGGACGTACTCCGTCCGCTCGTCGTCATCGGCGGCTCGCTGGCCATCACCCTGTGCGTCGGCTGGGCCGTCGACTGGCTGCTGCGCAGGGCCGACACACGGCACCCGGAGACTCCGCTGTGGGGTCTGCTGCGCCGTTGCCGGCTGCCCCTGCAGGTGACCGTGTGCACGGCGCTGCTCAGCGGTTCATACGACAAGACACAGACGAAGATCGTCAAAGAACACGGCCCGGCCATCGGCCAGCTCCTGGCGCTCGTGCTGATCGCGGCCACCGCCTGGCTGGTGGTGCGGGTCGCGTCGGCCGTGGTGGAGTCCAGTTACTCGCGCTACGCCGCCAGCGCCCATGACGCGGCCCGGGTGCGCCGGGTGCGCACCCAGGTGACGCTGATCCAGCGGGTGGTGACCGCGGTCGTCGGGGTGGTGGCGGTCTCCGCGATGCTGCTGACCTTCCCGGCGATGCGCGCGTTCGGCACCTCGATGCTGGCCTCCGCCGGGCTCGTCGGCATAGTCGCCGGTATCGCGGCCCAGTCGACACTGGGCAACCTCTTCGCCGGGTTCCAGATCGCCTTCGGCGACATGGTGCGCATCGGCGACACGGTGGTGGTCGACGGCGAGTGGGGCACGGTCGAGGAGATCACGCTGACGTTCCTGTCCGTACGAACCTGGGACGAGCGCCGGATCACCATGCCGGTGTCGTACTTCACCTCGAAGCCGTTCGAGAACTGGTCGCGCGGCGGGACCCAGAAGACCGCCACCGTCCTGTTCCACCTGGACCACGGCGCGCCCGTCGAGGAGATGCGCGACCGGCTGCGGGAGATCGTGCAGAGCTCCACCGCCTGGGACGGCCGGGACTGGAACCTGCTGGTCACGGACACCACCCCGAGCACCATCGTGGTGCGGGCGCTGGTCACCGCCCGGGACCCGGACGACGCCTGGACGGTCCGCTGCGAGGTGCGCGAGCAGATGATCGCGTTCCTGCGGGACGCCCATCCGTACGCCCTGCCGAAGATCGCCACCGCTCCGGCGCCGGCCACGGCGCCCGCACCGCAGCCCCGGCGCCGCTCCGAGCGGGAGGACCCCTTCACCCGCTTCGACGACCGGCTGAGCAAGGACGGCTCGGGCCACGGGCGCGGCTGAGGGACCGCCCCGGCCGCGGCTGAGGGACCGCCCCTACAGCGCCCGCCGCATCGCGCGGTGCGGGATGCCGCTGCCCTCGTCGAACTCCGGACCGGACGCCGTGTAGCCCAGCCGCTCGTAGAAGCCGAGCGCATGGGTCTGGGCCTCCAGGTAGACCGCGGTGAGCCCGCGGCGGAGGGCTTCGGCCTCGACGGCCCGCACCAGCGCGGCGCCGAGCCCGGTGCCACGGGCCGCCGCCGTCACGGCCAGCCGGCCGAGGGCGGCGGTGGTGGCACCCTCCACCCCGGCCCGGCCGTACTTCTTGTCGGCGGCCGCGCCGTGCAGGAAGCGGACGGTGCCGACCGGGCGCCCGGCGGCGCCGGTGGCCAGCAGGTGCACGGCCGCCGCGTCGTACGCGTCCATCTCCTCGGCTTCGGGGATCCGCTGCTCACCGACGAAGACCTCGCGGCGGACCGTGAAGCAGTCCGTGAGGTCGCCGTCGGTGATGACGCGGATGACGTGGGCGGTCACGCGCTCTCCGCCCGCACGATGTCCAGCGCGCGCTGGAGGTCGTCGGGGTAGGCGCTCTCGAACTCGGCCCAGCCGCCGTCGGCGGGGTGCTCGAAGCCCAGCCGGACCGCGTGCAGCCACTGCCGGGTGAGCTTCAGCCGCTTGGCGAGCGTGGGGTCCGCGCCGTAGGTGAGGTCGCCGACGCAGGGGTGGCGGTGGGCGGACATATGCACCCGGATCTGATGGGTGCGGCCGGTCTCCAGCTTGATGTCCAGCAGACTGGCGGCGCGGAACGCCTCGATCAGGTCGTAGTGGGTGACGCTGGGCTTGCCGTCGCTGGTCACCGCCCACTTGTAGTCGTGCTGGGGGTGACGGCCGATGGGCGCGTCGATGGTGCCGCTCAGCGGGTCCGGGTGGCCCTGCACCAGCGCGTGGTAGCGCTTGTCCACGGTGCGCTCCCGGAACTGCTGCTTGAGCAGGGTGTACGCGCGCTCGGACTTGGCCACGACCATCAGCCCGGAGGTGCCCACGTCCAGCCGGTGGACGATGCCCTGCCGCTCGGCGGCGCCGGAGGTGGCGATCCGGAACCCGGCGGCGGCCAGTCCGCCGATCACGGTGGGACCGGACCAGCCGGGGCTGGGATGGGCGGCGACACCGACCGGCTTGACGATCACCACGATGTCGTCGTCGTCGTGGACGATCTCCATGCCCTCGACGGGCTCGGCGACGATCTGCACCGGCGCCGCGGCCTGCGGCATCTCGACCTCGAGCCAGGCACCGCCGGAGACCCGGTCGGATTTGCCCGCCACGCTGCCGTCGACCTGCACCTTCCCGGCAGCGGCCAGTTCGGCCGCCTTGGTCCGCGAGAAGCCGAACATCCGGGCGATCGCGGCATCGACGCGCTCGCCCTCCAGGCCATCGGGTACGGGCAGGGTGCGGATCTCGGGAATCGTACTCACCCGTCGAGTATGACGGACCGGACGGACCGGTTCGTACGGCAGTCGCACACTGCCCGGTCGCACAGCGCCGACCGCGGAACCGGGCACGACGGCCCGGTTCAGTCCTTGTGGACCGTGCCGTCCGGGTCCAGCCCGCGGAAGGACAGGATCACGATCAGGAAGCCGCCGCACACGATGGCCGAGTCGGCGAGGTTGAAGACCGCGAAGTGGGCCGGGGCGATGAAGTCCACCACCGCGCCCTGGAGGTGCCCCGGCGCCCGGAAGATCCGGTCGGTGAGATTGCCGAAGGCCCCGCCGAGCAGCATGCCCAGCGCGATCGCCCACGGCAGGCTGTAGAGCTTGCGGGCCAGCCGCGCGATCACCAGGATCACCGCGGCCGCGATCACCGTGAAGACGATGGTCATCGCCTCGCCGAAGCCGAAGGCCGCGCCCCGGTTCCGGATCACCTCGAGCTGGAGCAGGGTGCCGAGCACCTCGACCGGCGCATGGTGCTCCAGCTTGGCGACCACCACCAGCTTGCTCGCCAGATCGAGCAGATACGCGAAGGCGGCGACGGCGACGAGCACCCCGATCCGCCGCTTTCCCCGGTCCGGGGTACCGGTCGTGTCGGCGCTGGTCCCGGCGCCCTCCTCGGCCTTCCCCGCGTCTGGCGTACCGATGGCCTGCTCCGCCTCTGTCACCTGAGTCCCTCAACCTCGTCCGGGCCAGTCTCCCCCTGGCTGAGGACGAGGGTACGGCACCCGCGCACGGGAGGTCAGCGGCGCTCCTGGCGCTGTTTGCACTCCACGCACAGGGTGGCCCGCGGAAACGCCTGCATCCGGGCCTTTCCGATGGGATTGCCGCAGATCTCGCAGAGGCCGTAGGTCCCGGCGTCCAGCCGCTCCAGCGCGCGCTCGGTCTGGAGCAGCATCTCGCGGGCGTTCCCGGTGAGAGCCATCTCGTGCTCACGGGTGATGTTCTTGGTGCCGGTGTCGGCCTGGTCGTCACCGGCACCGTCACCGGAGTCACGCATCAGCCCGGTGATCGCCTCCTCCGAGGCGAGGATCTCGGTGCGCAGCCGTCCGGCCTCGGTCAGCAGCTCGGTGCGCGCCTCGGCCACCTCCGCCGCCGACCAGGGCTCCTCACCGGGACGTACCGCGAGCTCACTGGGGTCGACCGGAGCGCCCGCGGCGCGTGCCTTGGGCACGGGGGGCGCGGTCGCCGTGGCCTTCTTCGCGCTCGGCGCACCACCGGGGGTCTTCTTCGCAACCACTTTCCTGGCTCCCGTCTTCTTCGCGGGCACCGCCTTCTTGGCCGGTGCGGCCTTCTTGGCTGTGGTCTTCTTCGGTGCGCTCTTCTTGGCCGCCTTCGCGGTCGCCGCGGTCGTGGACTCCGCCGCCGCCGCGGTCTTCTTCGCGGCCTTCCTGCCCGGTGCGCTCTTCTTGGCGGGCGCGGCCCCGGTCGCCTTCGCCTCGCCCTCCTGCTCCTGCGCGGCGGTCTTCCTAGCCACCATGGCCGCGACCCCTTCACATATTGTGATCTTGCTCGCGAATCGTTCCGGAACGATAAATCGACTCCGGGCACGCGGCAACGGGGCACGCCGCCCGATTCGCCCGGCTTGCCCGTACGACAACCCGGTCTCCACCGTTGTGCCCCACTCCGCGCCCGGCGAATCCGGCCGCGGACCGGTACCGGAGTGACCCCGCCGCTCCCCCGGACTCCGGCACCCGGCGTATCGGCATTCGGGTCATCCCCGGGTGCCCGGTACCTCACTCGGCGCAGCGGGGCGGAGGGAACCTTCGGGGCCGGGCGCCGGATAAACGGTCGGCCGCGGTCGGTCCCGCCCCGTACACTGGGCGCAGCGAAAGGCGCGGATGGGGACGAGTAGCGTCGTGAGCGGCCATGAGCGACCCGGGGACGGTGAGAGCCCGGGGGCGAGCGCGATGTGAAGGATCACCCCGGAGCCGCCGGAAGAACCCCCTCCCAGGGTCAGTAGAACCGGCATCGCGACCCCAATGAGGGGGCCGGGAGAGCGGTGCGCCCGGCCAAGGAGGGTGGTACCGCGGGAGCGCGAAGGCTCTCGTCCCTCCGGACGGAACGACGAGCGTGTGTCCGCCGGAGGAAGATTCCCGATGACGCTGTACCGCCAGGTGCCCGCCCAGGTCGACCTGCCCGCCCTCGAGCACGCCGTGCTCGACTTCTGGCGGGAGAACAAGATCTTCGCCCGCACCCTCGAGCAGTCCGAGGGACGGCCGGAGTGGGTCTTCTACGAGGGCCCGCCCACCGCCAACGGCATGCCGGGCGCCCACCACATCGAGGCCCGCGTCTTCAAGGACGTCTTCCCGCGCTTCCGCACCATGCGCGGCTACCACGTCGACCGCAAGGCGGGCTGGGACTGCCACGGCCTGCCGGTGGAGCTCGCGGTCGAGAAGGAGATGGGGTTCAACGGCAAGAAGGACATCGAGGCGTTCGGCATCGCCGAGTTCAACGCCAAGTGCCGGGAGTCGGTGACCCGGCACACCGATGCCTTCGCCGAGCTCACCACGAGGATGGGCTACTGGACCGACCTCGAGGGCGCCTACTGGACGATGAACCCCGAGTACGTCGAGTCGGTGTGGTGGTCGCTGAAGGAGATCTTCGGCAAGGGGCTGCTGGTCCAGGACCACCGCGTCGCCCCCTGGTGCCCGCGCTGCGGCACCGGTCTGTCCGACCACGAGCTGGCCCAGGGCTACGAGACCATCGTCGACCCCTCGGTCTACGTCCGCTTCCCGCTCACCTCCGGGCCGCTGGCCGGTGCGGCCTCGCTGCTGGTGTGGACGACCACCCCGTGGACCCTGGTCTCCAACACCGCCGTGGCCGTCCACCCCGAGGTGCGCTACGTCGCCGCGACCGACGGCCAGGAGACCGTGGTGGTCGCCGAACCGCTGCTGGAGAAGGCGCTCGGCGAGGGCTGGACGCCCACCGGGCAGTCCTTCACCGGCGCCGAGATGGAGCGCTGGACCTATCAGCGCCCGTTCTCCCTGGTGGAGCTCGAGGACGCGCACTTCGTGGTCAATGCCGACTACGTGACCACCGAGGACGGCACCGGTCTGGTCCACCAGGCCCCCGCCTTCGGTGAGGACGACCTCAAGACCTGCCGGGCCTACGGGCTGCCGGTGGTCAACCCGGTCCGTCCGGACGGCACCTTCGAGGAGGGGCTGGAGCTGGTCGGCGGCCAGTTCTTCAAGAAGGCCGACGAGGCGCTGACGGCCGACCTCAAGGAGCGCGGACTGCTCTTCCGGCACCTGCCGTACGAGCACAGCTACCCGCACTGCTGGCGCTGCCACACCGCACTGCTCTACTACGCCCAGCCGTCCTGGTACATCCGCACCACCGCGGTCAAGGACGCGCTGCTGCGGGAGAACGAGAAGACCAACTGGTATCCCGACTCGGTCAAGCACGGTCGTTTCGGTGACTGGCTGAATAACAACATCGACTGGGCGCTCTCGCGGAACCGCTACTGGGGCACCCCGCTGCCCATCTGGCGCTGCGCCGAGGACCACCTCACCTGCGTGGGCTCGCTGGCCGAGCTCTCCGAGCTGACCGGCACCGACCAGTCCGGGCTCGACCCGCACCGTCCGTTCATCGACGAGATCACCTTCACCTGCACCACCGAGGGCTGCTCGCTCACCGCGCAGCGCGTTCCCGAGGTGATCGACGCCTGGTACGACTCGGGGTCGATGCCCTTCGCCCAGTGGGGCTACCCGTACCGCAACAAGGAGCTGTTCGAGAAGCGCTACCCGGCGCAGTTCATCTCCGAGGCCATCGACCAGACCCGTGGCTGGTTCTACACGCTGATGGCGGTCGGCACCCTGGTCTTTGATAAGTCCTCATATGAGAACGTGGTCTGCCTCGGTCACATCCTGGCCGAGGACGGTCGGAAGATGTCCAAGCACCTGGGCAACATCCTCCAGCCGATCCCGCTCATGGACCAGCACGGCGCCGACGCGGTCCGCTGGTTCATGGCCGCGGGCGGCTCGCCCTGGGCCGCCCGGCGGGTGGGCCACGGGACGATCCAGGAGGTCGTCCGCAAGACACTGCTGACCTACTGGAACACGGTCGCCTTCCAGGCGCTGTACGCCCGCACCTCCGGCTGGGCACCCGGCGCGGACGACCCGGCCCCGGCCGACCGTCCGCTGCTGGACCGCTGGCTGCTGGGCGAACTGGGCACCCTGACCGAGCAGGTCACCCAGGCCATGGAGGCGTACGACACCCAGCGCGCCGGAAAGCTGCTGTCGTCGTTCGTGGACGACCTGTCCAACTGGTATGTGCGCCGCTCGCGCCGCCGCTTCTGGCAGGGCGACGCGGCCGCGCTGCGCACCCTCCACGAGGTCATCGAGACGGTCACCCGGCTGATGGCCCCGCTGGTGCCGTTCATCACCGAGCGGGTCTGGCAGGACCTGGTGGCGCCGGTGGACCCGGAGGCCCCCGAGTCGGTGCACCTGGCGAGCTGGCCGGAGGCCGACCAGGCCATGATCGACCCCGATCTTTCGGCCCGGATGACACTGGTCCGGCGGCTGGTCGAACTGGGCCGGGCGACCCGGGCCGAGTCCGGGGTGAAGACCCGGCAGCCGCTGTCCCGCGCCCTGGTCGCGGCATCCGGATTCGAGCTGCTCTCCACCGAACTGCGGGCGCAGATCGAGGAGGAGCTCAACGTCTCCTCCCTCGCCTCGCTCAGCGAGGTGGGCGGTTCGCTGGTGGACACCACGGCGAAGGCCAATTTCCGGGCCCTGGGCAAGCGCTTCGGCAAGGGCACCCAGCCGGTCGCCAAGGCCATCGCCGAGACCGACGCCGCGGCGCTCTCGGTGGCGCTGCGCGGAGGCACGGCCTCGGTGGTGGTGGACGGTGAGACGGTCGCCCTCTCCCCCGACGAGGTGATCATCACCGAAACGCCCCGTGAGGGCTGGTCGGTGGCCTCCGACGCGGGCGCCACGGTCGCGCTCGACCTGGAGATCACTCCGGAGCTGCGCCGCGCCGGACTCGCCCGTGACGCGATCCGGCTGATCCAGGAGGCCCGCAAGAACAGCGGTCTGGACGTGGCCGACCGGATCGCGCTGCGCTGGGACTCGGCGGACGAGGAGCTCCGGCAGGCGCTCACCGACCACGCCGGTCTGATCGCGGACGAGGTCCTCGCCACCGACTTCGCCCCGGGTGAGGGCGACTCCGGCTACGGCGAGCCCTTCACCGACGAGCCGCTCGGGCTGACGTTCCGCCTCCGCAAGGCGTAACGCCCGCGCGGGGGCTCGGCCCCGGACCCCGGTCCTCGATCGTCGGACGGGCTGATTAACAGCCCGTCCGGCGATCGAGTACACGCCCGGAGGGCGTCCCCACCCGCACCCCACCCGCACGGCAAAGGGCCGGGCCCGGGAGCTCCATGCTCCCGGGCCCGGCCCTTGCGATTGCCGAACGCTCCGCGCTAAGCGGCCCGCGTCAGTTGTCGTCCTCGTCGATGAGGAAGCCCCGCATCGGGCTGGGCGCCTGCTGCATCGGCTGCGGACTCTGCGGCCGCACCGGTGCCATCGGCTGGGTCATCGCGGGCGACATCTGCTGCTGGCCGCCGTAGGACGGAGCGCCGCCGTTCTGCCCGTGGCCACCGCCCATGGGCTGGTTGCCGCCCATGGTGTGGCCGCCCATCGTGCCGGCACCGGCCGAGGCCATGGAACCGCTCATCGAGGGGGACGGCGGCAGCGAGGCGGTCGCCGGGGTGCGCGGCGGAGCCAGCGAGTCGTCGGCCTGGTTCTCCAGCTGGCGCAGCTGGCTCTCCAGGTACGACTTCAGCCGGGTGCGGTACTCGCGCTCGAAGCCGCGCAGGTCCTCGACCTTGCGCTCCAGCGTGGCGCGAGCGGACTCCAGGGAGCCCATCGCGACGCGGTGCTTCTCCTGCGCGTCCCGCTCCAGGGCGTCGGCCTTGGCGCGGGCGTCCCGCTCCAGGCCCTCGGCGCGGCTACGGGCCTCGCCGACGATCTTGTTGGCCTCGGAACGGGCCTCCGCGATCGCCTGGTCGGCGGTCTGCTGCGCGAGCGAGAGCACCCGCGCGGCGCTGTCGCCGCCCGGACCCTGACCCGGCTGCGGAAGCTGCGGGCCGGGACCACCGGGACCGCCCATCGGGCCACCCATCGGACCACCGGGACCCATGGGGCCGTTCTGACCCATGGGGCCGGGTCCGCCCTGCTGCATCGGTCCGGGGCCGTTCTGGCCCATCGGGCCGGGCGGCAGCTGCGGGGCACCACCCGGAAGCTGGGGCGGGCCACCCATCTGCTGCTGGCCGGGCGGCACCGGCTGCGGTCCGGATATGGCGGCGGGGACAGGAGCCCCGGGCCTCTCCTGCTGTTCTGGGGGCTTGCGCATGCCTTGTTGCTGCTGGCTCTGCGCCGCGGCGCGGGTCGCTGCCGCCAGCTTGGCGCGCAGGTCCTCGTTCTCCCGCAACAGCCGGGTCAGTTCGGCTTCGACCTCGTCGAGGAAGGCATCGACCTCGTCCTCGTCATAGCCTTCTCGGAGGCGGACGGTCGTGAACTGCTTGTTCCGCACGTCCTCGGGGGTCAACGGCATCTCTACTTCACCTCAACGTAGTCGTCGGCAATCGGCAAGACCGTATCGTTCACACGCTGCTCGCAAAATTGCTCACGACGGTGATCAGGATCCAGACGATGATCATCAGCACGAAGAAGGACAGGTCGAGCGCCACACCCCCGAGACGCAACGGCGGAATGAACCGCCGCAAGAGCTTGAGGGGCGGATCGGTGACAGTGTAGGTGGCCTCGAGGATGACCACCATCGCCCGACCGGGTTGCCACGAGCGTGCGAACTGGAAGACGTAGTCCATCACCAGTCGGAAGATCAGCACGATCAGGAAGCAGTACAGCGCGATGTAGACCACCTGTAGTGCGATGCCCATCCCGCGCGTCCCTCTCCCCTGTTACGTACTCGGCCTCGCGGCCGCAGATGACTCGATGTTGCCGTGTTGCGTCTCAGCTCTGGTTGAAGAACCCGCCCTCTGCGATACGGGCCTTGTCCTCCGCCGTGACATCGACGTTAGCAGGAGACAACAGGAACACCTTCTGCGTCACCCGCTCAATGCTCCCATGGAGACCGAACACGAGTCCGGCGGCAAAGTCGACAAGTCGCTTTGCATCCGTGTCGTCCATCTCCGTCAGATTCATGATCACCGGCGTGCCCTCACGGAAGTGTTCCCCGATAGTACGGGCCTCGTTGTAGGTCCGCGGGTGCAGTGTGGTGATGCGGTAGGGCTCCCGCTCGGACACGACCTTGGGCATGATCACCGGTGCGTTCTTCTCCAAGTTATGACGTTCAGGTGTGATGGACGCCACGGGGGCGATTCGCGCGGGTCGTCCGGTTTCCACCGCGAGGGGGGCAGGTTCACGCTGTGCGGGGGGATGGACGACTCGCACGGATTCGCCCCTTTCCGGGCGAGGTTCGGTCTCCACCACCTGGTGCCGCCGACGGTCCCGCTCCGGCTCCGGCTCGGGCTCGAAATCGTCATCGGGGTCGAACCCCCGGCCGTCGTACCCATCGTCCTCCACGAGGCCGAGGTAGACCGCCATCTTGCGCATAGCGCCGGCCATTCTCTGCGTCCTCCGCTCTGTGGTGGATCGGCTCCGCCACCGGATGCCATGGATCCACGTGGCCTGCCCGCCTTTTGACGGGAATGACCATATTTTCTGCTGTGGTCCGACTTCTTCGCGACGTTACCGGAGCGGGGGACGGACTCCGAGTACCGCAGTGCCGACGCGCACATGTGTCGCCCCCGCCGCCACTGCTTCCTCCAGGTCCGAGCTCATTCCCGCGGAGACCATGTTCGCAGCCGGATGGGCCGCGCGCAGGCGGGATGAGATTTCCGCCAGCCGGTCGAAGGCCGCCCGCGGACGCCCTTCGTAGGGACCGGCCAGCGGCGCGACGGTCATCAGGCCGTCCAGTCGCAGACCCTCTGCCGCGATCACGGACTCGGCCAGCGCCTCCACTCCGTCCGGGCCGACCCCTCCGCGCGATCCCCGCTCACCGGAGTCCGCGTCGAGGGCGACCTGGATCAGGACACCCATCTCCCGGGCAGTGCGTACCGCCGCATCGGAGAGGGCGTCGACCAATCGCTTGCGATCGACAGATTGCACCACATCGGCATAACTGGAGACGGAACGTACCTTATTGGTCTGCAATTGCCCGACAAAGTGCCAGATCAAGGGGAGATCTGCGCATTCAGCCGCTTTGGGGCCCGCTTCCTGGTCGCGGTTCTCGGCGACATGCCGTACGCCCAGTTCCGCCAGCAAACGGACATCGCTCGCCGGGTACGTCTTGGTGACCACGATCAGGGTCACCTCTTCGCGCTTGCGACCGGCGGCGGTGCAGGCGGCGGCGATACGTTCCTCCACCTGGGCCAGGTTCGCGGCCAGTTCCGTCTTGCGATCCGTCACAGCTCAGCCGTCCAACCACACGTAGCTCGCGAGCCGCCCGGTGGTGTGCTCGCGCCGGTAGGAGAAGTGGTCCGCCGATTCCAGCGTGCAGATGTGAGATTGTCCATCCATCTGGACACCTTCGCGGGCGAGTTGGGCCCGTACCCCCGCGGCCACGTCGACCGCCGGGGTTCCCCAGCCGGTCTCGGCCCATGCCTCGGGGACCGTCTCCGCCACCTCGGCGCGCATCGCCGCGGGCACCTCGTAGCAGCGTCCGCAGACCGCGGGGCCGGTGCGGGCGAGGATCCGGGCGGGGTCGGCGCCCCGCTCCAACATCGCCCCGACCACCGCCGGGACCACTCCGGCGACCAGTCCCGGCCGCCCGGCGTGGGCGGCTCCGGCCACCCCCGCCACCGGGTCGGCGAGCAGGACCGGGGTGCAGTCGGCGGTGAGGACCGCGAGGGCGAGCCCCCGACGCGTCGTCACCACGGCGTCCACCGCGGGGATCTCCTCGTCACCGGTCCACGGGCCGTCGACCACCGCGACATCCCGGCCGTGCACCTGGTTCATCCAGACCACCGCGGCGGGGTCCAGGCCCATCGCCTTGGCGGCCAGCTCACGATTGGTCCGTACCGCCTGGGGGGCGTCGCCGACCGCGCCGCCGAGGTTGAGCTCGTCATACGGAGCGGCGCTCACCCCGCCCCACCGATCGGTGAAGGCGAAGTGCGCGCCGCTCGCGTCGTGCTGTTGCGCTATCACTGCCGGGTCGTTTCAGGGTCGCCGTGGAGACATCTGGCCGGGCTCACTTGAGGAAGTCCGGGACGTCCAGCTCCTCGGCCTGGCTCTCCGGGTAGGGCCGGGCCGGCGGGACCTGGGGGGTGGCGACCGGCGGTGCCGGGACCTCGGCCACGGGGGCGGGGTCCGCCGGGGCGGGCTCCTCCTCGCGCGGGGTGACGCTGCCGAGTCCGCCGAAGGACGGGCGGCTGGGCTCCTGGGCGGGCGGGCGGCCGACGGAGGAGCTGCCGCTCGCGCCCTCCTCGCGGTTGCCACTGCCGTTGTACGCGCCGAGCACCTTGTCGCGGTTCTTCGCAGGCGGCTGGCCGCCGTCGAAACCGGCCGCGATCACGGTGACCCGGACCTCGTCGCCCAGGGCGTCGTCGATCACGGCGCCGAAGATGATGTTCGCCTCGGGGTGGGCGGCCTCGCTCACGAGCTGGGCGGCCTCGTTGATCTCGAACAGACCCAGGTCGGAGCCGCCGGAGATGGAGAGCAGCACCCCCCGGGCGCCGTCGATGGACGCCTCCAGCAGCGGCGAGGAGATCGCCATCTCGGCGGCGGCCACCGCGCGGTCGTCGCCGCGGGCCGAGCCGATGCCCATGAGCGCCGAGCCCGCCTCGGACATCACGGACTTCACATCGGCGAAGTCGAGGTTGATCAGGCCCGGGGTGGTGATCAGGTCGGTGATGCCCTGGACGCCCGACAGCAGCACCTGGTCCGCCGACTTGAACGCGTCGAGCACGCTCACCTGACGGTCCGAAATGGACAGCAGGCGGTCGTTCGGGATCACGATCAGGGTGTCGACCTCGTCGCGCAGCCCGGCGATACCGTCCTCGGCCTGGTTGGCGCGGCGGCGGCCCTCGAAGGTGAACGGACGGGTCACCACACCGATCGTCAGGGCGCCCAGCGAACGGGCGATGTTGGCGACGACCGGGGCGCCACCGGTACCGGTGCCACCGCCCTCGCCCGCCGTCACGAAGACCATGTCGGCCCCCTTGAGGACCTCCTCGATCTCCTCGCGGTGGTCCTCGGCGGCCTTCCGGCCGACCTCGGGGTTGGCGCCCGCGCCGAGGCCACGGGTGAGCTCGCGGCCGACGTCCAGCTTGACGTCCGCGTCACTCATCAGGAGGGCCTGCGCATCGGTGTTGATCGCGATGAACTCGACGCCCTTGAGCCCGACCTCGATCATCCGGTTGATGGCATTCACGCCACCGCCGCCGATGCCGACGACCTTGATGACTGCGAGGTAGTTCTGCGGTGCTGCCACGTCGAAGGCCTCTCGCCTCGAGTTACGTGTCGCCACCCCGCCGTTGCCGCGGTGCGCCGACTGATGCCGAATGGGACGGTTCCGATTGCCGACCCCAACCCTAACGCTGAAGTTTAGGGTTACCAGTGCCTCTGTTTCCCGGACTCTTCGGAACAGGACACTAAGTCGACAAGTGGCGCGCGTTCAATGAACACGCCGAACCTCCCGCTTTTCTTTTCACCCTATGTGATCACCCAGTGGGCTAGCCAACCAGGGTGCTGGCCAGGGTCTATCAGGTCAACTGCGAGACACCGCGGGAGCGCTCGGCGCGCTGACGTCGAAGTGTCCGGCGTCCGGCCGGGCTTTCATGAGCGCGGCGAGGGCCCGTGCCTTGGCCGTCCCGCGCTCCCCGCTGCCCCAGGCGACCGTACGCCCGCGGGTGAGGACCACCGTGATCGAATCGTATGAGCGGACCCGGAGGGAACGGGTGTCCCGGCGGACCGCGGCGGGGAGTTGGGTGACCACCCCGACCGCCTCCCGGCGCAGCCTGGTGGCCCCGAAATGGCGCGAACTCGGCGACCGGTCCGGCTCCATTTCCAGCAGCGGAACACCCTTCGGACGCTTGGCCGAGCTGGCGAACCGTACGCCGTGGGCGTCCACTTCGCGGAACTTCCCGCCCTCTTCGACAATCGCCTCGGCCTTCCGCTCCGTCACCTCCAGACGGATGGTGTGCGGCCATGACCGGGATACGTTCACTTCTGCTATCCGCGGCAGCCGGTCCCGCAGGCGCTGTGCGACCCCGGCCATGTCCACGGTCACCAGCGGGGTGTCCATGGGGACGTCCGCGGCCGTGCGGACCTCGGCGTCGGACAGCGCCCGGGTGCCGGTGACCGTGACCCGCTCGGCACGCAGCCAGCTCGAGCCGTAGAGCAGCCAGACGGCCGCGGCGCCCAGGACGGTCAGGGCCGCCGCCAGCACCAGCAGGGTGCGGCGGCGGGGCATCCGCAGCCTGCGGCGCGCGGAGTCCGGGCGCGGGGGCGGGCCGGACGGCGACGTCCGTCGGGAACCGCTCTCGGCGGTCGTCGGTCCGGCCACGCTCCCTGCCTTCTCACGCCTGGCGGCGTGCCGCGATTGCCTCGTACACCATGCCGACCAGCAGCTCGTCGGCGTCCCGGCGGCCGAATTCGGCGGCCCGCCGTGACATGTCGTACAGCCGGTGCGGGTCGCCGAGCACCGGGAGCACATGGCTCTGCACCCACTCGGGCGTCAGCTCGGCGTCGTCGACCAGCAGTCCGCCGCCCGCCTTGACCAGCGGCTGGGCGTTGAGCCGCTGTTCGCCGTTGCCGATGGGCAGGGGCACATAGGCGGCCGGAAGCCCGACGGCGGACAGCTCCGCGACGGTCATCGCGCCCGCGCGGCAGAGCATCATGTCGGCCGCGGCGTACGCGAGGTCCATCCGGTCCACGTACGGTACCGGGATGTAAGGCGGCATTCCCGGCATGTTGTCCACATGCGGCATTTCGTTCTTCGGGCCGACCGCGTGCAGCACCTGGATCCCGGCGCGCTGGAGGAACGGGGCGACCGCCTGGACCACCTCGTTGAGCCGGCGGGCACCCTGTGAACCACCGGAGACCAGCAGGGTCGGCAGGTTGGGGTCGAGACCGAAGGCCGCGCGCGCCTCGGGCCGGACGGCGGCCCGGTCCAGGGTGGCGATCGAGCGGCGCAGCGGGATGCCCACGTAGTGGGCGTTGCGGAGCTTGCTGTCCGGGGTGGAGACCGCGACGTACTTGGCGTAACGGGAGCCGATCTTGTTGGCGAGGCCGGGCCGGGCGTTGGCCTCGTGGACCACGATCGGCACCCCGAGGCGCTTGGCGGCCAGATAGCCGGGCAGCGCCACATAGCCGCCGAAGCCGACCACGCAGTCGGCCTTGGTGCGCTCCAGGATCTGCTCGGCGGCCTTGATGGTGCCGCGCAGCCGTCCGGGGACGGTGATCAGCTCGGGGGTGGGCTTGCGCGGCAGCGGCACGGCCGGGATCAGCCCGAGTTCATAGCCGCGCTCGGGCACGAGCCGGGTCTCAAGACCCCGCTCCGTGCCGAGCGCCGTGATCCCCACGGTCGGGTCCTGCCTGCGCAGGGCGTCCGCGAGGGCGAGCGCGGGCTCGATGTGGCCGGCGGTCCCCCCACCGGCGAGTACGACATGCACCGAAATTCACCGCTCTCCGGACGGCCGCTTCTTGACGGGCCGTCTCATCGTCTTCCGTCTCACCCGAGCCAGCTTCTTCCGCAAAGCAGGCTGCCGCATGGCCAGCGCCGCCCGCGCGGCGGGCTCTGCCCGTGCGAAGGCGATCAACAGGCCGACGGCGAACATGGTCGGCAGCAGGGCGGACCCTCCGTAGGAGAACAGCGGGAGCGGAACACCGGCGATCGGCAGCAGACCGAGCACCGCACCGATGTTGATCACGGCCTGGGCCGTGATCCAGGTGGTCACACCTCCCGCGGCGTACCTCACGAAGGGGTCCTCCGTGCGTCCGGCCACGCGGATACCCGCATAGCCTAGAGCCGCGAAGAGGACGAGGACCGACAGCGTCCCCGCCAGGCCGAGTTCCTCCCCGGTAATCGCGAAGATGAAGTCGGTATGCGGTTCAGGTAGTTCGCCCCATTTCTCCATGGATGCACCGAGTCCTGAGCCGAACCAGCCGCCGTTGGCGAGAGCGTAGATCCCGTGCACCGCCTGCCAGCACTGATCATGGTCTCCGGGCTCGGTGGCACCGATGCAGGCGAGCCGGGACATCCGGTTGGCACTGGTCTTGATGAGCAGCACGCCGATCGCCCCGGCGAACGCCAGCACCCCCACGAACATCCGGGTGGGGGCGCCGGCCAGCCAGAGCAGACCGAACAGGATCGCGGTGAGGATGATCGCGGTGCCCATGTCACCGCCCAGCATGATCAGGCCGAGCAGCATGGCCGTGGCGGGCACCAGCGGCACCAGCAGGTGCTTCCACTGGGCCAGCAACCGCTTGTCCTGCTTCCGGGCCAGCAGGTCCGCCCCCCACAGCACCAGCGCCAGTTTGCCGAACTCACTGGGCTGGAGGAGGAACGGGCCGCCGAAGGAGATCCAGTTGCGGTTGCCGTTGACCGAGATGCCCATCCCGGGCACCTGGACCAGGCACATCAGGAAGACCGAGACCGCCAGCAGCGGATAGGCGAAGGCGCGGTGCAGCTTGATGGGCATCCGCACCGCGAGCAGCATCAGCGAACCGCCCAGTGCCGCCGCGAAGAGCTGTTTGCGGAAGAAGTACGACGGGGCCAGACCGGACTGCAGCGCCTTGATCTGCGAGGCCGAGTAGACCATCACCAGACCCAGCACCGTGATCAGCAGCGCACCGCCGAGGACCAGGTAGTAGGCGGTGAGCGGCCGGTCCCAGGCCCGCCGGGCGCGCGCCTGCGCACGGCGCAGCGACTCCAGTACCGAGGAGCGGCTGGGGCGGCGGGGCGGTTTCGCACCGCCGCCGCGCGGGCGCGCGAGGACCGCCGCCCGCCCTCCGGCGCGCACGGCCGCCCGCACGCGCGGCGCCGCGCCCGCGCGGGGCACGGGACGGCCCGTGCCGGGGGCACTCGGCCGGGACCGCGGGGCGGCGGGCTGGTCAGACGTCATCTCGTATCCCCTCCGGATTCCCCGCGCGAGCGGCCCGTGCGCGGGGACCGGCGGGCTACCGGTCGTCCGGGGCCGGGCCGGAGGCCAGGTCGCGGACCGCCGCGGCGAAGGCTTCGCCCCGCTTGTTGTAGTTGACGAACATGTCCATCGAGGCGCAGGCGGGTGCCATCAGGACGGTATCGCCCGGCCGGGCGAGCCGGGCCGCTTCGCGCACAGCCGCCGCCATCGCCCCAGTGTCGGTCCGCTCGAGGTCCACGACCGGGACATCCGCTGCGTGTCGCGCGAGCGCTTCCCGGATCAGCGCACGGTCGGCGCCGATCAGCACCACCCCGCGCAGCCGCCCGGCCGCCGTCGTCACGAGCTCGTCGAAGGTGGCGCCCTTGGCCAGGCCGCCCGCGATCCACACGATGTGCTCGTAGGCGCCCAACGACGCCTCGGCGGCGTGGGTGTTGGTGGCCTTGGAGTCGTCGACCCAGGCGACTCCGCCGACGTCCGCCACATGCTCCACCCGGTGCGGATCCGGGCGGAAGGCGCGCAGGCCGTCCCGTACGGCCGTGGGCGGCACCCCGTAGGCGCGGGCCAGGGCCGCCGCGGCGAGCGCGTTGGCGATGTTGTGGGGCGCCGGGGGGTTCACATCGGAGACCTCGGCCAGCTCCTGCGCCTGCTTCTGGCGGTTGGCCACGAAGGCCCGGTCCACCAGGATGTTCTCGACGACGCCGAGCTGGGAGGGGCCGGGGGTGCCGAGGGTGAAGCCGATCGCCCGGCAGCCCTCCTCGACATCGGCCGCGCGCACCAGGTCCTCGGTGGCCGGATCGGCGGTGTTGTAGACGCACGCCACCTGGTTGCCCTCGTAGATCCGGCCCTTGTCGGCCGCGTAGGCCGCCATGGAACCGTGCCAGTCGAGGTGGTCGGGGGCGAGGTTGAGCACCGCGCCGGAGTGGGCGCGCAGCGAGGGCGCCCAGTGGAGCTGGTAGCTGGACAGCTCGACGGCCAGGACGTCGTACGGCTCGTCGCCCAGCACGATGTCCAGCAGCGAGACGCCGATGTTGCCGACGGCCGCGGTGCGCAGTCCGGCGGCCTCCAGGATGCACGCGAGCATCCGCACGGTGGTCGTCTTGCCGTTGGTGCCGGTGACCGCCAGCCAGGGCGCGGAGTCCGGGCCGCGCAGCCGCCAGGCCAGCTCCACATCGCCCCACACCGGGACGCCCGCCTTCTCGGCGGCCAGGAAGAGCGGGCTGGTGGGCTTCCAGCCGGGGGTGGTGACGATCAGCTCGGTGCCCTCGGGCAGCGTGTCCCCGTCGCCGAGCCGGACGGTGATGCCCAGCGGCTCCAGCTCGGCCGCCTGGGCGCGCTGCGGTTCCCCGTCACTGCCGTTGACGACGGTGACGGTGGCCCCGAGGCCCCGCAGCGCACGCGCCGCGGGGACCCCGGAGACGCCGAGCCCGGCGACGGTGACCCGCCGCCCGGCGAGGTCGGTCACATCGGGTCCGGTGGCGGGAGATGTCACTGGGCCCGCCAGCCCGCATAGAAGAGGCCGAGTCCGACGATCACGCACATGCCCTGGATGATCCAGAACCGGACCACCACGAGGACTTCGCTCCACCCCTTGAGTTCGAAGTGGTGCTGGAGCGGTGCCATCCGGAAGACCCGGCGCCCGGTGAGCCGGAAGGAGCCCACCTGGATGACCACGGACAGGGTGATCAGGACGAACAGACCGCCCAGGATGGCCATCAGCAGCTCCGTGCGGGAGCAGATGGCCAGCCCCGCCAGCGCGCCGCCGAGGGCGAGCGAACCGGTGTCCCCCATGAAGATCTTGGCGGGTGAGGTGTTCCACCACAGGAAGCCGAAACAGGCGCCCATCAGGGCCGAGGCCACGACCGCGAGGTCGAGCGGATCACGGACCTCGAAACACGACGAGGCGTTGATCAGCGTCTCGGAGTTGGCGCAGGACTCCTGGTACTGCCAGACGCCGATGAAGGTGTAGGCGCCGAAGACCATCACCGAGGCACCGGTGGCCAGACCGTCCAGACCGTCGGTGAGGTTCACACCGTTCGACATCGCGAGGATCATGAACAGCGCCCAGATCGCGAAGATCACCGGGCCGAAGGACCAGCCGAAGTCCTGGACGAAGGAGAGCCGGTCGGAGGCCGGGGTCTGGCCGCGCGCGTCCGCGAAGTTCAGCGAGAGGATCGCGAAGGCGATACCGACGATGAGCTGTCCGGCCATCTTCGCCTTGGCCCGCAGACCCAGGCTCCGCTGCTTGACGATCTTGATGTAGTCGTCCAGGAAGCCGACCAGGCCCATGCCCGCGAACAGGAAGAGCACCAGCACACCCGAGAAGGTGGGCTGGCTGCCGGTGATCACCTTGGTCACGGCGTATGCGATCAGCGTGGCCAGGATGAAGGCGATACCACCCATGGTGGGGGTGCCGCGCTTGGAGCCGTGCGTCCGCGGGCCGTCGTCCCGGATGTACTGGCCGTAGCCCTTCCGGGCCAGCAGCTTGATCAGCAGCGGTGTGCCGATCAGCGTCAGGAAGAGCCCGATGGCTCCGGCATAGAGGATCTGCCTCATGGCGGGTACGTGCTCTTCTCCCTGGCCTACAGCGACGGCTCCGGCCAGGAGCGTCTGCCCCATGCTCATCGGCCGGTGACCTCACCCTCGAGCAGCGCCTCCGCGAGCTTCTCCAGGCCGACCGACCTGGACGCCTTCACCAACACGACGTCCCCCGGTCGCAGCTCGCTGCGCAGCAGATCGACCGCTGCCCGCACGTCGGACACGTGCACCGACTCCTCACCCCACGAACCCTCGTTCTTGGCGCCCATGTCCAGCCAGGCGGCCTCCTGGCCGCCGACCGCCACGAGCTTGCTGACGTTGAGCCGGACGGCCAGCCGCCCGACCGCGTCGTGCTCGGCGAGCGACTCCTCGCCCAGCTCGGCCATCCGGCCCAGCACCGCCCACGTACGACGCCCCGGTGTAGCTGCGCCCATGGCGACCAGCGCCCGCAGCGCGGCTCTCATGGACTCGGGGTTCGCGTTGTAGGCGTCGTTGACGACCGTCACGCCGTCCGAGCGCTCGGTGACCTCCATCCGCCAGCGGGAGAGCTGATCCGCCTCGGAGAGCGCCACGGCGATCTCGTCCACGGACATGCCCAACTCATGGGCGACGGCGGCCGCGGCGAGCGCGTTCGACACGTGGTGCTCACCGTACAGGCGCATGGTCACTTCGCTGCACCCGGTAGGGGTGAGAAGCGTGAAGGCGGGCCGCCCGCCGTCGGCGAGCCGGACATTTGCCGCGCGTACGTCGGCGCCCTCGCTCTCCCCGAACAGCACCGTGCGCGCCGAGGTGCGCGACGCCATGGCGCGCACCAGGGGATCGTCGGCGTTGAGCACCGCGATCCCGCCGTCCTCGGCGGACGGCAGTGCCTCCACCAGCTCGCCCTTGGCCTCGGCGATGGCCCCCCGGCCGCCGAACTCCCCGATGTGGGCGCTGCCGACGTTGAGGACGAGGCCGATCCGGGGCGGGGTGAGGTCCGTCAGGTACCGGATGTGGCCCTTGCCGCGGGCGCCCATCTCCAGCACCAGGTGCTGGGTGGTCTCATCGGCGGTCAGCGCGGTCAGCGGCAGACCGATCTCGTTGTTGAGCGAGCCCGGCGTCCACACGGTCGGACCGTGGCGCTGGAGGATCTGCGCGATGAGGTCCTTGGTGCTGGTCTTGCCCGCGGAGCCGGTGAGCGCCACCACGGAGGTGCCCAGCCGCCCTACGACGGCACGCGCCAGCGCCCCCAGGGCGGCGATGACATCGGGTACGACGATCGTGGGCACCGGGGTGTCCGGCGTGGAGACCGGGCGGGTGGCCAGGACCGCCACCGCGCCCGCCTCGATCGCGCCGGGCGCGAAGTCATGGCCGTCCACGCGCTCTCCGGCGAGTGCGGCGAACAGGCTGCCGGACCGCACCTCGCGGGAGTCGATCACGACCGGGCCGGTGACCTTCAGATCAGGGTCCGGTATGTCGTGCGGCTGCCCGCCGACGAGGCCGGCGATCTCGGTGAGGGACAGTGCGATCACTGATCACCGCCGGCCGTGCGGGAGAGCTGCCTGGAGGGTGCTGGTGCGCGCATGGCGGTCTGTCATCCCTGGTTGTCTTGAGGAGTGTCCCGGTGCTGTCCGTCCGCCGCGGGGCTGACGGAGTCACGCTGCCTGGTCCGCTCGCTCAGCTCGATGGCCTCGCGGAGAACCTGGCGGTCGTCGAAGGCGCGGACCACTCCGGCGATGTCCTGGCCGAGTTCATGGCCCTTGCCCGCCACGATGACGGTGTCACCGGGCTCGGCACGGGCCACGGCGGCGGCGATGGCGTTCGCCCGGTCCTCCTCGACGAGTACGTCACCGCGCTCGTGCGCGGGCACCTCGGCGGCGCCCGCGAGCATGGCGGCGAGGATCGCGAGGGGGTCCTCGGAGCGGGGGTTGTCGGAGGTCAGCACGGCGGTGTCGGAGTACCGCGCCACCGCGGCGCCCATGGGGCCGCGCTTGAGCCGGTCACGGTCGCCGCCGCAGCCGAGGACGGCGTGCAGCTTGCCGTCGGTGACCCTGCGCAGGGCGCGCAGCACCGACTCCACGGCGTCGGTCTTGTGGGCGTAGTCGACCACGGCGAGGTAGGGCTGGCCCGCATCCACCCGCTCCAGCCGCCCCGGCACCCCGGGGACGGCGGCCACGCCGTCGGCGGCCGTCTGCGGGTCCACCCCGGCGACCACGAGGGCGACGACGGCGGCGAGCGCGTTGGCCACGTTGAAGGGGCCCGGCAGGGGGGCCGCGGCCCGCACCGTCTCACCGTTCGGGCCGAGGACGGTGAAGGTCGAGCCGAGCGGGCCGACCTCGACGCCGTCGGCACGCCAGTCGGCGTCGGGGTGGCCCTCGGCGGAGAAGGTGGTGACCGGCACCTCGGCCTGCTCCACCAGCCGCTTGCCGTACTCGTCGTCGTAGTTGATCACCGCGGCCCGGCTGCGGGCCTTGGTGAAGAGCTGCGCCTTGGCCTGGAAGTAGTCCTCCATCCCGGAGTGGAACTCCATGTGCTCCGGGCTGAGGTTGTTGAAGACGGCGACGTCGAAGACACAGCCGTCGACCCGGCCGAGGACCAGGGCGTGGCTGGAGACCTCCATGACGACCGAGCGGACGTCGCGTTCACGCATCACGGCGAACAGCGCCTGGAGGTCGGTGGCCTCCGGGGTGGTGCGCTCGGATTTGATCCGCTCGTCGCCGATCCGGGTCTCGACGGTGCCGATGAGACCGGTGAGACCGCCCTTGTCCTTCGCGGCGGCCCGCAGACCGCCCTCGATCAGGTAGGCGGTGGTGGTCTTGCCGGAGGTGCCGGTGATGCCCAGCTGCAACAGGGCACGGCCCGGCTCGTCGTAGATCGTGGCGGCCAGCGCGCCCATCCGGCCGCGCGGGTTGTCCACCACCAGCACCGGCAGACCGGTGGCGGCGGCGCGCTCGGCGCCCGCCGGGTCGGTCAGCACGGCAGCCGCGCCGAGGTCGGCGGCCTGGGCGGCGAAGTCCGCGCCGTGCAGCCGGGCACCGGACAGGGCGGCGTACACATCGCCGGGGCGTACGGCGCGCGAGTCATGGGTGATTCCGGTGACCGCGGCCTCGGCCGGCGCTTCGGGCACATCGACGCCCAGCTGATCCGCGAGTTCCGCCAGTGGGACCGGGCGGACCTGGAAGGGGCGCGGCGCTCCTGGATATTCCACAGAAACGTCCTTCTGAGGGGTTTGCGACTGATCAGCTTGGGGCACGGCGGTGAGCGTACCCGGGAGACCCGGTCCCCCGCGAAATGAGAGGCCGAACCAAAGCGGTACCGGCTCGCGGTTCCCGTGGTCCGGCGTGATCGTCGTCACGGCTCGGTCCGCTCACTGACCCGGGCTGTAGCTCACGGGGAGCCGCTTGGCCTGGGTACCGGAGGGTGCGACCTGGAGGCTCTTGAGCCCGAACTCCATCACCTTCTTGTAGACCGGTCCGCAGACCTGGCCGCCGAAGTAGCTCCCTCTGGTCGGGTTCTGTACGGCGCAGTAGACGGTCAGCCGTGGTTTGTCCGCGGGGGCGAAGCCGGCGAACGAGGCGGTGTAGCCGCGGTAGCGGCCGGTCTCGGGGTCCACGCGGTTGGAGGTGCCGGTCTTGCCCGCCACCCGGTAGCCGGGGATCTTGGCCCTGGTGCCGGTGCCCTGTTCGTCGTCGACGACCGATTCCAGCATCCCGGAGAGCGTCCTGGCGGTCTCCTTGCTCACCACCCGGGTCTTCTCCGGCTTGGGCGCCGCCGTGTAGTCGCCGCCGGGGCCCTTGGAGCCGCGGACCAGGGTGGGGGCGATCCGCTGGCCGCCGTTGGCGATGGTGGAGTACACCGAGGCGGCCTGGACGGCGTTGAGCGAGAGCCCCTGGCCGAACGGGATCGTGTACTGCTGCGAGGCGCTCCACTTCTCCGGCGGCGCCAGGATGCCCCGGGTCTCACCGGGGAGGCCGAGCCCGGTGGGCTGCCCGATGCCGAACTTCCGCAGGTACGAGTAGAGGATCCGGTTCTTCTGCCGCGGGGTCCTGGCGAGCTGCTCGGTGGCCAGTATGGTGCCGATGTTGCTGGACTTGGCGAGCACCCCGTTGAGCGTCAGGTACCAGGTGGGGTGGTCGATGTCGTCGGCGAAGGCCCGGTCCGCGCGCGGCAGCCGGTTGGGGACCTCCACATGGGTGTCCCAGCGCGCCGCGCCCTCCTCTATGACGGCGGCCATCGACATCAGCTTGCTGACGCTGCCGGGCTCGTAGGCGTCCGAGACGGCCGCGTTGCCCAGCGCGTCCGCCTTCTGCCGGGAGAGGTCGTTGGGGTCGAACCCGGGGGCGGTGGCCATCGCCAGGATCTCGCCGGAGCGGGTGTCCTGGACGATGACGTAGCCGCGGTCGGCCGCGGACTTGGACACCTGGGAGGCGATGGCGCTCTGGGCCGCCCACTGGATGTCCCGGTCGATGGTCAGCTCCACGTCGTTGCCGGGGACCGCGGGCCGCTCCTCGACGTCACCGGTGGGCACCTGGTGGCCGCCGGACTGGGCGTAGACGCGCTTGCCGTCCTGGCCCGCCAGCTTCGTGTTGAGCTGCTGCTCCAGACCTGCGGAGCCCCGGCCGTCGGCCCCGACGAAGCCCAGCAGTCCGGCGGCGAGGTCGCCGTTGGGATAGATCCGCTTGCTGTGGGCCTCACGGTTGACCCCGGCCAGCACATTGGTGCCCTTGCCCTTCTCGGCCGCCTCGTCCAGGGCGTTCTTCAGGTCCTTGATCTGCTTCCAGACCTGCGGGGACTGCTGCCGGGCCAGGACCACGTACTTCGACTTCGGGTTGTCGGTGAGCTTCTTCTCCAGGTCCGCCCGGTCCTTGCCGAGGATCGGCGCGAGCAGGGAGGCCGCCTGCCGGGGCGCGTCGTCCCTCTTGGCCGTCTTGGGCGTCAGCAGGTCGGGCGCGGCGGTGATGTCGTACGCGTCCACCGTGGTGGCCAGCTCGACACCGTCCCGGTCGGTGAGGGAGCCGCGCTCGGCGGCCAGCTTCACCGGGATGTAGCGGTTCACGTTGGCCTTGGCGGCGTACGCGTCGGCGTCCACGGCCTGCACCTGGAGCAGCCGTACGACGAAGACCAGCATCACCAGGGTGAGGCCGAGGCTGATCAGCCGCAGCCGGGGGCGCGGGCTGCCGAGCCGAAGCTGCCGCGACGCCCCGGAGCGGGGGCGCTGGCCGGGGCGGCGGCCGGAGGATCCCGGACGGTCGCCGGGACGCCGGGGCGTGCCCTGGCGGGGGCGGCGCTCGGCGCGCGGATCCGCCGGACCGGGCACCCGGCGGCGGCGCGGCTCCTGGGGCGGGGTCATACGGCGGCCGCCCTCATCGGCTCCGCGGGGCGGGGGCCGGTCGCCGCCGCGGGCCGGGAGCGGTGCGCGGGCGGGCGGGGCCGGGCGCGGACAAGGGATCGCGTCACCGTGTCACCTACTGGGGAGCCGGGATGGAGTTCGCGGAGGCGGCGGCCGTGGGGGACGGAGTGGCCGGGGTGGTCGGCGTGGCCGGCGTCGGGATCAGCGGCGCCGCCGGGGTCGGGTCCAGCGCGGGCGGCACCCAGATGCCGGTGGTGCCGAGGGTGGTGGGCTGCGCGGTGGCGGGGGCGGGCACCCCGCTGACGGTGCCGTCCGGCTTGAGGAACGCCGGACTGCCGCCGGGCACCATGCCCAGCTCACGGGCGCGCCGCTCCAGGGCGCCGGGGGCGGAGAGCCGGTCCACGTCCTGTTCGAGCGCCTGCCGGTCGTCGGTCAGCTCATCGGTCTGCTTCTCCAGCCGGCTGAGCTCGAACGAACCCTGGTTGAGCGAGGAGTTGAGCACCAGCAGGCCGATCAGGCCGGAGCCGAGCAGGACGACGACGAGCAGCACGAAGGGGGTGCGCCGCGCCGTCGCGGCTCCCGGCGCCTGCCGCCCCTTGGCCGCCGCCCCGGACCCGGCTCCGCTCATGGCCTCTCCCCCTCGCCGTCCCGCCCCGTCCGGCCGCCGCTCACGGCCGCGTCGCTCACAGGGCCTCCTCGCGGATGCGCTCCGCGCCGCGCAGACGGGCCGGGGCCGCGCGGCGGTTCTCCGCGATCTCCTCCTCGGTCGGCAGCTCCGCACCGCGGGTGAGCAGCTTCAGCCGCGGCTGGTACCGCTCGGGGACGACCGGGAGGCCCGGCGGGGCGGTGTTGGTCGCACCCGCCGCGAACACCTGCTTGACCAGGCGGTCCTCGAGCGAGTGGTACGACAGCACGGCGATCCGGCCGCCGACCGCGAGCGTTCCGACGGCCGCCGGGACGGCCCGCTCCAGGATCGACAGCTCACCGTTGACCTCGATGCGCAGCGCCTGGAAGGTGCGCTTGGCCGGATTGCCACCGGTCCGCTTGGCGGCCTGCGGCAGCGCGTCACGGATCAGCTCCACCAGCCGGGCGCTGTTGCTGAACGGCTCCTTCGCGCGCTCGCGCACCACGGCGTCCACGATCTTCTTGGCGAACTTCTCCTCGCCGTAGCTGCGCAGGATCCGCACCAGGTCGCCCGGCGGGTAGGTGTTGAGCACCTCGGCGGCGCTGACCCCGGTCGTCTGGTCCATCCGCATGTCCAGCGGGGCGTCCTGCGCGTAGGCGAAGCCGCGCCCGGCCTCGTCGAGCTGCATGGACGACACGCCGAGGTCGAAGAGGACCCCCTGGATGCGCGGGACGCCGAGACGCTCCAGCACCTCGGGCAGTTCGTCGTAGACGGCATGGACGAGCGTCGCCCGGTCGCCGTACGGAGCCAGCCGCTCACCGGCGAGCCGGAGGGCTTCCGGATCGCGGTCGAGGGCGATGAGGCGGGCCGCCGGGAAGCTGCTCAGCAGCGCCTCGCTGTGGCCGCCGAGCCCGAGGGTGCAGTCGACCACGACCGCACCGGGCTGGGCGAGAGCGGGGGCCAGCATGTCCAGACAGCGCTGGAGCATGACGGGAACATGGAGAGCGTTGCTGCTCATTGCGCTGCTCGTGCGCCCTTCTGAGGGTCGGGCGAGGAGGTACGCACCTCCGGGTCCCCGCCCGCTCTGAAGGGGAAGCGGCCTACTGGCGCCGGGGAAGTGACGTCAGGCGACCGGAGCGGGAGGAGGCCGAGGGGTACGTACGCACCGCGCTCACGCGAAAATCCGGAATCCAAGGGGAGCGTCACGCCTCCCACTTCGCGCCACTTTAGTCCACTCGTCCCCTCGGTCAACCAACCGGTTCGCGCGTCCCGCTCCCGGCGCACGCGCCGTCCGCAGGGGCGCGCCCGGCGGGGGCGCGGGGGTGTGGATCGCATCACAATCACCCCTTCGGCGCACCCGATGCCCTCGTTTGCGCAGCCTAAAGAAAAGACAAAGTCCCCTGGTGGGACTACCGTCGTGGCCATGTCGATAGCAGCGCCGCAGCCTCAGGAATCCGCCGACCGCGACGCCCACTCAGGAGGTACGGTCACCGACCGCCTTGTCGAAGCCAATCGGCAGTACGCCGACACGTTCAAGGACCCCGGCATGGACGCCCGCCCCGTGCAGCGCGTCGCCGTGGTCGCCTGTATGGACGCACGACTCGATCTGCACGAGGCGCTCGGCCTGGAGCTGGGCGACTGCCACACCATCCGGAACGCGGGCGGCGTGGTGACCGACGACGTCATCCGCTCCCTGACCATCAGCCAGCGTGCGCTGGGCACCCGCAGCGTGGTGCTCATCCACCACACCGGCTGCGGTCTGCTGAACCTGACCGAGGACTTCCGGCACGACCTGGAGAACGAGGTGGGCCAGCGGCCGTCCTGGGCGGTCGAGGCGTTCAAGGACCTCGACGGCGACGTACGCCAGTCGATGCAGCGGGTGCGCACCTCTCCGTTCCTGCTCCACACGGAGGACGTCCGCGGCTTCGTGTTCGACGTCAAGACGGGTCTGCTGCGCGAGATCGAGCCACGCGACTGAGGGGGATTTACCCCCCGAACTCGTGCAGAGGTGACAAATAACCCCGGGTTATCCACAGCCGAGTGACGCGAGGCCGCGAAGACCGCAAGAATGCGTATGTGACATCGCCCCCCGCACCCTGCGGGGGGATCGATGCCAGCGTATGCGGTGGGCCGGTCCGTTCCCGAGGGCAACGGCCCTGAGAACGGGCCGAGGAGGGCCGGGTGACGACCTATGACGAGCGAGCGAGCCTCAGCGATCTGACCACGACAGCGGATCGAGTCCGCCAGTCGGTGGAGGGTGTGATCGAGGGCAAGCCCGAGGTCGTGCGGCTTTCGCTGACCGTGCTGCTCGCCGAGGGACATCTACTGATCGAGGATGTCCCGGGCGTGGGCAAGACCATGCTCGCCAAGGCACTGGCGCGGTCGATCGACTGCTCGGTGCGCAGAATCCAGTTCACCCCGGATCTGCTGCCTTCGGACATCACCGGGGTGAGCATCTTCGATCAGCAGCGCAAGGAATTCGAGTTCAAACCTGGTGCGATCTTCGCTCAGATCGTGATCGGCGACGAGATCAACCGCGCCTCCCCGAAGACCCAGTCGGCACTGCTGGAGTCCATGGAGGAGCGCCAGGTCACCATCGACGGCGAGAGCTACGAGCTGCCCAGCCCCTTCATGGTGGTGGCCACGCAGAACCCGGTCGAGATGGAGGGCACCTATCCGCTGCCCGAGGCGCAGCGGGACCGTTTCATGGCGCGGGTGTCCATCGGCTACCCCAGCCCGCAGGCCGAGCTGGAGATGCTGGACATCCACGGCGGTGTCTCCCCGCTGGACGACCTCCAGCCGGTCGCCCACGCCCATGACATCGTCAAGCTGGTCGAGGCGGTGCGCTCGGTGCATGTGGCCGAGCCCGTCCGGCGGTATGCGGTGGATCTGGTGTCCAGCACCCGCAACCACCCCGATCTGCGGCTCGGGGCCTCGCCCCGCGCCACCCTGCACCTGCTGCGGGCCGCCAAGGCGGCAGCCGCGCTGGCCGGGCGGGACTACGCGCTGCCGGACGACGTCCAGGCGCTGTCGGTGCCGGTGCTGGCGCACCGGCTGCTGCCCACCGCACAGGCCCAGCTCAACCGCCGCACCTCCGAGCAGGTGGTCACCGAGATCGTGCAGCGCACCGCGGTGCCCACGGCCGCCCCGCGCGGCGTGGGCGCGGTGCCGCAGTCGGGCCCCGTACCGCCCTCCTCCGGCCCCATGCCGCCGGTGCCGCCCATGCCGCCGACCGGTTACGGCCAGCAGCACCCGGGCGCGCGGAGGCTGTGATGACGGCAGGGGGGATGGACGCGGATCCCGACGGCTCCGAGGAGGAGGAGAAGGGAGCGCTGCGGACCGCGCTCGCCGGGCTGACGACCCGTGGCCGGTCCTTCCTCGCCGCCGGAATCGCCGCCGCGGTGTGCAGCTATGTGCTGGGCCAGGCGGATCTGCTGCGGGTGGGGCTGCTGCTCGCCGCACTGCCGCTGGTGTGCGTGGCCGTGGTCTACCGCACCCGGTACCGGGTGGCGGGCAGCAGACGGCTGTCCCCCGCCAGGGTCCCGGCGGGTTCCGAGGCCCGGGTGCATCTGCGGATCGACAATGTCTCGCGGCTGCCCACCGGGCTGCTGATGCTCCAGGACCGCGTTCCGTATGTGCTGGGGCCGCGCCCCCGCTTCGTACTGGACCGGGTCGAGCCGGGCGGCCGCCGTGAGGTGTCCTACCGGGTCCGTTCGGATCTGCGCGGCCGCTATCCGCTGGGCCCGCTCCAGCTCCGGCTGAACGACCCGTTCGGGATGTGCGAGCTGACCCGCGCGTTCAGCGCCTACGACACGCTCACGGTGGTGCCGCGGGTCGAGCCGCTGCCCGCGGTGCGGCTCACGGGCGAGGCCGCGGGGTACGGGGACGGGCGCCACCGCTCACTGGCGCTGGCCGGTGAGGACGACGTGATCCCGCGCGGCTACCGGCACGGCGACGATCTGCGCCGGGTCCACTGGCGTTCCACCGCGCGCTACGGCGAGCTGATGGTCCGCCGGGAGGAGCAGCCGCGGCGCGCCCACTGCACCGTGCTGCTGGACACCCGGTACTCGGCCCACCAGGGCTCGGGACCGGATTCGGGCTTCGAATGGGCGGTCTCCGGCGCGGCCTCGGCCGCCGTGCACCTGCTGGAGCGCGGCTATGCGGTGCGGCTGCTGACCGACACCGGGAGCTCGGTGCCCGGTCCCGACGGCGGGGGCGGTTTCACCGGTTCCACGCATGACTCGGCGGAGACGGCCGGGCTGATGCTGGACACCCTCGCGGTGGTGGACCATTCGGACGGCGCCGGGCTCTCCGCCGCGTATGACGTACTGCGCGGCGGTGGTGAAGGACTGTTGGTGGCCTTCTTCGGCGATCTGGACGAGGAACAGGCGACGCTGGCCGCCCGGATGCGGCAGCGCAGCACCGCCGCGGTGGCCTTCGTCCTGGACGGCGCGGCGTGGGCGCGCGGCGTGCCGGGCGCGGGGCAGCATCTGCTGGAGGATCGGCTGCGGCGGTTGCGGGAGGCGGGCTGGACGGCGCTTCCGGTGGCCCCCGGCGCCTCACTGCCGCAGCTCTGGCGGCATGCCGACACCATGGGCGCGGCCACCACCGACGCGGGGCCGCCGGTGGTCGGCGGGATGACAGGGAGCTGGTCATGAGTGACGCAGGCGCGGCGCGGGTGACGGAGGGGGGCGCGGGATGAGCGGAAGTGTTCGGCTCGCGATATGCGCGACCCTCGCCACGGTGGCGGCCGGCTGTGCGCTGCTGCCGCTGGTGGACGCGTCCGGCTGGCTGGTGCAGGCGGTGCTGCTGCTGGCGGTCCAGAGCGCGGTGGGTGTGGCCGCCCGCCGGGTGCCGCTGGCCCGCCCGCTGACCCTGGTGGCCCAGGCCCTGACCTCGCTGGTGCTGCTCACCCTGGTCTTCGCGCGGGGTCAGGCGCTCGGCGGACTGCTGCCGAGCCCGCAGGCCCTGCACGAGTTCACGCTGCTGCTGCGCGCGGGCGCGGACGATGTCGGGCGGTACGCCATCCCGGCGCCGCTCACCGACGGCATCCGGCTGCTGCTGGTCGGCGGTGTGCTGGTGATCGGCCTGGTGGTGGATGCCCTGGCCGTCACCTACCGCAGCGCGGCCCCGGCCGGGCTGCCGCTGCTGGCGCTGTACTCGGTGGCCGCCGGACTGTCCGACGACAGTGGCGACTGGCTGTGGTTCCTGGTGGCCGCGGCCGGATATCTGGTGCTGCTGCTGGCCGAGGGCCGGGACCGGCTGTCCCAGTGGGGCCGGGTGTTCAGTGGCGGCGCCCGCCATCCCGGCGGCGCGCCACCCTCGGGGCTGGCCGGGGCCGGTGGCGGCCAGACGCTCGCCGCGGTGCGCAACGGCCGCCGGATCGGTGTGCTGGCCCTGGGCATCGCGCTGGCGGTGCCCGCTGCACTGCCCTCCCTGGACGGCGGGCTGCTGGACCAGAAGAACGGCGGCAGCGGCGCGGGCAGCGGCGGCGGCACGATCTCCGCGGTGAATCCGCTGGTCTCGCTCCAGGACAGCCTGAACCAGCCGGAGAACAAGGAGGTGCTGCGGTACCGCACCTCCTCCCAGACCACCCAGGACCTCTATCTGCGGATCGTCGCGCTGGACAAGTTCGACGGCACCTCGTGGAAGTCCTCGGAGCGTCATGTCACGGACGTGCCGGACCAGATCCCCGCGCCGTCCGGTCTTGGCCCCTCGGTACGGGTCTCCTCCATCGACACCACCATCACGGCAGCGGACTGGTACGCGCAGAACTGGCTGCCCCTCCCCTACCCGGCCTCCCGGGTGGAGATCGACGGACGCTGGCGCTATGAGCCGGAGGGCCGCACGCTGGTCGGCGACCGCGGCCAGACCACCCGGGGCGCGCGCTACCGGGTCAGCAGCCTGCTGGTGGAGCCCACGGCCGAACAGCTTGCCGGAGCGCCGACGCCGCCCAGGCGGCTGCTCCGTGAGTACACCGAGGTGCCGGAGTCGCTGCCGCCCGTGGTCTCACGCACGGCGCGGCAGGTCACCAAGGGCGCGGACAACACCTACCAGAAGGCGGTCAAGCTCCAGGACTGGTTCGCGGTGAACGGCGGGTTCCGTTACGACACCCAGGTGCAGTCCGGCAGCGGTTCGGCCGCCATCGTCCGCTTCCTGAAGCAGAAGGAAGGCTTCTGCGTCCACTTCTCCTTCTCGATGGCGGCGATGGCCCGGACGCTGGGCATCCCGGCCCGGGTGGCCGTGGGCTTCACCCCCGGCACCACCCAGGCGGACGGCTCGGTCTCGGTCGGGCTCAAGGACGCGCACGCCTGGCCCGAGCTGTACTTCGAGGGCGTCGGCTGGACCCGTTTCGAGCCCACCCCGAGCCGTGGCACCCAGCCCGACTACACGATGGAGCAGACGCCCACCGACGAGCCCAGCGAGGAGCCCTCGGACGAGCCCAGCGCCTCCACCGAGCCCTCGGCCGCGCCGACCACCGCCGACACCTGCCCCCCGCGGATGAAGAAGGAGGGCGGCTGCGAGGCCCCTGCGGCCCAGCAGCCGGACAGCGGTTCCTCGGGCGGCGGCTGGTCCGCGTCCAAGGTCGCCGGCTGGGCCTCACTGGCACTGCTGCTGCTCGTGGTGCCCCTGCTGCCGATGGTGTGGCGGCGCCGGGTCCGGTCCCGCCGCCTGGGCGGCTCCGCCGGCCGCACCGACCAGGACGCGGCCGACCGCACCCTCGCGGCCTGGCGTGAACTGGTCGATGCGGCCTGGGACTTCGGTGTGATGCCGGATGACTCCCAGACCTCGCGGAACGCGGTGGCCCGCATCGTGCGGATCACCGGTCTCGAGGGCGAGTCGGCCGAGGCGGCGCGCCGGGTGGCCACGGCGGTGGAACAGGTGCTCTACGCACCGCGTCCGCGCCCGAGCGCGGGCGTCGCGGAGGACGTCCGCCGGGTGCTGGCCGGGCTCCGGTCCGGCGCCACCCGCTGGGAGCGCCTGCGTGCCCTGCTGCTGCCCCGCTCGGCCGCCCGGCTGGTCTGGGCGGCCGCGGACCGCCGCGCCAGGCTGGTGCGCCGCTGGGGCACCCTCAGCCGGCCCCGCTGGGCCACCCGCCTCCGCAACCAGCGAGGCTGACCCGCGCTCGCCCCGCTCCAGCCCGGGTAGTCCCGGCTATGGCCCGCCCCCGGCCCGGGGGCGCCGGGGCAGCGGCCCGGGCCCGGGACCAGCCGACGCCGTGGGACGGTCTGCCGCCGTTTCCGGATGCGGTGACCTCGTTCCGCGCTACCGCGCAGGCGAGGGGCAACCATCGGGGCGGAGCTCGGGCCGGCCGCCCGGGGCCCGCGTCAGACCCGGGAGCACGCCCCCGCCGGTGGCGCCGCGCGGCGCCGAAAGGACGCCACACGGGGGCAGGGCTCGGGCCGGTCACCCGGGGCACGAGGCGACAGACCCGCGCCGCCCGTACGAGGGGCATCGGCCCAGGGGCGAGCGTGCGCCGGGGCGCCCGGCGGCGGGGGGGGCCCCCGCGGGTGGTGGGCCCCCCGGCGGGGCGGGGGGG
>NZ_JANCLX010000008.1:225386-324768 GCF_024295805.1 Streptomyces cucumeris
CACCGGCGCCCCGGGGGGCCCCCGGGGGGGGGGGGGGGGGGGGGGGGGCGCCCCCGGGGTGGGGGGGCCCCCCCTCGGCGTCTCAGTGGTGCTCGGTGGTGCTCAGTGGCCCTGTTCATCGCGGCGGCGCTGCCACCGCTCCTCGATACGGTTCATCATCGAACGACGCTGACGGCTCTGACGGCGGGGGGCCGCCGCGCCGGGGCGCCGTGCCTCACCAGGCTTGGGCGCCTTGCGCCAGCCCGTCACCGCGAGCACCGCACAGCCCAGCATGATCAGGAATCCCACCACGCTGATCCACGTCTTCGGGAGGATCACTCCGACCATCAGGAGCGCGATGCCCAGCAGAAAACCCGCGACCGCCAGGTAGACCCGTCGCCGGGTGTACGTGCGCAGGCCACTTCCCTCAAGCGCTGTCGCGAACTTGGGATCTTCGGCGTACAGCGCTCGCTCCATTTGCTCGAGCATGCGCTGCTCGTGCTCCGAGAGCGGCACGGAGTCCTCCTACTCGTCGGTCGCGGGGGGGGCGACCGGGTGCGACCCTTTCAGGATAGGCAGGGAATCGCCCCCGTGAAACCCGCCCCTCAGCGCCAATTCGCCCACCGTTCCATCCGTAGCGAAAGTTGACGCTGAGACGTCCATTCCCCTCCCGCCGATTCACCATGCCGGACGGTGTACCCCGATCATACGGGGCCGAGGGGCCAGTCGGGGGGCCTGTGGCCTACTCCACCTGGTCCGTCCTTCCGGCGGCCGTGCAGGTGGGAGGGTCAGTCACGCTCGGCGAGCACATGGAGCTGGGTCGCGACGGAGTGGAAGGCGGGCAGCTCGGCGGCGGCGGCCTCCAGCTGCAACAGCGCGTCCAGGGCCCCGGGCTCGGTGTCCACCAGCACTCCGGGCACCAGGTCGGCGAAGACCCGCACCCCGTGTACCGGGCCGACCTCCAGCCCGGCCCCCGCCACCAGCGCGGTGAGCTGGTCGGCGGTGAAGCGGCGCGGCATGGGGTCTCCGGTGCCCCAGCGGCCCTCAGGATCGGTCAGCGCCTGCTTGGCCTCGGTGAAGTGCCCGGCGAGCGCACGGGCCAGCACGGCGCCGCCCAGCCCCGCGGCCAGGACGCTCAGCGTCCCGGCCGGGCGCAGCGCGGCCACCGCGTTCCGCAGGCCCTCGGCGGGGTCGTCCACGTACTCCAGGACGCCGTGGCACAGCACCGCGTCATAGCCGCCGCGCTCGACCACGTCGAACAGTCCGTGGGCATCGCCCTGCACCCCGCGCACCCGCTCGGCGACCCCGGCCTCGGCGGCCCGCCGCTCCAGGGCGAACAGCGCGTTCGGGCTCGGGTCGACCACGGTGACGCGGTGGCCGAGGCGGGCGACCGGAACGGCGAAGTTCCCACTGCCGCCGCCGGTGTCCAGCACGTCCAGCACCCCGTCCCGGCCGGTGGCCTTGGCCCGCCGGTCCAGGGCCGCTTCCAGGACCTCCCACACCACGGCGGTACGGAGGGACGCTCGGGGGCGCTGCGGGTCTGACACGGCGGGTGGCTCCTCGGCGCGGTGCCGCCACCGCCCGGGGACGATGACGACGACTTACTGACGTCGGCCCCAGCCTATTGCCTCCGGGGGCCCTGACCGCCCACAGGCACCGGGCACATCTCACCCGCCGGACCGGAACCACTCCCCCCGTCCCGCCGCCGGGCGCTCACCGCTCCGGTGGCGCCTGCTGCGGGAGCACGGGCTGGAGCTGGAGCATCCGCTCGACCAGCCGCAGGAACACGGCCGCGTCACGCAGCAGGTCATCGGCGTCCCGCCGGGTGGCCGCGCCCTGTATGCCCGCCTCGGCACGGGCCCGGCGGTCGGCGCCGGAGGCGAACAGCGCGCACCATTCGGTCAGTTCGGGGGCGACCTCCGGCAGCACCTCCCAGGCGCTGCGGATACGGGCGCGGCGGCGGGCGGAGGGCTCGGGCCGCCCGTGCACCGCGAGCACGGCCGCGGCCGTGCGCAGGGCCGCCAGATGGGCGGTGGCGTACGCCTCGTTGGGGGTTTCGAGGCCGGCGGCCTCCTCCAGCCCCTGGTGGGCCTGGGCGAGCAGATCGAGGGCGGCCGGCGGGGCGGCCGCGCGGCGCAGCACGGGGTGGACGTCGGTCGCGGGGCCGGTCAACGAAGGGGCGGGGACGGCGGCATGGTGCCGGCGCGCCGCGGCGGTACTGGCCATGACGAACCTCCTGTCGTCGCGTGGCGGTCGGTCGTGTGGTAGAGCGACCGCCGTATGGGGCCATCGTGGGGCACACCACTGACAATCGGCCCTGACCTGCGCGGATGACCCCGGTGCGGCAACCGGGACGAGCTACCCCTATTCTTGCTTTTGAACTGACCGGTCAGTTCAATTTCTTCCGTACTCCAGCATGCGCAGGGGGGAGTGGTTCTTGTGGAGGGCACCCCGGACCAGGGGACCGGGGCGGCGGTGACGGCCGAGGGACTCGGCGTCAAGGGCTCGCGCGGCTGGGCGTTCCGCGAGGTCGCCCTGACCGCGGAGCCCGGAGCGCTGATCGCGGTCGAGGGGCCCTCCGGCTCCGGTCGCACCTGTCTGCTCCTCACCCTCACCGGACGGATGCGCCCCGCCGCGGGGCGGGGCAGCGTCGGTGGTTTCCGTGTGCCCCAACAGATGGCGCGCATACGCCGGATCAGCGCACTGGCCCATGTGCCCGGGGTGAGCGAGCTGGATCCGGTGCTCACCGTGGCCGAGCACCTGCGGGAACGCGCCCTGCTGCAGCGCCGGTTCGGTGACGCCGCGCGCGGGCTGCTGCGGCCCCGCCGCGAACGCGCCGCCGCCTCCCGGGCCGCGATCGACGCCGCCGTACGGGCCGCGGGGCTGGATCTGGAGACGCTGCCCAAGGGGCCGCGCACGGCCGTTCGGGACCTCGAACGGCTGGAGGGCCTGCGCCTCTCGGTGGCCCTCGCGCTGATCTCCCGGCCACGGCTGCTGGCCGTCGACGACACCGATCTGAAGCTCTCGGACACCGAACGGGACGAGGCGTGGGCCCTGCTGCGGGGCCTCGCGGCGAGCGGCACCACCGTGCTCGCGGTGTGCAGCCAGGCCCCGGAGGACGCCGTGGTGGTGTCGACCCGGCCGGTCGAGGCGGCCGACGAGGAGCGCGCGGAGACACCCGGGCTCGACAACAAGAACGAGGACACGGACAAGGACGAGGAGGGGGCGGCGGATGCGCTCGCCGAAACTGGCCGCGCTTGAGCTCAAGCGCTTCGGCAGGGGAAAGATGCCCCGGGCGGCGCTCGCCGCCCTGCTGCTGCTCCCCCTGCTCTACGGCGCGCTCTACCTGTGGTCCTTCTGGGACCCCTACGGCAAGCTGGACAAGATCCCGGTCGCCCTGGTCAACGCCGACGAGGGCGCCACCGTGAAGGGCAAGAGCCTGCACGCCGGTGACGACATCACCGGGAAGCTGCTCGACAGCGACACCTTCGACTGGCACACCACCAGTGCCGCCGACGCCCGCGACGGTGTGGCCGACGGCCGGTACTACCTCTCGCTGACCGTGCCCCCGGACTTCAGCGAGCGGATCGCGTCCAGTTCCGGGAAGTCCCCGGAGACCGGTGCCCTCCAGGTGCGCACCGACGACGCCAACAACTACATCGTCGGCCAGATCTCCCGCTCGGTCTTCACCGAGGTGCGCGCCGCGGCGTCCACCAAGGCGTCCCGCGGCTTCTACGACAAGATCTTCATCTCCTTCTCCGACATCCACGGCAAGACGGAGAAGGCCGCCAAGGGCGCCGACAAACTGGGCGACGGCATCTCCAAGGCCAGGAAGGGCGCGGGCGACCTCGCCAAGGGCCTCGGCAAGGCGAAGAAGGGCAGCAAGGACCTCCGATCCGGGCTCGGCAAGCTCAACAAGGGCGCGGACAGACTGGAGAAGGGCTCGGGCAAGGTCGCCGAGGGCACCCAGACCCTCTCCGACAAGGTCAATGACGTCTCGGTCAAGGTCGGTCCGTTCCTGAAGAAGAACGGCACGGAGATCGGCAGGGTCTCCCGGCTGGTCGCCAACGCCGCCAAGACCGCCTCCGACCAGCTCGACACCCTCCCGGAGACGACCTCCGGCGCGGCCACCAAGGCCCGCACGGCGGCCGACGACCTGGCGGCCGACTACCGGACCCGCTGCACGGGCGTGGTGACCCTCGACCCGGACTGTCCGGCGCTGAAGAAGTCGGTGGCCGCGGCGGACACCGCCGCCGATGTGGCCGAGCAGGTGGATGAGCTGGTCCAGGACAACACCGATCAGCTCGATCTCCTGGGCACCCGGCTGGACGATCTGCACACCAAGGCGACCTGGCTCGCCGACAACGCCCCGCACCTCGGCAAGGACCTCGACTCCGCCGTGCGGAAGATCAATGCGCTCAACTCCGGGGCGCACAAGGTCGCCAAGGGCGCCGGCACCCTCCACACCGGGCTGACCACCGCCAAGACCGGCGCGTCCGACCTCGACCGGGGCGTCGGCACCCTGCACACCGGCGCGAACACGCTCAACGGCGGGATGTTCCGGCTGGTCGACGGTTCCGGTGAGCTCTCCGGCGGACTGCACGACGGCGCCGCGAAGATCCCCGACTACGACAAGAACGACCGGGACCGGCGCACCGATGTGATGTCGGACCCGGTCCAGCTCGTCAACCAGGCGATGCACAAGGCACCCAACTACGGCACCGGTTTCGCCCCGTACTTCATCCCGCTCTCCCTCTGGGTGGGCGCGATGGTGGCCTACATGCTGATCCAGCCGCTCAACCGGCGCGCGCTCGCCGCGGGCGCCGCCTCCTGGCGGGTGGCGCTCGCGGGCTGGCTGCCGGTCGCCGCGATCGGAGTGCTCCAGACGGTGGCCCTGATGGCCGTACTGCACTGGGCGATCGGCCTCCAGATGGCGCGCGCGGCGGGCACCGTCGGCTTCCTGGTGCTGGTGACGGCGTGCTTCGTGGCGATCGTGCAGTGGCTCAACGCCCGTTTCGGACCGGCCGGGAGAATCCTGGTCCTGGCGCTGCTGATGCTCCAGCTCACCTCGGCGGGCGGCACCTATCCGGTGCAGACCAGCCCGCACTTCTTCAATGTCATCCACCCCTTCCTGCCGATGAGCTACGTCGTGGACGGGCTGCGCCGCCTGATCACCGGCGGTGGACTCGGCCCGGTCTGGCTGGCGTGCGCGGTGCTGATCGGCTACACCGTGGCCGCCCTCGCCCTCACCGCCTGGTCGGCGCGGAGCAAGCAGGTGTGGTCGGTCGACCGGCTGCATCCGGAGCTGACCCTGTGAGCCCCGGTCCGGTGGACGCGGCACCCGGCACCCGGCCCGTGCGCGGGGCCACGTACCCACCGGGCACAATCGGCGCCATGGACAGCAGCAACACACGCCGCCAGGCCACCCGGCAGAAGCTCTTCGAGGCAGCGGTCACCCTCATCGCGGAACAGGGCTTCTCCTCCACCACCGTGGACGAGATCGCCGAGCGGGCGGGGGTCGCCAAGGGCACGGTCTACTACAACTTCGCGAGCAAGACCGTCCTCTTCGAGGAGCTGCTGCGGCACGGTGTGGAGCTGCTGACCACCTCGCTCCAGAACGCCTCCGACGAGAACGCCGAACGCGGCGGCAGCCATGTGGACGGCCTGGACGCGATGATCCGGGCCGGGCTGCATTTCATCTCCCGCTATCCGGCCCTCACCCAGCTCTACGTGGCCGAGCTGTGGCGCACCAACCGCGCCTGGCAGTCCACCCTGATGATGGTCCGGCAGCGCGCCATAGCGGTGATCGAGGCCGAGCTGCGGGACGGTGTGGCCGCGGGCGAGCTGAGCGAGGACATCGACATCGCGCTGACCGCCTCGGCGCTGTTCGGCATGGTCCTGGTGGCCGCGCTGGACTGGCAGTCGTACCAGCCCGAACGGTCGCTGGACGATGTGCACGCGGCGCTCTCGCTGCTGCTCCAGGGCCGGGTGGGCGGCGGCGCCGTGGCCCCGGGCTGACGGCTCACCAGGGCAGGCGGACACAGCAGAAGGCGCTGTCCCGGCGCGGTTTCGACCCCCATCGGTCCCGCGCCGGAACAGCGCCTCCCCCCGTACCCCCGTAAGAGCCACCGTGGCAGCGGTGGCTCCCCCGTACGCCCCCGGTATGTCCGGGCCCCCGCCGTTCCGCCGCCCCGTGTCGGCGGTCCGGCGAGCGCCCTTCCGTGTGCTCCACTCTCCCGTCCGGAGGGGATCCGCCCCATCCGCGCGGCTACTCATCTCCCGGTCTGAGTACGCGTACTCAGACCCCCCGCGCTCCTCCCCACGGCCGTGCCCCCGACCACTGTCCACCGGTGTCCGCGGCGGCGGATAAAGTCGCGGTCATGGCACGGATTGCGGTGATCGGCGCGGGGATGGGCGCCATGGCGACGGCGGCCCGGCTGGCCGTCGCGGGCCACCGGGTGGTGGTGTACGAGCGCGGCGCGACCCACGGCGGCGGCGTCGGGCGCTTCGAGCGCGACGGCTTCTCCTTCGACACCGGCCCGGGGCTGCTGCACCTGCCCGCCGTCTACCGGGACCTGTTCGTGAAGACCGGCAAGGAGCCACTGGAGCGGAGCGTCGGGCTCGTCCAGGTGGATCCGGCCGTCCGCCACCTCTTCGCCGACGGCACCGCGCTGGTGCTGCCCAACGCCTCGCACGGCGGGGTGAGCCAGGCCATGGACGCCGCCTTCGGCGCGGGCGCGGGCGAGCGCTGGAGCGATCTGGTCAACCGGGCCCGTGAGGTCTGGGACGCCACCCGCAGACCGCTGCTGGAGGAGCCGCTGCGCGCCGACTGGCAGGTGCTGGGCCGCGATCCGTATCCGGCCGCCCCGGTGCGGCGCTGGTACGGCGCCCGGCGCCCGGCCACCCTCGCCGATGTTGCGCGGCGCGAGCTGAGGGACCCGCGGGCGGTCGCCCTGCTGGAGAGCCACGCCCTGGCCCACAGCCTGGACCCGCGCTCCGCCCCCGCCGCGGCCACCGTGCTGCCCTATCTGGAGCAGACCTTCGGCACCTGGTACGTACGCGGCGGGATGCGGGCGCTGGCCGACGCGCTGTACGAGCGCTGCCGTCAGCGGCGCGTGGAGTTCCGGTTCGGCGCCGAGGTCATCCGCGTCATCGAGGAGAACGGCCGCGCGGCCGGCCTGGAACTGGCCGACGGCACCGCCGTGGAGGCGGACGCGGTGGTCGCGGCCGTCGACCCGGCGCTGCTGCCCGGGATGCTCGGCGGACGGCGCCCCTGGGACGACGGCGACGTCTCCCCCGACCGCGGTCCCGGCAGCGCCGCCCCGGGCCGTCTCACGGTGCATCTGGCGCTGCGCGGGGCCCGCCCCGCGGGCACCCCGCACCGCACCGTGGTGCACGCCCCGGACCGGACCGCGGAGTTGGCCGGGGTCTTCGGTGACGGCCGCGCCATGCGCAAGCCCTGTCTGCGCCCCACCGTGACCGTGCTCCGCCCGGACGACCCCACGGTGTGCCCGGACGCGGACCACGAGGCGGTCACGCTCACCGCCGTGGTCGCCCCGCACGGCCCGGTGGACTGGGCCGACCGCGAGGCCGCCGAGGACGACGCGGACGGGCTGATGACGGCGGCCAAGATGGTGATCCCGGACCTCGCGGAACGGGTGCTGTGGCGGGAGGTCCGCACTCCGGCCGACACCGAGGCGGACACCGGCGCCCGTGGCGGCGCGGTGCCCGGCCCGGCCCTCGCGGGCGCCGGGGGACGTCTGCTGCGCCCGGCCAATGTCACCCGGCTGCCGGGGCTGTACCTGGCGGGCGGCTGGGCCCATCCGGGCGGGGGTCTGGCCCACACCGGAATGTCCGGCGCGCTGGTGGCCGGTCTGATCGTCGAGGGCGAGGACTTCCGCGGTTCGCAGTGACGGGCGCTCGGGCGCCTCGGGCGCTCAGTAGCGGTACTGCTCGTCGTAGCCCTGCTGGAAGCCCCCCTGCTGGTAGGGGTACGGCTGCTCGGCCGGGGGCTGGTTCTCGCCGTCGCGCTGCTGCGGGACCCAGGTGCCGCCCGGCTGCATCGCGTCGCCGCCGGGGGCGTACTGGCCCTGCGCCGGGTACCCGCCGCCCGCCGCCCAGTGGTCACCGGTGAGCGGATCGCCGCCCAACGGGTCGGTGCCGTACGGGTCCTGCCCGTAGGCGGCGTACGGATCGGCGTACGGCTGCTGGCCGTAGGGCTGCGCCTGTGCGTACGGATCGGCGTGCGGCTGCTGCTGGGGCTGGGCGCCGCCGTACGGATCGCCGTACGCCGCGTACGCCTCGTTGCCGTAGTCGTAGGCGCCCTGCTGACCTGGCTGGGCCTGCTGCTGGCCCATCTGACCCATCTGACCCGCGTCGGCGTACGCGCCCTGGCCGTAGGCGTGGCCCTGGCCGGTGTCCTGTGATCCGTAGCCGCCGTAGGTCTCGTAGGCGCTGTAGCCGTCACCGGCACCCGCGCCGTACGCCGCCGCCCCGGCGGGCTGGGAGGGCGCGAAGGGCGAGGCGTCGTCGTAGACGCCGTACTCACCGGTGTCGTCGGGCATCGGCTCGGGCCGGTAGGTGGGCGGGTCCATGGGGGCGACCGGGACGTCCTCCAGGTCCGAGACCTGGAGGATCGGCTCCGGCTCCGGTGGTCCGGCACGCTCCTCGTCCCGGCCCCGGCTCAGCCCCGGCAGTCCGCCGCGCAGTGCCCACCCGGCCGCGAAGCCGCGCCGGAACGAGAGCGTCACATAGGTCTGGCCGGTCGCGAAGGCGACCGCGCCGATCACGATCACCAGCACGGAGGGGACGAGCACCCCGGCCACCACGCCGAGGAAGCCGACGAACGCCAGCAGCCGCCAGCGCAGCCGCGCCTTGTACTGCAGCAGGACCTCGCCCAGCAGCCACAGCGCGACGATCCCGAACGCGATGTAGAGGACCGTCCAGCCCATGCCCGCCCCTCTCAGTGCGGCCGCCCGTCGGCTGCCGTTACGAGGACCGCTGATGCAGTCCCAGGTTCTCGTAGATTTCCAGCGTCGCCGTGGAGTGGTTCAGGGTAATGAAGTGCAGCCCGGGGATCTCCTCGGCCATCAACCGCGCGCACAGCTCGGTGGCGTAGTCGATCCCGATCGAGCGTACAGCGGCCGCGTCGTCCTTGACGGCCAGGATCCTCTCGGCGAGCTCGGGCGGGAAAGCCGCATTGCTGAGCTTGGCGAACCGCTCGATCTGCCGCACGTTCGTGACCGGCATGATTTCAGGGATGATGGGCGTCGTACAGCCCGCTGCGGCCACTCGGTCGCGCAGCCGCAGATAGTCCTCCGGGTAGAAGAACATCTGCGTGATGGCGAAGTCGGCGCCCGCCCGGCACTTGTCCACGAAGTGGCGGACATCGGTGTCCCAGTCCGCGGAGCGCGGGTGCATCTCGGGGAAGGCCGCGACGCCCACGCAGAAGTCGCCCGACTCCTTGATCAGCCGGACCAGCTCGATGGCGAAGTCCAGGCCCTCGGGGTGCCGGACCCACTCCCCCATCGGATCGCCCGGCGGGTCGCCGCGCAGCGCGAGCATGTTCCGGATCCCGGCGTCGGCGTACTGGCCGATGATGTTGCGCAGCTCTGCCCGGGAGTGGTTGACCGCGGTCAGATGGGCGACGGGGGTCAGGGTGGTGTCGGTCGCGATGCGCTCGGTGGCGCGCACCGTGCCCTCGCGGGAGGAGCCGCCGGCGCCGTACGTCACGGAGACGAAGGTCGGCGAGACGGCCTCCAGTCGGCGGATGGCGTTCCACAGCGTGTGCTCACCCTTCGCCGTCTTGGGGGCGAAGAACTCGAAGGAGTACGACTGCTCGCCCGACGCGAGCAGATCACGCACGGTCCGCGCGCGATCGGTCCTGGTGGAAGCGGTGCCTAGGGCCATATTGGGAAGGTTAGCCAGCGGGGTGGACCGCGCCCAGCCGAGCGGCCGATATTTACCTTTTGTCGGGGGCGCGTCCCGCAGTGCGGACACCCTTGCCGTGCGCCCTCACCTGCGTCGCAGTCGCGGAGCGGCCGTGCGGTCCATCCTGTGGGAACTATGCCGCCCGGATCCGCTTGGCCAGCCCCGCCGCCGCCTCGGCCGGGTCATCGGCGGCGGTGATCGCCCGGACCACCACGATCCGGCGCGCCCCCGCCTCCAGCACCTCGTCCAGGTTGAACGCGTCGATACCGCCGATGGCGAACCAGGGGCGGGCCGGGCGCAGCGCGGCCGTGTACCGCACCAGGGACAGCCCCGGGGCGGGTCGGCCGGGCTTGGTGGGGGTGGGCCAGCAGGGGCCGGTGCAGAAGTAGTCCACACCGGGCTGGGAGACCGCCGCGTCCACCTCCGCCTCGGCATGGGTGGAGCGGCCGATCAGCACGTCCCGGCCGAGGATCGCGCGGGCCGCCGGGACCGGGAGGTCGCCCTGGCCCAGGTGGAGGACATCGGCGCCGATGGCGTGGGCGACGTCCGCGCGGTCGTTGACCGCCAGCAGGGTGCCGTGGCGGCGGCACGCGTCGGCGAGGACGGCCAGGTGGTCCAGTTCCTCGGCCGCCTCCATGCCCTTGTCACGGAGCTGGACGATGTCCACCCCCGAGGAGAGCACGGCGTCCAGGAACTCCGGCAGGTCGCCCTGGCGCTTCCGGGCATCGGTGCACAGGTACAGCCGGGCGTCGGCCAGCCGCTCCCGGGCGGAGGCGGTGGTGGCGGAGGTGCCGGTGGACGGGCTGGTGGCGGCCATGGGTGTGGCGGTCCCCCCGGGGTCGGCGGCGTACGGGCGGGGTCCATGCCCCGCCCGTACGCCGAAGTGATGATGCGGAACGCGGTCAGACGGCCAGGGCCTGCGCCCGGCGCTTCACTTCCGTGCCGCGGTTCTCGGTCAGGGCCCGCGCCGGGGTGCCGGGCAGGGTCGGGTCGGGGGTGAAAAGCCACTCCAGCATCTCTTCATCGCTGAAGCCGTCGTCCTTCAGAAGCGTCAAGGTCCCCACGAGGCCCTTGACGACCTTGCCATCACCGATGAACTCCTCGGGCACCTGGAGGACCCGGTTCTCGCCGCGGCGCACCGCGATCAGCTGGCCTTCCTTGACCAGCTGCCGGACGCGGGTCACCTCGACACCGAGCTTTTCGGCGGCGTCGGGGAGCGTGAGCCAGGCGGGGACGAGAGCATCGATCTTTGCGTCAATCTCGGTCACGGGAACAAGCCTGCCATCTGCGACTGACAGTGGGTAGCCGGGTGTCCGCCGTGCGGGCCGCACCGCCCGTCCCGCACGGCCCCCGCCCCTCGTTGCGCCCCGCGGCGGCGGGACGCACGGGAACGGTCAGGAAACGGCGGACTTCAGCGGCACCGAGGGGTCCGTGGCCCGGGTCCGGTCCAGCCGGGCGCCGCGTTCGATCAGCTTGCGGCCCTGGGCCAGATCGCGCGGACGGCCGACGGCCAGCAGGGCGACCAGTGCCCCGTCCCGCAGCCAGCAGACCGCCCAGGACGCCCCGGCCGGATCGCCCCGCCACACCAGTTCGTCGGCCTCCTCGTGGTGGCCCGCGTACTGGATGAACCGCCCGAACTGCTCGGACCAGAAATAGGGCACCGGATCGTAGACCGCGACGCCGGTGTGGGCGGCGGTCCGGCTGCCCACCACGTTGGCGGCGACCGTACGCGGCCCCTGGAGTGCGTTGTCCCAGTGGTGCACCAGCAGCCGGGTGCCGTAGCGCGCGGAGGGGAAGGACGCGCAGTCGCCGACCGCGTAGACGTCCTCCACCGAGGTGCGCAGCCGTTCGTCGGCGGCGACGGACCGGTCGTCCGCCAGTTCCACGCCGGAGCCCGTGAGCCAGCCCGTGGCGGGCCGCGCCCCGATCCCCACCACCACCGCGCCCGCCCGCAGCCGGGTGCCGTCGCCGAGCAGCAGCCCGGTCTCGTCCACGCCGTCCACCCGCGCGCCGGTGACCAGGGTGGCGCCGTAGTCCGCGTACCAGTCGGCCATCGGTGCGGCCACCTCGGCCGGGAGGGCGCCCGCCAGCGGCCGGTCGGCGGCCTCGACGACGGTGACCGCGCAGCCCGCCTCCCGGGCGGCGGTGGCGAACTCCGCGCCGATCCAGCCCGCGCCCACCACCACGATCTCGTGCTGCCGGGCGAGCACCGGGCGCAGTCGCTCGGCGTCGTCCAGGGTGCGCAGCAGATGGACGCCGGGAACGCCCTCGCTGCCGGGCAGGGCCACCGGCTCGGCGCCGGTGGCGAGCACCACGACGTCGTAGGGCACCGGTCCGGACTCGGTCTCCAGCCGCTTCGCCCCGGCGTCCAGCGCGGAGACCGTCACCCCGAGCCGCAGGTCGATGCCGAGGGCCTGGAAGTCCACGTCGAACGCGGACCCTTCGGCCTTGCCCAGCAGCACGGCCTTGGACAGCGGGGGCCGGTCGTACGGCTGGTGCGGTTCGGCCCCCAGCAGCAGGATCTCCCCGGCCCAGCCCTCCTCGCGCAGCGCGACGGCGGTCTGCACTCCCGCCATGCCCGCGCCGACGATCACCACGCGCTGCCCGCTGCCCACCGTGGACGCCGTCCTCGTCGTCTCATCACTCACACGATCACTGTATGGCGGTACGCGGGGCGCACCGCAGAGCGCGGGGCGAGATCTCCCTTACAAGATCGGCGCGGGCATGGGCGGGTTGCCGCCGTGATTCCCGGCTCGTCCGGTTCGCCCTTCCGGGCCCTTCGGGGCTCGTACTAGGGTGGCGCCACAGAGCACTCGCGGGAGTTCGGACGCACCGGGCTGAGAGGGAGGCTGGGACGGCCTCCGACCGTACGAACCTGATCCGGGTCATGCCGGCGAAGGGAGGGGCAGTATGCCCATGCGCGCATCGGGCGGCGGGGGAACCTCGTACGACGCCCTGGTCATCGGGGGCGGCACCATCGGTCTGGTCACCGCCTGGCGGGCGGCCCAGCGGGGGCTGCGCACCGCGCTCGTGGACCCGGCACCGGGCGGCGGGGCGGCCATGGTGGCGGCCGGGATGCTGGGATCCGTCGGCGAGTTCCAGTACGGCGAGCATGCGCTGCTGGATCTCAACCTCGCCTCCGCGGCCCGCTATCCGCAGTTCGTGGCGGAGGTGGAGGAGGCGGGCGGCCAGGAGGTCGGCTACCGCGCCTGCGGCACGCTCATGGTGGCGCTCGACGCCGACGACCGCGCCCATCTGCGCGACCTCCACGAACGGCACCAGCGCCACGGGCTGCCCGTGGAGTGGCTCACCGGACGCGAATGCCGCCGCCTGGAACCGATGCTGGCCCCCGGCGTCCGCGGCGGGATGCGCATCGACGGCGACCACCAGGTGGATCCGCGGCGGCTGACGGCGGCGCTGCTGCGCGCCTGTGAACGGGCCGGGGTGGTCCTCCACCGCGTCCTGGCCGAGCGGCTGACGGTCGGCGGGGGCCGCGCCACGGGCGCCGAGCTGGCCGACGGCACCCGGCTGTCCGCCGGACAGACCGTCCTGGCCGCCGGGAGCCGGAGCGCGCGGCTGGCGGGCGTGCCCCCGGAGGTGCTGCCGCCGGTGCGCCCGGTCAAGGGCCAGGTGCTGCGGCTGACCGTGCCCGCCCCCTGCCGGCCGTTCCTGTCCCGGGTGGTGCGGGCGGTGGTGCGCGGCATGGACGTCTACCTCGTCCCGCGGCTCGACGGTGAGCTGGTGATCGGCGCCACCTCCGAGGAGTCCGGCTGGGACACCACGGTCACCGCGGGCGGGGTGTACGAGCTGCTGCGCGACGCCCATGAGTTGATCCCCGGCATCACCGAACTGCCGCTCGTGGAGAGCTGTGCCGGGCTGCGCCCCGGCTCCCCCGACAACGGCCCCTTCCTCGGGCCGACCGCGCTGCCGGGGCTCCAGCTCGCCACCGGCCACTTCCGCAACGGCGTCCTTCTCACCCCGGTCACGGGCGATGTCATGGCCGAGGCGCTGACCGGCGGAGAACTCCCGCCGGTGGCGCGCGCGTTCACCCCGCACCGGTTCGACGGCACCGCCCGGTCCCCGATCACCGCACCACAGGAGCAGCCCGCATGACCGTCTCCGTCAACGGGGAACCCCGCGAGATCACCGAGGGCACCACCCTCGACCTGCTGGTGGCCACCCTCACCCGGGCGCCCTCCGGCGTCGCCGCGGCCGTCAACGAGACGGTGGTGCCGCGCGGCCAGTGGCCGCTGACGGCGCTGGGCGAGGGCGACCGCGTCGAGGTCCTCACCGCGGTCCAGGGAGGCTGAGCCATGACCGCCACCACGAGGGACACCGCGGCCGCCGGGAACGGGGCCGCCGCGCCCGCCGCCGACCCGCTGACCATCGCCGGGACCGCGTTCGGCTCCCGGCTGATCATGGGCACCGGCGGGGCGCCCAGTCTGGAGATCCTGGAGCGCGCCCTGCTCGCCTCCGGGACCGAGCTGACGACCGTGGCCATGCGGCGTCTCGACCCCACGGTGCAGGGTTCGGTGCTCTCCGTACTGGACCGGCACGGCATCCGCCCGCTGCCCAACACCGCGGGCTGTTTCACCGCCGGTGAGGCCGTGCTGACCGCGCGGCTGGCCCGGGAGGCCCTGGGCACGGACTGGGTGAAGCTGGAGGTGGTGGCCGATGAGCGCACCCTCCTCCCCGACCCCGTGGAGCTGCTGGACGCCGCCGAGACCCTGGTGGACGACGGTTTCACGGTGCTGCCGTACACCAACGACGACCCGGTGCTCGCCCGGAAGCTGGAGGATGTGGGCTGCGCCGCGATCATGCCGCTGGGCTCGCCCATCGGCTCCGGCCTCGGCATCCGCAATCCGCACAACTTCGAGCTGATCGTCGAGCGGGCCACTGTGCCGGTGATCCTCGACGCGGGCGCGGGCACCGCCTCCGACGCCTCGCTCGCGATGGAGCTGGGCTGTGGAGCGGTGATGCTCGCCTCGGCCGTGACACGGGCCCGGGAGCCCGCCCTGATGGCGGCGGCGATGCGGCACGCGGTGGAGGCGGGACGGCTGGCCCGCCGCGCGGGCCGGATCCCGCGCCGCCACTTCGCGGAGGCATCGTCCCCGGCGGAAGGCAGGGCCGCACTGGACCCGGAGCGGCCCGCCTTCTAGCGAGCCGCACCGGGGTGTCCTGGTGCGGCCGGGGCTCTCCCCGGCCGCTTGTCGCGGCACGGGCACGGCGCCCCGCCTACCGTGGAAGCCGGAGGTGGTCGCCGTGACCGTGACCGTGGCCGACCGGATCGAGCGCGAGGTGTACGTGGCCGCGCCCGTCGACCGGGTGTGGCGGGTGCTGACGACGCCCGAGCACATCCGCGCCTGGTACGCCTTCGGGGGCTGTGAACTGGAGCTGCGCCCCGGCGGCATCCTCCGCTTCCGCTGGGACGAGCACGGCGAGTTCCACGGCCGGGTGGAGAAGGCGGTACCGGACGCCCTCTTCCGTTTCCGGCTGGCCCGGGAGCCGGACCGCCCCGGCACCGAGGCGGGCGACGCCACCCTGGTGGAGTTCCGGATCGCCCCGGAGGGCGAGGGCACCCGGCTCCGCCTGACGGAATCCGGGATCCGTGCCCTGGACGTGTCCGAGGAGGCCAGGGCGCGGCACGCCGAGTACGCCGCCCTGGCCTGGACCTCGGCCCTGGAGGAGCTGGCCGCCCTGGCCGCCGCGTCGCACAACTGACCCGCAGGTGTCACCGTTCGGCTTCAAACCGGGCCCCCACCCCAGGTGGGCGTAACGATCGCCCCCGGACGGTCCGTAAACTGCTCTCTCGTGGATACGACGCTCCAGGACCCCCTTGTCGGGCAGGTGCTCGACGGCCGCTACCGCGTGGAGGCCCGCATCGCCGTGGGCGGGATGGCGACGGTCTACCGCGCCGTCGACACCCGGCTCGACCGTGTCATCGCCCTGAAGGTGATGCACCAGAGCCTCGCCACCGACGCCGCCTTCGTCGAGCGCTTCATCCGCGAGGCGAAATCCGTCGCCAGACTCGCGCACTCCAACGTGGTCGGCGTGTACGACCAGGGCACCGACGGTGTGCACGTCTACCTGGCGATGGAGTACGTCGCGGGCTGCACGCTGCGCGACGTACTGCGCGAGCGCGGGGCCCTCCAGCCGCGCGCCGCGCTCGACATCCTTGAGCCGGTGCTCGCCGCGCTCGGCGCGGCCCACCGGGCCGGATTCGTCCACCGCGACATGAAGCCCGAGAACGTGCTGATCGGGGACGACGGCCGGGTCAAGGTCGCCGACTTCGGCCTGGTGCGGGCGGTGGACACCAACACCAGCGCCTCCACCGGCAGCGTCCTGGGCACCGTCTCCTATCTCGCCCCCGAGCAGATAGAGAACGGCACCGCCGATCCGCGGGCCGATGTCTACGCCTGTGGCGTGGTGCTCTACGAGATGCTGACCGGCTCCAAGCCGCACGGCGGCAGCACCCCGGCCCAGATCCTCTACCAGCACCTCAACGAGGACGTCCCGTCGCCGTCCGTGCTCGCCCCCGATGTGGCGCCCGAGCTGGACGCCCTGGTGGCCTCCGCCACCGCGCGCGACATCGCGCTGCGCCCCGCCGACGCCGTCGCACTGCTCGGCCAGGCCCGCTCGGCCCGTGCCGCGCTGACCAACGCCCAGCTCGACGCGGTGCCGCCGGAGGCCAGGGAAGCGGACGGGGACAGCGGTGCGGAGAACCGTACAACGGTGATCCCGCGGCCCGCCGGGGTGGCCGACCAGGACCAGCTCCACCGCACCAGCCGGTTGGACCTGCCGCAAGACCCGCCCGGACGGCGCGGACGCGGTGGTCGTGGCAACCGCGGCGGCCGTGGCGGCCGGGGCGGCGGGCGGATGCCGCGGCGCGGGATCGTGACGATCGTCGCCGCGGTGCTGCTGGCCCTCGGGATCGGCGCCGGTGTCTGGTACATCAACTCCGGTCAGTTCACCAAGGTCCCGCCGGTGCTGAAGATGAGCGAGTCGGCGGCCAAGAAGAAGCTGAGCGACGCCGGTCTCGATGTGAAGGTCGTCTCGGACTACAGCGATGTGGTCGACCGGAACCACGTCATCAGCACCAAGCCCGGCGTGGGTGCGCGGATCCGTGACACCGGCACCGTGACGATCACCGTCTCCGCGGGCCCGGAGCGGGCCGAGGTGCCCAATGTGGTCGGCACCCGTCTCTCCGAGGCGAAGAAGAAGATCGCCGACCAGGGGCTCTCGGTGGGCCGGATCACCAAGCGGTTCAGCGATGAGACGCCCCAGGGGTCCGTGCTGTCCACCAGTCCGCGTGAGGGCTCCGTACGCCGCCCGAACACCCCCGTGACGATCGTGGTCAGCAACGGGCCCGAGATCGAGATCCCGGACGTCGTCGGGGACACGGTCGGCGACGCCACCACCGCGCTGGAGGACGAGGGCTTCGAGGTGAAGCTCGCCAAGCAGCGGGTCTTCTCCGACGAGGACAAGGGCGCCGTCGCCCGGCAGAGCCCCGGGAGCGGGAAGACCGGCGCCAAGGGCGACACCGTGACCCTGGCGCTCTCCAAGGGCCAGCAGATGATCGAGGTGCCGGACGTCGAGGGCATGAGCATCGACGAGGCCACCACCGAGCTGGAGGACGCGGGCTTCGAGGTCGACGTCGACAAGCCGCTGTTCGCCGGGGACACGATCAAGGACCAGTCGGTGGACGGCGGGGACAAGGCCCCCAAGGGCAGCACCATCACCATCGAGGTGGAGGGCGTCTTCTAGACGCCCCCGCCGACAGCATCCACGGCGCCCGGGACCCCGGCGGTCCCGGGCGTCCGTCATGCCTGGGACCCTTGGAACCGTGAGTACGCACCGCACCCGCAACCCCGTCGGCGGCCATATCCGCGTCGCGGGCGGACTGGCCACCGTCGGTCTCGCCCACGCCCGGGACATCGGCGCGGAGACCGTCCAGGTCTTCGTCGCCAATCCGCGCGGCTGGGCCACCCCGACCGGCACCCCCGCCCAGGACGAGGCGTTCCGCTCCGGCTGCGCCGAGCAGTCGATACCGGCCTGGGTCCATGCCCCGTACCTGATCAACTTCGGCTCGCACACCGAGGCCACCGCCGAGCGCTCGGTGGACTCCCTGCGCCATTCGCTGCGCCGCGGCCGGGAGATCGGGGCCCGGGGCGTCGTGGTCCACACCGGTTCTGCCACCGGCGGACGGGAGCGCGGCACGGCGCTCGCCCAGGTGCGGGAGCGGATGCTGCCTCTGCTGGACGAGCTGACGCACGACGACGACCCCTGGCTGCTGCTGGAGCCCACCGCCGGACAGGGCACCTCGCTGTGCGCGCTGGTGGAGGACCTCGGACCGTATTTCGAGGCGCTGGACCGGCATCCGCGGCTGGGCGTCTGCCTGGACACCTGCCATGTGTTCGCCGCGGGCCATGACCTCGCCGCCGCGGGCGGGATGAAGCAGACCCTGGACGAGCTGGTGGCGGTCACCGGGCCTGGGCGGCTGAAGCTGATCCACGCCAATGACTCCAAGGACGTGGCCGGCGCCCACAAGGACCGGCACGCCAACATCGGCGCCGGGCACATCGGCGCGGAGCCGTTCCGCGAGCTGTTCGGCCATCCGGCGACGGAGGGGGTGCCGCTGGTGATCGAGACCCCCGGCGGTACGGAGGGGCACGCGGCGGACGTGGCGCGGCTGAAGGAGCTCCGGGACGGCGGGCCGGTGTGAGCGTGGCGCGGGCGAGGGTGAGCCTTCCCCGGGAATACCCCCCGGGGGTATAGCGTTCTCCGAGGCGACGGACCACCACCGGTCACGCGCTCCCCAGGAGGACTCCGATGGAACACCACGGCGCACCCGCCATGACGGGCTGGCCCACCGCCGTACGGGCCACCCTGCACTGCCTCACCGGCTGCGCCATCGGCGAGATCCTCGGTATGGCCATCGGCACCGCCCTCGCCTGGCACGACGCCCCGACCATGGCGCTGGCGATCGTGCTGGCGTTCACCTTCGGCTACGCGTTCACCGTCTGGGGCGTACTGCGGTCCGGACTGGGCCCGCGCGCGGCGGTCCGGGTGGCGCTGGCCGCCGACACCGTCTCCATCGCGGTGATGGAACTGGCCGACAACGGCACGATCCTGCTCTTCCCCGGCGCGATGGAGGCGACTCTGTCGGACGCGCTGTTCTGGCTCAGCCTTGCCCTGTCGTTCGTGGTCGCGTTCCTGGTGACCACACCGGTGAACAAGTGGATGATCGCGCGCGGCAGGGGACACGCCGTGGTGCACCGGCACCACTGAGCATCCCGCCGGGACCTCAGAGCTCGGGCCCGTCCCCCAGTTCCTCCTGGTAGGAGTAGCGCTGCTCCTTCCAGGGGTCGCCGAGGTTGTGGTACCCCCGCTCCTCCCAGAAGCCCCGGCGGTCGGCCCTCATGTATTCCACGCCCCGGACCCATTTGGGCCCTTTCCACGCGTAGAGATGGGGAACGACCAGACGCGCCGGAAATCCATGCTCGGCCGTCAGCAGTTCGCCGTCCTTGTGCGTGGCGAAAATCGATGTCGAGGCGGTGAAGTCCGACAACCGCATATTCGAGCTGAAGCCGTATTCCGCCCACACCATCACATGGGTGACATCCGGCGCGGGCGGCGCCAGATCCACGATCGCCGCCGTGGAGACCCCGCCCCATTCGGCGCCCAGCATGCTGAATTTGGTGACGCAGTGGAGGTCGGCCACGACCGTCGAGTACGGCAGCGCCGAGAACTCCTCATGCGTCCAGCAGTGCTTCTCGCCGTCCGCCGTCGCACCGAAGACCCGGAACTCCCAGCGCTCCGGCCTGAACTTCGGCACCGGCCCGTAGTGCGTAACCGGCCAACCGCGTTGCAGTCGCTGACCCGGAGGCAGCTGCGCGAGCTCCCCCTCGCGGCTTTCCGACTGACCCATGGACTCCATGGTCTCAGACCGCCGGGGGTGGTCGTGACCAGGGGATCATCCGCGGGGGCAACTCGCACTAAGCGTGCACTTACTGGACGCCCCACCAGCGACGATGCGACGATGCGCGCACCTGGCATTCCCCGTACTGATGGGAAGGAGCCCCTTCGATGCAGGGCGACCCCGAGGTCCTTGAGTTCCTGAACGAGCAGCTGACCGGTGAGCTGACCGCGATCAATCAGTACTTCCTGCACTCGAAGATGCAGGACAACTTTGGCTGGACCCGGCTTGCCAAATACACCCGGTCCGAGTCGTTCGACGAGATGAAGCACGCCGAGATCATCACGGACCGGATCCTGCTCCTCGACGGTCTCCCCAATTACCAGCGGATGTTCCACGTCCGGGTGGGCCAGACCGTCACCGAGATGTTCCAGGCCGACCGTCAGGTGGAGGTCGAGGCCATCGACCGGCTCAAGCGGGGCATCGAGCTGATGCGCAGCAAGGGTGACATCACCTCGGCCAACATCTTCGAGGACATCCTCGCCGACGAGGAAGAGCACATCGACTATCTCGACACCCAGCTCGGGCTGATCGAGAAGCTCGGTGAGGCGCTCTACATCGCCCAGCAGATCGAGCAGCCGGGCGACTGATCCACCCGGGCTCAGGCGGCCTCGGCCGCGGGCAGCTCGACCACGGACACCTCAGCGGTCGCCGGGGTCAGCACCACCGGATCGAGGCTCTCCCGCCGCGGGCAGGAACCGCGCCCCAGCAATGCCTGGATCTTGCGGACACAGGAGCCACAGTCGGTGCCCGCCTTGCAGGCGCCGGCGATCTGGCGTGGTGTGCAAGCACCCGTATCCGCGTGCTCGCGCACCTGCTTCTCGGTGATACCGAAGCATGAGCAGACGTACACGCGAACTCTCCAGCGTTGACCAGCATGATCAGTGAGGTAACCCTTACCTTACCTTCCATGGCCGGACCTCACAACGCCGAGGGGCACGGATCCATGTGATCCGTGCCCCACTCACGTTCTCAGCGATCTTGCGGTGCCCCAGGACTCACTGGTCCCGGTACATCTCCGCCACCAGGAACGCCAGGTCAAGCGACTGGCTGCGGTTCAGCCGCGGGTCACAGGCCGTCTCGTAGCGCTGGTGCAGATCGTCGACGAAGATCTCGTCACCGCCGCCCACGCACTCCGTGACGTCGTCCCCGGTCAGCTCCACGTGGATACCGCCCGGGTGGGTGCCCAGCTCCTTGTGGACCTCGAAGAAGCCCTTGACCTCGTCCAGCACATCGTCGAAGCGCCGGGTCTTGTGCCCGGAGGCCGCCTCGAAGGTGTTGCCGTGCATCGGGTCGCAGACCCACACGACCTGCGCCCCGGACGCGGTCACCTTCTCCACCAGGTTCGGGAGCTTGTCGCGGACCTTGTCCGCGCCCATCCGCGTGATGAAGGTCAGCCGGCCCGGCTCACGGTCCGGGTCGATCCGGTCGATCAGCGTCAGCGCCTCTTCCGGCGTGGTCGTCGGGCCCAGCTTCACGCCCACCGGGTTACGGATCTTGGACGCGAACTCGATATGCGCCCCGTCGAGCTGCCGGGTGCGCTCACCGATCCACACCATGTGCCCGGACACGTCGTACAGGTCACCGGTCCGCGAGTCGGTACGCGTCAGCGCCGACTCGTAGTCCAGGACCAGCGCCTCGTGCGAGGCGAAGAACTCCACCGTCTTGAACTCCTCCGGGTCCACCCCGCAGGCGTTCATGAAGTTCAGCGCCCGGTCGATCTCGCGCGCCAGCGCCTCGTAGCGCTGACCCGACGGCGACGACTTCACGAAGTCCTGGTTCCAGGCGTGCACCTGGCGCAGGTCCGCGTAGCCACCGGTGGTGAAGGCGCGCACCAGGTTCAGCGTCGAGGCCGACGCCTGGTACATGCGCTTGAGGCGCTGCGGGTCGGGGATCCGCGCCGCCTCGGTGAACTCGAAGCCGTTGACCGAGTCACCCCGGTAGGTGGGCAGGGTCACCCCGTCCCGGGTCTCGGTCGGCTTCGAGCGCGGCTTGCTGTACTGCCCGGCGATCCGGCCGACCTTCACCACCGGGACGGACCCGGCGTAGGTCAGCACGGCGCCCATCTGCAGGAGCGTCTTCAGCTTGTTGCGGATCTGGTCGGCGCCCACGGCGTCGAACGCCTCGGCGCAGTCCCCGCCCTGGAGGAGGAACGCCTCACCCCGCGCCACGGCCCCCAGGCGGTGCCGCAGCGCGTCGCACTCGCCCGCGAAGACGAGCGGCGGATAGGACTCAAGCTCAGCGATCACATCGCGCAGAGCCGCTTGGTCCGGCCAGTCAGGCTGCTGCGCCGCGGGAAGAGACTGCCAGGTGTTGCCACCGGCGTGGGTTTCAGCGTTCACGGTCACGCGGCCAAGGTTACGGGGTCGCTGCGGTGGTCCATTCCGGCGCCCACTGGGTGAGACGCGTTCCGTCACGCCTTGAGTTCGAACCAGACCGTCTTCCCGGGCCGGGCCGGGGACCGGTCGATGCCCCACGCGTCCGTGATCAGGTCCACCAGGTCCAGCCCCCGCCCGCTCTCCTCCCACGGCCCGGCCGTCCGCCTCGCCGGTAACGGCGGCCAGTTGTCCCCCACCTCGACCCGCAGCCGCCCCTCCTCGGCGATCAGCAGCACGGTGCACGAGCGGTCCGGCACGTGCCGGATCACATTGGCGAGGAGCTCACTGACAGCGAGCTCGGCCACCTCCGCGATGTGAGGCATCTCCCACATGAGGGCATACGTGCGGACGATCCGGCGGATGTGCCGGACGGCGTGCGGGGACATGGCGGCCAGGGTGAGGTGGTACTGCGGCGGGGGGTACGCGATGTCTTTGTTCACGCCACAAGGGTGGATCCGGTCGATTACGCTCGGCTACGCCGTGAACACAACGGGCAGGTAGTTGGGGGCCGTCATGCCGAACATCCGAAAGCTGGACCCGACCACGTCACCGATGCACCACCTCGGTGCGGAGCTGCGCCGGTACCGGGAGGCGGCGGGCCTCACGCAGGATCAGCTCGGCGGCAAGGTGTTCTGCACGGGGTCGCTGATCGGTCAGTACGAGACCGCCAAGAAGATCCCTACCAGCCGCTTCACCATGCAGTTGGACGACGTGCTGAACACGGACGGCTCGCTGCTGCGGCTGCTGAAGATGGCCCTGTGCTTCGGCGTGCCCCTCGAATTCAAGGATCACAGTGAGCTGGAGGCCGAAGCCACCCAGAAGTTCGTCTTCGAGATGACCGTGGTGAACGGCCTGCTCCAGACCCCGGACTACGCTCGGGCGGTGCTCGGCGTGCTCCACAAGGACGAGCTTGAATCCCGGCTGGAGCAGCGACTGTCACGCCAGCACATCCTTCACAGGGAGCGCCCGCCGCTACTGTGGGCCGTGTTTGGCGAAGGGGCGCTGTGCCAAGGAATCGGCGGCCGGGACGTCATGCGAGCCCAACTGGCGCACCTGTTGGGTTTCCGCGACCACCCACGAGTACACATCCAGATCCTGCCGTTCACGGCAGGAGCACATGCCGGCTTTCAAGGCGCCTTCTCGTTACTGCGCTTCAAGAACAGCCCTGATCTCGCATACGACGAGACGTACAGAGCGGGACATATGTCCGCCGATCCGGAGTACGTCGCGGATCTCAGCCTTCGTTACGCTCATCTCCAGGCTGCCGCCATGTCCGTACAGGACTCGGCAGATCTGATCGCGCACGTGATGGAGGAACGTTATGGAACGCAGTCCTGAGTGGCGCAAGTCGAGCTACAGCGGGGATATCGGCAACAGCGAATGCGTAGAGGTCGCCGAGACCTCCAACCACCAGGTGGCCGTGCGGGATTCAAAGAATCCGCACGGGCCCACCCTGCTGGTCTCCGCCACCGCCTTCGCAGACTTCGTCTCCGCGGCGGCGGCCCGCGCGCTCTGACTAGCCGGCCAACTTCTCCATGCACAGCGTGTACTGCGCGCGGCCCTTCCGCGTGACCTGGTACGTGCTCAGGCCCGCCTCGCACTCGTGGTCCAGCGGCCACTGCTCCTTGACCTTGTAGTCGGCCGCCGCACCCCCGCAGTCGACCTTCTTCAGGTCGGGGTCGCTCTCGGTGCCCTTGTTCTGCACGCAGTCGCCCTCGTCGATGGTCTGCGCGGCCACCTTCTTCTGCTGCTCCGGGCCGGTGGTGTTGCCGCGGCTGTTGTAGTACCAGACACCCGCGACGATCAGGGCCAGCGGGATCGCGATGATGCGGATCTTGGTCTGACGGCTGAGTGTGGACATGGCGAGATCCCCCGTTGCGATGGCGAGTTCCGCACATCAATTCGATGCGCGGCCATGAAAGTTAGCCCGCCCCGCCGACTCCGCAAAACGCGCCCCCGTGGTGCCCGACCTGCATAAGAACGGCGATCTCAGGACATCCCGGGGCCGCTCGCCATCACCCCGTGAAGGTTCTCTCACCGAACCGTGACACCACGGGCCAGGGCCGCCAGTTCCGTTCCGGCCAGGAGGAACGCGCCGACGCCGAAGCCCGCGGCGCTGCCCTCGGTGACCGGCGCGCTGGACTCCGGCCGGTCACCGACGCCCGGGACGTAGCCGAGGAAGCCGTCCTGCCGCACCGCCGTGCCGACCAGGCCGTTCCAGGCGCGGGCGGCGACCGGGAGATAGGTGGCTCGGTCGACCAGCCCGGTCCGGAGCGCGTAGGCAAGGGCGTAGACGAAGAGGGCCGTACCGCTGGACTCGGGGCCCGAGAGCCGCTCGGGGTCGCCGAGGTTGACGTCCCAGAAGCCGTCCGCGCGCTGGCGCTGGGCCACCGTCTGCAAGAGCAGGGCCAGGGTGTCGCGGTACTCGCCGGTGTGCGGGGCGTCCGGGGGCAGGGCCTTGAGCGTCTTCACATGGCCGGCCGCCGCCCATCCGTTGCCCCGGGACCAGAACACCGGCACACCGGACAGGGAGAGCCGGTGGCCCGGCAGGAACCGCCTGTCGCGGTACCAGAGACCGGTGGACCGGTCGTACAGCCCGGGGCCGCCCTCAGTGCGCTTGGTGTGCTGGTACAGGCGGTACAGCTTCTCCGCGTAGCGCGGGTCCTCGCGGAGAACGCTCAGCCGGGCGAAGGTCGGCATGGCCATGTGGAGGGCATCGACCCACCACCAGTCATCGTCCTTTCCGGGCCGGTCGTCATAGGTCATCCAGCGCAGACACGACTCTATGGCCGCGATTTTCTCCTCATCGGGGTCGAGCGCATGGAGATCGAGATACGCCTGCCCGGCACATTGATTATCCGCGTGCCGGGTGACCGAACCCGCGTTGAGACCGTAGTGATGTTTCTCGGCCCAGCCGCGCGCATAGCGCAGATAACGCGGGTCATAGGTCAGCGCGTGCAGGGCCATGAGTCCGCTGAAGAACGTCGCGTTCGCCCACTTGTTGTCGCCGGGGTCGGGGCGCGCGCCGATCCAGTGGTCCGCGACGCGGTGCAGTACGTCGGTGATGTCGTGCGCGGAAGGCAGCACACCGGAGGGCGGACGGTGCGCAGCCGCTTCATCGGCGTGGACGATGACCGAGGTCAGCACGGTTGACGAGGCCGCTATCGCGGCTCCGCCGATGAAGGTGCGTCGTCGATTCACAGAGGTTCCCTTCCTTTGGCGCACGAGGAGGACACAGGGCGCTCCTCCCCTGAGTGGGGGACGTGCCGAACCGCCACGCGTCCTGGCGATTTACCTGATCGTTATCGTCGTTTATTTCTCAATGCATGTTTCGTGTCGGCGTATTGACATCCACACAGATCGGAAGCTGTCATGTTCCTCCCGCTCAGGGTCAGCACAACCCCCCACGGTAAAAGGACATCCCACTATGGCCCTCAATCATCAGTCCCTCTTTTTCGAAGGGACTTCCCTGGGTGCCACCGCGAATCCGAAGGACATCTGGCAGGAATTCACGGGCAACCCCTACAAGCATCCGCAGATACCGAACGTCGCCTTCGCGGGCTATGACCGCGGCGCGGATCTCCCGCGCCCCGCGGTCGTCGTGGACGCCACCGCGTACGGCGCCAGGAACGACGGTTCCGCCGATGCCTCCGGTGCCATCAACACGGCCATCGCCGAGGCCGGGGAGCGGGGCGGCGGGGCGGTACTGCTCCCGGCGGGCAGATACCGCGTGGACGATGTCGTCCTGGTCGGCCACAGCGATGTCGTCCTGCGGGGTGAGGGGAGCGGGCGCACCACGCTGTTCGTCACCCGTCCGCTGGAGGAGATGATCGGGGCCTACGGCTCCGGGAAGTCGGCGTGGAGCTGGTGCGGCGGTGCGGTGTGGGTGAGCCACCGCGACCGGTACCGCTCCTTCACCGGCGCGGTCAGGGGCGGGGAGGATCCGCACGGGGGGTGGACGGGCAACGCGCGCGACCTCGCCACGACGCTCACCGGTATCTCCTCGCCCGCCGCCCGGGGGGACTTCGAGCTCTCGGTCGCCGACTCCCGCGGGCTCACCCCGGGCCGCCGGGTGCTGCTCCAGCTCGACGACGACCGTGAGCACAGCCTGCTGAAGCACCTGTGCGGGGACATCCCGGGGGCGTCCACGTACGACTGGTCCAAGCAGCCGAGGATGCTTCGGCAGGCCCCCTTCACCTGGCCGGTCAGCATCGCCTCGGTGACGGGCACGGAGGTCACCCTGGCCCAGCCGCTGCCACTGGACGTCCGGCTGGGCTGGAGGCCCCGGCTGACCACGATGGGTCCCGCGGTCACCGGAGCCGGGGTGGAGGGGCTGACCATCGAGATGAGGAAGGTACGGCAGGCCCGGCACCTCCAGGACAGGGGCTACAACGGGCTGACGTTCCAGTGCGCCTGGGACTGCTGGGCCGACGACGTCCGCGTCGTCCACAGCGACAACGGCATCCTGCTGTACGCGGCCAAGGGGGTCACCCTGCGGCGGACCACGATCGCCGGGCGCGGCCGCCACCACTCCTACACCTGCAACCTCCAGTCGCACGACAACCTGATCCAGGACTTCACCATCGAGCGCTTCACCGAGCGGGTGCCCGGCGGCGCCGTCCACCACGGTCTCGACGTGGAGACCCTGTCCTGCGGGAACGTGTGGTCACGGGGGGAGATGCACCAGGGCACCTTCGACACCCACCGCGGGCTGCCGTTCCACAACGTGCGCACCGAAATCACCGTCAACAACGACGGACGGCCCGCTGGAGGCGAGGACGCCGGTCCGCTCCACGGGGCACGGTTCACCCACTGGAACATCAATGTCACCAACCGTCGCGCGGGCTGTATCAAGATCGACGACGTGGCGCCGTACAGCGCCACCGTCGGCGTCTCACAGATGAGCCGGAGCGGCCCGGCCGGCCGGCCGGTCTTCGGCGGCCCCCTCCACGCCCGGCTGGCGTACGACGGGGACACCTCGCTCAGGCCGTCGAACCTGTACGAGGCCCAGCGCGCACTGCGCGGAGGCGGCCCGGACTGAGCCGGAGCCCGCGAGATGGCGGTGATTTGGTCGTGTATCTTGAGAAAAGACCCGATTTCAGATCGTACGGGACCGCGATTGATGGGATGTATCCGAGGCGTCCTCTGTTCCACCGCCTCCGTCCTCGCCGGGCTGGTGCTGCTCAGCGCCTGTGGCGAGAGCCCCGGGGACAGGGCCACGTCGGACCGCAAACCGCTGGTCGGCGTCGCCTACCCGCGCTCCGACAGTGACTTCTGGAACGCCTACATGCGGTACACCCCGCGGTACGCCAGACAGCTCGGCCTCTCGCTGAAGACCATCGAGTCGCAGAACGACGTCACCCGGGACACCGCCAACGCACAGACGCTCGTCGTCCAGGGCGTCAAGGGCATCGCGATGGCCCCGCAGGACACCGCCGCCGTCGGTCCGACCCTGCGCCAGCTCGAGGCGACGGGGATCCCCGTCGTCACGAGTGACACCCGCCCCGACACCGGCAAGGTCTACATGGTCGTCCGCGCCGACAACCGCGCCCTCGGGGAGAAGGCGTGCAAGTACCTCGGCACCAAGCTGCACGGCAAGGGCAAGGTCGTGATGTTGCAGGGCGACCTCTCCTCCATCAACGGCCGTGACCGCACCCGGGGGTTCAACGCGTGCATGAAGGCGGACTACCCGCGGATCAGGGTCTTCGGTGAGACCACCAACTGGGACGGGGCCGTCGCCGCGCAGAAGCTCCAGGCCGATCTGACCGCCCATCCGGACATCAAGGGCATCTACATGCAGTCCAGCGCCGCGCTGTCCGGCACGCTCCAAGTGCTGGAGCAGCAGGGCCTGCTGGTCGGCCCCGAGAACAAGAAGCACATCTACATCGTCTCCAACGACGGCATCCCCAGGGAGCTCCGGTACATCGCCAAGGGCACCATCGACGCCACCGTGTCCCAGCCGGTCGACCTCTACGCCAAGTACGCGCTGTACTACCTGAAGGCCGCGATCGACGGGAAGACGTTCGAACCCGGCAGGACCGATCACCACAGCACCATCGTGCGGGTCCGTGCCGGACTGCTGGAGGACCGGCTGCCCTCACCGCTCGTCACCGCCGACGGCAGGACCTACGGGGGCGTCCCCAGCCTCAGGAGCACCGATCCGTCCCTGTGGGGCAACAACCCCGGCTGAGAGACCGCCCCGGCCACCGGCTTCGTGTAGGGTCGGCGCCGTGTACGCGCGACAGAACATGAACTGGTGGTGGACCGCTCATCCGGCGGCCCACTGATCGCGCGTAGCTCCAGACACCACGCGAAGGCCGCCCGAGGGGCGGCCTTCGGCGTTTCACGCGGGCCGTTCCTCCTCCCCGGAAGGAACACCCCGCCATGCGGAACGACACCCATGCCGTGATCACGCGGCTGCTCTCCGCCGACTCCCCGTTCGCCCTGATCCACCGCCGTACCCCCGGACATGACCAGGACACCGTGGAGGTGCTGACCGGACCGGTGAGCGAGGTGGAGCGGCTGACCGACATCCCGCTGCCGACCGGCGCCCCCGAGGGCGGTACGGCGGTGGCGGACGCGCTGGCGCTGGTGCCGTTCCGGCAGATCCGGGAGCGGGGGTTCGACGTACGGGACGACGGCACCCCGCTGGCGGTGCTGCGGCCGGAGGAGCGCTACGCGCTGCCGCTCGCCGAGGTGCTGGAGGCGCTGCCCGCGCACCGGGTGGACGTCGAGGACGGGGCCTTCGACGTGGACGACGACGCGTACGCGGGGATCGTACGGCGGGTGATCGCGGAGGAGATCGGCTCCGGCGAGGGCGCCAACTTCGTGATCCGGCGGACCTTCCGGGGGCAGATCCCGGATTTCGGGAGTACCGACGCGCTCGCGCTCTTCCGGCGGCTGCTGGCGGGTGAGCGGGGCGCGTACTGGACGTACGTGGTGCGTCTTGCGGACGGGCGGACGCTGGTGGGGGCCAGCCCCGAGGTGCACGTACGGATGTCCGGGGGGACGGTCGTGATGAACCCGATCAGCGGGACCTACCGCTACCCGGCCGGCGGGGCCGACGCCGACGGGCTGCTGGCCTTCCTCCACGACCGCAAGGAGGTGGAGGAGCTGTCCATGGTGGTGGACGAGGAGCTGAAGATGATGTGCACCGTCGGCGACCGGGGCGGGGTGGTGGTCGGCCCCCGGCTGCGGGAGATGGCGCACCTGGCGCACACCGAGTACGAGCTGCGCGGGCGGTCCTCGCTGGATGTGCGGGAGGTGCTGCGGGAGACGATGTTCGCCGCGACGGTCACCGGGTCGCCGGTGCAGAACGCCTGCCGGGTGATCGAGCGGTACGAGCCCGGGGGCCGGGGCTACTACGCGGGGGCGCTGGCGCTCATCGGACGGGACGGCGGCGGGGCGCAGACGCTGGACTCCCCGATCCTGATCAGGACCGCCGACATCGACGGGTCGGGGGCGCTGGGAGTCGCGGTCGGCGCGACGCTGGTGCGGCACTCGGACCCCCGGGGCGAGGTGGCGGAGACCCACGCCAAGGCGGCGGGGGTGCTGAGCGCGCTGGGGGTGCTGCCGCGGCCGGAGGGGCGGGACGAGGCGCCCGCGGGGCCCCGGCTGGCCGACGATCCCCGGGTGCGGGCGGCGCTGGACGCGCGGCGGGCCGACCTGGCGCCGTTCTGGCTGCGGATGCGGACGGACGACACCGCGGAGGGCGGGGTGCCGGGGCACGCCCTGGTGATCGACGGCGAGGACACCTTCACCGCGATGCTCGCCCATCTGCTGCGGACGGCCGGGCTGGCGGTGACGGTGCGGCGGTACGACGAGCCGGGCGTACGGGAGGCCGCGCTCACGCACGAGGGGCCGGTGGTGCTGGGTCCCGGGCCGGGCGATCCGGGTGACACCGCCGATCCGAAGATGCGGTTCCTGCGGGGGCTGACGGCGGAACTGGTGGCGGGGCACCGGCACGGGCTGCTGGGGGTGTGCCTGGGACATGAACTGATCGCGGCCGAGCTGGGGTTGGAGATCGCGCGCAAGGACGTGCCGTTCCAGGGGGCGCAGGAGCGGATCGACTTCTTCGGACGCGAGGAGACGGTGGGCTTCTACAACACGTTCACGGCGCGCTGCGACGAGACGGTGGAGACGGAGCTGGCGATGCACCGGGTGGAGCTGAGCCGGGACGCGGTGAGCGGGGATGTGTTCGCGCTGCGGGGGCCGGGGTTCGCGGGTGTGCAGTTCCACCCGGAGTCGGTGCTGACGATGGATGGGGTGGGGGTGGTGGCGGAGCTGTTGGCGGTGGTGCGGGTCTGACTGTCCCCCACCCCGCCCCTTCCCGAACCGGGGCTCCGCCCCGGCCCCCGCTCCTCAAACGCCGGAGAGGCTGAGAGGTACCCCCGGAGGGGCTGGGTGACGGTCCGGCTGGGAGCGGCCCCGGGGCGGGGCGGGTTCCTGCCCCGGGTGCGGGGCGAGTTTCTGCCCGGGACACATGGGCCCCTCGCCGGGGCGGGGGATCCGGGCGCATGGACCGCCCACCCGGGGCGGGGATCCGTTGCGGGGGCCGGGGCTCCGCCCTTGGACCCGCACCCCCCGCAGGCCGGTGGCCGGGTGGTGGACCTGGTTGTGGGCAATCGTTCCGCGGGGCGGAACGGGTGGGCACAACCCGGCCACCGGGCCGCGGTCGGCGACGAAACCCCAGGTCCCGCACCGGGAACCGCGCCCGGAGGGGCGGAGGGCTCAGCCGAAGAAGACCCCGGCTTCCTGGTACAGCGACGGATCCACCGTCTTGAGGCGGGCCGTCGCATCGGCCAAGGGGACGCGGACGATATCCGTGCCGCGCAGGGCGACCATCGTGCCGAAGTCCTCGTCCCGCACGGCGTCGATCGCGTGCAGTCCGAACCGGGTGGCGAGCCAGCGGTCGAACGCGCTGGGGGTGCCACCGCGCTGCACATGGCCGAGGACCGTCGTACGGGCCTCCTTGCCCGTACGGCGCTCGATCTCCTTGGCCAGCCACTCCCCGATACCGGAGAGCCGGACATGTCCGAAGGAGTCGAGCGTGTCGTCCTTCAGCACGGCATCGCCCCCCTTCGGCATGGCGCCCTCCGCGACGACCACGATCGGTGCGTAGCGGATCTTGAAGCGGGACTCGACCCAGCCGCAGACCTGGTCGACGTCGAAGCGCTGTTCGGGGATGAGGATGGCGTTGGCGCCGCCCGCGAGACCGGAGTGCAGGGCGATCCAGCCCGCGTGGCGGCCCATCACCTCGACCACGAGGACCCGCATATGGGACTCGGCGGTGGTGTGCAGCCGGTCGATCGCCTCGGTGGCGATGTTGACCGCGGTGTCGAAACCGAAGGTGTAGTCCGTGGCGGAGAGGTCGTTGTCGATGGTCTTGGGGACGCCGACGCAGCGGATGCCGTACTCGCCGGAGAGCCGGGCCGCGACGCCGAGGGTGTCCTCGCCGCCGATCGCGATCAGCGCGTCGACCTCCCGCTTGGCGAGGGTGTCCTTGACCCGGCGGATGCCGTCCTCGCTCTTGAGCGGATTGGTGCGGGACGAGCCGAGGACGGTGCCGCCGCGCGGCAGGATCCCGCGCACCGCGCGGATGTCGAGGGGGACGGTGTCGTTCTCGAGAGGGCCGCGCCAGCCGTCCCGGAAGCCGGTGAAGTCATAGCCGTATTCCTGGACGCCCTTGCGGACGACGGCGCGGATGACCGCGTTGAGCCCGGGGCAGTCACCGCCGCCGGTCAGCACTCCGACCCGCATCGCTTCTTCCCTTCTCCCGTGGAGAACCCGTGATCGGGCCCGGTGAGGAGGGCAACGCTAACGGTGATCCAGGTCACAGGGGATGGGGCCGGAATCGATTGCCGCGCGCCACAAGGGAGTTGGTGCGGCAACTTCACCCGTACGAGGGGCGGGGCCGCCGTCAAACCTCAGGCGTCGTCCAGACCCCGTTCGATGGCGTACCGCACCAGCTCCACCCGGTTGTGCAGTTGGAGCTTGCCGAGGGTGTTCTGCACATGGTTCTGCACGGTGCGGTGGGAGATCACCAGCCGCTCGGCGACCTGCTTGTACGACAGTCCCTTGGCGACCAGCCGCAGCACCTCCGTCTCCCGCTCGGTGAGCTGCGGGGCGACCGGCTGGTCGGCGGCGGTGGGGGCGGGCTCTCCGGCGAGCCGCCGGTACTCACCGAGGACCAGACCCGCGAGACCGGGGGTGAAGACCGGGTCCCCGGCGGCGGTGCGGCGCACCGCGTCGAGCAGTTCCCCGGTGCTGGCCGACTTCAGCAGATAGCCGGTGGCACCGGACTTCACGGCCTCCAGGACATCGGCGTGCTCACCGCTGGCGGAGAGCACCAGCACGCGGAGCTGGGGGTGGGCGGCGACGACCTCCTTGCAGACCTCGACCCCGGGCAGCCCGGGGAGGTTGAGGTCGAGCACCAGGACATCGGGCTCGGCGGCCTTGGCCCGGCGGACGGCCTGCGGACCGTCCCCGGCGGTGGCCACCACGTCGAACCCGGCCTCGGACAGATCGCGGGCCACCGCGTCCCGCCACATCGGATGGTCGTCCACCACCATCACCGTCACCGGCCGGTCCTCGTGGTGCTCGGTCATCGTGCCGCCTTCCCCCCGTCGCTGTTCATGTCATCACTGCCCGGAGTCCCGGACGGCGCGGCCGCCTTCGGGACCGTGAGTTCCACTTCGGTGCCCTGGCCCGGCGCGGAGATCCACTCTGCCGTACCGCCGAGGTCACGCAGCCGTCCCCGGATGGACAGGGCCACCCCGAGGCGCCCCTCGCGCTCGGCGTCGGCGAGCCGTCCCTCGGGGATCCCGGGGCCGTCGTCCCGTACGGTCACCATCACGGCGTCCGGCTCGTCCTCGACCAGGATCCAGGCGCGGGCCTCCTCGCCCGCGTGGACCCGTACGTTGTCCAGCGCGGCGCCGACGGCGGCGGCCAACTCCCCCGCCGCGCGGGCCGGGAGGATCACGGGGGCGCCGGGTTCGGAGAAGGTGATCCGGGATCCGGCGTGCGGCGCCAGCAGGACCCGCAGATCGCACGGTCCGGCATCGGCGCCCCCGGCGTCGTCGTCCGGGACGAGGACCGTCGCGCCCTGCTCGGGGGCGGTGCGCGGCGGGGTGACCAGACCGGTGGAGACCAGGGTGCGCAGCGCGATCTCCTGTTCGCCCGCCATCCGGCCCAGTTCGGCCGCCTCACCGCCGATCGCGGCACCGCGCCGCTGCACCATGGCGAGCACCTGGAGCACGCTGTCGTGGATGTCGCGGGCCAGCCGCTCGCGTTCGCGGGTGGCGGCCTCGATGCGCAGCGCGCGGGCGAGGGTGCGCTCACTGGCGCGGGCCACCTCGACGACGTAGCCGATGGCCACACTGGCCACCCAGACGAGCAGCAGCATATGGACGGTGTCCTGGGCGAAGCCGCCGCGCTCGATGATGTTGGCCGCGCAGACGACGGTCGAGGCCCACGCGGCCCAGCGCCAGCCGCCCTTGACCGCGAACCCGAGGACGGCGCCCGCGGTCCATATGGACGGCAGGGTGGGCGTGCCCTCGGCGATCCGGTCGTGGGTGTCGACGAGCGGGGTGAGCAGGATGCCCACCACCGCCACGCTGAGGTCGCCGACCAGGAAGCGGCGGGTGCAGCGCTCGGCCGAGGAGACCATGCGGAAGGTCAGCGCCGTCCACACGGTCAGCACGACCATGTAGGCGCCCGCACCCAGCGGATGGTCGTAGTGGTGGAAGGAGAGGACGTAGAGGGTGAGGGCGTAGAGCAGGGTGAGCACCCGGTAGGCGGTCAGCGCCTGCCACAGCGGCTGCTCGACGGACATCCGCACCACGCGCTCGCGCCGGGGCCGCTCACGGCCGCGCCCGGAACCGTCCGGCGCGTGCCCGCTCTCCCCCGGCGCACCCGTGTGCTCGGGCTGCTGCGCCACGATCCCCCACCCCCGTGCCGGTAGCGGCTACGCCCCGGCCTTGTCCTTGTGCTTCTCCCTCTCGGCCCGCTCCGCCTTCTCGGCCTTCTCCGCCTGCTTCCGGGCGGCCTCGGCATCGGCGATCTGCCGCTTGGCGGCGGTCGCGTAGATGTCCACGTACTCCTGGCCGGACAGCTTCATGATCTCGTACATGACCTCGTCGGTCACCGAGCGCAGGATGAAGCGGTCGCCGTCCATCCCGTGGTACCGGCTGAAGTCCAGCGGCTTGCCGATCTTGATCCCGGGCCGCATCAGCTTGGGCATGACCTTGCCGGGCGGCTGGATCTTCTCCGTGTCGATCATGGCGACGGGGATCACCGGCGCACCGGTGGCCAGTGCCACCCGGGCCAGACCGCCCGGCTTGCCACGGTAGAGGCGGCCGTCGGGCGAGCGGGTGCCCTCGGGGTAGATACCGAAGAGCTCACCGCGCTTGATCACGTCGATGCCCGCGTTGATCGCGGCCTCTCCGGCGCCGCGCGAACCCGAGCGGTCAACCGGGAGCTGGCCGACGCCCTTGAAGAAGGCCGCCGTCAGCCGTCCCTTGACCCCGGGGGTGGTGAAGTATTCCTGCTTGGCGATGAAGGTGACCTTGCGGTCCAGCATCGCGGGCAGGAAGAAGGAGTCGGAGAACGAGAGGTGGTTGCTGGCCAGAATGGCCGGCCCCTCGGCGGGGATGTGCTCCAGTCCCTCCACCCAGGGCCGGAAGGCGAGCTTCAGTGACCCGCCCACCGACAGCTTCATCGCACCGTAGAACAACCGAGAACCTCCTGTATCCGACGAGGAGACCTTAACCTGCCTACCCCGTGTGCGGCGCGCCGCGTACGCTGAGGTGCCGGGCCGCCCGGCCCCGAACACCGGTTCCTCCCCCTGCTCGACTCACCCCCGAACGGAGATCCGTGGTGCCGCTCCTTCCCGGAGCCGAGCCGTTCCGCCACGACGGCGGGCAGATCGGCGTCCTCGTCTCGCACGGCTTCACCGGTTCCCCGCAGTCGGTCCGACCCTGGGCCGATCATCTCGCGGCGCGGGGCTACACCGTCTCGCTGCCACTCCTTCCCGGCCACGGCACCCGCTGGCAGGATCTCGCGGTCACCGGCTGGCAGGACTGGTACGCCGAGGTCGAGCGGGAGCTGCGGACGCTGACCGAGCGCTGTGAGCGGGTCTTCGTCTGCGGTCTGTCGATGGGCGGGGCGCTGGCGCTGCGGCTGGCCGCCCAGCACGGTGCGGCGATCAGCGGGCTGGCCCTGGTCAACCCGGCGAACAAGATCCATGACCCGCTGGCGGTGGCGCTGCCGGTGATGCGGCACCTGGTGCCGTCGGTGAAGGGCATCGCGAGCGATATCGCCAAGCCCGGTTCGCATGAACTGGGCTACGACCGCACCCCGTTGCACGCGGTGTACTCGCTGCGGCGCTTCCTCCGGCTGGTCGACGCCGAGCTGCCGCAGGTCACCCAGCCGCTGCTGGTGATGCACAGCGCACAAGACCATGTGGTGCCGCCCGCCGACTCCGAGCGGATCCTGAGCCAGGTGTCCTCCCGGGACACCACCGAGCGGCTCCTGGAGCGGAGTTACCACGTGGCGACCCTGGACTACGACGCGGAGTTCATCTTCGACGAGACGGTCGCGTTCATCACCCGCCTGACGGCGGGTATGGGAGAGGACACCGGGACGGGCACCGGAAGGGAGGGGGCGGCGGCCAGTGGCTGAGCGCGACTCGAACGAGAACGAGGCGGACGCGCGGCGCGACGACGACGCCGCCTTCGCCGAGATCGTCGCGGCGTACGGCGAGGAGCCGCCGGACCCGCCGGAGGCGGAGCGCTGGCCCGTCGCGGAGAACCTGGTCGAGCAGTGGGGGCGGGAGCCCGCACCGGCGGCCGCGGATCCGGTCCGCGAGGACGGCGCCCCGGAGGCGCCCGAGCGCACCGGCGGCGGTCCGGACGCTGCGGGTGAGGGCGAGGCGGGCGCGGACGGCCCGGCCGCCGACGGCAAGGCCGCGGACGACGTCACCAAGCCGGTCACCGGGGCCCCGGGCGACAGCGACAAACCGGTCGGCAGCTTCATCGTCTACGCACCGGGCGTCGGTCCGCGCGACTGGGAGGCCGACGAGCCCTCCGAGGACGACTTCGACGACGGCGACGAGGGCCATTTCGTACCGCCCGAGCCGCCTCCGCTGCCCGAGGCCGACACCACCTCACGCTTCGCGTGGATCGGGGTGCTCGGCGGACCGCTGCTGCTGATCGGTGTGGTGATGTTCCAGGTCGAGCTGACCTGGTGGATCACCACGCTGGGGGTCGGCGGCTTCCTGGGCGGCTTCGCCACCCTGGTGATGCGGATGCGGGACAGCGATGACGAGGAGGACGAGGACCCGGGGCGCGGCGCGGTCGTCTGACCGCCGCCGATCTCGGGGCCGGTGGGCGGATCCGGCCAAGCCGAACGGGCCGGTCCGGCCGCCGCGGGACCGGACGCGTCTCGAAGCCCTCCCCACCGACCCGGACAAACCGCTCGTCGCCGTCTAGGCGGACGGACCGCTCCGGTCCGGGGCCACCCGGGGGAGCCGTAGGGCGGCCAGGACCGGGAGGTGGTCCGTGGCCGCCCGCAGGTCCGCGTCGCTGACGCCCGGCAGCCCGGCGGGGACCCCACAGCCGATGATCTCCACGCCCTCGGTCGCGAAGACCGCGTCGATCCGCCGGCGGGGATCGTCCGCGGAGAAGGTGACCTCGCTCCCCCAGGGCTCGGTGGCCCAGCCGTCCCGCAGCCGCTCCGCGATCCTGCGGAAGGCCCGGCCGTCCGGGCGGTCGTTGATGTCCCCGGCGGCGACCGCGTACGGGACGCCGAGGGCCGCGACCCGGTCCAGCAGCATCCCGGCCTGGTCGTGGCGCTCGGCGGCGGCCAGGCTCAGATGGCAGCTCACCACGCCGAGCCGCACCCCGCCGGGCTCGCGGTGCCCGGCCCCGAAGCGCAGGACGGCGGTGGCGAAGCCGCGCCGGTGCAGTCCGGGGACCCGGGGCAGCAGGATGTCCTCGGTGCGCTCCACATGGGCGCGCAGCGAGGTGAGGATCATGGGGCCGGTGGCGGTGGCCCCGCCGGTGGTGTAGACGAGGCCGGTCTCGCGGGCCAGCCAGGCGGCCGCCTTGCGCCAGCGGAAGAAGCGCGGCGCCTCCTGTACGCACAGCACGTCGGGGGCGCAGGCCCGGATCACCCGGACCAGCGCCTCGCGGTCGTCGCGCAGCGAGCGGATGTTGTAGCTGAGCACGCGCACCACGGCCCCGTCCGGGCCGGTGGTGGATCCGGGCAGGTCCGCGAGGGCCACGGCGGCGGGCCCGGTCAGCCCTGGCGGGCCAGGTCGGCGGCTCCGACGAGCCCGGCCTTGCCACCGAGCTGGGCGGCGAGCACCTGGGCGTGGGGGCGCCACTGGTTGCCGACGAGCCAGCGGCGGAAGGACTTGCGGATCGGCTCCAGGACCAGGTCGCCCTCGTCGGAGACACCGCCGCCGACGATGAACGCCGAGGGGTCGAAGAGCGAGGCGAGGTCGGCAAGACCGGCCCCGGCCCAGCGGGCGAGCTCGCGGAAGGAGTCGATGGCGACGGGGTCGCCCTGGCGGGCGGCGTCGCTGATGTGCTTGCCCTGGATGCCCTCGGCGGTGCCGTCACCGAAGCCGAGCAGCGCCTTGGCGTTCTCCGGGGTGGCGGCGGCGCGCTGCTTGGCGTAGCGGACCAGCGCTCGGCCGGAGGCGTACTGCTCCCAGCAGCCCTGGGAGCCGCAGCCGCACAGCAGACCGTCCGGGACGACCCTGATGTGGCCGAACTCGGCGGCGACGCCGAACCGGCCGCGGTGCAGCTTGCCGCCGATGATGATGCCGCCGCCCAGACCGGTGCCGAGCGTGATGCAGACGACGTCGTCATGGCCGGCGCCGGCGCCGAAGCGGTACTCGCCCCAGGCGGCCGCGTTCGCGTCGTTCTCCACCACCACGGGCAGTCCGACGCGCTGCTCGACCTTGTCCTTGAGCGCCTCGTGCCGCCAGTTGATGTTGGGCGCGAAGAGCACCGTGGCGCGCTTGTCGTCCACGTAACCGGCCGCGCCGATGCCGACGGCCTCGACGTCGTGCCCGCTGCTCACCTTGCGCACCGCGTCCGCGATGGCGTCGACGACCCCCTCCGGCGTCGGTGGGGTCGATACCGTGCTCGTTTCGAGAATCGAGCCCTCTTCGTCGACCACGCCAGCCGCGATTTTCGTGCCGCCGATGTCGACGCCGATGGTGAGTCCCATGAGTCCCTCAGTTATTTGGTCGAACCCCGCCGTGGCCAACGGTACCGGAGAAGCGCTCAATCGAGGTCGATGTGTTCACTACTCGAACTCTCGTCTCCCTCATCGCGACCCTTGCCGCCACTTTCGGTGCCTTTGGTCCAGCGCTCCTCCTGGCCCGCAACAGCGGCGCGATAGGCGGCGAGCAGCTCTGTTCCGGCGCTGGCGAGATGGTCAAATACGTCCGGATTGCGCTCAATGACCGGTTCCACGGCCGCTTTGGCCTGTGCGATCAATTGTTGTACGGCCCCATGAACCGGGGTTCCGGCGAGCGGGGACTGTGTCCCGGTGAACCGGTCGGCCAGCGCCTCGGCCAGCTTGCGCAGCTCCTCCGCGGCACTGCCCGGCTCCTGGGCCGACTCCCCGGCCCGGCGGGCCCGCTCGGCGGCGAGGTCCTCGGCGCAGGCCCGCTCCCAGGCATCGGGATCGATCTCGGAGACCGGGATCTCGGTGTCCGGAGTGTCTGCGGGGCGCTCGGTGGCATCGCTCATGGCGAACTCCTGCGGCGGGGAGGCTGGCGGTCCGGTGCGTATCTCCGGGCTTGCCACCGACGTTACCGGAATGCCGGAGCCCGGTCAGAGCCCCAGGGTGCGGAGCCCGGTCAGAACCCCCGGGGCCACAGATCCGGGTCGGGGGTGAAGCGCACCTGGAGCGATCCGTCGCGCAGTCCGGCGCCGGAGACCGTGCAGCGGCGCAGCGCGGAGGGCAGCGTCAGCACCCGGTGGAAGGCGCCGACGGTGACGATCAGTTCATCGCCGCGGCGGACCAGGGCGAGGGTGTCCCGGTCGGCGCCGGGCAGCGGCAGCCGCCACAGCAGGATGCCGTCGTCGGCGAGCCGGTCCTCCACGGTCCAGGGATCAGCCGCGGGCCGGTCCGGCAGCGGCGGCGGCGCCCCGACGGCTTCGGCCAGGGCGTCCAGCCCGGCGGGCCGGGCGGCACCGGCGCCCTCCGGGTCCGGCCCACCGCCCGCGTCACCGGCGGGCCGGTCGCCGAGACCCTGCGGATCACGGCCCAGATGCGGCAGCTCGCGCACCGGGACGGCGGGCGCCCACTGCTCGTACAGCTCCTTCAGCGCGGCCTGCTGCTGACCGGAGAGGGCGGCGAGCCAGGGGTCGGCGGTGGCGGCGGGCAGCAGCCGGTTGGCGATGACCGCCTCCACCCGGCAGCCGTGCAGCGCGAGCCCCGCGCGGGCGGTGCGCAGCGCGCGGTCGGCGAGCGGACCGGGGTCCACCACCAGCCGGACCGTGGTGGCCTCGGAATCGATCACGTCCTGGACCGCCGCGAGCTCGCCCTCCCAGCGCTCGGCGGTCTCGTAGAGCTTCTGGGTGGGCATCGGCACCCCGGCGAGCTGGGCGAGCATCGGGCGCAGCGCACGGGCCGCCTGCCGCTCGGCGGGCAGCAGCCGCCGCAGATAACGCCGCAACTGCCCGGGCAGGGCCAGCAGCCCGACGGTCTCCGGGGCGGGCGGCATATCGACGACGAGCACGTCCCAGCCGGTGCCGGGCGGGGCGGCCTGGGCCATCCGCAGGGCGCGCAGCAGCGCGAAGGAGTCCATGCCCGGGAGGGCGGCCAGCTCCTCACCGTCCAGCGGGGTGGCGCCGACCATGTCCAGGGCGCCGCGGCCGCGCTCCTGGAGCGCGGTCAGCTCGTCGCGGAACCAGTGGTCGGTGACGATCCGGGCGGCCCACAGCCCCGGGGTGACCTGGACCGGAACGGACCACGGCAGCCGGTCGGCGGCCGGGCCCTGGGCCGGGCGCAGCGCGCCGATGCCGAGCAGGGCCTCGGGGGTGCCGTCCGGATCGGCGGTCAGCAGCAGCGTCCGCCGCCCCTCGCGGGCGGCGGCCAGGGCGGTCGCGGCGGCCACGGTGGTGCGGCCCGCGCCGCCGGTACCGGTGACGAGGACCGTACGCATGAAAGAAGCCTCCGTTGCCCCTCCGGGCGGGGTGGTGCGGGATGCGCGTGGGCGGCGGTGCCGGACGGCCCCGCCGGTGTCAGACGGTCTCGACGCGCTTCTTCAGGCCCGCCAGGGCACGGTCGATGATGACCTTCTCGGCCTTGCGCTTGATCATGCCGAGCATGGGGATCTTGACGTCGACGGTGAGCTGGTAGGTGACCTCGGTGCGCTTGCCGCCGTCCACCGGGGCCAGCCGGTAGGAGCCGTCGAGGGCGCGCAGCATCTGGGACTTGACCAGGGACCAGCTCACCTCGTCATCGCCGGTCCAGGAGTAGGCCAGGGTGTAGTCGTCCTTGATCGCCCCGGCGTCGAGGACCATCCGCACCTGCTCGGCCCGGCCGCGGTCGTCCTTGGTGAGGATGTCCGCCTCCTTCACCTCTCCGGACCACTCGGGGTATCGGTCGAAGTCGGCGATCACCTCCATCACGTCGGCCGGTGCCGCATCGATCGTGATGCTCGAGCTGGTGTGTTCCGCCATCGCCGTGGCTCCTCCGTACCGGTCCGCCGCATGGGGTGTCTGCCGCTGAAGGCTACCGCGCGCCGCTCACCACTCCAGGGTCCAGGGGGTACCGGAGGAGGCGAAGTGTCCGACGTTGACGCACTCGGTGGCCCCGATCCGCATCCTCCGTGCGAGCGGCTGGTGGACGTGACCGAAGAGGGCGTACTTGGGGCGGATCGCATGGATCGCCTCCAGCAGGGCGGAACTGCCCCGTTCGAAACGGCGGGCCACGGTGTCGTAGCAGAGCTCGGGGACGTCCGGTGGAATGTGTGTGCACACCACGTCCACCTCGTCGCCGAGCGCCGCGATCTTGGCGGCGTAGGTCTCGTCGTCGATCTCGTACGGCGTGCGCATCGGGGTGCGCAGTCCGCCGCCGACGAAGCCGAAGACCAGTCCGCCGATCTCCACGCGCTCACCGTCGAGGACGGTGAGCCCAGGTCGGGTGTACTCCGGCCAGAGGGACGGTATGTCGACATTGCCGTAGGTTGCGTACGTCGGGGTGGGAAACGCGGCGAACAGCTCGGCGTACTGGCGGCGTACGGCGGATTCGATGGCGGTTCGACGGTCGATCCCGTCCCACAGCCGGTTGCCGAACTCCCGGGCCTCCTCGAAGCGGCGGGCGGTGCGCAGCTCGACGATCCGGTCGGCGTTCTCCACGCCGAACAGATCGGGGAAGATCCCGCGGGAGTGGTCCGCGTAGTCCAGGAAGAGGACGAGGTCACCGAGGCAGATCAGGGCATCCGCTCCGTCACCGGCCTTCCCCAGGTCCTCACTGTTGCCATGCACGTCGCTCACCACGTGGACTCGCATGCGTGTCACCCTAAGACCTGCGGCCATGGGGCCGTAAGGTGTTCTGTCTCCGCCGCCCCGCGTCTACCTGCGGTTACTTAGCAGCCGTCGTTCCGGTCGACTAGTCTGCGGACAGTAAGAGGGCGGTGTGTGACGCATAAAACATCTGGGCAGAAACCCCTATCCCGGAACCCGTACCGATGGGTAACGTCCGGGCCGTCCAACCACACCCCCCTTGCCCTGCAGCGGCGTCGGCGCCCATGAGGAGCAGCAGTCTTGCGCGAGTTCAGCCTTCCGGCCCTGTACGAGGTTCCGGCCGACGGAAATCTGACAGACCTCATCCGACGCAATGCCGCCCAGCATCCGGATGTCGCCGTGGTCGGCCGCAAGGTCGACGGCCGGTGGGAGGACGTCACCGCGACCGAGTTCCTGGCCGAGGTGCGTGCCGCCGCCAAGGGCCTGATCGCGGCCGGAGTGCAGCCCGGTGACCGGGTGGGGCTGATGTCCCGCACCCGCTACGAGTGGACGCTGCTGGACTTCGCCATCTGGAGCGCGGGCGGCGTCACCGTGCCGGTGTACGAGACGAGTTCACCGGAGCAGGTCCAGTGGATCCTGAGCGACTCCGGCGCGGTCGCCGCACTGGTGGAGACCGAGGTGCACGAGGCGGCCGTGGAGTCCGTCCGGGACTCGCTGCCCGCCCTGGACAACGTCTGGCGGATCGAGGGCGACGCCATCGAGACGCTGCGCAAACTGGGCGCGGACGTATCCGACGAGGTGGTCGACGAGCGCGGCTCGCTCGCGAACGCGGACTCCCCCGCCACCATCGTCTACACCTCGGGCACCACCGGCCGCCCCAAGGGCTGTGTGCTCTCGCACCGCAGCTTCTTCGCCGAATGCGGCAACGCGGTGGCCCGGCTGAAGCCGATCTTCAACACCGGGGAGTCCTCGGTGCTGCTGTTCCTCCCCGAGGCCCATGTCTTCGGACGGCTGGTGGAGATCGCGGCGGTACTGGCCCCGATCAAGCTGGGCCATGTCCCGGACATCAAGACGCTCACCGATGAACTGGCCGGGTTCCGGCCCACCTTGGTGCTGGGTGTGCCCCGGGTCTTCGAGAAGGTCTTCAACTCGGCGCGGGCCAAGGCGCAGGCCGAGGGCAAGGGCAAGATCTTCGACCGGGCCGCCGAGACCGCCATCGCCTACAGCAAGGCGCTGGACACCCCCTCCGGGCCGTCCTTCCGGCTGCGCTTGACCCACAAGGTCTTCGACCGGCTCGTCTACAGCAAGCTGCGGGCCGTCCTCGGCGGCCGGGCCACCCACGCGATCTCCGGCGGCGCCCCGCTGGGCGCACGGCTGGGCCACTTCTACCGGGGCATCGGCTTCACGGTGCTGGAGGGCTACGGCCTCACCGAGACCTGTGCCGCGACCACCTTCAACCCCTGGGACCGGCAGAAGATCGGCTCGGTCGGCCAGCCGATGCCGGGGTCGGTGGTGCGGATCGCGGACGACGGCGAGGTGCTGCTCCACGGCGACCACCTCTTCACCGAGTACTGGAACAACGAGGCCGCGACCGCCGAGGCGCTGTCCGACGGCTGGTTCCACACCGGGGACGTCGGCACCCTCGACGAGGACGGCTACCTCACCATCACCGGCCGCAAGAAGGAGATCATCATCACCGCGGGCGGCAAGAACGTCGCCCCGGCGGTGATCGAGGACCGGATCCGCGCCCATGCGCTGGTGGCCGAGTGCATGGTGGTCGGCGACGGCCGTCCGTTCGTCGCCGCGCTGGTCACCGTGGACGAGGAGTTCCTGCCCCGGTGGGCCGCCGAGCACGGCAAGCCGGAGGGCGTCACGGTGGCCGAGCTGCGGGACGACCCGGAGCTGCTGGCCGAGATCCAGACCGCGGTGGACGACGGGAACGCGGCGGTGTCCAAGGCGGAGTCGGTGCGCAAGTTCCGCATCCTGCCGGCCCAGTTCACCGAGGACTCCGGCCATGTCACCCCGTCGCTGAAGCTCAAGCGGAACGTGGTGGCCAAGGACTTCGCGTCCGACATCGAGGCCATCTACCGCGGCTGAGGCGCCCGCGCGCTCTGTGTTCTCACGGCCGCCTGCGAGCCGCGGGGCGGCCGTGAGGACAGGTCAGAGCGGACCGGGCCCGGCAGCGGGCCCGGCGCCTCACAGCAGCGTCGTCAGCCGCTCGGCGAGCAGATCCCAGCGCCAGCGCTCCTCGACCCACTCCCGGCCCCGCTCCCCCATGCGGCGCCGCAGCTCCGGGTCCTCCAGCAGGGCCGTGATCCGCTCCGCGCAGCTCTCGGCGGAGCCGCCGGGGACCACCCAGCCGGTCTCGCCGTCCAGCACCGCGTCCGGGGCGCCGCCGGAGTCCCCGGCCACCACCGGCAGTCCGGTCGCGGACGCCTCCAGGTAGACGATGCCGAGCCCTTCCACGTCCAGTCCGCCGCGGCGGGTGCGGCAGGGCATGGCGAACACATCGCCCGCGCCGTAGTGCGCGGGCAGCTCCTCCCAGGGCACGGCGCCGGTGAAGCGCACCGACCCCGCCACCCCGGCGGTCTCCGCCAGCCGGCGCAGATCCTTGGCGTACGGACCGCCGCCCACGATCAGCAGCACCGCGTCCGGCACCCGCCGCAGGACCGACGGCATGGCCTCGATCAGCGTGTCCTGTCCCTTGCGCGGGACGAGCCGGGAGACACACACCACCACAGGCCGGTCGGCCAGGCCCAGCCGGGCCCGGACCGCGTCCCCGCCCGACCCCGGGTGGAAGGTCTTCTCGTCCACCCCGGGCGGTAGCTGGACCATCCGGGACGCGGGCCCGGGGCCGACCGCGGCGGCGATCCGGGAGCGGGTGTACTCACCGAGGTAGGTGAGGGTGTCGGTGCCCTCGCCGATCCGCCGCAGCAGCGCGCGGGAGGCGGGCAGCTGCGCCCAGGCGGCCTCGTGTCCGTGCGTGGTCCCCACCAGCCGCCGGGCCCCGGCCCTGCGCAGCGCCGGGGCCATCAGCCCCAGCGGCGCGGCGGCCCCGAACCACACCGAGGTGCAGCCGTGTTCCCGCAGCAGCGCGGTGGCGCGGCGGGTGACGCGCGGGGTGGGCAGCAGCATCGTCGTACGGTCGCGGACGACCCGGTACGGCTGCTCGGCGTCGAACCGGGCGGTGGCCTCGGCGCCCTCCTGGCCGTGCTTCCAGGTGGAGGCGTAGACGACGATCCGCTCCGGGTCCAGCCGGAGCGCCATGTTGTGCAGGAACGCCTGGATACCGCCGGGGCGGGGCGGGAAGTCGTTGGTCACGAGCAGGGTCTTGTCCATCGCCGCAGACAGTACCGGTCCCGGACCCGGGCCGGCTCCGGGTCGGGGTCGGGTCCGCACGCTCCCCCGGCTACCGCCGGGAAGCGCCCCCAGACGCCGCGGGCCGATCCGGCGCGACGTCGCGGACACGCCCTAGGCCAGCTCCTTCACCACATAGGCGCGCCACCGGTCGGTGAACTCGGCGAGATCCACGTCCAGCACCCGGCGCAGGGCGGATTCCACCGCCCCGGACCGCCGCGGCGCCTGGCCGACCTCACGGTAGAACTCCACCAGCTTCCGCCGTCCCCACCGGTCGGCGATCAGACGGCAGGCCAGCCAGCCCTGTTCGTATGCCTGGGAGAGCCGGTCCGGGTCGCTGCCGAAGCGGAAGTCGTCGTCGCGGGGCAGGGTGCGCGGCGTCCGGCCGGAGGCCACGGAGTCGGCCAGCTCCGGGGCGACCTGATCCGGGGTGCGGCCGGGGGTGCGGTAGCCCACCCAGTCGGCGAACCCCTCGGACAGCCACAGCGGGGTGGACGCGGTCGTGGCGGTGCGGGTGGCGACGTGCGCGGTCTCGTGGGTGATCACGACCTGGCGGCCGAAGTCACCGAGCACCCGGTACGCATCGGGATTGACGATCACGCGGTCGGCGGGCGACGGATCGTCGTCGTTCCCGCCGACCTCGCCCGTGGTGACGGCCGCGATCCCGCGGTAGCCGTCCGGGGAGGCGCCGAGCAGTGCGGCCATCCGGTCCAGGTCGGCGGGGACCTGGACCACCACCCGCCCGGCCCAGGCACCGGGCCAGACCCTGCTGAGGGAGGGCACCGCGCGGTCCGCGGCGTCGGCCACCTCGCGCAGCAGCCCCCGCCGCTGGCCGACGCCGAGCACCAGGCTGTGGGCGCCGCGCACCACCTCCACCGGGCCCTGGTCCCAGAGCTGTTCACCGGAGTGCTTGCCGTCGACCACACCGTCGTCGGAGGCCACGTACCAGCGGCCGGAGTGCTGGGCGAGCGTCAGGTGCTGGGCGGAGACCACCGGCGCGGTGTCGTATCCGTCCAGCCGGTAGCGGAGTTCGACCTGGGCGGCCAGCCGGCGGCCGGTGCCCAGGGACGGCTGGAAACCGCCGGTGCGCACCAGCCGGTAGTTCCAGGAGCGCAGCGGTACGTCGGCAAGCTGCCGGAAGACCCGGCGCTGCTCGTCCCGGTAGCGCCGGGAGCCGTGGTCCACGGTGGCCAGGAAGGCGGCGGCGTCCCGTTCGCGGACCGCCGCGGACCGCCGGTCGAGAAGCTGCTGTACGGCCCGGCCGTCCCGGCCCACGCCGTCGTCGGAGGAGGCCACCGCCCCGCATCCGGTCAGCGCCCCCAGCGGCAGCGCCCACACCAGCGGCAGGCACACCAGCGCCCGCCATCCACCCGACCTCCACCGACCCGCCACGCCTAGATCGTACGAGCCCGCGGGCCCGGGGTCGGACGAGTGTCTCAGACGCGTGTGACGGAAGAGATCGGCATCATGCCGACGGGGTCGTAGCGGACTGGAGCCCCGGGGTGCGGGGCGTGGATCACCTGGCCGTTGCCCGCGTACATCGCCACATGGCTGCCGTCGGCGCGGTAGACGACCAGATCACCGGGGCGGGCCTGGGACAGCGGCACCCGCTGTCCGGCTCCGGACTGGGCCTGTGAGGTACGCGGGATGGCCACCCCGGCGTGGGCGTAGGCCCACTGGGTCAGCCCCGAGCAGTCGAAGGCGGTGGGCCCGGCCTGGCCCCAGGCGTACGGTCTGCCGAGAGCGGCGCGGGCCGCGCCGAACGCCGCCGCGGCGCGCGAGGAGGACGCCGGGAGGGATCCGGCGAGGGCGCCGGGCTCGGGGTCACGTCCGCCGCGCGAGGCCCGTGCGTACGCCGACCGCTCGTCCGGGGGCAGTTCGTCGACCAGCCGCCGGGCGATGGCCAACTTGCGCCGTACCTCCCGTTTGTGACGGGCGACGGCCTTCCGCCCGGCCTCCAGCCGCACCAGTTTCCCGGCGGCCGCGGCGCGCTGCTGGCGCAGGGTGCGCTGGGCGCCCTGGAACACCCGGAGCTGGGCGTTCTGGCGGTGGCCGATGCGCTCCAGGGTGGTGGCCTTCTCAAGGTAGGCGGCGGGCTCCTCGGAGAGGATCAGGGCGAGCCCGGGGTCGATACCGCCGGAGCGGTACTGCCCGCCCGCGAACGCGCCGAGGGCCACCCGCATCCGGTTGACCCGCTCCTGGCCGCGGGCCACGCGGTCCTGGATCCGGTCCACCTGGTGGCGCAGGGCGTCGGTGCGGGCCTCCGCCGCGTTGTAGCGCTCGGTGGCCCGCTCCGCCTCGGCGTAGAGCCGCTCGACGCGGTCGCTCAGCCGCCGGGCGGCGGGGTGGCCCTCGGCGCGGTCGGACGGCTCGGCACCGGCGGTACCGGCGCCCAGCGCGGCGGCGGAGGCCGCGGCGGCCGCCGTGGCGGCGGTCCAGACGGTCACCCGGGACGGGCCGGGCTTCGGGACGCGGCGACATGACGTCATGAAAGCCGCACTCCTTCCGCGGGCCCGCTGTACCGGGTTCCGCAGTATCGGGTTCCGTGGGGCCGGAACGAACTGCGGACAGACGGTAGCCGCGCGATCACGCACGGTCCAAACGCGGGAAGCGCGGCGGACATACGGACGCCCCGCCGGAGACGCAGGTCACCGACGGGGCGGGAGCCAGGGGCAGTTGTGGGGATTCGCCCGAACGGACGGCTTTCCCGCTGTTTATGACACCTGGCCCGGAGAGCGCTCGGGCGGAGCGCCGCTCAGCGGCTCAGATCCGCACGCCGAACTGGAACGGCATGTTGTCCATCGACTCGTAGCGGACGTTGGCGCCGGGCTTGGGAGCGTGCAGCACCTGCCCGTTGCCCGCGTACAGACCTATGTGGTGCATATCGCCGTAGAAGAGCACCAGGTCGCCGGGCTTGAGCTCGCCACGGCCGATACGGGTGCCGGCGTTGGCCTGGTCCTGGGAGATACGGGGGAGCTGCACCCCGGCCTGCTGGTAGGCCCAGCCGGTGAGACCGGAGCAGTCGAACGAGGAAGGACCGGTCGCACCCCAGACGTAGGGGGAGCCGATCTTGGTCTTGGCGGCGGCCAGCGCGGCGGCGGCCCGCTGCGAGTCCGGCACGTCGTCGCCGAGGTTCACCCGCTCGTTGGAACGGTTGGCGCGCTCCTGCTCCTTGGCGGCGAGGGCGGCGCGCTCCTTGGCCGTGAGGGTGTTGAGGAGCTTCTGGGCCTTGGAGAGCTTGCCCTGGATCTGCGACTTCTTCTCGCCCAGCGCCTTGCGAGTGTCCGCCAGGTCGGTGAGCTTGGTGGACGCCTCCTCGCGCTGCTGCTTGAGGGCGCGCTGCTTGTCGCCGATCTTGCGCAGCGACTCGGCCTGCTTACCGCTCAACTGGCTGAGGGTGGACGCCTTGTCGAGGTAGGTGTCCGGGTCGGAGGAGAGCAGGAGCTGCACGGAGGGGTCGATCCCACCGGAGCGGTACTGGGCCGTGGCCATCGAACCGAGGCCGTCACGGAGCTTGTTGAGCTCCTCCTGGCCGCGCGCCACCTTGTCCTGGAGGTCGCCGACCTGCTTCTCCAGCTTCTTCTGCTTCTCCTTGGCCCCGTTGTACTTCTCGGTGGCCTGCTCCGCCTCTTCGTAGAGCTTGTCGACCTGTTCCTTGACGTCCTTCTTGTCCTGCTTGGGGGCAGCCTGGGCGGCCTGGGAGGTGAGGGCGACGGCCGCGGCGGCAGTCGCGGTCAGAACGGTCACCCGAGTACGGCTCGGCTGCTTGGGTCGACGGTGGGACGCCACGAAGGCGAGCTCCTTCTTCCTCCAGCCGCCTACCGGGTGGGTGGGGGGTCGAAACCCCGGCTCCGCAGAAAAAGGCTTGCGGACTCGGCGGTACCTCCACTGTCATCCCCGATGGATGATCAACCGCGCGGAGGTTCGAGCCGACGATAGTGACCCTGGCGTGATCCGTTCAAATCCCAACGGCAAAAAAGTGCCCCTCCGAGCACATCTTTTACAAACATCCCACGGGCAGTAACGGCCAATTGACAGTGTGCTGATAATCAGACTTCGCTCAGGTCCGGGTAAGTCGCTTCAGCAACAGGGCCGATGCCACCGGGCGGGCTCCGGCGCGCGCCACTCCGTCCGCCACCTCGCGGTCGGTCGACACCACGACCACCGGACGGCCGGGCGGTTCGGCCCGCACCAACTGCCGGATCAGCTCATCCGCCGTGACCCCCGGCTTGCTGAACAGCACCCGGACCCCGCGCGGCGGCGCCAGCAGCACCGGGGCCGCCAGCTCCGCACCGTCGAAGACACAGGTCATCTCCGCACCGGTCTGGGCCGCCAGCACCGCGAGACCGCCCAGCAGCCTCAGCCGCTGCTTCTCCAACGGCATGGTCGGATAACCCGTTTTGGTGACGTTGTAACCGTCCACCACCAAATGCGCCTGCGGCAGTGCGAGCAACTGGTCCAGCAGGGCGGGATCGGTTTCGGACAGCGCCCTGGTCGCTATGTCCTTCGGCGTCATCCGGCCCGGTTCCACCGCGTCCACCGTCTCGGCGGGGCGCATCGAGGCGGGCGGCAGCGCCAGTTCACGCCGCAGGCCCTGCGCCGCGTCCAGCACCGTGTCCAGCAGCAGCCGCACCCGCATGTCCTCCACGCTGCGGCCCTCGCGCACCGCGCGGCGGCTCGCCTCCAGCGCCGACTCGGTCTCCGCGAGCCGGGCCCGCAGCCGCCGTGCCTCACCGTCCGCGGTCGCCTGCCGCGCCGCCGCCTCGGACCGGACGGCCTCCAGCTCGGCCTCGGCCTTGCGCAGCGCCGCCGCGCCGCGCTTCACATCGCTCTGCGCGCTGCGCAGCTTGCGCTGGAGCGCGTCACCCTCCTTGCGCGCCGCCTCCAGCTCCCCGCGCACCCGCTCGGCCTCGTTACGCGCGCCGGCCCTGGCCTCGGCCAGTTCCTCGCGCAGCCGCTGGAGCTCACGGGTGGCCTCCTCACCGGCCCGCTCGGCGGAGGCGCGCTGCGCCTCCTCACCGGCCGCGTCGACCAGCTTCACCCACCCGGTCGGACGCAGGACGTAGGCCACCGCGGCGACATCCACCGGATCGGCCGCGGCGGGCGGCGAACCGCCCTCGATGGCGTCCGCCAGCTCCGGCTGGGTCTCGCGCAGCCGGGCCGCGATCCGCTGCCGGAAGACCGGGTCGCTCTCCACGGCGGCGGCCATCGCATTCCCCGCGAACTTGGCCCGGCGGGTCGGGGTGAAACGGGCGTACTGCCGCAACTGGGGAGGCAATTCGGTGACCGTCAGGCCGCCGAAGGCATCCGCGACGAGCGCCACGACACGCCGCCGCACCCCTTCCGGCAGGGGGCGGTCGAGCGCCTCGGTGACGCCCTCGGCGTCACCGGCCGCCCCGGGGCCGCCCGTCCGCTCCACCACCTGTCATCGCTCCCGTTCTCAGGCGCTCGCACCGGTACTCGGCCGGTCCACCAGCTCGATCTGATCGACCGCGTTGCACCAGCGGCAGCGCACTGACTCAATGGTCTCACTGACCACCTCGCGCTCCTCGACCTTCGGCTCCCCGGCCAGGTCGAGATGGACATACTCCACGGCCTTCGTCGAGCGGGTCACATCGAATCGGGTGAGGTTGCCGCACAGCGTGCAACGCCAGCGGGTCTCGTCGGTCGGCGTGGGAACGGCCATCGGTTCTCGCGTCCTCGCTTCTCTGCTCGTCTCTCGGGTGGCTCAGGGGGCGTCCTGTAACCCTACGGCCTGAGCCCTGGCCCGTGCCGTGCCCGTACCGCCCCTCGGCGCAGCGCGGCGAGGCGCTCTGGGCAGGTTGTGCCCGGTACGCGATGATCTGGCCATGATCGATACGTCTGAGGGTTCCGGCGAGACGTCCGGCCGCCCCCTGATGACGTACACCTTCATCGTCATCTGCTGCCTGATCTTCGTCCTAGGACCGGCCTCCGGCCTCAACCCCGAGTACGGCACGGGCGGGGAGCTGCTCCAGGCGCAGTCCACGTACTTCGAGCGCTGGGGGGTAATCCCCAGCGCCCTGTGGAGCGGTGGACCCGATCAGCCGCTGACACCGCTCACCGCGCTCTTCGTCCACGGGAACTGGCTGCACCTCCTCGGAAACATGCTGTTCCTCTACGTCTTCGGCGCTATGACCGAGGAGCGCATGGGACGAGTGCAATTCGCCCTCTTCTATCTCGCCACCGGCTATCTGGCGCTGCTGGGCTACGCCGCGGCGCATGCGGAGTCGGGTCAGACCCTGGTCGGCGCCTCCGGAGCCATCTCCGGGGTCCTGGGCGCGTTCCTGTGGCTCTTCCCGCGGGCCCGGGTGACCAGTCTCTTCCCGTTCCTGTTCTTCCTGCCGCTGCGCTTCCCCGCCTGGGCGGTCCTGGTCTTCTGGGTCGCCCTCCAGTGGCTCGCCGCCCGGGAGGCCGACGACCGTCCGGGGGTCGCCTATCTGGCCCATCTGGTGGGCTTCGCGCTCGGCTTCCTCTACGCGTGGGCCCGCTTCGGACGGACGGCTAGAGTGGGCGGCGCAGCCAGGGCCAGCGAGGGAGAAAGCCAGCCGTGATCACTTCGATCGTGCTCATCAAGACCAGCGTGGACCGGATCCCGGAGATCGCCGAGAAGATCGCCTCGCTGGAGGGCGTGAGCGAGGTCTACTCGGTCACCGGCGCGCACGACCTGATCGCGATGGTGCGGGTGGCCGAGCACGACGACCTCGCGGACATCATCCCCGGCCAGATCAGCAAGGTCCCCGGCGTGGCCTCCACCGAGACGCATATCGCCTTCCGCACCTACTCCCAGCACGACCTGGAAGCGGCCTTCGCGATCGGCCTCGACGGCTAGGCCCTCCCCCCGGGGCTCCGGGGCGGGCTACCGCCCCGGAGCCGGTCAGCCGCGGGCGGGGACGCAGCGGCCGTCCTCGGTGCGGTAGGTCCACCGCGCACCGTCGCGGACCAGCTCCTTGACCGCGCGGACGAAGCGGTCCACATGCTCGTCCGGGGTGCCGGCGCCGAAGCTGACCCGGATCGCGTTCAGCGAGCGCTCACCGGGAGCGGCCTCCGGGGCCCCGCACTCGCCCGGCTCCTCCGGCTCGCTGCCCAGCAGCGTGCGGACCAGCGGATGGGCGCAGAAGAGGCCGTCACGGACGCCGATGCCGTACTCCGCGGAGAGCGCGGCGGCGAAGTGCGAACTGTTCCAGCCGTCCACCACGAAGGACAGCACGCCCACCCGCGGGGCGTCGTCGCCGAACAGCGAGAGCACCCGCACCTGGGGCACCTCCGCCAGACCCTCCCGCACCGCGGCGATCAGCTCCCGCTCCCGGGCGACCAGACCGTCGAACCCGGCCTCGGTCAGCGCCCTGCAGGCGGAGGCGATGGCGTAGACGCCGATGACGTTCGGCGAGCCCGCCTCGTGCCGGGCGGGGGTGGTGTGCCACTCGACGTCCACCCCGCCGTCGTCCCGCCGGGCGACCTTGCGGCTGGCGCCGCCGCCCGCCAGGTACGGCCGTGCCTCCTGGAGCCAGTCGGCCCGTCCGGCGAGCACCCCGGCGCCGAAGGGCGCGTACAGCTTGTGCCCGGAGAAGGCGACCCAGTCGACGTCCTCCGCCGCGATGTCCACCGGGTGGTGCGGGGCGAGCTGGGCGGCGTCGAGGACGATCCGGGCGCCGTGGGCGTGGGCCGCGGCGGCCAGCTCCCGCACCGGCCACAGCTCACCGGTCACATTGGAGGCGCCCGTCACGCACACCAGCGCGGGGCCCCCGGCCCGCTCGGCGAGCGCCCGCTCCAGCGTCTCCACGGCCTGCCGCGGGGAGCGCGGCGCGCTGAGGTAGCGCACGCGGATGTCCTCGCGCTGCTCCCACGGCAGCAGCGAGGCGTGGTGCTCGGTCTCGAAGACGAAGACCTCGGTGCCCGACGGCAGCGCCGCGGCCAGCAGGTTCAGCGAGTCGGTGGTGGAGCGGGTGAAGACGACCTGGTCGTCCTCGCGGCAGCCGAGGAACGCAGCGACGTCCCGGCGGCTGTTCTCGAACAGATCGGTGGAGAGCTGCGAGAGGTATCCGGCACCGCGGTGGACGCTGCCGTAGTACGGGGCGTAGGCGGCGACGTCGTCCCACACCCGCTTCAGGGCCGGGGCGCTGGCGGCGTAGTCGAGCGCGGCGTAGGTCACCTCACCACCGGTGACCAGCGGCACCCGAACGTCCGCACCCAGCACGGGCAGCGGCGTACAGACATCGGCGGAGGAGGCGTGGGCAACAGGGGCAGCAGGGCGCACGGACATGGCGAAGTCTCCCGGAGGGTGAAGGCATGAATGCGTCACACGCGGATCCGGCGGCTCACCGCCGGTACGGGCGTGGGGAATCGCTCGACACGCGGAGCGGGGCACCGCGCGGAGGGTGGGGGTACGGGCCGTCCGGCCCTAAAGCATTCGCTGCGTCACGGAAGAGCTCCCTCGACCACCAGGACCCCTAGTGCGAGGGGTCCGCGCTTGCCGCAGACCTCGCTGCCTGCGGCCTGGTCATCACCCGGGGCACCCCGCCACGGACGGAGGGTTGCCGGACAGCGGGCCGGGGCCGTAGTCGCTGTCGCTCGTGACCTGGCCAGGAGTATGCCATACCGGGAAACGGCGCACCGCCCCTGTCCGGCATCCGGGCAGGGGCGGTGCGCAACACCGGGCCGCGCTCAGGCGTTGCTGGCGCGCACCCATCGCTCCAGGGCGTTCCGTGCCGCGCCCGAGTCGATGGACTCCGCCGCGCGCGACAGTCCGTCCGCGATCTGCTCGGTGAGCGTCCTGGCGCCCGGCTCGGGGTCCAGCGCGGCCAGCGCCGCCGCCGAGTTGAGCAGCACCGCGTCCCGGATCGGACCGGTCTCACCCGCCAGCAGCCGGCGCGCCACATCCGCGTTGTACGAGGCGTCCGCGCCGCGCAGGGCCTCCACCGGCACCAGCTCGATCCCGACATCCCGCGGGTCGAAGGTCTCCTGGCGCACCGTGCCGTTCCGCACCACCCACACCTGGGAGGTCGCGGTCACGGTCAGCTCGTCCAGACCGTCGTCGCCCCGGACGACCAGCGCGGAGGAGCCGCGGTCGGCCAGCACCCCGGCCACGATGGGCGCCATCCGGGCATCGGCCACACCGGTCGCCTGGGTGCGCACCCGGGCCGGGTTGGTCAGCGGGCCGAGGATGTTGAAGGTGGTGGCGATGCCCAGTTCGCGGCGGGCGGCCGCGACATGCCGCAGCGACGGGTGGAACTTCACCGCGAAACAGAAGGTGATCCCGGCTTCCCCGGCCACCTCGACCACCCGCCGCGGGGTCAGTTCGAGATTGACGCCCAGCTTCTCCAGGACATCGGAGGCGCCGCTGGCGGAGGAGGAGGCGCGGTTGCCGTGCTTGACCACCCGTGCCCCGGTACCGGCCACCACCAGCGCCGACATCGTGGAGATATTGACCGTCTTCGCGCGGTCGCCACCGGTGCCGACGATGTCGACCGTGTCTCCGGGGACCTCGATCGTCGTGGCGTGCTCGTACATGGTGCGGACGAGTCCGGTCACCTCGTCCACGGTCTCGCCCTTGGCGCGCAGCGCCACGATGAATCCGGCGATCTGTGCGTCGGTGGCCTCCCCGCGCATGATCCGGTCCATGGCCCAGGCGGTGTCATCGGCGCTGAGGTCCTGGCCGGCGAGCAGCGAGGTGAGGACATCCGGCCAGGTGCGGGCCGTCGCGGTGCTGTCGCCTCCGGCTGGGGTCACAACGTCCATGGTCCGCTCCTGGATCCGTGGGGTGGGCAGGGGAAACGGGGTCCGCGCGGGCGGCGGCGGCCCCGCCATCAGCCTATCGGCGCCACAGCCCCGGATGCCGCGCGCCCGTATGCCGGACACCGCGCGGGACCACGGGACCGCGCAACGGCCAGGGCCCCGGCCGGACCGTGGTGGTCCGGGCCGGGGCCCTGGTCTGTGGCGTCAGCGGTTGACCTGCGGGGATCAGTGGTGGCCGTGGCCGCTGGTGATCTCCTGGTACTCCTCGCGGGTCGGCTTCGGGATCTGAGCCTGCTCGCCGTAGTAGCTCTTGGAGAGCTTCGCGCGGAGCTTCTGCGAACCCTTTATCTTCCGCGCGACCCCGTTCTCGTCGACCTCCGGGCCGACCTCGTAGGGCTTCGGCTGCTCGTGCTGGGTCAGCGTGTGCAGCTGCTCCTGCGAGAGCGGCTCATGGACCTCGACGAACTCACCGTGCGGCAGCCGCTTGATGATGCCGGTCTCCCGACCGTGCAGCACCTTGTCGCGGTCGCGGCGCTGGAGACCGAGGCAGATCCGCCGGGTGGCGATGAACGCCAGCACCGGGCCGAGGAAGAAGCCGATCCGGACGAACCAGGTGATCGAGTTGATCGACAGATGGAAGTGGGTGGCCCACAGGTCGTTTCCACCACCGACCAGCATCACGAAGTACGCGGTCAGCCACGCCACACCGAAGGCGGTGCGGGTCGGTGCGTTGCGCGGACGGTCCAGGATGTGGTGCTCACGCTTGTCGCCGGTGATCCACGACTCGATGAACGGGTAGACACCCATGGCCAGCAGCACGACCGGGAAGAGCACGATCGGGATGAACACGCCCAGGACGAGCGTGTGGCCCCAGATATTGATCTCCCAGCCGGGCATCACACGGACCAGACCCTCGGCGAAGCCCATGTACCAGTCCGGCTGGGCACCGGTGGACACCTGGTCCGGCCGGTACGGGCCGATGGTCCAGATCGGGTTGATCGTGGCAATCGCGGAGAGGACCGCGATCACGGCGAAGACCAGGAAGAAGAAGCCGCCCGCCTTGGCCATGTAGACCGGCAGCAGGGGCATGCCGACCACGTTCTTGTTGGTCTTTCCGGCCCCGGGGTACTGCGTGTGCTTGTGGTAGAAGACCAGGATCAGGTGCGCCACCAGCAGACCGAGCATGATGCCCGGCAGCAGCAGGACGTGGACCGGGTAGAGCCGGGCGATCAGGTCGGTGCCCGGGAACTCGCCGCCGTACACGAACATCGTGATGTAGGTGCCGATGACCGGGACCGACAGGAACACACCCTCGATGAACCGCAGACCGGTACCGGAGAGCAGGTCGTCGGGGAGCGAGTAGCCGGTGAAGCCGGTCAGCATGCCGAGGAAGAACAGCAGGAAGCCGAACAGCCAGTTGATCTCACGCGGCTTGCGGAACGCGCCGGTGAAGAACACGCGCATCATGTGCACGAACATCGCGGCGAGGAAGATCAGCGCGGCCCAGTGGTGGATCTGCCGGATCAGCAGACCGCCGCGCACCTCGAAGCTGATGTCGAGCGTGGAAGCGAACGCCTCCGACATCCGCACACCCTGCATGGGCTCGTACGGGCCGTGGTAGACGACCTCGCTCATGCTGGGGTGGAAGAACAGCGTCAGATACACACCCGTGAGGATGATGATGATGAAGCTGTAGAGCGCGACCTCACCCAGCATGAAGGACCAGTGGTCCGGGAAGATCTTGCGCATATTGGCCTTGGCGAGGCTGTAGATGCCCAGCCGGCTGTCGGCCCAGTCGGCAACGCGCTCGCCCGCGGGCGCTTTTCCGCGCCGCTGCGCGTCGTTGTCCCGTGCAGTACTCATCCGCGCTCCCAGAAAGCAGGACCGACGGGCTCCGAGAAGTCGCCCATGGCCTCGAGGTACCCCTCGTCATTCACCGTGATGCGCAGCTGCGGCAGCGCATGCCCGGCGGGACCGAAGATCACTCGGCCACCGTCGGAGAGGTCGAAGGTCGACTGGTGGCAGGGGCACAGGACGTGGTGCGTCTGCTGCTCGTACAGGTTGATCGGGCAACCGACGTGCGTGCAGATCTTCGAGAACGCCACGATGCCGTCGTGCGACCACTCCAGCTCGCGCTTGTCCTTGATGTTCTCCGGCTGGAGCCGGACCAGCATCAGGGCGGCCTTGGCGATCTCGGTCTGGAAGTCGTGCTGGTCCTCCTCCAGGCCCTCGGGCAGGGCGGGGGTCAGCGAGCCGACGATGATGTCCTCGGGGCGCAGCGGCTGCATGGTGTTCTGGTTCATCAGCAGCTTGCCCTTGGCCCACTTGGTGTGCCGCAGCTTGGTGCCGGGCATCGGGCCGAGGTCGCGCAGCAGCACCAGGCCGGAGAGCGGGACCAGCGCCAGGGCGCCGAAGAGGGTGTTCCGCGCCAGCTTGCGGCGGCCGAACCCGGACTCGGCGGCACCGGCCCGGAAGTCCTCCATGACCTTGGCCTTGACCTCGGGGCTGGCCTCGATCGGGTGACGCTCGTCGGCGATCTCCACATCGGACATCAGGGTGCGGGCCCAGTGGACCGCGCCCGCGCCGATACCGAAGAGGGCGACGCCGAGCGTCAGGCCGAGCGCGAAGTTGAGCGCGCTGATGTGGCCGATCGGGAAGACATAGATGTACTTGTCGACCGGGATCGCCACGTACGCGGCGATGAACGCGATCGTGGCCACCATCGAGGACGTGAAGAGCAGGGCCACGGTGCGCTCGGAGCGCTGGGCGGCCCGCTCGTCGATGTCCTGCTTGCGGTGCTCGTGGGGCGGCATGCCCGGGTCGGCGAAGGGGTCCTCGGAGACCTGGACGGCGCCCTCGGCGGACTCCCGCTTCTCGGGCAGCTCGTCTGCTTCTGGAATCTCGTGGCTACTCATGACTTCTTGGCCTTTGCGGTCCGGGCGGCGACCCAGATGGTGAGGACGATCAGGGCGCCCATGCCGAAGACCCAGGCGAACAGGCCCTCACTGACCGGGCCGAGCCCGCCGAGCTCAAGGCCACCGGGGGTCTTGGACTTGTCGCTGTTGACCGTGTCCAGGTACGCGATGATGTCCTGCTTGTTCTTCTCCGGCAGCGTGGTGTCGGGGAAGGACGGCATGTTCTGCGGGCCGGTCTGCATGGCCTCGTAGAGGTGCTTCGGACTCACATCGTCGAGGGCGGGCGCGTACTTGCCGTTGGTGAGGGCACCGCCCTTGCCGGCGAAGTTGTGGCACTGCGCGCAGTTGGTGCGGAAGAGCTCTCCGCCCTTCGCGACGTCCGCGCCCTCGATGTCGTACTGGCTCTTGGTGGGCGTCGACGGACCGGCGCCGAGCGAGGCGATGTACGCGGAGAGCTGCTCGATCTCGGCGTCCGTGTACACCTTCTTCTTCTTCGGCATCTGGGCGCCCGGCTGCTGGGCGGGCATCCGGCCGGTACCGACCTGGAAGTCGACCGCGGCGGACCCGACGCCGACCAGGCTCGGGCCGTCGGAGGACCCCTGACCGCCCGTGCCGTGGCAGCTGGCGCAGCCGACGGCGTAGAGCTTCTTACCCTCCTCGATGGCGAGGGACTGGGCGGAGCTGTCATCGGCCTTCGCCTCGCTCGGCGAAAACGCGGCGTACAGCCCCCCAGTGACCGCCAGCGCGAAGAGTAGGACGACGAGCGCAGCCAGCGGATGGCGCCGTCGTGCGGAGAGCTTTTTCACGGATTACCCCGGTGTCAGGATCTTCTGCGTCGATGCGTTTAAGGACGTGGTTCCGCCGGTGCGGAGACCGGCTTACTTGATCATGTAGATCGTGGCGAAGAGGCCGATCCAGACGACATCGACGAAGTGCCAGTAGTAGGACACGACGATGGCTGCCGTCGCCTGCTGGTGGGTGAACCTCTTGGCCGCGTACGTCCTGCCCAGGACCAGCAGGAAGGCGATGAGACCGCCTGTCACGTGCATGCCGTGGAAGCCGGTGGTCAGGTAGAACACCGAGCCGTACGGGTCGGACGAGAGCGAGAGCCCCTCGTGCTTGACCAGCTCGGTGTACTCGAAGATCTGACCGCCGATGAAGATCGCGCCCATGATGAAGGTGATCACGAACCAGGTGCGCAGCTTCTTCACGTCGCCACGCTCGGCAGCGAAGACACCGAGCTGGCAGGTGAGGGAGGAGAGCACCAGGATCGTGGTGTTCGTCGCGGAGAACGGGAAGTTCAGCGCGGACGCCATTTCCTTCCAGTGCTCGGCTCCGGTCACCGATCGCAGGGTGAAGTACATCGCGAAGAGGGCCGCGAAGAACATCAGCTCGGAACTCAGCCAGATGATGGTTCCGACGCTGGTGAGGTTCGGCCGGTTGACCGACGGGTGCGCGTGCCCGGTATCTGTTGCTGTTGCTGTCGCCACGACCGACATTATGTCGGTCGCTTATCCAGCCCTCACTCCCGGGGGTACCGTTCGGAGTGTCAAGGCCATCGGCCCTGCTCGTCGAGGGGCCTCCGGCCGGTCCCCCGAAGGGGGTAGAGATCCGTACGCCCCCTCCTCCGAGCGGCTGTACCGGAGTAGCATCCGCCTCAGGAGCCCAGCGGATCACTTAGTTCATCCGGAGGACACGATGCGGCCTACCGCCACGGTGCTGGTCTACAGCGACGACGCGAGCACCCGCGAGCAGGTGCGGCTCGCCACCGGACGGCGGCCCGCGGCCGATGTGCCCCCGGTGGAGTTCGTGGAGTGCGCGACCCTCCCCGCCGTGCTGACGGCGCTGGAGGAAGGCGGGATCGACGTCTGTGTGCTGGACGGCGAGGCGGTGCCCGCGGGCGGGATGGGCGTCTGCCGGCAGATCAAGGACGAGATCTTCCGCTGTCCGCCGGTGCTGCTGCTCATCGGCCGCCCGCAGGACGCCTGGCTGGCCACCTGGAGCCGCGCGGAGGCCGCTGTCACGCATCCGGTGGACCCGGTGGCCCTGGCGGACGCGCTGGCCCGGCTGATCCGCGAGCGGCTGGCCGTGAGCGCCTGACCTCAGGGGTCTCCTGCGGTCGCGGCGGTCACGGCTGTCGCCACCGTCACACCTGGGGCCGGAGCCGGGCCGAGTCGGCCGGGGTCGAGCCGTCCCGCTGACCGGCGGCGAGGGCGCTGCCCTGACGCCAGTCGTTCCAGGCCATGTTCCAGTCGCCGTAGCCATTGTCGAAGTTCGTCATATCGGCGCCATTGCTGTTCACGACCTTGACGACATCGCCCAGCTTCACGGTGTTGAAGAACCACTGGGCGTTGGCCGTGCTCATACCCGTACAGCCGTGGCTGACGTTGGCCACGCCCTGGGCGCCGGTGGACCACGGGGCGGCGTGGACGTACTCACCGCTCCAGGTGACCCGGGTGGCCCAGTAGACCATCAGGTCGTAGGAGTTGCCGAGGCCGATACTGGCGCCGGTCATCCGCACCGCGGACTCCTTGGCGAGGATCACCTTGGTGCCGTTGCGGGTGTCGAATCCGGGCATACCGGTGGTGATGGGGATGGTCCGGATCGGCACTCCATTGCGCTTCACCGTCATCTGGTGGGTACCGGAGTCGGTGAGGGCCTCGATGCGGTCACCGGTGGTCAGCCGCAGCGTCTTGGCGTCACCGCCGTAGAGCCCGCCGCCGATCCTGATGCCCTTGAGGTTGGAGTGCACGTTGATGGTCGCGTGGGCGGGCCAGTAGTCCTGCGGACGGTAGTGCAGGGTCTTGTTGTCCACCCAGTGCCAGACACCGTCCACCGCGGGCTGGGAGTCGACCTTCAGGGCACGCTCCACCACCGACCGCGCCGAGGGGTCCTTCACCGCTCTGCTCAGCTTCGCGGTGACCGGCTGCCCCACGCCGTACTCCCCCGCCTTGGGCCCGAAGGTGACCTTCAGCAGCTTGCGGGCGGAGCTGGTGGTGAAGTCGATGGTCCGGCGGCCCGGGGACCCGTTGGAGTCCTCCGTGCTCACCCGGAGCGTGTAGTGCGCTCCGGCGGCCAGCGGCACGGTGCTGCGCCAGCGGCTGCCGTCCTCGGTCAGCTCGCCCCGTACGTAGCGCCCCGCGGCGTCGGTGGCGGTGACGTCCGTGATCCGGCCGTCGTCGCCCTTGGACGTCACTTCCAGCGGCTTGTCCGGATCGGCACGGTGGTTCTCATCGCCGTCGCCGCTGAACGAGATCTGGTCGGCGGCGTCGTACGGCTTGGCGGACAGCGGGTTGGAGGAGGGCCCCCCGCAGCCGCTGAGTCCCGCTATCAGCGACGCCACCAGCAGGGTGCAGGTGAGCACCGCCCGGGTTCGAGGTGATCGCGATGTGTGGCTCATGGACACACGCTATGAACGGCCGCCGGGGACGCGCGCGCGGAGTGGAGCACCGGAGTGACACCCGCTGGAGCGCCGGGAGATGCCCGCGGGGGCCCGGCCCCCCGGGAAGGGGTGCCGGGCCCCCGCGGGGGCCGATAATAAAAAGACAACAGCGGCGGGGGGTGGCCCGGGGGGGCCCGCCACCTGTGGCGGGGGGGGCGGCCCCCCGCGGTGAGCCATGAAGAAGAGCGACTACTGGTTCTGGTTCTCGCCCCGGTAGTACTCGAAGACCCAGCCGAACAGACCGACCATGATGACCGGAGCCGAGAAGTAGAGCAGCCACCAGCCGAAGGCCACCGCCATGAAGGCCAGTGCGCCACCGACGGCCAGGGAGAGCGGCTGCCAGCTGTGCGGGGAGAAGAATCCCAGCTCACCGGCGTCGTCGGCGACGTCCGCTTCCTTGTTGTCCTGCGCCCCGACATCCACCCGGCGCGCGGTGAACGCCAGGTAGTAGCCGATCATGATGCTCAGGCCGAAGGCGAGGAAGAGCGCCGTGGTGCCCGCCGGTTCCTTGGACCACACGCCATACACGATGGCCATGATCAGGATGAAGACGGCGAGCCAGATGAACATCCGGCCTTGGACCTTCACTTGCCGGCCTCCTTGCCGCCCGTGAGGGCCTTGTCATCGTCGGAGGCCCCGTGGTTCTCGAGCTGGTCGAGCGCCGCGATCTCCGGGTGGTGCAGATCGAAGGCCGGAGATTCGGAACGGATCCGCGGCAGCGTGAGGAAGTTGTGCCGCGGCGGCGGGCAGGAGGTCGCCCACTCCAGCGAACGGCCGTAGCCCCACGGGTCGTCGACCTCGACCTTCTTGCCGTACTTGGCGGTCTTCCAGACGTTGTAGAAGAACGGCAGGATCGACAGACCGAGCAGGAACGAGGCGATCGTGGAGATCGTGTTCAGCGTGGTGATGCCGTCGGCCGCCAGGTAGTCGGCGTAGCGGCGGGGCATGCCCTCCGCACCGAGCCAGTGCTGCACCAGGAACGTGCCGTGGAAGCCGATGAACAGCGTCCAGAAGGTGATCTTGCCGAGCCGCTCGTCCAGCATCTTGCCGGTGAACTTCGGCCACCAGAAGTGGAAGCCGGCGAACATCGCGAAGACCACGGTGCCGAACACCACGTAGTGGAAGTGGGCCACCACGAAGTACGAGTCCGAGACATGGAAGTCCATCGGCGGCGAGGCCAGGATGACACCGGTCAGACCACCGAAGGTGAAGGTGATCAGGAAGCCGATCGCCCAGAGCATCGGGGTCTCGAAGCTCAGCGACCCCTTCCACATGGTGCCGATCCAGTTGAAGAACTTGATACCGGTCGGGACCGCGATCAGGAACGTCATGAACGAGAAGAACGGTAGGAGTACGCCGCCCGTCACATACATGTGGTGCGCCCAGACCGTCACCGACAGACCGGCGATCGAGATCGTCGCGGCGATCAGCGAGATGTAGCCGAACATCGGCTTGCGGGAGAAGACCGGAATGATCTCGGAAATGATCCCGAAGAACGGCAGCGCGATGATGTACACCTCTGGATGGCCGAAGAACCAGAAGAGGTGTTGCCAGAGCAAGGCGCCGCCATTGGCCGCGTCGAAGACATGTGCCCCGAATTTACGATCCGCCTCCAGGGCGAACAGCGCGGCGGCCAGCACCGGGAAGGCCAGCAGCACCAGGACCGCGGTGAGCAGGACGTTCCAGACGAAGATCGGCATCCGGAACATCGTCATACCCGGAGCGCGCATGCAGATGATCGTGGTGATGAAGTTGACCGCACCGAGGATCGTGCCGAAGCCGGAGAAGGCCAGACCCATGATCCACATGTCCGCGCCCACACCCGGCGACCGGACCGCGTCCGACAGCGGGGAGTAGGCGAACCAGCCGAAGTCGGCCGCGCCCTGCGGGGTGAGGAAACCGCCCACCGCGATCAGCGAACCGAAGAGGTACAGCCAGTACGCGAACATGTTCAGCCGCGGGAACGCCACATCGGGCGCACCGATCTGCAGCGGCATGATCCAGTTCGTGAAGCCCGCGAACAGCGGGGTGGCGAACATCAGCAGCATGATCGTGCCATGCATGGTGAACGCCTGGTTGAACTGCTCGTTCGACATGATCTGCGTGCCCGGGCGGGCCAGCTCGGCGCGCATGAAGAGCGCCATCAGACCGCCGATGCAGAAGAACGCGAACGACGTGACGAGGTAGAGCGTGCCGATCGTCTTGTGGTCGGTGGTGGTCAGCCACTTGACGACGACATTGCCGGGCTGCTTGCGGCGCACGGGCAACTCGTCCTCGTACGAGGCGGTGGCGTCGGCACCCTGAGGTTCGTTGAGGATGCTCATGTGTTATTGGTCTCCGCGTTCTTGGCAGCGTCCGTCTGCTCAATGCCCGCCGGGATGTAGCCGGTCTGGCCCTTCTTCGCCAGGTCCTTCAGGTGCTGCTTGTAGCGCTCGGGCGACACTACCTTGACGTTGAAGAGCATCCGGGAGTGGTCGACGCCGCAGAGCTCGGCGCACTTGCCCATGAAGGTGCCCTCACGGTTCGGGGTGACCTCGAAGCGGTTGGTGTGACCCGGGATGACGTCCATCTTCATCAGGAAGGGGACCACCCAGAACGAGTGGATGACATCGCGGGAGGTCAGGATGAACTGGACCGATTCACCCTTCGGCAGCCACAGGGTGGGACCGGGGTTGCCGTTCTGGGGGTTCCGCTGGCCGGGCACACCGGCGTCGTAGACGCCCTCGGCGCCCTTGGGCACCGCGGAGAGCATCCGGTTGGGGATGGCCTCGATCTCCTTGGCGTTCTGCTTCGGAGTGGTGACCTTCCCGTCCACGTTCTCCATGTAGTTGAAGCCCCAGCTCCACTGGTAGCCCACGACGTTGATGACGTGGTCCGGCTTCTTGGAGGTCTTGAGGAGCTCGGTCTCATCGCGCGCGGTGAAGTAGAACAGCACCGAGACGATGATGATCGGGACCACGGTGTACAGCGCCTCGATGGGCATGTTGTACCGGGTCTGCGCGGGAACCTCGATCTTGGTCCTGCTGCGGCGGTGGAAGATGACCGCCCACAGGATCAGGCCCCAGACCAGAACGCCCGTGGCGAGCGCAGCCGCCCACGAGCCCTGCCACAGGGAGAGGATCCGCGGCGCCTCCTCCGTGACGGGGGTGGGCATTCCGAGGCGGGGGAAGTCCTTGGATGTGCAACCGGTGGCGGTCGCCAGGACCAAGCCCGCGGCCAGCGCCTGCAGCAGCTTCCGCCGCACCGGGCGCCGCGACGAGCGGTCGGAGCCGTTGGGACTCACGTAGCGCCTTCCCGAGAGTCTCGCCCGCGCGGTCAGCGGCGGCGATCTGTCTGGTCGGTCGCCGGCCCGGTGCGGGCAGGGGTTTGGATGTTTATGCGGACCAAACCCTACTGGACGCTATTTGGGGCCGCGCGGCCAGGGTGCCCAACGCGCCGGGCCGCACCCCGAAGGGGTGGAATCACCGGCTCAGCCAGCGGTTTTCGCCCCGGTACGGGGTGTTGAGGACCCCCGGATCGGGAGCGGCGGACGAGGGCGGTGGCACCGGTTCCGGTCGCCGTCACGGCTCCCCGCGGCACCCACCGGTTAGCGTTCCCATGTGTCCTACTTCGACGCGGCCTCGTCCGCTCCGCTGCACCCCGTCGCCCGGCAGGCGCTGCTCGCCGCCCTGGACGAGGGGTGGGCCGACCCCGCGCGGCTGTACCGCGAGGGGCGCCGCGCCCGGCTGCTGCTGGACGCCGCGCGGGAGGCGGCGGCGGAGGCCGTCGGCTGCCGCCCCGACGAGCTGGTGTTCACCCCATCGGGGACACGCGCACTGCACGACGGTATTGCCGGAGCGCTCGCGGGGCGCCGCCGGGCCGGCCGTCATCTGATCGTCTCCGCCGTCGAGCACTCCGCGGTGCTGCATGCCGCGGCCGCCCATGAGGCGGGCGGCGGCACGGTGACCGAGGTGGCGGTGGACCGCACCGGACGGGTCGCACCGGACGCCTATGCGCTCGCCCTGCGGGAGGCCCCGGGTCCCACCGCGCTGGCCTGTCTGCAGTCCGCCAACCACGAGGTCGGCACGGTGCAGCCGGTGGCCGAGACCGCGGAGGCGTGCGCGGAGGCGGGCGTACCGCTGCTGGTGGACGCGGCGCAGTCGGTCGGCTGGGGCGCGGTGGAGGGGAAGTGGTCGCTGCTGACCGCGAGCGCCCATAAATGGGGCGGCCCCCCGGGAGTGGGACTGCTCGCCGTCCGCAAGGGGGTGCGCTTCGCGCCCCAGGGACCGGCGGACGAACGGGAGTCGGGCCGCTCCCCCGGGTTCGGGAACCTCCCGGCCGTGGTCGCCGCCGCCGCCTCACTGCGCGCCGTGCGCGCGGAGGCGGACGCCGAGGCGGCACGGCTGCGGACCCTGGTGGACCGGATCCGGGCCCGGGTGCCGGAGCTGGTGCCGGATGTGGAGGTGGTGGGCGACCCGCGGCGGAGACTGCCGCATCTGGTCACCTTCTCGTGTCTCTATGTCGATGGGGAGACACTTCTGCATGAGCTGGACCGCGCGGAGTTCTCGGTGTCGTCCGGTTCCTCCTGCACCTCCTCCACCCTGACCCCGAGCCATGTGCTGCGGGCGATGGGGGTGCTGTCCGAGGGCAACATCCGGGTCTCGCTGCCGCGGGGGACGGACGCGACCGAGGTGGACCGGTTCCTGGAGCTGCTGCCGGGTGTGGTGCGGGAGGTCCGCGGCCGGCTCGGCGCCCCGGAGGCGGCGGGACCGCCCCCCGAGGTGGCCGGGGCTGCGGAGGCCGGGTCCCCGGCCGGGGCGGCGGAGGCCGGACCCGGGCTGGTGGTGGACTCGCTCGGCAAACGCTGCCCGATCCCGGTGATCGAGCTGGCCAAGGTGATCGGCGAGGTCCCGGTGGGCGGGGTGGTCACGGTGCTGTCCGACGACGAGGCGGCCCGGCTGGACATCCCGGCCTGGTGCGCCATGCGGGACCAGGAGTACGAGGGGGAGCGCCCGGCCGAGCGCGGGGTCGCCTACCGGGTCCGCCGCCGCACCTGATTCCCGGCGCCGCCCCCGGCGTCCGCCGGTCCCGGACGCGACCGGGACCGGCGGACCGGGGTGGTTCAGGCCAGGTGGTCGCTGACCTCGGCCGCGGCGTCATGGCCGTACGCCTTGGCGAACCGCTCCATGAAGTGGCCGCGGCGCAGTTCGTACTCCTGGGTGCCCACGGTCTCGATGACCAGGGTGGCGAGCATGCAGCCCACCTGGGCGGAGCGCTCCAGGGGCAGCCCCCAGGAGAGACCGGCGAGGAAGCCCGCGCGGAAGGCGTCGCCCACACCGGTCGGGTCGACCTTCTCCTCCTCCTCGGCGCAGCCGACGACGATCGGCTCCTCGCCCGAGCGCTCGATCCGCACGCCCTGGGCGCCCAGCGTGGTGACGCGGGTGCCGACCTTGGCGAGGATCTGCTCGGAGGTCCAGCCGGTCTTGGTCTCGATCAGCGCGGCCTCGTACTCGTTGGTGAAGAGGTACTCCGCCCCGCCGACCAGGATGCGGATGTCCTCGCCGTCCATCCGGGCGAGCTGCTGGGAGGGGTCGGCGGCGAAGGGGATGCCCCGGGTGCGGCACTCCTCGGTGTGCCGGACCATCGCCTCGGGGTCGTCGGCGCCGATGACCACCAGGTCGAGGCCGCCGACACGGTCGGCGACCGGCTTGAGCTCGATCTGCCGGGCCTCGCTCATGGCGCCGGTGTAGAAGGACGCGATCTGGTTGTGGTCGGCGTCGGTGGTGCAGACGAAGCGCGCGGTGTGCAGCACCTCGGAGATCCGCACCGAGGCGGTGTCCACGCCGTGGCGGTCCAGCCAGGCGCGGTACTCGGCGAAGTCCTCACCGGCCGCGCCGACCAGGATCGGGCGCAGACCCAGCACGCCCATGCCGAAGCAGATGTTGGGGCCCACGCCGCCGCGGCGGACGTCGAGGGTGTCGACCAGGAAGGAGAGGGAGACCGTATGGAGCTGGTCCGCGACGAGCTGCTCGGCGAAGCGGCCGGGGAAGGTCATCAGATGGTCGGTGGCGATGGAGCCGGTGACGGCGATACGCACGGAAGTCGCTCCTGCGGGGGCGGCGGCGGGGTCGGACCCCATACGCTATCGCCTTGCCACCCCTGTATGAACGTAAGAAACTACCCGATAGTAGGGCTTTTTTCGCCAGAGATCCGGTGCATACGGTGCGTATGCAGCAGATATTTCATCCGTGACCCCTTCGGACCGGGAGGCTCCCATGCCGGAGCACATGATCGACACTCTTCCCACCGGTGCCATCGAGCCCGAGTCACTGGAAGAGCTGCGCGGCCAGGGAGCACGGATGGTGCCGCACTGGCCGGTGACCGTCTCACCGCCCGCCGCACCGGTCTCCCCGTCGCGGATCCGGGGGGTCACCGTGCCTCCCGCGTCGGCACATCTGCTGGCTCAGATGTCCGATTACGGCGACTGACGGAACCGTACGCCCGTCCGCCCCGTCTCACCGGCGTCCCCTCGCGAGGGAATGGGACCGTACGAAGTGAGCGGAGCCGAAGGAGCGAAACGGTGAGCACCGAGGAGACCGACACCCCGCAGACCCCCGACGACGACCATGCGCGTCAGCGGCGGCGTTCGCCGCTGGCCGTGGTCTCGGTGGCGGCCGCGGTGCTGGTCGCCGGTGGCGGCGGGGCCTACTGGGCCTCGACCGCCGCGGACGGCAACGGCACGGCGGGCAAGGACGGATCGCCGAAACCCCTCGCGCTGGACGCCTACCCGTCGGCCGCACGCGAGGGCATCGCGCCCGGTGAGCCCGACCCGGGCGGGGGGCGCTATGTGACGGAGAAGAAGCTGCCCGAGGGCCCGGACTCGGCCCCGGTGTACCTGGCCGACCCCAAGGTCACCAAGGCCGAGGTGGCCCGGCTGGCCAAGGCGCTGGACGTATCCGGCGAACCCCGGGCCGACCACGGCTTCTGGAAGGTCGGGGGCGGCAAGGACTCGGCCCAGCCGGTGCTGCGGGTCAACCAGGAGGGCCCGGGAAGCTGGACCTACTCCCGTTACGGCACCCCCGCCGGTGGTGACTGCGTCCGGCTGCCGGGCTCGGAGGCCGGAGGCGGCAAGGGCAGTGGCAAGGGCGGCGCCACCTCGGACTGCCCGGTCTACCGGGACGGCGCATCCGGCAACAAGGGCGCTGACAAGAAGGGTGACGACCCCGCCCACTCGGAGCGCAGCGACGCCGATCACGACAAGGTGATCTCCGAGGCCGAGGCCAAGCGCACCGCCGAGCCGGTACTCAAGGCGCTCGGCCTGGACGACGCCAAGCTGGACGCGACCGGCCGGTACGCCGCCATCCGCACCGTCAACGCACAGCCGACGGTGGGCGATCTGCCGACGCACGGCTGGTCGACCAGTCTCCAGGTGGCCGCCGACGGCCAGTTGGTGGGCGGCAGCGGAACGCTGGCGACGCCCGCGGAGGACGACACCTATCCGCTGATCAGCGCGGCCGAGGCGCTGAAGAAGCTCAACGCGGCGACGAAGGGCCGGGGGCCGGCCACGGACGCGAACTGCCCCTCCGCCACCCCGGGCTCGGAAGAGTCGGGGTCGGGCGGCCAGATCGCACCGTGCGAGCCGAACCCGTCGGGGACGTCCGACAAGCTGATGGTGAGCAAGGCGACCCTGGGCCTGGCCTCGCAGATGGTGGACGGACGGCGGGCGCTGGTGCCGTCGTGGATCTTCGAGACCCGGCCCGCCGGGACCAACAAGGTCCCGATGGCCGTTCCGTACCCGGCGGTGCAGCCCAAGTACATCAAGAAGGCCGCCGGGACCGAGAGCCCCGGACAGGGGCAGAGCGGTGAGTCCGACCCGTCCGGCAGCAAGAAGATCAACCACGTGATCTCCTACACCACGGACGACAAGACCCTGACGCTGCGCTTCTGGGGCGGGGTCTGCAACACCTACTCGGTCTCCGCGGAGGAGACGTCGAAGCAGGTGACGGTGGAGATCAAGAGCAAGCCCAAGCACCCCGGGCGCAACTGTGTCCTGATCGCCAAGGAGATGACCGAGAAGGTCTCGCTGGACAAGCCGCTGGACGGCCGCAAGGTGGTCGACAAGTCGACCGACAAGACGGTGCCGCTGCGGAAGAAGTGAATCAGCACCGAGAAGGGGGCGGGGCCGGCCGGGGCCGCCCCCCGCTCGGGGGGTGAGCGGGGGGGGGGGGGCCGCGCGGGGAGACGTCACACACCCCCGACACGGCGGCGGCCCCGCCCGGCCCCGCCCCCTTCTCGTGCGTTCAGCGGTGAGCGCGCGTCCGCGCGGAAGGGCTCAGCTGAAGGAGTCGCCGCAGGCGCAGGAGCCCGTGGCGTTCGGGTTGTCGATCGTGAAGCCCTGCTTCTCGATGGTGTCGACGAAGTCGATCGAGGCGCCACCCAGGTACGGAGCGCTCATCCGGTCGGTGACGACCTTGACGCCGTCGAAGTCCTTGACGACGTCGCCGTCGAGCGAACGCTCGTCGAAGAAGAGCTGATAGCGCAGGCCGGAGCAGCCGCCGGGCTGGACGGCGACGCGCAGCGCGAGATCGTCACGGCCCTCCTGCTCCAGCAGGCTCTTGACCTTCGACGCGGCGGCGTCGGACAGGATGATGCCCTCGCTCGCGGTGGTCTCGTCCTGAACGGTCATCTGCTTCTCTCCCGGGTTGTACGGACTGCTTGCCGTCGGCACAAACCAACGGCCCCCCGGATTCATTCCGGGCCCATCGCTTTCGTGCTGCGTTCTTCATGCTCGCACACGGCCCGGCACACCGGGAATGCGTCACATCGACATGATGCCCATCGTCAAAGTGACGTGAAGCAGTTATGATAGATAGCGTCATTTTGACGATTAGCAGGCATCAGGGTTTCCCAGCGAAGAAAGAAGGGTGCGTGACGTGACCACGGCCCAGCCCCTCGACGTGCAGCCGACACCGCTCGCTCTGCTGCTCCTCGGCCGAGAGGCCGACCCGCGGAGCGAGCGCGGTGTGGAGTGCCCCGGAGACCTTCCGGCGCCCTCCGACCCGGATCTGGTGGCCCGCGCCCGCGCGGCCAAGGAGAAGCTCGGGGACAAGGTCTTCGTGCTCGGCCACCACTACCAGCGCGACGAGGTCATCGAGTTCGCCGACGTCACCGGGGACTCCTTCAAGCTCGCCCGGGACGCCGCGGCCCGGCCGGACGCGGAGTACATCGTCTTCTGCGGTGTGCACTTCATGGCGGAGTCCGCCGACATCCTCACCGGCGACGACCAGCAGGTCGTCCTCCCCGACCTGGCGGCGGGCTGCTCCATGGCCGATATGGCCACCGCCGAGCAGGTCGCCGAGTGCTGGGACGTCCTGACCGAGGCGGGCGTGGCCGGGGCGACGGTGCCGGTCTCGTACATGAACTCCTCGGCGGACATCAAGGCGTTCACCGGTAAGCACGGCGGCACCATCTGCACCTCCTCCAACGCCAAGCGTGCTCTGGACTGGGCCTTCGGCCAGGGGGAGAAGGTGCTGTTCCTGCCCGACCAGCACCTGGGGCGCAATACGGCCGTCCGCGACATGGGCATGTCGCTGGAGGACTGTGTCGTCTACAACCCGCACAAGCCGGGCGGCGGGCTGACCGCCGAGCAGCTTCGCGCGGCGAAGATGATCCTCTGGCGCGGCCACTGCTCGGTGCACGGCCGGTTCTCGCTGGAGTCGGTCGAGGACGTCCGGGCCCGCATACCGGGCGTCAACGTCCTGGTGCACCCCGAGTGCAAGCACGAGGTGGTCGCCGCCGCGGACTACGTGGGCTCGACCGAGTACATCATCAAGGCCCTGGAGGCCGCGCCCGCCGGGTCCAAGTGGGCCATCGGCACCGAGCTGAACCTGGTCCGGCGGCTGGCGAACCGGTTCGCCGACGAGGGCAAGGAGATCGTCTTCCTCGACAAGACGGTCTGCTTCTGCTCGACCATGAACCGCATCGACCTGCCGCACCTGGTCTGGGCGCTGGAGTCGCTGGCCGCGGGCAAGGTGGTCAACCGCATCCAGGTCGACCCGGAGACCGAGAGCTTCGCCAAGCTGGCGCTGGAGCGGATGCTGGCGCTGCCGTAACGGGCGGCGGACGCGTGTATGCCGGACGGGGCGCGGGGCCGAGGGGCTCCGCGCCCCGTCCGCCGTATCGGGCGCGTGAGGCTTCTCGGACGCGTCAGCCGTCTCGTCTCCGGCGGGTCAGGTCCCCGGGCGTACCAGGCCCGTCTCGTAGGAGATCACCACGAGCTGGGCCCGGTCCCGCGCCCCCAGCTTGGCCATCGCCCGGTTCACATGGGTCTTGACCGTCAGCGGGCTGACCTCCAGCAGCGCGGCGATCTCATCGTTGGACAGCCCCCCGGCGACCTGGACCAGCACCTCGCGTTCGCGCACCGTGAGCGCGTCCAGCCGGCTCGCGTCATAGGCGGACTCACCGCCGTCCCGGGCCCCCTCGCCCTGGGCCAGGAAGCGGGCGATCAGCCCCTTGGTGGCGGCCGGGGAGAGCAGCGCCTCACCCGCCGCCGCGATCCGGATCGCGGACAGCAGCTCCTCGGGCTCGGCGCCCTTGCCGAGGAAGCCGCTGGCGCCCGCCCGCAGCGAGTCCACCACGTACTCATCGACCTCGAAGGTGGTCAGCATGACCACCCGGACATCGGTCAGCTCCGGATCCTCGCTGATCAGGCGGGTTGCGGTCAGTCCGTCGGTCCCGGGCATCCGGATGTCCATCAGGACCACGTCCGCGCCCTCGGACCGGACGATCTCGACCGCCTCCGCACCGTCGGACGCCTCCCCCACCACCTCCATGTCCGGATCGGAGTCCACCAGCACACGGAACGCACTGCGCAGCAACGCCTGGTCATCGGCGAGCAGCACCTTGATCGTCATGAGTCCCCTCCCATACGGCTCTGCAGCGGAAGTCTCACCCGCACCCGGAAGCCACCGTCGGGCAGGGCACCCGCCTCACAGCTACCGCGCAGCGCGGTGACCCGCTCCCGCATCCCGATCAGCCCGTGCCCGCCGCCGTGCTCATCGTCCAGCGGCGCCGCGGGCACCCGGGGCTCGGACACCTCCGTACCGGACGCCCCGGCGGTCCGGGGCTCCGCCCCCGCTCCGTCGTCCACGACGGTGATCTCCAGTGCGCTGCGGTCCCGGACGATGGTGATCCGGACGGTGGCCTCGGGCCCGGCGTGCTTGTGCACATTGGTCAGCGCCTCCTGGACCACGCGGTACGCGGTGAGGTCCACCGAACCCGCCAGGGGGCCGAGGTCGCGCGGCTCGGCGTCCACCTCGACCCGCATCCCCACCCGGGCGAACCCCTCCACGAGCTGGTCCAGCACACCGAGGCCGGGGGCCGGTTCGGTGGGCGCTGCGGGGTCGCCGTACTGCCGCAGCAGGCCGACCGTGGCACGCAGTTCGTCCAGCGCCGAGCGGCTGGCCTCACGGACGTGGGCGAGCGCCTCCTTGGCCTGGTCGGGGCGGCTGTCCATGACGTGCGAGGCCACTCCGGCCTGCACATTGACCAGGGCGATGTGGTGGGCGACCACATCGTGCAGCTCCCGGGCGATCCGCAGCCGCTCCTCGGCCACCCGGCGGCGCGCCTCCTCCTCACGGGTGCGCTCGGCCCGTACCGCCCGCTCCTCGATGGCGGCGATGTAGGCGCGGCGGCTGCGCACCGCGTCGCCCGCGGCGGCGGCCAGCCCGGCCCAGGCGAAGATGCCCAGGTTCTCCTGGGAGTACCAGGGGCTGATCCCGAAAAGCATCGCGGTCCCGGTCAGCAGCACCGCGGTGATGAATCCGACGCGCCAGGTGGTGGGGCGGTCGGTGCTGGCCGCGAGGGTGTACAGCGCCACCACCACGCCCAGCACGATCGCGGTGCGCGGCGGTCCGCTCCGGGAGGTGGTGATCTCCACCACGGTGATCGCCGAGGTGATCGCCAGCACCGTGACCGGCTTGTGCCGGCGGAACACCAGGGACGCCGAGGAGACCAGCGCCAGCAGGACGAAGACCAGGCCGATGTGGTGTCCGCGCAGACGCGGGTTGGCCACCGCGCCGATGATGATGAACGCGAAGACGCCGACGGCCACCAGGAGGTCCAGGGCCCTCGGGTGCGCGGCCAGCCAGCGGTGGGGACGGGCCAGGCCCGGCCCCACGGAGAGGGGAGTCACGGGATCCAACGGTATGCGCCGTCCCGGGCCGCCCCGCTCCGGGGGCGGCCCGTGCCCGGCGGACGAAGGGGGCACGACCTGTGCTGGAGTGCGACCGGCGCTAGCCGGGGATCAGGCCGTCGTCCTTGAGCATCGCCTTGACTTCCTCGAGGGTGGCCTCCGGGGCGGGCAGGATCAGCTCGGACGGTTCCAGGGAGTCGTCCGGCAGCGGTTCGCCCGCCGAGCGCACGGCGTCGAGGAGCGCGCCGAGCGTCCGCCGGAAGCCGTCCTGGTCACCACTCTCGACCTCGGTGAGCAGCTCGTCGTCCAGCTTGTTCAGTGCGTGCAGATGACTTTCGGCCACCTGCACCTGGCCCTCCCCCATGATCCGTACGATCACGACGCCCTCCTGGAGTGGGAGACCTCGCCCGGTGGGGGCGCGGGCTACTGCTTGTCGAACTTGTGCTGCCCCTGGGACTGCTGCGACCCGTTCTGCTGACCGCTCTCGAGCGCCTGCTGGGAGCCGCCGCCGGCCAGCTCGGCCTTCATCCGCTGGAGCTCCAGCTCCACGTCCGTACCGCCGGAGATCCGGTCCAGCTCGGCCGCGATGTCATCCTTGGTGGCCATCCCGGACTGGTCGTCGAGGGCGCCGGAGGCCAGCAGCTCGTCGATGGCACCCGCGCGGGCCTGGAGCTGCGCGGTCTTGTCCTCGGCGCGCTGGATCGCCATGCCGACGTCGCCCATCTCCTCGGAGATACCGGAGAACGCCTCGCCGATCCGGGTCTGCGCCTGGGCCGCGGTGTAAGTGGCCTTGATGGTCTCCTTGCGGGTGCGGAAGGCGTCCACCTTGGCCTGGAGCCGCTGGGCCGCCAGGGTGAGCTTCTCCTCCTCGCCCTGGAGGGTCTGGTGCTGTGTCTCCAGGTCGGTGACCTGCTGCTGGAGCGCGGCACGGCGGGAGAGCGCCTCACGCGCCAGGTCCTCGCGGCCGAGCGCCAGCGCCTTGCGGCCCTGGTCCTCCAGCTTGGTGGACTGGCCCTGGAGCTGATTGAGCTGGAGCTCCAGGCGCTTGCGGGAGGTGGCCACGTCGGCGACGCCGCGGCGGACCTTCTGGAGCAGCTCAAGCTGCTTCTGGTACGAGTAGTCAAGGGTCTCGCGCGGGTCCTCGGCCCGGTCCAGGGCCTTGTTGGCCTTCGCGCGGAAGATCATCCCCATACGCTTCATGACACCGCTCATGGGCCTCGCGCGCCCCCTTCTGACGGACTGAGACTCCAGCACTCCAACAGACCCAGCCTACGGGCCCTGCTTCCATTACCGCACTGTTCGGGCCCGCTCGCGCTCCTCCTCCAGGACGATCGACAAGCCGGCGTCTCCAGCGCAAGGAGTAGGTGACCGCTGTGTCCCGATTCCGGCGGTCCGCCGTTGCCGGATCGTTCCCCGTGAGGCTGGGGCGCACACCCGTGAACCCGTACCCTTGGGCTTTGTGTTCCGAAGCCGTTCCAAGGATGAGCAGGCCGCCACCGCCAAGGTGACCGCGGACCAGCCGCAGCAGCCCCGTGACCCGCAGGCGCCCAAGGGCCGCCCCACGCCCAAGCGCAGCGACTCCCAGTCGCAGCGCCGCAGCCTGGCGAAGACCCCGGCCACCCGCAAGGACTCCGCCAAGCGCCAGCGGGAGGCCCGCCGAAGCGACCTGGCCCGTCAGCGCGAGGCCCTCGCCAGTGGCGACGAGCGCTACCTGCCGGCCCGCGACAAGGGTCCGGTGCGCCGCTTCGCCCGTGACTTCGTCGACTCGCGCTTCGTCGTCGCCGAGTTCTTCCTGCCGCTCGCGGTGGTCATCCTGGTGCTGAGCATGATCCGTGCCGGTGCCATGCAGAGCTATGTGCTGCTGCTGTGGATGGTCGTCATCGTGATGATCGTGATCAACTCGTTCATCATCGCCTTCCAGCTCAAGCGCCGGCTGCGCCAGCGGTTCCCCGACGAGAACCTGCGCGGGGCCGTGCCGTACGCCCTGATGCGAACCCTCCAGATGCGCCGACTGCGGCTGCCCAAGCCGCAGGTCAAGCGCGGAGAGAAGCCCTGAGCGGGACCTCCGCGGACCGCAGCGGGAAACCGTCCGGCTTCGCCGGAGGGGCCGAGGGCTGGCTGAGCCGTCTCGGGGGCCTGCGGAACACCCTCCGCCAGGCACTGGTCGCCCAACAGCTCGACGAGCAGATCACCGCCCGCTATCCGGTGGGCCGGCGGCTGCGGGTGCTCGACGTCGGCCTCGGCCAGGGCACCCAGGCCCTGCGGCTGGCCCGGGCGGGCCATGAGGTGACCGGTCTTGAGTCCGACCCCACCATGATGGCCGCGGTGCGCACCGCGCTCGCGGAGGAGCCGGAGGGCATCCGGGCCCGGGTGCGGCTGCTGGAGGGCGACGGCCGGGACACCGGTGCGCACTTCCTGCCGGGCACCTTCGACGTGGTGCTCTGCCACGGTGTGCTGATGTACGTGTCCGAACCGGATCCGCTGCTGGCGGGGCTGGCCCGGGTGCTGGCGCCGGGCGGGCTGCTGTCGCTGCTGGTGCGCAACGCCGACGCACTGGCGATGCGGCCGGGTCTCGCCGGGAACTGGGACACCGCGCTGGCCGCGTTCGACTCGCCCTCCTACACCAACCGGATCGGGCTGCGGGTGCGTGCCGACCGGCGCGCGGAGCTGACCGAGACGCTCACCGCGATCGGCGCTCCGCTGCACGCCTGGTACGGGGTGCGGGTCTTCACCGACCAGGCCGCGGGCGACACCCCGCCCCCGCCCTCCCCGGAGTGGGAGCGGCTGCTGGCGGCCGAGGAGCGGGCCGGGCGCACCGATCCGTACCGCTCGGTGGCGGCCCTGCTGCATCTGTGCGGGGTACGCGGCGGCTGACCCGCCGCACCGGGCGCGGATCGCCCGGGACGGAGCCGGAACGGAGAGGTGGCGGCGCCACGGGGGCGCCGCCACCTTCCGGCTCTCCGGGGGCTCTCAGCCCCCGGCGCTCATTCGCCCCTGAGGCTCATCGGGCCGTAGATCTTGGTGCCGTCCTCGAAGAGGATGACCTGCTCGGCCCCTCCCTCCAGGAGCGCCTTCCACTCCTCACCGATCCATGACTCCGCATCCCCCTGGGTCGGGAACTCCTCCGGCTGTACCGCGGGCTTCGTCTCCGTCCCGTCGGACTTCTCGAACCGCCACGTCCACGCCATGTTCGCCTCCTCCGTCCCGTCGGCCGACGGGTGACGCCCGCCGGTCCACAGGTGATATCTGCCCGCAGCCTAGGCGACTGATCACTCCGTACGGGGTGGCCCCGCGCGACCCGCGCGAGCGGACGCGAGACGATCGGGGCGTGGAACTCACACTTCTGGGCACCGGAGCCCCCGACGGGCTGCCACGGCACGACTGCCCCTGCGCGGCCTGCGCCACGGCCGTCGGCGACGAGGCACGGGCCGCGACGGCCCTGCTGATCGACGGCGCGCTGCTCCTGGACCTCACCCCGGGAGCCGCCTTCGCCGCGGCCCGCGCCGGGTACTCGCTGGTCGGGGTGCGGCAGGTGCTGCTGTCGCATCCGCACGCGGGTCCGGCCGTGGAGTTCCCCGCCGGACTGCCCGCCCCGGGGCGGGTGCCGGACGGCCGTGAGCTGTCCCTGATCAGCGGCCACCGGGTGCGGGCGGTCGCCCTGGACTCCCCCGGCACCGGCTACGCGGTCACCGGGCCCGACGGCACCCGGCTGCTGTACCTGCCGCCCGGTGCCGCCCCCGCCGGACTGCCCGAACAGGCCCAGCCGTACGACATGGTGGTGCTGGACGTGCTCGACCGCCCCGACGCGCTGGCCCGGCTGCGGGCGGGCGGGGCCGTGGGCGCGACCACCGACGTCCTGGCGGTCCACATCGACCACACCGTTCCGCCCGGCCGTGAACTGCACCGGCGGCTGGCCACGGCGGGCGCGCGGGCGGTCCCGGACGGCCGGACGGTGATCGTCGGCGAGTACCACGCGGTACCGGACCTGCCGCGGCGCACCCTGGTGCTGGGCGGCGCCCGCTCCGGCAAGTCCCTGGAGGCCGAGCGGCGGCTGGCCGCCTTCCCCGAGGTGCTGTACGTGGCCACCGGCGGCGTCCGCGACGGCGACCCCGAATGGGCCGCCCGGATCGCCGCCCACCGCGACCGGCGGCCCGGCTCCTGGCGCACCACCGAGACCTGCGAACTGGCCCCGCTGCTGGCCGAGGACGGTCCGCCGCTGCTGATCGACTGTCTGGCACTGTGGCTCACCGACGCGATGGACTCCGTCGGGGCGTGGGACGACGAGAAGTGGGCGCACGGCGGTGAACGCGCCCTGCGCGAGCGGGTGGACGCCCTGGTGGCCGCGGTCCGGGGAACCGGCCGCACGCTGGTGGCGGTCAGCAACGAGGTGGGCGCGGGCGTGGTCCCGGCGACCGCCTCGGGCCGCCGCTTCCGCGATGAACTGGGGCGGCTGAACGCGGCGTTCGCGGCCGAGTGCGAACAGGTGCTGCTGGTGGTGGCGGGCCAGGCGCTGCCGTTGCGCGGCTGACCGGACCCGCGCGCACGGTACGCCGCGCACCGGGGGCGCACCCCGGGAGGCCCGACGGTAGGGTTCGCGGCGTGAGTGCCCTGAATCTCGATGACTTCGTCGATCTGATCGAGCGCCCCGACGGGAGCGTCCGCCGCGATGCCGAGGAGCGCCGGGCACGGCTCGCGCCACCGGCCGACGCGCTGGGGCGGCTGGACGAGCTGGGTGAGTGGCTGGCCGCCGCCCAGCAGCGGGTTCCGGTGCGGCCCGTGGAGCGCCCCCGGGTGGTGCTGTTCGCGGGCGACCACGGCGTCGCCGGCCTCGGTGTCTCCGCGCGTCCCGCCGGAGGCGCCCGGCGGCTGGTGCGCGCGGTGCTCGACGGTGAGAGCCCCGTGGCGATCCTCGCCCGCCGCTTCGACGTCCCGGTGCGCGTGATCGACATGGCCCTGGACTGCGATCCGGCCGAGCTGCCCGAGGAGGTCACCCGGCACCGGGTGCGCCGGGGCTCGGGACGGCTGGACATCGAGGACGCCCTGACCCACGAGGAAGCCGAGCAGGCGTTCCGCACCGGGATGGCGATCGCCGACGAGGAGGCCGACGCGGGCACGGACCTGCTGGTCCTGGGCGATCTGAGCGTCGGCGGCACCACCGCGGCGGCGACCCTGATCGCGGCGCTGTGCGGTACCGACGCCTCCGTGGTCACCGGCCGCGGCGGAGCCGGGATCGACGATCTGGCCTGGATGCGCAAGTGCGCCGCGATCCGGGACGGGCTGCGCCGGGCGCGTCCGGTCCTCGGCGACCAGCTCCAGCTACTGGCCACCGTCGGCGGCGCCGACCTCGCCGCGATCACCGGATTCCTGCTCCAGAGCGCGGTGCGCCGCACCCCGGTGATCCTGGACGGCGTGGTCTCGGCGGCGGGCGCGCTGGTCGCCCAGCGGGTGGCGTTCCGTGCCCCGGACTGGTGGCTGGCCGGTCAGAACAGCGGTGAACCGGCGCAGGAGAAGGCGCTGGACCGGATCGCGCTCACCCCTCTGCTCGACCACGGCGTCACGGTGGGAGAGGGGACGGGGGCGCTGCTGGCCCTGCCCCTGGTGCAGGCGGCCGCGGCCCTGGCGGCGGAACTGCCCGAGCGCGAGGACGCCGGGGACGCGGAGGCCGGAGACACGGCAGCCGGGGAGACCGCAGCCGAGCAGGACTGAGCGACGACCGCACGCAGCGGTTGAGCGGTCCGGACATATCAGACACGATGGTCCGGACCGCCACCCCACACCTCACCCCTCCTCCGCTCGGCCGGTGGGGGAGGAAGAGGTTCGCTTGGACCGCCGCCCGGACCGCCGCGCTCACGCCGCCCTGCAGCCGCGCGCCGCGGTGTTCACCGTCTGGTACCTGCGCACCGTCGCGTTCGTCAATCTGCTCGGCGCGGTGTGGGTGTCGTTCGGCAACGACATCAAACGGCACAACGTCGATGAGTACTTCACGCCCTACCTGCTGACCGCGGGCTTCTTCTCGGCCGCGTTCTCGATGTTCCTGGCCGTCACCATGCGCCGCCACAAGCGCGCGGCCTGGCTCCTCAACCTTGGGCTGAGCGCGCTGACCGCGGTGGGGATCGCGTTCGCCATGAGCTGGGCCCCGGCCCGGCACCACCCGCAGAACTGGATCTCGCTCGCGCTCACCGCGGCGTTCGTGGCCGCGCTGCTCATCGGGCGCCGGGAGTTCTACGCCAAGGGCGACCGGTCCAACCCGAAGCTGGCCGCGGCCGTCGCGGTCACCGGGCTGCTGATCGGCTCACTGCTGGCCGCCGCCCTGGTCACCGTCACCAACACCGCGCCCGACGAGCACCGTGCCACCTTCCTGGACCGCTGGCACTACGGGGCGCTGCGGCTGGTGTCACTGGTGGCCGTGGACGGGCGCTTCGCGGGCATCCGGACCCCCGGCTGGGTCAACGTGATCATCAATGTGATGAGCACGGCCCTGCTGCTGCTCGTGCTCTGGGCCGCGTTCCGCTCCCGCCGCGCCGTCGACCCCGTCTCCCCGGAGGACGAACGGCGGCTGCGGGAGCTGCTGGACGGTTACGGCGACCGCGATTCGCTCGGCTACTTCGCGCTGCGCCACGACAAGAGCGCGGTGTGGTCCGCGTCGGGCAAGTCGGCGGTGACCTACCGGGTGGTGGGCGGGGTCTCCCTGGCCTCCGGCGACCCCCTCGGCGATCCGGAGGCATGGCCGGGCGCGATCGACCGCTGGCTGGCCGAGGCACGGGAGCACGGCTGGGTCCCGGCGGTGATGGGCGCGAGCGAGGAGGGCGGCACGGTCTACGCCCGGCACGGTCTGGACGCGCTGGAGCTGGGCGACGAGGCGATCGTGGACACCGCGGAGTTCACCCTCGACGGACGGGCGATGCGCACCGTGCGCCAGGCGTACAACCGGATCCTGCGGGCCGGGTACACGGTCGGCGTCCGCCGCCACGAGGACATCCCGGCGGCGGAGATGGCCACGCTGCTGCGGCTGGCCGACGACTGGCGGGACGGGGAGACCGAACGCGGCTTCTCGATGGCGCTGGGACGGCTGGGCGATCCGTGCGACGGACGCTGTGTGATGCTCGTCAGCACCGACGCGGAGGGTGTGCCGCGGGCGCTGCTGAGCTTTGTGCCCTGGGGTCCGCACGGGCTGTCGCTGGATCTGATGCGGCGGGACCGGGACTCCGAGAACGGCCTCGTGGAGTTCATGGTGCTGGAGCTGATCCAGCGGGCCGGAGAGGTCGGGGTCACCCAGATCTCACTGAACTTCGCCATGTTCCGGTCGGTCTTCGAACGCGGCTCACGGCTGGGCGCGGGACCCGTGCTGCGGCTGTGGCGCTCACTGCTCGGCTTCTTCTCCCGCTGGTGGCAGATCGAGTCGCTGTACCGGGCCAACGCCAAGTACCGGCCGATCTGGGAGCCGCGCTATGTGCTCTTCGAGAAGTCCACGGAACTGCCGCGGATCGCCATCGCCGCGGCCCGTGCGGAGGGGTTCCTGGAGGCGCCGGGGCTGCCGAAATGGCTGAACCGCACCCGGCTGGCGGCGGGGGCGCGGGTGGCACGGGCCGGGACGCCCCGACGGTCCGGGGACGCCGGAGACGCCGGGGGCAGCAGGGGCAGCAGGGGCAGCAGAGGCAGCGGGGGCAGCGAGGGTCCTGACGGAGGCTCATGAGGCCGGGGAGGACGGCGGCGGGGGTTCGGAGAAGCCGCCGATCCAGTCCTGGAGCCGTCGGGTCACCCGTCTCCAGCGGGCGTCATGCCGGTCCGCCCGCTTCCGCGCCCGCCTCCTCGCCCGCGGGCGGCGCCGGTAGAAGCGCCGGGCCCACGGCGAGTCCGGGCGGGCCAGCCGCACCGCGCCGACGATCGCCACCACGGGCACCAGCACCCCGACCACCGCGATCCGCAGTTTCCCCTTGACCAGTGCGAACAGCGCGAAGGCGAAGTTGACCACCACATCCGCGATCACCGCGCCACGGCTGCTCTGTTCCGCCTCGGACACCTCGTTCACCCCGAACGGCAGGAAACCGCTGAGCACCAGGGCGACCAGGGAGGCGGTGAGCACCACCACCTCGACGCTCTTGCGGCCCTGTTCGGACCAGTAGACGTCATGGAGGTGGAGGATCAGCGCGAACTCGTCCAGCACCAGCCCCGCGCCCACCCCGAACAGCACCGCCGAGATCGCCGCCCCGGTCCCCTCCCGCCCGCTGGCGACCGCACCGAAACCGCCGATGACGGTGAGCACCACCCCGGGCACCACATGGTGGATATGCATCCCGCCCGGGGTGATGTTGCGGAACGGGCCCCGTCCGGCCTTGATCATCCGCGTGATGGTGCGGACGACGACGAACGACAGGATGAACGAGGTCAGGGCCAGGAGCAGCGGCAGTTTGCCGGGCTCGATGATGTTCCGCTCCAACCAGTCGCCCATGGCCCCTCAGCGTGCGCGATAGCCTGCGGCGCGATGGACACCACGCCGGAGCAGTCCCCCGCACGACCGCCGGAGCCGGAGCGCCCGGCGGACACCGGGCGCTCCCCCGCGCCCGAGCCCGGGCCCGGACCCGCGCCCGGACCCGCTCCTGAACCCGGGCCACCGCCCCGGCCCGACCGGGCTCCCCGCCTCGCCTGGGACGACGGGCTCCGCTTCGCCTTCGGCACCCTCACCGTGCTGCCGGTCCGGGTGGGGCGCTGGGACCGGGAGGCGGCACGCGCCGGAATGCTCTGCGCCCCGCTGGCCGGGCTGGTGGTCGGCCTGTGCGCCGCGGCGCTGGGCGGGGTGCTGCTGCTGCTCGGCGCCGGCGCGCCGCTGGCCGCCGTCGCGACCGTCGCCGTACCCGCCGTGCTGACCCGCGGGCTCCACCTCGACGGGCTGGCCGACACCGCGGACGGGCTCGGCAGCGGCAAACCCGCCGAGGACGCGCTGCGCATCATGAAGCGCTCCGACATCGGGCCGTTCGGTGTCATCACCCTGCTGCTGGTGCTGCTCGGTCAGACGGCCGCGCTGGCGGAGCTGTTCGCGGCGGGCTGGGCACGGGGCGCGGTGGCCGCCGCCGTGGCCGCGACCGCCGCCCGCTGCGCACTGACCCTCGCGGCCCGCGCGGGGGTGCCCGCGGCCCGTCCGGAGGGGCTCGGCGCGGCGGTCGCGGGCGCGGTGCCCGGTCGTCCGGCACTGGCCGTGGCGGTGGGCACGGTGGCCGTGTGCGCCGCGGCCGGACTGCTGTCCGGCCCGCTGCCGGCGCTGCGCTGCGCGCTCGCGGTGGTGGCCGCCCTGGCCGCCGCCGAACTCCTGCTGCGCCACTGCTGCCGCCGGTTCGGCGGGGTCACGGGGGACGTCTTCGGCGCCCTGGCGGAGACCGCGGCCACCGCGGCACTGGTCGTCCTGGCCCTCGGCTGACCCCGTGCGCGGCCAACTGGGGTCCGCATACCGGCCCGGTGAGAGCTACGCTCGCGGTGAGCCGCGACCAGCCCGCCGCTCGGGCGTCCGGCGACCGGCGCATACGATGCCGACGGGCGCGGCCGACCGCCCCCGCCTCGCGGGGACATCCGATGTCGGCCGACGAACTAACCGGAAGAGGGACCCGACCACTGTGACTGCACTGACTCTCAGCACCTCCTCCGCCGCGACGCTGCGCGCGGACGCCGTTGTCGTCGGCGTGGCAAAGGGGGCGAAGGGCCCCGTCGTCGCCGCCGGCGCGGAGGCCGTGGACAAGGCGTTCGGCGGCAAGCTGGCGGCCGTTCTGGAGACGCTCGGCGCGACCGGCGCCGAGGGCGAGGTGACCAAGCTGCCCGCCGCGTCCGGACTCAAGGCCCCGGTCGTGCTGGCGGTCGGCCTGGGCGAGGCCCCGGCCAAGGGCGACGGCTATGACGCCGAGGCACTGCGCCGGGCGGCGGGGACCGCGGCCCGCGCGCTGGCCGGTTCCAAGAAGGGCGCGTTCGCGCTGCCCGTGGAGGACGCGTCGGCCGCCGCCGCCGTGGCCGAGGGCGCGCTGCTGGGCGCGTACGCGTACGACAAGGCCAACAGCGGCAACGGCACCGCGGCCAAGGACAAGAAGAAGAACGGCAACGGCCCGCTGGCCGAGGTCGCCCTGCTGGGCGGCAAGCCGCGGGACAAGGCGTACAAGGCCGCGGCGGAGCGCGCCGTGGCGCTGGCCGCCGAGGTCAACCGGGCCCGCGACCTGATCAACATCCCGTCCAACGTGCTCAACCCGGCCTCCTTCGCGGCGACCGTGGTGGCGGCGGGCAAGGAGTTCGGCCTCAAGACCGAGGTGCTGGACGAGAAGGCGCTCACCAAGGGCGGCTACGGCGGCATCCTCGGCGTCGGCCAGGGCTCGGACGCCCCGCCGCGGCTGGTGCGGGTCGCCTACACCCACCCCAAGGCGGAGAAGACGCTGGCGCTGGTGGGCAAGGGCATCACCTACGACTCGGGCGGTATCTCGCTCAAGCCGGCCGGTCACAACGAGACGATGAAGTGCGACATGAGCGGTGCCGCCGCGGTGTTCGCCACCATCGTCGCCGCCGCCAAGCTGGGCCTGCGGGTCAATCTGACCGGCTGGCTGGCGCTGGCGGAGAACATGCCCTCCGGTTCGGCCACCCGCCCCGGCGATGTGCTGACCATGTACAGCGGCAAGACCGTCGAAGTGCTGAACACCGACGCCGAGGGACGTCTGGTGCTCGCCGACGCGATCACCCGCGCCTGTGAGGAGAAGCCGGACGCGATCCTGGACGTGGCCACCCTCACCGGCGCCATGGTCCTCGCCCTGGGCACCCGCACCTTCGGGATCATGGCGAACGACGACGCGTTCCGCACCACGGTCCACGAGATCGCCGAGGAGGCGGGCGAGGCGTCCTGGCCGATGCCGCTGCCGACGGACCTCCGCAAGAGCATGGACTCGCCGGTCGCCGATCTGGCGAACATGGGTGAACGGATGGGCGGCGGTCTGGTGGCCGGTCTGTTCCTGAAGGAATTCATCCAGGACGACATCACCTGGGCCCACCTGGACATCGCGGGTCCCGCATTCAATGACGGCGGCCCGTCCGGCTACACCCCCAAGGGCGGCACCGGCTCCGCCGTGCGCACGCTGGTGCGGCTGGCCGAGCGCACCGCCGCGGGCGATCTGGGCTGAGGCACGGGCCTAAAGTCCCGCCGATTTCGCCGTCAACGAAATCGGCGGGGCTACGGATTCCTTTTACGCATGAGTAACCCCTGAACTGGGGTCTGCAGATATCTCACAACACGGCCCGGCGTCCCGCCTCACGTCAACAAGTGCGAAGATGTTGTCTCGGCAGGACAGGGCCCCCGACACCAGGGCCGACGAATCAGCGGCCGAACAACAGCCGCCGCCCGGCCGACCGACGGCCGGCTCCGGCGCACCATGCATGGAGGACGTGACGTGGCGAACGACGCCAGCACCGTTTTCGACCTAGTGATCCTCGGAGGCGGTAGCGGCGGTTACGCCGCTGCCCTGCGCGCGGCGCAGCTGGGTCTGGACGTCGCCCTGATCGAGAAGGACAAGCTGGGCGGCACCTGCCTGCACCGCGGCTGCATCCCCACCAAGGCTCTGCTGCACGCCGGTGAGATCGCCGACCAGGCCCGCGAGGGCTCGGAATTCGGTGTGAATACCACCTTCGAGGGCATCGACATCGAGGGTGTGCACAAGTACAAGGACGGCGTGGTCACGGGCCTGTACAAGGGCCTCCAGGGTCTGATCGCGTCCCGCAAGGTCACCTATGTGACGGGCGAGGGCCGGCTGTCCTCCCCGACCTCGGTCGATGTGAACGGCGAGCGCTACACCGGCCGCCACATCCTGCTCGCCACCGGTTCGGTGCCGAAGTCGCTCCCCGGTCTCGAGATCGACGGCAACCGCGTCATCTCCTCGGACCACGCCCTGGTGCTGGACCGGGTGCCGAAGTCCGCGATCGTGCTGGGCGGCGGTGTCATCGGCGTCGAGTTCGCCTCCGCGTGGAAGTCCTTCGGGGCCGACATCACCATCGTCGAGGCGCTCCCCCACCTCGTCCCGGTCGAGGACGAGAGCAGCTCCAAGCTGCTGGAGCGCGCCTTCCGCAAGCGCGGTATCAACTTCTCCCTCGGCTCCCGCTTCTCGGGCGTCGAGTACACCGCCGACGGCGTCAAGGTCTCGCTGGAGAACGGCAAGACCTTCGAGGCCGAGCTGCTGCTCGTGGCCGTCGGCCGCGGCCCGGTCTCGCAGGGCCTGGGCTACGAGGAGGCCGGGGTCGCCATGGACCGCGGCTATGTCCTGGTCGACGAGTACATGCAGACCAACGTCCCGACCATCTCCGCCGTCGGTGACCTGGTCCCCACCCTCCAGCTCGCCCACGTCGGCTTCGCCGAGGGCATGCTGGTGGCCGAGCGGCTGGCCGGTCAGAAGACCGTCCCGATCGACTACGACGGTGTGCCGCGGGTCACGTACTGCCACCCCGAGGTCGCCTCCGTCGGCATCACCGAGGCCAAGGCCAAGGAGCTGTACGGCGCGGACAAGGTCGTCGCCCTGAAGTACAACCTCGCGGGCAACGGCAAGAGCAAGATCCTCAAGACCGCGGGCGAGATCAAGCTCGTCCAGGTCCGCGACGGCGCCGTCGTCGGTGTCCACATGGTGGGTGACCGGATGGGCGAGCAGGTCGGCGAAGCCCAGCTCATCTACAACTGGGAGGCGCTGCCGGCCGAGGTCGCACAGCTCGTCCACGCCCACCCGACCCAGAACGAGGCGCTCGGCGAGGCCCACCTGGCCCTGGCCGGCAAGCCGCTGCACTCCCACGACTAATCGTTCGAGCGCGAACCATCCGTACAGATCGTTAAGGAGCAACCGAAACCATGGCGGTTTCCGTAACCCTGCCGGCGCTCGGCGAGAGCGTGACCGAGGGCACCGTCACCCGTTGGCTCAAGGCCGAGGGTGAGCGTGTCGAGGCCGACGAGCCACTGCTCGAAGTCTCCACCGACAAGGTCGACACCGAGATCCCGGCCCCGGCGGCCGGTGTGCTGTCGTCCATCAAGGTCGCCGAGGACGAGACGGTCGAGGTCGGCGCCGAGCTCGCCGTCATCGACGACGGCGGCGGCGCCCCCGCCGAGACCCCCGCCCCGGCGGAGGAGCCCGCTCCGGCGGCGCAGCCCGAGCCCGCCCCGGCCGCCGAGGCCCCGGCTCCCGAGCCCGCCGCGGCCGCCCCGGCCGGTGGCGCCGAGGGCACCGACGTGGTGCTTCCGGCGCTCGGCGAGTCGGTGACCGAGGGCACCGTCACCCGCTGGCTCAAGGAGGTCGGTGACTCGGTCGAGGCCGACGAGCCGCTCCTGGAGGTCTCCACCGACAAGGTCGACACCGAGATCCCGGCCCCGGCCGCGGGCACCCTGCTGGAGATCCTGGTCGCCGAGGACGAGACCGCCGAGGTCGGCGCCAAGCTGGCCGTCATCGGCGCCGCGGGGGCCGCTCCGGCCGCCGCACCGGCCCCGGCCGCCCCGGCCCCGCAGGAGGCGCCGAAGCAGGAGGCTCCCGCCCCGGCCCCGGCTCCCGAGCCGGTCCAGCAGGCTCCGGCTCCGCAGGCGCCCGCCGCCCCGGCTCCGGCGGCCACCCCGGCCGCGCCGGCCGCCCCGTCGATCCCCGCCCCCTCCGCCCCCGAGGCCGAGGGCGCCTATGTGACCCCGCTGGTGCGCAAGCTCGCCGCCGAGAACGGCGTCGACCTGGCCACCGTCAAGGGCACCGGCGTCGGCGGCCGGATCCGCAAGCAGGACGTCATCGCCGCCGCCGAGGCCGCCAAGGCCGCCGCCGCTGCCCCGGCTCCGGCCGCCGCCGCGCCGGCCGCCAAGAAGGCCCCGGTGCTCGAGGCGTCCCCGCTGCGCGGTCAGACCGTCAAGATGACCCGCATGCGCAAGGTCATCGGCGACAACATGATGAAGGCGCTGCACGGCCAGGCCCAGCTTTCCTCGGTCGTCGAGGTCGACGTCACCCGGCTGATGAAGCTGCGCACGCAGGCCAAGGACTCGTTCGCGGCCCGTGAAGGCGTCAAGCTCTCCCCGATGCCGTTCTTCGTCAAGGCCGCGGCCCAGGCGCTGAAGGCCCACCCGGTCATCAACGCCCGGATCAACGAGGACGAGGGCACCATCACCTACTTCGACTCGGAGAACGTCGGCATCGCCGTGGACTCCGAGAAGGGCCTGATGACCCCGGTCATCAAGGGTGCGGGCAACCTCAACCTGGCCGGTATCGCCAAGGCCACCGCCGATCTGGCGGGCAAGGTGCGCGGTAACAAGATCACGCCCGACGAGCTGGCCGGCGCGACCTTCACGATCAGCAACACCGGTTCGCGCGGTGCGCTGTTCGACACGATCATCGTGCCGCCGAACCAGGTCGCGATCCTGGGCATCGGCGCCACGGTGAAGCGCCCGGCCGTCATGGAGACCCCGGAGGGCACCGTCATCGGCGTCCGGGACATGACGTACCTGACGCTCTCCTACGACCACCGCCTGGTGGACGGTGCCGACGCGGCCCGCTACCTGTCGGCCGTCAAGGAGATCCTGGAGGCCGGTGAGTTCGAGGTCGAGCTCGGCCTCTGACCGGCCCACGGCTGACGCCGACGGCTACCGCCGCGCCCCGCACGGGTTTTCCGTGCGGGGCGCGGCCCATTTCCGGGGCCCCTTACGGGGCAGACGGTCCGCGGGGCGTTCCGCCGCCTGGATAATGACTTCCGTTCACCATTGGTCCCGAAGGAGCGCCCCATGGCCCCGCCCGTCGTCCACTCGCTGCGCGAGCAGATCCGCGAGCACATCGTGGAGGGGATCGTCAGCGGGCGCTGGAAGCCGGGCGAGCGGATCGTGGAGCGGCGGATCGCGACGGAACTGGAGGTCAGCCAGACCCCTGTCCGCGAGGCGCTGCGGGAGCTGGAATCCCTGCGGCTGATCGAGTCGGCTCCCAACAAGGGCGTCCGGGTGCGGAACCTGACCGCATCCGACCTCGAGGAGATCTATCCGGTACGGGCCGGACTGGAGCAGATGGCGGCGGAGCTGGCCGCGCCCCGGCTGGCCGAGGACACCTCAGCCCTGGAGCCCGAGGTGCGGGCGCTGTACGAGGCGGACCGCAAGGCCGACGGCGAGGCGCAGGTCCGGCACACCGTGGCCTTCCACCGCGAGCTGGTGCGGGCCTCGGGGAACAGCGTGCTGCTGCACACCTGGGAGTCGCTGGGCATCGAGATCTGGACGACGCTGTCCATCCGGTGGCTGGGCACCGTGCAGCAGTCCTACGCCGAGGAGCACCAGGCGGTCGTGGACGCCTTCCGGCGCCGGGACCCGCGGGTGGGTGAACTCGTGAAGGAGCATGTGCTCGGCTGTGCACCGCGTGCCTGATTTCGCGGCACGGAATGCCATTTTCGCGGTACGGAGTACTTTTTTCGCTCCGGGGCTTTGATCGATCATCGATCAGAACTTACAGTCGGCAGCATGACCGATCTCGCCAGCACGCAGCCGAGTGCGCTCGACCAGATCCCCGACCGGGACCCCGAGGAGACCGCGGAGTGGGGCGCCTCGCTCACGGCCGTCACCCAGGCCGCCGGTCCGCACCGCGCCGCGTACCTGATGCGCCGCACCCTGGAGCGCGCGGAGGGCACCGGGCTCGCACTGCCGCCGCTGCTGGAGTCGGACTACGTCAACACCATCCCGACCGCCGCGGAGCCCGCCTTCCCCGGTGACGAGGAGATGGAGCGGCGGATCACCGCCTGGAACCGGTGGAACGCGGCGGCGATGGTCACCCGCGGCAGCCGGGACGGCCTCGGCGGCCATATCGCCACCTTCGCCTCCGCCGCCTGGCTCTACGAGACCGGCTTCCAGCACTTCTTCCGCGGCAAGGAGGCCCCGGGCGGTTCCGGTGACCAGCTCTACATCCAGGGCCACGCCTCCCCCGGTGTCTACGCCCGCGCGTTCCTCGACGGCCGACTGACCGAGCACCACCTCGACCGCTTCCGGCGCGAGACGGGCGGTGACGGGCTGCCCTCCTACCCGCATCCGCGGCGGCTGCCCTGGCTGTGGGAGTTCCCGACCGTCTCGATGGGCCTCGGCCCGCTCTCCGCGATCTACCAGGCCCGGTTCAACCGCTATCTGGCGAACCGCGGCATCAAGGACACCGCGGGCTCCCACGTCTGGGCCTTCCTCGGCGACGGCGAGATGGACGAGCCCGAGTCCACCGCCGCGCTCGCCCTGGCCGGGCGCGAGGGCCTGGACAATCTGACCTTCGTCATCAACTGCAACCTCCAGCGGCTCGACGGCCCGGTGCGCGCCAACTTCAAGATCGTCCAGGAGCTGGAGGCGCAGTTCCGCGCCGCCGGGTGGAACGTGGTCAAGTCCCTGTGGGGCTCGGCCTGGGACGAGCTGTTCGCGCTGGACACCTCGGGCGCGCTGGTGCGCAGGCTGCGCGAGGTACCGGACGGCCAGTTCCAGACCTACGCCACCCGCGACGCCGCCTACATCCGCGAGCACTTCTTCGGCGCCGACCCGGAGCTGGCCCGGCTCGCCCGGGGCGTCACCGACGCCAAGCTCACCGAGTGCTTCCACACCTCCCGGGCGGGCCACGAGCCGCGCAAGGTGCACGCGGCCTACCGCGCCGCCATGGACCACAAGGGCGCCCCGACCGTGGTCCTCGCGCAGACCGTCAAGGGCTGGACGCTCGGCCCCGGCTTCGAGTCGCGCAACGCCAACCACCAGATGAAGAAGCTCACCGGCAAGGAGTTCCGCACCATGCGCGACCTCCTGGAGCTGCCCATCCCGGACAGCGAGCTGGCCGATGAGCTCGTCCCGTACGCCCACCCCGGCGCCGACTCCCCCGAGGTGCGCTACCTCCAGGAGCGCCGCGCCGCGCTCGGCGGCCCCGCCCCCGCCCGCAAGGTCCACCCGGTGGCCCTGCCCGAGCCCGCGGCCAAGCCGTTCGAGGCCCTGGCCAAGGGGTCCGGCAGCCAGGAGATCGCCACCACCATGGCCTTCGTCCGGCTGGTCAAGGATCTGATGCGGGACAAGGAGACCGGGAAGCGCTGGGTGCCGATCGTGCCCGACGAGGCGCGGACCTTCGGCATGGAGTCGCTGTTCCCGACCGCCGGGATCTACTCCCCGCTCGGCCAGACCTATGACCCGGTCGACCGCGATCAGCTCCTGTACTACAAGGAGGCCGCGAACGGTCAGATCCTCAACGAGGGGATCACCGAGGCCGGTTCGATGGCCGACTTCACCGCCGCCGCCACGTCGTACGCGACCCACGGCGAGCCGATGATCCCGTTCTACATCTTCTATTCGATGTTCGGCTGGCAGCGCACCGCCGACCAGATGTGGGCGCTCGCCGACCAGCTCGGCCGCGGCTTCCTGATCGGCGCCACCGCGGGCCGCACCACCATGACCGGTGAGGGCCTCCAGCACGCCGACGGCCATTCGCATCTGATCGCCTCCACCAACCCGGCGGCGCTCGCCTACGACCCGGCGTTCGCCTACGAGGTCGGGGTGATCGTGCGGGACGGACTGCGGCGGATGTACGGTCCGGACGCCGAGGACGTCTTCTACTACCTGACCGTCTACAACGAGACCAAGGTCCAGCCGCCCATGCCGTCGGGCGAGGGCGTCGAGGAGGGCATCCTCAAGGGCCTGTACCGCTACCGGGAGGCCGAGGCGCCCGCCGCCGAAGCGCCCCGGATCCAGCTCCTCGCCTCCGGCACCGCCATCCACTGGGTGCTGGAGGCCCAGAAACTCCTCGCCGACGACTGGGGTGTGGCCGCCGACGTGTGGTCCGCCACCTCCTGGAGCGAGCTGCGCCGTGACGCCCTGTCCTGTGACACGGCGCGGCTCAATGGCGAAGACCGGGTCCCGTACGTCACCCGTGCCCTGGCAGGCGCACCGGGCCCGGTCCTCGCGGTCAGCGACTGGATGCGCGCGGTACCGGACCAGATCAGCCAGTGGGTCGAACAGGACTGGTCCTCCCTGGGCACCGACGGCTTCGGCCTCTCCGACACCCGGGAGGCGGCCCGCCGCCACTTCGGGGTGGACGCCCCGGCGATCGTGGTGGCGGCCCTGGACCGGCTGGCCCGCCGCGGCGAGGTGAACGGCACCGCCGCCAAGGAGGCCGCGCGCCACTACGGGCTCTGAGGCCCGCCCCCGGCTCCGCCGTCGTGCGGCCGCGTCTCGCGGTCGCACGACGGCGGTTCTCATGCGCCCGCCGCTTCCGCCGGGGGCCCGCGCCGCTGAGGGGCATGATGGGCGGGTGCGCGCTGCCCGGCTGATCAAGATGGTGCTTCTGCTCCAGGCCCGGCCCTCGATGACGGGGGCCGAGCTCGCCCGTGAGCTGGAGGTCTCCGAGCGGACCGTCACCCGCGACGCCGCCGCGCTCTCCGAGGCGGGTGTCCCCGTCTACGCGGACCGGGGCCGCGCCGGGGGGTACCGGCTCATCGGCGGCTACCGCACCCGGCTCACCGGGCTCGGCCGGGCGGAGGCCGAGGCGCTGTTCCTCTCCGGCGTACCGTCCGCGCTGCGCGAGATGGGGCTCGGCGACGCCGCCTCCGCGGCCCGGCTGAAGGTCTCCGCGGCCCTGCTGCCGGAGCTGCGGGACGCCTCCTACAGCGTGGCCCAGCGCTTCCATCTGGACGCCCCCGGCTGGTGGCAGGAGCCGCAGACACCCGAGCTGCTGCCACCGCTGGCCGACGCGGTCTGGGACGACCGGCGGATCACCGTCCGCTACCGGCGCCGGGACACCGAGGTGGCCCGGGAGCTGGAGCCGTACGGCCTCGTGCTCAAGGCGGGCGTCTGGTACCTGGCGGCCCGTGCGGAGGGCGACTTCCGGGTGTACCGGGTGGACCGCTTCGTCTCCGTCGAACCCGGTGAGGACCGCTTCGAGCGGGCCGGGGAGTTCGAGCTGCCCTCCTTCTGGGAGGAACGGGCGGCCCAGTTCGCACGCTCGATCCTGCGCGAACGGACCGTGCTGCGGCTCACCCCGGAGGGCGCCCGGCAGCTTCCCTACGTCACCGACCGCACGGCCGCCGAGGAGGCGGTGCGCGGCGCCGGGGAGCCCGACGGACAGGGGCGGATCACCGTCACTCTGGCCGTCGAGTCGCAGGAGGTGGCCTTCGGGCAGCTACTGGCCCTCGGCCCGGAGGCCGAGGTGCTGGAGCCGCCGGAGCTGCGGGAGCGGTTCGCCGAGGCAGCGCGGCGCGCTGCCCGGCTCTACGGGTAGCGCTCCGCGAGGAGGTGCCGGGAGGCGCCGTCCCGCATCCGCGGCCACGTGGTGGCCGGTCGCGCCCACGCGGCGGAGCCGCACATCGACACGGCCCCGCGCCCCTGCGGCGCGCAACCGACCCGCCCGGACCTCGGCGACACCGCTCAGCGGGCGGCGCTGCGCGAGGCGTCCCGCGTCCGCTGCCGCGCCGTGGCCGGTGACGCGGCTCCCCGCCGCGGAGCGCTCGTGCCGCGTCAGCCGAGGTGTGCCCCGAAGTCCGGGCGGCAACGCCGCGGGGCACCTCCCGGCGGTAGCCGGGCGCGGCCGGGCCAGGGCGGCGAGCGGGGCGAACCTCGGCCGATGGGCGCTAGCGGTAGTCCTCCGCCGTGCCCTCCTTGCCGCCGAAGACGATGTCGCGGAAGTAGCCGACGCCGTCCGGCCGGGAGCCGTCGAGGTCGGTGAAGCCGTAGACCTTGGCCAGCTCACCGCTGAAGACGGACTTCCCGCTCCAGCGGGCCCGGTCCGGATCGGCGGCGAGCGCGGCCACCGCCCGCCCGACGAAGTGCGGTGTCTCGGCGATGCCGAAATGCGGTTCCTGCTCCACCGCGTCCCGCCAGTTCTCCTCGGTCACCCCGAAGTGGTCCAGCATCTGCTCGGAGCGCAGGAACCCCGGGGACAGGCACACCGCCGTGGCGTCGAACTCCTTCAGCTCCTGGGCGAGCCCGAAGGCGGTCCGGATGGGCGCGTTCTTGGTGATGTCGAAGAAGAGGTTCACCCGGTAGGTCTTGTTGAACTCCTCGTTGCCGTCGGTGATCTCGACCACCAGCCCGCCCGGGTTCCGGACCAGCAGCGGCAGCGCGTAGTAGAGGGTGATCAGATGGGTCTCGATACCGAGCCGGAGCATCCGCAGCCCGCTCGTCAGATTCGTCTCCCAGGTCTTCTTGTCGAACTCGATCAGCGCCTCACCGCCCCAGAGGTCGTTGACCAGGATGTCCAGCCGCCCCCGCTCCCGGTCGATGCGCTCGACGAGCTGCTGTACCCGCTCCGGCTCCAGGTGATCGGTGGGCACCGCGATGCCCTCACCGCCCGCGGCGGTGACCAGTTCGGCCGTCTCCTCGATGGTCTCGGTGGTCCGGCCGACCTCGCTGGCCCGCTCCCGTGTGGTGCGTCCGGTCACATAGACGGTGGCGCCGGCCGCCCCCAGCTCGACCGCCATCGCGCGGCCCGCGCCGCGGGTCGCCCCCGCGACGAGTGCGATCCTGCCCGCCAGTGCGCCCTGAGTGCTCACGTAGCTGTCCCTTCGATGGGTGTCCGTCATGGCTGTGCGTTCGACGCTCGCAGGAAATCCCGACATCTTCTGTCGCTTTTTGTTCGCACTTTTCCCGGGTCCCCGGCAGCGGGGTCGCTCTCCATAACGAGAGGGCCGCATCCGGGTCGCTCCGCGTGCGGGCGCGCCGGGGAGGGCCGATCCTGGTCCCGTGATGATGGACGAGACGGAGTTCTGGGGGCTGGTCGACAGCGCTCGGGAGGCCGCCGAGGGCGACCCCGAGGACCAGTCCGACGTGCTCGTCGAGCGACTGTCCCAGCTCGACCCGGACGCCGTGCTGGACTTCGCGCGGCATTTCGAGGCCCGCTCCGACCGGGCCTACCGCTGGGATCTGTGGGGTGCGGCCTGGGTGCTGCTGGGCGGGGTCAGCGACGATGCGTTCGAGGCGTTCCGCTTCTGGCTGATCGGCCAGGGCCGGGAGGTCTTCGAGGGGGCGCTGCACGAGCCGGACGCCCTCGCCGAGCTGCTGGACGACTTCGACGACCAGGTGGACGGGGACTGCGAGGACCTGGGGTTCGCGGCGGACGAGGCGTATGAGCGGCTGACCGGGGCGGCCCTGCCGGAGCTGGGGCTTCCGGGGCCGCCGGACGAACCGGGGGGCGTGGCCATCGACTTCGAGAACGACCGTGAGCTGGCGGAGCGCTACCCCCGGCTCTGGGAGCGCTTCCGGATCTGATCCCCGGTGCCCGCGGGCGGCGCGGGGTCAGGCGGCCCGGTGGTCAGGCGGTCAGGCCGCGGCCCATCAGGACGTCGTCCACGTAGCTCCCCTCGATCAGGAACTCCCCCGGCAGGACGCCCTCCACGGTGAACCCCTCGGACTCGTACAGCCGCCGCGCGGGGGTGTTGGGGCCCAGCACCCGCAGCGTGATGCGGGTGGCGCCCGCCTGCCGGGCCCGCTCGTACGCGGCGGCCAGCAGCGCCCGCGCCACACCCTTGCCGCGCGCCCGCTCGTCGACCGCGAGCCCCTGGATCTGCCGCACATGGGCGTTGGAGGCCAGCGGGATCGCCGCGACGAGCCGGAGATAGCCGACGGGGTGCCCGCCGGTCTCGGCCACCAGGATGTGCTCGGGGAGGTTGCGGTCGGTGAAGAAGGTGGCGTAGGGCGGCTCGGGGCGCGGCTGCACCGAGTGCACCGGCGACCAGGCGCGCCGGTCCAGTGCGGCCAGCGCGGTCTCGTCGTCCGCCACGGCGGCACGGACGGTCAACTCCCCCTCACCGGTGGCGCGGAGGGATCCGGCGGGACGGGTGGGCAGGGTCGGCTCGGACATGCCGGTCAGTGTGCCACCGGCCCCGTCGTCCGACATCACCCTCAAGATCGGGGGCAGGATGGTGCCATGCGTATCGCGGTCACCGGCTCCACCGGACTCATCGGCACGGCTCTCCTCCGCTCACTGCGCGAGGACGGCCACGAGACCGTCCGGCTGGTGCGGCGCACCCCGCGCGGCGAGGGCGAGGTGGAGTGGGATCCGCAGCGGCAGTGGGTGGACACCGCGGGGCTGACGGGGTGCGACGCGGTGGTCCACCTCGCGGGTGCCGGGATCGGCGACCACCGCTGGACCGACGCGTACAAGCGCGAGCTGCGGGACAGCCGGGTGCTGGGCACCGCCGCCATCGCCGATGCCGTGGCCTCCCTGGACACTCCGCCGCGGGTGCTGATCAGCGGGAGCGCCATCGGGTTCTACGGGGACACGGGGGCGCGCGCCGTGGACGAGAACGCGCCCCCCGGTGACGGCTTTCTCGCCGATCTCTGCCAGGAGTGGGAGGACGCGGCCGGGGCCGCCCAGGAGGCGGGCATCCGCACGGTGTTCGCGCGCACCGGACTGGTCGTCGCGCCCGAAGGCGGGGCGTGGGGGCGGCTGTTCCCCCTGTTCAAGGCGGGGCTGGGCGGACGGATGGGCAACGGCCGCCAGTACTGGAGCTTTATCGCCCTGTACGACCACATCGCCGCGCTGCGCCATGTGATCGCCTCCGAGGAACTCTCCGGGCCGGTCAACCTCACCGCCCCCACACCGGTCACGAACCGCGAGGTCACGGCGGCCATGGGCCGGGTGCTGCACCGGCCCACGGTGTTGAGCGTGCCGTCCCCGGCGCTGCGGATCGCCCTGGGCGAGATGTCCGGCGACGTGCTCGGGAGCGTACGGGCGCTGCCCCGGCGGCTGATGGACTCCGGCTTCTCCTTCACCTACCCGCATATCGACGAGGCCCTGCGCGCGGCGCTCAAGGAGCAGCGCTGAGCGCGGTCCGCCGAACGTTCTGCGGAGGGGGTGCACGGGGCGGCGTCCGGAGGGCCGGAGGTGCGTCAACCCCGCTCCGGCGGACGGAATTCCGACCGGTGGATGACCGGTGTGCGACCGTCGTGCGACCGTGCTCGGTCGATGCGCGACTGCCCTCGAACGTTTTTCTGACTACCGTCAAGTACGTCCACGCGTTATCCACCTCACGCTCCGTGTCGCGGGACTCACGCTTCCGGCCCGCTGGTTGGGGCATCAGGCCTCCGTAGCGAACGCACCGACCTCGAGGAGGGCACGTGCTCAGCAGCGCGCACCGCACGGACGTCGTCATCGTGGGAGCCGGTCTCGCGGGGCTGGCCGCGGCTCAACTGCTGGCCGGCGCGGGGGTGTCGGTCACGGTCCTGGAGGCCGCGCCACGGGTGGGCGGCCGGATGGCGACGGACAGCGTGGACGGCTTCCGGCTCGACCGCACCGGACAGTTGATGAACACCTCGTTCCCGGAGCTGCGGCGCGCTCCGGGACTCGGCTCCCTCGCCCTGCGCCCGTTCACCCAGGGCCTGCTGGTCCACAGCGAGGGACGCACCCAGCGGTTCGGCACCCCCCGGAGCATGAGGGGCGCATTCACGTCGGCGCGCGCTTTGGCGAACGCCGCCCGTGCGCCCCTGGGCAACGGGCTCGACCAGGCCCGACTCGGTGCCGCGCTCGGCAGGCTCGCCGCCCTGCCCGCGGACCGTCTGCTCGCCCGCCCCGACCGGCCGGTCCACGAGACCCTGGGGGGGCGGGGCCTACCTGCCCGCACGGTCCAGGGGGTGCTGCGCCCGCTCCTGGTGTCGCTGCTCAGCGACCCGGAGCTGAACACCTCGAGCCGCTGTGCCGATCTGGCCCTGCGCGGCTACGCACGCGGCCGCCTCTGCCTTCCGGCGGGCGGCGCGTCCACCGTCCCCGAACTGCTGGCGGCCACCCTGCCGCCGGGGACGGTCCACACCGGCGTCCGCGCCGTCGCGGCCTCCACCACCGCCGTGGCGACCGCGGAACACGGTGAGATCGGCTGTCGCGCGGTCCTGGTGGCCACGGGGGCGCACGACGCCGCCGCGCTCCTGCCCGGTCTGCGGCTCCCGGCCTTCCACCCGGTGACGGTGCTGCACCACACCGCCGACCGCCCACCGCTGCGCGAACCCGCGCTGGTCCTCGCGGCCGACGGCCCGGGGCCGGTGGCACACACCATGGTGGCCAGCGAGGTGGACCCCTCGCGCACCCCGCCCGGCCGGGTGCTGATCACCTCCACGGTGCTCGGCCCCGCCGCCGGACGCCCCACCGCCGAACTCGACCGGGCCGCCCGCGACCAACTGGCCGCCGTCTACGGCGCGTCCACGGCCCGCTGGGAGCTGCTGGCCGCCCACCACGACCCGTACGCCGTCCCGGCCATGCCCGCACCCCACGACCTGCGCCGTCCGGTGCGGCTGCTGTCCGGGCTGTACGTCTGCGGCGACCACCGCGACTCCAGCACGGTGCAGGGCGCGCTCGTCTCCGGCCGCCGCGCCGCCCGCGCGGTGCTCACCGACTTCGGAGCCCCGCCAGGCTCCGGCACCACCCTCCCCGCCGCAGCCTGACCCGGCGGCCCCCGGCCCGGGCGCTGCCCCCGCATGAGGGCTGACGCGCCCGCGCGGGGACACGCCGGCCCCACGGCCCGGCTCAGGCCACCAGCACGACGGCCACGGACCGGTCCGGCGACCGACAGCCCCTCGCGCGCTGCCGGTTGCCGCCGCTGCCACCGGCCGGAGGCCCTGTGGGGGCGCGCGGGCCACCTCCGGCGAACGGGCAGCGGCTCGTGGCCCCTCCAGACCCCGGCACCGCCGCTTTGCGCCCGCCGGCGCCCGCAGGGGCCCGCCGAGTCCTGCCGCTGTCCGGCCACCGGCCGGACACACGCCCGTGGGAGCGCCGGGCCACTGGCCCGATCCAGCGAGCGGACCCGAGCCGCTGCCCGGCCGCTGGACGCCCCCGTGCGGCCCGTCAGGGACCCCACGGCCGGGAGCGGCCGCCGGGCGGACACGCCCCCCGTGGGGGCGCTGAGCCCCCGGCACGGGCTCGGCCGGCGGCTGGCCTGGATCGTGCCCCGGGACGGCCGGTATCCGGCCATGCCCCACGGAGGGCCGTAGGCCGCCCGCAGGGCTACTGGAGGGCGGCTACGCGCTCCCGGTAGCCCCGCACCGGGGCCGCGTCGCGGTACGGCTCGAGACGGCGCTCAAAGTCCCGTACGTAGTCCAGCGCCCGCATCGACCGCATCTCGGACGCCTGCTGTGCCGCCTCGGCGCCCAGCGCGCACGCCTGCTCCAGCTCGCCGAGGCCCAGCCGCGCGGTGGCCAGCACCACCCGGCAGAACAGCCTGCTGCGCGCGTATCCGTTGCCGCGCAGTTGGAGCGAGCGCTCGGCGTGCTGGGCGGCGGCCCGGTACTGCTGGAGGTCGCGGTGGCAGTGGCCGAACTCGTCCGCGAGCTGTGCCTCGTCGAAGAACCGCGCCCAGTACGGCACGTCGTCGCCCGGCCGCGCCGTCTCCAGCGCCCGCTCCGCACGGGCGAGCGAGGCCGTGCAGGCCCGCACCTCCCCCAGCACCCCGTGGCCGCGCGCCTCGACCGCGTGCAGGAGCGACTGGAGCACCGGCGGCGCACCGCCGCCGACGCCCTGCTGGGCCACCCGGGCAAGCTGCACGGCCTCACGGCCGTGGCCGAGGTAGACGGCCTGGCGGCTCATCGTCACCAGGACGTAGCTGCCGTACGCCCGGTCCCCGGCCGCCTGCGCCAGCCGCAGCGCCTGGACGAAGTAGCGCTGGGCCAGACCGTGGGCGGCGATGTCGTAGGAGGTCCACCCGGCCAGCCGGGTCAGATCCGCGACCGCCCCGAACAGCCGCCGCCCCACCGCCTCGCTGTAGGTGCCGCGCAGCATCGGCTCGCCCTCGTGCTCGAGGTAGCGCACCAGGGCCTGCCGCGCGTGGCCGCCGCCGTACGTCTGGTCCAGCGTCCGGAACAGCTCGCTGACCGAGCGCAGCGCCGCGATGTCCCCGGTGGTCACCCGGTGGCCGGGGCCGCGCTGACAGCGGTCCGCCTGCCGCTGGCGGGGCACCGGGGCCCGGCCCGCCGCGGGCACGCGCCCGGCCGTGGCCGGCGGGGCGCCGGGGCGGCCGCCCTGGGCGGGCAGCCGCACGGCGGCCGAGGCCACGGCGGCGGCGCCCGCCG
>NZ_JANCLX010000080.1 GCF_024295805.1 Streptomyces cucumeris
GTGGTTCGGTGGTGGGGTTGCCGACGTATGCGTTCCAGCGGCAGCGGTACTGGCTGGAGGGTTCCGTACAGCCGGTGACCACCGACGGCGACCCCGCCGACACCGCATTCTGGGACACCGTCGAGCGCGGCGACCTCGAGGCCCTCGCCACCGAACTGGACCTCGACGCCGAGGAATCGTCGCTGGCCATGGTGGTGCCCGCGCTCGCCACCTGGCGCCGCGCCCGTCGTGACCGGGCCGCCCAGGACGCCCTGCGCTACCACATCACCTGGAAACCGCTCGGTGACACGGCCGCCACCTCGCGCACCTCCGTTGCGGCCGGTGCCACCTGGCTCATCGCCGTCCCGGCCGGTGCCCCTGAGGGCGAGCGCATCGCCGAGGCGCTGCGGACCCACGGCGCCACCGCCCGGGTGCTGGAGCTGACCGGGGCCGACGCCGTCCGCGGCACACTCGCCCGGCGCCTGTCCGTGGAGACGGCGGACGCGCCACCGACCGGTGTGCTGTCCCTCCTCGCCCTCGACGAGGAGCCGTACGGAACGGACACCGCGCAGCCGACCGGGCTCGCCCTCAACCTCGCGCTGCTCCAGGCCCTCGGCGACACCGGCACCGACGTCCCGCTCTGGTACGTCACCCGCGGTGCGGTCTCCGTCGGTGGCGCCGATCCGCTGGAACACCCGCTCCAGGCCCTCACCTGGGGGCTGGGCCGGATCGCCGCCGTGGAGTACCCCCAGCGGTGGGGCGGGCTGCTCGACCTGCCCGCCACCCTCGACGACCGCGCCGTCACCCGGCTGTGCGGGGTGCTCACGGAAGCGCCGGACGGCGAGGACCAGATGGCCGTCCGCGGCTCCGGGATCTACGGACGCCGACTCGTCCACGCCCCCGCCGCACCCACCGCCACCACCGGCCGGTGGCAGCCGCGCGGCACCGTCCTGGTCACCGGGGGCACCGGCGGTCTGGGCGCCCATGTGGCGCGCTGGCTGGCGCGTACCGGCGCCGTGCATCTGATGCTCACCAGCCGTCGCGGCCCGGACGCCCCCGGAGCCGGTGAACTCGCCGACGAGCTGCGGGCGTCGGGCGTCCGCGTGACGGTGGCGGCGTGCGACGTGGCCGACCGCGACGCGCTGACCGCCCTGTTCGCCCGGCTCGACGACGACGAGGCCCCGCTCGACGCCGTCGTGCACACCGCGGGCGTCCTGGACGACGGGGTGCTCGACACCCTCACCCCGGAGCGCGCCGACGGTGTGCTGCGCCCCAAGGTGGACGCGGCCCTGCAGTTGCACGAACTGACCCGGGACCGCGAGCTGTCCGCCTTCGTGCTCTTCTCCTCCTTCGCGGGCACGCTCGGCGGCCCCGGACAGGGCAGCTACGCGGCCGCCAACGCCTTCCTCGACGCCCTCGCACAGCGGCGCCGCGCCCAGGGACTCCCCGCCACCTCCGTCGCGTGGGGCCCGTGGTCCGGCGGTGGTCTGGTCGACGAGGCAGTCGAGGCCCGGCTGCACGCCACCGGTATGCCCGCGATGGCACCGGAACCGGCCATCGGCGCGCTGCAGCGCGCCCTCGACGGATCCGACACCTATGTGGCCGTGGCCGATATCGCCTGGGACCGGCTCATCGCGGCCACCCCCACGTCGGCGGACGCCGCCGTCCTGCGCGAACTCCCCGAGGCACGGCGGTCGTCGGAGGCAGGAGCGCCGGACTCCGGCGCGGGCGATGCGGCGACGCCTCTCGCCCAGCGGCTCGCGGGACTGTCACCCCAGGAGGCCGAAGCGACCCTCACCGACCTCGTCAGCACCGAGGTGGCCGCCGCGCTCGGCTACCCGGACACCTCGGCCGTCGAGGCGGGGCGTGCCTTCCGCGAGCTCGGGTTCGACTCCCTGACCGCGGTCGACCTGCGCAACCGGCTGGGCACCGCCACGGGGATGCGGCTGCCGGTCACACTCGTCTTCGACTATCCGAACGTCACCACCCTGACGCGGTTCCTGCTCACGGAGACCGGCGCCACCGGGACGGACGAGGCCGACGCCCCGGCGGGTACGGCGGCGGTGGGCACGGCGACGGACGACGACCCGATCGCGATCGTGGCGATGAGCTGCCGGCTGCCGGGCGGTGTCCGCACCCCCGAGGAGCTGTGGGAGCTGCTCATGGACGGCCGTGACGCCATCGGGGACTTCCCCGCGGACCGCGGCTGGGACATCGACGGCCACTTCGACCCCGACCCCGACCGGCCCGGCACCTTCTACGCCACGGGCGGCGGTTTCCTGTACGACGCCGACCACTTCGACCCCGAGTTCTTCGGGATCTCCCCGCGCGAGGCCCTGGCCATCGACCCGCAGCAGCGGCTGCTGCTCGAGACGACCTGGGAAGCCTTCGAACGGGCCGGGATCGACCCCGGCACGGTGAAGGGCAGCCGCGCCGGGGTGTTCATCGGCGCGAGCTACAACGATTACGGATCGCGGTTCCAGCGCGCTCCCGAGGAGTTCGAGGGGTACCTCGCCACCGGCAGCGCGAGCAGTGTGGCCTCCGGCCGTATCTCGTACGTCTTCGGTCTCGAGGGCCCGGCCGTCACCGTGGACACCGCCTGCTCGTCGTCGCTGGTCGCGCTCCACCAGGCGGCACAGGCGCTGCGGCAGGGCGAGTGCACCATGGCGCTCGCGGGCGGTGTGGTGGTGATGTCCACCCTGGACACCTTCATCGAGTTCAGCCGTCAGCGGGCCATGGCCCCGGACGGCCGTTGCAAGGCGTTCTCGGCGGACGCCGACGGCGCCGGGTGGGCCGAGGGCGTCGGCATGCTGCTGCTGGAGCGGCTGTCGGACGCGCGGGCCAACGGCCATGAGGTGCTGGCCGTCGTCCGTGGCTCCGCCGTGAACCAGGACGGCGCGAGCAACGGTCTCACCGCACCCAATGGCCCTTCCCAGCAGCGGGTGATCCGGCAGGCGCTCGCCAACGCGGGGCTGACGGGGGCCGAGGTGGACGCGGTCGAGGCTCATGGCACCGGCACGTCACTGGGCGACCCGATCGAGGCACAGGCCCTGATGGCGACCTACGGCCAGGGGCGGGAGGCGGGGCATCCGCTGTGGCTGGGCGCGCTCAAGTCCAACATCGGTCACACCCAGGCCGCTTCGGGCGTGGCGGGCGTCATCAAGATGGTGCTGGCGCTGCGGGAGGGGCGGCTGCCCAGGACGCTGCACGCCGACGAGCGCTCGGCGAACGTGGACTGGTCCGCCGGTGAGGTGGAACTGCTCACCGACGCCCGGGTCTGGCCCGAGACCGGGCGGCCACGGCGTGCGGGTGTCTCCGCCTTCGGTGTCAGCGGCACCAATGTGCATGTGGTGCTGGAGCAGGGTCCGGTGGCGGAGCCGGTCGAGGCCGGGGACCAGCCGCCGGTTGCCACCTGTATGGTGCCGTGGGTGCTGTCGGGTCGTGGTGGGGCGGCGTTGCGTGGGCAGGCGGAGCGGTTGCGTGTGTTTGTGGCCGCGCGGCCGGAGCTCTCCCCGGTGGATGTGGGGTATTCGCTGGCGCTGAGCCGTTCGGCGTTCTCCCACCGGGCCACCGTGGTCGGCGCCGACCGTGAGGAACTGCTGCGCGGTCTGGAGGATCTGGCCTCGGATATCGCTCCGGGGGCGACGGCCATCAGCGGTCGCACCGCCTTCCTGTTCACCGGACAGGGCGCCCAGCGGTGGGGAATGGGCCGTGAGCTCTACGAGTCCTTCCCGGTGTTTGCGTCGGTGTTCGATGAGGTGTGTGGGGGGCTGGATCGTCATCTGGATGGTTCGGTGCGTGGGGTGGTGTTCGGTGGGGACGCGGGGGCGTTGGACCGGACGGTGTTCACGCAGTCGGGGTTGTTCGC
>NZ_JANCLX010000081.1 GCF_024295805.1 Streptomyces cucumeris
ACGCCCTCGCACACCTCCACACCACCGGCACGCCCGTCGACTGGACCAGCTGGTACCCAGCAGACCCCACCCCCCACCCGGTCGACCTCCCCACCTACGCCTTCCAACACCAGCACTTCTGGCTGGCGCAGCCGACCGTAAGGACCGGCGAGGGTGGCCGTGGCGGCGAGGACCCGGCCGAGGCACAGCTGTGGCACGCCATCGAAGAGCTCGACGTGGACGCGCTGCGGTCCACTCTGGGGCTCGACGAGGACAGCCCCGGTATCGACACCCTGCTACCGGCCCTCCCCGTCCTGTCGGCCTGGCGGCGGCAGCACCGTGAACAGTCCGTCGTCGACTCCTGGCGCTACCGGGTCACCTGGCAGCAGCTACCCGAACCGGACGCCGCGGCCCTGACCGGTACCTGGCTGGTGGTCATACCCGCCGGGGACGAGGAGCACATCGCCGTCCGGGCCGCGCTTCAGGCCGTGCACACCCACGGTGCCACCGCGCTCCCCCTCCCGCTCCATGCCGACGGGGTCGAGCGCGCGGACCTGGCGGAACAACTGGCCCGACTGGCCTGGGACACGCCGTTCGCGGGGGTCCTCAACCTGCTCGCACTCGACCAGCAGTCGGACACCGCACACCCGGCCGTGGCCGCCGGGCTCGTCGCGACGACGTCGCTCGTCCAGGCGCTCGGTGACGCCGGGATCGAAGCGCCCCTGTGGTGCCTCACGCAGGGCGCCGTCGCACCCCGGAGCGGCGATGCCCTGCCGCATCCGGACCAGGCACAGATATGGGGGCTCGGCCGGGTCGCCGCTCTCGAACATCCCGACCGGTGGGGCGGTCTGATCGATCTGCCCACCGCGATCGACCACCGGACGGCAGGCCGTCTCGCCGCGTCGCTGGTGTCCGGACAGGCCGAGGACCAGCTCGCCATCCGAGCGTCCGGCAGCTACGCCCGGCGTCTCGTTCGCGCCACCGCTCCAGCCACGGCACGCACCACCTGGCAACCCTCCGGCACCACCCTCATCACCGGCGGCACCGGCGGCCTCGGCGCACAGATAGCCCGCTGGCTCGCCCACCACGGCGCACCCCGACTCCACCTCATCAGCCGCAGCGGCCCCGACGCACCCGGAGCCACCCAACTCACCCAAGAACTCACCACACTCGGCACCCACGTCACCATCACCGCCTGCGACGCCGCCGACCACAACGCACTGCGCGAACTCCTCCACACCGTCCCGGCCGAACACCCCCTCACCACCGTCATCCACACCGCCGGGACCATGGAGCTGGCACCGATAGCCGAGCTGTCAGCCGAGGGGCTGGAACGCGTTCTGCGGGCGAAGGTGCGGGCGGCCGCCCATCTCCATGAACTCACCCAGGACCACGATCTCACCGCGTTCGTTCTCTTCTCGTCGAACGCGGCCACGTGGGGAAGCGGTCAGCAGGCCGCCTACGCCGCGGCGAACACCTACCTCGACGCACTCGCCGAACACCGCCGCGCCCGGGGACTCCCCGCCACCAGCCTGGCCTGGGGACCCTGGAGCGACGCCGGAATGGCCGCCGACGAAACCGCACTCGCGCATCTCAAGCGGCGTGGTCTCGCACCGCTCGGGACCGAGCTCGCCCTGAAGTCCCTGCACCACGCCCTGACCCAGGGCGACACCACCGTCACCATCGCCGACGTCGGCTGGGACCGGTTCGCCGCCGCGTTCACGGCGCGGCGGCCGAGTCCTCTGCTCAGCCGGCTGACGGTCACCGGGGCCGATGAAGCCGCGTCGCCGGGCTCGGCCACGGATACCGGAACGGCCGCGGACAACCCGCTGCGACGGCAGCTCGACGCGGTGTCGGCCGGCCAGCAGCACCAGATCCTCGTACGGCACATCCAAACGCTCGCCGCCACCGTCCTCGGCCACAGCGGTGTCGACGCCGTTCCGCCCGCCCAGCCCTTCCAGGAGCTCGGATTCGACTCGCTGACCGCCGTCGAACTCCGCAACCAGCTCGCCACCACCACCGGGCTGAGTCTCGCTCCGGCACTGGTCTTCGACCACCCCACCCCGAACGCCCTCGCCACCCATCTCCGGGCCGAGCTCATGGGGCGGGAGACCGCCGTCAGCGCACACGCTCCCACGGCGGTCGCGGACGACGAACCGATCGCGATCGTCGGCATGGCATGCCGCTACCCGGGTGGGGTGCGTTCACCGGAGGGGCTGTGGGAGCTGGTCTCCACCGGTCGGGACGCCATCGCGCAGATGCCGACCGACCGGCACTGGGACCTGGACACCCTCTTCGATCCCGACCCTGACCGGCTGGGCACCAGCTACGCGCGGGAGGGCGGGTTCCTCTACGACGCGGGTCGGTTCGACGCCGCCTTCTTCGGCATCAGTCCACGAGAGGCACTGGCCATGGACCCCCAGCAGCGGCTGCTGCTGGAAACCGCGTGGGAAACCTTCGAACACGCGGGGATGGACCGGGACACCCTCCACGGCAGCAACACCGGCGTGTTCACCGGTGGCACCTACCAGGGCTATGGCGCGTCCGGGAGTTCCTCGGCGGATGAGGTCGAGGGCTATCTGCTGGCGGGCGGCACCCCGAGCGTCATGTCCGGGCGGGTGGCGTACTCGTTCGGCCTGGAGGGGCCCGCGGTCACCGTGGACACCGCGTGCTCGTCCTCCCTGGTGGCCATGCACCTGGCCGCCCAAGCGCTACGGCAGGGCGAATGCACGCTGGCCCTGGCCGGCGGCGTCACCGTGATGGCCACGCCCACCACGTTCATCGAGTTCTCTCGGCAGCGCGGCCTCGCCGCCGACGGCCGCTGCAAGCCGTTCGCGGCGGCGGCCGACGGCACCGGTTGGGGCGAGGGCGCCGGACTGCTGCTGCTGGAACGGCTCTCCGACGCGCGGCGCAACGGCCACCGCGTACTTGCGGTACTCCGGGGATCCGCGGTCAACCAGGACGGCACGAGCAACGGACTCACTGCACCCAACGGACCGTCCCAGCAACGGGTGATCCGGCAGGCGCTCGCCAACGCCCGGCTGACCGCCGCCGAGGTGGACGTGGTGGAGGGCCACGGCACGGGGACCACCCTGGGCGACCCGATCGAGGCCCAGGCGCTGCTGGCCACGTACGGCCAGGAACGGTCGGCCGGACAACCGCTGTGGCTCGGCTCGGTCAAGTCCAACATCGGACACACCCAGGCCGCCGCGGGGGTGGCCGGTGTGATCAAGATGGTGATGGCCCTCCGGCACGGAGTGCTGCCCGCCTCGCTGCACATCGATGAGCCAAGCCCCAACGTGGACTGGACCGCGGGTGAGGTGCGGCTGCTGACCGAGGCCGTCCCGTGGCCGGAAGGCGAAGGCCCGCGCCGGGCGGGTGTCTCGTCCTTCGGCATCAGCGGCACCAATGCCCACGTCATCGTCGAGCAGGCGCCGGAGGTGTCCGCTCCTCCGGCCCTGGCGGCGCCGGTGGACGACGGGTCGGTGGCCGGACCGGTGCCGTGGGTGGTGTCGGCACGGAGTGCGGAGGCATTGCGCGGCCAGGCAGCGGCCCTGGCCGGCCATGTCGATAGGGACACTGGTGTGTCTCCGGTCGAAGTGGGCTGGTCACTGCTCACCT
>NZ_JANCLX010000082.1 GCF_024295805.1 Streptomyces cucumeris
CAGGCCGGGGCCCTGCTTGCGCAGGTACATCACAACCGGCTCGTCGTGCTCCGAGGAGACGACGAGCTGCTTGATGTTGAGGATGAGGTCGGTGATGTCCTCCTTGACGCCCGGCACGGTGGTGAACTCGTGCAGGACCCCGTCGATCCGGATGGACGTGACCGCCGCACCGGGGATCGAGGAGAGGAGCGTACGACGCAGGGAGTTTCCGAGGGTGTAGCCGAAGCCCGGCTCCAGCGGCTCGATCACGAACCGGGAGCGGAACTCGTCGACGACCTCTTCGGTCAGTGACGGACGCTGAGCGATCAGCACGAGATATTGCCTCCAGTGTGGCGCGCTAATGACGCCGTAGACACCACGAAGGGTACGGGCGGTTCGGCCTCCTATGAATCTGAACCGCCCGACCCCCGCTCGTCTGGCGGCTGATCGGCAGGCTCAGCTCTTGCTGGAGCGGAGTCCGACGATCAGCTACCCCTGCCCCTGAGAGCCACCGACCAGCGCAGTCGTAGGCGCATACTGGGGGCGATGACAAAGCCTGCTGCACCGAAGCGTCATTTGCCCACCAGCCCTTTCAAGGCCCCGGTCACCCCGGCTCCCAAGCACTTCGCCGTGGGCGACCAGGTCACACACGACATGTACGGCCTCGGCTGGGTGATCGGCATCGAGGACGGAAGCGCGGCGCTCGTGGATTTCGGCTCGACGCAAATGCGGATCTTGAGCCCGTACACCAAGATGACCAAGCTGTAGGACCGCCGTGCCCGGTCATGGCACGCCAGGCCCCTTCAGGGACCTGTAACCAATGGGAGACCCCTCATCGAACTGACGTCGCTGTTTTCCGCCCTGGAAGGGCAACCCCACAGTGCCACTACAGCATCGCCGCCTCCGACGACAAACCCCTTCCAGGCCGCGGACTTTGGGGAAGACGAGACCTTCCTCAACGCGGATGTACAGGAGCCCGCCTAAGGCATGCAGGCCACGCAACCCAGGGAGCCCAGCTCCCACGTGTGCAGTGGTTTCGACAGCTGGCCGCAGGCCGTCTCCGGTGCTGCGGTAAGGAGTGCGGCCGTCTCAGTTCCCGTCTCATTCAGCGCCGTTCACTGTGGTTCATCCGAGACCGTGTGCCGGACCCTTCCCGTAGACAAGCCGCCCACGAACGCAGGTGCGTATCCTCCGCCAGCCCAGAGGGCCGGACCGCTTTCGCGGTCCAGCCCTCTGGCGTATGTCCGTCTCAGTTGGGCTCTGGCACGGCCGCCGCAGTGTGACGTGCATCACGAAGAGGGCAGCCAAACTGACGGGCCCGCCGGTCGGCGGAGCGAGGACGCACTCCTCGCAGTCGGCACCGGCCTCGGCCCGCTCCCTCTCCTGTTCCTCCTGGTGCTGCCGAAGCAGCTTGATCAGCGGATCGGGGAGGCCGACCGTGCGCCGTCCGCGGCCGGTGGGCTACGTCGGCCCGGAACCACCGCGGTCGTCGCGTCCGCGGCGGAATCTCGCTCGGTACTCCCGTGGCCTCTGTCCCGTGTGCCGGGCGAAGATGCCGCCGAATGTCCCGGTGTCGCGGTACCCGACCTCGCCGGCGATGTCCGTGACGGTCCTGTCGGTCACCTCCAGCAGATGGGTGGCCCGGCGTACCCGGGCCTTGTGGAGGTACGCGAGGGGTGATTCGCCCGCCTCGTCGCCGAAGCGGCGGAGCAGGGTGCGCGTGCTGACGTGGAATTCACGGGCGAGCGCCGAGAGGTCGTAGCGTGCCGCGAGATCCTGGTCGAGCCGGCGTTTGACGCCCAGTGAGAAGTCCCTGCCCGTGGTCGGTATGAGCGCCGGGTCGATATACGGCGCCTGGGTGGAGCGCGCGTCGTCGACCAGGGCGATGCGCGCAGTACTGCGGGCGACACCGGGGCCGTCGTGTTCGCGTATCAGCTGGAGTGCGAAGTCGTACATGGCGCTGAATGCCGCCGTGGTCGTCACTCCGCGGTCCGTCACGACGAGGGCTTCCCGGCGCAGCCGCACATCGGCGTACCGCCGGGCGAACCGGTCCGCGTACAACCAGGACGTGGTGGCCTCGCGCCCGGCGAGCAGCCCGGCTTCGGCGAGCAGATAGGCGCCGACGCAGATCGACACGATGGCGGTGCCCGAGGCCGCCTGCGCGCGGATCGCGGCGACTTCCGGGGCCAGCCGGGCGAGGGTCGCGTCGACGTCGAGCGCGGGCGGCAGTTCGAAACCCGGCACGATCAGGACGTCCACGGGACGTATGGCACGGACGTCGAGGGACGCGCCGCCGGACGCGGTCACCCGGCGGCGGGGCGAGAGGACCGAGGTCTCGTAGCCCGGCCGGGGTTCCCCGTGTGCCGTCGCGACATGCGTGGCCATGGCCAGGAGGTCGGGCACGCCGTACACCTCCGAGGCGAAGCAGCCCGGGAAGGCCAGCACACCGACCCGCAATGGACTCGGTGGACTCAGTGGACCCACACGCACCCCCGATCGCCTCTGAACGGTGGCGAGATTACCGGGATACCTGTCGATCCCGCCGCTTCCCAGGGGGATGAGCGGCTCAGCATCATCGTGCTCATGGCGATCGGAAGAGGGCAGCGCGATGACCCCCTGGACGACTTCACACGGCGGACCGTCACGGTCGACGGCATCGCGAAGACCGTGTACGTCACCGGGGTGGGGCCGGCGGTCGTCCTCATGCCGGAGATGCCGGGCATCAGCCCCGACGTCGCGCGGCTCGCGCGCTGGATACGTGACGCCGGATTCTCCGTGTACCTGCCGTCCCTCTTCGGCGTCGACGGTGCCTACCCGCTCGCCGAGGCACGCGACATCGTGGTCCGACGGGCCTGCGTCAGCGCCGAGTTCAGGGCGTTCGCCGGCGGTGGCACCAGCCCTGTCGTCGGTTGGCTGCGCGGGCTCGCCCGCCTGGCGCACACCGAGTGCGGCGGGCCGGGGGTCGGGGCCGTGGGGCTGTGTTTCACCGGGAACTTCGCGCTGAGCATGACGCTCGAACCCGCCGTCATCGCCCCCGTGGTCAACCATCCGTCGCTGCCGCTCGACAGCGCCGGTGAGCTGGAGCTCGGCGACGAGGACGCGGCTGCCGTGGCCGAACGGGTGGCCCGGGACGGGGTGAAGGTGCTCGCCTACCGCTTCGAGGGCGACACATGGTGCACGGGGCAGCGGTTCGCCGCGTACCGGGCGCTGCTCGGGGACGCCTTCGACGGCCGCGTACTCGACCCCGGGACGGCGCACCCCGATCCGCCGCCCTTCTTCCGCGATGTCGTCGGCTGCGCGCACAGCGTCGTGACGGCGCATCTCGTGGACGAGGAGGGTCATCCGACCCTGCGGGCCAGGGACGAGATCATCGCCTTCCTCGCCGAGCGGCTCGGGACAGGGCAGGCGCCCTAGATGTGCTGTCCCGGCACGTTGGTGACACGCGTGCTGGGTGCTTGAACGAGGTGAGGGCCTTCTGGCTCGGTGTGGATTGCGACATCTACGCCGATGGCAGGAGGCCCTCGTGATCCACCGTAACGCCC
>NZ_JANCLX010000083.1 GCF_024295805.1 Streptomyces cucumeris
GCCAACTGAGGCCGCGACAAAGGAGGAAGAGACGAGCCAGCAGCCGAAGGCGAGGGTTGATAAGCCACCCCGAAAGCCTCCCACGCACAACGCCAGCACACCCACTGAACTTACGAAAAGATCAGTAGGAGTCGTCCGTATTCAGGCGGGTCAGGTGGTCGGCGACGGCCTGCGGGCCGTCGCTCTTGCCGATCTGCTGCATCCGGGCAGCCAGCAGCGGCCAGGGGCGGGCGCCCACGAGAAGGCCCGCGTCCCGCTCGCCCAAGACGTCCGTGACCGTGGCCACGATCCGTGCGAGAACGGCAGGCCGGACACCGAGCTGCTCAAGAGCCTTGTCCCGGGCACCGAGGTCGAGGTCGAGGTTCGTGGGGAAGCGGGTGAGGCTCTCGGTCAGCGGGCCCCAACAGCGGCGCGCGTCCTCGCTCACCACCACCGCCTCCGCAACGGGCGCAGGCGCGGGGGCCGCGGGAGCAGTCGGCGGGCCTGGAGCCGGAGCGGGTCCGGGTGTCTTCGCCGCGGTCGGCGGCGGCGCCCACGGATCGCGGGCCTCAGCGATGCGCGGTCGGGAGCACCTCCGGCCCCGACGCGCCGACCGCAGATGCGGGTGCGGTGGCGAGGACGGCGGCCACGGCCTGGTCGACGCCGACTCCGGCCGCGTCAGCAAGCAGGCGGGCGACATCCACGCCCTGGCCGTCGAGACTGTCCATCCGGGTGGAGGCCGTCCCCCTGCCGGTGAGGGGTACGGAAATGCCGGCAGTCCAGTCGATTCAGGCGTGCCCTTCTCCGCTGGGCAGCTCGTTGACCAGATTCACGAGGGCCTGGACGAGGTCTGTTACCCGGCTTGCCTCGCCGTCCGGCAGCTCTACCCATCCTTCGTCGAGCGCGATGGAGGAAATGACCTCCACGTCGCCTGACAACGTGTCGAATGCGCGAATCCACTGATCGGGAGACCTGGGAAGCGGTGGAGAAACGCGGGATAGCTCCGCCTCGTTTTCGCGGAAAACATCTGACATTTCGATGAGGGAATCAGCCAATTCAGGGACCGATTTCCGTCCCTGCTGGAATGCCCTCAGCTCGCCCAGGGCCTTGTCCTTGACTGGTACCCACCACTGGGACTCCGGGGTCGAGAAATTCACCTGCGATCGCCTCCCATTACGGTGATGACGCGCCCGTTCTCCGTATTTGTGATGACGGAGAACCGGTCGACGGGATTGTAGTGCACGGTCGTGCCCTCGTGTCTGCCTGGAGCCTTTTCTCCCGTTGTCACGGTATTTTCGACAATGGAAGGGACGAATCCCCGACCTTGCATCCGGTCCAGCGCATGGCCGCTGTATTGACGGCCCATGATCTCGGCGGGTGCATTTCTGGCGGTGTACCCCTCGGGTATTGAAACGTTTATGTCTCGACCATAGCGATTGCTGGTCGTGTCCGTGGAGGTGTCGTCTCTGATGCTGGTGTCGTTCTGATTTCCCAGATGCCCGACCGGATAAAGCGCGCCGGGATCCCGTTCCTCGCCGGATTCGGTCGGTGCGTCGGTGTTCTCGTCACCAGCCCCGTCACCGCCCTCGCGGCCATCCCTTTCGGACGCACCGCCGTCGGGGTCTGCCGACTCGTTCCCGCGCGAAGTGTCGGGGCCCTGATCCGGCTCGCGGGGGCCAGGGCTCCGGTCGCTCCTTTCGCTCCTGCCCGGGGACGCCGCGCCGCTGGGCCCGGCGCCCGCGGTGGCTTCGGAGACCACTGCCCCCACGGCCGCCGCGATGGCGCCGGTCACCTCCGCGGCCGCCTTGACCCCGGCCGTCGCGATCTTGGCAACGCCCTCCACCGCGGCGTTCATGCCCTTATCGGCGCCGGAGCCGCCCGATGCCGCCGCAGGGTCACTCCCGTCGGGGTGCTCCTGCGACTCGGAGCGACCATCGGGGCTGCGTGGTTCCCCGGAGCTCTCGGGGCGCCTGCCTGCGTCGTCACCTGGTTGTGCGGGTTCTTGCTCGGTGGCCTCGCCGCTCGACGGGTCGGATTCGCCGGTCCGGTCCCGGCCTGGTCCGCCTTCCTCGGCGGGGTTGTCCGAGCCTTGCCGATCGGACTCCGGCTGCCGGTCGAGACGTTCGGCCGTGGTCTGCGGTTGCGTCGCCGACTCCTTGTCCGCCACCGTGGAATCGTCGGCTCCCGCCGCCACCTGCTCCCGCTGCTCCCCCTTCTCTTCCGACTGCTGGTCCGGCGCATCGGGATCGGGTGTGGCATGGTCGGGCCGCTCAGGAGGCGTGGACCGGCGGTCCGTGTCCGTGTCCGCGGGCGGGTCCTGGATCACGTCCACTGGCGGCTCGTCAGGTCGGTCCGGTTGATCTGACTCATCCGGACCCGGGCGGTCGTCGTCGTCCGCGTCCCGCTCCCGCTCGGGCTCGGATACCGGCTCCGGTTCGGACTCGGCTTCGGGCTCGGGTTCGCGCTCCGGCTCCGGCTCTGCCTCGGCCACGGGTTCTGCCTCCGGAGCCGGTTCGGTGTCGGGCTCGGCCTCCGATTCCGGCTCAGGTTTGTACTCCGGTTCGGGCGCAGGTTCCGACTCCGGCTCGGGATCCAGTTCTTCTTCGGGATCCGGTTCCGCCTCGGGTTCTGGCTCCTGTTTCTGGGGCTCGGGCTGTTCCGGGGCTTGTTCTTCGGGAGTCGGCTCTTGCGGTGGGGGGTCGGTCGGCTCCTTGGAGGGGGTGTCGGGCTGGTGGCGGGCCGAGGCGTCCGTTGCCGGCGTTTCGGGCGCGGCCGGGTCCTGGGGAGCTGCGGGCTCGGGCGGCTCCGGGGTGTCGCCCTCCCGGGGTGCGTCCAGGGGCGGAGGTTCGTCCGGGACGTGGTCGCCGTCCCGGGGCTGTTCGGCCGTGGGCTGGAGCGGGGTGTCCGCCTCGCGGGCGGGCTCGGGCGTGGGCGTGTCGTCCTCCGGTTCGGCCTCCGGTGTCTGCTGGTCGGCGTCCGCCGCCCCGGAGCCGCTCCCGGAATCCGACCCGGCCGGCGTCTCCGGTTCGTCGCCGTCCCGCGGCGCGTCCTTCGGCGGCTCCGGGGGCGGGGGCGGAGGGGGCGGGGGCGGGGCGTCGGTCGTGCCGCCGATCTCGCTCATGGACGGGTCCCCTTCTCCCGGGCGCATTCCAGCGCCACCCGTACCGCCGTCTCCGCCACCACCGCGCGCAGCCGCGACCCCGCCTCGCAGGCCATCGCGAAGGCCCGCGTGACGTGTTCCTCCGTCGTACCGCCCGTCACCGCCG
>NZ_JANCLX010000084.1 GCF_024295805.1 Streptomyces cucumeris
CGTTGAGTTCCTAACGGACGTCAAGCCGTTCGTGGTGATCTCGGGGCCTGTTTCGTAGGGTGGTTCTCGACGGGCCGGTTGCCGGAGCGCTTGGCGACTCCTTCTCGCGCCGGCTCGTCGTCGGGTCTTTCAGCCGTTGCGAGCGGCGGCGGACGTGGACTTTGGCCCGGTCGTCCTTGTTGATCTTGTAGCGGGTCGCGCAGATCTGCCGCCCCTCGGCTTCAGTGATCTCGCGTCCGTCGGTGTCGCGGAGCTCGTAGAGGGTGCCGTTGCGCCAGCAGGCAGCGAGGCGGGTGACCAGGGTTGCGGCGAGTGTGCAGAGGGCGGAGTTGTGGTGTTTGCCCTTGTCGACGACGAGGTCGTGGTAGCGGGCGGCCAGGGCGGGGTCGGCATGCCGGGCGATGTCCGCGGCCTTGAACAGCGTCTCGCGCAAGCCAGGATCTCCTTGGCGGGTGGGCGGCCCGTCGCGGCCTGTCAGGCCGGACTGGCTGGTGCGGGGGACCAGGCCGGTGAAGGCGCGGATACCGGCGAGGCTGGTGAAGCGGTTCGGGTCTCCGAGCCGGCCCAGGATTCCCGCCGCGGTGATGACCCCGAGGCCGGGGCCGGAGGCCATGATCCGGCCGGGGTCGGCTTCTTCGTAGAGGACGGTGATCCGGTCGTCGAGGGTGGTGATCTGCGCGTTCAGGTGAGTGGCCATGTGAGCCTCGCCGGCGATGTCCTCGGCGAGTTCGGCGAAGTCCAGGGCGCCGTCGGGCCAGAGCTCGAGGGTCTGCTGGGCGGCGTTTACGATCCGTTCAGCGTGCTCTTCGCGCCACTGGCCGCGGCTGTATCGGATCAGCAGGGCGGCCAGTCGTTTTCGGCCCAGTCGCCGCAGGGCGTGGGGGTCGGCGCCGGTCTTCTCCAGCACGGCCAGAGCGGCTTTGGAGTAGGAGCCCGTGCCCAGGGCGTCTGCCCAGGCGGGTCCAAGGAGTTCGAGCAGGGCATCGAGCCGGTAGAAGGTGGCCGTGCGGCGTTCGACCAGCGAGCTGCGGCGGCGGACAGCTCGTCGCAGTGCGTTGGCCGGTCCTGTGTCCGACAGTTCCCGCAGTCCTTCGGGGTGCAGCAGCGGCAGCCGGGCCAGGACACGGGAGTCGAGCCGGTCGTTCTTGGTGTGCTTGGAGTAGTAGTCGCGCAGGTCAGAGGACTGCTCCGGTGGCACCAGGACCACCGTGGCGCCGTGGCGCTGGAACCATCCGGCGAGCGGGACCCATGCGTTGCGGGTCGGTTCCATGATGACGATGACCTCGTCGGTGGTGGGCAGACTGTCCCATAACCGCTCGAGGTCCTTGGGTGTGGTGGTGAAGCGCCGGCCGGAGAACTGGATCTCTCCGGTGGCGTCGGTGCAGGTGGCTCGGTGCGAGGCCCGGCAGGCTACGTCGATTCCCAGGTGCAGTCTCAACAGGGTTCCCGTCTGGTGCAGCGGCAGGTTGACCGTTGTCCAGACCTTCCGCCACGACCCACTTGGCACGTGTTCCGCAGGGTTGTGCTGACCGGACATTCGGTAGCAGTGGTCCACGCTCGCCGCGGCCACGAGTTCCCAACAGGGACGCACGTGCGTCGGGAGGTTCAACCAGCCGTCGATCAACGTTGAGAAGTCGCCTGCAAGCAGACGCTTCGGTCAGTGATCCAGCCGTGCCGGAAGAACCGGACCCGACGCACCCTACGCAGCCCCCGAAGATCCCGGAGAGCCATCTCCAAAGCTAAATGTC
>NZ_JANCLX010000085.1 GCF_024295805.1 Streptomyces cucumeris
TCGGCGGTGTCGGCTGCTCGTGCTGCTGCGGCGGCTCGTTCGCATTGGGCGAGGGTGTGTTTGGCGAGGGTGGTGCGGACGTAGGGGATGGCGGTGGCGGTCATGGAGAGGCTGGTTGCGCCGAGGCCGGTGAGGACGCAGGCGAGGAGGGGGTCGGAGGCGGCTTCGCCGCAGACTCCGCAGCTTTTGCCTTCGGCGCGGGCGGCGTCGGCTGAGGTGGCGATGAGGTCGAGGAGTGCGGGTTGCCAGGGGTCCTGGAGGCGTGCGAGGGCGCCGGTCTGGCGGTCGGCGGCGAAGGTGTACTGGGCGAGGTCGTTGGTGCCCAGGGAGAGGAATTCGACTTCCTGGAGGATGGAGCGGGCGCGGAGGGCGGCGGAGGGGATTTCGATCATGGCGCCGTATTTGGCGCGGAGTCCTGCGGTGTGGCAGGCGTCGGCGAAGGCTTTGGCGTCGGTGCGGTCGGCGACCATGGGGGCCATGACGTCGAGGTAGACGGGGAGTCCTTCGGCGGCGGTGGCCAGTGCGGTGAGTTGGGTGTGGAGGATGTGGGGGTGGTCCAGGAGGGTGCGCAGGCCGCGGATGCCCAGGGCGGGGTTGGGTTCGTCGGCGGGGGTGAGGAAGTCCAGGGGTTTGTCGGCTCCGGCGTCCAGGACGCGGACGACGACGCGGCCTTCGGGGAAGGCCTGGAGGACCTGGCGGTAGGCGTCGGTCTGTTTCTCGAGTGTGGGGGCTTGGGTGTGGTCGTCGAGGAAGAGGAATTCGGTGCGGAACAGGCCCACGCCCTCGGCGCCTGCTTCGAGTGCGGCGGGGACGTCGGCGGGGCCGCCGATGTTGGCCAGCAGCGGCACCTTGTGCCCGTCCGACGTCGCACCCGGACCCGAGGAGGCAGCCAGCGCCGCCCTGCGCTCCTCGGCCGCCCGGGTCAGCTCGGCCCGCTTCTCCTCGTTCGGCGCCACGAAGATCTCACCGGTGCTGCCGTCCACGGCGATCACGGTGCCCTCGACCAGCTCCCCGGCTCCCGGCAGGGCCACCACGGCGGGGACGCCCAGGGCGCGGGCGAGGATCGCGCTGTGGCTGGTGGGCCCGCCCTCCTCGGTCACGAACCCCAGGACGAGGGTGGGGTCGAGCAACGCGGTGTCCGCCGGCGCCAGATCACGCGCGATCAGCACATACGGCTCATCACTGTCCGGCACCCCCGGCATCGGCACACCCAGCAACCGCGCCACGATCCGGTTACGCACATCATCGAGATCGGCGACCCGCCCCGCCAGATACTCACCCGCCCCCGCAAGCAACGCCCGATACGCCGCGAACGCGTCATAGACCGCACGCTCCGCCGTACTGCCCACCGCGATCCGACGCTCCACATCCGCCATCAACTCCGGATCCTGCGCCATCATCGCCTGCGCCTCGAGCACCGCCTGCGCCTCACCACCCGCAAGATTCCCGCGCGCGATCAGATCAGCCGACACCGCCTCCACCGCCTGACGGGCACGCCCCTGCTCCCGCGGCGCATCATCCGCCGGAATCTGCCGGGCCGGCGGCTCCAGCACCGCCGTCCCCATATGCCGCACCTGGCCGATCGCCACACCGTGGCTCACACCCACGCCCCGCAACGTTGT
>NZ_JANCLX010000086.1 GCF_024295805.1 Streptomyces cucumeris
CTAGTGCTGTGACCGCATAGGTTCGCCGGGTTCAGGCTGCGGCTGCGAGGGGGCGTCCGCCCCAGCGGATGCCCTTCTCGCTGCGAATGCGGGCCCGTTCCTTGCGTTGGGCGGCGAGTACATCGGGATGTCGGGCGTTGGCGTTGCGCCAGCGCAGGTAGGCGTGCAGGGCCCGGGTCTGCGCGGGGTGGCTGCGGTGGTGGGAGTTGGCGAGGGTGAACTGCCGTAGCGGTCCGAAGTGGGCCTCGATCGGGTTGGCCCAGGAGGCGTAGGTCGGGGTGAAGCACAGCTCGACCTTGTTCTTCCCCGCCCAGCGGCGGATGTCCGCTCCGGTGTGGGCGGAGAGGTTGTCCAGGATGATGTAGATCGGGGCGCCGTCGGGTCGGGCGGTGCGGATCGACTTCAGGGCGGCCAGGCTGTTCGCGGTGCCTTTGCGGCGGCGGTTGACGCCCCACAGCCGGTCGTCGCCGACGGAGTAGCAGCCGTGGAAGTAGGTCACGCCGTGGGTGCGGCGATAGGTCGCCGGCAGCCGGTCGGGCTTGCCCCGGTTCGCCCAGCAGGAACCTGCGGTCGGCCGGATCCCGAGCGGGCCGAACTCGTCGAAGGCGAAGACCCGGTCCGGAAAGTGCTCCAGGACGTGCTCGATCCGGTCGAGCTTGGCGTCACGGTCGGGGTCGGGTGACTCCTTCCAGGTCTTGGTGCGCTGGAAGGTGATGCCGCGGCGCCTGAGCAGGCGCCGTAACGCTTCCCGGCCGATCCGGATCACGCGTCCGTGTACTTTCCGCAGGTAGGCAGCGAGTTTGCGGATCGACCAGCGAGTGAAGGGCTGGCCGAGCTTGGTGGGGCGGGTGGTGGCCGTCTGGACGACGAAGTCCTCGTCGTCATCACTGAGCAGGCGGGGACGGCCTCCCGCCCACTGAGGGTCCAGGCAGGCCAGGCCGATCTCGTTGAACCGGTGGATCACCTCCCGCACCGTGTCCTCGTCGGCCTGGACCAGCTGGGCGATCACCGGGACGCGGTTCCCGCCGGCCGAGGCCAGCAACATCATCGCGCGCCGGTAGCGCACCGAGCTGGTAGTGCCCCGGCGCACGATCTGCTGCAGTTTCCGTCCTTCCTGATCGGTGAGTCGGCGTACACGGACAGGCTCAGCCACTCGCACCTCCAGCGATCGAAACGGACGTGACCGCCAATCCAACCGCCCCAGCCGCCAACCCGGCCAACCTTCCCGGTCACAGCACTAG
>NZ_JANCLX010000087.1 GCF_024295805.1 Streptomyces cucumeris
GCGTCCTCGCTGTGTGTGTTTCTTCAAAGGAACCTCGACCACATCGTGATGATGCGGACGGGGTATCAACATATCTGGCGTTGACTTTTGGCACGCTGTTGAGTTCTCAAGGAACGGACGCTTCCTTCGAAACCGTTTCACCGGTTTCTCCGGGCGCTTCCCTTCGGTGTTTCACACGCTATCAGACCATTTCCGTGTCTCGAACCGGGGTCTTTCGCACGGCATGCGAAAGCGGATCCGAGATTTGGATCTAGTAACTGAAGGTGCCGCCTCAACCTGGACGTGTCTCGCAGGTGACTGCGATGCTTCATCCGGTGGGCAGGCATACGACAGTACAGGTCCCCACACAGCCGTGGCAAATCGATTCGACGCCCCGGACGCTCTCCCGCCTGCGCCGCGCGTGCGGAATCCAAAGTTCCTATGACTTACGCTTCTCGGCAGTGCGCTGTCCGGGACAGGCAGTGACGGCGCGTGATCAATCTTCACCCCTGGGAGGCTTCCCATGACCACCGTGACGGCCCCGCTCGCCGGGCGTGCGATCGGTCTCGCCGCGGTCCCCGACCCGGTGTTCTCCGGCGCCATGGTCGGTCCGGGGACAGCGATCGATCCGGTGCTGGAACCGTGTGTCGCCGTGGCTCCGGTCGACGGCATCGTCGTCTCCCTCCACCCGCACGCGTTCGTCGTCGTGGATGTCGAAGGACACGGGGTGCTCACGCATCTGGGGATCGACACGGTGCAGCTGAGCGGCGACGGTTTCGAGGTGCTCATCAACAAGGGGGACACCGTCCGGCGCGGCGACGCGGTCGTGCGCTGGGACCCCAATGTCGCCGTGGCCGCGGGGAAGTCACCTATCTGCCCCGTCGTGGCGCTGGAGGCGACCACCGACGCGCTGGCCGCCGTCAGGGACGGCGACGCCGTGGTCGAGACGGGCGACGCGCTCTTCGACTGGACCTGAGCCGGATATGAGCCCGGCGCCGACGGGGCCGGTCCGGGCGCGATCGCGGTGCGTTAGACATCCACCAGGCGGGGTTCCGCCGTATCGACCGGGGACGGGTGACATGGAGACAACGTTGCGGGGCGTGGGTGTGAGCCACGGTGTGGCGATCGGCCAGGTGCGGCATATGGGGACGGCGGTGCTGGAGCCGCCGGCCCGGCAGATTCCGGCGGATGATGCGCCGCGGGAGCAGGGGC
>NZ_JANCLX010000088.1 GCF_024295805.1 Streptomyces cucumeris
TACTGATCTTTTCGTAAGTTCAGTGGGTGTGCTGGGTGAATGGTCAGGCCGGTGTGGGCGAGAAAGGACCATGGCAGTTGTGGGTTGTGGTTGATGCGGTTGATGCCTTGTTCGGTGGCGTCGGCGACATCGGCGAGGTGGTCGCCGGCGAGGTTGGCGAGTTCACCCTTCTTGAGCGAGGACCACAGCAGTTCCACCGGGTTCAGCTCGGGAGCGTAGGCGGGTAATCGCTCCAGAGTGAGCCAGTCCTGCTCGGCGACCCAGGCGCGCATCGCCCGGCTCCAATGGGCCGACAGGCCGTCCCAGACCAGCACCACTTGCTCGCCGCGGTAGAACGCCTTCATCTGCTCGAGGACTTCGATGAGGGCGGTGGTGTCGTAGCTGCCGGGCTTGAGGTGGAAGCACAGACGGGCCCCGCGTTCGGGATCGGTGGAGTGGTAGCCCAGGGCCCCGGCCATTGACGCCCGCTTCCAGTTCAGGCGATGCCGCAGCAGCGGGGTCCGGCCACGGGGTGCGTAGGTGCGGCGGATCTGAGGCAGCAGGGAGACACCTGATTCGTCGAGGAACACGATCCAGGCACGTGTGTTCACGGCCCCTTTTTGATGCGCGGCCACTCGTGCGCGATCCAGCGGGCGATCTCGGACTCGTCCCGCTCGACCGCCCTGCGCTCGGGACGTTGCAGACTCCATCCGAGTCGGCCGGTCAGCAGTCGCCACACCGACGCCCTCGACAATGGCACCCCCGTTACCTGCTCCACGACGGCGCCGACTCGCTCCAAAGTCCACAGGTCGGCCTCGAAGCCATGAGCCTGAGCTCCTCGCGCCAACGCGGCCCGGACAGTCTCGACCTGGGCGTCGTCCAGCTTGGGCGGGCGACCGGTGGCCGCACGCCGCCGCAGAGCCGGAACGCCGCCTTCCTCCCACACCCGACGCCAACGCCGCACACTCTCGGCACACACACCCACCGCCCGCGCGATCTCTACATTCGAGGCGCCTTCCTCGAACAACTCGACCGCCCGAACACGACGCGCCTCCGCCAACTGAGGCCGCGACAAAGGAGGAAGAGACGAGCCAGCAGCCGAAGGCGAGGGTTGATAAGCCACCCCGAAAGCCTCCCACGCACAACGCCAGCACACCCACTGAACTTACGAAAAGATCAGTA
>NZ_JANCLX010000089.1 GCF_024295805.1 Streptomyces cucumeris
TTCTCCCTGATCACACTGGGTTTGATCATGAGGTAGTCGGTCAGCGTGTCTCTGAAGACGGCCACGAAAGCGATCGACAGCATCACCAGCAAGGTCACCGCTCGTCGCCGCCGTGAGGAGCCGGGTGCCAAGCCGGCTGTCTCGGCGACGATCGATGCGAAGCTCTCAAACGCTCCGTTTCCCTCGTCGGCGTCGCTCTGTCGCGGGGGCTGCGCGGCCGTAGCCGGCGAGCCGCCGGCCGAGTCCCCGTTCTGCCCGGCCTGTTGTGGGGCCGGCTCCGCAAGGGTGCCGTCGGCGCCACTCGGCTGCGGATCATCCCGTCTCTCGTCCGGTGGCTCGGTCGTCGTCATGCCCGTCCCCCCGTAGGCCCGCCACGCTTCCGTCCACGGGCCGCGCCCGCGGTCGCTCCCTCGCCACTACCCCGCCTGCTGAGTCCAGAAGCGCGTCCTGGCAACGCGCCCCGGACGAGAGCCGGTTGGCGGCGCCCGGCGAGCTGCCCGGTCTCTGCCCGGGTCTATGGCCCATGATCGGGCGGTTTTGGCCGATCCATTTCCCTGGCCAGGTTGTGGTGGGATCCTCCGTCGTATGAGGAGCATGCGCAGGGTGGGCTGGTGGATGGTCGTGGTGGCGAGTCCGAGAAGGACCGGAAGCCCTCTGCGGCAGCCTCCGCGACTGCGCAGGTGCCGGGCGTGAATGAGGCTCTGGCGGCGCATCAGAAGAGGACGAGGGCGCACAGGACACCTTCCACCGCGCCCAGACGCTTCGTGATCGGCATGGCTCCCAGCTCACCGACGGCCTACCGCGGGCGGCGATCGGTTCCACTACCGTGTGGCGGCATGACAGTGCTGATCATCGGTGGCAGTGGGTTCCTGGGGACAGAGCTGGTGCGCCAGGTGACTTCCGCTGGCCGGGTCACGGCCGCGACGTTCAACTCCGGCCCTGGCGTTACCCCTTCCGTCTCGTGGCACCGGCTGGACTTCCGTGATCCTCGTGCTCTCGACAAAGTCATCGACGCGGTGGAGCCCAGCGTGGTGATCAACGCGTCCAGTGGGGATGCCGACTGGACGGTCACTGCCGATGGCCCTGTCCGCCTTGCTCAGTCCACCGCGCGGCGTGGCATCCGGCTGGTGCACGTCTCCAGCGACGCGGTTTTCT
>NZ_JANCLX010000009.1:0-10232 GCF_024295805.1 Streptomyces cucumeris
TGCGCACCCGGACCCGGCCGGGCCCCGGGCGCGCCCGGGGCACCGGGCGGCGGCGGAGGCGTCGGCCCGCCGGGGGACGCCTTGCGGGTGGCCTCGTTCGCGATGTCGGCCGCGCCGGGAGCGGCACCGGCGGCCGGACCGGCACCGGGCACGGCGCCCGGACCTCCGGGGAGTTCGACCTGGGGAGCGATGGCCGTGGGCGGCAGCGCACTGCCGCCGGACAGCAGCTCGGTCTTGGCCTCCGGCCGCACGCCCGGCACCGGGGTGTCCTCGTCGTCCCAACCCGCCAGCGCCGGGGCGAAGACCGTCGCGGGCGGGGCAACCGAACGGTCGCCGTCGTCGCCGCCGGAGTTGGTGTCGGCCCACGGCGTCCCGCCGGAGGGCGCCGACGCGGCGGAGGAGCCGGACGAGGCGGCGGCCGGTGCGGGAGGAGTGGGCGGCGTACCCGCCACCGGCGGTGCGCCCTGCGACGGCTCACCGGACCCGGACGTACCGGATCCCGTACCGGACCCGGACCCGGCCTCCGACCGCTGGTCGGGAATGTCCAGCCGCTGGTCCGGCAGGCTCATCGCGTCCGCCGCCTCCTGCAACCACTCCGGCGGAGTGAGCAGGAAGGACGTGGCGTTGAGATCGATGCGCTGCTGGCGGCCGCCGGTGGTGTCCGCGGGGGCGGCCTCGGCCGTCGCCCCGTAGCACTCCTCGTACCGGCGGACGACCTCGCCGACCGGCAGTCCCGGCCACAGCGTGGTCTCCCCGCTGTCGCGGGCGATCACCATCCGGGCGCCGTCGGCGGCCGAGTCCGAGACCGGACCGTCGGCCCGGTCCTCGGCCCAGACCACGAAGCCGAGGTCGAACTCCCGGACCCGCACCTCGCGCTGCTGGTACGCGGGCACATCACCGTTTATCCAGAGTTCCGCGCGCTCCTGCGCCTGTGCGAAGGTCACCATCGCGCTCACTCCTCCACCGGGACGGCGTACGCGAATCCGCCGTCCACCATCAGGTTCGCCACGGTCTCCAGCTCCGGCGGATTGCCCGCCAGCCGCAGCAGGAAGGCGTCGAAGTCATCGCCGCACGGCAGCATGAGCTCCGTCACCCGCTCCTGGACCGTCCAGCCGTCGTGGTCGCGCGCATCGTCGTACGCGCAGAACCACACCGAGCCGATCGCGTCGCCCTTCACCTTCACGGCGATCACTCCGCCCTGGACGAGGCCGACGCCCAGGTAGTCCTTGGTGAAGTGGTCGCGCAGACACTTGTTCATATAGACCAGGTCGTTGACCGCGGCCTCGTCGCGCACCGTGAAGAAGGGCTGGTCTATCAGCAGCCCCAGCTCCGGGTCGAGGGCCGCGCCGATCGGGGCGCAGCCGCCCGCCGCCTTGAGGAACGAGCGGTACGCGCCGGGCAGCCGGTAGCCGAGGTCCTCCTCGACGCCGAGCACCTGCTCCTCGGTGACCGACAGACCGCGGACCGGCAGCCCGAAGTGGATCGGCCGGGTCTCCTGGAGCGGCCGGGTGCCGCGCTTGTCCTGGTCGACCTGGGCGGTGGCCAGTCCGCCGTGGTGCCGCAGCAGCGCCTTCACCTCGGCCGGGATCAGCTCCATCCGGCGGGTACCCGCGACGTGGTGCCAGGTCCAGCCGTGCGGGGTGGCGACCGGCGCGGAGTCCTTCCACAGCTCATGACCGGCGGCGAACTGTGCCGCGTTCGCCGAGACGTAGTCCGTCAGCCGCAGCTCGTCGACGCCGAAGCCCTCGGGGGGCTCGGCGATTTCGGCCGCTGCGCGGGCATAGGGCGAGAAGTCCGGAAAGCCGTTTTCATCCATCCGGACGCCCTTGGGGTGGCGAGCGGCCCGGACCGGGTCCGGGAAGTGCACGACCTGCCCGGCGTAGGCCGTGTTCGGTGGCGCGGCTTGCTGCCCGAGCCGACCTGTCGTCATGGCGGTTGCCCCCTGCTGATGCTGTCTACTGCACACAGCCTATGCGTTGGCGCAATGGGCGGAACCGGTCGGTGGCCCCGGCCGCCGCCACCCCGGGGCGGTCGCGCGGGGGCGCCGCGCCGCGTCACCTGGAGGTACAAGCCCGGACTACCGCACCACCCGGCACATTTGGCAATCTGATCACTGCAACCGGGGGATTGCGGTAGGGAGGGAACCACCACATGCAGACCACGCGGAGCGACGGGAGCGGCATTGACGCCGCCCCCGCGGCCAGCGACCCCCGGCTGGGCTGGAGCAGCGTCGACCCCGATGCAGGACCGCCCGCGGTGCACCACCGGCGTGACGGCATCCTGCCCGCCGTGGCCGCCGCGCTCTCCGTCCGCGGCGAGACCCTCACCTGCACCGGCGTCAAGGGCAATCAGCCGCCCACACTGCACCCCCTGGTCCAGGAGTTCCTGGACGCGCTCCCGACCGGCCAGCGGGAACGGTTCACCGGGCGCTGCGCCGAGGCGATCCTGCTCTCCCGCCATCTGACGGCCTTCGAGGCGAACCGCTCCAAACGCGCCTCCCGCAAACCGCTCGGGCAGGGCGAGGCCCGCCGCTCCCTGAAGCAGGCCAAGCTCACCACCCGCCGTATCCGCGAGGCCGGTGACCCTCGGCACGGCAGCTACGCCCCGCCCTGTCTGTCCTGCACGGCGCTGCTGGCCCAGTTCGGCGTACGGGTCGTGGGTGAGACCGAGTGAAACAGGCATACGACCGCATGGACGTCACCCGCTTCCCCATCGCCGTGGACGCCGCGCTGCGCGAGGCGGGCTGGCAGCCCGGCCGCTGGGACATCCGGCGCGCCGAGGTCTGGGCCGACACCCTGCGCGCCCACACCTCCCCCGCCGGACACCAGCACGCGGTCTTCCCGGCGGCCGTCGAGGCGTGGGCGGAGTTCGGCGAACTGGAGGTGCGGCCGCCCGCGGCGGGGCGGCAGATCGCCCCGACCCCGTTCCGGATCGACCCCCTGCCCGGCCTCCACCTGGCCCGCACCCTGAGCGATCTGGGCCGGGCGCTGGAGACGGAGGTCTGCCCGCTGGGCGAAGAGGCGGACGGCCAGGCCCTGCTGACGATCGACGCGGAGGGGCGGGTGTACAGCATGGACCACTGCGGTGACTGGTACCTGGGCGCGAGCGTGGACGCGGCGCTGGCCACGCTGGTCTCCGGCACCCTCCCGCCACGGCTCCCCCGCGCATAACCCCTCGCCGGGGCCCGAGCCGGGCCCGCGACCCGGCCGAGGGGCCGACGGCCCGCCCGTACGCACACCGCCCGGTGCCGGGGATACACGGACGCCCGTCCCGAAGACCCGCCGGTGATCCAGTGCACCGCCCCGGGCCCGGTCGCGTGCCCGGGCCGCGAGCCCGCCAGTACCCCGGCGCACGCCGGCCGTCGCCCATCCCGGGCCCGGCTCCCGGCCCGGACCGCCGCCACGGCTACGGCAGCCCCGCCGCCCCCGCGCGGCGGACACGCCCCCACCCACGCACCCGGGGAGCCCCGGCGGAAGTGCCGCCGTGCACGACACTGAACGATCGCCCGGCCCGGCTCCGAGGTCCCGCCCTGCGCGGCCGAACGCATCGCCCGCGGCGGCCCGGCGCCCGCCCCGGCCCGGATGGCCGGCTGACCTGTGCGGTGACCGACAACCGCGTTCCGCGCGGAGCGCGAGGCGCGACGCGCGGAGCGCCCGTCCCTCGACGGCGGCGACAGCCGCGCCCGCTATGCGCTCCTGGCGCGTTCCACGTCTTCGAACTCCTCGGCGGGAGCCTCCGCGGGGTCCGCCGACTCCTCGCCCGTACGGTCCGGGATGACCGCCGAGACGCGGAAGCCGCCCGCCTCCGTCGGGCCCGAGACGAAGCCTCCGCCCAGTGTGGAGACCCGCTCGCGCATACCGACCAGACCGTTGCCCCCGCTGGGCAGCCCGGCGTCCGCCGCACCGCGCTCGCTCGGCCCGTTCTCCACCAGTACGGCGATCTCGTCCGGGCGGTGGGCGAGCCGTACCCGGGCGCTGGCGCCCGGGGCGTGCTTGTGGACGTTGGTGAGCGCTTCCTGCACCACCCGGTACGCGGTCCGCTCGACCCGTGCGGCGTAGCCCCGCTCCTCGCCCTCCACGGAGAGCTCCACGGTCATCCCGGCCGCGCGCGACTGCCCGACCAGCGCCTCCAGCTCCGCCAGAGTCGGCCCGCCCAGGTCATCCGACTCCCGCTCGGCCGCCGATGCCTGCGCGGCGGCCGTCGCGGCCACCGCCACCGCGGCCAGTGGCACCCGGCGCTCCTGGGGGGCGGCCGGAGCGGCCGCCGCGGTGCCGGGCCGCTGGCCGTCCTCGGAGCGCAGCACCCCCAGCATCTGCCGCAACTCGGTGAGGGCCTGCCGCCCCATGTCGCCGACCAGCGCGGCGTTCTTCGACGCCTTCTCGGGGTCCTTCAGCGCCACCGCCTGGAGCGCCGCCGCGTGCACCACCATCAGGCTCACGCGGTGCGCCACCACGTCGTGCATCTCGCGGGCGATCCGGGTGCGCTCCTCGTTGCGGGCCCACTCGGCCCGTTCCTCCGCGCGGTCCGCGAGCAGCGACAGCTCGCGCTCGAGTCCGTCGGCCCGCTCCCGCAGGCTCTCCACCAGCCGCCGCCGGGCCCTGACGTAGAGGCCGAGCAGTACCGGCGGGGCGGTCATCCCCAGCGCCATCACCACCGAGACCAGCGGCACGACCCAGAGCCCCGGCTCCCAGCCGTCCTTCTTGATGTCCTCCTGGAAGCGGATCATGGTGATGATGAGCGTCCCGGAGCCCGCCATCCCGGCGAGCACCGCCGTGATCCGCCGCGGCACCTCGGAGGCGGCCAGGGTGTAGAGGCCGACCACACCGAGGAGCAGCCCCATCTCGGCCGGGGTGACCGCGATCGATATCAGGACGACGGCGATCGCCCACCGGCGGCGCAGCACCAGCGTCGAGCCGACGACGACCCCGAGCACCACCCCGAGCAGGGTGGGAATGCGGGCGTCCTGCGCGAAACCGACGCCCTCCGCGGCGCACTCCGCCGACGACGCGACGGCGAGCCCCACGTCGAGCAGCATGCTCCGCCGCCGCGACCACCACCACGGACCAGCGGGCGCGCCCCGCGCACTCGCTGCCTCGACTACCCCCGTAGCACTCATAGCGACCAGACTACGGCCGGACCGCAAGGCTTTTCCCTGGGACACGACGGGGTGCGGGTCACTCGAACGGCGCACGGCGCCGGGTCCCGGAAACGGGGCAACGACGCTGATCCATACCGTCGCACGGAGGGCTGGTGGTACGGCATAGTGGTGGGGGCCGGATCGACACCCTGACAGGATGTCCGATTTGATGGCTTTTCTATCCCCTGTGGTGTAATAGGCAACACTACCGGTTTTGGTCCGGTTGTTCCGGGTTCGAGTCCTGGCAGGGGAGCTCTTCTTTCCGTCCCCACGGGTCCTGATCGCCCCGATCGGGACCCGCACACGTTTCCGTCCGGAAACCTCTCGGTATCCTGCGGGTGTCCACCCCCGAAGCCGAAGGGCACACCCGTGAGCGCCAACCGCCCGGCAGCCGTCGTCGTCCTCGCAGCGGGTGAGGGCACCCGTATGAAGTCGGCGACCCCCAAGGTCCTCCACGCGATCTGCGGCCGGTCCCTCGTCGGACATGTCGTCGCCGCCTCCCGCGAGCTCTCCCCCGAGCACCTGGTGGTCGTGGTCGGACACGCCCGCGAACAGGTCACCGCACATCTCGCCGAGATCGACGCCGAGGTGCGCACCGCCGTCCAGCACGAGCAGAACGGCACCGGACACGCCGTCCGCATGGGTCTTGAGGAGCTGTCCGGCAGCGGGGTCGCCCTCGACGGCACCGTGATCGTCGTCTGCGGGGACACCCCGCTGCTGACCGGCGCCACCCTGGAGCGGCTGGCCTCGGCGCACGCCACCGACGGGAACGCGGTGACGGTGCTCACCGCCGAGGTGCCGGACTCCACCGGCTACGGCCGGATCGTGCGGGACGCGGCCAGCGGCGCCGTCACCGCGATCGTCGAGCACAAGGACGCCACCGACGCCCAGCGCGCGATCCGCGAGATCAACTCCGGTGTCTTCGCCTTCGACGCCCAGCTCCTCACCGATGCGCTGGGCAAGGTCCGCACCGACAACAGCCAGGGCGAGGAGTACCTCACCGATGTGCTCGGCATCCTGCGTGAGGCCGGTCACCGGGTGGGCGCCGCCGTGGCCGGTGACCACCGCGAGATCCTCGGCATCAACAACCGCGTCCAGCTCGCCGAGGCCCGCCGGCTGCTCAACGAGCGGCTGCTGGAGCGCGCCATGCTCAGCGGGGTGACCGTGGTCGACCCGGGCACCACCTGGATCGACGCGACCGTGACCTTCGAGCCGGACGCACTGGTCCACCCCGGCACCCAGCTGCTGGGCGCCACCCACCTCGCGGCGCACAGCGAGGTCGGCCCGAACTCCCGGCTCACCGACACCACCGTGGGCGAGGGCGCCGTCGTCTCGTTCACCGTCGCCGACCGCGCCGAGGTCGGCGCGGGCGCCGGAGTGGGGCCCTACGCGTATCTGCGCCCCGGCTCCCGGCTGGGCGCCAAGTCCAAGGCCGGCACCTACGTGGAGATGAAGAACGCCTCGCTCGGCGAGGGCAGCAAGGTGCCGCATCTGTCCTACGTGGGCGACGCCACGATCGGCGACCACACCAACATCGGTGCCGCGAGCGTCTTCGTGAACTACGACGGCGTCAACAAGCACCACACCACCATCGGCAGCCACTGCCGCACCGGAGCCGACAACATGCTTGTGGCTCCCGTCACGATCGGGGACGGCGCGTACACCGCCGCCGGCTCGGTCATCACCAAGGATGTGCCCCCCGGCTCGCTGGCCGTCGCCCGCGGACAGCAGCGGAATATCGAGGGCTGGGTGGCCCGCAAGCGCCCCGGAAGTGCCGCGGCGCGGGCGGCGGAAAGCGCTCATCAGGACAACCAGGGCGATCAGTGACCCGTACACGGGTATGCCGTGCGGGGCGTACCGTGTGAAGCGCACCAAAGTGACATCCAAGGAGACTTGCTGTGACCGGGATCAAGACGACCGGCGAGAAGAAGCTGATGCTCTTCTCCGGCCGCGCCCACCCCGAGCTGGCCGAGGAGGTCGCCCATGAGCTGGGCGTCAGCTTGGTCCCGACCAAGGCATTCGACTTCGCCAACGGCGAGATCTACGTCCGCTTCCAGGAGTCCGCGCGGGGCGCCGACTGCTTCCTGATCCAGAGCCACACCGCTCCGATCAATAAGTGGATCATGGAGCAGCTCATCATGATCGACGCGCTGAAGCGGGCTTCCGCGCGGTCCATCACGGTGATCGTCCCCTTCTACGGCTATGCCCGCCAGGACAAGAAGCACCGCGGCCGCGAGCCCATCTCGGCCCGTCTGATCGCGGATCTGCTGAAGACCTCGGGCGCCGACCGCATCCTCACCATCGATCTGCACACCGACCAGATCCAGGGCTTCTTCGACGGCCCGGTGGACCACCTCTTCGCCCTTCCGCTGCTCGCCGACTACGTGGGCGCCAAGGTGGACCGCACCAAGCTCACCGTGGTCTCCCCGGACGCCGGCCGGGTGCGGGTCGCCGACCGCTGGTGCGACCGGCTGGGCGCCCCGCTGGCGATCGTGCACAAGCGGCGCGACCCGGACGTGGCCAACCAGGTCACCGTGCACGAGGTCGTCGGTGATGTGGACGGCCGGGTCTGTGTCCTGGTCGACGACATGATCGACACCGGTGGCACCATCTGCGCCGCGGCCGACGCGCTGTACGCCAACGGCGCCGAGGACGTGATCGTGACGGCCACCCACGGTGTGCTGTCCGGCCCGGCCGCCGACCGGCTGAAGAACTCGAAGGTCAGCGAGTTCGTCTTCACCAACACCCTGCCCACCCCGAGCGAGGTCGAGCTCGACAAGGTCACCGTGCTGTCGATGGCGCCCACCATCGCCCGCGCGGTCCAGGAGGTCTTCGAGGACGGCTCGGTGACCAGCCTCTTCGAGGAGCACGCCTGATGGGCTTAGGCACTGAGCGCACCGGTTGAGGCCACCCCGCGGGCGGGGTGGCCTCAGCCATATCCGGCCATTGGTAGACTCATGGGGTTGCTCGGCGAGGGAGGCTGTGCTCGGCACAGCTGTCCGTTATCGACGCGCTCTTCGTAGCAGGTCTGTCGTGGGCCGGGTGACGCCCACATATCAGGACACGATCTACGAGGAGTGCCCCATGGCCGAGGTCAAGATCTCCGCTCAGCCCCGTACCGAGTTCGGCAAGGGTGCGGCCCGCCGCACCCGCGTTGCCGGCCGCGTCCCCGGTGTCATCTACGGCCACGGCACCGAGCCGGTGCACGTGACCCTGCCGGGCCACGACCTGCTGATGGCGCTGAAGACCGCCAACGTGCTGATCCGCCTGGACATCGAGGGCGGCAAGAGCGAGCTCGTCATCCCCAAGGCCGTCCAGCGCCACCCCATCAAGATCGGTGTCCTTGAGCACATCGACCTGCTGCTGGTGAAGAAGGGCGAGAAGGTCACGGTCGAGGTGCCGATCCTCACCGAGGGCGAGCTGGCCCCCGGCGGCAACCTGCTCGAGCACGTGCTGAACGCCCTCCCGGTCGAGACCGAGGCCACCCACATCCCCGAGGGTGTCACCATCTCCATCGAGGGCCTGGACGCGGGCGCCACCATCCACGCCAAGGACATCAAGCTGCCCTCCGGCACCACCCTCGCCGTCGAGGACGACGCCCCGGTGCTGCACGTGGTCGCCGCCCAGGCCGAGGCTCCGGCCGAGGAGGCCGCCGAGGGCGAGGAAGAGGCCACCGAGGAGGCGTAAGCTCCGGCTCCCTTCTTCCCTTTCTCCGGCCGCCGTTCCGCCCCCGCCGCCCCCGTCCACGGGTGCGGCGGGGCGGGGCGGCGGCCGTCCCTCCAGGAGAGACACAGCATGACGACGGACGACACGAGCCCCTGGCTGGTGGTGGGTCTCGGCAACCCCGGGGGCGAGTACGCCGCCAACCGCCACAACGTCGGCTTCATGGTGGCCGAACTGCTGGCCGAACGGATGGGCGCCCGGTTCAAGGCGCACAAGTCGCGGGCCCAGGTCGTCGAGGGGCGGATCGGCCCGCCCGGCCCGGGAAGCCGCCGGGTCGTCATCGCCAAGCCGATGTCGTTCATGAACCTCTCGGGCGGACCGACCACCGCGCTGCGCGACTTCTACAAGGTGCCGGTGGACCATGTCGTGGCGGTCCATGACGAATTGGACATCGACTACGGGGCGCTCCGGCTGAAGGTCGGCGGTGGTGACAATGGCCACAACGGACTGAAGTCGATCACCAAGTCGCTGGGTCCCGACTACGCCCGGGTGCGCTTCGGGATCGGCCGTCCGCCCGGCCGGATGGATGTCGCGGCGTTCGTCCTGAAGGACTTCTCCTCTGCTGAGCGGCGGGAGTTGGACTACTTCGTGGACCGCGCGGCCGATGCGGTGGAGACACTGATCGTGGACGGGCTGGAGCGCGCGCAGACCACGTACAACTCCTGACAAACGCCTGTTCGCCCGTTTCTTCGCCCGAGGTTGACCCCGGGTCCCGTCATGGCCAGTATCCCGCCATGGCTTCCCCCGGTGTGACCACTGTGACCTCCAAGCGCAGCCGCACCCGGCGTGCGGGCGAGAGCGCGTACGGACTGCTGCTGCTCACCAAGAACGCGGTGGTGGCGCTGATCGCGCTGTTCCTGCTGGCCGCCGGGGTGTGGTCGTCCTGGAGCGACGCCCGTCCGGCCATGCTCACCAAGGGACTTGACCGGGGCGTGGTCACCGTCCGCGAATGCGGTGACGACTGGTGCACCGGCTCCTTCACCCCGGCCCGCGAGGGCGGGGAGGACCCCGACCGGGTCCGGATCGACAAGGCCGTCACCGACGGGACCGGCGACCGGCTGGCGGTGGCGCTCAAACCGGGGACCGACGAGGGCGTCCGCACCGGCCCGGCCGGAGTGCTGCACGCCTGGGTGCCGTTGGGCGGCTCGCTGCTGCTGGCCGCGCTGCTGGTGGCGGGGGGCTTGCGGATGCGGCGGACGGCCTGGGTGACCGGGCTGCTGGGCGCGGCCCTGCTCGGCGCCTCGTTCGCCGCGCTCACCTTCTGACGCGCCTCCCGGCGCGGCCCTCCTGACGACGACACCGGGCGGGGGGGGCCCGGGGGGGGGGGGGCCCCCCCCGGGTGTGGGGGGGGGGGGACGGGGGGCGGCGGGGG
>NZ_JANCLX010000009.1:10242-58763 GCF_024295805.1 Streptomyces cucumeris
CCGCCCGGCGGGCCCCCCATCACGCCGACACGGGGGGTGGGCCCCTTTTTTGCGGGGCCCACCGCCCGGTGTCATGGGGTGGGTGACCGGGGTCAGCCGGTGTTGCGCAGACCCGCCGCGACCCCGTTGACGGTGAGGAGCAGGGCGCGGGCGAGCACCGGATCGGCCTCCTCGCCGTTCTCCCGGGCGGTGCGCTGCCGGTGCAGCAGCGAGACCTGGAGGTAGGAGATCGGGTCGAGATAGGCGTCCCGGACGTGGAAGGTCTGCTTCAGCACCGGGTTGGAGTCCAGCAGCTCGGTTCCGCCGGTGATCCGCAGCACCTCGCGGACGGTCAGCTCATGCTCGGCCACGATGGTGTCGAAGACATGCCCCAGCTCGTCGGGCACCAGAGTGTCGACGTAGTGGCGGGCGATCCGCAGATCCGTCTTGGCGAGGGTCATCTCCACGTTGGACAGGAAGTTGCGGAAGAAGTGCCAGTGCTGGTGCATCTCGTCCAGGACACCGTCGAGACCGGCCTCCCGGGCGGCCTTCAGACCGGAGCCCACCCCGAACCAGCCGGGCACGATCTGCCGGGACTGGGTCCAGCCGAACACCCACGGGATGGCCCGCAGTCCGTCCAGTCCGGCGCCCGAGTCGGGACGGCGGGAGGGCCGGGAGCCCAGGTGGAGTTCGGCGAGCTGGTCCACCGGGGTGGAGGCGAAGAAGTACGCGGGCAGATCGGGGTCCTCGACCAGCCTGCGGTACGCGGAGTGGGCGGCCTCGGAGACGGTCTCCATCGCCGAGTCCCAGCGGGTGAGCGCCTCGTCCGACTGACGGGGCGCGGTGTGCAGGGCGGACGCCTGGAGGGTGGCCGCGACCGTCAGCTCCAGGTTCTCCCGGGCGAGCGCCGGGACGAGGTACTTGTCGGAGATGACCTCGCCCTGCTCGGTCACCTTGATCTCGCCCTCCAGGGTGCCCCAGGGCTGGGCGAGGATCGCGTCATGGGTGGGGCCGCCACCGCGGCCGACGGTGCCGCCGCGGCCGTGGAAGAGCCGCAGCCGTACGCCGTGCCGGTGGGCGACGTCGCGCAGCAGCCGCTGGGCGCGGTGGATCTCCCACTGGGAGGTGGTGATACCGCCGAACTTGGAGGAGTCGGAGTAGCCGAGCATGACCTCCTGGACATCGCCGCGGAGGGCGACGAGCCGCCGGTAGGAGGGGTCGGCCAGCATCTCGTCGAGCAGCTTGTCGGCGATCTTCAGCTCATCGGTGGTCTCCAGCAGCGGCACGATGCCGATCTTGGCCCAGCCCGCGTGCAGATCGATCAGCCCGGCCTCACGGGCGAGGACGGCCGCGGCGAAGACGTCGTCGGAGCCCTGGCACATGGAGATGATGTAGGACTCGACGATCTCCGGGCCGAACCGCTCGAAGGAGTCCCGGATGGTGCGGAAGACACCGAGGGTCTTGGTCCCGGCGGCGTCCAGCGGGGCCGGGGACGGGGCGAGCGGACGGCGCGAGCGCAGCTCCTTGGCCAGCAGCTTGCGACGGTAGTCGCGCGGCATGTCGGCGTAGCGCCAGGACTCCTCGCCCAGCCGGTCGAAGAGCTGGCCGAGCGCGTGGTGGTGGGCGTCGGCGTGTTCCCGGACGTCCATGGTGGCGAGCTGGAGGCCGAACGCGGCCAGGGTGCGCAGGGCGCGCTCCAGCCGGCCGTCGGCGATCAGCCGTCCGCGGTGGGCGCGCAGCGAGTCCTGGATGAGGTGGAGATCGGCGAGGAGCTCGGCGGTGCCGAGGTAGTCGCGGCCGGGCTGGTGAGGGGTGTCCGAGGCGAGCCGCTCCCGGGTGTTGATCAGCTTCTGCCGCATACAGGTGGCCTTGAGCCGGTAGGGCTCCTCGGCGTTGAGCCGCTTGTAGCGGGGGCTGATCTCCGGGAGGAGCTCCAGGTCGCGCTGGAGGGAGCCGAGCAGTTCCTCGGACGCCTCGGAGTTGCGGATGGAGCTGGAGAGGGCCGCGCGCAGATCGTCGATGATCTCCAGCGCGTCGGTGATGCCGTGCTCGTGCTGCAGGATCAGCACCTCACGGGTGACCTCGGGGGTGACGTTGGGGTTGCCGTCGCGGTCACCGCCAATCCAGGTGCCGAAGGTGAGCGGGCGGGTGGTGGCGGGCAGCTCCAGGCCGACCCGGTCCAGCTCGGCGGAGAGGTCCTCCAGGACGTCTCCGACGGCGTGGGCGTGCAGCTCGTCCAGGTAGTAGATGGCGTTACGGGCCTCGTCGGCGGGCTCGGGGCGGGCCACCCGCAGCTCATCGGTCTGCCAGAGCAGGTCGATGTTCTCGGCGAGGCGCAGATCGGTGCGGCGCTCCTCGCCCCCGGCGGCCAGCCCGTCGAGCAGCTCGGCGATCCGGCGGAGCTTGTTCAGGACGGTGCGGCGGGCGGCCTCGGTGGGGTGCGCGGTGAAGACCGGGCGCACATTGAGCCGCTCGACGGTCTGCCGGACGTGCTCGGGGTCGGCGTCCTTGAGCTGGTCGGCGGTGCGGGTGAGGATGCTGCCCTCGGCGTCCCGGCGGGCGCGCAGCTCACGGCCGCGGTGCACCTGCTCGGTGACGTTCGCGAGGTGGAAATAGGTGGAGAACGCTCGCACCAGCTTGGCGGCGGTCGCGAGGTCGGTCGAGCCCAGCAGCTCCGCCGCGGCCTCTCCGTCACTGCGGGTGAGGGCGCGGACGCGCTCGACGAGGTCGAGGAGGTCGGGGCCCTCCTGGCGGACGAGTGTCTCGCCGAGCAGATCGCCCAGACGGCGGATATCGGCGCGCAGGGCGGCATTGGTGTGGTCGGCACTGCTCACAGGTGCGGGCTCCTTGCAGTGAACGGGGTTCGTCAAGCGGGGCGAAGCGCCTGCGCGGCGGGTACCGCGCGCCATGGCCCCCATGCTTTCGGCCAGGTGCGGACCGCGCTGTCCGACGCACCCAGGATAGGCGGCGCGTCCCTGAGAGGGACCAGAGCCCTCTTGCCCCGCTTCGAGGCCCTGCCATACTTACGTCGCCGTAGGTTACGGATCCGTAGCCCAGCCCCCGAGCCCCACGAGGGATCCCATGACTGCAAGCCCCGACGTGGTAGACGACGCGCCGAAGGCCCAGGAAAAGCCCATTCCCTCCGCCACGCTCGGCGGGGACAGCAAGCGTTCCATCGAGCAGCTCACCCTGCTGCTGTTCATCACCGTCCCGTTCCTCGCCCTGCTCGCCGCCATCCCCCTGGCCTGGGGCTGGGGGGTGAGCTGGCTGGACCTGGGACTGATGGTGGCCATGTACTACATCGGCTGCCACGGCATCACCATCGGCTTCCACCGCTACTTCACCCATGGCTCCTTCAAGGCCAAGCGCCCGCTGCGGATCGCGCTGGCCATCGCCGGATCGCTGGCGGTGGAGGGCCCGCTGGTGCGCTGGGTGGCCGATCACCGCAAGCACCACAAGTTCTCCGACGCCGAGGGGGACCCTCACTCTCCGTGGCGGTACGGGGAGACCGTCCCGGCTCTGCTGAAGGGCCTGTGGTGGGCCCATATCGCATGGATGTTCGACGAGGAGCAGACCTCACAGCAGAAGTACGCTCCGGACCTGGTCAAGGACAGCACCCTGCGCGCGATCTCCCGGCAGTTCGCGCTGTGGACCGTGGTCTCGCTGATGCTGCCCCCGCTGATCGGCGGTCTGGTGACCTGGTCCTGGCAGGGCGCGGTGACCGCGTTCTTCTGGGGATCGCTCGTCCGGGTGGCATTGCTGCACCACGTCACCTGGTCGATCAACTCGATCTGCCACGCGGTGGGCAAGCGTCCCTTCAAGTCGCGTGACCGCTCCGGCAACGTCTGGTGGCTCGCCGTGCTCTCGTGCGGTGAGTCATGGCACAACCTGCACCACGCGGACCCGACCTCGGCCCGGCACGGTGTGATGCGGGGACAGCTCGACTCCAGCGCCCGGATCATCCGCTGGTTCGAGAAGGCGGGCTGGGCGTATGACGTCCGGTGGCCGAACGAGGCCCGTATCGACGCCCGGCGTAAAGAGGAGTCCGTCGGAGCGGCATGATGGAGCCTGTGGCGACCGATAGTAATACCAGCGGCAACAGGGACCGGCCCGCCAGGGCCGCCCGGCACTCAGGTTCCGGGACCCGGCGTACCCGCCGGGTCCGGATGACGGGCAAGGAACGCCGTGAGCAGCTGCTGGACATCGGTCGCACGCTCTTCGCCGAGCGGGGCTTCGAGGGCACCTCGGTGGAGGAGATCGCGGCCAAGGCCGGGGTCTCCAAGCCGGTGGTCTACGAGCACTTCGGCGGCAAGGAGGGGCTCTACGCGGTCGTGGTGGACCGCGAGATGCGCCAGCTGCTGGACATGGTGACCGGAGCCCTGACCGCGGGCCACCCCCGCGAACTGCTGGAGCAGGCCGCGTTCGCGCTCCTCGACTACATCGAGGCGTACACCGACGGCTTCCGGATCCTGGTCCGTGACTCCCCGGTGGCCCAGTCGACCGGCACCTTCGCCTCGCTGATCAGCGATATCGCCACCCAGGTCGAGGACATCCTCGGCCTGGAGTTCAAGGCGCGCGGTTTCGACGCCAAGCTGGCCCCGCTCTATGCGCAGGCGCTGGTGGGCATGGTGGCGCTGACCGGCCAATGGTGGCTGAACGTTCGCAAGCCCAAGAAGGCCGAGGTCGCGGCCCATCTGGTGAATCTGGCCTGGCACGGTCTGGACGGTCTGGAGCCCAAGCCGCGGCTGATAGGTCACCGCAAGAACTAGGCCGTGCCGTCGGGGTCTCCGCTGATGCGCGGAGATCCCGACGACACGGCCTCACCCCTCTTCGGCCGGACCCCCGTCCCGGCCGAAGGGGTCATCCGAGGGGCTCCAGGAACTCCAGCCGGTTGCCCACCGGGTCCTCGGAGGTGAAGCGGCGGTGGCCGGGAAGGTCACCGTCCCAGGTGACCGGGGCGCCCCGCTCGATGAGCCGGGCTGCGAACTCCTCGATACCGGTGACCCGCAGCCCCGGATGAGCCTTGCGGGCGGGCCGGAAGTCCTGCTCGATGCCCAGGTGGAGCTGGACCGGACCGGTCTGGAACCACACCCCGCCGCGCGCGGCGAGCACGGGCGGCTTGGGGATCTCGGTCATACCGAGCACCTCGCCGTAGTAGGCGCGCAGCGCGGCTTCGCTGCCCGGCGGGGCCGCGAGCTGGACGTGGTCGAGGGCGGCGATCACTTCGTCCGCTTCCGGGCGACCACGAAGATGCGGCGGAACGGGAAGGGCGTGCCGTACGGCCGGGGCGGGTACGCCTCGCGCAGCAGCTCGCGGTACTCACCCGTGAACTCCTCGGCCGCCTGCGGATCGTCCGCGAGGGCGGTCAGCACCGGGCGCAGTCCGGTGCCCTTCACCCAGTCGAGCACGGGGTCGGGGCCGCTGAGGACCTGTACGTAGGTGGTCTCCCAGACATCGGCCTCGCAGCCGAGCGCGGCCAGCCGGTCCTGGTAGCCGACCGGGTCCAGCACCGCGCCGCGGTGGCGGAGCGTTTCACCGAGCCGGTCGCGCCAGCGGGGTGACGCGCACAGCTCGCGCAGCAGGCGGTGGCTGGGGGCGTCGAAGTTGCCGGGGATCTGGAAGGCGAGGGAGCCGCCGGGACGCAGCGCGTCCAGCCAGGTGGGGAAGGCGTCGACATGGCCGGGCACCCATTGCAGCGCCGCGTTGGAGGCGATCAGGTCGTAGGTCTCATCGGGGGCCCAGCGCAGGATGTCGGCGGAGCGGAAGTCCAGATGGCCGCCGCCGGTGGTCGGGCCCGCCAGCGGCTTGGCGGACTCCAGCATCTCGGCGGAGTTGTCCAGACCGGTGACCCGGGCGTCGGGCCAGCGGTCGAAGAGCAGCGTGGTGACATTGCCGGGGCCGCAGCCGAGATCGGCGATCCGGGGGGCGTGACCGGCCTCGGCGGGCAGCCGGGGGACCCGGGCCAGCAGGTCGAGGAAGGGCCGGGTGCGATAGCCGGAGTGACGCAGGTACTGCTGCGGATCCCACTGCGGTGCGGTACTCATGGTCGTCAAGCCCCCTGCGGGTACGGTCGGGACATCGTGATCGCGTTTCCACGCTCCCTCACGGTGCTCCACGATATCTCTTGATGTCAAGAGACTTCATGTCGACAGACCTATTACACTGATCGCCATGGAGGACGAGGTCGATCGGCTGGTCGCGGCGTGGCGGCGGGAGCGCCCCGATCTCGATGTCGAACCGCTCGAAGTGCTCAGCCGGGTCAGCCGGCTCGCCCGCCATCTGGACCGGGCGCGGCGGATCGCCTTCTCCGAGCACCAGCTTGAGCCCTGGGAGTTCGACGTCCTGACCTCACTGCGCCGGGCCGGGCCTCCGTACCAGCTCTCCCCCGGGCAGTTGCTCACGCAGACCCTGGTGACCTCCGGCACCATGACCAACCGGATCGACCGGCTCGCCAAGAAGGGCCTGGTGCAGCGGGAGCCCGACCCCAGCGACCGGCGCGGGGTGCTGGTCCGGCTGACCACCGAGGGACGGGACCGCGCGGACCAGGCACTGGCCGGACTGCTGGACCAGGAGCATGCGATCCTCGCCGAGCTCTCGCAGGCCCAGCGCGCGCAACTGGCGGCGCTGCTACGCCAGCTGACCGCCCCGTTCGACAATTTCCCCGGCTAGGTCGACCGGGCCGACCCCGGCCCGCCGGGCCAGCGCCACGGCCGCCAGGGTGGAGTGCACCCCCAGCTTGCCCAGCACGTTCTGCATATGGGTGCGGACGGTGTGCGGGGAGAGGAACAGCCGCTCGGCGACCGCCTTGCGGCCGAGCCCGGCCACCATGCAGCGCAACACCTCGCGCTCCCGCGGGGTCAGCGACTCCACCAGCCGCTCGCTCTCGGTGCGGTGCTTGCGCGCGGCGGTCAACTCCCGCAGGACGCCGGTGAGCAGAGCGGGCGGCAGATGCGTCTCGTCCCGCAGCACCCCGCGGATCACCGCAAGCAGCCGGACCAGCGAGCAGTCCTTGGCGACCCAGCCGCAGGCTCCGGCCTGGAGGGCCGCGGCCGCCCGGCGCGGATCGTCCCGCTCGGCCAGCACCACGGTGCGCACCCCCGGCTGGGCGGTGCGGACCCCGCCGACCAGCGATATCCCGTCCGCCGCACGGCCGTTGACCGGGCGGGCGGGCACGGTGGACCCCGGCGGGCGCGCCCCGCCGTAGGCCGCGTCCGGCTGGGTGGGCAGCGGTACCGGCGCGTGGTCACCGGCCGCGGTACCCAGATCGGCGTCGACTAACAGGACGTCGAACCGGCGCCCTTCGGCGGCGCCCCGCTCCAGACAGCGCAGCGCCGCCGGACCGCTCCCCGCCGCCGCCACGTCCACGTCCTGCTCCGCCGCGAGGGCGGCTGCCAGTGACTCGGCGAAAATGCGATGGTCGTCGACCACGAGAACCCGAATACGTGCCACGGACACCCCCCACGTCACCGGAACTTCCCGGACTGCTCCGAGCATCAGTGCGGGTACGGCGCCCGGCAAGAGGTCAGCACGATCCGCGCGGCCGCCGCCGCGCCGTCATCGCTACCCCGCCCCGGGCGTCGTACCTGACTGTCTCGCCCCCTGATGAAGCACCGGCCCCCACCGGTGCTGTACTCAGCGTAAGGCCGGGACCCACAATCCGGAGCCGTTTCGCGAAACTGTCCGTCCTCACCCGTTTACTGTGAGTTTTGTGTTCGGTCTTGGGGAGTATGTCGGCCCAGAACGGCGAAAACCGATCGCGGAGTGGCCGAGGGTCCAGGGCTAGAGCCGCCGCGCCCCCGCACTCGGCACCGCGGTGAAGATCCGCGGGGCCCGGTGCCCCGCCCCGGTGAACGCCTCGGTGACCGCCTTGCCCACCGCATCCGCGGCGGTCTCCTCGACCAGGACGATGGCTGAGCCGCCGAAGCCGCCACCGGTCATCCGCGCCCCCAGCGCGCCCGCGGCGTTCGCGGACTCCACCACCAGGTCCAGCTCCGGGCAGGAGATCTCGAAGTCGTCGCGGCAGGAGGCGTGTCCGTCGGTCAGCACCGGTCCGATCGCCCGGACGTCACCCGCGTCGAGCCGTGCGACGACCTCCTCCACCCGGCGGTTCTCGGTCACCACATGCCGGACCCGCCGCAGCACGGAAGCATCCTGGCCCGCCTTCGCGAGCCGCGCCAGCGCGTCGTCCAGCCCCTCGGGGGACACCTCGCGCAGCGCCCGCACCCCGAGCTCCCGCGCCGCGGTCTCGCACGCGGCCCGCCGCTCGGCGTAGGCGCCGTCGCCCAGCTCATGGGTGACCCGGGTGTCCACCACCAGCAGGCGCAGCCCCTCCGCCGCCAGGTCGAACGGCACCTGACGGCTGGTCAGGTCCCGGGCGTCGAGGAAGAGCGCATGGCCCCCGGTGCAGCAGGCGGACGCGGTCTGGTCCATGATCCCGCAGGGCACGCCCACGAACTCGTTCTCCGCGCGCTGGCACAGCCGGGCGATCTCCCCGGGCGTGAGGCCCAGTCCGTAGAGGTCGTTCAGCGCGGTCGCGGTGACCACCTCCAGCGCCGCGGAGGAGGAGAGCCCGGCGCCGGTGGGCACGGTGGAGGTGAAGTACAGGTCCGCGCCGGCCGGGCCCGCGGCGTCGTCCGGAAGCAGCCCGGCCGCCCGCATCACCCAGACCACACCCGCCGGATAGGCCGCCCAGCCGCCCTGGTCGCCGCCCGCCCCGCCGGTCCCGGCCGGGGTCAGATCGGCGACGCGCAGGGCGACGGTGCCGCCCGGCGCCTCCCCGGAGTGCACCCGCAGCACACCGTCGCGGCGCGGGGCCGCGGCCGCCAGACAGGTGTGCGGCAGGGCGAGCGGCATGACGAAACCGTCGTTGTAGTCGGTGTGCTCACCGATCAGATTGACCCGCCCGGGGGCCGCCCACACCCCGGCGGGATCGGTTCCGTGGACCTCGCGGAACCGGTCCGCCGCCCGCCGGGCCCGGTCGCCGTCGCTGCCGCTGTCGCTGTCGCTGTCGGTCACTCGCTCTCCCTCCGCCGTGCGAACTCCCATGCGTCCGCCACGATTCCGGCCAGGTCGGTACGGCTCGGGCGCCAGCCCAGCCGCTCCTTGGCGCGCTCGGCCGAGGCCACCAGCACCGCCGGGTCACCGCCGCGACGGGGGGCCGCGGTCTCGGGGACGGGATGGCCGGTGACCCGGCGCACGGTCTCGATGACCTCACGGACGGAGAAGCCGTTCCCGTTGCCGAGGTTGCAGATCAGGTGTTCACCGGAGACGGCCGCGTCCAGCGCCAGCAGATGGGCCTCGGCCAGGTCGGCGACATGGATGTAGTCGCGCACGCAGGTGCCGTCGGGGGTCGGGTAGTCATCGCCGTAGACGGAGATCGTCTCGCGGCGGCCCTGGGCGACCTGGAGCACCAGCGGGATCAGATGGGACTCGGGCTCATGGCGCTCGCCGTACGCCCCGTAGGCGCCCGCGACGTTGAAGTAGCGCAGGGAGACGGCGGCCAGGCCGTGGGCCGCGCACTCGCCGCCGATCATGTGGTCGACGGCCAGCTTGGTGGCGCCGTAGGGGTTGGTGGGCGCGGTGGCGGCGTCCTCGGTGATCGGGACCTCGTCGGGTTCGCCATAGGTGGCGGCGGTGGAGGAGAACACCAGGGTGCGCACCCCCGCGTCGCGCATCGCGGCGAGCAGGTCGGTGGTGCCGCCGACGTTGTTGGCCCAGTACTTCTCCGGGCGCACCACGGACTCGCCGACCTGTGAGGAGGCGGCGAAGTGCAGCACCGCGTCGAAGGAGGGGTCGAGCCACTTGCCCGCATCCTGGACGCGGCCCTCGATGAACTCCGCGCCCGCGGGGACGCCCGCGCGGTGCCCGGTGGACAGGTCGTCCAGGACGGTCACCTGGTGACCGGCCTCCAGCAGATGCGCCGCGACCACGCTGCCGACATAGCCCGCACCGCCGGTGACCAGGTACTTCTTCTGCTGCGCATTGCTCACTTGCTCGCTACCTCTCGCAGTCGCTCGGCCGCGGCCTCAGGCGGCACATCATTGATGAACACGTTCATGCCGGATTCGGAACCCGCGAGAAACTTCAGCTTGCCGGAAGTGCGGCGAATGGTGAAAAGCTCGAGGTGCAGAGCGAAATCCCGCCGGTTCACCGCGGTGAACGGCGCCTGGTGCCAGGCGGCGATGTACGGCGTGGGCGGCTCCCCCTCCCCGAAGATCCGGTCGAAGCGCTGCAAGAGTTCCAGATAGACCTGTGGGAATTCTTTGCGTGCGGCGTCGTCCAGCTCGGTGAGGTCCGCGACCCGCCGCTTCGGGTAGAGGTGGACCTCGTACGGCCAGTGGGCGGCGTAGGGGACGAAGGCGGTCCAGTGCTCCCCGTCGATCACCACCCGCTCTCCGTCGGCCAGCTCCCCGGCCACCACATCGTCGAACAGATTCCGACCGGTCCGCTCATGGTGGGCGGCGACCGAGTCCAGCATCCGGCGCGTCCGCGGGGTCACGAAGGGATAGCCGTAGATCTGGCCGTGCGGATGGCCGAGGGTGACCCCGATCTCCCGGCCGCGGTTCTCGAAGCAGAAGACCTGCTCGACAGCGGGGAGCCGGGACAGCGCCACGGTGCGGTCCGCCCACACGTCGAGCACCAGACCGGCGCGCTCGAGGGACAGATCGGCGAACGAGGCGTCATGGTCCGAGGTGAAGCAGACCACCTCGCACCGGCCCGACTCCCCCGCGAGCGACGGAAAGCGGTTCTCGAAGACGGCCACGTCGTAGTCGGCCGCGGGGATCTCGGTGTGCCGCCCGTCCCGGGAGGGGCACAGCGGGCATTCGTCGGCGGGCGGGTGGTAGGTGCGCCCCTGACGGTGCGAGGCAACGGCCACGTCATCACCGAGCAGCGGGTCGTGACGGATACCGGAGCGGGTGGTGATGGGGTCCAGCGGCCGCTGGTCGACGGCGTCGCGCACCGCGTCACCGTGCGCGTCGTAGTAGATGAGCTCGCGTCCGTCCGCGAGCCGCGTCGCCGTCTTCTTCACTCCGCCGGCTCCTTACGTGCCATCCTCACTCAACACAACTAAACATAATGAACCACAAGCGCACAGTGCCGTCAATGGACAGTGAAGGGCTCGGACAAAGATGGAGAATTCGGATACCTTCACCGCACGTTTGTGGTGCATTCCGTTCACGCAATGAAGCGAGTCACCTATGCACTATCTGGCCGAAGGGCTACGGCTCCCCACCAACGCGCTCGACTACTCGATCCTGATCCTCTACTTCGCCGTGGTGCTCGGCGTCGGATTCGCCGCCAGACGGAGCGTGCAGACCAGCCTCGACTTCTTCCTCTCCGGGCGGTCACTGCCCGCATGGGTCACCGGACTCGCCTTCGTCGCGGCCAACCTCGGCGCCCTGGAGATCCTGGGCATGGCGGCCAACGGCGCGCAGTACGGGGTCTACACCGTGCACTGGTACTGGGTGGGCGCGATCCCGGCCATGGTCTTCCTCGGCCTGGTGATGATGCCCTTCTACTACGGGTCGAAGGTGCGGTCCGTGCCCGAGTTCCTGCTGCACCGCTACGGGCCGTCCTCGCATCTGCTCAGCTCGGTGATCTTCTCCGTGGCGTCCGTGCTGATCGCGGGCGTCAACCTGTACGCGATGGCGATCGTGGTGGAGGCGCTGCTCGGCTGGCCACAGTGGGTGGCCATCGTGGTCGCGGGCTTCTTCGTGCTGGCGTACATCACCCTGGGCGGTCTGTCCTCGGCGATCTACAACGAGGTGCTCCAGTTCTTCGTCATCCTCGCCGCCCTGATCCCGCTGACCATCGTCGGCCTCAAGCGGGTCGGCGGCTGGGGCGGGCTGAAGGACTCCCTCGAGACCTCCCACGGCGCCGACTTCACCTCGGCGTGGGGCGGCACCGGTATCGGATCCGACAACCCGCTGGGCGCCAACTGGCTGACCATCGTGCTGGGTCTGGGCTTCTGTCTGAGCTTCGGCTACTGGACGACCAACTTCGCCGAGGTGCAGCGCGCCCTGTCGGCCAAGAACCTCTCGGCCGCCCAGCGCACCCCGCTGATCGCCGCCTTCCCCAAGATGTTCATCCCGCTGATCGTGGTGGTCCCCGGGCTGATCGCGTTGGTCCTCGAACCGGGTATCGGCACCGAGAAGAGCGGGACACAGTACAACGACGCGATCCCGCTGCTCATGCGGGACCTGCTGCCCAACGGGGTGCTGGGACTGGCGGTGACGGGTCTGCTGGCCGCCTTCATGGCGGGCATGGCGGCCAATGTCTCCTCGTTCAACACGGTGTTCACCAACGACATCTGGGGCGCCTACATCCGCAAGGGCCGCCCGGATGAGTACTACCTGCTCACCGGGCGGGTGGTCACCGCCGTCGGGGTGCTGTGCGGTATGGGGACGGCGTTCATCGCCTCCTCGTTCAGCAACATCATGAACTACCTCCAGACCCTGTTCTCCTTCTTCAACGTGCCGCTGTTCTGCGTCTTCATCATCGGGATGTTCTGGAAGCGGGCCACCGCCGCGGCCGGGTTCTGGGGACTGCTCAGCGGCACCGTGGCCGCGATGATCAACTACTTCTGGTTCTACCAGGAGGGCGTCATCTCGATCCCCAGCGACCAGGGCGCCAACTTCGTCTCCGCGATCGTGGCGTTCGTCGTCGGCGGTGTGGTGATGGTGGGCGTCTCGCTGTTCACCCAGCCCAAGCCGGTGGAGTCGCTGGCCGGGCTGGTCTACGGCACCACCTCGCCCGGGATGGCCGAACCCCCGGCCGCGGGCGACGAGGCCTGGTACCGCAAGCCCGCGCTGCTGGGCTGGGGCGCGATCATCCTCGCGGCCCTGTGCTACGTCCCGTTCTCCCTGTGACCCCGGCCGGAAAGGAGATCGCGCCATGAGTGACGAGTTCGAGTACCAGCACCAGGTCGAGGAGCTCGCGGAGAAGTCGGCGACCGCTGCCCGGCTGTTCGACGTCCGGCGGCTCATCGGCGGACTGTTCGTGGTCTACGGCATCATCGTGACGATCGCCGGGATCACCGCCTCCGAAGCGGACCTGAAGAAGGCCCAGAACATCAACATCAACCTGTGGACGGGGCTGGCGATGCTCATCGTCGGGGTGCTGTTCCTGGTCTGGATGTGGCTGCGGCCCGCGACCGCCCCGGAGCCCGCCCCCGAACCGCCGCCGGGTCCGGCCCGGCCCGGGGACGAGACGGTCTGATGGCAAGGTCCTGTCCTGTCGGTCTTCGTGGATCAGGCCGCGGCGTCTGGTGCCGTAGCTCGCAAGGCGGAGGGTCGTCCTTGTACTGGGCGTACTCGGATGAGCCCGACAACGCGGCGAGGTGCGGTGCCAGGCGTCGCGGGCCCACGAAGACCGGCAGGACAGGGCCTAGGCGGGCGGCGACGCGCGGTGTGCCGCCGCCCGCTCCAGCAGTCCGGTGCGCGCCGCCAGCGCGGCGGCCTCCAGCCGCGACCCGACGCCCAGCTTCATCAGCACCCGCTGCACATGGGTGCGGGCGGTGCTGGGCGCGATCCCCATGCCGGCCGCGATCAGCCGGGTGTCCTCGCCCTCCGCGACCCGTACCAGCACCTCCACCTCGCGCGGGGTGAGCATCCGCAGCAGCCGGGCGCCCTCGTCATCGGGCTGGGCCGCGGGGTTGAGCAGTTCCGCGAAGGCCCCCTGGAGCAACTGCGGTGCCACGGCGGCCTCTCCGGCCCGCGCCTTCATCATGGCGCGCTCCACACCCTCGATGCGCTCGTCGTGGCGCACATAGCCGGACGCCCCGGCCGCGAACGCGGCCGCTATACCGCGCGGACTCGGCACCGGGCCGAGCACCACCACCGCGATCTGCGGCCGTTCCTTCTTGATCCGCACGACCGGATCGAAGACCCCCGGCTCGGCCGGTGTCGCGGTGCCCAGCAGACACACCTCCGGTGCCCGGCTCACCACCAGATCGGCCGCCCCCGCGCTCGGCGCGGCCGCGGCGAGCACCCGGTGCCCGCGCAGCTTCAACGCCGAGGCGAGCGCCTCCGCGAGCAGACGGTGATCGTCGACCACCATGAGTCGCACGCCCATGAGCTCCCCCCATTTCGCCCAGGGGGGAAGCTACACGCTTGTTCGACGTCGCGCGCCCCCTACCGGGAAGAAGCCCCCCGGAATGCCGAAATCCCGGCCATTCGCGCCTACTTGACATCCGATCGACGTCCGAAACCGACCGATGCGAGCGGTCCGGACGATCGAAGAGGACGGTTCATGAGCCGGAGCGCACAACGGCGGCCCCGCCCGTACCGGGGTACGGGCGGGGCCGCCGGAGGTGTGGGCCGGGCCGGGGTCAGCTCGCGCCGAAGATGACCGCCAGCGGGTCGTCCTTGTCGTACTGACCCGACGGCTTGCTGGCGTAGCGGTCGGCCATGAAGAGCCGCTTGCCGTCGGAGAGGACCTCCGAGTACTCCGCGCTGAAGTCCGACTCGACCTCGGCGGTCGAGCTGTCGTTCTGGAGCAGCTTGCTCTTCTCGTACGACTTGGGGTCGATCCGCCACACGGCGCCGCCGCGGGAGTAACCGCCGTCCTGGTAGGCGAGCACATAGCCGTCCTTGTCGGTGCCGAGCGGCGTCAAGGTGGCGGCGGTGACGCCCTCGGTCTTCCCGATCGGCTTGCCCGTCTTCAGGCTGAAGGCGACGATCTCGTTACGGGGACCTTCGGAGCTGAAGCTGCGGTCCTCCGTCGCCATGAACAGGCTGTTCGTCGCCTTGCTGATGCCGATCCGCTTGCAGCCCTCGACGTTGGTCGACTCGCACTTGGGCTCGTACTTGCCGTTCTCGGTGCTGGTCTTGCTCACGACCTTGCCGGCCTTGCCGCTGTCGTCGATCGTCAGGAAGTCGGAGACGCTGCTGCCGGTGTCATCGCCCGCGTCCAGCCCGATCACCAGCGGGTCGGTGGAGGCGATGTGCACGTAGTCCAGGCCCCGGGAGACCTTGTAGCTCGACTTCACCGCGCCCGACTTCGGGTTCAGCGTCTGGACGGTGATCTGCTCGTTGCCGTAGTCACCGCACTTGCGCACCGCGACCAGCTTGTCCCCGCCGCCCGCGTAGCCGTTGTCGCGGCACTCGTCGTCCTCCTTGGGCTTCCACAGCTGCTTGCCGTCGAGGGACCAGGCGGCACCGCCCCTGCTGCCGCCCGCGGCCACCGTCCCGCCGCCGATGGTCACCTCGTCGAAGCGCATCTTGGAGTAGTCGCCGTCGAGCTGCTTGTGCCAGCGCAGCTTGCCCTGCTTGAGGTCGACCAGGCCGACCTGGGTGCAGTCGCCGCCGTACTTCCGCTCCTTGGAGGGCTTGGCGTCCTTGTAGACCACCGAGGTCAGTCCGTCCTCGGTGACATGGGCGGAGGCCCAGCAGATCTCACCGGAGAGCGGTATCTCCCACTTCGGGCTGCCGCCGTCCAGCGGATAACCGGCGATCTTGTAGACGCCGACCTTCGCGTAGACATCGTCGGTCACCCAGCTCCCGTAGACCGTGACCTGGTCCTTGACCTTGGGCATCGGGATCTTGTGGAGCAGCTTGCCCGAGGCCGTCTCCGGGGCGGGCTTCTTCTTGAAGCCGCCGGAGGAGCCGCCGTCATTGCCGCTCGAACTGCCCTGGCTGCTCTTCTTGTCGTCGTCCTTGGCCTCGCTGCCGCCCTTGTCCTTGGTGGCGAACCAGATGCCGCCGCCGATGACCAGCGCGACCGCGACCACGGCCGCCACGATGATCATCATGCGCTGCTTGGACTGGTTGGAACCGCCGCCACCGGGGCCCGGCGCCGGGGCGCCGGGGTACTGGTACTGCCCCTGGGGCGGGTACTGCCCCTGCTGCGGATAGCCGTACTGCTGCTGACCGGACGGGAACGGCGAGGGCATGCCCACCTGGGTCGGCTGGGCGTGCACCGGCTGCCCCGGGTAGCCGTAGCCACCGGCGCCCTGCGGGGGCGTCTGCGGCGCGGCCGGCGGGGTCACCGGCGGAGGCGGCGGCGGACCCTGCGGCGGCTGGCCCGGCGCCTGCGGCGCGCCCGGCCCCTGCTGGGGCGGGGCGGGCGGCTGCTGCGGATAGCCGTAACCAGGATCCTGCGGCGCGCCAAAGCCGCCCTGCGGCGGCTGGTTCGGCGGCGGAGGCGGCTGTGACATGCGGATTCCTTCTTGCGCGGGGACCCATCGTCCGATCGGCCTCCCCCGCGATCCTGGAGGTCGAAGTCCCCCAGGAAGGAGCGAATCGGACATGAGATCCGCCAGTGAACGGCAGGCAGGCGGGAGTTCTTTGTATCACCCGGCGCTGACACGCTCCGGTCCGGTCTCCGCCTCATCGAACAGCTGAGACCGGCCTGTGACGGGACTGTTGCCGGCAGGCGTCACACGGCGGGCGCGGTGTCCGGTACCGGACGGCCCGCCGGATCAGACGTCGTCGGCCAGCTCCAGCCAGCGGGTCTCCAGGTCCTCGCGCTCCCTGGCCAGCTCCCGCAACTGGGCGTCGAGTTCGGCCACCTTGGTGAAGTCCGTGGCGTTCTGGGCGATCTGGTCGTGGAGGGTGGACTCCTGCTCGCTGACCCGGTCCAGCCGCCGCTCGATCCGCTGGAGCTCCTTCTTGGCGGCACGCTGCTCGGCGGCGGACAGACGGCCGTCCGCGGGCTGTTCGGCGGCCTTCTGCCGGGCGGGAGCGGCCGCGGCCGCCTCGGCCTGGACGCGCTGCCGCCGCTCCAGGTACTCGTCCACACCGCGCGGCAGCATCCGCAGGGCGGCGTCGCCGAGCAGGGCCAGCACCCGGTCGGTGGTGCGCTCGATGAAGTACCGGTCGTGGCTGATGACCACCAGTGAACCGGGCCAGCCGTCGAGCAGGTCCTCCAACTGGGTCAGGGTCTCGATGTCCAGGTCGTTGGTGGGCTCGTCGAGGAAGAGCACATTGGGCTCGTCCATCAGCAGCCGCAGGATCTGGAGGCGGCGGCGCTCACCGCCGGACAGATCGCCGACCGGGGTCCACTGCTTCTCCTTGGTGAACCCGAACTTCTCGCACAGCTGGGAGGCGGTCATCTCCCGGCCCTTGCCGAGGTCCACCCGCTGCCGGATCTGCTCGACGGCCTCCAGGACCCGCCAGTTGGGGTCCAGCTCCGCCACTTCCTGGGACAGATAGGCCAGTTTGACGGTCTTGCCGACGTTGATCCGGCCCGCCTCGGGCTGGGACTCACCCTCGGTACGCGCCGCCTCGGCCAGGGCACGCAGCAGCGAGGTCTTGCCCGCGCCGTTCACGCCCACCAGACCGATCCGGTCCCCCGGCCCCAACTGCCAGGTGAGATGGCGCAGCAGCACCTTGGGCCCGGCGGTGACGGTCACGTTCTCCAGCTCGAAGACGCTCTTGCCGAGGCGGGAGTTGGCGAACTTCATCAGCTCGGCGCTGTCGCGCGGCGGCGGTACGTCGGCGATCAGCGCGTTGGCCGCCTCGATCCGGAAGCGCGGTTTGCTGGTGCGGGCCGGGGCGCCGCGGCGCAGCCAGGCCAGCTCCTTGCGCATCAGGTTCTGCCGCTTGGCCTCCTCGGTCGCGGCGATGCGCTCCCGCTCGGCCCGGGCGAAGACGTAGTCGCTGTAGCCGCCCTCGTACTCGTGGACCACTCCGCGCTGGACGTCCCACATCCGGGTGCAGACCTGGTCGAGGAACCAGCGGTCGTGGGTGACGACCACCAACGCCGAGCGGCGCGCCCGCAGATGGGCGGCCAGCCAGGAGATGCCCTCGACGTCGAGGTGGTTGGTGGGCTCGTCCAGGACGATCAGGTCCTGTTCGGCGATGAGGAGTTTGGCCAGCGCGATCCTGCGGCGCTCACCGCCGGAGAGCGGACCGATGACGGTGTCGAGCCCCTGCGGGAAGGCGGGCAGGTCCAGCCCGCCGAAGAGCCCGGTGAGCACGTCCCGGATCCGGGCGTCGCCCGCCCACTCGTGATCGGCGAGATCGCCGATCACCTCGTGGCGGACGGTGGCCGCGGGGTCGAGCGAGTCGTGCTGGGTGAGCACCCCCAGCCGCAGGCCCCCGGAGTGGGTGACCCGGCCGGTGTCGGCGGACTCCAGCTTGGCGAGGATCCGGATGAGAGTGGTCTTGCCGTCGCCGTTGCGGCCGACGACGCCGATCCGGTCGCCCTCGTTGACTCCGAGGGAGATCCCGTCGAGCAGTGCACGGGTGCCGTACACCTTGCCGACGGCTTCGACGTTGACCAGATTGGTGGCCATCACACTCCTGTACGCGGATCGATCGACGTCCCAGCCTAGTCGCCGCGGACGACCGCCCGCTCAGCCGGTCAGCACCGTCGCACCGGGCGCCGGGCCGGAGGCCGTCCGCACCGCGCGGCAGGTGCCGGAGGCGGCCAGCGCGGCGGCCACGGCCTGGGCGGCCTCGGCGTCCTTGGCCAGGAAGGCGCAGGTCGGGCCGGAGCCGGAGACCAGCGAGGCGAGCGCTCCGGCGTCCGCCCCGGCGCACAGCGTCCCGGCGAGCGTGGGGCGCAGGGACAGGGCGGCGGGCTGGAGGTCATTGGTGACCGCGGCGGCGAGCGCCGCCGGGTCCCCGGTGCGCAGGGCCTCCAGCAGCGCCGGAGAGGGCTCGGGGTCGGGGATGTCCGCGACGGTGGCGCCGGTGCCGGACGCCTCGCGGAGCCGGTCGCACTCGCGGTAGACGGCGGGGGTGGACAGACCGCCGTCGGCGACCGCGAACACCCAGTGGAAGGCCGCGCCGGTCTCCAGGGGTTCGAGCAGCTCACCCCGGCCCCGGCCCAGCGCGGCGCCGCCGACCAGGCTGAACGGGACGTCGCTGCCCAGCTCGGCGCAGATCTCCAGCAGCTCCTCACGGGTGGCGCCGGTGCCCCACAGCGCGTCACACGCGACCAGCGCCCCGGCCGCGTCCGCGCTGCCGCCCGCCATGCCCCCGGCGACCGGGATGTCCTTGGCGATGTGGAGGTGGACGGCGGGGTCGACGCCGTGCCGCGCGGCGAGGGCGAGCGCCGCGCGGGCGGCCAGGTTGTCGTGGTCCTGGGGCACCTGGTGGGCGTCCGAGCCCGCGACGGTGATCCGCAGCGTGTCCGCGGGGGTGGCGGTGACCTCGTCGTAGAGGCCCACCGCGAGGAAGACATTGGCCAGGTCGTGGAAGCCGTCGGGGCGCAGGCCGCCGACCGCGAGCTGGACGTTGACCTTCGCGGGGACGCGGGCGGTCACGGGGCGGATCACGGGTGCGGGACTCCTCGGGGCGCTGCGGTGCGGTGTGCTGCGGTGGTACCGGTGGCCATTGTCCCGCGCCCGCGGAACGGCCCTCGCCGGGGTCCGGCGCGGGGACGGCTCAGCCGGCGGCCGGTCCGTGCTCGGCGATGGCCGCGAAGTCCTCCACGGTGAGCGCCTCCCCGCGGGCCTGGGGCGATATCCCGGCGGCCGTGAGCGCGGCCTCGGCCGCGGCGGCCGAACCGGCCCAGCCCGCGAGCGCCGCCCGCAGCGTCTTGCGGCGCTGTGCGAAGGCGGCGTCCACGACGGCGAAGACCTGTTCCCGGGAGGCGGTGGTGCGGAGCGGTTCGGAACGCCGCTCCAGGGAGACCAGCCCGGAGTCCACGTTGGGCGCGGGCCAGAACACATTGCGCCCGATCGCGCCCGCGCGCTTGACCCGGGCGTACCAGGCGGCCTTCACCGAGGGCACGCCGTAGACCTTGGACCCCGGGGCCGCGGCGAGCCGGTCGGCGACCTCGGACTGCACCATGACGAGCGTCCGCTCGATGCTCGGGAAACCGGCGAGCATATGGAGCAGCACCGGCACGGCGACGTTGTACGGGAGGTTGGCGACCAGCGCGGTCGGGGCGGGCCCGGGGAGCTCGGTGACCCGCAGGGCATCCTGGTGCACCAGCTCGAACCGGTCGGCACGGCCGGGCAGCCGGGCCTCGACGGTGGCGGGCAGGGCCGCGGCCAGTACGTCGTCGATCTCCACGGCGGTGACCCTGTCGGCGGCCTCCAGCAGGGCGAGGGTCAGCGAGCCCAGTCCGGGGCCGATCTCGACGACCACGTCGTCGGGCCGGACACCGGCGGTGCGCACGATCCGGCGGACGGTGTTGGCGTCGATGACGAAGTTCTGGCCGCGCTGCTTGGTGGGGCGTACGCCGAGCCGGGCCGCGAGCGCGCGGACGTCGGCGGGGCCGAGCAGGACATCGGGGTCGGTGGAGCTCACCGGGGAAGTCTAGGCCGACTTTGCGGTGGCCCGGTCCGGGCTCGGGCTCCGGCGGGAGGAGCCGGGGGCACCCCGGGTGGGCGGGGTGCCCCCGGGTGGCTCACCGGCGCAGGTTGCTGCCGCAGTTCGGCCAGGGGCTGGCACCGCGCTGCACATACAGCTTCTTGGCCCGCTGGGTCTGCTCGGAGGCGGGCGCGTCCTGTGGATTGCCGCTGCCGCCGACGGAGCGCCAGGTCTGCCGGTCCATCTGGTAGAGCCCGCCGTAGCGGCCGCTGGGGTCCACCGCGTCGGCCCGGCCGCCGGACTCGCAGCGCGCCACCGCGTCCCAGTTGAGCCCGTTGCCGCCACCGCCGCCACCACCGCCACCACCGCCGGCGCCACCGCCGGGGGGTGTCGCCGGGGGCGGGGCCGCCTGGGTGCCCACCCGCACGACCTTGGGCACCGGCTCCTTGACCACCTCCGAGCTCAGCTTGTGCGGCCGCTCGCGGACACCGTCGACGGTGCGCACCCGGTAGGTGGTGCGCACCGAGCCCGGCCGTCCCTGGCGTTCGACGATCTCGGTGCCCCTGGGCACCGTCGGGTCCGCGCGCCGGACGGTGGTGAAGGCCAGCGGCTTGCGACGGACCTCCTTGTCTCGGGTGATCCGCGTCACCTTCACGGTCTGGCCGTCGCGCGGGAAGCTGCCCTCGGGCGCCGAGGTGGTGTCGTGGCGGCGCAGGGTGATCCCGGCGTCGTCGAGCGCCTCGCCCACCGTCGCGACGTTGGTGCGCACGGTGTGCTCGCGTCCGTCGGCCGTGAAGGTGACGGTGCGCTCGGTGCGGACGTCCAGGGCCAGTCCGCGCCGGGAGATCCCGGCGGAGCGCGAGGCGGAGAGGAAGGCGCCGTCGGCGCGCACCCCGAGCTGGTTCAGCGCGCCGTCGACGGTACCGGCGGTGGTCCACACCTCGCGGCGCCGGCCATCGAGGGTCAGGGCGACCGGGCGGCCGTAGCGCACGGCCACCTCGTCACCGTCCTTGAGGCTCTGGCCGGGGGCGGGGGCCACGATGTCGTGGCGGCCCACCCGCACCTTCTCCTCGGCCAGCAGTTCGCCGACGTCATCGGCGAAGGTGTGCAGGGTGCGCCGCTCACCGTCCACGGTGAGGTGCACCGCCTTGTCATGGGCGACGAAGGCGGAGGTGCCTCCGGCGAGAGCGGCGACGACGAGTGCCTGGGGCAGCAGCCGTCGCATGGGATCGGTCCGGGCGGCTGTGCGTTTGCGCCGGGCGGCACGGCGCGCGACGGCGCGACCGCCCGGGACGGGGTGGCTGTCCTGCGTTCGGCTCACGACCACACTCCACACGTCCGGGGATGGGGCGTATGGGTCCGGGACTGTAGCGGGTGATCGTCACTCTCCAAAGCCACATCATCACGCTGTGTCGTGATGATGTGAGCCTGGCGTCCGCGGTCAGTAACCGAAGGCGCGGGCCGTATTCGCTGCTACGGCGGCCGCGAGCTCGTCCTCGGGGACTCCCTTGACCTCGGCCATGGCCCGCAGAGTGATCGGAATCAAATACGGAGCGTTGGGCCGTCCGCGGTACGGGGCGGGGGTCAGGAAGGGCGCATCCGTCTCGACCAGGACCCGGTCGAGGGGCGCGACGGCGAGGGCGTCGCGGAGCGGCTGGGCGTTCTTGAACGTCATGTTCCCCGCGAAGGACAGGTAATAGCCCCGTTCGGCGCACACCTCGGCCATGGCGGCGTCACCCGAGTAGCAGTGGAAGACGACGGTCTCGGGCGTACCCTCCTCCGCCAGGATCCGCAACACGTCGTCATGGGCGTCGCGGTCATGGATGACCAGCGCCTTGCCGTGGTCCTTGGCGATGCCGATGTGGCGGCGGAAGGAGTACTCCTGGGCGGCCATGCCCTCGGGGCCGGTGCGGAAGTAGTCCAGACCGGTCTCGCCGACCCCGCGCACCTGGTCCAGCGCGGCCAGCTCATCTATCTCGGCGAGGGCGGCGTCCAGCGCCGCCTGGCCGCCGGGCTGCCGCGCGCCCTGGCGGGACCAGCCGTCGGGGTCGCCCAGCACGATCCGGGGCGCCTCGTTGGGGTGCAGGGCGACGGTCGCCCACACGCTCTCGTGGGCGGCGGCGGTCTCCGCCGCCCAGCGGGACCCGGCGACATCACAGCCCACCTGGACGACGGTGGTCACCCCGACGGACGCCGCCTTGGCGAGCGCCTCCTCGACCGTGCCGGTCTGCATGTCCAGATGGGTGTGGGAGTCGGCCACCGGCACCCGCAGCGGTTCGGGCAGCGGCGGGGGCGCGTCCTTTTCCTTTCGCGCTCCGTTCGCCTTCTCGTTGCCGCCGGGTGCCGGTCCTGTTTTCGCCATGACGGCGATTCTATGAATGCCGGTGAATGCGCGGTGAATCGCGTCCGGCCGCTCAGGTGTTCCGTATCGGGCTCATCGGTGCCAGACGGTCCGGTTCTCAGGTGCGGTGGTGCTGAAACGGGTGCAGCAGATCCGAGAGGTGCCAGTGATGCCTGCGGCGCTTGGCGCCGTCCTCGTCCCTCGCCGTCTCCCCCGCCAGGTCACCGGCCTGCGCCGCCGACGCCCCCGAGACGGTGCGGCGCCGCCCGCGCCGTGCGCCCTCCAGCGCCGACGCGACCTGGCCCGCCCGCATGATGCGCACCAGATGGCCACCGCAGTTGATGCAGTCGGGGCTCGTGAGCGGGGACCGGACGCGCGTCCCGTCCGTGAAGTACACGACGAAGGCGCGGCCCTCACCGTCCACATGGTGCTCGATGTCGTACGACCGCTCCCAGCCGTGCCCGCACTTCATACAGGCGAAGGCATACGCCTCGTGGGCCACTTCGCCGACCGCCGGGCCGAGAGGGAGGCGGGCCGTCGGCCGGACACCGCTCGGGGTTCCCGCTATATCGCTCATGGCAGCTCCTCTTGTCGCGCGGGACAAGGGATCCGGGATGGCCCCGCCCGCGCCGTCCCCACCAGTGGACGCCTTTCCGCGCGATACCGCAGCAGCTCTTCCCCGAGTTTGAGGCAGTTTTGGTGACCGCCTTTGCGAAAGGCCCCGGCGACTGACCCCGCCTTTGCCTTCCGCTACCGCCCTTTACCTTCGCGTGGCCCGTTTCCTGCCGCGTTCTTTGCCGCCACGACGGCGTCGAAGACCTCCCGTTTGGGCACACCCGCCGCCTGGGCGACCGCCGCGATGGCCTCCTTGCGGCGCTCCCCCGCCTCCTCGCGCACCGCGACCCGCCGGGCCAGCTCCTCGGGACCGGCGTCCTCCGGCCCGGGTGCGGCGGCCCCTTCCACCACCACGGTGATCTCGCCGCGCACCCCTTCGGCCGCCCAGGCGGCCAGCTCCCCGAGCGGGCCGCGCCGGACCTCCTCATAGGTCTTGGTCAGCTCCCGGCAGACCGCGGCGCGCCGGTCGGCGCCGAACACCTCGGCCATGGCGGCCAGGGTGTCGTCCAGCCGGTGCGGGGCCTCGAAGTACACCAGCGTGCGGCGCTCGGCCTCGACCTCGCGCAGCCGCCCCAGCCGCTCCCCCGCCTTGCGCGGCAGGAAGCCCTCGAAGCAGAAGCGGTCCACCGGCAGCCCGGAGAGCGCCAGCGCGGTGAGCACCGCGGACGGCCCGGGCACCGCGGTGACCTTGATGCCGTGCTCCACGGCGGCGGCGACCAGCCGGTAGCCGGGGTCGGAGACCGAGGGCATCCCGGCGTCGGTGACCAGCAGCACCCGGGCGCCGCCCGTGAGCGCCTCGACCAGCTCGGGCGTACGGGCCGACTCATTGCCCTCGAAGTAGGACACCACCCGGCCGCCGGGCGTGACCTCCAGCGCCTGGGTGAGCCGGCGCAGCCGCCGGGTGTCCTCGGCGGCCACCACATCGGCCGCGGCGAGCTCGGCCGCCAGCCGCGGCGGCGCGTCCGCGGTGTCGCCGATGGGGGTCCCTGCCAGTACGAGCGTTCCAGTCACGCCCACCATCCTCGCAGCCGCGCCGCGCCGCCGTGACGGGGACGACAGCCCGGCCCACCGCAAGTGGACGCCAGTCACAGTCCGCTTCCTTACGATGGCCCGGTGAGCAGTGACACCGCGACCCACGCGCAGCCGGGCCACGCCGCCGGCCAGCACGCCCCGGCCTGGCAGCGCCGACTGCGCCGCTTCGGCTACGCGGGCCGGCCCCGGTCCGATGTACGCGAGCGGCTGGTCCCGCCGTACCCGCAGCAGGGCGCCCGGCTGTGGGAGACGCTCGGCGCGACCCCCACCGCGGCGGCCCGGATCGCCCGCTGGTCGGGCTGGGCCGGACCGCTGCTCGTCGCGCTCTGCGCCGGGCTGGTCCGCTTCTGGCGGCTGGGCAGCCCGGACAACGTCATATTCGACGAGACGTACTACGCCAAGGACGCCTGGTCGCTCTGGGAGTTCGGCTACGAGGGCACCTGGCCGAAGAACGCCAACGAGCAGATCCTCGGCACCCCGCAGCACATCCCGCTCAGCGACGCCGCCGCGTATGTGGTCCACCCGCCGGTCGGCAAGTGGGTCATCGGCATCGGCGAGCAGATCTTCGGGCTGAACCCGTACGGCTGGCGGTTCATGGTCGCGCTGCTCGGCACGCTGTCGGTGCTGATGCTGTGCCGGATCGGACGGCGGCTGTTCCGCTCGACGTTCCTCGGCTGTCTGGCGGGCGCGCTGCTCGCGGTGGACGGACTGCACTACGTGATGAGCCGCACCGCCCTGCTCGACCTGGTGCTGATGTTCTTCGTGCTGGCCGCCTTCGGCTGTCTGCTGGTGGACCGGGACCATGCGCGGGCCCGGCTCGCCGCGGCACTGCCGACCGGTGAGGACGGTACGGCCCGGCCGGACCCGGCGGTCGCCTGGAGCCTGAAGCTGGGCCCGCGGCCCTGGCGGATCGCAGCCGCGGTGATGGTGGGCCTGGCCATCGGCACCAAGTGGAGCGGGCTCTATGTACTGGCCGCCTTCGGGCTGATGACCGTCCTGTGGGACGTGGGCGCACGCCGTCTGGCGGGGGTCAGCAGCCCCTACCGGGCGGTGCTCCGGCGCGATCTGGGCTGGGCGTTCCTGTCCACGGTGCCGGTCGCGCTGATCACCTACATCGTCTCCTGGTCCGGCTGGTTCGCGACCGCCGGCTCGTACACCAAGCGCACCGGCTGGCAGGACAGCGGCTACTTCCGCCACTGGGCCGAGACCGACGGCGGCTACAGCAGCGGCGGGGCGTTCTCCTGGCTGCTCAACCCGCTGCGCAGCCTGTGGCACTACGAGAGCGAGGTCTACCAGTTCCACGTGGACCTGGACTCATGGCACGTCTACCGGTCCCAGCCCTGGAGCTGGCTGGTCCAGGGGCGTCCGGTCTCCTACTTCTACGAGTCGCCCAAACCGGGCGAGGCGGGCTGTCCCTCCGGCACCGCCGAGAAGTGCGCCCGCGAGGTCCTGGCCATCGGCACCCCGCTGCTGTGGTGGGCGGCCTGCTTCGCGCTGGTGTACCTGCTGTACCGCTGGGCGCTGCGGCGTGACTGGCGGGCGGGCGCGATCCTGTGCGGGGTGGCGGCGGGCTATCTGCCGTGGTTCCTCTACCTGGACCGCACGATCTTCTCCTTCTACGCCGTGGTCTTCGTGCCGTTCCTGTGTCTGGCGGTGGCGATGATGATCGGCGCGATGCTGGGGCCGCCGGGGGCCTCGGAGACCCGGCGGGTGGTGGGCACCGTCGGCTCCGGAGCGCTGATCCTGCTCATCATCTGGAACTTCATCTACTTCTTCCCGCTCTACACCGGCCAGACCCTTCCGATCGACGCCTGGCGGGCGCGGATGTGGCTGGACTCCTGGATCTGAACCGAGCCCCGGAACCCGCTGTCCGCCGGGCCTCCGGGCCCCCGGACAGGGGCTCCGGCGGTGGCGGCGGAGCCCGTCGGGGATGCCGGTAGAGTGCCTCCACCGCGGCCTCCATCGGACTGGTGGGGGAATTCGAGGACTGTGGGGGTCTGCAATGCGGAGTGGCGCGAGAGCCGCGATCGCCGGTGCGCTGTTCGCCGCCATGATCGGTACGGCCGGTTGCGGCGGGGGTCAGGACGATGCGTCGGGAGGGAAGAACGGCGCGGACGCCGGGGGAGGCAACAACTCCCTGAAGGGCGCGAAGACCGGCCCGCCCAGCGCGGCCGAGGTCAGGACAACCGCCAAGGAGTTCCTCGCGACGTGGTCGTCCGGGTCGGCGGCGAAGGCCGCGGAGCTCACCGATGACACCGAGGCGGCCACCACGGCGCTCACCGGGTACCGGAAGAAGGCCCATGTCGACAAGGTGGCGCTGAAGCCGGGGAAGCCGAGCGGCCGGACCGTGCCGTTCTCGGTGAACGCCCGGATCTCCTACGGCGGCCGGCAGGTCCCACTGACCTACGCCTCATCGCTCACGGTCACCCGTGACACCGGCTCGGGCAAGGCCGTCGTCGACTGGAAGCCGTCGGTGGTGCACCCCAAGCTGCGCACCGGTGACACCCTGAGGACCGGTGAGGCCGACGCCCCGCCGATCAAGGCCGTGGACCGCGATGGCGCGGAGCTGAGCGCCGAGGACCACCCGACGCTGAAGACCGTCCTCGCCGGACTGCGCGAGCGCTACGGCAAGAAGGCGGGCGGCACGGCCGGGGTCGAGACCTGGATCGCCCGCGCCAAGGGGTCCAAGTCCCCCGACGAGACACTGAAGGTGCTCTCCAAGGGCACCCCCGGCACCCTGCGCACCACGATCGACGCGGGGCTCCAGCGCACCGCCGAGCGGGCGGTGAGCAAGCGCGCCAAGGCGTCGGTGGTCGCCGTGAAGCCCAGCACCGGGGAGATACTGGCGGTGGCCAACTCCCCCGCGAACGGCTTCAACGCGGCCCTCCAGGGCTCCTACGCACCCGGCTCCACGATGAAGGTCATCACCTCGGCCACCCTGATCGACAAGGGTCTGGCCGCGTACGGCAAGGCGCACCCGTGCCCCAAGTACTCCTCGTACGGCGGCTGGAAGTTCCAGAACGACGACAAGTTCGAGATCAAGGGCGGCACCTTCGAGCAGAGCTTCGCCCGCTCCTGCAACACCGCCTTCATCAGCCAGGCCGCGAAGCTGAAGGACGACGACCTCACCAAGGAGGCCCGGGATGTCTTCGGTATCGGCCTCAACTGGCAGACGGGCGTGCCCTCCTTCGACGGCGCAGTGCCGGTGCAGTCCGCGGCCTCCAAGGCCGCCTCGCTGATCGGCCAGGGTGGGGTGCGGATGAACCCGCTCAACATGGCGTCGGTCTCGGCCACCGCCTCCACCGGTGTCTTCCGCCAGCCGTACCTGGTCGCGCCGTCGCTGGACGACCGGACGCTGGCCAAGGCCCCGCGCACCATGAAGCCGGGCACCCGTGAGCAGTTGCGCAAGCTGATGCATCTGACCGCCACCTCCGGCACCGCCGCGGAGGCCATGTCCGGGATGAGCGGCGACTTCGGCGCCAAGACCGGTTCGGCCGAGGTCGACGGCCAGAAGCAGCCCAACGGCTGGTTCACCGCCTACCGCGGCGACCTGGCCGCGGCCGGTGTGGTCCCCGAGGGCGGCCACGGCGGTGACACCGCGGGCCCGATCGTGGCCTCGGTGCTGCGCGCGGGCTGACGGCGAGCCCGGATAGGCGAAGGGGCCGGGCGGGCGCGGGAACTCCGCGTCCGCCCGGCCCTTTTGGGCTGCCGGTCAGCTGAGCGGGTGGCCCGTGGTGCTGTCCACATGGGCCGGGATCTCGCCCTCGTGGCGGTCCCCGGTCGTCCAGGTCCCGGAGGGCTCGACCATGAGGATCGAGGCCCCGGGTGAGGACGGCTTGTGCTCGGTGCCCCGGGGGACGGTGAACGTGTCACCGCGCCGCAGGACGACGGTGGTCTCGGTGCCGTCGGCGTCCCTCAGCGCGATGTCGAAGCGGCCGTCGAGGACGAGGAAGAACTCGTCGGTGTCGTCGTGCACGTGCCAGATGTGTTCGCCCCGGGTGTGGGCGATCCGGATGTCGTAGTCGTTCATCCGGCCCACCACGCGGGGGCTGTAGACGTCGTCGAAGGAGGCCAGCGCCTCGGTGAGATTGACGGGTGCGAGGTCCATGCACCGATCCTCCGCGACGGGTCCGGGCCCCGTCTTGAACGCCGGTGCGCTCCTGGCCGGGGCCTGTTCGGGGGCCAGGGGTCCAGGTCCTGTCCTGTCGGTCTTCGTGGATCAGCCCGGCGAGGCACGGTGGCGGGCGTCGCGGGCCCACGAAGACCGGCAGGACACGCCCTAGCTGCTCCCGGCGGACAGTTCGCCCAGCAGCCGCCAGGTGCGTCGCCGGTCCTCCGCGGTGCCCATACCGGTCTGGGAGGCGATCAGCTCGGTGGCGCCCGCCTCGATATGGCGGCGGAGCTCGGCCGCCACGGTCTCCTCGTCGCCGATCGCCATGACGTCCCCGGCCCGTTCCACCCCCGCGCGGTCCAGGATCGCGCGGTAGGACGGGATGCCCTCGTAGAAGGCGAACTGTTCGCGGGCCCGCTGCCGTACCGCGTCCGTATCCGCCGTGACCAGCGCGGGGACCATGGCGACCACCCGCGGGGCGGGCCGACCGGCCGCCTGTGCCGCGGCGCCGATGGTGGGCACGACGTAGTCGGCCAGCGCCCGGGGCGCGGCGAGGAAGGGCACCGTACCGTCGGCCAGTTCCCCGGTGGCGCGCAGCGCCTGCGGGCCCATCGCGGCGACCAGGACCGGGGGCGCCTCCGCGCCCGCCACCGAGACCGGGCCGAAGACGGTGCGGGCGCGCAGGGTCTCGCCGGCGAAGTCGGCCGCGCCCTCGCGCAGCAGACCGCCCAGCACCGTGAGGTATTCGCGCAGGTGCCGGATGGGCCGGTCGAAGGGGACCCCGAAGCTCTCCTCCACGAAGCTCTTGCTGGAGAGCCCCAGCCCGAGCCGGAACCGTCCGGCGGAGGCCGCCTGGGCGGTGCGCGCCTGCGCGGCGAGGGTGATCGGATGCCGGGGGTAGACCGGCACCACACCGGTGCCGGTCCGGATCCCGGGAACGGCCTGACCGGCGAGCGCGGCCAGCGTCATCGCGTCGACGTCCTGGCGCTGGGCGAACCACACCGCGCCGATCCCGGCCGCGGCGGCTTCCTGGACCTGATCGAGCAGCTCGGTCACCAGATTGCCGGGGTGGTCGTCACCGGCAGGCAGGGCAATACCCAGCGACATCCGCATATCTCCTCTTCATGGCGTTATGGGTCTTTCAGCGTGATACAGCCTTTTCTAGCCTTGTGACATTGCTGACGTCCCGGTGGTGCGCGGCGTACGGACGAGCCGCCTCCAGGCGCGTGAAACCGGTAACCCGGCGGGTCCGGACCGCATTCCGGTACCGGGAAAATGCCCTCGCGTGGCTCAGTGGCGCCCCGATAGCGTCGAGGCCATGGCCATTCCGGATTCCGTAGCTCATCCACGGTTCGCCGACGCCCTGCGCGAACTCGGCCTGGAGGTGGAGGTGCGCGCCTTCCCCGACGCCGTCCGCACCGCGGCCCAGGCCGCCGCGGCGCTCGGGTGCGAACTCAGCCAGATCGTGAAGTCCCTGGTCTTCGAAGCCGACGGCGCACCGGTGCTGGTGCTCGTGGACGGCGCCTCACGGGTCGACGTCGAGCGGGTGCGCGAGGAGCTCGGCGCCGGATCCGTCCGGCGCGCCGATCCGTCGGTGGTCCGGGAGACCACGGGCTACGCCATCGGCGGGGTGCCGCCCTTCGGCCACCGGGTGCGCACCCGGGTGCTGGCCGACCGCGGACTGCTCGGCCACCCGGTGGTGTGGGCCGCCGCGGGCACCCCGCACACCGTGTTCCCGCTGCCCCCGGCGGAGTTGGTCACCCACGCCGGAGCCACCGTGGCGGACGTGCGCGAGCGCACCGCGTGACCCCGCTCGTCGCGGTCGCGGTGCTCATCGCGGCCATCACCCACGCCAGTTGGAACGCCATCGCGCACGGCATACGCGACCAGCTTCTCGCCTTCACCCTGGTCGGCGGTGGCGGGGCGGTGTGCGGCCTGGCGATGGCCGCCTTCACCCCGGTGCCGGACGCCGCCGCCTGGCCGTATCTGCTGGCCTCCGCGGTGGTGCACGTCATCTACTACGTCCTGCTGATGCGGTCGTTCCACCTCGGTGACTTCGGCCAGATGTATCCCATCGCGCGCGGCACCGCGCCCCTGGTGGTCACCGTGCTGGCCGCGGTCTTCGTCGGCGAGACCCCGGACGCCTGGCAGGCGACGGGGATCGCGCTGGCCTCGGCGGGACTGCTGGGCGTGGCGCTGTGGGGCGTCCGCGGCGGCCGCCGGGCCGCTGCCGACGCCGACGCCACGGCGAACGGCGCCACGGCGAGCGGCGGACGGCCCTGGCTGGCGCTCACCGCGGCGGTCGCCACCGGTCTGTCCATCGCCGCGTACACGGTCATCGACGGCCTCGGCGTGCGCGCCTCCGGCAGCTCGATGGGTTATATCGCCTGGCTGATGATCCTGGAGGGCTTCGCCGTCCCGGTGTACGCCCTGGCGGTCCGCCGCCGCGCGCTGATCGGGCAGCTCCGCCCGGTCGCGCTGCGCGGACTGCTCGGCGGGGTGCTGTCGGTCTTCGCGTACGGCCTGGTGCTGTGGGCGCAGACACGGGCGCCGCTGGCCCCGATCGCGGCGCTCCGCGAGTCGTCGATCATCGTGGGCGCGGCGATCGGCGCGCTCTTCTTCAAGGAGCGGTTCGGCGCCCCGAGGATCGCCGCGGCCGGTCTGATGGTGGCGGGCATCGGCCTGATGCTGCACGCCGGTTGACCCCTCATGACGGCCCCCCGGTGGGGCAGAATGAGGACACCGTCGTCACTCGAGGGGGCCCGGTGCGGATCGACGTGGACGTGAACGGCGATGAGCGGGAGCTGCGTTCGCTGTACGACTGGCTCGGGCGGGATCCCGCGACACGCCGCGGCGCCCGGGTGGAGCTGGTCCAGCCGGTGCCCGCGCCGGGGCATATGGGAGCGGTCGCCGAGGTGCTCCAGCTCATCACCGACAACGCGTGGAGCGCGGCGTCCTTCGCGCTGGCCCTGAGCACCTGGCGGCAGACCCGTCCCCAGGCGCGGCGGATCGTGGTCCGGCGCGGCGATCTCTCGGTCTCGATCGAGAACGGCGACGAGGAGGAGCTCCGGCGGCTGATCGCGGCGCTGGAGCGACCGGACGCCGGACCGGAACCGGAACCGGGAGCGGACCCGGAGAGCGGCGGCGGCGAGGGGCGGTAGGCGTGACGGCCCTGCCCGACCCCGCGGCCTCGCGGGCGGTGCTCATCGGCACCGGTGACTACGTCCATCTGGAATCCATCCCGGCGGTGTCCGCCAATCTGGGGGCGCTGGCCGACGCGCTGTGTTCCGCACGCTCCTGGGGCCTCGCCCGGGAGCACTGCACGGTGATCGAGGACCCGGTGGCCGCGGTCGACGTCCTGGAGGCGGTCCGCACCGCCGCCGAGGAGGCCACCGACACCCTGCTGGTGTACTTCGCCGGACACGGTCTGGTCGAACCGCGCCGCGGTGAGCTGTACCTCGGACTGACCCGCTCGATGCCACAGCGGTCCTACACCGGTCTGCCGTACGGCGCCCTGCGCGATGTGGTGCTGGACGGGCGGGCCGACCGTCAGGTGATGCTGCTGGACTGCTGCTTCAGCGGGCGCGCGCTGGGCTTCATGGCGAGCGCGGACTCGGTCGTCGACCGGGCGGAGACCGAGGGCACCTATCTGCTGGCCGCCGTGCCCGACACCAGCTACGCGCTCGCCCCGCCCGGTGAACCCCACACCGCGTTCACCGGTGAGGTGCTCCGGGTGCTGCGCGACGGGGTGCCGGACGGGCCGGAGTTACTCGACCTGGACACCGTCTACGCCCGGGTGCACGCGGCGCTGCGGGCCAAGGGGCGGCCGCTGCCGCAGAAGCGCGCCCGCAACAGCGCCGGACGGCTCGCCCTGGTCCGTAACGCGGCCTGGGTCCCGCCGGGTTTCGGACCGCCGCCCCCGCCGCATACGGTCGTGCCGCCCCGGCCCACCCGGCCCCCGGCACCCGCCACCGGAGATCCGCGCCGCCGCCGGATCCGCGCCGCGGTGGTGGGGGCGGTGAGCGTCGCGCTGCTGGCCGCGGGCATTCCGCTGGCGCGCGGCTGGCTGGCGGACGACGGGGACGGGAAACCGTCGGCGGCGGACGGACGGCCGAAGGACGCCGTGGTCACCACCGGCTACAACGCCGCGACCAAGGGCATCGTGAACCCTTCGACAGACCGCGACGGTGAGCTGCGGTTCGTCGCCGCATGGGAGGACTCCTGGGACCCCCAGCGGATGTACTCCTCCGGCGGATGGAACTTCGCCCGCTACTTCACCCGCCAACTGGTCACCTGGTCCACCGCCCCCGGGGACAAGAGCACCACGCTGGTGGCGGACCTCGCGAAGGACACGGCCCGGGTGACGGACGGCGGGCGGACCTACACGTACACCCTGCGCGAGGGCGTCACCTGGGAGAACGGCAAACCGGTCACCGCGCAGGACATCAAGTACGGGATCGAGCGCGGCTGGGCGACCGATGTCCTGCCCGGCGGCCCGGACCAGCTCCAGCGAGCGCTCGACCCCGAGCACACCTACCGGGGACCGTACAAGGACACGGGAGGGCTCAAGGCCATCGAGACGCATGGCGACAGCACCATCGTCTTCCGTCTCCCCAAGCCGGACGCGGACTTCGAGCAGTTGCTTGCGATGCCCGCGGCCTCGCCGGTGCCCAAGTCCGCGGACACGAAGAAGAAGTACGGCGAGCGTCCTCTCTCCTCCGGCCCGTACAAGTTCGTCTCCCCCAGGACGAGCGGACCCCTGAAGCTGAAGCGGAACGACGAGTGGGACAGGAAATCGGATCTGATCCGCACCGCCCTGCCGGAGACGATCCGCCTCGATGTCGACGAGAACCCGGGAAGCCGGAGCAATGGCCTCTTCAGCGGCAGATACGACCTGGAGCTCACTCCCGCCGCCCTGCAAGACGGACCCCGGATCCAGGCCATGGCACGGGGCAAACTCAGGGAGCAGCTCGACAATCCCCGGACCGGACTCACCCGCTTTCTGGCCCTCCCCCGGTCCGTCACCCCCATGGACAACGTCCACTGCCGCAGGGCGGTCCGGCTCGCCGTGGACCGGAAATCCGTGCAAACCGCCTTCGGCGGCGCCGGCGCGGGGGGCGACCTCGCCGCGACCCTGCTTCCCCCGTCCCTCGGGGGTTCCACGAACGGCGCACCGGCGGAGGTCGATGCCTCCGCGGCCAAGGACGAGTTGAAGAAATGCGGCCACACGAAGGGCTTCTCGACCACCCTCGCGGTCCGGAACGACCGCACGCCCGAGCGTGATGCCGCCGAGGTGGTTCAGGAGTCCCTGAAGCAGGCCGGGATCACCGTCAGGATCGAGGAGATCCCCTTTGGTGAGATGCTCACCGCCACGGGCTCGCCCAGCACCGTGAAGAAGAAGGGCTACGGCATCATCCTCACGACGTGGGGCGCGGACGTCCCGACCGCTCAGGGCTTCCTCCGGCCCTTGGCCGACGGCCGTTTCATCGAACCCACGGGCAACTACAACTCCGCCCTGGTCGACAACACCGCGATCAACGAGCGCTTCGACGCCGCGACCGGCGGCCTGAGCGTCAAGAAGGCCGCGGAGCACTACGCGGCGATCGACAAAGCCCTGGTCGACGACGCCGCCTACGTACCGCTCCTCTTCCAGCGGGGCTACAGCTGGCGCAGCACCCGGCTCACCAATGTGCACACCAGCGACGCGTACTCCGGCGGCTATGACATGGCGACCCTGGGGGTCAAGGGCTGACGCCGTACGCGGAAGGGCCCCCGCCCGGGGGCACGGCCGGGCGGGGGCGGCTGGGGCGGGTCACCCCTCGCGGGGTGACGGCACTGCGTTCGCGACGGCTTCGGCGACGCCGGGTGGCGCGGGTACCGGGGTGGGCGGGGCGGCGGGTTCACCGCGGCGGGGCCGTCCCGCCTTGATGCGCTCCACCGCGTCGAGCAGATCCCGCTGCCCGACCCGGTTCCGCCCGGTGCGCAGCACCTCGGCCGCCGCGTCGATCACCGCGCGGCAGATGTCCCGCCCGGTGACGTCGTCGACCTCGGCCAGGGCCTCGGGTGAGACGGTGTCGTCCCGGGGCAGGGCCTCGGGGAGGTGGCGCCGCCAGATCTGGGTGCGGGCCGCCCGGTCCGGGCTGGGGAACCGGACGTGCCACACCCTGCTGTCGAACGCGGTGTCATACGCGGTCACCAGGTTGGTGGCGAACACCACCAGCCCCTCATGGCTGTCCAGCGCGGTGAGCATCTCGCTCCGCATGGCGTTCACCGCGGCCTCCGAGCCATGGCTCGTGGTCTCGAACCGCGCGGACATCAGTGAGTCCGCCTCGTCGAGGAAGAGCACCGCGCCCTGCTCACGGGCGGCGTGGAAGAGCGCCGCGAGGTTCTTCGGGCCCTCCCCGTGGAACTTGCTCTCCAACTGCGAGCCCCGGGCCACGATCACGGGGCGGCCCAGCCGGTCGGCGATGGCATGCGCGGCGAGGGTCTTGCCGGTGCCGGGCCCGCCTTCGAGGTTCACCGCCGAGCTGGGGTGCGGCTGGATGCTCCGCAGCCCCCAGTCGTCGAACAGCACCCCGCGCCGCTCCACGGTGTGCACCGCGCGCAACAGGTGCTCCAGGGTCCCCTCGGGCAGCACCAGGCGGTCGAAGGTGTACAGCGGGGCGGTGGCGGTGAACCACCGGGCCCGTTCGGCCGTCGACGGTTCGTCCGGCGCGGGCGCCGGGTCCGCCCCGTCCGGTATCCGCTCGTCCGCCGGCCAGGGGCGGTTGGTGAGGGTCACGGTGAGCGGACGCGGCCCGTGGCTGACGCTGAACGCCTTGGCGGCGGCGATCAGCCGGGTGCGCAGCAGCCCCGCCTCGACGGCGTCGGCGCTCCGGGGGATACCGCTGACGGCGAAGGAGTGACGGACGGCCCCCGCCGTGTGGGCCCCGGGGTGTCCGGCGGCCGCGGTGGCGCGGTCCCCGGTCCGTCCATGGCTCTTCACGGAGCTCTCTCCTCCTCTCTGGGTGGCTGCGCGGATGGCGGCTCGGCGGGTCATCCCCATACGGCGACCTGGTGGGCGGCGTGGGCGCTGCGTACCCGCTCGTCGGCCTGTTTGCCCTCGACCCGGCGGCTGTCGACGAACTTCTCCAGGGAGGTGTCGAACAGGCCCTGGATATAGGTGACGTTGCCGTTGCGGATGTCCTCGGCGACGGTGATGGCACGCAGGTCGGGGTCGGTCTGGAGCCGCTCGCCGCGGGCGCGGAACCAGTCGGTGAGGAATTCGATGGTCACCATGACGACGTAGACCACCGCGACGGCGCCCAGGCCGCCGAGCGCGACGAGGACCATGGCCAGCAGACTCAGCATGACGGTGCAGCCTCTCCGAAGACGATGAGATCGGTGTCCCCGAAGGCGTCGGACAGTTCGTCGTCCAGCCTCCGGGCCCGGCAGATCCAGACCGGGGCGGGCGTGCCGGTCCCGCCGTCGCCACCGCCGTCGCGGACCCGGCCCTGCCGGGGCTCGCGGTGCTCGCGGTTCCGCCGGTCCTCGCGGTGGCCGTCGCTCTCGCCATGGCCGTCGCCCAGCGGGGTGCCGTCCTCGTCCAGGAAGAAGGTCTGTACGAGGAATTCATGGCCCGTGCGGCGGCGGAGGACCGCGCCGGCCGTCGCGCCGGGCGCCTGGGAATGGTTGGTGACCAGGAAGTCGACCACATCGGCGTAGCCGAGGACATCACGCAGCGGCGGACGCTTGGCGTTGAGTTCGTCCCTGGCCTCGCTGATGCGGTCGCCCCAGTTGATGAGGGATTCGATCCGGCGGAGCATGGTGTCGGCGGTGCCCAGCAGACGGTCGGACGTCGCTCCGTCCCGCGCTGCGCGGTGTTCGGACATGGCTTCTCCGTTTCTCGGATGGCGGGCCCCCGCTCTCCCCTCGGGGGCCCGCTTCCGATCCTCCGCGCCGGGGGTGTCGCTCCGCGTCCCACGCCGGTGCGGGGAATTCCGGCCGCCGGTGTCGTCTCCCGTGACGACAGAATCCGACAACGGCCTCCTAGACGCCGCGCCGCGGCGGGTGGGCGCCCAGTGCGCTGAGCCTGCGCAGCAGCAGATCCGGCTTGCTGTGCCGGGAGCACACGTACATCGCGAACATCATGCGGACGTCGGCGGGCTTGGAGCGGATGCCGCAGACCGTCATGGCCCGTTCGATCTGGGTGCGGACGGTCGAGACCTTCACATCGAGCTGGGCGGCGGTCTCCTCGTAGGAGTAGCCGTCCGCGTACCACTCCAGCGCCCGGACCATTCCGTCGCTCAGCCCGGCCGCCCAGCTCGAGAACACCACCGGCTCATGGGCCGTGGCCGGGTGGCCGGGTGCCGCCGGGTCCGGTACGTCCGGCAGGGTGATCCGGCCGAGCCCGGCCGCGGCGCAGCGGGTGCGCAGCAGATGGAGGTCCTCGCGGTAGCACTCCTCGGTGACGTCCAGTTCGTCCAGGATCCAGGCCACCCGCCCGCCGCGGGCGGTGCGCGCCAGCACATCGGCGAGATAGGGCTCCACGGTGAGGCCGCACTCGCGCACGGCCGCCTCCAGCGCGGAGGCCAGATGCGGTTTGAGCCAGTGCGGATGGTGGCGGGCGTCCCATACGGCGTTGGCCAGCACGACCGCGCTGACCGTCTTGCCGAACACCGCGCGCGCCCCGCACACCCACGGCGCGACCCGCTGCCGCCACTGCTCGGAGGCGGTGCACACCACCACGTCCGAGCGCCGCACCAGTTCGGTGAACCGCTCGGCGGTGCCGACGCCCCGCAGATCGGCCACGCAGACGTCGTACTCAGCGCCGCTGACGGTCAGCCGCTCCACCGAGGGAACGTCGCTCACCACCGTCAGCCGTGGGTCCGCGTCGAGCGCGGCGACCAGGCCCCGCCGGGTCATCTCGTGGTCCTCGACCACCGCCACCTGGAGCGGCGGTCCGCCACCGTGCTCCGCAGTGCCGTCCCTCATGCCGATCCCCCCCTGTTCCGGCACGTCGGTGTGCCGTGTTCCGTGCCCGCGCCGCGCGGGACAGGGATCGGCACGGTGCGCGGGCGGAAGTCCGCCGTGCCGCGGGGGGTGGTGGAGCGCGCGCCGCTCGTCCGCGCACGGCCGTCGGCCGTCTCCGTACGCTCCACCTGGTTCCCCCGTCGTCCCCCGACCTCCGGCAGGGCGGCGCCATTGCCCATGGCGTCCGTTCTCATGCCAGGGGCATGGCCCTGCCGGAAGACCTCCCAGTCTGGGCAGACCGGGGAAGGCGCAATAGGGACCCTTGGCCCTTGATCAGGTGACCGGCGCGGATACCGGAGGGCGCATGGAGGCATTCAAGGGGCGTGCGAACGAAGGGAGTTCACGCCGGGGCGGTGCGCTACTCCTCCCGGGCCGCCAGGGACGTCCGCACCGCGCGTACCAGCGCCTGCGCCCGCGGATCCGCGGTGACCCCGCGCTGCATCCCGTTGGTGACATAGCCGAAGCCGATCCGGGCCCCGGGGTCGGCGAAGGCGAGCGAGCCACCGCGGCCCGGGTGGCCGAAGGAGCCGGGCCCGAGCAGCGGGGACGCCGGTCCGTGCAGCATGTAGCCGAGCCCGAAGCGGGTACCGACCACCAGCACCCGGTCCGGCCCCGCCGACTCCTCGGTACGGGCCAGGGTCAGGGTCGCCGGGGCGAAGAGCCGTCCCCCCGCGCGGGCGGTGCGGGCCGAGGGCAGCGGCCCGATCAGCGCCGCGTAGAAGCGGGCCAGCGCGTCGGCGGTGGCCACCCCGCCCGAGGCGGGCAGTTCAGCGGCGAGATACGCCGGGTCGTTCTCGTCCGGCAGCGGGGTGATCGCGGCGAACGCCCGCCGCGTCAGCGACTCCGGGTCCTGGTACGCCTCGGTGACCGACCGCTTGGGGCGCAGCCGCAGCCCCTGGGCGGCGGGGCCCGCGGGCGCCTCGACGGACGCGATCCGGCCGACGCGTGCGCGCTGCTCCGCGGGGAGCCCGAGCCACAGGTCGAGGCCGAGCGGACCGCTGATCTCCTCGGCGATCCAGCGTCCGATGGTCCGTCCGGTCACCCGGCGCACCAGCTCGCTCATCAGCCAGCTATAGGTCTGGGCGTGGTAGCCGTGGTCGGTTCCGGGTTCCCACACGGGACGCTGGGCGGCGACGGCCCGCGGACCGGATGTCCCGTCCACCGCCTCGTCCGGGGTCAGCGGGGTGTCGAGCACCGGTATCCCGGTGCGGTGGCCGAGCAGATGCCGTACGAGCACCCGCTCCTTGCCGTTCGTCTTGAACTCCGGCCAGTAGGTGCCGACCCGGCCGTCCAGGTCGAGCTGGCCGCGCTGGTGGAGCAGCAGCGGCACCGCGGCGGCGACGCCCTTGGTGACGGACCGGACGACCTGCGCGGTGTGCCGGGTCCACGGCTCCGCGGTGCCGTCGGCCGGGTCGTCCGCGTACCGGACACCGCCCCACAGGTCGACGACCTTCTCGCCCTCGCGGTAGAGAACCACGGCCGCGCCGCGCTCACCGCGGCGGGCGAAGTTCTCGGCGAAAGCGTCCCGGACCGGTTCGAAACCGTCGGCCACCGTGCCCTGGACGTCCACCACTGATCCGACTCCTGCCCTGCCGACCCGACCGAGTGCGCTGTGTCTTCCGCTGTGCCCCCCTTATGGTGCAACGGACCCCGGCGCAGGTCCGGACCGGGCCCCCTTCCTCGGCCACCTCCGGCCGGGTCCACGGCAGGATCCGCTCACCCGCCGGATCCGCTCACGCGCCGGGGACCGTCACCGAGCCGGGGTCGAAGCCGAACGGCAGCTCCAGCCGGTGGGCGCGCATCAGCTCCTCGTCGCACAGCAGCCGCTGGGTGGTGCCGTCGGCGGTGATCACCCCGCCGGAGAGCACCACGGAGCGCGGGCACAGCTCCAGCGCGTACGGCAGATCGTGGGTGACCATCAGCACCGTGACGTCCAGCGAGCGCAGGATGTCGGCCAGTTCACGGCGCGAGGCCGGGTCGAGGTTGGACGACGGCTCGTCCAGGACCAGGATCTCCGGCTCCATCGCGAGCACCGTGGCGACGGCCACCCGCCGCCGCTGGCCGAAGGAGAGGTGATGCGGCGGCCGGTCGGCGAAGTCCGCCATCCCGACCCGCTCCAGCGCGGTGCGTACCCGCTCCTCCAGCTCCGCGCCGCGCAGCCCGGCCGCGGCCGGGCCGAACGCCACGTCCTCCCGGACGGTCGGCATGAACAACTGGTCGTCGGGGTCCTGGAAGACGATCCCCACCCGGCGGCGGATCTCCGGCAGGTTCCGCTTGGCCACCGGCAGTCCGGCGACGGTGACCGTCCCCGCGCCCGCGCCGAGGATCCCGTTGAGGTGCAGCACCAGGGTGGTCTTGCCCGCCCCGTTGGGACCGAGCAGGGCCACCCGCTCCCCGCGGGCGACGGTGAGGTCCACCCCGAAGAGGGCCTGGTGACCGTCGGGATAGGCGTAGGCGAGACCGGACACCTGGAGCGAGGGCGGCGCCTCGGGCCCGGTGGCCGGTGTCTTCGGGGTCTCGGCTGCGGTCACGTGAGCATCCATCCGGTCAGGCAGACCGCCAGCGCGGTCAGCGGGAGTGCGGCGGCGTACGTCCACTGGGTCCGGGACGCGGTCACCTCGTCGATCACCGGCATGGTGCCCGTGTAACCGCGGCTGACCATCGCCAGATGGACCCGCTCGCCCCGCTCGTAGGAGCGGATGAACAGCGCACCGGCCGATTTCGCGAGCACCCCCCAGTGCTGGATCCCCCGCGCCTCGAAACCGCGCGAGCGGCGGGCGATCCGCATCCGGCGCATCTCGTCGGTGATCACGTCCCCGTAGCGGATCATGAACGAGGCGATCTGCACCATCAGCGGGGGCATCCGCAGCCGCTGGAGCCCGAGCAGCAGCGAACGCAGTTCGGTGGTGGATGCCAGCAGCACCGAGGCGGCGACACCCAGGGTGCCCTTGGCCAGGATGTTCCAGGCGCTCCACAGCCCGGACTGGCTGAGCGACATCCCCAGCACCGTGGTCCGCTCGCCCTCCGCGACGAACGGCATCAGCAGGGCGAAGGCCACGAACGGGATCTCGATCAGCAGCCGCCGCAGCAGGAAGCCCGCGGGAATCCGGGCCACCGCCGCCACTCCGGCCAGCAGCAGCGCGTACGCCCCGAAGGCCCAGACCGCCTCGCGCGGAGTGGAGACGACCACCACGACGAAGCAGAACACCGCGGCGATCTTGCAGTGCGGGGGCAGTGTGTGCACGGGAGAGCGGCCCTCCCGGTAGAGCTGGTGGGCGTGGCCCGCGCCCATGTCAGGACGTCTCGGCGGGCTCGGCCGCCGACCTGCGCCTGCGCACCACCACGAAGACCCCGGTCCCCACGGCGAGGGTGGCGCCGACGCCGATGACCCCGGCGAGACCGCCGGACAGCCGGGTGTCGGTGATGTCCTTCACGCCGTAGTCGGCGAGCGGGGAGTCCTTGGTGGCGTGGTCCTCGGTCTTCTTGTCGATGCCCTTGTCGGCGGCGACCTTCTCCAGCCCGTCCGGGCTGGCGGAGGCGTAGAAGCTGACCACACCCGCGCAGAGCAGGGCGGCGGCCAGACCGGCCAGCCAGACCCGGCGCGCGGAGCTGCGCGGGGCGGCGGTCGGGGCCGGGGCCGCGGCGGCGGGGGCCGCGGGCTCCGGCGCCGCCGTGGCCCCGGGCTCATCGGCCGACCGCGCGGCGGCGGGGGCCGCGGCGGGCGCGCCGGGGGTGGCCACCGGACCGGTGTTGCGCAGCTCCAGGGGGCGGGCGGCCACTCCGCGGGCGCCGTGGACCAGATCCGGGCGGACGGCCATGACCGCGCCGACGGTCAGGGCGGTGATCGCCGCCTCGCCGATGCCGATCAGTACATGCACCCCGAACATGGCCGTGAAGACCTTGCCGATGGGGACGTCGGTGGTGCCGCCCAGCGCGTAGAGCCCGGTGAACGCGGCCGCCGCGGCCGGGACGGAGACCAGCGCCGCCACGAAGGAGGCGACCGTGACGGTGCGGCGGCGGCCCGGGGCCAGCTTCAGCAGCCCGCGGAAGATCGCGTAGGCCACGACCGTGGTGACCACCGCCATGTCCGTGATGTTCACACCGAGCGCGGTGAGGCCGCCGTCGGCGAACAGCACGCCCTGCATCAGCAGCACCACGGAGACACAGAGCACCCCCGTGTAGGGGCCGACGAGTATCGCCGCCAGCGCCCCGCCCAGCAGATGTCCGCTGGTCCCGGCGGCCACCGGGAAGTTCAGCATCTGCACGGCGAAGATGAAGGCGGCGACCAGACCCGCCAGGGGCGCGGTGCGCTCCCCGCCGCCCGTACCGGCGTCGCCGGCGGGCCCGCCCGCCGTGTCCAGCAGCTCCCGGCGGGCACCGCGGAGACTGACCGCGACGGCGGCAGCAGCGACCACACCGGTCGCCGCCGACACCGGGGCGTTGATGAATCCGTCGGGGACATGCATCCGGGGCTCCGCTCCTGAGCTGCGAGTTTCGGCTCGATGGTAGCGCCTGCCTGCGAATGCTTCGCAAGAGCGGAGAGATCGCAAAAAACGCCGATGGCGACCTTCCGTTTGTGGGAAGGCCGCCATCGGCGCCGTGGGCGCCCCCTGGACACCCGTGGATCAGGCATGGATCAGACGCGGGTCAGCTCCGTGTCCTTCTCCGGTGACGCGGTGCCGGTGGCGAGCTGCTTCTGGAGCTGCTCCCCCTCCACGTCCACGTTCGGCAGCGCCTTGTCCAGCCAGCGCGGCAGCCACCACGCGGACTTGCCGAGCAGGGCGAGCACCGCCGGAACGATGGCCATGCGGACGATGAACGCGTCGAAGAGGACCGCGATGGCGAGACCAAAGCCGATCATCTTCACCATCGAGTCGGTGGAGCCGATGAACCCGGAGAAGACGCTGATCATGATGACCGCGGCAGCGGTGACCACCCGGGCACCGTGCCGGAAGCCGGTGACGATGGCCTGGCCGGGACGCTCGCCGTGGACGAACGCCTCGCGCATCCGGGTCACGAGGAAGACCTCGTAGTCCATCGCGAGACCGAACACCACACCGATCATGAAGATCGGCATCATGCTCATGATCGGGCCGGTCTCCTCCACATTGAGCAGACCCGCCAGCCAGCCCCACTGGAAGACCGCCACGACCGCGCCCAGCGCCGCGACCACGGAGAGCAGGAAGCCGAGCGCCGCCTTGAGCGGGACCAGGATGGACCGGAAGACGACCATCAGCAGGAGGAAGGCCAGACCCACCACCAGTGCCAGATACGGCACCAGTGCATCGTTGAGCTTCTTCGAGATATCGATGTTCATCGCGGTCTGCCCGGTGACCAGCATGTCGGCGCCGGTGTCGGACTTGATCGAATCCGCCGTGTCGCGGATGTCGGCGACCACATGCTCGGTGTCGATGCTGCTGGGCTTGTACTTGGCCACCACCGACAGCATGGCGGTGTCACCGGCCTTGTTGAAGCTGGCCGGGCTGACCCCGGCGACGCCGTCGATGCCCTTGATGGTCTTGCGGACCTGGTTGGCGGCGCCCTTGGGATCGTCGCTGTTCTTGGTGTCGACGGTGATCATCAACGGACCGTTGAACCCGGGGCCGAAGCCCTCGGACACCATGTCGTACGCCTTGCGCTTGGTGGTGCTGGTCGGCTGCGAGCCGTCGTCGGGCAGTCCGAGCTCCAGGCTCGCCACCGGGGCGGCAGCGACACCCAGGCCGAGGACGGCCACCACCAGCACCATCACCGGGCGGCGCAGCACGAACCGGGCCCAGCGGGTACCCGCGTTCTCCTTCTTCTCGCCCGTGTCGGCGCCCGCCTCGGCCGCCTTGCGGGCCTTGCGGCTGACGATCCGCTTGCCGGCGAAACCGAGCAGCGCCGGGATGAGGCTGATCGCGATCAGGACGGCGATCACCACGGTGCCCGCGGCGGCGAAGCCCATCTTGGACAGCATCGGGATGTTGACCACGGCGAGGCCGACCAGGGCGATGACCACCGTGAGGCCGGCGAAGACCACCGCGGAGCCCGCGGTGCCCACGGCCCGTCCGGCGGCTTCCTCGTGGTCCCGTCCCTCGGCCAGCTCCGCCCGGTAGCGGGAGACGATGAACAGCGCGTAGTCGATACCGACCGCGAGGCCGATCATCATCGCCAGCGTGGAGGTGGTGCTGGACAGACCCAGGGTGGAGGCCAGCGCGGTGATCGACGAGATACCGATACCCACACCGATCAGCGCGGTCAGCAGCGGCATTCCGGCCGCGATCAGCGAGCCGAAGGTGATGGCGAGGACCACGGCGGAGACCGCGATACCGATCACCTCGGTGGCACCGGTCTCGGGCATCTCCTGGAGCGCGTCACCGCCGATCTCCACGGTCATCCCGGAGTCACGGGCGTGTTCACCCGTGTCCTCCAGCGCGTCCCGTGTCTTGTCCTCCAGCTCCATGGAGTTGACCTTGTAGGTGGTCAGGATGTACGCCGTGGAGCCGTCCTTGCTGACCCCCTTCGAGACATAGGGGTCGGCGACCGAAGCGACCTGGTCGGAGCTGGACTTGAGCTCGCCGATGACCTTCTTGACGGCCTGCTTGTTCGCCGGGTCCGTCATCTTCTCGCCGTCGGGAGCACGGAAGACCACGCGGGCGGTGGCGCCATCGGCGCTGCTGCCCGGGAAGCGCTGCTCCAGCAGGTCGAACGCCTTCTGCGCCTCCGTACCCGGGACGGAGAAGTTCTCATTGGCGGGCGGAGAGGCGGTGGCGGCGCCGGCACCGGCGACCACCAGCAGCGCCACCCATATCAGGGAGACGAGACCGCGGCGCCGGAAGGCGAAACGGCCGAGTTTATAGAGGAACGTGGCCACGAGAAGGAGTGCTCCCGTCGAATAGATGGCACGAACAGGCGGGGATGACCGGCCGGCGACGAGAGCGGCGCGCCGACTGGCGACTATGTGGTTGTGTGGGGAAATCGGGGAGTGCGGGGAGTGCGGGGAGGTCAGACGCCGAGGGCGGGGAGGATCACGGCATCGATGAAGTCCTCGAGGTACTCGAGATCAGGCTCTTTCCCCTCGATGAACGGGCGGGCGACATAGGCGCCGCACACGATGTGCCCGACATAGCGCAGGGCGGGCGTTCCAGGGGCGATCTCCCCCCGGTCGACGGCACGTGCCAGCAGGGCGTTGAGCGCCTCGATCTCGGGGTAGACCAACAACTCGCGCAGGGCTTCCTGGAGGTCCTCATGCTCATGAACGGCCTGGGCGAGCCCCCTCATCAGCGCCGCGTCCCGCTCCCGGGAGGGCTCGGAGCACCTGACGATCTCATGGAGGTCGCCGCGCAGCGATCCGGTGTCGATGTCCTCGAGCAGAATCGGCTTGGTACATCGCAGGGCGGTGGCGACCAGCTGCGGCTTGCTCTTCCACTGGCGGTAGAGCGTGGCCTTGCTGGAGTGGGTGCGGGCCGCGACGGCGTCCATCGTCAGGGCGTCATACCCGACCTCCTGGAGCATGTCGACCACGGCTTCGCAGAGCTCGCGCTCACGCTCGGGGGACAACCGACTGCGGCGCACCCGGGCGGTGGGCCGGTCTTCTGTCTGCTGGTCCGTCGCCTGCATGGGGCGCCTCCCTCCGAACGAAACGGTTTCGTACTCGACCAGCATAAGCCCCTCACTAGCGAAACCGAGCCGTTTCGCTGGTGGTGTCCGTCACAGAACCGAGTTGCTCCCGGTCGCCTGGCCCGAAAACATGGGTGGAGTGAGCGACGCACACCGCGAACCACCGCGCCCTGGCAGCGATCATGACTCCGCCTATCTGCGATTCCCGCATCTCCACGGCGAGTTGATCTGCTTCTCCGCCGAAGACGATCTGTGGGTGGCGCCGCTGGCCGCCCCGGGGCAGGCCCCGGGCCGTGCCTGGCGGCTGACCGCGGACCGTACCCGGGTGGGCCATCCCCGCTTCTCCCCGGACGGCTCCCAGATCGCCTTCACCACCTGGCGCAGCCTGGATCCCGAGATCCATCTCGTCCCGGTGGACGGCGGGCCGACCCGCCGGCTGACCTACTGGGGCAGTACGGATGCCCGGGTCTGCGGCTGGACGCCCCCGGACGCCGACGGCCGCTCCCAGATCCTCGCCGTCTCCTCCCACGGCCAGCCCTTCTCCCACTTCTCCTGGGCCTACGGCCTGGCCACCGACGGCGGCCCCGGGGGACGGCTGCCCTGGGGGCCGGTGTCCGACATCGCCGTGGCCGACCAGGACGGTGAGCACCGCACCCTGCTGCTCACCGGCAAACCGCCGCATGAACCCGCCTCCTGGAAGCGCTACCGGGGTGGGGCCACCGGACGGCTGTGGCTGCACGGCACCCGGCTGCTGCCCGACATCGGCGGCCATCTGGACTCGGTGATGTTCGTCGGCGACCGGATCGCCTTCCTCTCCGACCACGAGGGCATCGGCAACCTCTACTCCTGTCTGCCGGACGGCTCCGATCTGCGCCGCCACACCGACCACGCGGACTTCTACGCCCGGCACGCCTCGACCGACGGCTCCCGCGTGGTCTACCAGTGCGCGGGCGACCTGTGGCTGGTGGACGACCTCGCCCCGGAGTCCGTACCGCGCCGGCTGGCCGTACGGCTGGGCGGACCGCGCACCGGACGGCGGCCCTACCAGATCCCGGCCGCCTCGCACGTCGACTCACTGGCGGTGGACACCACCGGCCGGGCCAGCGCGGTGTGCGTACGCGGCAGTCTGTACTGGCTGACGCACCGCGACGGCCCCGCCCGCACCCTCTCCGACACCCCCGGGGTCCGGGTCCGGCTCCCCTCGGTCCTGGGCGCCACGGGCCGGGTGGCGTATGTGACGGACGCCGAGGGCGAGGACGCGATCGAGATCGGCTACCTGCCGCGGGCCACCGAGGCGGGCGAATCCCGGCGGCTGGCCGCCGGGGAGCTGGGCCGGGTGCACGAGGTGGAGCCCGCCCCGGACGGGGATCTGCTGGCGGTGGCCTCCCATGACGGGCGGCTGCTGCTGGTGGACACCTCCCCCGATGGGAACGGCGAGGTCACCGAGCTGGTGCGGTCGCTCAACGGCCCGGTGGGCGATCTCGCCTTCTCCCCCGACTCCGCCTGGCTGGCCTGGTCCCACCCGGGTATCGGGCGTTCCCTGCGCTCTATCAAGATCGCCCGGCTGTCGGACCGGACGACGGTGGACGTGACCAACGGCCGGTTCGAGGACGAGGAGCCGGTCTTCACCAGCGATGGCCGCTATCTCGCCTTCCTCTCCTGGCGCGGTTTCGACCCCGTCTACGACGTGCACACCGGCGATCTCTCCTTCCCCCTGGGCTGCCGCCCCTATCTGGTGCCGCTGTCCTCCGCGACCCCCTCCCCCTTCGCGTTGTCCCCCGAGGGGCGGCCGGCGGCGGGCGGGCTGGACCCGGACGACGGCGCGGCCGAGGGCGACGGCACCGTCACCGTCGAGGTGGAAGGGCTGCCGAGCCGGGTCACCGTCTTCCCGGTGCCCGCCTCCAAGTACTCCTCGCTCTATCCGGTCAGCGGCGGCGGACTGGTGTGGCTGCGCTGGCCGATCTCCGGCGCGCTCGGCGAGACCTTCGCCAATCCGGCCGACACCTCCGCCCGCCCCACCCTGGAACACTTCGACCTGGCGAAGGCCAAGCGCAGTGAACTCAGCGCCGAACTGGACTGGTTCGCGGTCAGCGGCGACGGCTCCCGGCTGGTGGTCAACGACGAGGGTGATCTGCGGGCGGTGCCCGCCACCGAGTCCGGCGACGGGGACTCCACCGTCCACATCGACATGCGCCGGATCCAGCACACCGTCGATCCGGCCGCCGAGTGGCGGCAGGCCTATGAGGAAGCGGGCCGGATCACCGGGGCCTACTTCTGGGAACCGGATATGTGCGGGATCGACTGGGGCGGGGTGCTCGACCAGTACCGGCCGCTGGTCGAACGGGTCGCCTCACCCGACGAGTTCGCCGATCTGCTGCGCGAGGTGATGGGCGAACTGGGCACCTCCCACGCCTATGTCAGCTCCGCGCGCCGCAACGAGGGCCCGGCCCACTACCAGCGCCCCATCGGGCTGCTGGGCGCCAACCTCGCCCGCACCAAGGAGGGCGCCTGGATCGTCTCCCGCATCCTGCCCGGGGAGTCCTCCGACTCCCGGGCGCGATCGCCGCTGGCGGGAGCGGGCATCCGGGAGGGCGCCACCCTCACCCATGTCGACGGGCGCCCGGTGGACCCGCTGTCCGGGCCCTCTCCGCTGCTGACCGCCGCGGGCGGCACCACGGTGGAGCTCACCTTCGCCCCGTCCGAAGGGGACGGGCCGCCGCGCCGGGTCGCCGTGGTCCCGCTGATCGACGACCGGCCGCTGCGCTACCAGGACTGGGTGGCCAAACGCCGCGCGGTGGTGCGGGAGTTGAGCGACGGACGGTGCGGCTATCTGCACATCCCCGATATGGGCGGTTCCGGCTGGGCCCAGTTCAACCGGGATGTCCGCCGGGAGATGTCGCTGCCCGCCCTGATCGTGGATGTCCGGGGCAACGCGGGCGGCAACATCAGCGAGCTGGTGGTCGAGAAGCTCACCCGCACGGTGATGGGCTGGGACCTCACTCGCAACGCCCAGCCCGTGTCGTACACCAGCAACGCGCCGCGCGGGCCGGTCGTCGCCGTCGCCGACGAGATGACCTCCTCCGACGGGGACATGATCGCCGCGGCGATCAAGGTGCAGGGCATCGGCCCGGTGGTGGGGCTGCGTACCTGGGGCGGGGTGGTCGGGATGACCGGCCGTCATCTGCTGGGCGACGGTACGGCGATCACCGTGCCGATGAACGCCGCCTGGTTCGACGCCTACGGCTGGGGCGTGGAGAACCACGGGGTGGAGCCGGACATCGAGGCGCCGCGCTCCCCGGTGGACTGGGCCGAGGGGCGCCATCCGCAGCTCGGGGTGGCGGTCCGTACGGCGCTGGAACTGCTGGAGCGCCATCCGGCGGCGAGCCCGCCCGGCTATGCGGACGTCCCGGATCTGCGGCGCCCCGAACTCCCGCCGCGCAACGGGAACTGAGCCCGGCTCCGGGTACCGGGAACTGAGCCCGGCTCCGGGTACCGGGAACTGAGCCCGGCTCCGGGTACCGGGAACTGAGCCCGGCTCCGGGTACGGCGAAGGGGCGCGCCCCTGTTGGAGCGCGCCCCGTGGCCCGACCCTCGCGGCGGGGCGCGGGCGCCCCACCCCCGCAGC
>NZ_JANCLX010000009.1:58773-284441 GCF_024295805.1 Streptomyces cucumeris
GCCCGGGGGCCCCCCCGGTGGGCCCCGCCCCCGTCCCCGGACCCCCCGCGGCTGACGCCGGGCGGCACCCGGCGTCAGCCGCGGGAGATCACATCTCCTCGAAGGGCTCCTGCTCGCGCGTCTCCTTGCCCCGGCCCTCGCCCTGCTGACGGCGCTGCTCCTGGCCGGTGCGCTGGGCCCGTTCACGGTCCTGCGGCCGCTCACGGTCCTGCGGCCGCTCGCGATCCTGGGGCCGCTCACGGTCCTGGGGCCGGCTGCGCGGCCGGTCCTGCGGGGTGGCACCCATGTCCTTACGGGCACGTTCTTCCATGCGCTCACCGGACTCCATGCGCTCATCGGCCTTCTGGCCGCGCTGCTGCTGGCGGCCGCGCTCGCCCTGCGCCTGGCGCTTGCCCTGCTGAGCCTTCTCGTTGAACTCGTCCATCGTGCCCATGAGTGTCACTCCTCATCGGGTGAAAGGGGGTCGGGCCCGACAAGAGTTACACGCAGCGACACACTCCGCATTTCGGTCCCTAGTTCACCGGGAAAGCCCAGGTCAGCGCGAGCACAGAGCGTTACTGGTGACTCTGAGTGGCTGCCGTACGGGCCTGTTCATCGGCCGCGCCGCCCTGCCCCACCAGACCGCCGCGCTCCGCCCGGGTGGCCGCGAGCCGCGGTGCGGCCCGGCGCATCTCGCGTGCGCCCACCATCCCGATGATCGCGGGCAGATAGCCGCGCACCGACTGCGTCCCGCGCAGCCACCACTGCGCGTACACATGCGCCGAGCGGCGCTCGATCCCGGCCACCAGCCGGTCCACGGCCGGGCCCAGCGGATAGGTGCGGTTCGCGGGCCAGGGCAGCCGCTGCCGCAGCTCCCGCATCACCTCGTCCTGGTCGGCGCCGCGCACCATATCGGTGTCGGTCCAGCTGAGATAGCCGACGCCGACCCGCACTCCGTGGTGGGCGACCTCGGCCCGCAGACAGTGGGCGAACGCCTCGACGCCCGACTTGGACGCGCAGTACGCCGTCATCATCGGCGCCGGGGTGATCGCGGCGAGCGAGGCGATCTGGAGCAGATAGCCACGGCTGGCGATCAGGGCGGGCAGGAAGGCGCGCGCGGTGGTGGCGCTGCCCAGCAGATTGACCTCGACCACCCGCCGCCAGGACGCCTCGTCCGTGTCCAGGAACGGACCGCCCTGCGCCACCCCGGCATTGGCGCACACGATGTCCACGGAGCCGAAGCGTTCCACGACCTCCCGCGCGACCTGTGCCATCGCCTCCGCGTCGGTGACATCGGCGCACCAGTGCTCGGACTCGGTCATCAGCCGCTCCGACACCGCCTTCAGCTCATCCGGCTCCAGCCCCACCAGCGCCACCCGGGCACCGCGTGCGGACAGCTTGCGGGCGAGCAGTTCACCGACGCCCCGCGCCGCACCCGTCACCACCGCGACCTTGCCGTCCAGGCTCCTGCGCGCACTCATGTCGTCTGCTCCTCCGCGTCGGTGACTGCTTCCGCAGCCGGTTCAACCGGCTGTCCATGGGCGGCCACAAGGCCGCGGATCACACCGCTGACCGCCGCCGGGTCCTCGACCGGGGTCATATGGCCGAGCCCCGGCAGCTCGGTGAGGCCCACGCACCGCGGCAGCCCGGCGACCAGCGCATGGGCGTGCTCGGGCGGGGTGAGCCGGTCGGCGGTGCCGACGATCACGGCCGTGGGCATGGTGAGCCCGGCGATCCGCGCGTCGAGGTCCAGCTCGGCGAGCACATGGGCCCATTCGGCGCGCACAGTGCGGGGACAGGCGTGCACGATCCGGGCGCACGCCTCCACCATCGCGGGCTCCGCGCCGCGCCCCATGGTCACGTACCGCAGCACCCGCTTGCCGAGCGGGGTGACCGGGCCGAGCGGGGCACGCGAGCCCAGCACCGCACGCTGCACCCGGGTGCGCAGCCGCCCGGCGCGCAGCGGCACCACCCGCGCCCGCTCCACCAGCCGCGCGGCCCCGGTGCTGCACAGCAGCAGCGCGGCGGCGCGCTCGTGCAGTTGAGGACGTCCGGCGGCGGCCATCAGCGTCATCCCGCCCAGCGAATGCCCCACCACCACGGCACGGCGGCCCGGCGGCAGCGCCTGGTCGAGCACGGCCACCAGGTCGTCGGCGAGCGCACGGTGGCTGTAGCCGCCGGGGCCCGGGGCGGGGCTGCGGCCGTGGCCGCGCTGGTCGTACACGATCACCCGGTGGTCGGCGGTGAGTTGGTGCAGCACCGGCGCCCAGAAGGCGGTGGAGCAGGTCCAGCCATGGGCGAGGACCACGGCTGGGGCGTCCTGTGGACCGTGCACCTCGGCGTGGAGACGGCTGCCGTCCGCCGAGACCACGGTCAGCTCACGGGCGGGGACGGGCGGGGCGTACGGGCCCGTGACGAGGGCCGCGGACCGCCTCACCGCGCTCCCCGCCCCGCGTCGGCGGTGGAGACGGTGGCCTTGGCGGGCACGGCGGGCGGCCGCACCACCGTGTACTCGGAGAGGTCCACCCGGCGGGTGACCTTCTTGAACTCGCTGGTGGTGCCGGGCCACAGGGTGGTGTTGCGCCCATTGTCCAGATACCAGCTGTCACAGCCGCCGGAGTTCCAGACGGTGCGCTCCATCCGCCGCTGGACCATGTCGTTGTAGGCACGCACCGCGGCCGGCTTGGCGTCCAGCGCGACCTTCCCGCCCAGGACGTCCAATTGCCTTATGAAGTCGGCCATGTAGTTCAGCTGGGCCTCGATCATCAGGATCATCGAGCTGTTCCCGAGCCCGGTGTTGGGCCCGATGATGGTCAGGAAGTTGGGGAACCCGGCGGAGGTGCTGCCGCGCAGCGCCTCCATCCCGCCCTTCCACTCCTCCGCGAGCGTGGTGCCGCCCGCTCCGGTCACCCGCTGGGCGATGGGCACGTCGGTGACGTGGAAGCCGGTGCCGAAGATGATCGCGTCGGCCTCGGTCTCGGTGCCGTCGGCGGCCACCAGGGTGGAGCCGCGCACCTCCCTCAGCCCGGAGGCGACCACATCCACATGCGGCCGGGTCAGCGCCGGGTAGTACTCGTTGGAGAGCAGGATGCGCTTGCAGCCGATGCGGTAGTCGGGGGTCAGCACGGTCCGCAGCCGCGGGTCCTTGACCGCGCGCCTCATATGCGCGCCGGCCATCCGCTCGATCAGCCCGAGCTCGTTCGGCCGCTTGGTGAACGCGCCGACCTGGAGCTCACGCAGCCCCCACAGCACTCCGCGGCGCAGTGCCCGGGTGGCCGGGACCCTGCCGTGCAGCCAGCGCTCGACTCCGCTGATCCGGCGGTCCATCCGGGGCAGCACCCAGGGCGGGGTGCGCTGGAAGAGGGTGAGCCTGCCCACCTCCTCCTGGATGGCGGGGACGATCTGGATGGCCGAGGCACCGGTGCCGATCATCGCGACCCGCTTGCCGCGCAGCGAGAAGCCGTGGTCCCAGCGGGCGGAGTGGAAGACCTTGCCGGGGAAGCCGTCGAGGCCGGGGATGTCCGGGATCTGGGGATCGGACAGCGGTCCGGTGGCGCTGACCACCACATCGGCGGTCAGGGTGCCGCGGACGGTCTCGACCTCCCAGTGCAGCGCGGCGGTGTCCCAGCGCAGGGACCGCACCTCGGCGCCGAAGCGCAGATGCGGGCGCAGTCCGAAGGTGTCGGTGACGCGCTCCAGATAGGCGCGGATATGCGGCTGCCCGGAGAAGTTGCGCGGCCAGTCCGGGTTGGGCGCGAAGGAGAAGGAGTACAGATGGGACGGGACGTCACAGGCACAGCCCGGATAGCTGTTGTCGCGCCAGGTCCCGCCGACGGCGTCCGCCCGCTCCAGGATCACGAAGTCGGTGATGCCCGCGCGGCGCAGCCGGACGGCCGCCCCCAGCCCGCCGAACCCGGATCCGATCACCGCCACCCGTACGTGCTCACGCGTCAGCCCAGCCATGCCGCCGCCTCCCGCAACGCTCGAAACCGCGCCAGCAATCACTGGCACGATGGGAGCGTAAGGCAGGGAGATATCGAGCGGTAGGGGCTGTGGACAACGAAGTTACCCACGGTCGCATTTCAACGGCGGCCGCATAGGCTGCCCCTGTGGCGACGAGCGGAGCGGACGAGGTGGCCGAGTACCGGATGGGCGAGCTGGCCGACAAGGCCGGTATCACCGTGCGCACCCTGCGCTTCTACCGGGAGCGCAAACTCATTCCGCCACCCCGCCGGGAAGGCCGTATCGCCTGGTACGGCGAGCACCACCTGGCCCGGCTGCGGACGATCGGGGCCCTGCTGGAGCGCGGTCACACCCTGGGCGGGATCGCGGAGTTGATAGCCGCCTTCGAGAGCGGCCGCCGGGACGTGGGCGAACTGCTCGGGCTGGACGGCATGCCGTCGTGGTCCGAGGAGACCCCGGTCCGGCTCACCCCCGAGGCTCTCGCCGACTACTTCGAGGGCGAGGTCACCCCGGAGAATCTGAGCACCTCACTCGACATCGGCTACCTCCGGGTCGACGGCGATGAGATCGTGCACGTCAGCAGACGGCTGCTGGACGCCTCGCACACCCTCGTCGAACGCGGCGTACCGCTGGCCGCCGTACTCGCCGCCGGACGCGAACTGCGCTTCCACGTGGACGCGATCGCCGAGACCTTCACCGAACTGCTGCGCACCCACATCCTGGCCGACGTCATGGCCGAGGCTGCGGACTGCCCGGGGCCGGATGCGGAGCACACCGCGGAACACACCGCCCGGATCAGCGAAACGGTGGAGCGGCTGCGGCCGCTGACCAAGGCCGTGGTGGACGCGGAGCTGTCGATGGCCATGGACCGCCGGATACGGGAGGGGGTCGAGGCGTGGCTGCGCGAACGCGCCGGTGACGACGCCGGGGGCGGGGCCGGAACCGCCGGTCAGTGGGCGGAGCCGTAGGTCACGGTCACCGGCGCATGGTCGCTCCACCGCTGGTCGTACGCGGCGGCGCGCTCCACGACGGCCTTCAGCGCACGCCCGGCCAGCCCGGCCGTCGCGAGCTGGTAGTCGATCCGCCAGCCGGCGTCGTTGTCGAACGCCCGGCCCCGGTAGGACCACCAGGAGTACGGACCCGCGACCTCCGGGTGCAGCGCGCGCACCACATCGGCGTACTCCGCCTCGTCCAGCACCCGGGACAGCCAGGCGCGCTCCTCGGGCAGGAAGCCCGACTTCTTCCGGTTGGCCTTCCAGTTCTTCAGGTCGGCCTCCTGGTGGGCGATGTTCCAGTCGCCGCACACCAGCGCCTCCCGGCCACCGGCCGCCGCCCGCCCCCGCAGCTCCTGCAGATACGGCAGGAACTCGGCCATGAAGCGCGTCTTCTCGTCCTGCCGCTCGGTGCCGACCTCGCCCGAGGGCAGATAGAGGCTGCCGACCGTGACACCCGGCAGATCGACCTCGACATAGCGGCCGCTGCCGTCGAACTCGGCGGACCCGAACCCGATACGCACCGCCTCCGGCTCGCGCCGCGTGTACACCGAGACCCCCGCCCGGCCCTTGGCCGCCGCCGGGGCGTGCACCACATACCAGCCGTCGGGCTCCCGTACGGATTCGGGCAGCTCATGGGGTTCGGCGCGGACCTCCTGGAGGCAGACCACATCGGCCGCGGTGCCGTCGAGCCAGGGCACGAAGCCCTTCTTGGCCGCGGCGCGCAGCCCGTTCACATTCACGGTCGTCACGGTGAGCACCACGGCACGATACGACAGATGAAACCCATGGCCGTCATGGCCGCATAGACGTACGATCCTCCGCATGCATATCCGGACCGTGGGGTACGGCCACCCCGACGCCGTCGCGCTCGACCGCGAGGTGCAGGCCGAGTACGTGGAGCGCTACGGCGAGGGGGACACGACCCCGGTGGACGCGGCCCAGTTCGACCCGCCGCACGGGATCTACCTGATCGTCTACGACCCGGACGGCACCCCGCTGGCCAGCGGCGGCTGGCGCGGCCGGGACAGCGGCGAGGAGGGCTACGCGGACGGCGACGCAGAGGTCAAGCGGATGTTCGTGGTCCGGGCGGCGCGCGGGCGCGGACTGGCCCGGCTGGTGCTGGCCGCCCTGGAGGACAGCGCCCGCGCGGCGGGCCGACGGCGAATGATCATGGAGACTGGCACCCGGCAGCCGGAGGCCATCGGGCTGTACACCTCATCGGGGTACACACCGGTCCCGAAGTTCGGGGTCTACCGCTTCGACGAGGGCAGCCGCTGCTTCGGCAAGGCGCTGTCCGGAGACGGCGGGGACACCGGCGACGGCCGCGGCGCGGACCGTGACCCCGGCCGGACGCGCGCCGTCGGCGCCCCCTGACGGACAGGACCCGCCCGGGGCTTCCCGAGCGGGTCCTGATCCATGCGACGGCCGTGCGAGGGCCGCGCGGCAGCCGTGCGGCGCGCCGCGGGCTAGCGCTTCCCGGCGTACTTGTCGCTGATGGCCTTGAACACGCCCTTCGCCTCGGCGCCCAGATGCGGACCCGCGAGCCAGGTGTGCCCGTAGGAGCTGATGGAACTGTTGGACACCAGCACCGTCTTGCCCTTGCGGTTCACGAACCAGCCGCCGCCGGAGGTGCCGCCGGTCATCGAGCAGCCGATCCGGTACATCGTCGGCGCGCTGGACGAGAACGACAACCGGCCCGGACGGCTGGTGCAGTTGAACATCTTCGCCCCGTCGTACGGCGGCGCCGCCGGGTAGCCGTACGCCCCGATCGAGCTGACACCCTTCGCCGAGGGCGCCCCGAACCACACCGGCACCGCGGCCCCGACCGTCTCCTCGAGCGACTTGCCGCCACCGTTCTCGGGCTTCACATGCAGCACCGCGAAGTCGTAGGAGGAGGAGACCCCGCCGGTCTCACCGCCGGTGTCGATCCACTGCGACGAGGTCTGCGACCAGTCCGCCCACCACACCCCGTACGGGCTGACGTCCCGCTGCGCGGCGGTCTGCGCCCGGCGCGCGCTGAGCCCCTTGTCGTTGTAGGACGGCACGAACACGATGTTGCGCATCCAGCCGCCCTTCTTGCCGGCGTGCACACAGTGGCCCGCGGTCCACACCATGTTGGACTTGCCCGGATGGGCCGGATCCCGGACGACCGTGCCGGAGCACACCATCGGCCCCTTGGGACTGTCGAAGTACACCTTCCCGACGGGCGCCATGTTCTGGTGGTACGGCCGCGAGACCTCCTTGGCCGGGACGGCCGGCGGCTCGGGGTCGGTGGCCGCCTCGTTCTGACCGGTGGCCTGCGCGGCAGCGGTGTGCGGCGCGTCATCGGCCTTCGCCATCCGGGACGGCTGCCAGAAGTTCTTGATGACGGGATTGGCGAATTCGGATGCCTTGCGCGCCCAGTTGTCCCAGTCCTTCCAGCCGCCCTCCTTCCACTGCTTCAGGTCCTCCAGGCTGGTCGGGACGCCCTCGGGCAGCTTGATCCCGTCCTTGCCCTCCTGCTCACCGCTGGATTCCGGGGCGCTGGTCTCGGCACCGGCCGTGTCGTCACCCGGTCCACAGGCCGAGGCGGAGACCGCGAGCAACGCGGTCACGGCGGCGGCCGCCACGGCCGAGCGTCGTATGAGTGGCATGAAGCCCTTTCCCCCTGTGTCGTGCTGTGTGGTGCTGTGCTGGTGATGCGGTCCCGTGCTGGTGGTGCGGCGGTTTCGCGGCACGGTCCACTGACGGGAACAGGCACCTACTATGCCTGGCCCTCCGCCGGGGGCCCTCACCTGTGTCATGGCCCGCACACAACACGAACGCCCTCCGCACGGTTTCATGACATCGAACGGCTGAACGGTACGGCCCGGGTCCTGTCCCCTACCGGGGGCGGCCGGAGAGCCGGGGCAGAACTCGGGGTCGTTCCAGGGCCGGTTCAGGGTCCGCCCCTGAGGCGCGGCGCCGCCGGGACCGCGACCGTGGACGGATGCCGAACCACGAGAACGACACCGACCCCGCGCGCGGACGGGCCCACCACCGCCTCCGGCGGACGGCCGCCGTGCTGGGTACCCTGCTCACCGCGGCGGCCACCGCCCTCATCCCCGCCGGCGGCGCACAGGCCGTCGCGGGCGGAGAAGAAGTCCGCGACGACCGTGAGGCACCCTGGATGGCCACCCTCGCGGTCAAGGGCGACGCTCCCCTGCCGCAACGCGCCTCGTGCGGCGCCGCGTTGATCGCCCCCACCAAGGTGCTCACGGCCGCGCACTGCGTCACCGTCGGCGATCTGCCGAAGCGCGGCGAGTACCACATCGGCGCGCGGGTGCTCTCCGGCGATCCGGGCCGGGTGGCGGGGATCGAAGGGGTCGCCGTCCACCCCCGCTACCGGCTGCTGCCCTCCCCGCAGGACCCCGGCAATCCCGCGGCCTCCAGTGCGGCGTACGACATCGCGGTGGTCACCCTCGACCGCCCGGTACGCGGCGTCCCCGCACTCCCCCTGACCCGGACGGCACCGCCGTCCGGGGCCACCGCGACCCTCTACGGCCACGGTCTGACCAGCCCCTCCACCCGGGGCGACGTCCTGCGCCGCGGCACCTACCGCGTCCGGCCGGACGCCCGCTGCGCCGCCGCCACCCCGGCCCCGGTGGACGGCGCCTCAGTCCTCTGCGCCCGCGGACACGCCGTGGCCTGCACCGGGGACAGCGGCAGCCCACTGGTGACCTGGCGGCACGGCAGGCGTGAGGTCGTGGGCGTCTTCAGCTTCGGCATGGAGACGGCCGGCGAACCATGCGGTTCGCCGGGCCCGAACTTCTTCACCGACGTGGCCGCCGTCCGCCCATGGCTCACTGCGCGGGTGGCTGTTCCCCGGAATCGCTAAAGGCGCTCGTCAGCCGGGGTTACCGGCCTTCCAGCCCACATACTTGAACCCGGGAATCCTCTTGTAATTCGACTTGAAGGCGATCGCGCCCCCGGGACCGAAATTGGTACCCCAGACACCACCGGAGCCATCCGCAAGCCCCACGTGCCAGCTCAGTGACCCGTTGTCCCAGAAGACGAAGGAGCCCTTGGGGGGCGTACCGGTGGTGTGCTTGGCACCGTCCGAGGAGGTCCAGTGCGTCTTGGCCGTGTTGTGAACCTTGGAGCGCTTCCACGCCTTGGCGACCGCCAGCTCGCAGTAGCCGTCGTAGGACTTGTCGCCCTTGCGGTGGAGGAACCAGTTCATGGCATCCATGACCGGGCTGCCGAACGCCGCCGCCGGGGCGGGCCTTTCGCGCTCGGGCGCGTCGGCTATCGCGGTTCCGGCGAGGGGCACGGTCAGCGCGAGGCACGCGACAGCGCTGATTCCCCCGCGTATGAAGGCGGCCTTCTTGTACTTGTCCGGCGTCATATTGAGCTCTTTCGTGATGCGATACAGAAAAGAACAGGTCCAGAAGGACCGGAAGTTGGATGTGCCAGAGGCGGCGACAACCCGATGTGGTCGATCCAGAAGCTACAACAAGGACGGCTCGGCGAGCACGTCATATCCCCGTCGCCCAGGGCGGGTTGGCGCCGCGCCACCTGCGATGACGTGAAAAGAGATCGGCGCGGGGGCACGGAGACGCGGCTGCGAATAGCAGCGGATCGGATCGCCGCCCCGGGCGCGGCACCACGGCGGCGGGGGAGCCGACAGAGCACCCGCGTAGGCGCCGGATCCGGCCGCATGACACCCATCACACCGGTGCGTCACCACGGTGCGATTCCGGCACCAAAAAGCCCCCGCCGGGTTTCCCCGGCGGGGGCTTTGAGCTGCTGTGGACCTGAGGGGATTTGAACCCCTGACCCCCTCGATGCGAACGAGGTGCGCTACCAGTCTGCGCCACAGGCCCTTGCAACGAGTGAAACTCTAGCATCCCGCGCGGGGTGCTTGGAAATCCGTTCCGCGCTGGTCAGTGGAGTGCGGGTCACTCATTGGCAGCACGGGGCCGGTCCTCGTCCGCGTACTGGTCGAAGAGCGGTGTGCGACCGGTCTCACGGGGGCGGCGGGCGGGCGATGCCGGGTGCCGGGCGGGGTCCTGTTCCGCGGACGGCGCCGGGGTGGGCCCCTGGGCGGGCTCGACGGTGCTGGAGCGCGCGGAGCTCCAGGCGTCGGGGGCGGCGAGGTCGACCCTGCCGGTGGCACGCGGGGCGACCGGCGCCGTCACATAGGTCGGCAGCGGTACCGGAACCGGCTCCCAGCCGTCCCCGGCGGCCGGGCCGCGCTCACGCTCGCGCTCCTGGTCCACCCACTCGGCGTGATCGGTCTGCTCGACCAGCGCCCGGCGTCCCGCCGCGCGGGCGGAGACCGCCGGGGCGGGCTCGGCCTCGGCGGGCGCGGGGGTGTCGGCGGGGGCACCGGCATCGGACGCCGCGGCGTCCGGGGCGTGGGGCCGCGGACGGCGCTCGCGCAGGCGCTGCGCGGCCTGCTCGGCGCGGCGCTGGTCCATGGTGAAGGTGAAGCGGCGCCGCTCCTGGCTGCGCAGGTAGGCGATGTACGCGCTGAGCAGTATGGCCGGGATGGCCGGGGCCCAGAGGAAAGCCAGTCCGCCGACCGCCGCCACGATCGCGCCCAGGGTGAACGCGATGAAGAGGATCACGGTGGTGCGACGACGGCGTGCAAGCACACGCGCGCGCCGTCCACGGTCCAGGGCGGAACCGCCGCGACCGGCCTTGGCGCCGGACGGGGCGGCGCCCTCGGCGGACGGTGCCGCGGCGGCGGTGGGGACGGGCGCGCGCAGGGTCACGGGGTCGGCGAAGGCCCGGACGTCGATCGCGTCGGTCAGCGCGTCCGGGTCGACCGTGAAGCGCTCCGGCTCGGCCGCGCCGCCCCCGGCTCCGGGGGCGTCCGCGGTCTCGGCGGTGCGCTCCGCCGGGTCCTCCGGGCCCCTCCGGCGCTCGTCCTCCAGCCCCTTGGCGTAACGGCGCTCCATCCCCGCCCGTCCGGACAGCAGCCGGATGGCGGTGCTGAAGCGTTCCGTCGGACGGGCCTCATTCAGCTCGTCCTGCCTCCGAAGCCACATCGGCACCAAATAGGCGGCCCAGGCCCCGACGATGACTGCGTAGATGAGGCCACTGCTGCTCACGCTCACACGGTAGAGGGGTCCGCGCGAGGGCATCCGCCAATTGGCGCGGTGTGTCGCACGATCTGGCTGATATCTCAAAAGTTTTTTGTGATTGATGAGATGACCGGACCGGAAATGTACCGGCTTAATTCGAACAGGTTTCCTATTTCTGCGACGCCTCGGGCCGGGTCCGGTGCCAGCGCGCCAGCAACCCTTCGGACAGTTCCTCGACGGTGAGCGCGAAGACCAGATGGTCGCGCCAGGCACCGTCGATATGGAGGTAGCGGGGCCGAAGCCCCTCCTCGCGGAATCCGAGTTTCTCCACGACCCGCCGGCTGGGCACGTTCTCCGGCCGGATGCAGATCTCGATCCGGTGCAGTCCGATGGTGCGGAAGCAGTGGTCGGCGGCGAGCGCCACGGCGGTCGGCATCACCCCGCGCCCCGCCACCGCCTCGTCGACCCAGTAGCCGACATGGCCCGAGCACATCGAGCCCCAGGTGATCCCGGCGACCGTCAACTGCCCCGCCAGCCGCCCGCGGTACTCGATGACGAACGGCAGCATCCGCCCGGCGTGCGCCTCGGCGCGCAGATGGCGGACCATCTGGCGGTAGGTGGGCCGGTGGGTGACCGGACCGCCCGGCGGGGGCGGCGGAATGGTGGCCTCCCAGGGCCGCAGCCACTCCCGGTTGCGCTGGTTCACCTCACGCCAGGCGCGCTGGTCGCGCAGCTTTATCGGACGGAGAACCGTGTCACCGTCCGCCAGCACGACCGGCCAGGGGGCGTTCAGCGCGCCCTCCCGGCGGAACCGGCCGGATCGGCGGGAGCGGCCGGATCGTCAGGACCGGTGGAGTCGGCGGGACCGGCGGGTCTGGGGTGGTCGCCGCCGTGGATCTGGTCGACCGCGTGCACCAGGACGCGGCCGAGAACCGCGAGCCCGTCGCGCACCCCTCCGGTGGAGCCGGGCAGATTGACGACCAGGGTCGTCCCGGCGACCCCGGCGAGCCCCCGGGAGAGCGCCGCAGTGGGCACCTTGGCGAGCCCCTCGGCGCGGATGGCCTCCGCGATACCCGGCACCTCGCGGTCGAGGACGGCGCGGGTGGCCTCGGGGGTGCGGTCGGTCGGGGTGAGTCCGGTGCCTCCGGTGGTGACGACCACGTCGTACGCGGCGGCCACCGCCTCCCGCAGCGCCGCCTCGACCGGTTCGCCGTCGGGCACCACCCGCGGGCCGTCCACCGCGAACCCCAGCCCGGCCAGCCCCTCGGCGATCAGCGGACCGCCCTTGTCGGCGTAGACCCCGGCGGCCGCGCGGTTGGAGGCGGTGACCACCAGGGCGCGGCGGTGCGGCGCGGGCGAGCCCGTCATGTGCGGCTCCAGTCGCCCGACTTGCCGCCGGTCTTCTCCTCGACCCGGATGTCGGTGACCACGGCGCCCTTGTCGACGGCCTTGACCATGTCGACCACCGTCAGGGCGGCGACGGAGACGGCGGTCAGGGCCTCCATCTCCACACCCGTACGGTCGGTGGTCTTCACCGTGGCGATGATCTCGACCGCGTCGTCGGCGACCGTGAGGTCCACCGTCACCCCCGACACCGCGAGCGGATGGCACAGCGGGATGAGGTCAGGGGTGCGCTTGGCGCCCATGATGCCCGCGATGCGGGCGGTTGCGAGGGCGTCGCCCTTGGGGACGCCCTCACCGCGCAGCAGTTCGACCACACGGGGCGCCACGAGCACCCGGCCGCTGGCGCGGGCGGTGCGTGCCGTGACGTCCTTGGCGGAGACGTCGACCATGCGCGCGGCGCCCGCTTGGTCGAGGTGGGTGAGATGGTCCTGGGCGCTGCTCATCGTTCTCCCGGTCCGGGCCGCGCGGCTGCTGTGGGACGACACCGTACCCGCCGTGGCGGCGTCCTACGTGAGCAGGAGCACGTCCACTTCGGTGCCGGGGTCCACCGCGGTGACCTTCTCCGGGAGCACGATCAGCGCATTGGCCTGGGCCATGGCCTTGATCAGGTGGGATGACGCACCGCCCACAGGAGTGACGGTGCCCGGCTCCTCCCCCGCCGACGGCTCGTACCAGCCGCGCAGGAACTGGCGCCTGCCCTCCGGGGAGGACGCGATGCCCTCGGGGCACACCGCCCGCAGGACCGTCCGGTGGATCCCGCCGCCGCCCAGCATGGTGCGGATGACCGGGCGGACGAACAGCTCGAAGGAGACGTACGAACTCACCGGATTGCCGGGGAGGGCGAGCAGCGGGGTGGCGTCGGGGCCGATCCGGCCGAAGCCCTGGGGCTTGCCGGGCTGCATCGCCAGCTTGCGGAAGGCGACCTCGTGCATCGCCTCCTTCACCACGTCGTATGCGCCGACGCTGACACCACCGCTGGTGACCACGATGTCGGCGCGCACCAACTGGTCCTCGATGGCGGCGCGCAGGGTGGCCGCGTCATCGGCGACCGCGCCGACCCGGTAGGCGATGGCACCGGCATCCCGGGCCGCGGCGGTGAGCTGGTAGCTGTTGGAGTCGTGGATCCGGCCGGGGCCCACCTCCTCGCCGGGCTGGACCAGCTCGCTGCCGGTGGACAGCACCACGACCCGCGGCCGCGGCCGGACCTTGACGGTGGCGCGGCCGACGGCGGCCAGCAGCCCGATCTGCGGCGGCCCGAGGACGGTACCGGCGTGCAGCGCCAGCTCGCCCGCGCCCGCGTCGCTGCCTCGGGCGCGTACATGCCGGCCCTCCTCGGCCGGACGGTAGACCCGCACCCGGCCACTGCCGCCGTCCGGGCCGTCGCCGCGCGCCCGCATGGTGGTGACCGGCCCGTTGTCCAGGCCGCCGTCGGTCCACTCCACGGGGACCACGGCCTGTCCGCCGGGCGGCATCGGGGCGCCGGTCATGATCCTCGCCGCCTCACCGGGGCCCACGGCGGGCAGCTCACCGCTGCCCGCCGCGATGTCGCCGATGACGGTGAGCACCGCAGGATGGTCCCTCGTGGCCGCCGCGACATCAGCGGTGCGTACGGCGTAGCCGTCCATGGAGCTGTTGTCGAAGGGCGGGAGGGCGACGGGGACGGTGATGTCCTCGACCAGGACACACCCCTGGGCATCGAGCAGTTGCAGCTCGATGGGCTCCAGCGGATGGATGTGCCCGAGGATGTCGTCGAGGTGCTCGGACACCGTCCAGACACGGTCCTGGTCCGGGCCCTGGTCGGTGGCCCGTGCTGCGGTGCTGCTCAAGGTGCTACATCTCCTCGGTGACGTAACTGCGAAGCCAGTCCCGGAAGTCCGGGCCCAGGTCTTCACGTTCGCATGCGAGTCTGACGATGGCACGCAGATAGTCGCCACGGTCTCCTGTGTCGTACCGACGGCCCTTGAAGATCACACCATGGACCGGGCCCCCGAGGTCGGGATCGGAGGCCAGCGCCTGGAGGGCGTCGGTGAGCTGGATCTCGCCCCCGCGGCCCGGCTTGGTCTTGCGGAGCACGTCGAAGACGGCCGGGTCCAGGACGTAGCGGCCGATCACCGCGTAGTTGCTGGGGGCGTCGGCGTGGTCCGGCTTCTCGACCAGACCGGTGACCTGGACGACCGTCTCGTCCTCGGTCGGTTTGACGGCGGCGCAGCCATAGAGGTGGATCTGGGCGGGATCGACCTCCATCAGGGCGATCACGCTGCCGCCGTGCTGCTCCTGCACCTCGACCATGCGGGACAGCAGCGGGTCACGGGCATCGATGAGGTCGTCGCCGAGGAGGACGGCAAAGGGCTGGTCACCGACGTGCGGGGCGGCGCACAGCACCGCGTGGCCAAGACCCCGGGGGTCGCCCTGGCGCACATAGTGCATGGTCGCGAGATCGCTGGATTCCTGGACGCGGGCGAGACGAGTGTCGTCCCCCTTGCGCGTCAGGGTCTCCTCGAGCTCGTAATTGCGGTCGAAGTGGTCCTCCAGCGGTCGCTTGTTACGACCGGTGATCATGAGGACGTCGGAGAGTCCCGCGGTGACGGCTTCCTCGACGACGTACTGGATCGCCGGCTTGTCGACGACCGGCAGCATCTCCTTGGGGGTGGCCTTGGTGGCCGGAAGAAAGCGGGTGCCCAGTCCCGCGGCGGGGATGACAGCCTTGCTGATCCGAGTACGCGATTGAGTCATGTACAGAACCCTATCTGGTGCCTTTGGGGCAGATGATGAGGATTCAGTGAATATGACATGAGACAGGGAGTTTATGCACCCCGTGATCACAAACGACGGTAGTAAACGCGTGTTGCGGCAGCGTCTCCTGGCGGTGAGATCCAGGTTGACCGAGGATGACATCGAAGCGGCCGCGGCCGCCCTGGCGTGTCGTGCCCTGGAGCTTCCGGAGCTGGCGGACGCGCGCACGGTGGCCGCCTACGTCTCCCTGGGCGGCGAACCCGGTACCCATGCGCTGCGGGAGGCGCTGCGCGCCCGGGGCGTACGGGTTCTGCTGCCGGTCCTGCTGGCCGACAACGACCTGGACTGGGGCGAGGACGAGGGGCCGGAGCGGCTCGCGCCCGCCCGGCGGGGACTGCTGGAGCCGGTCGGGCCGCGGCTCGGCCCCGATGCGGTGACCGCGGCGGACGCCGTACTGCTGCCGGGGCTCGCGGTGGACCGGCGCGGGATGCGGCTGGGCCGCGGCGGCGGCTCGTACGACCGGGTGCTGGAGCGGCTGGCGCGGGCCGGGGCCGATCCCGCGCTGGTGGTGCTGCTCCACGACGGCGAGCTGCTGGCGGAGGTCCCCGAGGAGGCCCATGACCGTCCGGTGCACGCGGCGGTGACGCCCTCGGGGGTCCACCGCTTCACGCGGCGGCCCCGCTGAGGGACGCCCGAGGGCGCCTCTCGGCGGGGCCGGGAGGATCTGCGGGGCCGGTGGCCGCGATGACGGCACGGGCGCCATGGGGGCGGCCACCGGGCGCCTCAGGGGGTCAGGGCCAGCTTGTCTTCGGTCTGCTTGTCCACAGCGTCCTTTTCGAACGCCCAGGGCAGCAGCTCACCCTTGGCCCACTTGTCGGTCTGGTCCGTGTAGTGGGCGTGATAGGCGTGGCCGGAGGCACCGGTGAGGTTGATCCAGCGCGACTTGTCGAGGTCGTCCAGGTTGACGACCATCCGCATGGACGGGACCCAGGTGACGCCGTAGCCGCCCGCCGCGTTCCAGCCGGTGGCGTTGACCGCCGCCTCGCCGCCGCCCAGGTTCCACGGGCCGCGGTTGAGCATCCACTGCACGATGCCGGGGCCCTCGGTGCCCAGCGTCTGGTTCTTCAGCGTCAGCTGGTGCAGCCTGCCCCAGCTCCAGCTGTTGATGTCCTTGCCCAGCTTGGCGGTGAGCTCCGAGCGCGCGTCCTTCATGGCGTTCTTCAGCAGCTCGTCGCGGGTGTCCGAACCGGGGTTGAGACGGGATTCCGGCGACTTCCACCAGTGGTTGCGCGGCTCCTTGAGGATCTTGCGCACCACCTCGTACCAGCGGTCACCGCCGTCGGGCTGAGCCATGTCCGGGTCGCGCTCACCGCACTCGCGCACCAGCCGGGTGTTGCCGTCCAGGTCCTCCAGCGGACCGGAGTCGCCGGCCGGGCGCACCCGCAGGCACTGGCCCTCGACCCGCAGCTCCTTGGGGAGCTTGTTGCCGAAGGCGAGCATCAGGGTGTTGCGCCAGACGGCGTTGAAGTACGCGGCGGCCGCCGAATCGGAGTCCTGGGTGTAGTCCCAGCTCTCCAGCAGCTTCTGGGCCTCGCGGACGTAGTCGTCCTTGATGTCGATCTTCAGCAGGTAGGGCGTCAGCAGCTTGGCGATCTCACTGCTGTCGTCCATCTGCATGGACTGCATGTCCTCGGTGGAGACCTTGCCGCCGTCCTTGATCTTGGACTCGATCAGATCGGTGATGCGCTGGCTGCGCGCGCCGTAACCCCAGTCGTCCGTCAGCAGGTAGGGGTACTTCTCCTTGTCGACCACGGCCTGGTTGGCGGTGACGATGTAGCCGCGCTTGGGGTTGAGCTCCCAGGGGAGCGCCGACTGCGGGATGTACCTGTCCCACTTGTAGCGCGAGTCCCAGCCGGGCGCCGGATAGCGGCCGTCGCCCTTGGCGCGCACCGGGATCCTGCCGGGCGCCTGGTAGCCGATGTTGCCCTTGGTGTCGGCGTAGATCAGGTTCTGCGAGGGGACCGCGAAGTCACGGGCGGCCGTGCGGAACTCGGTGAAGTTCCGGGCGGTGTTGAGCCCGAAGACGGCGTCCATGCTGTTGGACGGGGACAGCGCGGTCCATTTCAGGGCCACCGCGTAGCCGTCGCCGCGGTCGGGGGCCACGTCGTCCGCGCCCCTGCCCACCGGGGCGCTCTTGCCGACGCCGGTCAGCTCGTCGTCGCGGTCGGAGACGATCGGCCCGTTGTTGCTGGTGCGGACGGTGATGGTCCGGCTCTTGCCGCCCGCGACCTTGATGGTCTCCTCACGGGTGGCGAAGGGCTTCTGCTTGCCGTCGTAGAGGTAGCTGTCCGCCGTGACCTTCTCCAGGTAGAGGTCGCTGACGTCGGCGCCCAGATTGGTCATGCCCCAGCTGATGTCCCGGTTGTGACCTATGACCACGCCCGGCATACCGGAGAAGGTGAAGCCCGCGGTGTCGTACGGGCAGGCCTTGCTGAGCTGCTTGCAGTGCAGACCCATCTGGTACCAGACGGACGGAAGCTGCGGGGCGAGGTGCGGATCGTTGGCCAGCAGCGGTTTGCCGGTGGTCGTGTACCTGCCGTCGATGACCCAGGAGTTGGAGCCGATACCGGTGCCGTTCGGGCCGAGCAGCGCGGGGATCTTGTCCAGGGTCTTGGAGAGCGAGGAGAGCCCGGTCTGAAGGCCCCGGGCGGCGCTCCCGGCGCCGGGGGCCGTACCGGTACCGCCCGCGCCACTGGTGCCGCCCGTGCTCGACGCCTTGGGGTCGAACCGGCGGGTCGCCGGGTCCAGCGCGCCGCCCTGGACGATCGGCTTGTTCCGGCCGTACGGGTACGACGGGTAGAGGTCCTCGATCTGATCCGGGTCCAGCCTGCTGGAGGCCAGCGCGCGGTCCACCTCGTCCTGCATGTTGCCGCGCAGGTCCCAGGCCATCGCCTTGAGCCAGGCGACCGAGTCGACCGGGGTCCACTTCTCCGGCTTGTAGCCCTCGTTCTTGAAGTCCAGCGCCGCGTACTCGACGGACAGATCCTCGCCCGAGTGGTCCTTGAGGTAGGCGTTGACCCCGTCGGAGTAGGCCCGCAGGTACTTCTTGGTGGCGGGCGACAGCTTGGTCTCGTACTCCTTCTTGGCCACCCGGTGCCAGCCCAGGGTGCGCAGGAACGCGTCGGTCTCCACCTGGCCGGATCCGAACATCTCCGACAGCCGCCCGGACGTCATATGACGACGGACGTCCATCTCCCAGAAGCGGTCCTGGGCCTGGACGAACCCCTGGGCGCGGAACAGGTCCTCGGGGGTGCCGGCGTAGATCTGGGGTATCCCGTAGCCGTCACGTTTGACCTCGACGGGTCCCGAGAGCCCCTTCAGCTGAAGCGATCCCGTGGTCTCCGGGAAGGAGGCGCGCACGGTACTGATGCTCCAGTACGTGCCGTAGCCGACGCCTCCGACGAGCAGCAGCACGACTGCGATCACGATCAGGCGGAGGCGTCGGCTCTTCTTCTTTTTGGGAGAAGAGCCGGTTTTGTTGGCGGGCATCGCTGTCCTTCGAGGGGCAGGGTGGTCCTGGAGTGCTGGAGCAACCATAGGCGCAGCGCTGACTCCACCCCTACGCGGAGTCATGACTGACGCCGAGCACCGGCCATCGGACCGGGCGCTACGCCCCGGCCCACCACCCGTACCGGAGGCGCGCGTCAAGAACCCGTAAAATGTTAGGTAAGGCAATGAAGTTCCGGTCGGCCGGGCGTCGCTCACACGATCCCCGCCGCTCCCGCGAGAAAGGTTCGGCCCCTGACTGTCCACCACCTCAATGAACTGCTGCTGGTCTGCTCGCTCGTCCTGCTCATCGCGGTGGCGGCCGTCAGGGTCTCCTCCCGCAGCGGTCTGCCCACCCTGCTGATCTACCTCGGGATCGGCGTCGCCATCGGCCAGGACGGCATCGGGATCAAATTCGACGACGCCGAGCTGACGCAGGTGCTCGGCTACGCCGCCCTGGTCGTGATCCTCGCCGAGGGCGGTCTCGGCACGAAGTGGCAGGAGATCAAACCCGCCCTGCCGATGGCGGCGGCCCTGTCCACCGTCGGTGTCGCGGTGAGCGTGGGGGTCACCGCGGCGGCGGGGCACTACGTGGTGGGTCTGGACTGGCGGCAGGCGCTGATCATCGGCGCGGTGGTGTCGTCCACGGACGCGGCGGCGGTCTTCTCGGTGCTGCGCAAGGTGCCGCTGCCCAAGAAGCTCACGGGCGCCCTGGAGGCCGAATCCGGCTTCAACGACGCCCCGGTGGTGATCCTGGTCGTGGCCTTCTCCGCGCACGGCCCCATCGACCCCTGGTACGTGATGCTGGGCGAGATCACCCTGGAGCTCGCGATCGGCGCGGTGATCGGACTCGCCATCGGCTGGCTCGGCGCGTACGGCCTGCGGCATGTGGCGCTGCCCGCTTCCGGCCTCTACCCGATCGCGGTGGTCGCCATCGCGGTCGTCGCCTACGCGGGCGGCGCGCTGGCCCACGGCTCCGGCTTCCTGGCGGTCTATCTCGCCTCGCTCGTCCTGGGGAACGCCCGGCTGCCGCACTGGCCCGCGACGCGCGGCTTCGCCGAAGGGCTGGGCTGGCTCGCTCAGATCGGCATGTTCGTCCTGCTCGGCCTGCTGGTGACACCGCACGAGCTGGCCGATGACATCTGGCCCGCGGTGGTCGTGGGTCTGGTGCTGACGGTGGTCGCCCGGCCCGTCTCGGTCCTGGTCAGCACGGCGCCGTTCCGGGTGCCGTGGCGGGAGAAGGCGCTGCTCTCGTGGGCCGGACTGCGGGGCGCGGTGCCCATCGTGCTGGCGACCATCCCCGTGGTCGGCGAGGTTCCCGGCAGCGGCCGGATCTTCAACATCGTCTTCGTGCTGGTGATCGTCTACACCCTGATCCAGGGGCCGACGCTGCCCTGGCTGGCCACCCGGCTGCGGCTGGGCGGCCCGGAGGAGGCGGCGGACCTCGGGATCGAGTCGGCGCCGCTGGAGCGGCTGCGCGGCCATCTGCTGTCGTTCTCCATCCCCCAGGACTCCAAGATGCACGGGGTCGAGATCGGTGAGCTGCGGCTGCCGCCCGGCGCCGCGGTCACCCTGATCGTCCGGGACAAGGCCAGCTTCGTTCCGCTGCCCTCGACGGTGCTGCGGCGCGGCGACGAGCTCCTGGTGGTGGCCACGGACCCGGTGCGGGACGCGGCGGAGAAGCGGCTGCGGGCGGTGGGCCGCGGTGGCAAGCTGGCGGGCTGGCTGGGCACGGGGGGCGGCTGAGCGCGGGGTCCCTCGGCGCGCGGCGGGCCCGGCGGCGGCGCGTGACGGGCGGTGCGGCGGCGCGTACCGGGGGATGCGGCGGCACGTGACGGGGGATGCGGCGGCACGTGGGATCGATCACCGTATGGCCCGATCCAGTGGACTGACGCGCCGGAATACTGCACTATGGAACGTCGTTAGCACTCACCGAGTGAGAGTGCCAGGAGGAAGTACGTGCCGACCTATCAGTACCAGTGCACCGCGTGCGGCGAGGGCCTCGAGGCGGTGCAGAAGTTCACCGACGACGCGCTCACCGAGTGCCCCAGCTGCCAGGGACGCCTGAAGAAGGTGTTCTCCGCGGTCGGCATCGTCTTCAAGGGCTCCGGCTTCTACCGGAACGACAGCCGCTCCTCCTCCAGCAGTTCGAGCAGCGGCTCCTCGAAGGCCGCGGCGAAGAGCGACAGCGGAAGCTCGTCCTCCACGTCGTCCTCGTCCTCGGACTCCTCGTCTTCGTCGTCCGGCGGCTCCGGGTCGGGCTCCTCGACCTCGTCGGCGTCCTCCACGTCGTCGTCCGGTTCTTCGAGCTCCTCGTCGAGCAGCGCCAGCTCGGCCGCCTGATCTTCCTCGCGACACCCCGCCATCCCATGGGGACGGCGGGGTGTCGCGCGTCTTCCCGGGGACCTGGGGGTGTCGTACCGGCCGACGGCGCTGGCTAGGGTGATCGCATGGTCGAGACCAGCAACAGGCAAGCGGACATAGGGGTCATCGGGGGATCCGGGTTCTACTCGTTCCTGGACGACGTGACCGAGATCACTGTCGAGACCCCCTATGGGGTGCCGAGCGACGCGCTCTTCATCGGCGACGTGGCGGGACGGCAGGTCGCCTTCCTCCCCCGCCACGGCCGCAAGCACCATCTGCCGCCGCACCGGATCAACTACCGCGCCAACCTCTGGGCCCTGCGCTCCCTCGGCGTACGGCAGGTCTTCGGGCCGTGCGCGGTGGGCGGGCTGCGGCCGGAGTACGGACCGGGGACGCTGCTGGTGCCGGACCAGCTCGTGGACCGCACCAAGGGGCGGGTGCAGACCTACTTCGACGGGGTACCGCTGCCGGACGGCCGCATCCCGAACGTGGTGCACACGACCTTCGCGGACCCGTACTGCCCGGTGGGGCGGAAGGCGGCCGTCGAGGCGGCGCGCGCCCGCGCGTGGGAGCCGGTGGACGGCGGGACGATGTGCGTGGTCGAGGGGCCGCGCTTCTCCACCCGGGCGGAATCGCGCTGGCATGCGGCGATGGGCTGGTCGGTGGTGGGGATGACCGGCCATCCGGAAGCCGTGCTCGCCCGTGAACTGGGGCTCTGCTACACGTCGTTGTCACTGGTGACCGACTTGGACGCGGGTGTGGAGACGGGCGACGGGGTCACCCACACCGAAGTGATGAAGGTGTTCGGCGAGAACGTCGGACGGCTGCGCGAGGTGCTTTTCGAGGCGGTGGGAAGGCTGCCGGAGAGCTCCGGGCGGGACTGTCTGTGCACCCACGCCCATGACGGCTGGGACCTGGGGTTCGAGCTGCCGTAGCGGGGGCTGCCGCAGGGCGGGGCGGACGGGCGGTGGGGACCGGCCGTCGCTCGCACGGGTGACCGGGTTGTGCACAGCCCGCCGGCCCGTCCACAGGCCCCGGCGGATCCGGGCGGCGACGGGCATCGTGAGGGGACCGGACGCTCCGGGCCTTCATGTACGTCACGACAGGCGGTGCTGTGCCATGTCCCATCCGTCCCCCGCACTCGCGTTACCCCGCTCCGCTCCCCCGCTGAGCGCCGTTCCCCGCTTCGCTCCGGTCCGGATCGGGCGGGACGGCGGCCATCGGCTGCGGCGGGCGGTGCGGCGGCGCAGACGCCCGATGGCGGCCGGTCTGGCACTGACCGCCGCGGCGCTCGCGGCGGCGGCACCGCCCGGCCAGGGACATGGGGGCGGGGCGCCCGCGCCGGTGCCCGCCTCGGAAGAGGGCGGGCGGCGCGGTGGCCCACGGCCCGCCATGGTGGCGGCCCCGGTCCGGATCGCCGACGCCGCGGCGGTGGAACTGCTGCACCCGGGGGACCGGGTGGATGTGCTGGCCATGCCGCTGCCCGCCGCCGCTTCGGCAGGGCGGGGGCGCGGCGCCGCGGCACGGGTGGTGGCGCCGGGGGTCCGGGTCGCCCGGGTGCCCGGAGCCGCCGAGGACCGGGCGCGCGACGGTGAGCCGACGGACGAGGACGAGCGCGAGGGCGGGCTCTACGACGCCGGAGCACCGGCACCCGGCGGCGAGGACGGGGCCCTGGTGGTGCTCACCGTGCCGCGCGCGACCGCCGTGGCGCTGGCCGGCGCGGCGGCCACCTCACGGCTGGCGGTGGCCCTGTGCCCCTCCTGATGATCGCGCCTGGACTCTCGTCCCTGGTCCGTACGGGTGTAGGTTGCGGAACCGTCCGCTCCAGCACCGATGCGGCGAAAGAGAGGCTGTGGCTTGAGCGAGGAGAAGGTCCCCGAGGAGAAGAAGCAGAGCGTCATGGACGGCTTCAAAGCCTTCCTGATGCGGGGCAACGTGATCGACCTGGCTGTCGCGGTCGTGATCGGAGCCGCCTTCACCGCCGTGGTGAACTCGATCGTGAAGGGCTTGATCAATCCCATAGTCGGGGCCTTCGGCACGAAGGATCTCGAGAAGTACCGCTCGTGTCTGAAGGCGCCCTGCGAGACGAACGCGGCGGGCGAGGTCGTCCACGGCATCCCCATCATGTGGGGCACCGTGCTCTCCTCCGTGCTCACCTTCCTGATCACCGCGGCGGTGGTGTACTTCCTGATGGTGCTGCCGATGTCGCGCTACCTGGCGCGGAAGGCGGCCCGGGAGGCGCAGGCCCAGGAGGCGCAGGCCGCAGTGGAGGCCGCCGAGATCACCTTGCTCCGCGAGATCCGCGACGAGCTGGTGGCACAGCGCGGCGGCAGCGGCTCCAGCGCCCAGGACAGGGCCTAGCTGCGTATCACAGGTGGTGGGGCGGTTTCTCGTCGAGGAACCGCGCCAGATCCGCGGCGCTGTCGGCGCCGTCGCCGCCAGGAGTCCGCTCACCCCACCCGCGGTCCGTGTCGTCCGGCGACGGCTGCGCCAGCGGATCACCGAAGATCAGCGCGGCGGCCGGATCGCGCGGTCCGGAGGCAGGGGCGGTGCTCATGGTTCAAGAGTACGGCCGGGGCAGCGGTTCGGTGTACCGGCCCAGCTCCTCGTGCCACCACCGGTCCCGGCCGACCTTCCAGGACACCGGGCGGGACAGCCGGTGCACCACCAGCACCGAGCGCACCTCCGGGCAGCCGGTCAGCGCGCGGTCGACGATCTGCTTGAGCGGCTTGGGCTCGCCACAGCGCTGCTCACCGTCCGCGGTGATGACGACCCGAGCGCCCACCTCCCTGATCCGGTCGCGCAGTTCGTGCGGGCGCAGTCCCACGGGGAGGCTGACCCGGACCACATCGAGGCGGCCGCAGGCGAGCGTGGCGATCACCGACTCGGGCACCAGCGGCAGATGGACCGCCACCCGGTCACCGGCGCGGACCCCGAGCCGGGTGAGGGCGGCCGCGGCACGGGCCGCCTGGTCGAGCAGATCCGCGTGGGTGAGCTCCTCGGTGCAGTCGGGCTCACTGATCCAGCGGAGGGCCACCCGGGCGGCCTGCCGGGGGTCGGCAGCCGGTGTGGGGAGCACCTCCGTCCGAGAGGTAAGAGGCACGTCGGTCTTCTTTCGAGCGGTTACGGACGGGATAACGCTCAGACTGCTGGCGAGTCATCAACGTCTGATGAACGTCCTGTATATGACGGGGCGTAGACCCCCGTGCCGCCCCGCGGCGCCGCCCCCGGGCACAGCCCTCGCGGCCGACCGTGCGCCTCGCTCCCCGAGCCTGCCACGGACCATGCCGTGGTGTCCCGTGCTACGCATACCTTCCATGAATACCGACGGGACAATCCCCGGATCCCCGCGTACCGGCCCGGCCGACGCGCTGACGGACGTCCACGGGCTGCGGGTCGGCCACGCCCAGCGCACCGGCGGCGGCTGGCTGACCGGCACCACGGTGGTGCTGGCGCCGGAGGGGGGTGCGGTCGCCGCGGTCGATGTGCGCGGCGGCGGCCCCGGCACCCGGGAGACCGACGCCCTGGACCCGCGCAACCTCGTCCAGCGCATCGACGCGGTGGTGTTGACCGGTGGCAGTGCCTTCGGTCTGGACAGTGCCTCGGGAGTGGCCGCGTGGCTGGAGGAGCAGGGCCGCGGTTTCCGGGTGGGCCCCGATCCGTCACAGGTCGTTCCGGTGGTTCCGGCCGCCGCCCTCTTCGACCTCGGCCGGGGCGGGGACTGGAAGGCCCGGCCGGGAGCGGCGCTGGGCCGGGAGGCTGCCGAGGCAGCGGCCGGTTCGGAGCCGGGGGCGCCGGTCGTGCAGGGCTGCGTCGGGGCCGGGACGGGCGCGGTGGCCGGTGGCTTCAAAGGCGGTATCGGCTCGGCTTCCACGGTGTTGCCGTCCGGGGCCACGGTGGCCGCGCTGGCGGCGGTCAACGCGGTGGGCTCGGTGGTCGATCCGCGCACGGGCGTGCTGTACGGGGCGATCCACGAGCCGGCGGGTGAGGGCGGGCACCAGCGGCCGGACGAGGCCCGGCACAGCGAGGCGCTGCGCAGGCTGGAGGCGGCGCGGACGGAGTCGGAGCGGCGTCAAGCGGCCTCGGCCCGGCCTCCGTTGAACACCACACTGGCCGTGGTCGCCACCGACGCCGTGCTCACCCGTGCCCAGGCGCAGAAGCTCGCGGGCACCGCGCACGACGGTCTGGCGCGGGCCGTCCGGCCGGTGCATCTGCTGTCCGACGGCGACACCGTGTTCGCCCTGGCCACCGGTGACCGGCCGCTGCTGCCGGAGGGCAGCGAGGAGGGGGCGGATCCGGCGTTCGGGGTGCACCGGGAGAGCGGCGCGCTGAACGAGGTCCTGGCGGCCGGGGCGGACGTCCTGACACGGGCGGTGGTCAAGGCGGTGCTGGCCGCGGAGGGGGTGGACGGACCGGGTGGGGTCTTCCCCGCGTACCGGGAGCTGTACGGAGCGGACGGAGCCGAGGGATGAGCGGGCGATGACGGCACGGGTGACCGGAGCATGAGGGCATGAGGGGAAGGCGACGGGCATGGATACCGATCTGCTGATCGTCGGTGGCGGTCCGGCGGGCTGCGCGGCGGCGGTGATGGCGGCGAGCGTGGGGATGCGCTCGGTGGTGGTGGAGTCCGGTGAGGCCCTGTGCGGTGGGCTGCGGCGCGTTCCCGTGGTGCGCAATGTCCTCGGCTTCACCACCGGCCCGGGGCTCGCGGCGGCGATCGAGGCCGATGTGGCGCGCTGTGAGCCGTGCCGGGTCGAGCTCGGACGGCGTGTCACACAGGTCGAAGTCGTCGACGACCATGTCGGGATCACGCTCGGGCCGACGGCCGGGGCGGTGGCGTCCGCGTCGGCGTCTGTTCCGGCGCCCGCGAAGTCCCGTGCGGGCACGACCCGGTTGACGGCGCCGTACGCGGTCGTGGCCACGGGCGTCGGCCCCATGGGGCCCTCGGACGCCGACTGGCTGAGCGGTGCCGCCGGCCACGGCCTCCCCCCGCTGTGGGAGGCGGATCCGGCGGACCTGGCCGGGCGCACCGTGCTGGTGCTGGGCGCGGACCGGCCGCTGGGCACCTTCGCACGGGCCCATCCGGAGCTCGACGTGCGCTTCCTGGTCGCCCACCCGCCCGAGGACATGTACAAGACCGAGGAGATGGGGCAGGACCCGCGGGTGGAGCTGGTGCCGGTGCGGAGGCTGGAACTGGGGTCGGGCAGCGGGCCGCTCACCGCCGAAGCCCACACCGTGGCGGGCGAACGGCGCGTCCTCGGGGCAGACCGCGGATATCTCAACCTGGGCAGCGCACCGGCCGTTCCGGAAGGAGACGTTGTCCGCGACGGAACCGGGTACTGTCCGCCCGCGCGGCAGCATCCCCGGGTGTTCACCGCCGGTGATCTGAGGTCGGCCCGCTTCCAGCGGATCGCCACCGCCATGGGATCGGGCGGCGAGGCCGCGCTCGGCGCCTACTACGCCTCGCGCGGCCTGCCGACGGATCCCGGCGGGGTGGCGCCGGACCGGTCAGGGGGCGGCTGATGCGGTCAGACCGCGACCGCCACCTTCGGCTCGTCCCCGGTGGCACCCGTCGCGGCCGGGTCGGCGGACGGGTCGGTGTCCGCCTCCGGCCGCGTGGTCTTCCGCAGCCCCTTGAGGAAGACCACCAGCCCGGTCGAGACAGCCGTACCGGCCACGATGGCCAGCAGGTACAGGAACGGCTGGCCGATCAGCGGGACCACGAAGATGCCGCCGTGCGGGGCGCGCAGGGTGCAGTCGAAGGCCATCGACAGCGCACCGGTGACCGCACCGCCCGCCATGGCCGAGGGGATGACGCGCAGCGGGTCCGCCGCGGCGAACGGGATCGCCCCCTCGCTGATGAACGAGGCGCCCAGCACCCAGGCTGCCTTGCCGTTCTCCCGCTCCGCCTTGGTGAACAGCCGCCCGCGCACGGTGGTGGCCAGTGCCATCGCCAGCGGCGGAACCATTCCGGCCGCCATCACCGCGGCCATGATCTTGAGGCTGCCGGTGGAGGGATCGGAGGCCGCGATACCACCGGTGGCGAAGGCGTAGGCGACCTTGTTGACCGGGCCGCCCAGGTCGAAGCACATCATCAGGCCCAGGACCACACCGAGGATGACCGCGTTGGCGCCGGAAAGACCGTTCAGCCAGTCGGTCATGGACTTCTGCGCCGAGGCGATGGGCTTGCCGATCACCACGAACATCAGGAATCCGACGACCGCCGACGAGATCAGCGGGATCACGACCACGGGCATGATGCCGCGCAGTGCGCTGGGCACCGAGAACCGCTGGATGCCCATCACCACGGCACCCGCGATCAGTCCGGCGACGAGGCCGCCGAGGAATCCCGCCTTGATCGTGGTGGCGATGAAACCGCCGACGAAGCCGGGGACCAGACCGGGCCGGTCGGCCATGCCGTAGGCGATGTAGCCCGCCAGGACCGGCACCAGGAAGGTGAACGCGGCGCCGCCGGTCTGGAAGAGCAGCGCCGCCCAACTGGCGGACTCGGTCCAGACGAAGTGGTCGGCCACCGATGTGGCGTCGGTGATCTCGTAGCCGCCGATCGCGAAGGCGAGGGCGATCAGCAGACCTCCCGCGGCGACGAAGGGGACCATGTAACTCACGCCCGTCATCAGCCACTTGCGCAGCCGGGTGCCGAAACCATCACCCGCGGCGGCGCCCGCGTCCATCGGGGCCGAGCCCTCCTCCGAGCCGTCGGCCGGTGCGCCCGCCTCACCGCGCGCGGCCTTCTCGCGCGCCTCGGCTACCAGTTCCGCCGGGCGGTTGATGCCCGCCTTCACCCCGACGTCCACCGTGGGCTTTCCAGCGAACCGGCCCTTCTCCCGCACCTCCACGTCATGCGCGAAGATCACCGCGTCGGCGGCGGCGATGGTGGTGGCAGACAGCTTGTCGAACCCGGCGGAGCCCTGGGTCTCGACCACCAGCTCGACGCCCGCCTCGGCGGCGGCCCTCTCCAACGACTCGGCGGCCATGTAGGTGTGGGCGATTCCGGTGGGGCACGAGGTCACGGCGACGATCCGGAAGGGACCCGCCGCCCCGTCAGCCGCCCCCGTGGCCCCGTCAGCCGCCTTCGCTCCGTCAGCCACCGCTTCCTCGTCGCCCCGGACCAGGGCGGCCACCCGCTCCGGTTCGTCCGCCGAGCGCAGCGCATCGGTGAAAGCGGGGTCCATCAGCGAGCGGGCGAGGCCGGACAGGATGGTCAGATGGTCGCTGTCCGCCCCGGCGGGCGCCGCGATCAGGAAGATCAGGTCGGCCGGTCCGTCCGCCGCGCCGAAGTCGATCCGGGCGGCACTGCGCCCGAAGGCGAGCGTCGGCTCGGTGACATGGGCGCTGCGGCAGTGGGGTATCCCGATGCCGCCGTCCAGTCCGGTCGGCATCTGCTCCTCGCGGGCCGCCACATCGGCGAGAAAGCCGTCGAGGTCGGTGACCCGGCCGGCCGCGGCCATCCGTTCGGCGAGCGACCGGGCGGCGGCTTCCTTGGTGTCGGCGGACAGGTCGAGGTCGACCAGATCCGCGGTGATCAGCTCACTCATCTCGCGGCTCCCTCGGGTGCGGTTCCGCCCGGTGTCGGGGAGGGGCGGAACGGGATGGGGACGGGGGGTGGGAGTGGGGCGGGCCGGTCACACGGGCTCCGTGAGCACGCGGTCCAGCGGGACGTCCTCGGTGATCAGCACGGAGGACGGATCGAGGTCGGCCGGGGTCGGCATGGCACTGCCCGGAAGCTGTACGGCGGCCGCACCGTGGGCCACGGCCGCGGCGAGCGCGGCGGGCCCGGCGCCGCCCGCCGCGAGGAATCCGGCCAGCGAGGCGTCCCCCGCGCCGACGTTGCTGCGGACGGTCGCGGCCCGGGCCGTGCCGAAGCAGGTGCCGGTCTCGTCGACAAGCAGCTGCCCGTCGGCGCCGAGGCTGGCCAGGACGGCACGGGCGCCCAGGCCGCGGAGTTCCTCGGCCGCCTTGACCGCCTCGCCGACGGTGCCCAGCGGGCGGCCCACGGCCCGGGCCAGCTCCTCCGCGTTGGGCTTCACCACGTCCGGGCGTTCACGCAGCGCCGCGGTCAGCGCGGGGCCGGAGGTGTCCAGGGCGATCCGGGCACCGGCCCGGTGGGCGCGGGCGACGAGTTCGGCGTACCACTCGGGGGCGATCCCGCGCGGCAGGCTGCCGCAGCAGGCGATCCAGTCGGCGTCGGCGCTCTTCCTCCGCACGGCCTCCAGCACCGCCTCCGCCTCGGCGCCGCTCAGTTCGGGACCGCCCGCGTTGACCTTGGTGAGGGTGCCGTCCGGTTCCGCGACGGCGACGTTGACCCGGGTCGAGCCCGCCACGGGGACCCCCGCCGCCTCGATGCCCAGCTCTCCGAGCAGCCGCGCCAGCAGCGCGCCCTCCGGTCCGCCCAGCGGCAGCACGGCGACCGTGCGCCGCCCGGCGGCGGCCACTGCGCGTGAGACGTTGACGCCCTTGCCGCCGGGGTCCACCCGGTCGGTGCCGGCGCGCAGCACCGCGCCGCGCTCCAGCGCCGGGACCTCATAGGTGCGGTCCAGGCTGGGGTTGGGGGTGACGGTGAGGATCATGCGCGTGCCACTTCCGTGCCCTGGCGCTCGATGGCGAGGGCGTCCTGCGGGCTCAGCCCGGTGTCCGTGATCAACAGGTCGACATGGCCGAGGTCGCCGAAGCGGGCGAAGTGTTCCTGGCCGGACTTGGCGGAGTCCGCGAGCAGGACGACCCGCCGGGCGGCGGCGATCATGGCGCGCTTGACGGCGGCCTCGGCAAGATCGGGGGTCGTCAGCCCCCCGTCGAGGGAGAAGCCGTTCGTGGCCAGGAAGAGCACATCGGCCTTGATCTCGCCGTAGCCGCGCAGCGCCCAGGCGTCTACGGCGGCGCGGGTGCGGTGCCGGACCCGTCCGCCGACGAGGTGCAGGGCGATTCCGGGGTGGTCGGCGAGGCGTGCCGCGATCGGCAGGGCGTGGGTGACCACGGTGAGCCCGGCCTCCAGCGGAAAGGCGGCGGCGAACCGGGCCGCCGTCGAGCCCGCGTCGATGATCACGCTGCCGTCGGAGGGCAGTTCGGCGAGGGCGGCCCGCGCGATGCGGTCCTTCTCGTCGGCGGCGGTGCCCTCGCGTTCGGCGAGATCGGGTTCGAAGTCGAGGCGTCCGGCGGGGATGGCACCCCCGTGCACCCGGCGGACGAGTCCGGCCCGGTCCAGCGACCGCAGATCACGCCGTACGGTCTCGGCGGTGACCTGGAACTCCTCGGCGAGGGACAGGACGTCCACCCGCCCGCTCTCGCGGGCGAGCCGGAGGATCTCCTGCTGCCGCTCCGGTGCGTACATGTGGGTTTGCGCCCCTTCGATGCCCGAACCTGTGATTTCGCGGCCAGATTACGGTGGCACTTGCTGAAAGTAAACAGAGTCGGGCATGAAACAGACTCGCCCGGACACAATCGGGCCAGCCGTCTCACACCTCAGCACCGTGTCCGAATGCCGCCGGACTTCCCCGGCGGGCACGGCCAGGATCGAGCCATGTCCCCCGGGATCACCTCAGACCGGGGATCCCACCACAATCCCTGACAGATCATTCATGGAGCTGATATGACACTCGACGGCAAGGCGGCCCTGGTCACCGGCGGCAGCCGCGGTATCGGCAGGGCCGTGGCGCTCCGGCTCGCCCAGGACGGCGCCGATGTCGCGCTGACCTATCACTCGCAGGAAGCCCGCGCGGCGGATGTCGTCGACCAGATCAAGGCGCTGGGCCGCCGGGCCTGGGCCGTACGGGCCGACAGCGCCGACGCCCAGGCGGTGCGCGACGCCGTGAACGGGGCCGCCGACACGTTCGGCCGCCTGGACATCCTGGTCAACAACGCGGGTGCCGGAGCCCTCGGGCCGGTCGGCGAGCTCTCCCTGGAGGATGTCGACCGCGTACTCGCCGTCAATGTCCGGGCGCCGTTCCTCATGGCGCAGGCCGCGCTGGAGCGGCTGTCCGACGGCGGACGGATCATCAACATCGGCAGTTGCATGGCCGAGCGCTCGGCCTTCCCCGGCGGCAGCCTCTACGCCACCAGCAAGACCGCGCTGACCGGCCTCACCAAGGCGCTGGCCCGTGAGCTCGGCGCCCGTGGCATCACGGTCAACCTGGTGCACCCCGGCCCGATCGACACCGATATGAACCCGGCCGACGGCGAGAGCGCCGCCCTGCAGAGCGGTCTGACGGCCCTGGGCCGCTACGGGCAGCCGTCGGAGAAGCCGCGACCGTGGCCCATCTCGCGGGCGGCGACGGCCGGTACATCACCGGGGCGTCGATCTCCGTGGACGGCGGCTTCGCCGCCTGATCACCACCGGGCCGCGCACCACGCACCACGACAGAGTGAGCCCCGGCGCCGGGGGGGAAGGGCGCCGGGGCTCGGTCTTCGGGGGTGACGGAATCGAGCGGCGGATCACGCCGCGGCGTCGAAACCGGTCTGGCGGGCCATCTTCTTCAGCTCCAGCAGCGCGTGCTTCTCGATCTGGCGGATCCGCTCACGCGTCAGCCCGTGCTGCTTGCCGACCTCCGTGAGCGTGCGCTCCCGGCCGTCGTCGATGCCGTAACGCGCCTTGATGATCGAGGCGGTGCGGTCGTCGAGGCGGCCGATGAGGTCCTCCAGCTCCTCGCTCCGCAGCAGCGTCATCACCGACTGCTCGGGCGAGACCGCCGAGGTGTCCTCCAGCAGATCGCCGAACTGGGTCTCGCCCTCGTCGTCCACCGACATGTTCAGACTGACGGGGTCGCGGGCCCAGTCGAGCACGTCCGAGACGCGCTCCATCGTGGAACCGAGCTCCTTGGCGATCTCCGCGTGCTCCGGCTCACGGCCGTGCTCACGGTTGAACTCCCGCTGCACCCTGCGGATCCGGCCGAGTTCCTCGACCAGATGGACGGGCAGCCGGATCGTACGGGACTGATCGGCGATCGAGCGGGTGATGGCCTGACGGATCCACCAGGTGGCGTAGGTCGAGAATTTGAAGCCCTTGGTGTAGTCGAACTTCTCCACCGCGCGCACCAGGCCCGCGTTTCCCTCCTGGATCAGATCGAGGAGGGGCAGACCACTGCGCGGATAGCGGCGCGCCACGGCCACGACCAGGCGCAGGTTGGAACGGATGAAGACATCCTTGGCGCGCGCACCCTCGTCGGCTATCGCCTCCAGTTCCTCACGGCTCGCACCGGCGGCTTCGGCGTCCTCCACCTCCCCGTCCAGAATCTGCTGGGCATAGACGCCCGCCTCGATGGACTGGGACAGCTCGACCTCCTTCGCCGCGTCCAGCAGAGGCGTGCGAGCGATCTCGTCGAGATACATGCCGACCAGGTCGCGATCGGCGATTTCCCCGCCTGAGGCGCGAACACTGTTGGCCCCATCAGCGCCACCACTGGCGGACTGATGACGGGCGACGGCACGGGTTGCCATGCGTGCTCCCTTACAGATGGATCGGGCGCGGACTACGGACGGACCTGCCCCTGCCGGGTGCCCCGTCCGATGGAAACAACGACTGGAATCCGGACAGAATTCCCAACCCGCGTCTACCTTTTTACGATCATGCAGTACCCTGTCCCGCCGCAGGGGCCTCAGCGCGGCGTCGGAACACTGGGAAGCGCAGGTCAGAGCCTCGAACAACGCCGTCCGTGGCTTCCCTCCCACCCATCAGGACGAATTCCACGGGTCCACGGTTGCCCGAGGGGACACCCGGCCACCAGGCGACGTCCGGCCCCGATGGGACGCCCGTACGCGAGGGGTGCCGAGGCCACGGGAGCGCCGTGCCAGGGCCCGAGTTGCCGGTGCCGGACCACGGGTGTGCGCTGGAAGGGACCGGTCCGGCGGGCGACGAGGAGGTCCTGCCATGAACGCCCCTGCCGCCATCACCTCGCGCGAGCAGCGCCACCACCGGCTGCACCCGCCCCTGCACCCCTCCGCCTCCTGGATGGTCCCGGTCGTCCTGGGGATCCTGATCGGCGGCTGGGCGATCTTCATCGACCACAACCAGGGCTCCTCCATCCCCGCGGCCTTCATCCTCGGCATCGTGGCGGCGATCGTCTTCGGGGCCGTCTGCTACGGCATCGGCACGATCCAGTCGAAACTGCTGCCCGAGCTCCGGGCGGCGCTCTACGGCGGGGTCTTCGGCTGCGCGATCGGCTTCCTCTACAACATCAGCGGCGCGTCGAACTACCGGTCCTCGGGGCTGGGGCTCGGCGTGGGGCTGGCCATGGCGGTCGCGGCCTTCTACGTCTTCCACGCCCACGACGACTGAGCGCCGCCCGCGGCCCGGCGGCACGAAGGCGGGCACCCGCCCGGCGCGGGCTCCGCGGCGTAGGTCCAAGGGTCCCCGCGCCGTACGCCCCCGGCCCGTTCCGGCGACCGCGCCCGCGTTCCTAGCGTGGTCCCATGACCGATGACACCTCTGGAACGCTCGACGAGGCCCTGGAGCGGCTGCACACCGCGGGCCCCGAGCGGCACGGCTGGCTCAGCAACCACGGGCCGATGGCGGTCGAGGCCCTGGTCCGCCACGGCCAGGCCCGCTCCGTCCACCGCTGGCTCGACTACTACCGCGCCAAGCTCGAGGACATGCCGGACGGGCACACCCCGATCACCGAGCGGAACTGGCGGGAGGCGCTCGGCGAACCCCGTCATATCGCCGACTGGACCGCCTACTTCGGTCATGAGCTGGCCGAGCGCCCGTGGCGGGACGTCCTCGCGCAGTGGTGGCCACGGCTGCTGCCCGGGATCGCCGGAGGCGCCACCCATCCGGTGATCCGCGTCGGTCACGCCGTACGCGCCCTGCTCGACGAGCCCGGCGCCGCGACCGCGCCCCGGACCGCCGAGCTCGCCCACGCTCTCGGCTACTGGGCGGCCCGCCACGCACCGCTCCCGTCGCTCGGCCGGCTGCCGGGGCCACCGTCCGGATCGGCGGCCGACGCGCTCGCGGGCGTACCCCTCATCGCGGACCAGAGCGGCGGCATACGGGAGCGGCTGCCAAGGCTCACCGCGTTCCCCACCTGGCCGGCGCGGACCACCCTCTACGCCGACGCCGCCCTCGACGCCGACGCCGCACGGGACCGGCTGACGGAGCTCGTCCGGGCCGCGACCCTCCGCTATCTCACCCATGGGCACGGCGAACCCGTGATGCTGGTCCACGCCGCGACCGCGCCCAACGCCGTTCTGCGGACCCTGCCCGCGCTCCCCCGTGAGCTCTGGGCACCGAGCCTGGACGCCGCGTGGGCGGCGAGCGCCGCCGTCACGGCGGTGTACGGACCCTCGGACCCGGGTCCCCGCCCCCACCCCGCTCCGGAAGCCGCCGCGGCATCCCCCGAGGAGGTCTTCACGCGGGCCGCGGCGCACGGCGACGAGCACGCCATCAAGCTGTCGGACACCGCGCTCGACGTCGCCCGGCAGGCCGCCGCCACCGGTCAGGACCCCGGACCCGCCCTCGCCGCCGCCCTGCGCTCCTGCGCGCTCATCGACGCACCGTCGACGACCCCGTAGCCCGGCGGCGGGCCCCCAGTCCCCACCCCGGGCCCCGGGCCCCGGGCCCCGGCCTCAGCCGAACTGCACCGACCGTTTGGCCAGTCCCATCCAGAAGCCGTCGATCACACTGCGCTGACTGCCCAGTTCGGACTCGGCGGCCCCCAGGGTGACGAACAGCGGCGCGAAGTGCTCGGTACGCGGGTGGGCGAGCTGCCCCGCCGGGGAGGTGTGCTCGAAGTCCAGCAGCGCGTCGATGTCCTGCGCCTCCAGGGCGCGCTGCCCCCAGTCGTCGAACTCGGCCGACCAACTGGGCGGCCGCGAACCGGTCTCCCGCAGCGCGGCCAGGTTGTGGGTGAAGAAGCCGCTGCCGACGATCAGCACGCCCTCGTCCCGCAGCGGTGCCAGTTTCCGCCCGATCTCCATCAGCTTCCGCGGGTCGAGCGTCGGCATCGACACCTGGAGGACCGGGATATCAGCCTCCGGATACATCTCCACCAGCGGGACGTACGCACCGTGGTCGAGCCCGCGGTCGGGGATGTCCTGCACCGGGGTGCCCGCCGTGCGCAGCGTGCCACGGATGCGTTCGGCCAGCTCGGGGGCGCCGGGGGCGTCGTACCGCACCCGGTAGTAGTGGTCCGGGAAGCCCCAGAAGTCATAGACCAGCGGGACCCGTTGGGTGGCCCCGATGGCCAGCGGCGCTTCCTCCCAGTGGGCGGAGATCATCAGAATGGCCCGGGGCCGGGGCAGCTCCGCCGACCAGGCGGCAAGCTGTCCCGGCCAGACCGGATCGTCGGCGAGGGGCGGCGCACCATGACTCAGATAGAGGGCGGGCATACGCCCGTCGAACGCGGACATACTGACTCCTCGATCCAGACTCTTGAAGTCTCAAGTAATACGTCCGACCCTAGCACTCTGTTGTTTAAAGTTCAAGGAATTCTCCGTACAATGAACGCGTGGACGCCATGAAGACCCCCGCAGACGGTGAAGCGACCCGCTGGCTGACCGACGACGAACAGCACACCTGGCTGGCGTACATCCAGGCGAGCATGCTCCTGGAGGACCATCTCGACCGCCAGTTGCAGCGGGACGCGGGAATGCCACATGTCTACTACGCCTTGCTGGTGAAGCTCTCCTGGGCACCGCGCCACAGAATGCGGATGACCGAGCTCGCCGAGGCCGCCAAGATCACCCGCTCCCGGCTGTCGCACGCCATCGCCCGGATGGAGAAGGACGGCTGGGTGCGCCGCGAGGACTGCGCCTCCGACAAGCGCGGCCAGAACGCGGTCCTCACCGACAAGGGGTTCGAGGTGCTGAAGCAGACCGCGCCCGGCCATGTCGCCGCCGTGCGGAGCGCGATCTTCGACCGGCTCACCCCGGAACAGGTCGAGCAGTTCGGGGTCATCTGCGGGATCATCCGCGAGGGGCTCCAGCCGGAGGGCGCCGATCTGCCCTGGCTGCGCTGACCGGACCACGCGCGAAGGCCCCGCTCCCTCGTGGAGCGGGGCCTTCGCCGCAGTACGCCACCCCGTTCGGGCGGTGCCGTACCGAGGTCATCCCATCAGTGCACCATCACCGGTCAGTGCACCATCACCGGCACGACATCCTCGACCGCGCCCTCACCGTCGGCGGAGCTCGCGACCGGACCCCCGCCGTCCTGCCGACCCGCGTTGACGAAGGTGATGGCGATCAGCGCCGCGACCGTCAGGATGCCGACCGCCCACCAGATGGCGGTGGTGTAGCCGTGCACCATGGCCTCCAGCTCGAGCGCCTTGCGCGAGGGGGCGCTGAGCAGGTGGGACTTGGCGTAGTCGGTGGTGGCGCTGGCCGCGATGGTGTTCAGCAGCGCGGTACCGATGGCGCCGCCGACCTGCTGGGAGGTGTTGACCATCGCCGAGGCGACACCCGCGTCACTCGGCTGGACACCGTGCGTCGACAGGCTCATCGCGGGCATGAACGCCGTGCCCATGCCGAGGCCGAGCAGGATGAACCCGGGCAGGATCTGCCAGGTGTACGAGGTGTCCAGGTCGATCTGGGTCAGGATCAGCATGCCGAGCGCGGCGACCACGAAACCGGGGCCCATCAGCAGCCGGGCCGGAACCCGGGTCATCAGACGGGTACCGATCTGGGTGGAGCCGACGATCATGCCGATGACCATCGGCAGGAAGGCGAAACCGGTCTTGACCGGGCTGTAGCCCTTCACGATCTGCATGTAGTAGGTGAGGAAGAGGAACAGACCGAACATGCCGATGATGGCGAGGCCCAGCGAGATGTAGACACCGCCCCGGTTCCGGTCGGTGACCACCCGCAGCGGCAGCAGCGGGGCCTTCACCTGGGACTCGACGACCACGAACGCGGTCAGCAGCACGGCCGAGGCGATGAACAGCCCGATGGTCCAGCCCGCGGTCCAGCCGTCGGACTCGGCGCGGGTGAAGCCGTAGACCAGCGCGACCAGACCGGTGGTGGCCAGGATGACGCCGGGAATGTCCAGCCGGGACGTGTTGCGGCTCTCCACCGGCTCACGGACGACCGCGACCGCACCGGCCGCGGCCACGGCCGCGAACGGGATGTTCACGAAGAACGTCCAGCGCCAGTCCATGTACTCGGTGAGGACACCGCCGAGGATCAGACCCACGGCACCGCCACCACCGGCGATGGCGCCGAAGATGCCGAACGCCTTGGCGCGCTCCTTGGCATCGGTGAACATCACCGCGAGCAGCGAGAGCGCGGCGGGCGCGAGCAGCGCGCCGAACACGCCCTGGAGCGCGCGGGCGCCCAGCAGCATCGCGCTGTTGACCGCGGCGCCACCGACCGCCGAGGCGGCCGCGAAGCCCAGCAGGCCGACGATGAAGGTCTGCTTACGACCCCACAGGTCGGCGATCCGGCCGCCGAACAGCAGCAGTCCGCCGAAGGCGAGGGCGTACGCGGTGATGACCCACTGCCGGTTGCCGTCCGAGATGTTCAGATCGGCCTGGGCGGAGGGCAGCGCGATGTTCACGATGGTCGCGTCGAGGACGACCATCAGCTGGGCGATGGCGATGAATATCAGCGCTTTCCAGCGCCGGGGATCGACGAATGGTGCCGTTTCAGGCATGAGTGGGCCTACCTAGCGGTGCGGAGAGTGAAAAACGGGACGGAAGGAACCGGTGGTGCACCGGTGTGAAGTCGTTGGGTCAGGCGTCAGGCGTCAGAGCAGGACAGCGGGAGGCATGGGCGGCATGGGCACCGGAGTGCCGGGAGCCCGGCACGTCCACAGGGAAGACCGGTGGACGGGCGGAAAATAAGCGGTGCTCGGTGGTCGGCCGAGTGAGATTCAGATCACTGCCGGTGTTGCAGATCCTCCAAGGTGGCTGCGGAGCCGGGTAGTTCGGAGCGCGCCGGGGTCGCCAGACCGTCCAGGAACAGCTGGAGATGCCGGTGCACGAAGGTGTCGAAGTCCACACAGCCGCTGCCGGGCAGCGGGCGGGTGAGCTGGGTGAGGGCGACCATCAGATCACCGACGCCGATGTCGGTGCGCAGCAGGCCGGAGGCTCGCGCCGCCCCCATCAGGGCGTCGATACCGGCGGCCAGACGGTCGCGGGCGGCGGTGAGATCAGGGTGGTCCTTTTCGATGGTGTCGGAGAGCAGGGGGCACAGGGCGCCGATCCGCTCGTCCGCCGCCGCGTGCACGAAGCGCCGCAGCGCGAGGAACGCGTCCGGCTCCTCGGCCAGGGCCGATTCGGCCTGGTCGGCGATACGGGACATCACCGAGAGGGTCACGTGGTGGATCAGCTCGCGGCGGTCCGCGAAGTGCCGATAGATGGTGGCATTGCCGACACCGGCCCGTCGAGCGATTTCATCGAGCGGGATCTCGGCCCCGTACTCGACGAGCGCCTCCCGGGCCGTGGCGATGATCCGCTCCCGGTTGCGCAGGGCGTCCGCACGCAGCCGGTGCTGCCCGGACCGGGCCGACTTCGCCGACCGGGAGGTGGCCTTGGCTGTCTTCGAGGTGGCCGTGGGGGCCATGGCAGCACTCCTTTCCGCGTACCACGTCCGGCTTCCGGAAGGTTCGGATCCGACGTTTCGACGTTCAACTTTTCCGGGGAGTCAGTCCCCGTTTGTGCGATCACTGGGTTAAACGGGGAATCCCTCCCCGGAATTTCACAGTCCGTGGGTGAGCTGCCTCACACTCGACCGGCGGTCCGAGTCCCCCGGACGGACCAGCGTTTTCCCCCGCCCGGCCGCGTCGGCGGGCGGCGCGCCGCCCGCCGACACACCGTGGTCGGCGATGAGCAAGAGCCGTGAGACCTCTCACCCGCGAATACGCAGGCCCCGCCGGGGCAGTGCGTTCGCCGCCGCAGCCGTGCTCACGGCGGCGGTGGTGGCCCCGGCGGCGACCCCTCATCCCTCGGCGCCCGCCTCCCCCGAGCGGGCGCCCGCCCTGTCCGCCCGTCCGGCCACCGGCTCACTGGAGCCGTGCACCCTGGCCCCGGGCCACGGCCTCCAGATGTCCGAGGGCATCCCGACCCATCGCGGCTACAGCCGCAGCACCGGGACGGTCCACGCGCTCAACCTCATGATCGATTTCCCCGACGTCCACGGCAAGGGCACCGCTCGGGAGCGCTTCGAGGAGTTCTTCCCGCAGACCACGCGCTGGTTCGCGCAGAGTTCGTACGGACGGCTCGACTACCGTCCCGCGATGCCCATCAAGCGCTGGCTGCGGATGCCGCACTCGTTCAGGTCCTACGGGATAAAGCGCGGCAGCCCGTTCGAGCCCGGTTACCGCAAGCTGGTGGCCGACCTCGCCGAGGCGGCCGACCGCAGGATCGACTTCAGCCGCTACGACCTGGTCAACGTCCTGGTGACACCGAACGCGGGACCGCCCGCCGCCCATGCCGTGCTCTCGGTGACCTACGCCGACAACCAGCGCGCCCCCATCGCCGACGGAGTGCCGCTGGCCAACGTCTCCTTCGTCTACAGCCGCCAGGACGACGGCTCCGGTTCACTGCACCGCACCGGCTACCGGGTGCTGCCGCACGAGAACGGCCATGTCTTCGGACTGCCGGACCTCTACACCCGCGGCGGCGGGGACAAGGTGGGCCACTGGGACGTGATGTCCGAGGACTGGGGCGCCGGGAACGATCTGCTCGCCTGGCACAAGTGGAAGCTGGGCTGGTTCGGTCCCGGCCAGGTGGCCTGCGCCTCCCGGTCCGGTGTCTCGGCCCACACCCTGACCCCGCTGCACCGGGCGGACGGCACCAAGATGGTCTTCGTGCCCGTCTCGGCGTCCACCGGCTACGCCGTCGAGGTGCGGACCAGCGGCGGCAACGACGAGGCGGTCTGCAAACCGGGGGTGCTCATCTCCCGGGTGGACACCCGGGTGGACTCCGGCGGCGGTCCGGTCACCGTCATGGACAGCACGCCCGACGGCCGCGGCTGCACCCGGGAGCGCAATGTCCACCCCGAGCTCAGCGACGCGGCCTTCGGCCCCGGGCAGACCTTCACCGGGAGCGCGGGCGGCACCCGGGTCACGGTCCGGGTCACCGGCCAGGACGCCGACGGCACCTACGGCGTGGAGGTCACCCGTCGCGCCAGTGCCGGCGCCCGAGGCTGATCAGCAGAAGCTGCTTGCGGGCGGTGTCGGCCACCCGGTGCTCCTCCTCCGGACAGTCCGGCGGGACCTCCAGGAACGCGGTCGCGGTCATCACCATGTGGTCGACGTACATCTGGGCGAGGATCCGGATGTCCTCGGCTGACCAGCCCTCCGGCGTGAGCTGCGGCGCGAAGGAATCCGCCACCTCGTCGGCGAACCGGTCCAGTTCGGCGGCGATCGCCTCCCGTACCGGACGGACCCCGCCATGCCGCTCACGCGCGATGAAGCGGATGTGGGCGGGATAGCGGCGCACCTGCTCGGCGACCGCCTCCACGGTGGCCTCGATCCGCTCCTGGTCCCCGATCTGGTCGGCGAGTATCGCCCGGATCAGGGCATGGAGACTGCCCAGCGACTCCTCGACCAGGGCGACGCCGAGGTCGCTCAGATCCCGGAAGTGGCGGTAGAAGGCGGCGGGCGCGACCCCCACCACCCGGGTCACCTCCCGCAGCCCCAGACTGCTCAGGCTCTGGTCCTCCAGCAGCCGCAGCCCCGCGTCCAGCAGCGCGCGCCGCGTCTTCTCCTTCTGGGCCTGCCGAACCCCGGACGTGTGACTCATATCATTCAGTAAACATCTGTTTGCTGACTTTGGCCAGGGGTTCGGGGGGTACTCTGGAAGTCAGTGAACAAGTGTGAATCCAATTGTTCACCGAACGACCACCCGCACGCCATCCGCATCCGGATCCACCCCTTCGAGAGAGGCTCATATGCTCTTCATCGTCGCGGCTCTCGCCCTGATGGGGATCCTGCTGGGCGCGGCGGCACACACCCCGCTCCCGCTGTTCCTCGCCGCATCCGCGGCCATCGGCGTCTGGCTGATGGCCTTCTTCATCCGCGAACGCACCGGGCACAAGGGGAGCTGACCCATGGCACTGACCGCACCCACCCGCACCTCGCCGGCCCGGGCCCGCAGGGACGCCGACGGCATGGCCGTCGCCTCCTTCGTCCTGGGACTCATCGGCACCCTGCTCTTCAACGCCGTCTTCGGGCCGTGCGCCATCGTCCTCGGGACGCTCGCACTCGCCCGGGAGACCGGCCGCCGGGGCCGGGCACTGCTCGGCATCGCGCTCGGCGTCGTGGACGTGATCCTGCTCGTCGTCCTGGTGACCCTGGACCAGTCCGTCTTCTGGCAGTTCGGCGGCTGATCCGCGGCAAATCCGCCCAACACCCCGTGAACGGCACACCATATATGCCCGTCGCGGGGTGTTGTGCATGTGATGTCCGTCGCGCTCCGGCGGCGGAAACGGACGGGGCGGTTTCGCGCCATCGCGGCATGGGCACCGTGCGCAGGAGACCTCGCGTCCCGCCATGCCCTGATTTATCGGCCAACTGCCCTGTTTGGCCTGCGAATCAGCCCTGAATGCCCCTCGGCACCTCTCGATCACCGGGTGATGAGGGACCCCGCCCACTGGACAATCTAGTTGGTTAGGCTAACCTAACTACGTCCTCGGGCGGCCGTCCCGTGGCCACGTCCCCTGTGCACCTTGCAATTCGAGAGAAGGCCCGTCTCCATGCGCCACGCCAGAGCACTCCCCCTCTCCCGCCGCGGCCTCCTCGCCGCGGGCGGCGCCGTCGGCCTCGGCGCCCTGGTCACCGCCTGCGGCAGCGAGGACGGTTCGGGTTCCGGCAAGGACGCCAAGGGCGGCGGCTCCTGGTCGTTCACCGATGACCGCAAGAAGAAGATCAGCCTCAAGGGACGCCCCGAGCACATCGTGGCGTACATCGGTGCCGCGGCCGCGCTCTACGACTTCGGTATCGACAAGCAGATCACCGGCATCTTCGGTCCCAGCAAGCTCAAGAACGGCAAGCCGGACGTCCAGGCGGGGGACTTCCCCGTGGACCACGCGCAGTCCCTGGGCAACGCCTGGGGGCAGTTCAACGTCGAGAAGTACGCCACGCTCACCCCGGATCTGCTGATCACCAACATGTTCGACCCGGGCGCGCTCTTCTACATCCCGGACGACAGCAAGAAGAAGATCCTGGAGCTGGCCCCGAGCGCCGCCATCACCACCGGCCGCGTCTCCATGCTGGAGCCCATCAAGCGCTACGCCGAACTGGCCGAGGCGCTCGGCGCGGACCTCAATGCCAAGAGGGTCACCGACGCGAAGAAGCGCTTCGAGAAGGCCGCCGAAGAGCTGCGCAAGACGGCCAAGTCGCACCGGATCAAGGTCATGGCCTGCTCCGCCAGCGCCGGCCTCTTCTATGTCTCCAACCCCAAGGTCAACGCCGACCTGATCTATTTCAGCGAGCTCGGTGTCGACTTCGTCCAGCCCCGCAAGACCGACAAGGGCGGCTACTTCGAGAGCCTGAGCTGGGAGAACGCCGACAAGTACGACGCCGATGTGCTGTTCCTCGACAACCGCACGGCCACCCTCCAGCCCGACGCCCTGACCGGCAAGCCCACCTGGTCCAAGCTGCCCGCCGTCAAGGCCGACCAGATCGCCCCCTGGAGCAGCGAGCCGCGGTTCTCCTACGCGGGCGCCGCCCCGCTCATCGAGTCCCTCACCAGGGCGATCCAGGACGCGAAGAAGGTCAGCTGACCCGCCGCCCCGGCCCCCACGGCAAGCGAAGGGAAGTCCCCTCCCATGACCACCGCAGCCACCACCACCCCCACCGCCGTCCCGTTCCGCTTCTTCGACGCGCGGGTGGTGCGCACCCGTGTCCTCGGACCGTCCATGGCCCGGATCACCTTCGGCGGCGCGTGTCTCAAGGACTTCGCCACCGGAGGCCGGGACCAGCGCTTCAAACTGTTCCTGCCGCATCCGGGGCAGCCCGCCCCCGTCGTGCCCACCGAGCACGGCGAGGGCTGGTTCGCCGCCTGGCGGGCCATGGACCCGGCCGTCCGCGGGGTCATGCGCTCCTACACCGTGCGCGACCAGCGCCATGAACCGGACGAGGTCGACGTGGACTTCGCCCTCCACGAGGACGGGGGTCCGGCCGCGCGCTGGGCCGCCCGTGCCGAGGCGGGCGACCGCGTCACCCTGCTCGGCCCCACCGAGGCCGACAACGCGGGCGTGGACTTCCGCCCGCCGCCCGGCACCGACTGGATCCTGCTGACCGCCGACGAGACGGCGCTGCCCGCCGTCGCCGGCAGCCTCCAGTGGCTCCCCCCGGGCACCCCGGCCAAGGTGTGGATCGAGGTCCAGCACGCCGAGGACATCCAGGAACTGCCCACCGTCGCCGATGCCGAGATCACCTGGCTGGTCCGCGACGGCGCCCGGCCCGGCACCCCGCGCCACGCCCTGCTGCTGGACGCCCTGCGCGCCGCGGAACTGCCCGAGGGCACTCCGTACGCCTGGATCGCCGGTGAGGCCGGGACGGTGCGCGAGGTGCGCCGGCACCTGGTCCGCGAACGCGGCTTCGACCGCAGAGCCGTGACCTTCACCGGCTACTGGCGCCTGGGCGCCTGTGAGGAACAGCTCGTCGAGGAAGCCGTGTCGGGCACCGCCCCCGCGGAAGACGACTGACCCCTCCCGTTCCCCCGCTTCCCCTCCTTCTCGTATCCCCCTCGTATCCCCGCACCCGAGCCCATCCCCCACACCGCTCCCCACCGGCCGACGGACCACTGGCCGCCGGTGCGCCCCGGCGCGCGCGGCCCCGCCGCCCGGGGCACCCGCACGCCCACCCGCCCGCGGAGGCACTCCCCCCGCATGCCCGCTTCCAGAAGGGACAGACCGTGAGTTTCCTCGCGCAGACCGCTGAGGACCCCTCGTCGGATTCGATACCTGTGGCGGCGGATGGCAGAGCCCACCTCTTCAACGACCGTACGGCCGAGCGCTACCGCCGCTCCGTGACCGACGGCGTCGATCTGGTGGCCTCCACCGTCGCCCGCACCGACCGCCCGTTCACCGGCGTCACCCCCGCCGAACTGGCCCCGGAGATCTCCGGTATCGACCTGGCGCGGCCGCTGGGCGACGCGGACGCCGCGCTCGAGGAACTGAAAAGCGTCTACCTCAAGGACGCCGTCTACTTCCACCACCCCCGCTACCTGGCCCATCTGAACTGCCCGGTGGTGATCCCGGCCCTGCTCGGCGAGGCGGTCCTGTCCGCCGTCAACTCCTCGCTGGACACCTGGGACCAGAGCGCGGGCGGCACCCTGATCGAACGCCGGCTGATCGACTGGACCACCGAGCGCATCGGCCTCGGTGACGCCGCGGACGGCATCTTCACCAGCGGTGGCACCCAGTCCAACCTCCAGGCGATGCTGCTCGCCCGTGACGAGGCGTGCAAGCTGGTGGAGAAGGAGGCGGCGGCCACCGGAACCGGTGAGATCCCGCCCAAGTCCGCCATCCTGCCGCGGCTGCGCATCCTCACCTCCGAGGCCAGCCACTTCTCCATCCAGAAGGCCGCCGCCATCCTCGGGCTCGGCTACGAGGCCGTCATCCCGGTCCCCTGCGACCAGGACCGGCGGATGCGCACCGTCGCCCTGGCCCGGGAACTCGACCGCTGCCGCCGGGAGAACCAGGTGGTCATGGCCGTCGTCGCCACCGCCGGGACCACCGACTTCGGCTCCATCGACCCGCTGCCCGAGATCGCCGGACTCTGCTCCCGCTACGGCACCTGGCTGCACGTGGACGCCGCCTACGGCTGCGGACTGCTGGCCTCCCCCACCCGCCGCCACCTGCTGAACGGCATCGAGCGCGCCGACTCGGTCACCGTGGACTACCACAAGTCCTTCTTCCAGCCGGTGAGTTCCAGCGCGGTGCTGGTCCGTGACCGCAGCACGCTCAGCCACGCCACGTATCACGCGGACTACCTCAACCCCGAGCGCAGCGCCAAGAACCTGATCCCCAACCAGGTCGACAAGTCCATCCAGACCACCCGCCGCTTCGACGCGCTCAAGCTGTGGCTGACCCTGCGCATCATGGGCGCGGACGCCATCGGCGGACTCTTCGACGAGGTCGTGGACCGCGCCGCCGAGGGCTGGAGCCTGCTGGACACCGACCCGCGCTACGAGGTCGTCACCCGGCCCCAGCTCTCCACGCTGGTGTTCCGCTATGTCCCGCCCGCCGGGGAGGGTTGCGACCCGGCCCTCGTCGACCGGGCCAATCTGCACGCCCGGGAGGCGCTGGCCGCCTCCGGCGAGGCCGTGGTGGCGGGCACCGTCGTCGACGGCCGCCACTACCTGAAGTTCACGCTGCTCAACCCGGAGACCTCACTGGGCGACATCGCGTTCGTCCTCGACCTCCTCGCCGAGCACGCCGGTCAGTACCTGGCCCTGCACATCGAGCCCGAACTCAGCCACTCCCGCGCCAGCTGAGCCGCTGACCGCCGACCCCACTCGGAGACCCCCCGTGTCCACCCCGCACACCCTCGACTTCATCGCGGTCGGACTGGGCCCCTACAACCTGGGCCTGGCCTGCCTCACCGAGCCGATCGACGAACTCGACGGCCTGTTCCTGGAGAGCAAGTCCGACTTCGACTGGCACCCGGGCATGCTGCTGGACGGTGTCACCCTCCAGACCCCGTTCATGGCCGACCTGGTCACCCTGGCCGACCCCACCTCGCCGTACTCCTTCCTGAACTACCTGAAGGAGTCGGGGCGGATGTACTCCTTCTACATCCGCGAGATCTTCTACCCGCTGCGCGCCGAGTACGTCGCCTACTGCCGCTGGGCCGCCGACAAGCTGCGCAGCGTCCGCTTCGGCCACGAGGTGACCCGGGTCGAGTACGACGAGGCCGACGGCGTCTACACGGTGCACGCGGTCCGCACCGCCTCCGGTGAGACCGCCACCTACCGCGCCCGCCACCTCGTCCTGGGCACCGGCACCCCGCCGTACATCCCCGAGCCCTGCCAGGGCCTGGGCGGCGATCTGCTGCACAACGCGCAGTACCTGGAGCACAAGGAAGCCCTCCAGGCCAAGGAGTCCATCACCGTCGTCGGCAGCGGCCAGAGCGCGGCCGAGATCTACCAGGATCTGCTGGCCGATATCGACAGCCACGGCTACCGGCTCAACTGGATCACCCGCTCCCCGCGATTCTTCCCGCTGGAGTACACCAAGATCACGCTGGAGATGACCTCGCCGGAGTACGTGGACTACTTCCACGCACTGCCCGAGGACACCCGCTACCGGCTGGAGTCCGAGCAGAAGGGCCTGTTCAAGGGCATCGACGCGGACCTCATCAACGGCATCTACGACCTGCTGTACCAGAAGAGCGTGAGCGGTCCGGTGCCCACCCGGCTGCTGACCAACACCGCGCTCACCGAAGCCTCGTACGACGAGACGAGCGGGACGTACACCCTCGGGCTGCACCACACCGAGCAGGGCCGGGACTTCTCCCTCACCACCCAGGGGCTGGTCCTCGCCACCGGCTACCGCTACCAGGTGCCCGCCTTCCTGGAGCCGGTGCGCGACCGCATCCGCTGGGACGGCCACGGCCGCTTCGACGTCGCCCGCAACTACAGCATCGACACCACCGGGCGCGGCATCTTCCTCCAGAACGCCGCCACCCACGCCCACAGCCTCACCTCGCCCGACCTGGGCATGGGCCCCTACCGCAACTCGTGGATCATCCGCGAGCTGCTGGGCCGCGAGCACTACCCGATCGAGAAGGCCATCGCCTTCCAGGAGTTCGGCGCCCCGGAAGGAGCCGTGTCATGACCCTCTTCACCCGCGACGACGACCGGTTGGGCGGCTTCGCGCTGCGGCCGCTGGACCCCGCGGCCGACGCGGCGCTGCTGCACGGCTGGGTCACCCACCCCAAGGCGTCCTTCTGGATGATGCAGGACGCCGACCTCGCGGCGGTCGAGCAGGAGTACCGGCGGATCCACGAACACCCGCACCACGAGGCGTTCATCGGGCTGCACGAGGGCCGTCCCGCCTTCCTCGCCGAACGCTACGACCCGGCCCATGTGGACCTGGTGGGGCTCTACGAGCCCCAGGAGGGCGACCTCGGCATGCACTTCCTGTGCGCGCCGACCGAGACCCCGCTGCACGGCTTCACCCTCGCCGTCATCACCACCGTGATGGAGTTCTGCTTCTCCGACCCGGACGTCCGGCGCGTCGTGGTCGAGCCGGACGTCCGCAACGCGGCGGTGCACGCGCTCAACGCGGCCGTCGGGTTCGAGGTCGTCGAGAAGATCGCCAAACCGGAGAAGGACGCCTATCTGAGCGTGTGCACGCGTGAGCGGTTCGAGGCCGTGCGTGCCGCCGGTGCCTCCGACGGCTCCGCCGCCGGAACCCGTCCCCGTAACCCCCATGGAGTGACCCGATGAGCCCCCGCGACGCCGTCTCCCACCTCACACCCGGCCTGTGGGAGCGGGCGGGCCGCCTGCTCATCCGCAAGGCGCTCGCCGAGTTCAGCCATGAGCGGCTGCTGACGCCCGTCCTCGAGGACGACGGCCGCTACGCCGTACCGAGCGACAACGGCGCCTCGACGTATCGTTTCGCCGCCCGTGTGCTGACGCTGGACCACTGGCTGGTGGACGCCGACAGCATCACCCGCCACGGCCGCGACGGCGCCGAACTCCCCCTCGACTCACTCGACTTCTTCATCGAGATGCGCTCCACGCTGGGGCTGAGCGAGGAGATCCTGCCGGTCTACCTGGAGGAGATCAGCTCCACGCTGTCCGGCAGCGCCTACAAACTGGCCGCCGAACCGGTGGGCGCCGCGCAGCTCGCCAAATCCGGCTTCCAGGAGATCGAGACGGGGATGACCGAGGGTCACCCCTGCTTCGTCGCCAACAACGGCCGTCTCGGCTTCGGCGTCCATGAATACCTCTCCTACGCCCCCGAGACCGCGAGCCCGGTCCAGCTCATCTGGCTCGCCGCCCGCCGCGACCGCTCCACCTTCACCTCCTGCGCCGACCTCGACTACGACACGCTGGTCCGCTCCGAACTGGGCGAGGAGTCCCTCGCCCGCTTCGCGGACACCATGACCGGCCTGGGCCTGGACCTGGCCGATTACCACCTGCTGCCGGTGCACCCCTGGCAGTGGTGGAACAAGCTGTCGGTCTCCTTCGCCGCCGAGGTCGCCCGGCAGCACCTGGTCTGCCTCGGCCCGGGCGAGGACGACTACTTCGCCCAGCAGTCGATCCGTACCTTCTTCAACACCAGCGACCCGTCCAAGCACTATGTGAAGACCGCGCTGTCGGTCCTCAACATGGGCTTCATGCGGGGCCTGTCCGCCGCCTACATGGAGGCCACCCCGGCCATCAACGACTGGCTGGCGGGCGTCATCGAGGCCGACGACACCTTCCGCGCGGCGCGCTTCTCGATCATCCGTGAGCGGGCGGCCATCGGCTACCACCACCGGCAGTACGAGGCCGCCACCAACCGCTACTCCCCCTACCGCAAGATGCTCGCCGCGCTGTGGCGGGAGAGCCCCGTCCCCACGCTGGAGCCGGGCCAGCGGCTGGCCACCATGGCCTCGCTGCTGCACACCGACACCGACGGCAACTCCTTCGTCAGCGCCCTGATCGAGGAGTCCGGCCGCACCCCGGCCGAGTGGCTGCGCGGCTACCTGGACGCGTACCTCACCCCGGTGCTGCACAGCTTCTACGCGTACGACCTCGTCTTCATGCCGCACGGCGAGAACGCCATCCTCGTCATCGAGGACGGCGCGGTGGGACGCGTGATCTTCAAGGACATCGCCGAGGAGATCGCGGTCATGGACCCGTCCGCGGTGCTGCCCCCGGCCGTCGAGCGCATCCGCGCGGACGTGCCCGAGGACATGAAGCTGCTGTCGGTCTTCACCGATGTCTTCGACTGCTTCCTGCGCTTCCTCAACGGGATCCTGGTCGACGACGGTGTGCTGACGGAGGACGCCTTCTGGCGCACGGTGGCCGACTGCGTCACCGCGTACCAGGAGTCCGCCCCGCAGCTCGCGGACAAGTTCGCCCAGTACGACCTGTTCGCCGAGGACTTCGCGCTGTCCTGCCTCAACCGCCTCCAGCTCCGCAACAACAAGGAGATGGTGGACCTCCAGGACCCGGCCGGAGCCCTCCAGCTCATCGGCACCCTGCGCAACCCGATCGCGCGCTTCCGCCCGGCGGACTGAGCCGGGGCGGACGGACGGGTCGGGGGGCCCCCCCCCCCCCCGGGGGGGGGGGGGGGGGCCCCGCGGGGCCCTCACGGGGGGGGGGGGGGGCGGGCGGGGGGGGGCCCCCCCCCCCGCAGGGGTCCGGGGGGGGGGGGCCCCGGCTCAGCTCTCAGGGGCCTCACGGTTCCGGGAAGACCGCCGTCCGCAGGACGGACCGCGCCTGGGCGAGCGTGACGGCGGACGGGCGGTGGAGACAGGCGGAGGCGAGCACCAGTTCGTCGCCCGCGCGCCCCGCGCCCTCCTCCACCGGACGCCAGCCGGTCAACTCCCGTGTACCGCCCGCCGCCCGGCAGGACCGGCCCGGACCGGTGGCCATGAGCTCCGCCCGCGCACCGCCCTCCCCCATATGGCCGCGCTGCAACCGGAAGACGATCAGGCCCTCTCCGGGCCGCAGCGCCGACCGGCGCACGCAGTACCGCTGGACATCGGGGCACGGGGCGGCCCTGGAGGACGCGGACGACACCGACACGGCTGTTGGCCGCGTACCGGCCAGCCCGACCGGATCACGCCCCGGCCGCACCGGCAGCGCCCGTCCGCTCCAGCCGTCCGGCAGCCGGACCGTCATCCCCGCCAGCGCGGCGAAGCGGAACGTACCGGCGGTGGCCGCCGCGCGCGGAGCGGCATTCGGGCGGTAGACGGCCTCGTCCCCGCCCCGGACCGGGGCCACCACATTGATGACCGTCAGGGCGGCGACCGCTCCCCCGGCCAGCCCGGCGGCCTGCCGGCGTCGGCGCCGCAGCACCCGTTCCCGTACCCGCAGCATGCGGTCGGCGGGCGCGCCGGGCCGCGGAACGGCCCGTTCGAGCAGCGCTCTCAGCTCCCGCTCGTCATGTGTCGTCCCGTGTCGCGTCGGCTCGTCCCGCGCCGGTCGCTCACCACCCACGCCCGTCACCACCCTCGCCCTCCGCCTTCCACCGATTCGGTCCGCGGCACCAGCGACTGCAAGGTGCGCAACGCTTTCGACGCCTGGCTCTTGACGGTGCCCGCGGTGCACCCCAGCACCTCGGCGGTGTCCTCGACGCTCAGGTCCTCGAAGTACCGCAGCACCACCACCGCCCGCTGCCGCCCCGGCAGCCGCCGTACCGCGGCGGCCAGCGACTGCTCCAGGTCCACGCTCTCGAAGGGGTCCGGTGCGGCGGTCACGTCCGGCAGCTCGTCATGCGGGACCTCGCCGCGCCAGCGCCGCCGCCACCAGGAGGCGTGCGTATTGACCAGGGCCCTGCGGACGTACGCCTCCGGGTTGTCGGCCGCGATCCGCCGCCACTTCGGCCAGACCTTCGCCAGTACGGTCTGGAGCAGGTCCTCGGCCAGATGGGCGTCCCCGGTCAGCAGCCACGCGACGCGCAGCAGCCGCGGTCCGCGCGCGGCCACGAACTCCTCGAAGCCCGGTGTCGCAGCGCTCACCGCGGTCTCCTCGCCTCGTGCCCGTGTCCGCACCGTCACTTCTCCACGCTTATCCACGCTTATCCACATGGTGGACGGCGCGGGGCGCGAATCGGGGCGGCCCGGGGCCGGGTGTCCCCCGACCGGCGGTCAAGAACACCCGGCGCGGCGGTCGGGCGTCAGTCGTCCTCCGCCCACGCCCGGCGTTCGGCCGCCGCGAGCCAGCCGAGGTACCACTCGGCGAAGGTCAGCCGTTCCTTGCCCGCACGCCGGATGGGCTGCACCCCCTCGCCGACGGCCTGGACGTCGTCCCAGACGGTGCCGCGCTCGGGGCCGGTGACGGCGAGGACCGTGTAGTAGGCACAGCCCTGGGAGCTGATGTACAGGGCGCCCTCGGTGAGTTGGTCGCGCAGCTCGTCGTCCCGCCGGTCCCAGGCGTGATGGGCCGCCCGGAACGTCTCGTCGTCCGGGTGGGCGTCGCGCCGCGGCTCGGCCTCCTCATGGGCGTCGAGGAGTTCCATCACCGCGGCGGGCCGGAAGGTCCGCCGCAGATATCCGGACGCGGCGGCGACATTCTCCGTATCGGGCGTCCGCAGGGGGAACAGCCCGTAGTCGGGCCCGGCCCCACCCGCTCCGACCTCCAGCAGGAAGCCGCGGTACTCCTCGGGGAGCGTGACCCCCCACACCTCCTCGGCGGCGAGCAGCTCGGCCTCGGTCAGGGGCGGCCGCAGCTCGAAGCCGTGCCCTGACGTCCCCCACGACGCCCCGAAGACCTTCGACGCCCCCGGCGCCTCCCGCAGCGCGAGCACGCGCTCGCGCACCCCCGTCCATGTTCCGCTCATGGATGCGACGGTATCGCCGCAGCTCGGAGCGGGTCCGATGAATTTCCTCCACACCAGGGGTCCACCCTTCACCGGCCCGCACCCGCTCGCACCCGAAGGAGCCCCGATGTCCACCCTGCGCGATCTCCTCCAGTCCCATGTCGACAAAGGACCGCTGCCGGGAGCGGTGGCCCTGGTGGCCCGCGGCGACGAGGTGGAGGTGGCGGCCGTCGGCACCACGGACCTCGGGGGCGGCACACCGATGGCCCACGACACGATCTTCCGGATCGCCTCGATGACCAAGCCGATCACGGCCGCGGCGGTGATGACGCTGGTGGACGAGGGCCGGATCGCGCTGGACGACCCGCTCGCGCGCTGGCTCCCGGAGCTGTCGTCCCCGTCCGTCGTCCGTACGCCCGCCGGCCCGGTCGACGACGTGGTCCCGGCCGCCCGGCCGATCACCGTGACCGATCTGCTCACCTCACGTACGGGCCACGGCTTCCCCGCGGACTTCTCCCTCCCCGCCCTCGCCCCGCTCTTCAGCGAACTGAAGCAGGGCCCGCCCCAGCCCCAGCACGTCGCGCCCCCGGACGCCTGGATGGCCGCTCTCTCCCGTATCCCCCTGCTGCACCAGCCCGGCGACGCCTGGCTCTACAACCTCTCCTCCGACCTCCAGGGCGTCCTGATCGCCCGCGTCACGGACCGGCCCCTCCCCGAGTACCTGGCGGAACGGCTCTTCGAGCCCCTCGCCATGACCGACACCGCCTTCGCGGTCCCGCCCCACGCGCTGGACCGCTTCACCGCCTACTACGGCGCCGACGAGTCCGGCGCCCCCCAGCTCCTCGACGCCCCCGACGGCCAGTGGAGCACCCCTCCGGCCTTCCCCTCCGGCGCCGGGGGCCTGGTCTCCACCGCCGACGACTGGCTCGCCTTCGCCCGTATGCTCCTCGCCGACGGCACGGCCCCCGACGGCCGCCGCGTCCTCACCCCCGCCTCGGTCGCCCGGATGACCACCGACCACCTCACCCCGGCCCAGCGCGAGGCGGGCGCCCTCTTCCTGGAGGGCCAGGGCTGGGGCTACGGCGGCTCGGTCGACATCACCCCCACCGACCCCTGGAACGTCCCGGGCCGCTACGGCTGGGTCGGCGGCACCGGCACGGCGGGCCACCTCATCCCCGCCACCGGGGCGGTCACGATCCTCCTCACCCAGCTCCAGATGACCGGCCCCACCCCACCCCCACTGACCCGCGCCTTCTGGCACCACGCCGCCACCGTCTGACCCGACCCGGAAACCCCGGCGGCCTCCGGATCACCACCCGCTACACTGTCTGGCGGCGGCACGGCCCTCACCGGCCACCCTGCCGCCAGACCGTCGGGCCTCCGTAGCTCAGGGGATAGAGCACCGCTCTCCTAAAGCGGGTGTCGCAGGTTCGAATCCTGCCGGGGGCACCACGCGTTTCCGCTCTGCCCTGGGGTTCCCCCCAGGGGGGCGGCGCCTTCTCCGGCCTCGGACGCTTCGTCCGGGGCCGTTTGCGGCGTGCGCATCATCGTCGACGCCACCGACCCGTTCTGCCCCAAGTCCGGTGTCAAGCGGGCCGGGGTCGGGGCGTCCGCCACCGTCCAGCTGACGCGGGGCGGCAGTTTCCACGTGACGGGCAAGCACCGCCAGGCCCCCGACCACGAGCTGTACATGTACAACCACGCGGGCAAGAAGTACAAGACAAAGACGATCCTGCGGGACAAGATGCTCGACCTGCGCTGCATTTCGCAGCCGGCCTGCCAGCTCCAGAACATCGCCGCCGAGGGCTGACCCCGCCCATGCCCGCCGGTAGGGGCGGTGGGATGATCCAGGGGCGGCTTCCCGCAGCGGGAGACCGCCCTGGAGGGAAGATCATGAAAGTCACCTTCGGCAACGCCCAGTCCAGCAAAGCCACTTTGGGAAGTGCCCTCTTCTACGCCGTGAACGTCACCGTCAGCTCATCGCTGATCGGCCTGGTCGTCGACCGGGCATGGGCCTCCTTCGCAGACGGCCCCTGGGACCCGCTGCTCTACGGCGAGAGCAGCGATCTGCTTTTCCCCGCCGCCTGCCTCCTCGTGCTGACGGTGGCCCGCCTCATTCTGCCCCCGGCGCCGCGCTGGAAGGCCATCCTCGTCGACAGCTCCCTCTACCTGCTGACGCTCCTGATCTGCTATGGCACCGGCTCCCTGGTGGACGGCGAGGGCGTCGGCACCGCCTTCGGCGGGGCTTTCTTCGTCGCGCTCCTGTCCCTGTTCACGCTCCAGCTCCCCGCCGCCTGGGCTCTGATCGCCTGGGCCACCGGCCACCTCGACCCCGCCGCGCCCCGCGGCGAGCAGAGTCCGGCCTCGTCACCGGTCGGCAGTCTTCTTTGACGGTTTCACCGCCCAGGAGGTCATCTCCTCCAGCATCTTGCGGTTGATCGCCCCCGACGACGAGGCGGCGATCTTGTGCCGGGAGTCGATGACGAAGGTGAAGGACACCCCCTGGGACGGGATGACGCCCTTAGATCCGTGTTCCACGGACCGGACCGGGCAGACCACGCACGACGCCCGACAGCCTTGCCGCCGACAAGGCTTACAGCAACGGGCCCTGCTGCGACTACCTGCGAAGACGGGGCATTCGGCACACCATCCCGGAGAAGGTCGACAGCCAGGCCGCCCGCCTACGCAAAGGCTCACGCGGCGGACGGCCACCCGGCTTCGACGTGGAGCGATACAAGAAACGCAACACGGTCGAGCGGACGATCAACCGGTTGAAGCAGTCCCGAGCCGTGGCCACTCGCTACGACAAACGCGACTACATCTTCCTCGGCACCGCCACCACAGCCGCCCTGGCCATCTGGCTCCGAACATGATCGCCCGGACAAGTCCTAGGCGGTCGGGGCCGAGGAGTTCCGCCGCCCAGTCGGCTTCGTGGTTCGGGTCGATCCCGCGGCACGGCGGGCCTGGGCCGTGCGGCTGCGGCGGCCGCGCGTGGAGGAGCCGCTGCGCTTGGCACGTTCGACGACCGGTGCGGCGATGGTGACCGGGACACCGGAGGGTGCCTGGGCGCCGGTGATACGGCTCAGTTCGGCTTCGCCGGAGCGGACCTTGGTGGTCTGCGGGACGATGCCCGCGTCCGCCATCAGGCGGTCCATGGTGCGGCGCTGGTTGGGCAGGACGAGGGTGACGACGCTGCCGGACTCGCCTGCGCGCGCGGTGCGGCCACCGCGGTGCAGATAGTCCTTGTGGTCGCTCGGCGGGTCGACGTTGACGACGAGGTCGAGGTTGTCGACGTGGATGCCGCGGGCGGCGACGTTGGTGGCCACCAGGACGGTGACATCGCCGGCCTTGAACTGGGCCAGGGTGCGGGTGCGCTGGGACTGGGACTTGCCGCCGTGAAGGGCCGCGGCGCGGACACCGCTCTTCAGCAGATGCTTGGTGAGGTGGTCCACCGCGTGCTTGGTGTCCAAGAACATGATCGACCGGCCTTCGCGGGCGGCGATCTCGGTGGTGGTGGCGTGCTTGTCGGCGCTGTGGACGTGCAGTATGTGGTGCTCCATCGTCGTGACCGCGCCCGCCGAGGGATCGACGGAATGGACCACCGGGTCCGTCAGATGACGCCGGACCAGGAGGTCGACGTTGCGGTCCAGGGTGGCCGAGAAGAGCATTCGCTGCCCCTCGGGCCGCACCTGGTCGAGCAGCGCGGTGACCTGGGGCATGAAGCCCATGTCGGCCATCTGGTCGGCCTCGTCCAGGACGGTGATGCCGACCTGGTTGAGCCGGCAGTCACCGCGCTCGATGAGGTCCTTGAGCCGTCCCGGCGTGGCGACGACCACCTCGACCCCGCCGCGCAGTGCGCTGGACTGACGTCCGATCGACAGTCCGCCGACGACGGTGGCCACGCGCAGCTTGAGCGGCCGGGCGTAGGGGGTGAGGGCGTCGGTGACCTGCTGGGCCAGTTCCCGGGTGGGGACCAGGACCAGTGCCAGCGGCTGGCGGGGCTCGGCGCGCTGCCCGGCGGTACGGGCCAGCAGGGCCAGGCCGAAGGCCAGCGTCTTGCCCGACCCGGTACGACCGCGGCCGAGAACATCACGTCCGGCCAGCGAATTCGGCAGCGTGGCGGCCTGGATGGGGAACGGGGTGGACACGCCTTCCGCGGTGAGGGCCGCCAGGAGCTCCGACGGCATGTCCAACGCGGCGAAGGTCTCGGCCGGGGGCAGCGCGGGAGTGTGGGTGACAGGCAGGGCGAACTCTCCCTGCCGTGCCGCGGGACGCCCTCCGGGGCCCCCGGAACGACCCGTGCCGGAGCGGTTCGGCCTACCTGAGCGGTGGCCGCCACGGCCCGAGCCGGACGAACCGGCGGAGCGGGAGTAGCGGTCATTCGTGCGGGCTGTGCGATTCATGGAAACCTTCCTCGATGCGGTACGTCGAGGAATTCCCGGCGGCAATGGGCCGCGCACAGAGAATCGCAAGAACGAACCGATGAAATGAGAGGGAACGAAGCGGGTCGGGAATATGTCGACCCTGCGCGCCGAAGCGGAACCGGCAATGCCGCAAAGCAGAGCGACTGGCCGCCCGCACGCCGCGTGTGCGGCTGTTGTGGGGCACGCGGGAACACCGAAAAGCAACGAGCTGGGGCCCGCACCCACGGTGCGGGCCCCAGCTACGGTGTTACGCGTGAGCGTCAGGCGGGAACGATGTTCTCGGCCTGCGGGCCCTTCTGGCCCTGCGTGACGTCGAACGTCACCTTCTGGCCCTCCTGGAGCTCACGGAAGCCCTGGGTGGCGATGTTCGAGTAGTGGGCGAAGACGTCGGGGCCGCCGCCATCCTGCTCGATGAAGCCGAAGCCCTTTTCCGCGTTGAACCACTTCACGGTGCCAGTAGCCATGTCTTGTCTCCTTCGGGGCAGTGCCCGGAGCCCACACCGTGCGAGCTCCGTGTCGCTGCGTTGATTGCCCGTCCGGAACACCGGAAATCCTGAAGCGCTCAGCCGTCGTATGTGACGGCGAGCACACACAAAGTCTTGGGAACCACAACTGCAACTGGATCGACGGTAGCACGGCGCCGACGGCCATGCGTGGCACTTGATCCCGAGGCTTTCGAGAGCGCAAGAAACCCTTGCCGCGCCAGTAGCCATTTCTGTGGTTGCGGCATGAGATATTCGGAGCGGATGCCCGCCCGCATTCGACCGAAATATCCGTCGAACTCCTCGGCTCCCGCCCTGGCCCCGCAGGCCCGGGCATGCACGGGGCAGGCAACCACCGCGTCCCGGAGGGACGGGTACTGGAGACGCCGCGGCTGCGCGGTCGAGGGCAACACGAGCGGGCAGCGAGACGGCACGCGGCGCTCGGACCATAGCCGAGCCCGATCCTGCGGGGGCACCTGCCCCGCTTCACACCCCGCCCTCGTCCCGGCGGACGTCCCGGCGGCGCGGGGAGCCCGGGGGCTCGAAGGACTCCAGGGCTTCCAGGACGTCCTGGACCCGGGAGATCTCGGCGTTGATGTCCTCGCGGCGGCGCAGCACGAGCTGGAGCTCCCGGCGGCCCTCGTCGATCGTGAGCTCGGCCTCGCGCTGTGCTGCGATCCGGAGTTCGGCGGCCTCGCGGAGGGCCGCGGATCGCTTGTCCTCGGCTTCCTTGAGCAGGGTCTCGGCCTTCCGCACGGCCTTGATGCGCACCGAGGCGGCCTCGGTCTCGGCCGCTCGGACGACCATCTTGGCCTTCGCCTGCGCCTCGGCGAGCTCTTCCTCGGCGGCACGGACGAGGGCGTCGGTGCGGTCACCGGCCGATCTCAGGGACTTGGCGATCTCCTTCGCGGCCAGTTCGCGCAGTTCATCGATCTCGGCCTGGGTGCGGAGGCGGGCCGTGTTCGTGTCCGCCGTCGCCTGGGCCGGTTTCGCGGAGGACTTGGCCGCCTCTTCGATCCGCTGGACCGCCTCCTGCCATGCCTCCCCATTCTGCTTCTGGCTCGCTTCCGCCGCCTCACGGAGCTGCCGGGACTCCCGCTCGGCCGTCCCGACGATCTCGTCGGCGCGCCGCTTCGCCTCGTCGAGCAGGCGCAGCGCCTCGGTCTCCGCCTCCACCACGCGGCCGCGTGCCGAGGCCAGCAGCTCTTCGCTCTGTGCTCCGGCCCGTTCCGTCTCGTGGTCGGCCTCGGCCCGGAGGGTGGCGCTGTAGGTCTCGGTCGAGCGCCAGATCTGCCAGGCCCGTTCCAGGAGGCGGGCGGAGAGGGTGTCGGTGTAGCCGAGCTGGACGATGTCGAGGGGGTTCTGTTCGGGCAGGGTGACGACGTGGTCGACGAGCAGGGTGCTCAGTGCGGCGTGGACGGCCGCGGCGTCCTCGGGGCGGTCCTCGGGGCGTTTGGCCAGCAGGCTGAGGGTGAGTTCGTCGAGGGATCGCGGGAGACCCTCGACGAGATCGGCCGGTGGCACCGGTTCGGCCTCCGCCTGCATCCGCAGGACCGCCAGCGGGCTGGTGCCGGTGAAGGGCGGGCGGCCGGTGAGAACGTGGTAGAGGAGGCAGCCCAGGGAGTACAGGTCACTGCGGTGGTCGATCTCGCGGAGACCTTCGGCCTGTTCGGGGGACATATAGGGAGGGGAGCCGACCAGGGCGCCGGTGACGGTGAGTTCGTGGATGCTCATGGTGTCGCCCAGGAACTTGGCGACACCGAAGTCGAGCACCTTGACCGCGCCTTCGGGGGTGAGCAGGACATTGGCGGGCTTGATGTCCCGGTGGATCACGTCCCGGCTGTGCGCGGCGTGCAGGGCCTGGGCGATCTGCCGGGCCCATCCGACGGCGACCGGCCACGGGGGCGTGGACTCCTTGAGCCGCTGGCGGAGGGAGACGCCACGGACGAGCTCCATCACGAAGTAGAGGGTCCGGCGTCCGCTGATGGGCTCTTCGCCCCAGTCGTGGACGGTGACGATGTTCGGATGGGACAGCCGTCCGGCCAGCCGCACCTCGCGCTGGAACCTGGCCTGTGTCTCGCCCTCCTCCCCCAGGGGCAGCGAGTGGACGAGTTTGACCGCCACCTCGCGCCGCATCCGTTCGTCCTGGGCGGACCAGACCTCGCCCATGCCGCCGACGCCGAGTCGTTCGCCGATGCGGAACCGATCAGCGAGAAGTACGCCCTGCACCCCGTTCCCTCCCTCGCCCGGACCCCACGCCGACGGACGGCGGCGGCCGATTCGGGTCGTGCCTCAGATATCAGCTCCCCCGGGCGGTTCAGGTTCCCCCCGAGTCGCCCGAGCTTCCGTATGAGCCTCCCGCGAGCCGTCGCAGCCGACGGGATTCCTCGGTGAGGCGGTGCGCGACACCGCCGGAGCCCGCCGCGCCCTCCAGCCCGCTGTCCAGCAGTTGTGCGGCGAGACCGGTGAGGTAGTGGGCCGCGGTGAGGAGATGGTCGTCCGCGTCGACGGATCCGCCCCGTCCGGCGGACACCAACGTGGCGTTGGCGTCGTCCAGTACGTGCTGGATCTGCTGGACGATCTCGTCCCTGACGTCATCCGCCATCCCCACCGCACGGCCGGTCTGGCCGAGGGTCGAATGGCAGGCGCGGATGAGCTCCCCCAGCAGCCGGACCTCGCGGGTGACCATGGTGGTCCCCAGGGCCGCGGGGCTGATGTACCCCGTGGCGATGCGGCTGCGCGCCGAGGACGGTTCATAGCGGCGGAGGTCGATCGCGCTGGTCGCGCCGAGCGCGGCGCGGAAGCACGGATGGACGTGGAGCTCGGTCTCGTGCGGCTGCGCCGGCAGGTCGTCCCCGCCCGCGAACACCACGTCGTTCCCGCGCCGCACCCCGAGGAAGCCCACCCCGTACAGGACGTCGATGACGCCGGAGGGGGTCAGCGCGTGCGCGTACGCCGGGAACAGCTCGTGGAGCGTCTCGGCCGCCGTCCCGAAACGGGCGTCGAGGGCGGCCCGGGTGACCACATAGCCGGTGTTCTGGAAGAGCGGGAAGAGGCGCTTGAGGAAGGGGTGGGCGACGAGGTACTCAAGGGAGAGGTCATTGAGCTTCCACGCCGAGAACTGGCGGGTCGCCTGGCGGACGTCGTCCTCCGTGATCCGGTCGCGGCCGTTCATCAGCCAGGCCGTCTCCTGGCAGAGGTTGAGGAACTGGATGGCGTCCCGGGGACGGGGCAGACAGCGGCGGAAGAGGTAGGCCGCGGTCTCCTCACCGCCCACCGTCTCCGGGAAGAGCTCCCGCCACAGCCGCTCGGCGGTCAGCCCGGCTCCGGCGGAGGCGCGTGCGCGCGCCAGGGCGAGGTCACGCAGGGCCTGTTCGGTCCAGGCGATCCGCAGTTCGTCGCCGTGGAACTTGTCGCCCTCCCCGAAGGAGAGTGAGTCATAGATGTCCGAGCGCAGGAACAGCAGGAACCGGATGGCGCGCCCGTAGAGCCCGGCCGCGTACTTGGCCGCCAGCAGCAGGCCGATGACCATCGAGTTGCTGTCGGACTCCGCGGACCACACCTGCTCGAGCTGGTCGACCATGAGCAGCAGGGGTCCGTGGGCGCCGTCGCAGCCCAGGTCGGCCAGCACCCTGGTCACGCCCTGCTCCACGATCTCCAACTGCCGGGCGGCGCGGGCGCCTTCCGAGGGGGAGGACGCCAGATCGGCAGCGGCCCTGATGCCGAACGCCTCCAGGGAGAGGGAGGTCTGGAGACCCCGCACTCCCCGCGCCAGCCGGTCGTCCAGCCGTCCGCTGTCGAGTTCGCCGTTCTGCTTCAGGAAGCGGGCCAGCGCCTTGACCGAGCGGGGCTTGTCGGCGTGCGTCCCCTTGGCGTGCGCGACCAGGTGGCGGGCCGCGTGCACGGCGAAGACGTACCGCCAGATCAGGGCCTTGGCGGAATCGGCGGGGAGTCCCTGGAGCTCGAACCGGCGGATCTCCTCCCCCGCGGTTTCATCAGGGGTGACGAGGACCTTGCCGTCGGTGTGGGCTCCGTCCGCCATGAGCTGCATGCAGATGGCGCTCTTACCGGATCCCTTCCGCCCGATGATCAGCATCTTCCGGCCGGTCACCGCCCCGCGGTAGGCGGCGGTGGGCAGGAAGGCCCCGCGTAACAGCAGTCCTTCGGTCACGTCCCGTTCGGCGTCCTCGCGCCCGAAGTGCAGGTCCGCGAGGAGCGGTCCGTCAGCCATCCCTACCAACCCCCTGGTGTCAGCCCGTCGATGAGCACGGGCCTGCATGACCCACGGTATCCGTACGGACACACATCAGGGTCACGAACGCCGGGGACACGGGCGTCCGGGGGGGGCGGGGTCACGGTGGCGGGGAGCCGTCAGGCGATCCAGGTGCCGGTCAGTCCCTGCACCGCCGAGCCGTCGACGTCCGCCAGCTTCGTTGCGGTGAAGGCGCGGGCCCAGTCGGAGGTCTGGAGGCGGAAGGCGGGGGCGTCGGCGGTGAGGGCCTCCAGGACGGTGTCGGCCGCTTCGGCCGGGGTCTGGGCGCCGTTGAGGAACTGGGCGGTGGTGCGCTCCAGGTAGGCGCGCAGGGTGGGGGCGTACGCACCCGCGGCGGCGACCTCCGCCTCCAGGTCGAGGCTGATGTTGTTGACGAACTCGGTGGCCACCGCGCCGGGTTCGACGACCGAGACCGCGACGCCGAGGGCCCGCGCGACCGGGGCCAGGCTCTCCATGTAGCCCTCGACCGCGAACTTGGCGGCGCAGTACGCCTCGTTGAAGGGCTGGCCGATGACCCCACCGACGCTGGTCACGGTGATCAGGCGGCCGCCGGTGGCGCGCAGGTGCGGGAGGGCGGCCTTGGAGAGGTGGAGGACGCCGAAGAAGTTGACCTCCATGACCTCGCGGACATCGGCGACGGTCTCGTTCTCCAGGGTGCCCAGGTGACCGGCGCCCGCGTTGTTGACCACGGCGTCCAGACGGCCGTATTCGGCGATCACGGCGTCGACGAGTGCGGTGGCGGCGGTCTCGTCGGTGACGTCGAGACGGCGGATGTCCAGGTCGACGCCCGCGGCCGAGGCCGCCTCGCGCAGGGCCACGGCGCGGGCCGGGTCACGGAGGGTGGCCACGGTCGTCCAGCCGGCCTGGGCCGCGGCCACGGCGGCGGCCAGGCCGATACCGGAGGAGGTGCCGGTGATCACGACGACCTTGGAGTCGTTGGTGTCCTGGGAGCCGAGGGAGGGGGCGGAGGAGGACATGGGGGGCCTTTCCTTGGGGGCGCTGATGCGACCGTTTATGTGCGTGCACACACACTTTAAACATTGTGTGCGTGCACACGCAACCCGGGTATGCTCGGGCCATGGCACAGCGCAAGCTCACCCAGGCGGAGATGCCCGTCGCGGACCACGCCTTCTACGGTCTGGTCTGGGCCGGGACCGTGCTCACCGACCGTGTGGACCGCGCCCTGATCAAGGCACACGATCTGCCGGTCTCCTGGTTCGAGGTGATGCTCTGGCTCGCCTCCAGCCCCGATCCGGTTCCCGCCTCCGTGCTCGGCAACAGCACGATGCTCAGCCGCAGCCAGGTTTCCCGGGTGATCGACGCCCTGCGGAACCGCGGGCTGGTCACGCGCACGCCCGCCGCGCACGACGCCCGCTCCGTGGAGATCAGCCTCACCCCCGAGGGCCGTACGCTCTTCGAGGAGGCCGACGCCACCCGCCGTGCCTGCCTCGCCCCGGTCTTCACCGACCTCCTCGACGAGGACGACCTCACGGCGCTCAGCCGGGTGTGGCGCAAGCTCAAGGAGAAGAAGGGCGAGGTCTGAGCGGACCGGCCACGCCGTACCGCGCGGCCGCGGGGAAAACGCCTGGAGGACGGCCTGCGGCGGACCTACGCTCGACCCCATGCCGCCGGCGAAATCCTCGTGGGTCTGCCTCCCCTGCCGGGCCTCCTACAAGCAGCCAGGGGACTCCCGTCATCCGGAACGGCGCTGTCCGCGCTGTGCGGAGCCGCTGATCCACGTCGGGGCCGCGTTCGCGCCGCCCCCGCGCCGGGACACCGAGGGGTGGCGCACACTCGCGCTGCTGCTCCGGGAGGGCATCCGCTTCCCCATGGGCTGCAGTTGCGGACCCGGCTACCGGCCGCGCACCACGGCCGAGGTGCGGGAACGTATGGCGTACGCGCGGTACAGCGGTGAGCCGCCCGCCGTCGCGCTGCTGCGCGCCGAGGTGCCGTGGCCCGCGCCGAGCGGCACTCCGGGGCCCGGACGGCGACGCCGGAAGCGGGGACGGTGAGGGGCGGACCCGATGGAACTGATCATTGAGTCAGTCGGGGTACGAACGGCCACCGACGTCAATTAGCTGGCATTCTTCTTCCCGGCACACATACGCGACACTCGTCCATTGCGCTTATCTCAACGCGTCCGTACGGTGACGGCCATGCAGGAGCAGTCCGGCGCCGAGGTGGCCGCACGCGTCCGCCGGGTGATCGACGAAGTCGGTTGCAGCCAGCGGGAGTTCGCGCGACGGGTCGTGATGGACCCGTCCAAGCTGTCGCGCTCGCTCGGTGGCAGCCGCCGGTTCACCGTCGCCGAACTGGCCCGGATCGCCGACACCGGGAACGTGGACGCGGGGTGGCTGCTGGGTACCACCACGGCCGTCGGGTCCACCGGCCCCGCGGAGACGGCCCCGCCCGCCGCGACCGCCTCCACCGCACGGCGGTCCGCCGTCGCGCCCGAGGGCGGACGGCCGTTGCAGATCGTGCGGGAGACGGTGCGGCTCATCGCCGAGCACGGGTTCCACGCCGTACGCGTCGCGGACATCGCCGCCGCCTGCGACACCAGCACCGCCGCCATCCACTACCACTTCCCCGGCCGCGCCGAGCTGCTGGAGGCCGCGGTGCGCTGGTGCATGGACGAGGACACCGCGCGCCGCTCCGCCCGGATCGCGGACGCCGACGACGCGTACGAGGAGCTGCGGCAGCTCATCGCGCTCCAGGTGCCGTACACCGCGCAGCAGCGCGGACAGTGGCTGGTGTGGATGGACCTGTGGGCCGAGGCCGCGCGGTCCACGGCGATCGGACGGCTGCACGCCGACTTCTACCGGCAGTGGCGGCAGACCGTCGCCGAGGTCATCCGGCGCGGGATCGGGCAGGGCGTCTTCCGCGGTGTGGACCCGGAGTCCGCCGCGGTCCGGCTGACCGCCCTGATGGACGGGCTCGCCGCGCAGGTGCTGGCCGCGGCGCCCGGTGAGGGCGGTACGGCGGGGGCCGGGATGACCGCCGAGGCCATGCACACGGCCTGCGCGGACTACGTGGACACCGAGTTGGCCGCCGGTGCGGGTGCCGGGCGAGCCCGTGGGGTCGGTGCCGGGGCGGCCGCCGAAAACGCTCCCACCGGCGCCGGAGCCGCCGACCGCCCCGGTGCCGCCACCGGCGGCGCCGCCGCGTCCGCACCGCATGCGTACGACCCGGAGGCATCCGAGCCGCACCACCACCCCGCCGACGGGCCCTAGGTTCCGGTTCCGGTTCCGGTTCCGCAGATTCGGAGTGATAGCCATGCCCATGAACGACAGCGTCATCATCACCTGCGCCCTCACCGGCGCCGGTGACACCGTGGGCCGCAGTCCCCATGTCCCCGTCACCCCCGCCCAGATCGCCCGGTCCGCCGTCGAGGCCGCCGAGGCCGGGGCCGCCGTGGTGCACATCCACGTACGGGACCCCGAGACCGGCGCTCCCGCCCGCGATCCGCGGCTGTACCGCGAGGTCGTGGAGCGGGTGAAGGAGACCGGGACCGACGTGGTCATCAATCTCACCGCGGGCATGGGCGGTGACCTGGTCATCGACCCGGAGGAGCCGCTGCGGCAGCTTCCCGGTACGGATCTGGTGAGCGGGCTCGACCGGCTGCCGCACGTCGAGGAGCTGCTGCCGGACATCTGCACCCTCGACTGCGGTTCGCTCAACTTCGGCGACGGCAGCAACCTCTACGTCTCCACCCCCGACATGCTGCGCACCGGCGCCCGACGCATCCAGGAGCTGGGTGTGCGGCCCGAGTTGGAGATCTTCGACACCGGACAGCTCTGGTTCGCCAAGCAGCTACTGGCCGAAGGTCTGCTCGACGACCCGACCGTCTTCCAGCTCTGCATGGGCATCCCGTGGGGTGCCCCGGCCGAACCCGGCGTCCTCAAGGCGATGGTCGACCTGCTGCCGGAGGGCGCGCAGTGGGCCAGCTTCGCGCTGGGCCGGATGCAGATGCCCTGGGTGGCGCAGTCGATCCTGCTCGGCGGCAACGTACGTGTCGGGCTGGAGGACAACCTCTACCTCAGCCGCGGGGTGAAGGCCACCAACGGCCGGCTCGTGGAACGCGCCGTCCAGATCACCGAGCTGCTCGGCGCCCGCGTCGCCACGCCCGATGAGGCGCGGCAGCGGCTGGGGCTCAAACCCCGCGGCTGAGCCATCGCCGCGCCGCTCCCCCCACCCCCGTCCCCCCCACCGTGAGGAACCTCGCCCCATGCCCCCTCCCCCCTGCCCGCCCGAGGGCGTCCGGCGGGTCGCCTGTATCGGCGCCGGAGTCATCGGCGGCGGCTGGGTCGCCCACTTCCTGGCGCGCGGCTATGACGTCACCGCCTGGGATCCGGCCCCCGACGCCGAGGACCGGCTGCGCCGACTGGTGACGGCCGCCTGGCCCGCGCTGGAACAGCTCGGTCTCGCCGAGGGCGCCTCGGCCGACCGGCTGACCTTCGCCCCGACGCTCGACGCGGCCGTGGCCGACGCGCAGTTCGTCCAGGAGAGCGCTCCCGAGAAGCTGGAGCTGAAGCGGCGGCTGCTGGCCGAGCTCGACGCCGCGACGCCCGCGGGGGTGATCATCGCGTCGTCCACCTCCGGCTATCCGATGACCGATATGCAGACGGAGGCCACCGACCCCGGCCGTCTCCTCGTCGGCCACCCCTTCAACCCGCCCTATCTGATCCCCCTCGTGGAGGTCGTGGGCGGGGAACGGACGGACGCCGCGGCCGTCGACTGGGCCTCGCGCTTCTACGCGGTGGCCGGGAAGTCCGTGATCACCATGGAGCGCGAACTGCCCGGCTTCATCGCCAACCGGCTCCAGGAGGCGCTGTGGCGGGAGGCCCTGCACATGGTGGCCAACGGCGAGGCGACGGTGCGGGAGATCGACGACTCGATCACCGAGGGGCCGGGGCTGCGGTGGGCCTTCATGGGCCCCTGTCTGACCTTCGCCCTCGCGGGCGGCGAGGGCGGGATGGCCCATATGCTCGACCATTTCGGGCCGTCGCTGAAGTCGCCCTGGACCCGGCTGGAAGCGCCGGAGCTGGACGAGGCGCTGCGCACGGCGATGGTCGAGGGCTGTGACGCGGCGGCCGACGGCCGCGACATCGCCCAGCTCGTGGCCGAACGCGACCAGGGAGTCATCAACGTACTGCGGGCCACCGGGCGCCTTCCGGGGCAGCGCGGCGACGGCAGCACCGCCACCACTTCCAGCACCACCGGCATGTCCAGCACCACCGACCCCAGCAGCCCGCTTCCGCGGCAGAGCACCATCCACACGCCCCAGGGAGGCGACTCATGAGCACCCCGCTCCCCGACTACCAGCAGACGGTCCGGCCCGAGTGGATCGACTACAACGGCCATATGAGCGAGGCGTTCTACGTCCTCGTCTTCGGCCACAGCACCGACGAGATGATGGTCGAGACCGGGCTCGACTCCAGCTACCGCGCCAAGACCGGCTGCTCGCTCTACACCGTGGAGTCGCATATTCGGTATGTGCGGGAGGTCGCCGAGGGCGCCGAGCTCACCATCCGCACACGGGTGCTGGGCGTGGACGAGAAGAAGGTGCGGTTCTCGCACGAGATGCACGTGGGCGAGCCGGACGGGGCGCCGGTCGCCACGACCGAGCTGCTCGCCGTGCACACCGACCAGAAGGAGGGGCGCGCGACCCCCTTCCCGGACGATGTCCGGGAGCGGCTCACGGCCCTGGTCGAGAAGGCACCGGAGTGGGCCGGACGGGCCATCGGCCCCGTCCCGCGCGAGGCGGAGTGACCCGCTGACCCCGGCCGGCCCCGACCGGCCCGCCCGTACGCCCCGGAACCGGCACCCCGCCGGGCCGGGGCGTCCGGCGCTCCGGGCGCCACGGCCTCCGGAAGTCAGGGGCAGCGGCTGGCCAGGACACAGAACTCGTTCCCCTCGGGGTCGGTCAGCACGATCCAGCTCGCCTCTCCCTGGCCGACGTCGGCGTACCGGGCGCCGAGGTCGAGCAAGCGGCGGACCTCTTCGTCCTGCTCCCTGTCGGTGGGATTGACGTCGATGTGGAGCCTGTTCTTGACGGTCTTGCCCTCGGGCACCCGCGCGAAGGTCAGCGCCGGTGGCACCGGACCACCGCGGTCCTTGCCCTCGGGCACCAGAGGGGAGCCGATGGTGACGACGCCGTCGTCCTCGTCCTCGTCCTCGTCCTGCACCTCGTAGCCGAGGACCGCGCACCAGAACCGGGCGAGGCCCTGGGGATCGGCACAGTCGATCGCGAGCTCGGTGAACTTGCTGGCCATATCAGGACCTCCCAGTCGAGTAGGGCGCACCCCGGCCATCCTTCCCGGCCGCTCGACGCAGCGCCCCGCCGGAAAGTCCGACCTCACGCCACGCATTCAATCGAACACCTGATCGGGCACGCAACCGCTGTGGACAACGCCCTGTGGACAACCGGTCCGTACACTTCCCCGGTGATGCCGACCCCCGTCCTCCCCTCCCCCCTGACGCCCCTCGACGACCCCGTCATGGCGCGCGCCGGTGTGGAGCTGAGGCTGAAGCGGGACGATCTCATCCATCCGCTGGTACCGGGCAACAAGTGGCGCAAGCTCACGCCCAATCTGCGGGCGGCCGTCGAGCACGGCCACACCCGGTTGCTCACCTTCGGCGGTGCGTACTCCAACCACCTCCGCGCGGTGGCCGCGGCCGGTGCCGCGTACGGGCTCTCCACCGTGGGGCTGGTCCGGGGCGACGAACTGGCCGGCGCGCCGCGCAACTGGTCGCTGGCGCGGGCCGAGGCGCAGGGCATGGAGCTGGCGTTCCTGGACCGCAGCGGCTACCGCGAGACCCTGCGCACCCTCGACGACCCGGCCACCCGGGCCGCGCTGGAGGAGCGGTGGGGGCGCTGCTGGGTGCTGCCGGAGGGCGGTACGAACGTCCTGGCCGCGCGGGGCGCCGCGGAACTGCCCGCCGAACTGCCGGACCTGGGCGACCGCGACCTCCTGTGCTGCGCGGTGGGCACCGGCGGCACGCTCGCCGGGATCGCCGCCGGGCTCCCCGACGGCGCGCGGGCGCTGGGGGTCGCGGTGGTCCGGGGCGCCCGGTACCTGGACGACGAGGTGACACGGCTGCACAGGGAGGGCTGGGGCCGGACGTTCGCCAACTGGCGTATCGACCACGATCACCACGGAGGCGGTTACGGCCGGGTCCCCGCCGGGCTGGAAGCCTTCGCGGCGGGGTTCGAGGAGCGGCACGGGATCGCGGTGGAGCGGCGGTACGTGGCCAAGATGCTGTGGTGCGTGTACGACGCGGCGGAGCGCCGGGCACTCCCGCCCGGCACCCGCGTCACCGCCGTCATCACCGGCCCCCCGGACCCGGTCCCGTCGGACGGGTAGCCCGCCCCCCGGGGACGGTGACGCCCGGCCCCCGGGCTCAGCCGATGCGCCGCCGCCGGGCGGCGGTGGCGGCGCCCGGTGGGGTCATTCGCCGCCGCGCAGACGGATCACCGTGGTCGCCGCGTGCCGCGTCCGGCTCTCCTGGCGGACCTCGACCGTGAGTTCCGGGGCGATGGGGCGGTAGGCGATACGGGTGCCGACCGTGTCGAGGGCGGTGGGGAAGTCGTCCGCCGGGGGCGGGGGGCCGGGTTCCGGCAGGTCGCGCAGGGCGACGGCGAGCTGGGCGCGGACCGCCGGGGACAGCGGGCTGGAGACCAGCGGGGCGTCGTCCCCCGGCAGCACCAGCGCCAGCGAGCGCGGACGCAGCCGGGGCCCGACGACGCCCACGACCACCGCGTCCCGGGTCTCCGCGTGCCGCACCTTCCGCCAGTGGCGGCCCACGCGGTAGGGCTCGTCGAGGCTCTTGACGACCAGCCCCTCGACCCCGATGGCCGTGAGCGACTCGTACCAGGTGGCGGCGAGTTCGGGGTCGGTGGTCATGGGGACGGCCTGGAGCGGTGGGCCGAGCGGCTCCAGGAGGGCCATCAGCCGGGCGCGGCGCTGTTCGTAGGGCAGCGGCCGCAGGTCCGTACCGGCCAGGGCCAGCAGGTCGAACGCCGCGTAGGAGGCGGGGAGTTCACGGGCGAGCCGGGCGGCCCGGGAGTCGGTGGCGGCGAAGGCGCGCTTCTGGACGGAGGCGAAGTCGGTGCGGCCGCCCGCCCACACCACCACCTCACCGTCCAGGACGGTGCCGGGCGGCAGCGGCCGCGCGGCGGCCTCCAGGTCGGGGAAGGCGCGGGTGACGATACGGCCGGAGCGGGACTGCATCCGCACGGTGTCCTCCAGCCGGAAGATCACCAGGCGGTGGCCGTCGAACTTCGGTTCATACGCCAGCCGCCGCCCCTCCTCGGGGAGGGGCAGGGAGGGGACGGGCCGGGCGAGCGCCACCTCCACCGGCGGCAGCAGCGGCGGCGCGGGGGAGGTCATCGGTCGTCACCCGCGGGCAGTGGACGGGCCTCGCCGGGGTCGAGGAGCGGGGCGAGCAGATCGCCGTGGCGGTCGAGGCGGGCGGGGATGTCACCGATCCGGAAGACCAGCGGACCGGCCGCGCCGGTGCCGTCCGCGCCCGCCGCGCCCTCCGCCGCCGGTCCGGCCTCCGCCGTCCGGTCGATCTCGTCCCAGGTGACGGGGGTGGAGACGGTGGGTTCGGGGCGGGCACGGGCCGTATAGGGGGCGGCGGTGGTCTTGGCGGCCGCGTTCTGGCTGAAGTCGACGTACACCTTCCCGGTCCGCAGCGAGCGGGTCATCTTGCGGATGACCAGGCGGGGCAGGGCCGTGGCGGCCTCGGCGGCGAGCTGCCGGGCGTACGCGGTGGCCTGCCGGGAGGGGGTCGGCTCCAGCGGGACCAGCAGATGCAGCCCCTTGGAGCCGCTGGTCTTGGCGTAGGCGGTGAGCCCGTCGGCGCTCAGCCGCTCCCGCAGCCACAGGGCGACGGCGCAGCAGTCGACGATGGTCGCGGGCGGTCCGGGGTCGAGGTCGAACACGAGCCGGTCGGCGATGCCCTCGCCCGGGTCGATCCGCCACATGGGGGCGTGGAACTCGACGACCAGGTTGGCCGCCCACATCAGCGAGGGCAGGTCCTGGACGAGCACCTGGCGGGCGGTCTCGCCCTCGTGGCGGGTGACTTCGGCCGTCGTCACCCAGGGCGGGGTACCGGGTGGCGGGTTCTTGGTGAAGAACATCTGGCCGTCGGGGCCGTCCGGGTAGCGCAGGAACGCCAGCGGCCGCCCGTGGAGGTGACCGAGGAGCGCGTCGGCCACCGAGGCCAGGTAGTGCAGCAGCTCGCCCTTGGTGGTGCCGGTGGCCGGATGGATGACCTTGTCGAGGTTCTTGAGCGCGATCCGCCGCCCCTCCACCTCCGTGATCGGGGACATAGGATAAGAATCTCACGAAAGGGATCAAGCATGCGATCTATCTGGAATGGGAACATTTCCTTCGGTCTGGTGAGCATCCCGATCAAGATGTACCCGGCGACCGAGGACCACTCCGTCTCGTTCCGGCAGATCCACACCGCCGACGGCGGCCGCATCCGGTACCGCAAGATCTGTGAGCTGGAGGAGAAGCAGGTCGAGACGGGCGAGATCGGACGGGCGTACGAGGACGCCGACGGTGCGCTGATCCCGATCACCGACGAGGATCTGGCGGCCCTTCCGCTGCCCACCACCCGCTCGCTGGAGATCGAGGCGTTCGTCTCCGCCGCGGAGATCGATCCGCTGCAAATGGGTGACGCCTACTACCTGGGGGTCAACGGCACGGCCGCGGCCAAGCCGTACGCACTGCTGCGGGAGGCGCTCAGGCGCAGCGAGAAGGTGGCCATCGCCAAGTACGTGCACCGCGGGCGGGAGCGGCTGGGGATGCTGCGGGTGGTGGGTGACGCCCTCGCGATGCACCGGCTGCTGTGGCCGGACGAGGTGCGGGACGCCACAGGGGTGGCGCCGAAGGAGAAGGTGAAGGTCAGGCCCGCCGAACTGGACCTGGCCGACACCCTGATGGCGACGCTCGGCGAGGTGGACCTGAGCGAACTGCACGACGAGTACCACGAGGCGCTGGAAGCCCTGGTGGCGGCGAAGGTCTCCGGGACCGCGCCCGTCGCCGGGCCCGGCGAGGAGCCCGGGGGCGCGCAGGTCGTCGATCTGATGGCGGCTCTGCAGGACAGCGTCCGCAGCGCCCGGCAGGCGCGGGGCGAGGCGGCCGGAGGTGAGGAGCAGGCGACCGTCACCGAGCTGCGCGGACGCAAGAAGGCGGCGGCGAAGAAGGCCCCTACGGCCAAGCGGGGCGCCTCCTCGGCGAGCGGCAGGACGGCGACGGCGAAGAAGACGGCCACGGGGACGACACAGAAGAAGGCGGAGAAGAAGACGGGTTCGAAGAAGGCCGCGGCCAGGACGACCACGGCCAGAACGGCGGCGAAGGCACCGGCCGGGAAGTCGGCGAAGAAGACGACTGCCAAGACGGCCACGAAGTCCGCCGCCAAGACCGCCGCGAAGAAGACCGGGGCCAAGCAGGGCCCCCGGGCCGCGTCCTGAACACCCCCGCCCCGGCCCCGCCGCCGTCCACCGCGCCCGTCAGCTGAAGTCGGCCTTGTGGTCCGCCGCCCACTGGGCGAACGTACGCCCCGGGTGACCGGTGATCCGCTCGGTCTCCGGCGAGATCTCGGCCGGAACCCCGACCCCCGCCTCGAACATGTCCAGCAGCGAGTCCGCGATCTCCGGGGTGGCGAAGCCCCGGAGCATCCCCTCGCGCACCACCTCGCGCGGCAGCTCCTCGTAGCGCAGCGGACGGCCGATGGCCTCGCCCACGATCCGTGCCTGTTCGGCGAAGCTCAGCGACTCGGGGCCGGTCAGCACCGGAGCCCGGCCGACGAGGTCGTCCCCGAGCAGCGCACGGGCGGCGACCTCGCCCATGTCGGCCTCGTGGACCGGCGCGGTCCGGCAGTTCGCGTAGGGGCCGTGGACGACATCGCCGGACTTGATCTCCTCCGCCCACTGGAGCGAGTTCACCGCGAAGGCACCTGGCCGGATGAAGGTCCACTCCACGTCCAGGGCCTCGATCGCGAGCTCCAGATCGCGGTGGTGGGTGCCGATGGGGTTGCCCGGACCGGGATCGAGGGCGGCGGACGAGGACAGCAGCACGATCCGCCGCACCCCCTGCTCCGCGGCGCGCCGGAGCAGCGCGTCCGCGCCGCCCCACACCACGGCGGGGTTGAGGAAGAGCGCGTCGGCGCCGTCGAAGGGCAGGTCCTCGGTACGGGCCGCGGTGACACCCGAGGGCAGCCGGGCGTTCTCCGGGTCGCGGGTCAGCGCGCGGACCTCCGCACCCGCCTCGGCCAGCTCCTTCACCACGTACCGGCCGACGTTCCCGGTGGCTCCGGTGACCACGATCATGACGAATCTCCTTGCTCGGGTGCTCCGTTGGGATGGCGATGACGCCGCATCGCTAGATTCAACCAGCCGGATGAACTTGTCAAACATATAGATGGATGATGGTGTGACCACCACCGTTTAGCCTGGTGCGGCCGGTCAGCCGACCCGTCCGGCCGAGCAGAGGAGATGAACGAGATGCAGGGGACGCCGAAGAAGCCCCGTCGCGCCCCCGCGCCCGAGGAGCGCAAGCTGGACCCGGAGCGCTCCCGGCGGCTGCTGCTGGAGGCGGCCATGGACGAGTTCGCCGAGAAGGGGTACGCGGGCGCTCGCGTCCAGGACATCGCGGACCGCGCGGGCGTCAACAAGCAGCTGATCAACTACCACTTCGGCGGCAAGGAGGGGCTCTACAAGGAGATCGGCCGCGCATGGCTGCGGCGCGAGGCGGACTTCAACGACCCCGGCCTCCCCTTCGACGAACTCATCGTCCGCTATCTCCGGGAAGGGTTCGCCGACCCCCGGGGCAACCGCCTCAACGCCTGGTCCGGACTGACCGGAGCCACGCCCGAGGATGAGCCCGAAGATCTCTCCGACCTGCGGCGGCGCCAGGCGAACGGCGAGATCGGCGAGGACATCGACCCGGCCATGGTGATGCTGATGTGCATCTGCCTGGTCTCCGCGCCGCACACCATGCCGCATGCCGTGCGCCAGTTCTTCGACGCCGACCCCGGGTCGCCGGAGTTCCGCGAGCACTATGCCGAGCAACTGCGGCGGGTGGTGCGCCGTCTGGCGGACCACGGCACGCCCGGTCGCTCATCGGAGCCGGATGAGCGCGCCGATGAGGACGAGGCCGCGCGGTAGGGCCCGGTTCAGGCCGGAGTCGTGGCGCGCTCCGGCTCTCCGGGCGACGGCTCCTCGGCCACCGGCCGCTCTCCGGCCGGCTCCTTCAGCCGCTTGCCGAGGAGGACGAAGAGCAGGATGAGCCCGACCGTGAGCAGGATGTGGCCGGCTCCGGCCACCGCGGGCACGACCACCGGCACATCGTCATCGAGCACGGTGAGACAGCCGTGCACGCCCATCATGCCGACGGTCACCGCGATACCCGCGTTGTAGAACCAGAAGAAGTTCGTGAACAGCCGTGTCCCCGACAGCCGGAACTGCTTGTCGAGCGCCAGCACGATCAGGAAGCCCAGCATGCCCAGCGCCAGCAGATGGGTGTGGATGACGGCCAGTTGGGTCTCACCGGTGAAGTCATTGAGCTTGGTGAACTCACGGTAGAAGAGCCCGGAGACCACTCCCGTGATCATGTACGTATGCGCTGCGTAGTACGACGCCCGCACCGTGACCCGCCGAGCACTCATCTTCGGTACCTCCACCCTGTGTGACCGGCACCAACTCTCACCCCGGGCCGGATCCGGATCAACGTAGGATGCGAACTCCCATCGATAACACACGCGTTATCACCGCAGGGGGGAGCACCGATGGAGCTGCGGGACATCGAGATATTCCTGACCCTGGCCGAGGAGCTGCACTTCGGGCGGACGGCCGACCGTCTGCACATCTCCCAGGCCCGGGTCAGCCAGGCGATCGGCCAGCAGGAACGCCGCCTCGGCGGGCGGCTGTTCGACCGCTCCAACCGCCGCCGGATCCGCCTCACCCCACTCGGCCAGCAGCTCTACCGGGCCATTCACCCGGCCTACCAGCAGATCGTCGAGGGCATCGACGCGGTGAAGGCGGCCGCGGCCGACACCGGCGGCACCCTCACCCTCGGCATCATGGGCCCGCAGAGCTGGATGATCCGCGACCTCGTCCGCCGCTTCCAGGCCCACCACCCGACCGTGCGGCTGGTCCACCGTGAACTGAGCGCCGTCGATCCGCTCACGCCGCTGCGAGCGGGCGATATCGACATGGCACATGTGTGGCTGCCGGTCCACGAACCCGACATCGCCACCGGCCCGGTCACCCACACCTCGCCGATCGTGCTGATGATGTCCGCCGACCACCCCTACGCCGACCGCGACTCGGTATGTCTTGAGGACTACGGCGATCTGACCTTCGTATCCCACCGCTCGCCGATCCCGGCCTCCATGGAAGAGGTCTTCCAGCCCTTCCGCACCCCCTCGGGACGCCCCGTGGCCCGGGGCCCCGAGATCGCCAACTGGGATGACCAGCTCAAGGCGGCCGGCGTCGGGCAGTCCGTCTCCGCCGCCGCGGCGGAGGCCGCCCGCTTCTACGCATGGCCCGACCTGGTCTATGTGCCCGTGCGCGACGCGGCGCCCGTCCGCTGGGCGTTCGCCTGGCTGACCGAGAACCGCAATCCCCTGATCCGCGCTCTCGCCAGAACGGCCGGCGGCAGCCGCTAATTCGGTTGCGCCGCCGCACCGCCGCGCCCAGGATGTCCGCGACCGGCAGCGGTCCCCCATCCGTCACCCGACAGGAGCATGCGATGCGCCGATCCCTCGGAACGAACCAGCGCCCCCACCGGACGACCGTCTCCGAGGACATCAGCATCCATGCCCAGCTCTCCCCGGGTCTCGCGGACCCTGAACATCGGCGTGCTCGCGCACGTCGACGCCGGTAAGACCAGCCTCACCGAGCGACTGCTCTACGACGCCGGGGTGATCGACCGGCTCGGCAGCGTCGACACCGGCGACACCCAGACCGACACCGGTGCCATCGAGCGGCAGCGCGGGATCACCGTGCGCACCGCCGTCGCCTCCTTCACCACCGGCACCACCCAGATCAACCTCATCGACACCCCCGGACACTCCGACTTCATCGCCGAGGTCGAGCGGGCGCTCGGAGTGCTGGACGCTGCCGTCCTGGTGCTGTCCGCCGTCGAGGGCGTCCAGGCCCAGACGCGGGTGCTGATGAAGACGCTGCGGCGGCTGCGGCTGCCGGTGCTGGTCTTCATCAACAAGATCGACCGTGCGGGCGCCCGGGACACCGCGCTGCTCGCGGACGTCCGGCGGAGCCTCGCCCCGCTGCTGGTCCCCCTGACGGCGGTCCGGCGGCCGGGCACCCGGGACGCGCGGGTCCTCCCCCGCTCCCTCGACGACACCGCGGTACGCACCGAGGCCGCGGAGGTGCTGGCGGAGACCGACGACACGATGCTCGCCCGGGTCGTCGACGGACCGCTCCCCTCCCCCGGCGAGGTGTGGACGGCGCTCGCCGCCGCCACCGCGGCGGGCACCGTCCATCCGGTGTTCTTCGGCTCCGCGCTGAGCGGTGAGGGGGTCGGGGCCCTGGTCGAGGGGATCGCCCGGCTCGTACCGGCCGCGCCCGGCGGCGAGGAACCGCGCGGGACGGTCTTCGCCGTCGAACGCGAAAGGGGTGGCACGGGCGGCGGCCCCAGGACGGCCTATCTGCGGCTGTTCTCCGGTGAGGTGACCGCGCGCCGGCGGGTGACCCTGTACCGGCGCGGGACGGGTGGCGGCCCGGTCCGCGAGCTCACCGGGCAGATCACCTCGCTGGAGGTCGTCGGACGGGCCGGGGAGACACCCGGCCCGCTCACCGCCGGGAACATCGCCAAGGTCCGCGGGCTCTCCGGCGTCCGCGTCGGCGACCGGCTGGGCCCGCTCGGGAACCCGGAGGACACCGGTGACCACGACCGGCCGCACTTCGCCGCACCCAGCCTCCAGACCGTCGTCCGCGCCCGCGAGGAGGGCGCCGCGGCGGCGGCCCGGCTGTACGGCGCACTGCTCGATCTCGCCGACCAGGACCCGCTGATCCACACCCGGGCGCTGCCCGGCGGCGACACCTCGGTACTGCTCTACGGCGAGATCCAGAAGGAGATCATCGCGGCCACGCTGGCCCAGGACTACGGTGTGGAGGCCGACTTCGAGCCCAGCCGCCCGGTGCTGGTCGAGCGGCCCACGGGGGTCGGCGAGGCGTGCCACGAGATCGCCCGGTTCGACCACGACGGGCTGTGGGCCACGGTCGGGCTGCGGGTGGAACCGGCCCCCGCGGCCACCGGCGCCGTCTTCGCCTACGAGACCGAACTCGGCGCGCTGCCCCGGGCGTTCCACCACGCGATCGAGGAGACGGTGCACACCACACTGCTCCACGGCTTCCGCGGCCGTACGGTGACCGACTGCCGGGTGGTGCTGGTCCGTTCCGGATTCATCGGCCCGATGAGCACCGCCGCCGACTTCCGCGGTGTCACCCCCGGGGTGCTCCGCGAGGCCCTGGACCGGGCCGGGTGGCGGGTCTACGAGCCGTACCACGCCTTCGAGTCGGAGGTTCCGGCGGACGCGCTCGCAGCGGTCACCGCCCACCTCTCCGCCGCCGGGGCGGACATCACGGAGAGCGCGGACGGTGACACGGGGTGGCTGGTCCGGGGTGAGCTCCCGGCCCGCCGGGTGCACGGCGTCGAGCGGGCACTGCCCGGTCTGACGCACGGCACGGGAGTGTGGTGGTCCCGGCCGTGCGCCGACCGTCCGCTGTCCGCCGCGCACCAGGGGCGGCCGCCGCGGCCCTAGATACCGGGCCCGGAGACCCTGGTGTAGGTGACGGCATTACTGGTTCCGCCGGGTGAGGTCACCGTGAGGGAGACCGGCCCGGCGGACCCGCCGGGGTCCGTCGCGGTGACCAGACCGTCGGACACCACCGTGAAGGCGACGAGCGTGGAGCCGAAGAGCACCCCGTTCGTCGCCGCCAGACCGGTGCCGAGCAGCGTGACCGTCGCCCCTGGGGTGGTCGGCCCCTGGACGGGGATCACGGCCGTCAGCACCGGTACCGGCACATAGGTGTACGGCACTCCGTTGCTCGTCCCGCCCGGTGTCACCACGGTGATCTGGACGGTGCCGGTCCCCGGCGGCGCGACCGCGCCGATCTGGGTCGCGGACACCACCGTGAACGACGTGGCGGGTGTCGAACCGAACAACACCGCCGTGGCGCCGAGGAACCCGCTGCCGGTGAGGGTGACCATCGTGCCGCCCGTGGTCGACCCCTGGTTGGGGACGACGCTGGTGAGCGCGGGGATGGCCAGATAGATGTAGGTGACGCTGTTGCTGGTGCCGCCCGGGGTGGTCACCGTCACCGGTACCGCCCCGGCGCTGCCGGGCGGGACGACGGCGGTGATCTGGGTGGACGAGACCACGGTGAACGAGACGGCCGGCTGGAAGCCGAACGTCACCGCGGTGGCCCCGGTGAACCCGGAACCCGTCAGCGTCACCGTGTTGCTGCCGTTGACCGAACCCTGGCTGGGCGAGATCGAGGTCAGCACGGGCGCGGAGGTGTAGGTGTAGCTCACCCCGTTGCTCGTGCCACCCGGCGTCACCACCGTGACCTGGACCGTGCCGCTCCCGGGTGGCGCGGTGACCGTGATCTGCGTCGGGGACACCACCGTGAAGGAATTGGCGGCGGTCGAACCGAACAGCACCGCCGTGGCCCCGGTGAACCCGGATCCGGTCAGGGTCACCGTGTTCCCGCCGGTGGCCGGACCCTGCGTCGGCGACACGGAGGACAGCACCGGAGCGGAGGTGTAGGTGTACCCCACCCCGTTGCTCGTCCCACCCGGCGTGGTCACCGTGATCTGCACCGTGCCGGTGCCCGGGGGCGCGATGGCCACGACCTGGGTCGAGGACACCACGATGAACGACGTGGCCGGGGTGGACCCGAACATCACCGACGTGGCACCGGACAGCCCGGAACCGGTCAGCGTGACGTTGTTCCCGCCGCCCGTGGGGCCCTGGCTGGGCACCGCCGAGATCAGCACGGGCGCGGAGGTGTAGGTGTACCCGACCCCGTTGCTCGTGCCACCCGGCGTCACCACCGTGATCTGCACGGTGCCGGTGCCGGGCGGAGCGGTGGCCGTGATCTGCGTCGAGGACACCACCGTGAACGACGTCGCGGGCGTCGAACCGAACGACACCGATGTCGCACCGGTGAACCCGGACCCGGTCAGGGTCACCGTGTTACCGCCGGCAGGCGGGCCCTGCGTCGGCGACACCGAGGACAACACCGGAGCGGAGGTGTACGAGTACGCCACCCCGTTGCTCGTGCCACCCGGCGTCACCACCGTGATCTGAACGTTCCCGCTCCCCGGCGGGGCGACCGCCGTGATCTGGGTCGAGGACACCACCGTGAACGACGTGGCGGGCGTGGAACCGAACAACACGGCCGTGGCACCGGACAGCCCGGAACCCGAAATCGTCACGGTGTTACCACCGGCAGCCGGACCCTGCGTCGGCGACACCGACGTCAATGACGGTGCCACCACATAGCTGTAGGACACGCCGTTGCTCGTCCCACCCGGAGTGACCACCGTGACCTGGACGTTCCCACTCCCCGGCGGAGCCACCGCCGTGATCTGGCTCGCCGAGTTGACCGTGAACGACGTGGCGGGCGTGGAACCGAACAACACCGACGTCGCACCCGTGAACCCGGAACCGGTCAGGATCACCGTGTTCCCACCGGCGGCCGGACCCTGCGTCGGCGACACCGACGACAACACCGGCGCCACCACATAGCTGTACGGCACCCCGTTACTGGTGCCGCCCGGCGTCACCACCGTGACCTGCACCGTGCCGGTACCCGCCGGAGCCACCGCCGTGATCTGCGTCGACGACACCACCGTGAACGACGTCGCAGGCGTCGAACCGAACAACACCGACGTCGCACCCGACAGCCCGGAACCCGAAATCGTCACGGTGTTACCACCGGCAGCCGGACCCTGCGTCGGCGACACCGACGTCAACGACGGCGCCACCACATAGCTGTACGACACCCCGTTACTCGTGCCACCCGGAGTGACCACCGTGATCTGCACCGTGCCGGTGCCGGGGGGCGCGATGGCCACGACCTGGGTCGAGGACACCACGATGAACGACGTGGCCGGGGTGGACCCGAACATCACCGACGTGGCACCGGACAGCCCGGAACCGGTCAGCGTGACGTTGTTCCCGCCGCTCGCCGGGCCCTGGTTGGGCACCGCCGAGGTCAGTGACGGCACCGCGACGTAGGTGTAGGACACCCCGTTGCTGGTACCGCCCGCTGTGACCACGGTGACCTGGACGGTACCGCTGCCCGGTGGCGCGACGGCGGTGATCTGGGTCGGCGAGACCACGGTGTACGACGCGGCGTTCGTCGAACCGAACCGCACGGCCGTGGCGCCCGAGAACCCGGAACCGGTGATGGTCACCGTGTTCCCGCCCGCGCCCGGGCCCTGGTTCGGCGACACCGAGGAAACCGTCGGGGCGGGGACGAAGGCGAAGGGCAGACCGTTGCTGGTCCCGCCCGGGGTCGTCACCGTGACCTGCACCGTGCCACTGCCCGCGGGGGCGACGGCCACGATCTGGGTCGCCGAGACGACCAGGAACGAGGCGGCGTTGGTGGCGCCGAAACGCACCGCCGTGGCCCCGGACAGGGACGTCCCCGTGATCGTGACCGCGGTCCCGCCGGCGGCGGGGCCCTGGGTCGGCGTCAGGGACGTCAGCACCGGCGCCGGGGACCCCACGAAGCTGAACGGCACACCATTGCTGGTGCCGTTCGGCGTGGTGACGGTGATCTGGACCGAACCGGTCCCCGGCGGGGAGACGGCCGTGATCTGGTTGGCCGAGTTGACCGTGAACGAGGTGGCGATCGTGGCGCCGAACCGTACCGCGGTCGCCTGCTGGAAGTTGGTCCCGGTCAGTGTGACGAGGGTCCCGCCGCCGGGCGCACCGGCGGCGGGGCTCACGGAGCTGATCACGGGAGGGGACGCCAGGGCCGCCGTGGGGCCGGTGTCCGCACCTGCAAAGGACATGCTCAACGTGCTTCTCCTTCGGCGGGTCGTCCCACTCGTGATCAGATGCCGGGACCGGCGAGGTAGCTGAACTGGGTCGCGGCGGTGGCACTGCCCGCCGCGTTGGTGACGGTGACGTTGGCCGGACCGGGCTGCCCGTCCGCCGTGGGCGGCGTCACCGCGGACACGGTGGTGGAGTTGACGACGGTGAAGGGCGCGGCGATCCCGCCGAAGGTGACCGACTGGGTGGTGCCGAGGTTGGTGCCGGTGATGGTCACCGCGGTGCCACCGCTGGCCGGCCCCGAGGTCGGGGCGAAACCGGTGACGGTCGGCACGTCCACGTAGGTGTACGTCAGACCGTTGTTGCTGCCGCCCGCGGTGGTCACGGTCACCGGAACCGAACCGGCCGCGGCGCCCGCGGGGACCACGACCGTGAGGGTGCTGTCGGACACCACGGTGGGCGTGGCGTTGTTGGCGCCGAAGGACACGTTGGTCGCGGTGGACAGCCCGGTGCCGCTGATGGTGATGGTGTTGGTACCGACCAGCGGGCCGGAACTGGCGCTGAGGGACGCCTTGAAGGGGGCGCCCACGTAGAAGAACTGGAGCGGGTTGCTGGTGCCGCCCGGGGTGGTCACGGTCACGTCGACCACACCGGTGCCGGACGGTGAGGTCACGGTGACCGAGGTGGGGGTGTTGGCGGTGATGGTGGCCAGCTTGCTGCCGAAGCGCACGGCGGTGGCTCCGGCGAGATTGGTCCCGGTGATGGTGACCGTGGTACCGCCACCGGTGGATCCCTGGTTCGGTGAGATGGGCATGACGGTGTCTCCTCGAAGACGGCGTCCGGGGGACGCGGTGCCGAAGGGGATGGGTGACTGACTGCCCGCTCGTCGTGCACCTGGCGCCCGGGACCGACGAGGGATGCGGCGGCCGTCCCCTCGCCGACATCACCGGCGGGGACCTGCCGCGCACATTCAGTAATCCATCTGACGTAGTCCGCGACAAGAAGGGTGACGGTACGTCACCCGAATGGCCGGGCGCGCGACGTGCGGAGCCCGTCGCGCCGGGTGCGCCGGGTCCGTCGCACCGCCCCTGGTCACCGCCGTCGCGCCCTACCCCGCGGAGAACACCCCACCGGGGTCACTTCTTCGAGGGCTTCTCCGACGGCTTCCCGGTCGCCTTCCCGGACGGGTTGGCGGACGGCTTGGCGGACGGCTTGGCGGCGCCGTCCGGTCCGTAGGCGCGCAGGAAGCGGTCGCGGAAGGAGCTCATCTTCCACACCGGAGCCTTCGCACCGGGCTTCAGACCGTCATCCCAGTGCCAGTCGGAGATCCGGTCCAGCACCTTCTTGTCGTGGGCGACGATCGCCACCGGTACGTCCCGGCTGGCGTTCTCCCCGCTCACCCGGGCGAGCGGCTGGTGGTCGCCGAGGAAAACCAGCACGGTGTTCTTGCTGCCGTACTTCAGCACGTAGTCGATGAGGCTGTTGACCGAGTACTGCACCGAACGCCCGTACTCCGTGCGCACCTCGGTGGAGTCGGTGAACACGTCTGCGGGGTCCTTGCCCGTCTTCTCGATGGAGTCGTAGACCGAGCCGTCGCCGACCTCGCTCCAGGGCACGGTCCTGGGGATGGGTGCCCAGGGCTGGTGGCTGGAGGTCAGGATGATCTCCGACATCAGCGGCTTGTCGTGCTTCCTGCCGTGCTCCAGCCGCTCGAAGGCGCTCAGCGCGTACTGGTCGGGCATGGTGGACCAGCTGAACTTGGGCCCCTGGTAGCCCATCTCGCGCGAGTCGTAGACGTGGTCGAGGCCGTAGAACCGGGCCTCCGGCCAGCCCTTGGTGACCCCCGGCATGATGCCGACGGTCCGCCAGGCGCCGGTGCGCTTGAAGGCGCGGGTCAGGCTGAGGTGGTCGCCCGCGGTGACGGTGCGGTAGCGGCTCTGGTTGTCGATCCACAGACCGGAGAGGAAGGTGGAGTGGCCGAGCCAGCTGCTGCCGCCGTAGGTCGCGGAGGTGAGCCAGCCGCTCTTGGACGCGAAGCCCGCCTTGCGCAGCCGCTCGGTCTGCCGGTCGAGCACCTTGCCCACGCCGGGGGCGATCAGCGGGTCCTCGATGGCGGCGCGGCCGTAGCTCTCGATGAAGGTGAAGATGACGTCCTTGCCGCGCAGCCCGGTCAGCAGCTGGTCACCCGGGGTACTGCCGTAGGCGTCGACCTTGGCCTCCTTGGCGAACTTCCGCTCGTCCTCCAGGGTCTTGTTCACCCGCTCCGCGCGGTCCTGGACGCGCGCGACCGTGGTGCGGGACGCGAACGCCTGGCCCCCCGCGGACTGCACCCCGAACGCCGCGCAGACCACCCACACGGTGCCGAGCACCAGGGTGCCCCGGGTCGCCACGGCGCTGTTGCGGGCCATGACGTTGCTGAGCCGGACGACCGCCAGCGCCATCAGGACGACCACCAGCGCGGCGAGCACCACCGCGCCGATCGAGACGGCGGTGGCGGTCGTCGGACCGAGCGAGTCCTTCATGTACGACTGGGCGTCGTCCAGGAGGATCCAGTCCAGCACCACGTTGAAGCCGCGGCCGAGGAACTCGTTGAAGCCGATGTCCAGGGCGTTCAGGATGGTCAGCGCTCCGAGGACCGCGCCGCCCAGCGCCGCCACCACCCGCCGGGGCAGCGGCGGCAGGAGCAGCAGCAGCGCCGCGCCGAAGATCGCCTCCACGGGTATCCGCAGGAAGGTCTCGACGGTGAGCGCGGACAGCGTGGTGGGCATCAGCAGGGCAAGGAACACCAGAGCGGCCGAGAGACCGGTGACCGTCCAGGCCACGGCCTTCGCTGCGGCCGGGTACCGCTGCCGCCAGCCGCCGGGCCCCGTCCGCCGCAGCCGGACACCGACGGTGTCCGCCGCGGCGCCGTCCTGGCCGGCGGAGGTCGTCTCGTCGGGCGTGGGCCGCTGACGAGAGCGCGAGAAGAGCGGCAGCATGCCGAAGGTCCTTCCGTGCGGAGCCCGGTGGTGGCACGGCGGACCAGGCACGGGAGGTCGGACCGCCATCATCCGTTACGGCCCGGCGGCGGTCCGCGTTCAATCCCCCGGCGTTACGGAACCATCTCGTCCGGACAAGGCGTGCCACGCGGGAACTGGTACTTGCCCGCTATCCGGTACGTACCGGCGCGCGGGGCGTGCAGCACGGTCCACTCGTCCTCCGGCTGCCCCTCCTCCACGTGCTGGACCTCCTTGGTCAGACAGCCCTGGCGGTTCACCGGGAGCCTGTCGTCGCTCTCCGCCTTCGGGGCGTGGACGCTCTTCCCGTCCTTGTCCACCAGGCCGAGCCACGGCGAGTACGGCACGCGGATCAGCACCGGGCCCCGGGCGCGCACCTTGAGCACGAGCTGTTCGGCACCCGCGTGCTCCACGGTGGCCGGGGGCTCGGCGATCGGGGTGGGGTCCTTGACCTCGTACAGCTTCCAGTTGTCGTCGGACCAGACCTTCCGCAGATAGGGCAGGTCGGTGGCGAGGAGCTCGGCCTCCTCCTCGGCGGCGGTGTCCGGGTCGTCGGCGGGCAGCACCACGTAGTGCACGGCCCAGCGCTTGAGCCACCCGTGGTAGCTGGCCGCGTTCAGGGTGTCGTCGTAGAAGAGCGGGTTGCGGTCCAGGTCCCGCTGACGGTTCCAGCCGCGGGCCAGGTTGACGTACGGGGCGAGCGCGGAGGACTCGCGGTGGCTGCGCACCGGGACCACCTCGACCCGGCCCCGGTCGGCCTTCTCCCGCTTCAGCGCGTCGACCAGCGGCGCCAGCTCACGGGCCCAGGACGCGGAGGGGGTGGTGTGGATGATGTCGTCGGCGGTCTTGACCCCCTGCCACACGGTGACCGTGGTCAGGGCGAGCACCAGGCAAGTCCACCGGCGCCCGGAGGCGGTGGAGCGCAGCTCGGCCCGGGGCGGCCTGCTCAGCGACGGCAGCATCGCGATCAGCACCACACCGCCGAAGATCATGCCGAGCCGGGAGATGTTGGTGCCGATCTGCGAGGGGATCAGCCAGGTGAGCACCACGCCCAGGGAGTAGAGCCCGGCACCGACCCGGACCGTCGTCCAGGTCTTGGGCGCGCACAGACAGGCCGTGGCGCCCGTGATGAAGGGCAGTATCACCGAGCCGATACCCATCGGCTGCTCGCCGGAGAACGGGAACAGCCAGGCGGACAGGCCCACCACGATGACCGGGGTGATCCCGAGCGCGTACGCCGCGGGACGCCGCTTGGTCAGCCACAGCGCGGCGGCCACGACCCCCACGAACAGCCCGGCCACCGGGCTGGACATGGTCGACAGCGCGGCCAGCACCGCGGCCAGCAGGAACCGTCCGGTCCGGTGGTGCCAGCGGCGGGAGCGCCACCGCGCGGGCCAGGCGAAGATCACGGCCACCGCCGCGAGTCCGAACATGGCGCCGAGGCCGAAGGTCACACGGCCCGAGATGGCGTTGCAGGTGAGCGCGAACGCTCCGTACAGGGTCGGCCACATCGGCCGCCGCACGACACGGCTGCGCACCAGCAGCAGGGCCAGCAGCCCCGCCGACAGCGTCCCGGCGATCATCATCGTCGAGCGGACGCCGAAGACCGCCATCAGATACGGAGAGATGACGCTGTACGACACCGGGTGCATCCCGCCGTACCAGGCCAGGTTGTACGCCGAGTCGGGATGCTGGAGCGCGAACTCCGCCCACGCGTCCTGCGCGGCGAGGTCACCGCCGCTGTTCGCGAGCAGCGCCACCCACATCAGGTGCAGCAGCGCCGCGACGGCCAGGGCCGCGGGCACCGGATGGCGCAGCGCCCGCCAGGCGCGCCCGAACGGTCCTCTCCCGTCGGGGCCCCGGCTTCCGTCTGCGCCCCCCGCCGGGCCGTCCGGCTCGGCCGGCCAGCGCTGTGCGGGTACGCGTATTCGCGAGGCGGTGCTCTCCTCCGAGCTCCCGCCTTTGTCGGCCCGTGTCGGATCCACGGTGGTCACTGTGGCTCTCCCCGTCTTCCCCCGAAGTCTGCCCCCATCGTCTTTCAACCCTGTACCGGCATCCCCGGGTTCGCCACGGGCGGGTACAGGCCGGGGACGGAGCGACGCTAGCACGCGTGGCGCGCGGCGAACCGTCTCGGGCCCCGGCGCGCTTTCCGCGCCGGGGCCACTCCGCTGCCTCCGGACCGGCCCCGCCCGGTCAGCCGATACGGGTCAGCTTCGACCCGAACGACGGCTCGGAGAGATCGTCCTGCAGCGCCACCGGCGCCTTCAGCTGCCCCGGACCGGTGCCGACGGTGACTTCACCGACGACCGTGCCCGCCTTGGCCGAGTGCGGAACGGTCTTCCCGCCGTCGGTCAGCTTCAGGTCCACGGTCAGTCCGGACCAGCCGACCGCCGTGAGGTCCTTGGTGGCGACGACCGGGGTCGTACCGCCGAGGCCGTCGTCCACATGACCGACGACATCGCCCTTCTTCACCACCGTGGCCGAGGTCAGCCCGTTCTGCAATGCGGTGATGAGCTTGTAGCTGTTGGTCTGCACGAGCTGGAGGCTCTCGTCCAGGGTGCCGCCGCTGCGCTGCTCCAGCACCACACCGAGGATCCGCTGCTTCTTGCCCGCGACGGTCTTCTCGGCGCCCCACATCAGCGCACCGCCCGCCGGGGTGCTGGAACCGGTCTTGATCCCGATCACACCCGGCTTCACCAGCAGGTTGTTGTTGTTGTAGATCCGGTCGTCGAGACCGGGGATCTCGGTGTTGGGGGTGGCCACCACGGAACGGAACATGTCGAACTGCATGGCCGCCTTCGCCAGCTTGAGCTGGTCCTCGGCCGTGCTCTTGGTGGTCTCCTTCAGACCGCTGGGGTCGGTGTAGGTGGTGTTCTTCATGCCCAGGTCCTTGGCCGCGTCGTTCATCTTCGCGACGAACTTCTCCAGCGACCCCGCGTCCCAGCGGGCCAGCAGCCGGGCGATGTTGTTGCTGGAGTTGATCAGCAGGAGCTGGAGGAGCTGGTGCTGGGTGAAGGTCTGCCCCTCCTTGACCGAGGCGCGCGACTCGTCGGCGGAACCGGACTCATCGGCCGCCGTCTTGTCGATCTTGATGCGCGGGCCCTCGGCGTCGGCCTTCAGCGGGCGGTCCCTGAGCACCACATAGGCGGTCATCACCTTGGTGACGCTCGCGATCGGCACCGGCTTCTGGGCACCGGAGGTGCCCAGGCTGCCCACGCCCGCGACCTCGACGGCGGACTGGCCCTGGCCGGGCCAGGGCATCGAGAGCTTGCCGCCCTTGAAGGAGTACGTGGCGTCGGCGGTGAGCTCCAGCGCCGGCTCCGGCAGCGGCCGCACGGCCTGGGCGACACCCAGGACGACCACGAGCAGCAGGAGCAGCGGCGTCCAGATCTTGACCCGGCGCACGGCCGTGCGCATCGGGGTCTCGGGCTTGGGCGGCGTATTGGTGAGCTGGGCCAGCAGATCGAGCGGCGCGGGCTGCTTGCCGTCGGCCGTCACCGGCGGCAGCGGCTGCTGCTTGGTCCGCTCGGCCTCCGTGAGCGCGGGGGGCGGGGCGGAGCCGTCGGCGGCGGGCGCGGACGGCGCTTCGGCGGACGCGCTCGCGGGCTCGGCGGGCTCGGTGGACTTCGTGGACTTGGCGCGCGGTGTGTCGGCCGAGCGAAGCGGTACGAACTTGCTGGTCCGCTCGTTCTCGGACTCGGCGGGCTTCTTGGTGCCGGACTTGTCTGCACCGGGCTTGCCAGTGTCGGACTTCCCGGCGTCCGGCTTCTCGGCGTCCTCCTTGTCGCGGTCGAGCGCCTTGAAGGTCGTGGTCGGCCGGTCGACGGGGCTCGCGCCGTCCTTGCCGTCCTTGCCGTCCTTGCCGTCCTTGGGGGTGCGCTTGTCCGGCAGCACGCCGAAGGCGGCCGTGGCGCGGTCGACGGGCTTGTCCTCGTCGTCCCCGGCCTCGTCCTCGGCGTCTTCCTCGGCCTTGTCCTTGGCCTCGTCCTTGGCGGCGGAGGTGGACTTCAGCGTGCGGAACACCGCGGTCCGCTGATCGATCGACGGAGCGGACGGCTTGTCGCCGGATGTGTCGGCGTCGTCACCGGCGTCCGCGTCGTTGTCCTTGGCGTCCTTGGCGTCCTTGGCGTCCTTGGCATCGGCGTCGTCGGCCTTGTCCTCGGACCCGCTGTCCGCGGCGGTGTCCTCGGCGTCCGTGGCGGCGTCCGCATCGTCGTCCGTATCGGAGCTGGCGACCCAGGCCGCCACCGCCTGGCGCAGCCGGGCGTCACGCTCCCCGGGCGCGGCGTCAGCGGCAGCCGCCTTGCCGGATTCATCCGATTTGCCGGATTCGCTGTCCGGCGTTGCGCTCTCCTGCCCGGCCGCCCCGGCCTTGGGGCGGGTGGGCAGCCCCGAAGCCGTGGCCCCGGCTTCCGGTTCGGCCTCCGGCCCGGGCTCCGCCCGCTCCTCATCCGCAGCGTCGTCACCTTCGCCGGATTCGCCATCGCGAACGTCGGACGCCTCGCCGTCACCGGCACCGGCACCGGCACCGGAGGCGTCATCGGCCGTCGCGCCGTCCGCCCCGGCATCCGGTCGCTTGGATTCCGCTTCAGGTTCCGCTTCGGCGTCCGAGGAGCCCTCGGCACCCTCCGCGTCGTCCGCGTCCCGCGTGGTGCGGAAGACCGCCGTCGCCCGGTCCGCCTGTGGCGAACCGGCTTCCTCGGGAGCCGACTCGGGCTCGGCCTCCGGGTTGTCGGACGCGACGGCGACCGCCGACGCGCCCCCGGCCGCCTCCCCTTCCTGGAAGACCGCGAGCCGTGGATCACGCTCTCCCCGAGCCGTCTCCCCCGACGACTTCTGCTGCTCCGACTTGCCGGGGGACTCGCCCGCCACCGATGCCTCCTCGTACGTCTCGCGGGACGTACAGCGCCTCCTGGCCCCGCGTCCCGCAGCCCAACCTCTACCAGTGTCCTGTGTGTCCGGCACGCAGCCGCGCAGCGTCACCGTCGGAGAGCGCCTTCAGGGGCCCGCCCACCTGCTAGACGAGAACGACATACCTACTGGTTCCCACCTAAATCCACCAGGCACTCTCGACAGACCAATGTGAGAGGGGTCACCCTGTCATTCATCCACGCGGGGAGGCATGGATGGGCAGGAGCCGCAGAACAATTCCGGAGGAGCTTCTGCTGCTCGCTTTGGACCCGACCACGGGTACCACGGCGCAGCCGCAGTCGCTCGACCTCGGTCTTGCCGGAGCACAGCTAGTAGAGCTGGCTCTGGCCGGACGGATAGCCCCTGACGGGGATCGTATCGCCGTGGTGCTGCCACGGCCGACCGGAGATCCGACTCTGGACTCCGCACTGGAGCTGTTGCGCCGACGCGGCAGCCCGGTCCGGGCTGTCCACTGGATCGGCGGGCCCCGGCTGGGGCTGCGCCAGACGTACCTCACGCACCTGGAGCGTTGCGGCATGGTGCATGCCGTGGCGGGCCAGATGTGCGGGGTGCTGCCGACCACTCGCTACCAGGCGACGGACACGGCGATCAGCCGGGAGATCAGGAACCGGCTGGACAACGCGATCCGCACCGGCGTACCGCCGGACCCGCGGACCGCCGCGCTTGCCGCCCTGGCCCATGCGGTCGGGCTGGGCAAGCACCTGTATCCCGGGAACGAGGGGCGCTCCTCGCGCTCCCGGCTCCGGGATCTGATCCGGCACGACCCGATGGGCGGTCTCGTGGCGCACGCCGTGATGGACGTGCAGAACGGTGTCGCGGCGCAGCCACGGCGCGCACCGGCCGGAGGCCGACAGCCCGGGGCACGGTCCGCGGCGGAGCCCGCGGCCGGCGTTCCGGCCCAGCCGTCCCGTCGCGCGGGCATGGCCCGCGTCGGAGCGCGCTGACGCCCCTCGGGGCACCGCGACGCCGCGGACCCGCCAACAGGGCGGCGGGCGCCGTCTCCGGCACCACCGGGGCGTTTCCCGGCAGCGCCGGGGAGTCGAGTGACAACCGCACCACAACGAGCACCACCGTGCACCACATCCGCTCCACCGACCGCACCGCAGTCCCCACCGACCGGTTCGGGAGCCGCTGAAGCGCGCGGGGTGGTGGGACGGCCGACCCGGACGACGGCCGCCCCACCGCCCCGCGCGTGCGTTCGCCCGCCCCTGTGGAGCCATTTCCCAGCGCGGCACCGGCCGGTAGTGGCAGGCTGAACAGCAGATATCAGCGCTATGAAGCCGGAGGTGCACGTCCCGTGACATCGAACGTCGGGCCCACTGTCAGGCGACGCCGGTTGGGGCAGGAACTGCGCAGACTCCGCCAGGAGAAGGGCATGACGGCGGAGGAGGTGGCGGAGGAGCTGATGGTCTCCCAGTCGAAGATCAGCAGACTGGAGAACGGACGGCGCAGCATCAGCCAGCGCGATGTGCGCGACCTCTGCCGGACCTACAAGGTCGAGGACAAGGCCCTGGTCGATTCCCTGATGCAAATGGCCAAGGAGTCGCGCCAGCAGGGCTGGTGGAACGCCTTCGGTGACGTTCCGTACAGCGTCTACATCGGATTCGAGACCGACGCGGCATCGCTGCGGGTCTATGAACCGCAGGTGCTGCCCGGCCTGTTGCAGACGCCGGACTACGCGGAGGCGGTCATCAGCGGCGCGCTGCCGGAGGCGCCGCCGGACCAGATCGCCCAGCGCGTGCAGGTGCGGCTGCGGCGGCAGGAGCGCATCACCGATCCGCTGGCGCCGCTGCGGCTGTGGGCCGTGGTGGACGAGGCCGCGATGCGGCGGGTGGTCGGAAGTCCGAAGGTCATGAGCGACCAGCTCGACTATCTGGTGCGGATGAGCCACGAACCGCATGTGACGGTGCAGGCGCTGCCGTTCGGCATGGGCTCGCATCCGGGGATGAGCGGGCAGTTCACCATTCTCGAGTTCTCCGACGAGTCGGACACCAGCGTGGTCTATCTGGAGGGGGTGACCAGCGACCTCTATCTGGAGAAACTCAGCGATGTGCAGAGCTACAGCATGATGTACGAGCATCTGCGCGCACAGGCGCTCAATGTGGACCAGAGCCGTCAGTTCATCAGCGAGGTGGCCCAGGACCACGCGCGTCGGCACGGGGAGGGCTGACGACGCGGCTCCCGGCGGTTGAAGCGAGCGGAGGTTACACCTCCACACCGCCCCGAGGAAGGGGCCAGGGGAATATGCCATCCGGTCGAGTGAACGGCCCCGTGGGCGGACGATGTTGCCGAGTAACGTCGTTCTCGCCTCGGAACTCGAGGTGCACTTCCTCAACACATCGCATCGGAGCAATTGTGTCCATTCAGCAGGGAAAGACGAGTATGTGGGTGAAATCCTCGTACTCCGCAGGAAACGGCGCGTGCGTGGAAATCTCCTCCCCGGTCATGGGCGAGATCGCGGTGCGCGACTCCAAGGTCCCGCAGGGACCGACGCTCGGCTTCGCTCCCGCGTCGTGGTCGTCGTTCGTGTCCGACGTCCGTCGGGGCGCCTTCGACCTCGACTGATCTCCGCCGCGCACGGCCGTGACAGAGCGGTCGGCGGTGCGGATCCAGTGTATTGCCTCCGAGCCCTCTCGACCGGCCGCCGTCCCTGCCGAGAGGGCTCGCGGCATTTCCGGTTTCCGTTCCGGGTTTCCGCTCCGGTTTCCCTCCGGTTCCACTCCGGGGTCAGCGGAGCCGGTCGACGAATTGGTCCGTACCGGGAATCGTGGGAATGAAGGGTGCCACGAATTCCACACGGCCGAGCCCGGACTCCGCCACCTCGGTGTCGAGTCCGGTCAGACAACTCTCCCAGCATTCGCGTGGATCACGCTCCAGGAACCAGAGCAGGGTCAGCCGGGTGTCGACGCCCTCGACCTGCCGGACGTAGGTCATCCGGTCCCCCGGCAGCGGGGTGGGGCGGAAGACGGTGACCATCGCGGCGGGTGAGCCCGTCAGCCGCCGCGGCAGATGGCGTGAGCCGAGCCAGTCGAGCAGCTCCGCGCGCCGCCCGGGGTCCTCGGTGTCGATGACCTCCAGGACCAGTCCGGCGTAGGGGTGGTCCAGGGCGTGGTGATCGCGCGGACCGGCCGCGCCGTCGCGGTAGACGGTGAGCGCGTGGTCCTGGAACGCGGTGAACACATGGGTGCGCTCACGGTGCACCCGCCCGTCGCGGTTCAGCCGCTTGTTGATCGCCACGGTCCACCGCATGTGCTCCGCGTAGCGCCCCTCGGTGATCCAGTAGACGCTGAGGTAGCAGCCCGCGGTGACGGGCCGGGCGACCGCCGAGGGCTCCGGATAGCGCAGCAACTGGAGATCGCGGGTGGCCACCCAGCGGCGCCCGGCGAAGATCCACGGCATGGCCATCGCGCCCGCGATGTAGTGGTCGTCCTCGTACCAGCGGTTGTAGGCGTACTCATGGCCCGGATGCGGTTCGACCATGGTGATCAGGGCATGCCCGGGACGTGTCCCGTACGGGCCGGTGGCGGCCAGTTCCGCGTACCGGTCGGGGTGCGCTTCCCCTCCGGCGGCCTCCCGGGAGTCACTGGAATCGCTTCTCATTCCCCCAGGTTTAGCTGACGATGCGTCAGTTGTGGAGGGGGTGCGCGACCGGATCGCGGACGGTTCGGCCGCGCGCGGCCGGTCCGCCGTAGGCTGCGCGGACCTTCCCGAGCCGAGGAGTCCGGAGAGTCCCATGCGCGCCGATGTTCCCGCCTTTGCCGCCCGCGCCGCCTCCGTGGCCGGGTCGCCGGTACGCGACATCCTCGCGCTCACCGCACGCCCCGAGGTGATCTCCTTCGCGGGCGGACTGCCCGCGGCGGATCTCTTCGACACCGAGGGTGTCGCCGCCGCCTTCGGGCGGGTGCTGGCCGAGGAGCCGCACACCGCACTCCAGTACTCCACCACCGAGGGCGACCCCGGGCTGCGCGGCGCGACCGCCGCCCGGCTGACCGCGCGCGGACTGTCCACCGGGGCGGACGACCTGCTGGTCACCAGCGGTTCACAGCAGGCTCTGACCCTGCTGGCCACCGCGCTGCTGGAGCCGGGCGACACGGTGCTGGTGGAGAGCCCCACCTACCTCGCGGCCCTCCAGTGCTTCGCGTTCGCCGGGGCGCGGGTGGTGCCGGTGCCCGGCGACGACGACGGGCTGGACCCGGACGCGCTCGCCGAGCTCGTCCGGCGTGAGCGGCCGAAGCTGCTCTACACCATCCCCACCTTCCAGAACCCCACCGGACGCACCCTGCCCGCCGTCCGCCGGGAGGCGGTGGCCGCGGTGGCCGAGCGCCACGGTCTGTGGATCGTGGAGGACGACCCCTACGGGGAGCTGCGGTTCGCCGGTGAGCCGGTGCCGTGGATCGCGGCCGGTGCGGCCGCCGCCGACCGCACCGTACTGCTCGGCAGCTACTCCAAGATCATGGCGCCGGGGCTGCGACTGGGCTGGCTGCGCGCCCCGGCCGCCCTGCGCCGCGCCTGTGTGATCGCCAAGCAGGCCGCGGATCTGCACAGTCCGACGGTCAACCAGCTCGCGGCGGCGCGCTATCTGGCCGACGCGGATCTGGACGCCCATCTGTCCCGGGTGCGTCTGGCCTACCGGGACCGCCGGGACGCGCTGCTCGGCGGACTGGCCGAGGCGCTGCCCGAGGGGTCCCGCTGGAACCGGCCGGAGGGCGGGATGTTCGTCTGGGCGTCGCTGCCCAAGGGGTACGACGCGACCGAGCGGCTGCGGATGGCGGTCGGGCACGATGTGGCGTTCGTCCCCGGGGCGCCGTTCTTCGCGGCCGATCCGGATCCGGCGGCGATGCGGCTGTCCTTCGTGACCCACACCCCGGACGAGATCGCCGAGGGGCTGCGCCGTCTGGGCACGGCGCTGCGCTGACACCGCGGCGGCGGCCATCGCGGCCGGACCCTGGCCTTCTCCGGGCGACACCTCTAACCTGACGCACCGTCAGAGTGCTGTCGCCCCGGGGAGGTTCGCCATGCTGCTGCGCGGCAAGACCGTGATCGTCTCCGGAGTCGGTCCCGGCCTCGGGCACCAGGTGGCCGCCGCGGCCCTCCGCGACGGGGCCAACGCGGTGCTCGGCGCCCGGACCGCCGATCGGCTGGCCAGGGCTGCCACGGGACTGGACCCGGACGGCGGACGCACCGCCTGGCGGGCCACCGACATCGCGGACGAGGGCCAGTGCGACGCGCTGGCGGCCCTGGCCGTCGAACGGTTCGGCGGTATCGACGCCGTGGTCCACGTGGCCGCGCTGGACGGCCACTTCGGTGGTCTGGAGGACGCCGACTTCGCGGCCTGGACCCAGGTGGTGGACATCAATCTGCTCGGCACCCTGCGGATGACCCGCGCCTGTCTGCCCGCGCTCAAGGAACGGGGCGGGGCGGTCGTCCTGATCGGCACCCAGTCGTCGGTCGCCGCCCCCAGCGAGGTACGGCAGACCGCGTACGCCGCCTCCAAGGGCGCGCTGGTCTCGGCGATGTACGGGCTGGCCAGGGAGCTGGGCCCGCACCGGATCAGGGTCAACACCGTGCAGCCGGGCTGGATGTGGGGGCCACCGGTCCAGGGGTACGTCTCCTTCGCGGCGCGCTCCGAAGGCGTGTCCGAGGAGGTGGTGCGGGACCGGCTCGCCCGCCGGATGGCACTGCCGGAGCTCGCGACGGACGGGGAGGTGGCGGAGGCCGCGGTGTTCCTGGCCTCCGACCGGGCACGGGCGATCACCGGGCAGTCGTTGCTGGTCAACGCCGGTGAGCTGATGCGCTGAGCGCTCCGCGGGGAATGCGGCGAGGCCGCTCAGCGGTGGGCGCCGGACGCCCGGTCCCGCCCCGGCGGACCGCCCGGGGCCTGCGCCACCAGCGCGGACAGTACGAGGTCGAGGGCGTCCTCGAAGGAGCTCTCGGCCAGGACGTCCAGTTCAGCGCGGACCGTCGCCAGGATCGGGTACGCGGTGGCGTCGACCGACCGGTAGGCCAGGGTGGACGCCCGCCCGTCGGCCTCCCGCTGGGCGGCGGGCAGCGCCAGGGTCGCCGCGTCCAGGGCGGCGTGGCCGAGCACGGTGTCGACGAAGGCCAGGTAGAGCCGCAGCGCGCGGGCGGGTTCGAAACCCGCCCGCAGCAGGATGCCCACCCCGGTCTCGACCGCATGGAACTCGTTCTCCCGCCGCGTCACCCGGTACGAGGCCAGGGCGGCGGCCCGGGGGTGGGCGAGATAGCCGTTCCGCACCCGGTGGGCCATCTCGCGCAGCGAGGCCACCCAGTCCGGCCCCGGGACGAAGCCCTCCATCGAATCGCCGATGATCCGGTCCGCGACGGCCAGCAGCAGATCGTCGGTGTTGCGGAAGTAGCGGTAGACCGCGCTCGGATCACAGCCCAGGGCCGAGCCGAGACGGCGCACGCTCAGCGCCTCGGGGCCGTGCTCCCCGATCAGCCGCAGGGCGCAGTCCACGATCAGCCCGGCGGACAGCAGGGTGCCCGAGCGGGTGGGCCGACGGCGTCTGCGCTCATGGGGGACGCGTTCGCCCGCCGTACCGGTCATGGTGAGCCCCTTTCCACGGCCGCCGCCCAATCTCGTCCCGCTCTCGTCCTGGGCAGTGAAGGCCGCGCCACGTCTTATGTCAACACCATTGACGCAACTTCGGAGGCCGTTGTTCGATGCGTGGCACCCGTACGGCTCTTCCCCGTCCTCCTGTCCTCCGTGAGGAGCCCGCCATGTCCCATCCCCCCGCCGAGCTGCGCCGCTCGCTCGGTGTCATCGACGGTGTGGCCATCGCCGCGTCCAGCACGGCTGCCACCACCAGCATCGCCATCGGCATGGGAACGCTCGCCGCCACCGTCGGGCTCCAGGCGCCCGTCCTGCTGCTGCTCGCCTTCCTCCCCGTCCTCGGCATCGCCTGCGCCTACGCCCGGCTGAACCGGTCCGAGCCCAACTGCGGCAGCGGCTATGTGTGGGTGGGCACCTCGCTGGGGCCCTGGCCGGGGTTCCTCGTGGGGTGGGTCAACGTGGTCGGCGTGATCATCTTTCTCGCCTACACCAGCGCGGTGACCGGTTCGGTGATCCTCCAGTTCGCCAACAAGGCCCATCTCACCAGCGTCGCGGGGATCACCCTGGACCCCGAGTCCACCGCCGTGACCACCGTCGTGGGACTGGTGGTGCTCACCGGGGTCACCGTCATGGCGGTCACCGGGGTGCGCAGCGCGACCCGTCTCCAGGCGTGGCTGCTGGTCTTCGAATACGCGGTGCTGCTGGTCTTCTGCGGCTGGGCGCTGATCACCGGTGAACACTCGGTGTCCCTTTCCTGGTTCAACCCGTTCGCGATCGAGAGCGGTACGGCGTTCGCCCAGGGGCTGGTGCTGGCGGTGTTCTTCTTCTGGGGCTGGGACGCGTCGTTCAGCGTCACCGAGGAGACCCAGGAGGTCGGCGACTCGGCGCGCGGCGGTTTCATCGCGCTCTTCGCCATGCTGGGGCTCTTCATCTTCGCCTCGGTCGCCTTCCAGCGGGAGATGAGCCTGCCCGAGCTGATCGAGCAGGGCCCGCAGGGCTTCACCTACCTCGGCGCCAAGCTGGCGGACGAGCCCTGGGCGAGTCTGCCGCTGCTCGCCCTGATGTTCTCGGCGGTGGCCTCCGTCCAGTCCTCGGTCATCCCGACCGCCCGCGGGATGCTGGCCATGGGCCGGGACCGGACCATGGGCCAGGTGTGGACGCGGATCCACCCGCGCTACGGCACCCCCGCCGCCGGCACCGTGCTGGTGATGGCCATCGCCACCGGCGTCGCCCTGCTCGCCCTGGCCATCCCCAAGCTCAACGACATGATCCTGGCCGCGGTGAACTCCATCGGCCTGGTCGTCGCCCTCTACTACGGTCTGACGGCGATCGCCTGTGCCGTGCGCTTCCGCTCCGCCCTCCGCCAGGGACCGCGCGAGGCGGTGCTCGCGGTCGGGGTGCCGGGGGCGTCGGGGGTGGCCCTGCTCGCGATCGGCGGCTACCTCGGCTACTCGTATCTGACCGGGGCCGACCACTTCGAACTCAGCCCGGACAACGGCTGGTTCATGTTCTCCCTGCCCTGCGCGATCGTGGCCAGCGGACTGGTCATGGCCGCGTGGGCGAAGTACCGGCGGCGCTCGCCGTACTTCGTCACCGGACGCGGTACGGACGGGGACCGGCTGCGGCTGCCGGTGGACCGCCCGGCCGGATCCGCGCCCTGAGAAACCCACGACCCCCTGGGTCCCAGAACACGCAGTGACCTCCCCCGAACGTTCGACCAACCCCCCTGGAGCGCTTCTGATGTCCGACCCCACCGCCGACCTCGTCTTCACCGGTGGCCCGGTGCACACCGGCGATCCGGCACTCGGCCGGGTCACCGGCGTCGCCGTGCGCGACGGCCGTGTCGTCGCCGTCGGCCAGGACGCGGTGGACGAGCTGACCGGGCCGCGGACCGAGGTGGTGGACCTGGCCGGGCGGCTGCTGCTGCCCGGCTTCCAGGACGCCCACGTCCATCCGCTGGGCGCCGGGCTGGAACTGGCGCAGTGCCACCTCGGCGACTCCACCGACGCCCACGGCTATCTGTCCACGATCGCGGCCTACGCCGACGCCCACCCCGACGCCGCCTGGATCACCGGTGGCGGTTGGTCCATGGAGGCGTTCCCCGGTGGCACCCCGACCGCCGCGATGCTCGACGCCATCGTCCCGGACCGGCCGGTCTACCTGCCCAACCGGGACCACCACGGCGCCTGGGCCAACACCCGCGCCCTCCAGCTCGCGGGCATCGACGCCCGCACCCCGGACCCGGTCGACGGCCGGATCGAACGGGACGAGCACGGCAACCCCACCGGCATGCTCCAGGAGGGCGCCGCCGACCTCGTCGGCTCACTGCTGCCGGAGGCCACCCACGACGAACAGCTCGCCGCCCTGCTGCGCGCCCAGTCCCTCCTGCATTCGCTGGGCATCACGGCCTGGCAGGACGCCATCGTCGGCGGCTACGCCAATCTGACCGATCCGACCCCCGCGTACCACGCGGCCATCGACGGCGGGCTGCTGACCGCCCGGGTGGTCGGCGCGCTGTGGTGGGACCGGGCGCGCGGCGCGGAGCAGATACCGGAACTGATCGCCCGCCGGGAGGCCACCGGACGCGGCCGGGCGCTGCGCGCCTCGACGGTGAAGATCATGCAGGACGGGATCGCCGAGAACCACACCGCGGCGATGCTCGGCCCCTACCTCACCGGCTGCGGCTGCGCCTCCGACAACTCCGGGATCAGCTTCGTCGATCCGCACGAACTGCCGGCATACGTCACCGAGCTGGACGCGCACGGCTTCCAGGTCCACTTCCACGCGCTCGGCGACCGCGCGGTACGGGAGGCGCTGGACGCGGTCGAGGCGGCGCGGACCGCGAACGGTCACCGCGACACCCGGCACCACCTCGCCCATCTCCAGGTGGTGGACCCGACCGACATCCCGCGGTTCCGCACCCTGGGCGCCACCGCCAACATCCAGCCGCTGTGGGCCGCCCACGAGCCGCAGATGGACGAGCTGACGCTGCCGTTCCTCACCGCCGAACGCGGTGCGCGGCAGTACCCCTTCGGTGCGCTGCTGCGGGCCGGTGCCACCCTCGCCGCGGGCAGCGACTGGCCGGTGAGCAGCCCCGATCCGCTGGCGGGCATCCATGTCGCGGTCAACCGGCGGCTGCCCGACGCGGCGGCCGGGACCCCGGCGTTCCTGCCGGAGCAGCGCATCGGTCTGGCGGCGGCGGTCGCCGCGTACACCTCGGGCAGTGCGTATGTGAACCACGCCGATGACACCGGGACCGTCGCCCCGGGGCAGCTCGCCGATCTGGTCGTGCTGGACGGCGACGTCTTCGACGGTCCGCCGGAGGCCATCGCCGAACGGCGGGTGCTCCAGACCTTCGTGGGCGGTGAGCGGGTGTACGCGGCGGCTGACGCCTGATCAGCCGGTGGGGTCCCCGGCCGCCGTACCGGGCCCGGCCGCCGTCAGGTCGCGCTGCATCAGCACGGTGTCGATCCAGCGGCCGTGCTTGTGGCCGACGGCGGCCAGCCGGCCCGCCGGGGTGAAGCCGAAGCGCCGGTGCAGCGCGGCCGAGGACGTGTCACCGCCGTCGGCGATGACCGCGACGACCTGGCGCGCCCCCGCCCGCGCGCAGCGGGTGAGCAGCGGCTCGAGCAGGGCGCGGCCCAGACCGGCGCCGGTGCGGCCGGGCGCGAGGTAGATGGTGTCCTCGACGGTGTGGCGGTAGGCGGGCTTCGGCCGGTAGGGCGCGGCGTACGCGTAGCCCGCGATTCCGCCGCCCGCGCCGCTCCCGGTGTCCGCGACGAGGAACGGCAGTCCGCGCCCGGTCAGTTCGGCCAGCCGCCGCTCCCAGTCGGCCACGCCGGGCGGCACCTCGTCGAATGTGGCGACGGTCTCGGTGACGTAGTGGGCGTAGATGGCCGCCACGGCGCCGAGGTCGTCGGGGGTGGCATCACGTATCTCCGCGGCGGGTGCGCTCATGCGGTCACCCTAGAGCGTGTCCGCAACGTCCCGCCGGGCCCGCTCCGCGCGTTCTCCGGCCGGGCCAAGATCAACTCATTCCTCGTTGGTGAGCAACCTCTCCTCTGGTCAAGTCGTCCTCCAGAAGGTATTAGGGTCGGCCCTCCGTGCCGACCGCCGCCGATCCGCCGGTCCTGCGACCGCCGTCCCGACCGTCCCCACGGCCGCCTCTGGAGCCTCCCCCCGTGACCTCGACACAGACGCGCCCTCCCGCCGGTGTCCATCCGGCCCGCGCCTTCGTCCTGCGCCGTCCGACGCTGTGCGCGGCGGTGCTGTGTCTGCTGTCCTTCACGGGGTTCTGGATCGCCCAGCGGGCGGCCCAGGTGTCGATGGTCGATCTGCTGGTCTACCAGGCCGAGGGCTGGACGGTGCGCAACGCCGCCGACCTGTACGACATGCGGGCCACGGTCCACGGACTGCCCAACACCTACCCGCCGTTCGCCTCACTGCTGTTCACCCCGCTGACCCTGATGGGGACGGGCACCCTGCGGACCTTCGGCACCGCCGTGAACCTCGGCCTGATGGTCGCCCTCGCCCACCTCTCGCTGCGGCTGACCGGACTACCGCGCACCCTGCCGCGCCCCGCGGCGGTACTGGCCCTGGCGGCGGTGGCGGTCTGGTGCGAACCGGTGTGGACGACACTGCGCTACGGACAGATCAACCTGCTGGTCACGGTGGCGGTGCTGTGGGATCTGACCCGCCGGGCGGGCCACCGCGGGGCCGGCCTCGGGACCGGGATGGCGGCCGGCATCAAGCTGACCCCCGGGCTCTTCGTGGTCTTCCTGGCGCTGGCCGGGCTGGTGGCCGGGGTGCGGCGGCTGCGGATGTCCGTGGGGCCGCTGACCGCGTTCCGCAACGACCATCTGCGCCGCGCGGCCGTGGCCACCGCCGTCTTCGCGGCCACGGTCGGATTCTCGGCGCTGGCGCTGCCGCGTGACTCGCGGCGGTTCTGGACCGAGGTGCTGTTCGCGACCGACCGCCCCGGGGCGGTCGAGGGCGCGGGGAACCAGAACCTCCGCGGGGTCCTCGCCCGGCTGCTGCACACCACCGACCCGGGGCCGTGGTGGGTCCTCGCCGCGGCGCTGATCGGCTGTGCGGGGATGACCGCGGCGGTCCTGGCCCAGCTCATGGACGACCGGCGGCTGCCGCACGCCCGCGCCTGGGCGGCCCTGGCCTGCGCGGTCACCGCCCTCCTGATCAGCCCGGTCTCCTGGTCGCACCACTGGGTCTGGGCGGTGCCGATGGCGCTGCTGCTCGCCCTGGAGGCGGCGCGGCGGCGCACCGGGGTGTGGATCGCCGGGGCGGTGGTGACCTGGCTGCTCTTCTGCTCCTTCATGATCTGGTACGTGCCGCACGCCCTGCCGACCCGGGTCGAACTGCACCAGAACCCGGCCCAGATGCTGCTGAGCGCGGTCTATCCGCTGATCGGCGTGGTCTTCCTGGCCGTCGCGGCCCGGCTGGCCCTGCGCGCCGCCCGCACCCCCGCCATCGCACCTGACCATCCCGTCCGGCCGGTGCCCGGCGCGCTGCGCGCTACGCGCGCGGGTAGCGGGTGAGCCAGGCCGCGGAGGAACCGCCGGGGCCGTGCAGGGCGGGGCCCTGCGTCATCTCCATGGCGAAGTCGTCGGCCAGCTCCAGGATGGTGCCGCGCCCCTCGACCTCGGCCAGCCAGGCGGGCGGCAGCGCCGTCTCACCGTGCAGGACGCCCAGGAGGTTGCCGCAGACGGAGCCGGTGGAGTCGCTGTCCCCGCCGTGGTTGACCGCCAGCAGCAGCCCGTGCCGTACGTCCTCGGCGACCAGCGCGCAGTACAGGCCCATCGCCAGGGCCTCGTCGGCGGTCCAGCCCTCGCCCAGGGAGGCGACGCGGTCGGCGGTCGGCAGCCCTTGGCGCACGGCGCCGAGCGCCTGCCGGAGCGCCTGGGTGGTCTCCTCGTGGCCGGGCCGGGTGGCCAGTTGGGCCAGCGCCCGCTGGACCGCGCCGTCCAGCCCCTCACCGCGGGCCAGACCATGCACGATCAGCGCGAACGCCCCGGCCGCGAGATAGCCGGTGGGGTGGCCGTGGGTCTGGGCGGCACATTCGATGGCGAGCTGGAAGACGAGCTGGGGCTCCCAGCCGACGAGCAGTCCGAAGGGCGCGGAGCGCATCACCGCGCCGCAGCCCTTGGAGTCGGGGTTCCTGGGGGCGTCGAGGGTGCCCATCGCCTCGTCGGCCAGCCCGTTCAGACAGGCCCGGCCGGGGGCGCGCTGCGCGTACAGCCACTCCTCGCGCGCCAGCCAGCCCGCGTCCTCGCGGCGCTCGTCCGGGCCCCAGTCGCGCTGGGTGGCGTACCAGCGGCGGTGGGCGGCGTGGATGTCGGTGGGTGGATGCCAGGCGCCGGTGTCCCGGCGCACCTGGGCGCGTATCAGCCCGTCCACGGTGAACAGCGTCATCTGGGTGTCGTCGGTGACCCGGCCGCGCCGCCCGTAGGCGGGCAGGAAATCGGTGACGCCGTCGGTGCCGTGCTCCGCCCGTATGTCCTCCAGGGAGGAGAACTCGACGGCCGCCCCCAGCGCGTCCCCGATGGCGCCCCCGAGCAGACAGCCGCGGACCCGGCTGCGGAAATCCTGTTGCTCGGCGCGGCCCCATACGCCGGTCGCTGCGCTGGCGGCTGCGGTCACGACCTTTCCCCTTTGCATTCCGTGTGGTGGGTACGGCCCCGGACTGCACCGCACTGTAATGGACACGGAATGATCGCCTCTTGCCCGCGTCCGAGGTGAAACCGAATGTGAAGGCGTCAGCACGCGGAAACCGGCGGACCTGCCCATTCCGCACCCTGCCCGGCACCGCTATTTCCTCCGCCATATCCGCGCGATTTCCTCACCGTTGGCCATCCCGGGGCCGGAGTGTTCGGAATGCGGTACGGCATGTGTGCGAATAGCGCGGCGGCGGGCGGTATCGTCCCCGCCATGGCTGACGGGGTACTGCGATGCGGAGTGTGCGGATCCGGCCGGTTGACCCCGGTCGCCGAGCTCAGGTCCAACGACGGCTGGCACGACAGACTCCGGCTGCGCTTCGGCCGCCGCGGCGCGCTGCGCCCCCGACCGACCTTCCACGCCGAGTACGCGCGCGCCTGCCGTGACTGCGGTGCGGTGATCCCGTTCCTGGGCGAGGAGGAGCGCCGGGCTCTGGCCGATGACGATCCGGCGGGCCACGACGCCCTCTGACGGCACGGCGGCCGGACAGTGCCCGCGGGCCCGGGCGCCCGCGGGCTCAGACCACCGGGGTCAGTCCCCCAGCACCGGCAGCAGCTCCGGCAGATGGCCGTCCGAGGCGAGCGCCGCGGTGCGGCGTTCCTCGGAGACCGGGCCGTAGGTCGTGGTGCGCGGGCGGGCCGGGCGGCCGGCCAGGTCGGCGATGGCGACCAGGTCCTGGATGGAGCGGTAGGAGCCGTAGGAGGAGCCCGCCATCCGGGAGATGGTCTCCTCCATGAGGGTGCCGCCCAGATCGTTGGCGCCGGAGCGGAGCATCTCCGCGGCACCCTCGGCGCCGAGTTTGACCCAGCTCGTCTGGATATTGGGGATATGGGGGTGCAACAGGATCCGTGCCATGGCCGTGACCGCGCGGTTGTCCCGGGTGGTGGGTCCGGGGCGGGCGATGCCCGCGAGGTAGACCGGGGCGTTGGTGTGGATGAACGGCAGGGTGACGAACTCGGTGAAACCGCCCGTCTCCTGCTGGATGGAGGCCAGCAGCCGCAGATGGCCCAGCCAGTGGCGCGGCTGGTCCACATGCCCGTACATCATCGTGGAGGACGAGCGGATGCCCAGTTCGTGGGCGGTCCTGATGACCTCGACCCAGGTGGCGGTCGGCAGCTTGCCCTTGGTGAGGACCCAGCGCACCTCGTCGTCCAGGATCTCGGCGGCCGTCCCCGGAACGGAGTCGAGCCCGGCCTCCTTCGCGGCGGTCAGCCACTCGCGGATGGACAGCCCGGTGCGGGTCGCCCCGTTGACGACCTCCATCGGGGAGAAGGCGTGCACATGCATCCCGGGCACGCGCTCCTTCACCGCCCGGGCGATGTCGAAGTAGGCCGTGCCGGGCAGGTCCGGATGGATACCGCCCTGCATGCACACCTCCACCGCGCCCACGTCCCACGCCTGCTGGGCGCGGTCGGCGACCTGGTCCAGCGAGAGGGTGTAGGCGTCGGCGTCGGTGCGGCGCTGGGCGAAGGCGCAGAAGCGGCAGCCGGTGTAACAGACATTGGTGAAGTTGATGTTGCGGGTGACGATGTAGGTGACATCGTCACCGACGGCCGCCCGGCGCAGATCGTCCGCGATCCGGCACAGCGCGTCCAGCGCCGGTCCGTCGGCGTGCAGCAGGGCCAGCGCCTCGGGGTCGGTCAGCCGGGTCGGGTCATCGGCGGCCGTGGCGAGCGCGGACTTCACATCGGCGTCGATCCGGGAGGGGGCCATACCGGGGGCCGCCGCCTCGCGCAGCGCCTCCCAGTCGCCGTACACCTCGTCGAAGTCCTCGCGGCGGTCGCCGGTGCGGCCCTCGGTGTCGATGGTGTGGTGCAGATCGGTGCGGCCGGAGGAGGTGAACGCCTCCTCCGGCTCCTGCCAGGGCAGCCCGGCCGGAAGGGCTTCCTCGCGGGCCAGTCCGGTGTCCGGGTCGGCCAGCGCCCGGACGTGGGGCAGCAGCCGCGGATCCAGCCAGGGTTCCCCGCGCTGGAGGTACTCGGGGTAGACGCACAGCCGCTCACGGAGGGCGAAGCCCGCAGCGGCCGAGCGCTCGGCCAGCTCGTCGAGCTGGGGCCAGGGGCGCTCGGGGTTGACGTGGTCCGGGGTGAGCGGGGAGACCCCGCCCCAGTCGTCGATCCCGGCGCCGATGAGCTGCTCGTACTCCGCGTCGACCAGGTTGGGCGGGGCCTGGATGCAGGCGGAGGGGCCCAGGATGTGGCGGGCGACCGCGACCGTGGCCACCAGATCGGCCAGTTCGGCGTCGGGCATCCCGCGCATCGCGGTGTCCGGCTTGGCGCGGAAGTTCTGGATGATGACTTCCTGGATGCCGTGGTAGGCGCGGGAGACCCGGCGCAGCGCGAACAGCGACTCCGCGCGCTCCTCATGGGTCTCGCCGATCCCGATCAGCAGTCCGCTGGTGAACGGGACGGAGCTGCGTCCGGCGTCCTCCAGGACCCGCAGCCGCACGGCGGGCTCCTTGTCGGGCGAACCGTAGTGCGGACCGCCGGGCTCGCTCCACAGCCGCTCGGCGGTGGTCTCCAGCATCATGCCCATGGAGGGCGCGACCGGCTTGAGCCGCTGGAAGTCGGTCCAGGTCATGGCGCCGGGGTTGAGGTGGGGCAGCAGCCCGGTCTCCTCCAGGATGCGGATGGCCATGGCCCGCACATACGCGACGGTGTCGTCGTAGCCCTCGGCCTCCAGCCACTCGCGCGCCTCCGGCCAGCGGTCCTCGGGGCGGTCGCCGAGGGTGATCAGCGCTTCCTTGCAGCCGAGTTCGGCGCCGCGGCGGGCGATGGCGAGCACCTCGTCGGGGGACATGAACATCCCGTGCCCCGCGCGGCGCAGCTTGCCGGGGACGGTGGCGAAGGTGCAGTAGTGGCACTTGTCCCGGCACAGCCGGGTGAGCGGGATGAAGACGCTGCGCGAGTAGGTGATGATCCCGGGGCGGCCCGCGGCCTCCAGCCCGGCGTCACGGACCCGGGCGGCGGAGGCGGTGAGGTCCTTCAGGTCGTCACCGCGCGCCTGGAGCAGCACCGCCGCCTCGGCCGCGTCCAGCGCCACGCCGTCACGGGCCCGTTTGAGCGCGCGGCGCATCGCGTTGGCAGTGGGGCCGTTCGGGGCGGGCGATGGGGTTCCCTGCGCGCTGGTGGTCATCCTCCGAGGATACGAGCGGTGCGGAACACCGCCAGACCGCCCGGGCCTGCGGTTTTGTGGGTCTGATCACGGAGGTGCCGAACGGCGGGCGGGAATACGGGGCGGCGCGGCGGGGGCGCTCACAGGTACTGGGCGTAGTCGTCGAGGGTGCGCAGGATCTCGGCGCCGTCCGCCGCACCCGCGGTCCCCGGCTCGGGCGCCGGGAGCTGGACGACGACCTCCTCGATGCCGAGCTCGGCGTAGTGGGCCAGCTTGCCGGGCGAGGGCAGCACCGCGTACGGCACCACCTCCAGCGCCGCCGGGTCCCGGCCCGCCTCCTCCCACACCCGGCGCAGGGCAGGGATCGCCTCCGTCAGTCCGCGTCCCCCGGTGGGCATCCAGCCGTCGCCGTACGCGGCGACATGGGCGAACAGCTTGGGCCCGGCGGCCCCGCCGACCAGGGTGCGCGGGCCGGTGAGCGGATCGGCCGCGGAGCGCCGCCGCACCGGTTTGGGGTGCGCGAGGCTGGCCCGCACCGATCCGAACCGGCCCTGGTAGGCGGTGGGCTCGGGGGTCCACAGGGCGCGCATCAGCGCCATCCGGTCCTGGACGAGATCGCGGCGGTCGGACCAGGAGACATTGTGGTCGGCCGCCTCCTCGACGTTCCAGCCGTAGCCGATGCCGAAGGTGAACCGGCCGTCGGACAGATGGTCGAGGGTGGCGACCCGTTTGGCGAGGCTGACCGGGTCGTGCTGGGCGACGAGGGTGACACCCGTGCCGACGCCGAGCTGTTCGGTGACCGCGGCCGCCTGGCCGAGCGCCACGAACGGGTCGAGCGTACGGCCGTATTGACGCGGCAGCGGCTCGCCCATCGGGGCGGGGGTGTCACGGCTGACCGGGATGTGGGTGTGCTCGGGCAGATAGAGCCCGGCGAACCCGCGCTGTTCCAGCTCCCGGGCGAGCCGGGCGGGACGGATGGATTCGTCGGTGAGGAAGACGGTGGTCGCGATGCGCATGGGGCTGCACCTCCGCGTCGGCCGGTGGGGCTGCGCGTATGTTCCCCCGTCGCCACGAGGTTATCCACAGGGCTTTCCGTGGGAGTCACCCACGCGTACAACGGTGTCACACGGGTGTCGGACCGCACCCGCGTGACACAGCACGGCACGGCACGTTCGATGGCGGGCACGTTCCGACGGTGGGGGCGATGACGGTGGGGGCACGTATGCAGCGACGCGACGTACTCAGGATCTCCGCGCTTGCGGGCGCTGCGGGGATGCTTACGCTCGATCCCGTGACGTTCGCACAGGCCGATGAGCGGGACGACGGCAGTGGTGGTGGCGGTGACGGCGAGAAGACGCGGACCGTCTCCGGCCATCTGCCCACCGGGGCACCGGACTTCGTCTATCTGCCGGTCGAGGTGCCCGGCAGGGTCCGCGAGATCGCCGTGTCCTACAGCTACGACAAGCCGTCGGTCCCGGCCGGGACCCAGGGCAACGCCTGTGACATCGGCATCTTCGACGAGCGCGGCACCGATCTGGGCGGGCGCGGCTTCCGCGGCTGGTCGGGCGGGGCGCGTACGGAGTTCGCCATCAGCGCCGAGAAGGCGACCCCGGCGTATCTGGCGGGGCCGGTGCGGGCGGGCACCTGGCATGTGGTGCTCGGACCGTACACGGTGGCTCCGCAGGGGATGGACTACGAGGTCACCGTCACCCTGCGGTTCGGCGAGCCGGGTGAGACACCCAAACCGGTCTATCCGCCGCAGCGGGCGAAGGGGCGCGGCCGGGCCTGGTACCGCGGCGACTGCCATCTGCACTCGGTGCACTCCGACGGCAAGCGCACCCCCGCCGAGATCGCCGCCGCGGCCCGCGCGGCCGGGCTCGACTTCATCACCACCACCGAGCACAACACCACCTCGGGACACGGTGCATGGGACGGACTGTGGGGCGATGACCTGCTGATCCTCACCGGTGAGGAGGTCACCACCCGCAATGGCCACGTGGTGGCCCTCGGCATCGACCCCGGTGTGTTCATCGACTGGCGCTACCGCGCCCGGGACAACGCCTTCGGACGCTATGCCCGCAAGATCCGGCAGGCGGGCGGTCTGGTGGTCCCCGCCCATCCGCACGGCACCTGTGTCGGCTGCAACTGGAAGTTCGGCTTCAACGAGGCGGACGCGGTCGAGGTGTGGAACGCGGACTTCACCCCGGACGACGAGGCCAGCGTCGCCGGATGGGACAACACGCTGGTGGCCGCCGCCCGGGGCGACGGCCGCTGGCTCCCGGCCATGGGCAACAGTGACGCCCACCGCGAGGGGCAGACCGTCGGACTGCCGCAGACGGTCGTGCTCGCCGACGAGCTGTCCCGCACCGCGATCCAGGAGGGCATCCGCACGGGCCGGAGCTGGATCGCCGAGTCCTCCGCGATCGAGCTGGCCTTCGAGGCGGTCGGCGGCCGGGGCCGGCACGCGGGCATCGGCGGGCGGCTGGCGGTGGACCGCGACGAGGAGGTCACGGTCCGGCTGAAGGTCTCGGGCGCGGGACCGGACTGCTCGGTGCGGTTCATCACCGACCAGGGCCAGTTGTACGCGACGGCGCTGCCGGGTTCCGGGTCCGGCACCGCGGAGTGGCGCACCACGCCCTCGTACGCCGCCTACGTACGCGCCGAGGTGCGCCACGCCCCGGCCGACGGCGGGGCGTCCGGCCTTCCCGGGCGCATGGCGGCCATGACCAACCCCATCTGGCTCGGCAGACCCTGACGACGCCGCGGCCCGGGCCCCGGGGAGGGCCCGGGGACCGGGCCGGGGACGGTCAGGTCCTGGTACTGACGGTGCGGGTGTCGCGGCCGGAGCGGAGCACCGTGCCGGGGACCGCGCCGGTGACCGTGTCGTCCCGGAGGGTCTCCACCCCGCCCACCCGGACGCTCACCACGCCCACCGCCCGCGAGTCCAGCCGCGGACTGTCCCCGGGCAGGTCGTGGACGAGCGTGGCCTGGCCCGCGTCGATCCGCTCGGGGTCGAACAGCACCAGGTCGGCGTGGTAGCCCTCGGCGATCCGGCCGCGGCCGCGCAGTCCGAACAGCCGGGCCGGATCGTCGGTCAGCATCCGCACCGCCCGCTCCAGACCGACCAGCTTGCGCCCCCGCAGACAGTCGCCGAGGAAGCGCGTGGTGTACGGCGCACCGCACATCCGGTCCAGATGGGCCCCGGCGTCCGAACCGCCGAGCAGGACGTCCTCGTGCTCCCAGGTCTGCCGCCGCAGCTCCCAGCTTGCCGGGTCGTTGTCGGTGGGCATCGGCCACAGCACGGTGCGCAATGCGTCGGCGGCGCAGATCTCCACCAGGGCGTGGAAGGCGTCCTGTCCGCGCTCGGCGGCGATGTCACGGACGACCCGGCCGGTCAGTCCGGCGTTGGCCTCGCTGTAGGTGTCGCCGATGACGTACCGCTCGAAGTGGGCGAGCCGCCGGAAGACCCCGGCCTCGGGACTGTTCGCGCGGCGCAGCATCTCCTCCCGTACGGCGGCGTCTCGGAGCCTGGCGATCCGCTCGGGGACCGGCAGCCGGAGGACATCGCCCCAGCCGGGGATGAGGTTGAGCGCGCAGAAGGTGCCCAGCGACATGTTCATGGGGGTGAGGATCGGCATGGTGAGCGCGACGATCCGGCCGCCCGCCTTGCGGGCGCGTTCACTGGCCTGGAGCTGGCGCGGCACCCGCTCCGGCACCGCCGCGTCGACGGTCAGCACATTCCAGTTGAGCGGCCGTCCGGCGGCGGCGCTCATCTCCACCAGCAGGTCGATCTCCTCGTCCGCGAACCGGTCCAGACAGCCCGCGACGATCGCCTCGAGCTGTGTCCCCTCGTGGTCGGCGACCGCCCGGGACAGCGCGATCAGCTCCTCGGGCCGGGCGTGCCGGGAGGCGACCGGCTCACCGTCACCGTCGGCGTGGGTCGAGGACTGGGTGGTGGACAGACCCCACGCCCCCGCGTCCATCGCCTCGTGGAACAGCCGCAGCATCGCCTCAAGCTGGGCCCCGGTGGGCCGGCCGCCGATCGCGTCGGGGCCCATCACATGGCGGCGCAGGGCGCAGTGGCCCACCATGAAGCCCGCGTTGACCGCGATCCGGCCCTCCAGCGCGTCGAGGTACTCGCCGAAGCCGTGCCAGTTCCAGGGGGCGCCTTGTTCCAGCGCGACCAGTGACATCCCCTCGACCCGGCTCATCATCCGCCGGGTGTAGTCGGCGTCACCGGGGCGCTCGGGGTTGAGCGGCGCCAGGGTGAAACCGCAGTTGCCGCCGACCACGGTGGTCACGCCGTGGTTCATGGACGGAGTGGCGTAGGGGTCCCAGAAGAGCTGGGCGTCGTAGTGGGTGTGCGGATCGACGAACCCGGGGGCGAGCACCAGCCCGGTGGCGTCCTCGGTGGACCGGGCGGGCTCAGTGACCGTCCCCGGCTCCGCGACGGCGACGATCCGCCCGTCGCGGAGACCGACATCGGCGGTACGGGACGGCGCGCCCGTGCCGTCCGCCACGGTGGCGCCCTTGATCAGGTGGTCGAGCACGGGTGCGTCCCTTCTGGTGGGTGCGGTGTGCGTCGGTCAGTTCCGCCCGGCCTGCCGGAAGCGTGTGGTGCGGTGCACGGGATCGGTGTCGATCTTCGGGATCACCTGCTCACCGATGAGCTTGATCGTGTTCATGGTGTCCTCGTAGCCGATGCCGATCGGCAGCCCGAACGAGAGCTGGTCGGCGCCGGCCTGCTCCCACCGCTTGCACTGCCGGAACACCTCGTCCGGATCGCCGCAGATCATCAGCTCCTCGGCGATGAGGAGTTCGATGATCTCCTCGGTGTAGTCCGGCAGCAGTTCCGGCCACTCCGGGATGCCCTCGGGCCGGGGGAAGGTGTCGTGGTAGCGGAAGAGCAGCGACTGGAGGTGGTTGAGCCCGCCGCCGACCGCGATCTCGACCGCCTTGGCGTGGGTCTCCGCGCAGATGGCGGTCGAGGTCACCATCACGTTGTCGTTGACGAACCCGCCGACGGGCTCCGCCCGTTCGACGGCGGTCTTGTAGGAGTCGAGCACCCACTCCATGTCGGAGACCTTCTGGATGGAGAAGCCGAGGACCCCGAGCCCCTTCGCACCGGCCATCGCGTACGAGGAGGGTGAACCCGCCGCGTACCACATGGCCGGGTGCCCGGCCCCGTACGGTTTGGGCAGCACCTTGCGCGGCGGCAGTGACCAGTGCCTGCCCTCGAAGCCCGGGTACTCGTCCTGGAGCCACATCTTGGCGAACTCGCCGATGGTCTCCTCCCAGATCTCCTTGGTGTGGTTCATGTCCGTCACACCCGGGATGAATCCGAGGATCTCGTGGCTGCCCGCGCCGCGTCCGGACCCGAACTCGAACCGCCCGCCGGAGAGGTGGTCGAGCATCGCGACCTTCTCGGCGACCTTCACCGGATGGTTGACCTGGGGCAGCGGGTTGAAGATCCCGGAGCCGAGGTGGATGCGTTCGGTGGCGTGGGCGAGGTAGCCGAGGAAGACGTCGTTGGCGGAGAGGTGGGAGTACTCCTCCAGGAAGTGGTGTTCCGAGGCCCAGGCGTACTTGAAGCCCGACCGGTCGGCCTGGATGACGTACTCGGTCTCCTCGATCAGCGCGTGGTGCTCGGCCTCGGGGTCGGCCCGGCGCCGTCGCTCCGGTACGTACCCCTGCACGAACAGTCCGAATTCCATGGAGGTTCACCGCCTCTGGCATCGCCCGCATGCGACTATCTGACGGACCGTCAGATTTTGACTGACTCTGACACCGCGGAGGTGGAGCGTCAAGGGTGGAGCCCCAAGGGCGGTGCCTGGAACGCGGTGGCCAGGAGGTGTCCGCACAGCCCCGCCGGCCCGCGACGCCTGGCACGCACGCCCGCCGCGTTGCCGGGATCGTCCGCGTAGGACCTCCCCCGGACCCCGTCCGGGGGTACCCCCGCGAGGACACCCCTCAGCGATGCGACCACCGCCGGGAGGCGCCCCTTGACGCCGCGGGCCGGTCCGGCGCGACGTCGCGGACACGCCCTAGAACACCGACACCCCGGACAGCCAGCCGCCGTCCACCACGAACGGCTGGCCGGTGATGTACGAGGAGTCGTCCGAGGAGAGGAACAGCGCCAGCCGCGCCACCTCCTCCGGGCGCCCGATCCGCCCCATCGGCACCAGCTTCCGGTACAGCTCGTCCACCGCCGCCGACGCCTCCGCGGGATCCGCGTCGGGGTCGAGCTGGGCGGGGTTGGTCATCGGGGTGTCGATCGCCCCCGGACACATCGCGTTGACCCGGATCCCCCGGTCCGCCAGCTCCATCGCCGCCACCCGGGTCATCCCCACGATGGCCGCCTTGGTGGCGGCGTACGAGGTGAGGAAGGCCATTCCGGTCAGCGCGACGTACGAGGCGGTGTTCACGATCGTGCCGCCGCCCGCGGCCGCCAGCTCCGGGGCGACCGCCCGCATCCCGAGGAACGCCCCGACCTGGTTCACCCGCACCACGGTCAGGTATTCCTCCAGCGGGGTGCCGGTCAGCTCCTTGAAGCGGAGGATCCCGGCGTTGTTGACCAGGCCGTCCACCGCGCCGAAGGCGTCCTTGGCGGCGGCCACGGCGGCCGCCCAGTCCTCCTCGCGGCCTACGTCCAGCCGGACGTAGCGGGCCCGTTCCTCACCCAGTTCCTTCGCGAGCGCCTCACCCTGCTCGTCCAGTACATCGCCGAGCACCACCCGCGCGCCCTCCGCGGCGAACAGCCGTGCCTCCTGCTCGCCCTGGCCGCGCGCCGCACCGGTGATGAGGACGACCCGCCCGTCCAGCTTGCCCACTTCTGCCTCCCGGTCAGTCGTTGAGGTGCGGAGCGACATCGGCGGCGAACGCCGCCATCTGGTCGAGGAGTTCGGCCCGGCCCCGGCTGCGGAACCGCACCTGGATCTGGTCGACCCCCATGGCCGCGTACCCGCGCAGCGACTCGGCCAGCCGGTCCGGGACGCCGCTCAGCGTCCGCCGCCCCACCTCCCAGCCGGGCGCGCCCACGTACAGCGGTTCGGTGATGGCCCCGATCTCCAGCGGCTCCGCGCATGCGGGGTCCTCCTCGGCCGCCTTCTCGCGCAGCGCGCACAACCGGGCGATCTGGCCCGGCAGCAGTTCCCGGGGATCGCCCTGCGGCAGCCAGCCGTCACCGCGGACCGCCGCCCGGCGCACCGCGGCGGGCGAGGAGCCGCCCACCCAGATCGGCGGACGCGGGCTCTGCACCGGGCGCGGCGCCACCGCGAGCCCGCTGAAGGTGAACCATTCACCGCGGAAGTCGGGGAACTCCTCCGGCCCCAGCAGCGCCTTGAGGGCGTCGATCGACTCGTCCAGCAGCGGTCCGCGCGCGGCGAAGTCCACGCCGAGCGCGTCGAACTCCTCCCGTACGTGTCCGGCGCCGACCCCGAGGATCAGCCGTCCGCCGGAGAGGTGGTCGAGCGTGGCGTACTGCTTGGCGTTGAGCAGCGGATGGCGCAGCGCGGCCACCGCGACATGGCTGAGCAGCCGGATCCGCTCGGTGGCCGCGGCGAGCGCGCCGAGGGTGGCCACCGGGTCGTACCAGACGGTGCCCATCGCCCCGGCCAGCCGGCGCGGGATCGCGACGTGGTCGCAGACGGCGAGATAGGCGAAGCCGAGCCGGTCGGCGGCGCGGGCGAGCGCGAGCAGATCGGCCGGGCCCGCCGCCGCCTCCCAGGACTCGGCGTAGAGAGTGCTCTGCGACTGGACCGGAAGCTGCATTCCGTAACTGAGCCGCCCCGAGGGCAGGACGCGCATGGCGTGCCTCCTTGTCGGTGGACCGCCATCGTCGTATCTGACGGCCCATCAGACAAGGCCCCCGCCCGCACCGGAACGGCGGGCGGGGGCGGTGCCGCCGGCGTCGTGGCCGGCACACCACCGGCCGCAACCGGCCGCGCCCGACCGCGCCCCGGATCGGGCTCATCGACTCACCGGCTCAGGAACCCGGCCCCGCCCACAGCCCCTCGTCCGTCAGCCCCAGCAGTTCGATGGCGTTGCCGCGGACGATCCGCTCGACCACATCCGGCGCCAGATGGCCCATCTGCGCCTCGCCGACCTCGCGGGACTTGGGCCAGGTGGAGTCGGAGTGCGGGTAGTCCGTCTCGTACAGGACGTTGCCCACCCCGATCGCGTCGAGGTTCCGCAGCCCGAAGGCGTCGTCGAAGAAGCATCCGTACACATGCTCCGCGAACAGCTCCGACGGCGGCCGCAGCACCTTGTCCGCCACCCCGCCCCAGCCGCGGTTCTCCTCCCAGACCACGTCGGCGCGCTCCAGGATGTACGGGATCCAGCCGATCTGGCCTTCGGCGTACATGATCCGGAGGTTGGGGAAGCGCTCAAACTTCCCGCTCATCAGCCAGTCCACCATCGAGAAGCAGCAGTTGGCGAAGGTGATGGTGGACCCGACCGCCGGGGGCGCGTCCGCCGAGGTCGAGGGCATCCGCGAGGACGAGCCGATGTGCATGGCGATGACCGTGCCGGTCTCGTCGCACGCGGCGAGGAACGGATCCCAGTCGTCGGTGTGGACGGAGGGCAGCCCCAGGTTCGGGGGTATCTCAGAGAAGCACACGGCCCGCACCCCGCGCGCCGCGTTCCGCCGCACCTCGGCGGCGGCCAGTTCCGCGTCCCACAGCGGGATGATGGTGAGCGGGATCAGCCGCCCCCGCGCCTCGGGGCCGCACCACTCCTCCACCATCCAGTCGTTGTACGCCCGCACCCCCAGCAGCCCCAGTTCGCGGTCCTGGGCCTCGGTGAAGGTCTGCCCGCAGAACCGGGGGAAGGTGGGGAAGCAGAGCGCGGACTGCACATGGTTGACGTCCATGTCCGCCAGCCGGTCGGGCACCGAGTAGGAGCCCGGCCGCATCTGTTCATAGGTGATGGCCTCCAGCCGGACCTCGTCGCGGTCATAGCCGACCGCCGTGTCCAGCCGCGTCAGCGGCCGCCGCAGCTCCTCGTACACCCACCAGTCCGCGAGCGGTCCGTCGTCCCCGGGCGCGCCCATCTTCGGCGCGAACCGGCCCCCGATGAAGGTCATTTCCTTCAGCGGCGCGCGGACGATGCGCGGGGCGGTGTCGCGGTACTTCGACGGGAGGCGGTCCCGCCAGACGTGAGGGGGTTCGACCGTGTGGTCGTCCACCGAAATGATCTTGGGGAAGCTCTCCATGGATGTCACGGTAGCGCCGATCTGACGGATCGTCAGCTAGGTGAATCCGCCGAGCCCGCGCTTCGTGCTGACGTACGGCCGCGATGGCGGCAGACTGGCCGTACAGCGAGAAGGCACGCGCGGGGGGCACCATGGTCGGCGGCAATCGGCCGGAGGGGCGGGGAACCTCGGCCACGTCCGGTCCGGAACGGGACTGGCGGGGCCGGGAATTGGGCCTGGCCCTCGATGAAGGACGTATCGAACTGGAGTTGGAGCGCGGTCGCCATAGCGCCGTCCTTCCCGAGCTCACCAGCCTGACCACGGCCCATCCGCTGCGCGAAAGACTGTGCGGGCTGCTGATGCTGGCGCTGTACCGCGACGGACGGCACTCCGAGGCGCTGGCGGTGTACGACGATCTCCGGCGAAGGCTCGCACAGGAGCTGGGGGTGGAGCCGGGAGGCACCCTCACCGGGCTCCGGCGGCGCATGGAGCGGTCCGACCCCGGCCTCACCCGGACCTTCGCCGCGCCCGGGCCGACATCGACGCGTCCCGCCCAGCTGCCCGCCACCGTCGCGGACTTCACCGGACGCTCGGACTTCCTGGCCGAGCTCGGCGAACGCGTCGCCACCGGGGAGCCGGCCGGCACCGTGCTGACCATCACCGGCACCGGCGGCATCGGCAAGACGGCACTGGCCGTGCACGTCGCCCACACCACCCGGCACCACTTCCCCGACGGCCAGCTCTACGCCGACCTGCGCGGGTCCGGCCCGAACCCCGCGGAGCCGGAAGGTGTGCTGGGTGGTTTCCTGCGTGCCCTGGGGACGCCCGACTCGGCCGTACCCGACGGCCCCGAGGAGCGGGCGGCGCTCTACCGGTCCGTGCTCACCGGCCGCCGTGTCCTGGTCCTCCTGGACAACGCCCGCGACGCGGCGCAGGTCCACAGGTTGCTGCCCGGCGGGAACGGCTGCGTCACCCTGGTCACCAGCCGCACCCGGATGACCGGCCTTGCCGGTTCTCACGGGGTGGCCCTGGATGTGATGGGACCGGACGAGGCCTACGCACTCTTCGCGCGCATCGTGGGGGAAGAGCGGGCGGAGGTGGAGCGGAAGGCGGCCATGGCGGTGGTGAGCGCCTGCGGCCATCTGCCGCTCGCGATCCGCATCGCCGCCTCCCGGCTCGCGGCCCGCCGCACCTGGACCGTCTCCGTCCTGGCCCGCAAGCTCGCCGACGAGCGGCGGAGGCTGGATGAGCTGCGCGCCGGGGACCTGGCCGTCAAGGCCACCTTCGAGCTCGGTTACGGACAGCTGGAGCCCCCGCAGGCCCGGGCGTTCCGGCTGCTCGGCCTCGCCGAAGGGCCCAATGTCTCGCTCGCCTCCGCCGCGGCGGTGCTCGGACTGCCCCATGAGGACACCGGCCGCCTCCTCTCCTCGCTGGAGGACATCTCGCTCCTGGAGGCCACCGCACCGGGCCGGTACCGGTTCCACGACCTGGTCCGGCTCTACGCACGGGCGTGCGCGGAGCGCGGAGCCCAGCCGCCGGGCGAGCTGGACGCCGCGCTCTCCCGCCTGCTGGACTTCTACCTGGCCACCGCCGCCCGGGTGTACGCCTTGGAGCGGCCGGGCGACCGCACCGTGGAGCACTTCGAGCCCACCAGCGCCTCCCCCCTGAGCTTCCCCTCCTCACGAGCCGGACTGGACTGGCTGTTCAGCGAGGCCGACGGGCTGATCAACTGCGTGTCACAGTGCACCGGGCCGGACACCCGCCGCCGCGCCGCCGACCTGCTGATGGCCGCCCTCGACCTCGCCGAATCGGGAGCACGCCCGCGTCAGTACGAAGGTGCCGCCCTGGCCGTCAGCGAAGCGGCGCGCACCGCGGGGGACAGTCACACCGAAGCGCGCGCCCGCTCGGCCCTGGGGCATCTGTACAGCTTCACCGGCCGCTTCGACCAAGCCGCACGGGAACTGCGGCGCGCTCTGACACTCGCCGCCGAGGACCCGGTCGTCGCGAGCCGTGCCGCGAACCAGCTCGGGATCGTGGTCAGCGGCCAGGGCCGCCACGAGGACGCCGAAGGCTTTCTGGAACAGGCACTGGCCGCGTTCCGCGCCGACAGCAACGAGGCGGGCGAGGCGAGCGCACTGTCCAACCTCTCACGGCTGCATGTGACGCTCGGCCGCACCGAGTCCGGGGTCACCCTGGCCGAGCAGGGTCTCGCGATCTACCGGCGGCTCGGTGCGCCCCTCCGGCTGGCGAATGGAATGTACACACTGGGGATCGCCCTCACCCGCGCCCATCGGCTGGACGAGGCGATCGTCCAGCTCACTCAGGCCCTCGGACTGTTCCGGGATGCCCGCCAGACACTATGGGAAGGGATGACCCATTTCCGGCTGGCCGAAATCCACCTTGCTGCCGACCGCCCCGGCAAAGCACTGGCACATGTCGAGCGGGCACTGGCCCTCGGGGGCCTGGGAGGCGAGTGGCGCAGGTTCTCCTTCCTCACCGTACGAACAAAGGCCCTGATGGCCCTGGGACACGAAACACGCGCACGGGAGTGCTGGTGGGAGGCGCGCGAGCTCCGGGAGCGGCTGGACTCCCCGGAACCCACCGAGGTGCGCCAACTGCTCGCCGGTACGCCCTGGATACCCTTGCCGGACCAGGATTCATTTCCCGGCCAATCCAGAAGGTCCCTACCGGGAGACTCTCTGACCGAAAGGCGTCCACCAACCTGACAATCCGTCGGCCGACGCCGCATCGTTATCCGTGTTGGCCCTGTGGAGACGTCCGGCCCCTACTGACGTAGGGGCCGCTGGCAAGGCAAACTGGCCCCTGCAACTGGGAGGCAGAGGCAGGGGGAGACCATGGCCGGCGAGAAGGAGCGAGCGCAGGACCAGCCCTTGCGCTTCACCGTGCTCGGACCGGTACGCGCATGGCGGGGCGAGCAGCAGATCAGTACGGGATCTCCCCAGCAGAGGGCACTGCTCGCCGCTCTGCTGCTGCGGAGCGGACGCACGGCCACCGCCCCCGAGCTGGTGGACGCCCTCTGGGGTGAGGAACCGCCGGACGCTGCCATCGCGGCGCTGCGCACCTACGCCTCCCGGCTCCGCAAGGCATTCGCACCGCACTCGGACGTCCTGGTGAGCGAGTCGGGCGGTTACGCGGTGCGGGCGGGGGCGGGGGCCCTGGACGTCGAGATGGCCGAACGGCTCGTGACGGATGCCGAGAAGTCGCGGAACTCCGGTGACCGGCTGCAGGCCCGTGAACTCATCACGAAGGCACTCGACCTGTGGGACGGCGAGTCCCTGGCGAACCTCCCCGGACCGTACGCGGAGGTGCAGCGGGCACGGCTGTCGGAATGGCAGCTGGTCCTCACCGAGACCCGGCTCGACCTGGACCTGGAGCTCGGCCACCACACCGATGTCGTCTCCGAGCTCACGGCGATGACCGCGGCTCATCCGCTGCGGGAGCGGCTGCGCGAGCTGCTGATGCTGGCGCTCTACCGCAGCGGACGGCAGGCCGAGGCGCTGGCCGTCTACAACGACACCCGGCGGCTGCTCGCCGAGGACCTCGGGGTGGATCCCTGCCCGGAGCTGTCCGAGCTGCACCAGCGCATCCTCCAGGCGGATGCGGAGCTGGCGGCGCCCCCGGACAGTCGTGTGGCGGCGGGCCCCACCTTCGTCCGCCCGGCCCAGCTGCCCGCGACGGTCGCCGACTTCACCGGCCGGGCGGCATTCGTCACCGAACTCAGCGATCAACTCGCATCCGCCGAGGGGCATGTCATGGCCGTGTCAGCGGTCGCGGGCATCGGCGGAGTCGGCAAGACGACGCTGGCCGTGCATGTGGCCCACGCCGCCCGGCACCACTTCCCGGACGGCCAGTTGTACGTGGATCTGCAGGGAGCGGGTCCGGTGCCCGCCGAACCCGAGGCCGTCCTGGGATCCTTCCTGCGCTCCCTGGGCCTCCCGGAGTCCGCCGTCCCCGACGGCGTCGAGGAGCGCTCCGCGCTCTACCGCTCCACCCTCGACGGCCGCCGCGTCCTCACCCTGCTCGACAACGCCCGCGACGCCGCCCAGGTACGCCCGCTCCTCCCCGGTACCGAAGGCTGTGCCGCCCTCATCACCAGCCGCGCCCGGATGGTGGACCTGGAGAGTGCGCACCTCGTCGACCTCGATGTGATGAGCCCCGACGAGGCCCTGGTGCTCTTCACCCGCATCGTCGGCGAGGAGCGCGTGCGGAGCGAGCGCAAGGCGGCCATGGACGTGGTGGCGGCCTGCGGCTTCCTGCCGCTCGCCATCCGGATCGCCGCCTCCCGGCTGGCCTCCCGCCGTATGTGGACGGTCTCGACGCTGGCACTCAAGCTCGCCAACGAACGCCGCCGCCTGGACGAACTGCGGGTCGGCGACCTGGCGGTGCGGGCGACCTTCGAACTCGGCTACGGCCAGCTCGAACCCGAACAGGCGAAGGCGTTCCGGCTGCTGGGGCTGGCGGAGGGACCGGACATCTCGCTGGCCGCCGCGGCGGTCGCCCTGGATCTGGACCCCTTCGACGCCGAGGAACTGCTCGAATCGCTCGTCGACGCCTCATTGCTCGAGTCGGCCGCACCGGGCCGCTACCGGTACCACGATCTGGTGCGGCTCTACGCGCGTGACTGCGCGGAGCGTCACCAGTCGGCGGCTGACCGCGAGGCCGCGCTGTCCCGGCTGCTGGACTTCTACCTGGCCACCGCCGCCCGCGTGCACGCCATGGAGCGGCCGGGCGACCGGCTGGTGGACCACCTGTCGCCCACCACCCACCCGGGACTGGACTTCCCGCACCAGGACGCCGCTCTCGACTGGTTGTTCACCGAGGCCGACTGCCTGCTGATGTGCGCCCAGCAGGCGGCACGCGGGGAGACGCTGCGCCGGGCCGCGGATGTGCTGCTGGCCGCCATCGACCTCGCCGAGTCCGGTGCCAACGCGCCGCGTTACGAGGCACTGGCCCAGGTCATCAGCCGGACCGCACGCGGGGCGGGCGACACCCGGGCCGAGGGCCGCGCGCGGGTGTGCCTGGCCAAGGTGCACCAACTGGCCGGGCGGCTCGACGAGGCGGACGCGGAGGCCGAGCGTGCGCTGGATCTGGGGACCGCGGCACGGGACTTCGTCATCGTGGGGCGCGCCCGCACCGAACGCGGCATCCTGGCACACCTGAGCCGTACCCGCTGGGACGACGCGGAGCACCACTTCCTCGAGGCCATCGAGGCGTACCGGGCCGTGGACGACCGGCCCGGCGAGGCCAGCGCGCTGTGCAACCTCTCCCGCGCCTATGTGGAGATGGACCGTATCGACAGCGCGATCGAACTGGCCCGGAAGGGCGTGGAGATCTACGAGAGCCAGGGACGCACCCTGCGCGTCGCCAATGGCAAGTACGCACTGGGGATCGCCCTGACCGGAGCCGGACTGCTCACTCCGGCACTGGAGCAGCTCAATGAGGCCCGGGACCTCTTCCACGAGCACCGCCAGCCCTTGTGGGAGGGAATGGCCCACCAGCGTCTGGCGGAGGCTCATCTGGCCGTCCCCAGCCCCGCCAAGGCCGCCACCCATGCCGAACAGGCCCTGGCACTACGGGGGATCGGCGGCGACTGGCGGCGGGCCGTGGTGCTGACGCTGCTCGGCAAGGCCCTGCTGGAGCTCGGCCAGGACGGACGGGCGGAGGCGTGCTGGCGCGAAGCCCTGTCCATCCACGAGCGGTTGGGAACTCCGGAGGCGCAGGATGTCCAAAGCCTGCTGACCCCCGCCGCTACCCTCTGACCTGCTACGGCGCCCCCGTTCATCAATCGTTTATCGCCGTCCGCAATTCTCTTTAACGGTCGATCCGTCCCCGCGGGGGGCAGACGGGTCGGTTGTGAGGTCACACCGTAGTGTGGGCGGCCCTTGCGGGGCCCGTCCGGCGACCCACGGGGGAGTCGCCGGGCGGGCCCGACGGCGCCCAACGACCAGCATCCGATGGAGTTCACCGTGACGAATGCAGACAAGAAGCCCGAGTCCGACGCCTTCCGGCCGCTGGAGGCCGACCCGGTCCCCACCTCTCTCTCCACCATGGGCGAGGGTCACACCCCTGCCCCACCGCAGCTCTCGACGCAAGGGGAGGGCCACACTCCCGCGCCGCCACAGCTGTCGACCCAGGGCGAGGGCCACACTCCCGCGCCGCCACAGCTGTCACCCAAGGGCGAGGGCCACACCCCTCCGCCGCCGAAGAAGGCCGCGGAGGGCGAAGGTCACACCCCGTCGGCACCCGAGTAGACCGGGACCCGAAGCCACCCATGAGGTGACACGAGGAGCCGGTGTCGATGACGCGGAGGGGACGTCATCGGCACCGGCTCCTCTCTATGCCGTGGGCGAGGCACATCGCGCCAAGTTTCGCCCACTTTTGGCCAGATGACTGAACCCATCAGTCCTTCTACGGCCACTTTGCATTACAAAAGCATCCACCACCCCCCGTACCGGAGGAAACTGGAATGTCTCGTACCACAAAAGGCATAGCTACCATGGTTCTTGCGATGGGCATCGCGGCCGGCACCGGCCAGTCTGCCTCCTTCGCGGTCGCGAATGACAGCCACACCCCCGTGGTCGTGGCGGATTCGTCCACCGGCAGTGCGACCCTGAGCGCCCAGGGCGAAGGCCACTCACCGGCCCCCGACCCCCGCTGACGCACCCCGCGTCCGCACCGCTCCCTCTCCCGGCCGGCTCGGCCCTGGCACCGACACCGATGCCACGGTCCGCGAAGGGCTCCCGAAGCGCCGGAAACAGCCGGCCGTGAGAGGAGCCCCGTACGCGACCGCCTGCGGTCCTTCCCGGCGCGCCCCGTCTCAGCGCGCCCGCAGCGCAGTCTTGAGCACCTTCCCGCCGGCGTTGCGCGGCAGGGCGGTCAGGAACTCCACCTGTCGGGGCACCTTGTAGTTCGCCATCTCCCGCCGCGACCAGGCGATCAGATCGTCCGCGGTCAGCGTGGCCCCGGGGCGGCGGACGGCGTATGCCTTGGCCACCTCGCCCAGCCGGGGGTCCGGGATGCCGATCACGGCCACGTCGGCCACGTCCGGGTGGCGGGCGATCAGCCGCTCGATCTCGGCGGGATAGGCGTTGAAGCCGCCGACGATGAACACGTCCTTGATCCGGTCGGTGATCCGGAGGCTGCCCCCGGCGTCCAGCACCCCGATGTCACCGGTCCGCAGCCAGCCGTCCGGGGTGATCGCGCGGGCGGTGGCCTTCTCGTCCTCGAAGTAGCCCCGCATCACGTGGTAGCCGCGGACCAGGACCTCGCCCGGGGTGTCCGGCGGCAGCGCGGCACCGTTCGGCCCGACCACCTTGATCTCGGTGTCGGGGATGGCACGTCCGGAGGTGCCCGAGACGGTCTCCGGGGGATCGCCGCGACGGCACATGCTGACCGTGCCGGACGCCTCCGACAGCCCGTAAGCGGTCAGTACGGTGGCGATGCCCAGCTCACCTCGGAGCCGGTCCACCAGTTCCCGCGGGACGACGGAGGCGCCGGTCACCACCAGGCGCAGCGCGGACAGGTCATGGGCCGCGCGCGCCGGATGGTCCAGGAGCGACTGGTGGAGGGTGGGCGGTCCGGGCAGCACGCTGATGCGTTCGGCCGCGATGTTGGCGAGGGCGGTCTCCACGCCGAACACCGGCTGCGGCACCATCGTGGCGCCGCGCAGCAGACAGGCGATGATCCCGGCCTTGTAGCCGAAGGTGTGGAAGAACGGGTTGACGATGAGGTAGCGGTCGCCCGGCACCAGCCCGGCGATCTCGCTCCAGTGGCGGTAGACCCGTACGGTCTGGGCGTGGGTGATCACCACACCCTTGGGTTCGCCGGTGGTGCCCGAGGTGAAAGTGATGTCGGAGGGGTCGTCGGGGCGTACCGCGTCCGCCCGGTCCCGTACCGCCGAGTCCGGCACGCCGGCACCGGCGGCCAGGAACTCCTTCCAGGTGCGGAAGTCGTCCGGGGCGTCATCGGCGAGGACGATCACCTCCCGCAGCTCCGGGAGGCCCGGGAGCGGACCGCTGCCCGGCCCCTGACCGGCCGCCCTGCGCAGCGATGCCACATAGGAGGTGCCCAGGAAGGTGCCGGTGACGAACAGATGGGTGGCGCGGGTGCGGCGCAGTACGTACGCGGCCTCGGCGCCCTTGAAGCGGGTGTTGACCGGGACCAGCACCCCGCCCGCGGTGACCGCGCCCAGCGCCGCCACGATCCAGTCGGTGGTGTTGGGTGCCCAGACCGCGATCCGGTCGCCGGGTGCCACGCCCGAGGCGAGGCAGGCCGCGGCGGCCCGTTCGATCCGCGTGCCCAGCTCCGCGTAGGAGATCCGGGAGCGCCCCTCGACCACGGCCTCGTCCGTGCCGTACCGCCCGGCCGCCGTCCGCACCAGCGCCGGGATGGTGTCCTCCGCCATGAGCCGCCTCCCGCCGGGCCGCGCCCGGATCTCACCAGCAGACCGATAGCTGACTGTCCGTCAGATTAGCGGTACCCTTCCCCGCTGTCAGCACCGGTGACCGCGGGCACCGGGGAACCGCGACCACGGAGGTGGCGATGGCGGCGACCCTGAAAGACGCGACGGCGATAGCCGGGATCGGCCGGACGGCCTTCGCCAAACGGCTCCCCGAGTCCGAGAAGACCCTGGCCTGCCGGGCGATCCTCGCCGCGCTGGACGACGCCGGGATCGCCCCGTCCGAGGTGGACGCCTTCGCCTCGTACACCATGGAGGAGACCGACGAGGTCGAGGTCGCCAAGGCGATCGGCGCCGGGGAGGTGACCTTCTTCGCCAAGGCCGGTTACGGCGGCGGCGGTTCCTGTGCCACCGTCGCCCATCTGGCCGCCGCCATCGCCACCGGACAGGCCGAGGTCGGGGTGGCCTGGCGCTCCCGCAAACGCGGCAGCGGACCGCGGCCGTGGACCAACACCCGGGCCCAGCTCCCGACTCCGGGCCAGTGGACCCGGCCGTACGGGCTGCTGCGCCCCGCCGATGAGATCGGGATGCTGGCCCGGCGCTATATGCACGAGTACGGCGCCACCCGCGACCACCTCTTCAACGTCGCCCTGGCCTGCCGCAACCGGGCCAACCAGAACCCGGCCGCGATGATGTACGAACGCCCGCTGACCCGCGAGATGTACATGACCGCGCGCTGGATCAGCGAACCGCTGTGCCTGTTCGACAACTGTCTGGAGACGGATGGCGCACTGGCCTGTGTGGTGGTCTCCGCCGAACGGGCGCGCGACTGCCGGCGGCGCCCCGTCTACGTCCACTCCGTCGCACAGGGGCTGCCCGCCCAGCACCATGGGATGGTCAACTACTGGAACGACGATCCGCTCTCCGGCCCTTCCTGGACCGCCGCCCGCCAACTGTGGAAGAGCGCCGACTTCGGACCGCAGGACGTGGACGTGGCCCAGATCTACGACGCCTTCACCGCCCTGATCCCGCTGTCGCTGGAGGGATACGGCTTCTGCGGGCGGGGCGAGGGCGCCGCGTTCACCGAGGGCGGCGCGCTGGAGATCGGCGGACGGCTGCCGCTCAACACCGGCGGCGGCGGGCTCAGCGAGGCGTACGTCCACGGTTTCAACCTGATCACCGAGGGGGTCAGCCAGTTGCGCGGCACCAGCACCGCCCAGGTCCCCGGCGCCACCACCTGCCTGGTCACGGCGGGTGAGGGGGTTCCCACATCCGCCCTGCTGCTGAGGAGTTGAGCGTATGTCGGCCGAGCTGCTCCAGCCCGTCCCGGACGAGGACGGCGCACCCTTCTTCGACTACGCGGCGCGCGGCGAACTGCGCGTCCAGACCTGTGCCGGCTGTGCCGCGCCGCGGTTCCCGCCACGGCCCTGCTGCCCGTCCTGCCAGTCCTTCGAGCACCGGTGGAAGCGGACCAGCGGCCGTGGCCGGATCTGGTCCTACGTCCTGCCCCATCCGCCGCTGCTGCCCGGCTACGCCGCCCAGGCCCCCTACAACGTGGTGCTGGTGGAGCTGGCCGACCATCCGCGGATCCGGCTGGTGGGCAATGTCGTCGCATCCGCCGACGCCCCGCTGGACTCGGTGGACCCCGGGCGGCTCCGGATCGGCGCCCCGGTCAGGGCGGCCTTCCACCGGCCCGCGGACGGACTGGCCGTGGTGCGCTGGCTGTTGGAGCGGCCATGACGGTACGCGTCAGCACCGGGGAGGACGGTGTCGCGGTGGTCACCCTCGACCGCCCCGCCCGGCACAACGCCATCGACCTGGAGACCGCCGGTGAACTGATCGCCGTCTGGCGCCGCTTCCGCTTCGACGCATCGGTCCGCGCCGTGGTGCTCACCGGCGCGGGCGACCGGGCCTTCTGTACCGGGATCGACCGCTCGGCCGAGATACCGCAGCCGCCGTCGCCCTACGCCCTGGACGATCCGCTGCGCACGGTCGGCCCGAAGGCGAACGACCTGTGGAAGCCGGTGGTCGCAGCGGTGGCCGGAATGGCCTGCGGCGGGGCGTTCTACCTGCTGGGCGAGGCCGAGTTCATCGTCGCCGACGAGACCGCGGCCTTCTTCGACCCGCACACCAGCTATGGCATGGTCAGCGCCTACGAGGCCGTCCTCATGGCCCAGCGGATGCCGTTCGGCGAGGTCGCCCGGATGGCGCTGATGGGCACCGCGGAGCGGGTCTCGGCCCGGCGGGCGTATGAGACGGGCCTGGTGAGCGAGGTGGTCCCGGCAGGGGAGGTCACGGCGGCGGCCGTGCGCGCCGCCTCCGTCCTGGCGTCGTACCCGACGGAGGCGGTGCAGGGGACGGTACGGGCGCTGTGGACGGCCAAGGAGGCCGCGCTGCACCAGGCACTCACCCACGCGCCGCAGTTGATCGCGCTGGGGAACCTGCCGCCGGAGCGCCAGGCCGCGCGGTTCGCGGCCCGTACGCCCGGCTTCCGGCTCCGCTGACGCGGCGGTCGGACCGGTGGCCGGTCCACCCGGTCAGCTTGCCGGGGACTTGCTGGCCGAGCTGACCTGGCACTGGTACTCGGTCCGCTTGGTGATGGTGTAGCTGTCGCTGGCGGTGAAGGTCTCGCTCTGGCCCGGCAGCACGGTCACATAGGTGCTGTCGTAGCCGAGCAGCCCGTCGCCCACGTACTCGTTCCAGCTCACGCTGACCGAGTAGCGGAAGCTGCGGCTGGGGTCGGTGTTGGTGACCTTCACGTCGTACTTGAACTGCCCGGTGGACTGGTCGTAGCGGCAGTTGGAGCCGCTGGTCTCGGTCGAGGCGTCCGGGTTGTAGGTGGCCGGCGGGGAGTAGCTGTACGAGCTGGACGGGGTCGGGTAGCCCGGGGAGTACGACGATCCGCCCGACGAGATCCCCGAGGGCAGGTCGGTGGGCACACCGCTGGGCAGACCGCTGGGGTCGGACGCCGGGGAGTCACCGCCGCTGCCACCGGAGCTGAAGCCGCCCAGCCCGCCGCCGCCGTGGCTGCTGCTGCCCCTGCCCTTCTTCCCGCATCCGGTGAGCGCCATCAGCCCGATGAGGGTGACGGCGAGCAGGCGTACAGAACGGCGTTGCATGGAATTCTCCCCCGTTGAACGGCACAAACAAGCCAACCGGACGCCAGTTGACAAGTGCACGCCACCCTAGCAACGGCACTTCCTACCCCAAAGTCACATCGGGGCCCGGCCCGGCTCCTGGCAGTCGGAGACGATCTCGTCCGTCACCGCGGTTCCGGGCGGACGAGACCGTTCCTCAGGGGCGGTTGGCCGGGGGCCGGGACTGCCCGGTGCCCTTCACCGCGTCGAGCGCGTAGACACAGCGGTCCTTGCTGCACGCGTACACCACACCCCCGGCGGCCACCGGGGACCCGGTGATCTCACCGCCGGTGGCCAGCTTCCAGCGGAGCTGTCCGCCCGCCGCGTCCACCGTGTAGAGACAGTGGTCGGCCGAGCCGAAGTGGACGCGCCCGTCCGCGACGACCGGGGAGCCGATGACCTCGCCGCCCGCGGCGAACCGCCACTTGGGGGTGCCGGTGACCGCGTCGAGCGTGTACAGCGCGCTGCCGCTGCCCAGATGCACCGAACCGTCGGCGACCAGCACCGGTTCGATGGACTGGCGCGACTCGGTGGCGATCCGCCAGCGGTCGCGTCCGTTCGCCGCGTCCAGCGCGTAGACCGTGCCCAGGTAGTCGGCGATGTAGATACCGCCGCCGGTCACCGCGGGCCCCGGTGCGTACGCGGGCGCGCACAGGAAGACGGCGGGCGCCTCGAAGCGCCACCGCACCTCGCCGCGCGCGATGTCGATGGCCAGCACCCGGGTTCCGGCGGTGACATAGACGACGCCGTCGGGCGCCGACAGCAGCCGCATCGGCACCCCGCCGCAGGACGCCGCGTCACCGATCGGGTAGGACCAGCGCTCCGCGCCGGTGCGCGCCTCCAGGGCGCGCAGCCGCGCGTCCGCCCACACATAGACCGTGCCGTCGTGGATGACCGGCCCGGACTCGGGCGTCTCGAAGTCCGTCTGGAGGCCCTGCTTCTCCCACAGCAGCTCGCCGTTGGCCGCCTCCCACGCCTGGACGCCGCCGCCACGGGTGCCGGTGATGACCGTGCCGCGGTCCACCTTGAGCGAGTAGACCCAGCCGTCGGTGGACAGCCGCCAGCGCTCGGCGCCGTCCTCCGCGTCCAGCGCGTAGAGCGTCGGGCCGTCGGAGGCGTGGATCCGGCCGTTGGCCACGGCCATCGCCCAGGCCACGTCACGGGTCTTGAACTGCCGCCGCCCGGTGCCCACATCCAGCGCGTGCACCTCGAAGGAGGTGACATAGAGCAGATTGTCGGCGACGGCCGGGGTGCCCCAGACGTCGTTGGACATCCGGAACCGCCAGGGCCGCCAGCGCCCGGGGACACCCGCGCCGCCCGGCCCGTCGGCCGCGTCGGCGGACGCCGCGTGGGACGGCGGCGGCACGGCGCCGGTGGCCGCGGCCTCCCCGCCGTTCACCCCGCCGGTGGTCATACCACCGGGCGGGCGCACCCAGCCGGTGGCGGGGCCGGTGTCCTGCCGCGCCTGCGGATCGCGGGTGTCGGCGGCCCGCAGGCCGGGCCCGATCGGCACCTGTGAACCGGGCAGCCGCACCGCGCCGTCGGCCGCGGCGGGCAGGGGCGCGGACGGTACGGCGGAGGGCGGTCCGGCGGGGGCGGCGTGCCGCCCGGGGCCGATGGAGCCCAGCGCGCTCGGCGGGCTCGCGGCCTCCGGGGCGCGCAGACCGCCGCGCGGATCCCCGACGCCCACCGGCTCCCAGCCGCCCGCGCCGGGCGACGCCGCTCCGGCTCCGGCGGACTGTGCGTAGGAGGGCGGCGGTGTGGGCGGACGCTCCGGCGGCAGCGGAGCCGCGGCGCGCCCGGCGCCACCGCTGCCACCGCCCGGGGCGGACCGGCCGCCACCGGCCGCGGGGCGTGCGGAGCCGCCGCGCACCTGGTTGCGCCCGCTGCGCTTGCGCTCGATGAGCGCGACGGCGCCGCCGGGCAGCCAGGCCGAGGCCGTACCGCTGTCATCGGCGTTGGAGGCGAAGAGGTGCGGGGCGAGCTGCGACTGGAGGTCCGCCGGGGAGGGCCGGCGGTCCGCCTCCATCTGCATGCACGACTCGATCAGCGGCCGCAGCTCATCGGGGAGTCCGGTCAGGTCCGGGCCCTCGCGCAGCAGCATGAACACGGTCTCCACCGGGTTGGCACCGTGGAAGGGGGCGTGTCCGGTGGCCGCGAAGGTCAGGGTGGAGCCGAGCGAGAAGATGTCGCTCGCGCCCGTCACACTGCGCGAGTCACGCGCCTGCTCGGGCGACATATAGGCCGGGGTGCCGACGGCGACGTTGGTCATCGTCAGCCGGGTGTTCGAGACACCGGAGGCGATACCGAAGTCGATCACGCGCGGGCCGTCCTCGACGACCAGGACGTTCGACGGCTTCAGATCCCGGTGGACCAGCCCCGCGCCATGGATGGACTGCAGCGCCTCGGCGACTCCGGCCGCCAGCCAGCGCACCGCCTGGGCGGGCATCGGCCCGCACTCGTTGACGATCTCCTCCAGGGAGGGCGCGGGGACGTAGGCCGTGGCCAGCCAGGGCACCGCCGCCCGCGGATCGGCGTCGACCACCGCCGCCGTGTAGAAGCCGCTGACCGCGCGGGCCGCCTCCACCTCGCGGGTGAACCGGACGCGGAAGAGCTGGTCCTCGGCGAGCTCGGTCCGCACCGTCTTGATCGCGACCCGTCGGCCCGATGCCGAGCGGGCCAGATAGACCAGCCCCATGCCGCCCGCGCCGAGCCGACCGAGCACCTCGAAAGGGCCGATCCGCCTCGGATCGTGCTGCGTCAGCTGCTCCACCACTTGCCTGCCACCTCCCCGTGGGGGCTTGGAAAAGTACAGCCCCGTGCAGCGTCTCACCGACAAACCGTCCGGCGGCACGCATCCTGCATTCTCTCTGGCGAAGGCGGCGGTTGCGAACCCGGGGGCGAATCGTCGTGTCATCGGGCGATACGGAGCCGGGCACCGCCCCGTTCGACGGCACGGCCGCCACCTCGCTCTCAGCCCGGTCCCGCCCTGCTCCCCGCGTCGGAGGGGCCGGTCGCCGAGGTGTCGATCACGGCGAAGACCGCGCCCTGATTGTCCGCAAGGACCGCGAAACGCCCGTACGGCGTATCTTCGGGGTCATTGAGAACTCGCCCGCCCAGCCGGTGGGCCGTGCGCAGCGCCTGGTCGCAGTCCGCCACCACAAAGTACGTGAGGAAATGCGCGGGCAGTTCGGCCGGGTACCGCTCGCCGATCACGACCCGTCCGCCGATCGCGTGCCGGGCCCCGGTGGGCTCACCGCGCGGGGACCACAGGACGAGATCGGGGGCGGGGGCGGAGGCCGGGGCGTGGGTGTCCCGGGGCTCACAGGGGCCGGTGTCACGGGCCCCGCGCACACTGACGGGCTCCATGCCGTATCCGAAGACCGCCCGGTAGAAGGAGTCGACCGGTCTGGGCTGCCGGGTGTGGACCTCGGTCCAGCCGTACGAGCCCGGGGTGCCGCGCCGCGCGAAGCCGGGGTGGCTGCCCGCCTGCCACAGCCCGAAGACCGCGCCGCCCGGGTCCGCGGCGGTGGCCATCACACAGGAGTCGTCGATCCACACCGGCGGGGCGATCACCCGGCCGCCCGCCTCGCGGATCCGGGCGGCGGTCGCGGCGGCGTCCCGGGTGGCGAAGTAGATGTTCCAGACGGTCGGCATCCGCCCGTCGGGCTTGGGCACGAGCCCGGCGACGTCCTTCCCGCCGAGTAGGGCGCGGGTGTACGAGCCGTAGTCCGTGGTCCGCTCGTCGAAGGTCCAGCCGAACAGCCCGCCGTAGAACCGCTTGCCCGCCTCGAGGTCGGGAAGCATCGCGTCCGCCCAGCAGGGCACACCTTCGGCGAATGCGGCCATGTCCCGGATCCTCCCGCGTCCTCCTGTGGGGAGCGTTCTTCCCCACTTGCCACGCTAACGGGGGATCGCTCCCGGCGCCCGCTCCGGAATTCTCACCTTTCGGCCAATCCCGGACCGCCGCCACCGGGTTCCGCGCAGCTCATCCACCCTCGTTATCCACAGGCTGTTGATAACACGAATCACTCATGTGGGTGAGTGGCCTCTCCGGGGGCTCTCCCGATGGAAAGCGACCGGAATAAGCCATTCCGACCTGCTGAGGAGGCCCGACAAACCCACTCATCCCTCGCTAACCCCATTTGCACGCAGCCGAATCGCGCTCTGATCACCCCTCGGTAAGCTGACGGCATGACAGGACAAGTACGCACCGTCGACGGGCGGGTGGCCGGTCGCCGCGGGCAGGCGACACGGCAGAAGCTGCTCGACTGCCTCAGCGAGATGCTCAGCTCATCCCCGTACCGAGATGTCAAGGTCATCGATGTCGCACGCAAGGCAGGGACCTCGCCGGCGACGTTCTACCAGTACTTCCCCGACGTCGAGGGCGCCGTCCTCGAGCTCGCGGAGGAGATGGCCAAGGAGGGCGCGGGGCTGACCGATCTGGTCGCCGGTCGCTCCTGGGCCGGGAAGTCCGGCGCACAGGCGGCGGAGGACCTGGTCGACGGCTTCCTCTCGTTCTGGCGCAAACACGACGCCATCCTGCGGGTGGTCGACCTGGGAGCGGCCGAGGGCGACAAGCGGTTCTACAAGATCCGTATGAAGATCCTCAACGCCGTGACCAACTCCCTGACGGACGCCGTCAAGGACCTCCAGGCCAAGGGCCGGATCGACAAGAGCGTCAGCGCCCCGGCGGTCGCGGGCACGCTCGTCGCGATGCTGGCCGCCGTCGCCGCGCACCAGAAGGGCTTCCAGAGCTGGGGCGTGAAGCAGGCCGAGCTGAAGCCGAACCTGGCCTATGTCGTCCACCTGGGTATCACCGGCCGGAAGCCGACCAAATAGCCGTCTGAATGCACCGCGCGCCGGTCCGGCCGACCGGCGGGCCAGCACGTCCTGTCACGCCGCGGGGGGGCGGGCCGGGGGGGGGGGGGGGCCCCCCCCGGGGGGGGGGGCCGGGGGGCGCCCCCGCCCGCCCCCCCCCCGCCCGCCCCGCCCGCGGCCCCCCCCGCGGCCCCCCCCCCCCCCCCGCGGCCGTTCTCCGGGCTCCGGGCTCCGAAGCGGCAGGGGGCGAGGAGCCGCCCTGCGGCATCCGCCGTGTCACCCGCGCTCGTCGCGCGGCACCGGCTCCAGGCGGAAGAGGCGGATCCGGCGCTCCACCCGCGCCTGGTACCCGGCGTACGGCGGCCAGAAGGCCAGCACCGCCGACCACGCCGACTCCCGCTCCGCCCCCTCCAGCAGCCGCGCCCGCACCGCGATGTCCCGGCCCCGCCAGCTGATCTCCGCATCCGGGTGCCGCAGCAGGTTCGCGGTCCACGCCGGATGCCCCGGACGGCCGAAGTTGCTGCCGACCAGGATCCAGCCGCCGCCCTCCTCCGGCATGCACGCCAGCGGCGTACGGCGCGGCTGCCCGGTCCGCGCGCCCCGGGCCGTGAGGATCACCCCGGGCAGCATCAGCGCGCTCGGCAGCACCCGGCCGCGGGTGATCCGGTGGACCGCGCGGTCGAACGCCGGGATGACATGGGGGGCCACCCTGGCGAAGGCCCGGGTGGACGACACCTTCCGCACCAGCCGCACCCCGTAACCGGGCATCAGACCGCCACCGCCGCCGCCTGGGCGGCCACCGCGGCCGGCCGGGCGCCGAACAGCCCGCCCAGCTCCGCCGCACGTGCCCGCAACCGGTGGACGGGACCGAAGAGCAGCTCGTCCGAGGCCGCCCGCTTGAAGGCGAGATGGGCGTCGTGCTCCCAGGTGAAGCCGAGACCGCCGTGAAGCTGGACGGCCTCGGCCGCCGCCGCCCGCTGCGCCTCCAGCGCCTGGGCGAGCGCCAGCCCGCCCGCGACCGCGGCCTCGCGGTCCTCCCGTCCGTCCGGGGCCGTTGTGCCGCCCGTCGCCCACGCCGCGTAGTACGCCGCCGAACGGGCCGCCTGGACCTTCACATACACATCCGCCAGCCGGTGTTTGACCGCCTGGAAGGAGCCGACCGGGCGGCCGAACTGCTCCCGCTCCCGTACATAGGCGACCGTGCGCGTCAGCGCCGCGTCGGCCACGCCCACGGCCTCGGCCGCGAGGTGGGCGGCGGCCGTCGCGCCCAGGTGGACCAGCCCGTCCGCCACCCGCGCCGCCGCACCGTCCGCGTCGCCGTTCGTGCCGCCGTTCGCCGTACCGACCGCGGCGCGGCCGGGGTCCTCGCCGAGCGGCTCCGCCATCACGTTCCGCAGCTCGATCCGGGCCTGCGGCCGTGTCTCGTCGAGTGCGGTCAGCCGGGTGCGGGTGAGTCCGGCCGCGTCGCCCGGGACCACGAACAGCAGGGTCCGGCCGCGCGTATAGCCCCCGGTGCGGGCGGCGACCAGCAGTACTCCTGCGCTGTGGCCGTCGAGCACCTGGTCCACCTGCCCGTACAGCCGCCAGCCCGTCCCGCTGTCGTGGCGCGCCTGCACCCCGCCCGCGCGCCCGCCGCCCGCCCAGCCGTTCCGCGCTCCCCCGGCGGTCTCCGCAGGCGCACCGGTCAGCCCGAGCGCCTCCGGCAGCGCACCGCCCGGTACCGCGAGCGCCGCCGTCAGCTCCCCGGCCGCGATCCCCGGCAGCAGCGCGGCGCGCTGGGCCCCGGCGCTGAGCCGGGCGATGAGCGGCGCCCCGAGCACGGCGGTGGCCAGCAGGGGCGACGGAAGCAGGGCCCGTCCCACCTCCTCGCAGACCAGGGCCTGTTCAACGGCTCCGCAACCGGCGCCGCCGTACTCCTCGGGCAGCGCCAGTCCGGACAGGCCGAGCTGCCGGGCGAGCAGCCGCCACAGCGCGGTGTCATGGCCGGGCGCGGTGCGGACCGCCGCCTTGACCGCATCCGTATCGCACCGCTCCCGCAGCAATTCGCGCACGGTGCGGCGGATCTGGTCCTGTTCCTCGGTGAACGCGGCGTCCATCGGCGAGCCCTCCGTCTCCGACCGGCCCATTTCTGACGAGCCGTCATATTAGGGAGCCGGTGCACACTTTCCCAGCCCCTCGGCCCGAGCGGCCTCCGCCCATGAGGCCCGGCCACCGCCCCGCATGGCCCGTACCGGCCTGCCGCGTCCGCGCGAATCTGATGTACCGTCAGATTCATGTCCGCAACGAAGCGCACCCGCAAGGTTGCCGTCGTCGGCGTCTCCCTCTCCGACTGCGGCCGTGTCGAGGAGGCCACCCCCTACGCGCTGCACGCCCAGGCCGCGCGCCGGGCGCTCGCCGACTCCGGGCTCGACCGCTCGGTCGTGGACGGCTTCGCCTCGGCCGGCCTTGGCACGCTCGCCCCGCTGGAGGTCGCCGAGTACCTGGGGCTCCGTCCCACCTGGACCGACTCGACCGCCGTCGGCGGCGCCACCTGGGAGGTGATGGCGGCCCACGCGGCGGACGCCATCGCCGCCGGGCACGCCCGCGCCGTCCTGCTGGTCTACGGCTCCACCGCGCGCGCCGACATCCGCGCGGGACGCCGCACCGCCAACCTCTCCTTCGGCGCCCGGGGCCCCCTCCAGTTCGAGGTGCCCTACGGCCATACGCTCATCGCCAAGTACGCGATGGCCGCCCGTCGCCATATGCATGAGTACGGAACCACTCTTGAGCAGCTCGCGGACATCGCCGTTCAGGCGCGTGCCAACGCCGCGCACAATCCGGATGCGATGTTCCGTGATCCGATCACCGTCGACGACGTCCTGAGCGGGCCGATGATCGCGGACCCGTTCACCAAACTGCACTGCTGCATCCGCTCGGACGGCGGCTGCGCGGTACTGCTGGTGGGCGAGGAGTACGTACCGGACACCGTGCCGCCGCCGGTGTGGGTCCTCGGCTCCGGCACCGCCCTCTCGCACACCACGATGTCGGAGTGGGACGACTTCACGGTCTCCCCCGCGGCCGTCTCGGGGCGCGCGGCCTTCCGGCGGGCGGGGGTGCGGCCGTCGGAGATCGATGTGGCGCAGCTCTACGACGCGTTCACCTATATGACCCTGGTGACCCTGGAGGACCTCGGCTTCTGCGCCAAGGGCGAGGGCGGCGCGTTCGCGGCCAAGGGGCGGCTGACCCTCGGCGGTGAGCTGCCCGCCAACACCGACGGCGGTGGCCTCTCGGCCTGTCACCCCGGGATGCGAGGGCTGTTCCTGCTGGTCGAGGCGGTACGGCAGTTGCGCGGTGAGGCGGGCGACCGCCAGGTCCGCGGAGCGGGCGGACGGCTGCCGGAACTGGCCGTGGCGTCCGGGACGGGCGGCTGGTTCTGCTCGTCGGGCACGGTGGTGCTCGGCCGCGGCTGACGGCCCGCCGCGCTTGCCCCGGCCGGATCCGGATGATCGGATGGCCGGGATCGCGGGGCGAGCGAGCGTGCGCGCAGGCGCGGGCGCGGGAGGCGGAGAACGTCCGATGAGCGGAGCCGAGGAGCGGCGCCCCGGGGCGCCCGGGGCGGGTACGGCCGGTGAGCCCGGTCTGCCGGAGGAAGCCGGTGTGCCCGAGGAGCCGGGTGAGACCGAGGAGCCGGGTGAGACCGATGCCTCGTTCCGGGAGCTGCTGGGCGGGCTCCGCGTACGCCACGGCGGCGAACTGCCCGTCTTCGCCCCGGAGCGGGCTCCGGACACCCCGCTCCCGCTGTTCCGGCGCTGGCTGCGCGAGGCCGCGGCGTCGGGCGAACCGGCCCCGCACACCATGGTGCTGGCCACCGCCGGTGCGGACGGTCGCCCGTCCCAGCGTGTGGTGATGCTGCGCGGCGCCGACGCCCGCGGCTGGCACTTCGGCACCCACCGCACCAGCCGCAAGGGCCGGGAGCTGGCCGAGCGCCCGTACGCGTCGCTCGCGTTCCACTGGCCGCACACCGGCCGTCAGGTGCGGATCGGCGGCCGGGTACAGGAGGCCGGGGCCGAGGAGAGCGCGGCGGATCTGCGCGGCCGGTCCCCTGCCGCGCTCGCGGCCGCACTGGCCGGTGCCGGGCGCCAGAGCGAGGTGCTGGCAGCGCGCGAGGAGCTGGTGCGCGCCTTCGAGGCGGCGTACGAGCGGGCGGAACGGGAGCCGGACGCCCCGGCGCCGAGCTGGACCCTGTACGCCCTGGAGCCGGACGAGATGGAGTTCTACCAGGAGGAGGCGCGGCGGCGGCACGTACGGCTGCGCTACCGGCGCGCACCGGAGGCGTCCGGCGGCTGGCGCCGGGAGCTGCTCTGGCCCTGAGCCCCGTCCGGCGCTCACGCCCCCCGGGTCACCGCCGCTCGTCGACGGCCAGCCGGGCGTGCAGATGGACATCGCGGGGCGTTCCGCCGCGGTCGAAGCGCGCCTGGCGCATCACGCCCTCGGCCGCGTATCCGCAGCGGAGGCCGACCCGGCAGGACGCCTCGTTGCCGATGTCGTGCCGGAGTTCCAGCCGGTGCAGTCCGAGCTCCCGGAAGGCCCAGCCGGTGACGGCCCGGAGGGCATGGGAGGCGATCCCCCGGTCGCGGGCCTCGGGCAGCACCCAGTAGCCGACGCGGCCGCTGCGGTCTCCGTAGTCGATCAGCCCGACGGAGACATGGCCGCGGATCTCGGCGCCCTCCAGGACGGCGAAGGACGCCATGTCACCGCGGCGCCAGCCGTCGGCCCGGCCGTGGGTCCAGAGGTGGACGTCCTCCTCGTCGTCGACGAGGGCCACCGGGGTGTTCCAGCGGCGGAAGTCGGGGTCGGTCAGCCCGCGCAGGGCGGCACGGCGGTCCCCCGGGGTGTCCTCCCACGGGCGCAGCCGCAGCCCGGGGGCCTGGAGCTCGACCGGTCTCAGCACCCGGTCATTCAAGCAGCGGGCGGAAGACGGGAACAGCCGGTGTCGAGCCGTCCTGCGGGACGCGGAAGGCGGCGCGCAGCGGCATCCCGACGCGCAGCCCGGCCCCGTGGTGCGGTGCGCAGGCGGGACCGGCGACCACTTCGGTCATCATCCGCGGTCCTTCGGCGAGATCGACGACGGCGGCGGTGTACGGGACGCGCCCGCCGAACGGGGGCAGGTCGTTCCGGTGCACCACGGACCAGGTGTAGAGGGTCGCGGCACCGCTCGCCTCCTCCCAGGCGACGTTCTCGCTCCAGCAGTGCGGGCAGAACTCGCGGGGGTAGTGGTGGGCGCGTCCGCAGGCCGCGCAGCGGCGGATCAGCAACCGGCCCCCGGCCGCGGCGTCCCAGTAGGGGCGGGTGAAGGCGTCGGGCTCGGGCACATCGAAGCGCGCGGCCCCGCCGGTGTGCCCGGCGCCGGATCCGGTGGATGCCCCGGCGCTCACCGGAACAGCCCCCAGGTCTCGTCCAGCGACCAGGTCTGCCAGCTCATCGCGGCCAGCGCGACCAGGGAGATCAGCATCATCATGGCGTTCTGCCCCTGTTCCGCCCAGTCGTGGATCATGAGCAGGAAGTAGAGGAGGTTGAGGAGCAGCCCGCCGATCAGGGCGACCGGGGTCAGCAGACCGAGGACCAGCCCGAGCCCGAGGGCCAGTTCGGCGTGGACCACCACATACGCCATGGTCCTGGGCCGCGGCGCGACGACGGTGTCGAACCCGCGCCGGACGAACGCCCAGCGATGCTCGTCCGCGACCCCCTTCGCCCAGGCGATTCCGCTGCCGCGCCGGAACCAGCTCGCCTTGTCCTTGTGCCGCCAGCTCTCCAGCCACCACAGCCCGAGTCCGATGCGCAGCACGGCCAGCCATTCGGGGCCGCTGAGCCAGATCGTCCGCATGGTGTGCCCACCTCCTGCCCGGCTGATCGCCATCCGTTTCTGACGGCACGTCAGTTTCATGGGACGGACGGGATGTGCGCAAGGGGTAGGGGGTGCGGTACGGGCCGTGACCTTTCCGCAATCGATTCGGAATCGGTTTGACCGAAACCCGTCAAATACTCCCGACTACGCTCGCCCGCATGGCAGTCGACAGTTCCTCTCCGAAGTCCTCACCCGTGTATGTGATCGGCGGCGGACCCGGCGGCCTCGCCACCGCCGCCACGCTGCGCGAGCGCGGGATCCACGCGGTGGTCCTGGAGAAGTCCGACACGGTCGCCACCTCCTGGCGCAACCACTACGACCGGCTGCATCTGCACACCACCCGCCGGCTGTCCGCGCTCCCCGGACTCGCGATGCCGCGCTCGTTCGGACGGTGGGTCACCCGGGACAACATGGTCCGGTATCTGGAGCGCTACGCCGAACACCACCGGCTGGAGGTCGTCACCGGGGTCGAGGTCTCCCGGATCGAGCGGACGGCGGACAACACGGAATGGCTGCTGCGGGCCACCGGCGGACGGGTACTGACCTCGCCGGTGGTCGTGGTCGCCACCGGCTTCAACCACACCCCGCGACTACCGGACTGGCCCGGCCGTGACACCTACACCGGCGAACTGCTGCACGCCGGGCACTACCGCAACGCCCGCCCCTACGCAGGCAAGGACATCCTGGTGGTCGGGGTCGGCAACACCGGCGCGGAGATCGCGGCCGACCTGGTCGAGGGCGGCGCGGAACGGGTGCGGCTCGCGGTCCGCACCCCGCCGCACATCCTGCGCCGCTCGACGGCGGGCTGGCCCGCGCAGCGCACCGGCATCCTGGTGCGGCGGCTGCCGCGGCCGCTGGTGGACCGGGCGGCCCGGGTGATGTGCCGGGTGAGCATGCCGGATCTCACCGAACGCGGACTGCCCTGGCCGGAGACCGGGCTCTACACCCGGGTACGGCAGGGGGCCATCCCGGTGCAGGACGTGGGACTCGTCGAGGCGGTGCGGACGGGCCGGGTGGAGGTGGTCGCGGCGGTCGACTCCTTCGACCAGGACAAGGTGGTGCTGGCGGACGGCAGCCGGATCAGCCCGGAGGTCGTCGTCGCGGCGACCGGCTACCGGCGCGGACTGGAGGAGCTCGTCGGCCATCTGGGTGTGCTCGATGCCCGGGGCCGCCCCCTCAGCCACGGCCGGCGCACCCTGAAGACCACCCCGGGACTGCACTTCACCGGTTACACCAATCCGATCAGCGGCATGCTGCGGGAACTGGCCATCGACGCCCGCAAGATCGCGAAGACGATAGCCCGCACCACCTCCTGACCACCTCCGTTCCCCGTGTCGAGCACCCCGCACCGGGGGCCGACCGCCCGCCGCGCCGCGCGGCCCGGCCGACGCCGGGCCGTCACGGTGCGTGTTCTCCGCGCATCGAGCATTCCTGACAGGCTCTCGTTTCAGTAGCCTGAACTAGGCAGTAATTTGACTGGGCGTCAGATCTGTGACTATTGGCCATCGAGCAGGAGTGGCGGACACCGATGCTTGGATCGACTCACGGCACCCTCACCACCAACTCCCGTCACGCCCGAGCCGTCGCCTGCGGACCGGCTCCCGGCCCCACCGTCCACGTCCACACCGGCGCCGCGGGGGCCGGGAGCGCCGAGGAGGCGGTGGACCGGGACGTCAGCGGCCGCCCGCTGCACGCCGCCGTCCCCGACCTGGACCGGTTCTTCCGCCCCGAGTCGATGGCGCTCATCGGCGCGTCCGACGCCGAGGGCCGCCCCAATACCGGGATCACCCGGCAGCTCGTGGCCTGGGCCGAACGCGTCGGCGCCCGGCTGCACCCCGTCCATCCCTCCCGTCCGTCCGTCTTCGGCATTCCCTGCGTCCCGTCCGTGGCCGATCTGTCCGAACCGGTCGACCTCGCCGTCCTGCTGGTCCGCGATCCGCTCCCGGTCATCGAGGAACTGGCCGGGGCCAAGGTGAAGTTCGCCGTCGTCTTCGCCTCCGGTTTCGCCGAGACCGGGCCCGAGGGCGCCGCCGCCCAGGAGCGGCTGGCCACCGCGGCCCGCCACGCCGGAGTGCGACTGCTGGGGCCGAACACCAACCTCAACGCCTTCGAGGAGTTCCGCGAGGACCTGGACGGACCCGCCATCGCCCTGATCACCCAGTCCGGCCACCAGGGCCGCCCCGTCTTCACCCTCCAGGAACTCGGCATCCGGCTCAGCCACTGGGCCCCGACCGGCAACGAAGCGGATCTGGAGACGGCCGACTTCATCTCCTGGTTCGCCACCCGGCCCGAGGTCGGCGCCATCGCCCTGTACGCGGAGGGGCTCAAGGACGGCCGCGGCTTCCTGCTGGCCGCCGACCGGGCCGCCCGCGCCAAGGTGCCCGTGGTCGCCGTGAAGGTGGGCCGGACCGAGACCGGCGCCCGGACCGCCGCCTCCCACACCGGCAAGCTCACCGGCACGGACGCGGTGGTGGACGCGGCCATGCGGCAGTACGGCGTCATCCGGGTGGACGGTCTGGACGAACTCCAGGACACCGCCGCGTTACTGGCCCGGGCCCGGCCCCCGCGCGCCGAGGGCGTGGTGGTGTATTCGATCTCCGGGGGCACCGGGGCCCACTTCGCCGATCTGGCCACCGCGGCCGGGCTGCCCCTGCCCGCCCTCTCCGCCGAGAAGCAGACCGAACTCCACCAGTGGATACCCGCCGACCTCAATGTGGCCAACCCGGTGGACAACGGCGGCCATCCGGTCGGCGACTGGCGCGGCCGGAAGATCATCGACGCGATCCTCGCCGATCCGTCCGTGGGGGTGCTGATCTGCCCGATCACCGGCCCCTTCCCGCCCATGAGCGACCGGCTCGCCCAGGACCTGGTGGCCGCGGCCGAGCAGACCGACAAACTGGTGTGCGTGATCTGGGGCTCCCCGGTGGGCACCGAGGACGCCTATCGCACCACCCTGCTCGGCTCCTCCCGGGTGGCGACCTTCCGCACCTTCGGCAACTGCGTCACCGCCGTACGCGCCTATCTGGACCACCACCGCTTCACCACCGGCTACCGCTCCCCCTTCGACGACGCCCCGCGCACCCCCTCCCCCGCGGTGCGCAAGGTGCGCGGGCTGATGCGGCCCGGTGAGCAGCTGAGCGAGCACGCGGCCAAGCAACTGCTGCGCGCCTACGGCATCCGGGTGCCCCGCGAGCAGCTCGTGACCAGCGCCGCGGCCGCCGTCCGCGCCGCCGGTCTGGTCGGCTACCCGGTCGTGATGAAGGCGTCCGCCCCGCAACTCGCCCACAAGACCGAACTCGGCCTGGTGAGGCTGGGGCTGACCTCCGCCAGCCAGGTCCGTGACACCTATCGCGAGCTGACCGACATCGCCCGCTTCGAAGGCGTGGACCTCGACGGCGTCCTGGTCTGCCAGATGGTCGAGCGCGGGGTGGAGATGGTCGTCGGCCTCAGCCACGATCCGCTCTTCGGCCCCACCGTGACCGTCGGTGTAGGGGGTGTGCTCGTCGAGGTCCTGAAGGACACCGCCGTACGCGTCCCCCCGTTCGGCGAGGACCACGCCCGCGCGATGCTCGGTGAACTGCGCGGCCGCGGCCTCCTCGACGGTGTGCGCGGCGCTCCCCCCTCCGATCTGGACGCCCTGGTCGAGGTGGTGCTGCGGGTCCAGCGCATGGCCCTGGAACTCGGCGACGACCTCGCCGAACTCGAGGTGAACCCGCTGATGGTGCTGGAACGCGGCCAGGGCGCGGTGGCGCTGGACGCGCTCGCGATCTGCCGCTGAACCCCCCGGTCCCGCCGGTCCGGTGGGCGCGGTGCGCCCGCACGATCCGGTGGGGCCGCCCGGTGCGGTGGGGCCGCACGGCCCGGTGGGGCCGCACGGCCCGGTGGGGCCGGTCCGCCCCACCGCGCCCGTCCACCCCGCCGAGCACACCGATGTCCGGAGCTTCCCCATGATGTCTCCCTCCCCCGAAGACTCCCTCGACTCCGTTGTACGGCACACCACTGACAACGGCGTCTCGTGGATCACCCTGAACCGTCCGGCCGCACTGAACGCCATCACTCCTGACCAGCGCGAACGACTGATCTCCCTGTTCGAGGGCGCCTCGGGCGACCCGGCGGTCCGGGCGGTCGTGCTCACCGCCACCGGCAAGGGCTTCTGCGCGGGCGCCGATCTGCGCGGGCCGTCGGCGAACGGCCCGGGGGGCGAGCGGATCCCGGGTGATGTGGCCCGGCTGATCCGGTCGGGGGCACAGCGGCTGATCGCCGCGGTGCTCGACTGCGAGAAGCCGGTCATCGCCGCCGTGAACGGTACGGCGGCGGGGCTCGGCGCCCATCTGGCGCTCGCCTGCGATCTGGTGCTGGCGGCCGAATCGGCCACGTTCATCGAGGTGTTCGTCCGCCGTGGCCTGGTCCCCGACGGCGGCGGCGCCTATCTGCTGCCCCGGCTGACCGGACCGCAGCGGGCGAAGGAGCTGCTGTTCTTCGGCGACCGGCTGCCCGCCGCGGAGGCCGAACGGCTCGGTCTGGTCAACCGGGTGGTCCCGGACGCCGAGCTGGCCGCCACCGCCCGTTCCTGGGCCGAGCGGCTGGCCGCCGGACCCACCCGCGCCATCGCCCTCACCAAGGCTCTGGTGAACGCCTCGCTCGACGCGTGCCGGGCCACCGCGTTCGCCGCCGAGGCAACCGCCCAGGAGATCAACATGACGACGGACGACGCGCACGAGGGCATCCGGGCGTTCGCCGAACGCCGCACCCCCGACTACCGGGGCCGCTGAGCCGTGCCCTGGCGCCGCCGGTCCTGGCGCCGCCGGTCCTGGCGCCGCCGGTCCCGGTGAGCGGCAGTCCCGGTGAGCGGCGGCTTCACATCCCTTCCGATCTGACGCTCCATCAGATTCAATGGAACACATGATGGGACATGCCGGTATGGCCGCCACCGCCGTCCGCTATCTGCGCGCGGTCGGCTCACCGACGTCCGCACCCCGCACGGTGGATCCGCTGCCTCCGCCCGAACTGCGCTGTATCGGGGCGGACGAGCGCCTTCCGTTCGGTCCGGCCGAATTCCGCCGGGTGCTGGGACACTTCGCGAGCGGTGTCACCGTGATCACGACGACCGACGAGGATGGTCCGACGGGCTTCGCCTGCCAGTCGTTCACCTCGCTGTCCCTGGTCCCACCGCTGATCGCCTTCATGGTCGCGCGCACCTCCACCACCTGGCCGAGGATCGCCCGCGCCGGGGTCTTCTGCGTCAACGTGCTGGGCGCGGACCAGGGCGAGCTGTGCCGGGGCTTCGCGGTGAGCTCGTCCGTCCGGCCGGACAAGTTCGCGGGCGTCGCCCATGAACCGTCCCCGGCCACCGGTTCGCCCCGGCTCACCGGCGTTCCGGCGTGGATCGACTGCACGGTGCACACCGTGCACACCGGTGGCGACCACCTGGTCGTCGTCGGCCGGGTGGGCGCGCTGGGCACGGACGACACGGCGGCGCGGACGGGTCCGCTGCTGTTCCACCGGGGCGGGTTCGGGGCGTTCACCCCGGCGTCGTAGCGCCCCGGGCACGCCTGGGCCGTTTCGTCAGCCGGCGGACAGCACCGGCTGGGCGGCGACCGGCCCGGACCGCCGGATCACCAGCGCCATCAGGGCCGCCACCGCGCACAGCGCCCCCGATCCGTACCAGACGAGGTCGTAGGAGCCGAACGCGTCCCGCGCCGCGCCGCCCAGGAAGGCGACCAGCCCCGCCCCCACCTGGTGGGAGGCCAGCACCCAGCCGAAGACGATCGCGCTGTCCTCGCCGTACCGCTCCCGGCACAGGGCCATGGTCGGCGGCACGGTGGCGACCCAGTCGAGGCCGTAGAAGACGATGAAGAAGATCATCGGCGGATGCACCGCGTCGGCCAGCAGGATCGGCAGGAACATCAGGGAGACCCCGCGCAGCGCGTAGTAGACGGCCAGCAGCCGCCGGGCGTCGAAACGGTCGGTGAACCAGCCGGACGCCACCGTCCCCAGGATGTCGAAGACCCCGATGACGGCGAGCAGGGTCGCGGCGGTCGGCACCGGCATCCCGTGGTCGTGCGCCGCCGGGACGAAGTGGGTCTTGACCAGACCGTTGGTCGAGGCCCCGCAGATCGCGAAGGTCCCGGCGAGCAGCCAGAAAGTGCCGCCGCGGGCCGCGGAGACGAGCGCGGTGACCGCGCGGCGGGCCGCGCCCCGCCGCGGCTCGGGCCTCGGGGCGGGCGGCCCCTGGGCGCCGTAGGCCGGGAGTCCCACGTCGGAGGGGTAGTCGCGCAGGAGCAGCCAGACGAACGGCACGATGGCGAGCGCGGCGAGTACGACGGTCACGACGGCGGGACGCCATCGGTGGTTTTCGACGATCCAGGAGAGCAGCGGCAGGAAGACCAGCTGACCGGAGGCCCCGCCCGCGGTGAGGATGCCGGTCACCAGTCCGCGCCGGGCGACGAACCACCGGTTGGTCACGGTCGCGGCGAACGCGAGCGCCATGGAGCCGCTGCCGAGGCCCACCAGCACGCCCCAGCAGAGGATGAGCTGCCACGGGGCGGTCATGAAGACCGTCAGCCCGCCGCCCGCGGCGATCAGGAGCAGGGCGGCGGCGACGACCTTACGGACGCCGAAGCGATCCATCAGGGCCGCCGCGAACGGCGCGGTGAGCCCATAGAGGGCGAGATTGACGGAGACCGCGAAGCCGATGGTGCCGCGCGACCAGCCGTACTCCTCGTGGAGCGGCTCGATCAGCAGACCCGGCAGCGAGGCGAACCCGGCCGCCCCGATGATCGTCACGAAGGTGACGGCGGCGACCAGCCAGGCCCGGTGCGGAGTGCGGAACGGGAGCCGTCCGCGGGGCGCCCGCCGCGGGGCCTCCGCGGGCCGCGGCTCATGCTGCTCTGAGGCTCGGGGGAGTCCGGTTGTCTGCGTCACCCGAACAGGATCGGCGGGGCGGCTGCGGCGAGCGAGTGGCCCGTGGGACAGCATTCGCTAGGATCGGGCCAGGGCCATGGCCCGTGAGGTGACCGTTCGCTCAGGAGGTGGCGGATGTCCCGGCCGGAGACGACCGAAAGGCGCCACCGCGTGGTGGTGCTCGCCCTGCACGGGGTGATCCCCTTCGAACTCGGCATCCCCTACCGGATCTTCGGCAAGGCCCGCTCCCCCGAGGGCCACCCCCTCTACGACGTGCTGACCTGCACCCCCGAGCCCGGTGCGGTACAGACCGACGCCGACTTCCCGATCACCGTGGAACGCGGACCGGAGGCCCTGGCCGGGGCCGACACCATCGTGGTGCCCGCCTCACTCGAGCTCGGCCCGGTGATGGAGGAGGGCAGGCTGCCCGCACCGCTCGCCGAGGCGCTCACCCATGCCCGGCCCGGTGTCCGCTGGGTGTCCATCTGCACGGGCTCGTACGTGCTCGCTGCGGCCGGTCTGCTCGACGGCCGTCCGGCCACCACCCACTGGCACAACACCGACCACTTCCAGCGGCTCTTCCCGGCCGTCGCGGTCGACCCGGACGTGCTCTTCGTGGACGACAGCGACGTGCTCACCTCGGCCGGTGTCGCCTCCGGTGTGGATCTGTGCCTGCACATCGTGCGGCGCGACCACGGTACGGCCGTGGCCAACGACGTCGCCCGGCGCAGTCTGGTGCCGCCGCACCGCGACGGCGGCCAGGCGCAGTACATCCGCCGTCCGCTCCCCGAGCCCCAGCAGGCCACCACGACGGCGGCACGCGCCTGGGCGCTGGGCCGTCTGGACCGTGCGCTCACACTGCGCGAGCTGGCCGCCCAGGAGGCGATGAGCGTACGGACCTTCACCCGGCGCTTCCGTGAGGAGACCGGGGTCAGTCCCGGCCAGTGGCTCGTGGCGCAGCGGGTCGAACGTGCGCGGCAGCTGCTGGAGGACACCGATCTGTCCGTGGACCGGATCGCGCGGGACGCGGGCTTCGGCACGCCCTCGTCGCTGCGCCAGCACCTCCAGACGGTGCTGGGGGTCTCGCCGACGGTCTACCGGCGCACCTTCCGCACCGGGGGCGCGGCACCCGTCCCCGGTGACGGGACCGCTGATGACTCCCGTGACGGGCGGCTCAGAAGGTGAGCACGGCCCGGGCCACCCGCCCGTGGTGGGCGTCGTCGGCGGCCTTGGCGAAGTCCTCCACCGGATAACTGCGGGTGATCAGTTCGTCCAGCAGCAGTCTGCCCCGCCGGTAGAGGTCGGCGTAGAGGGCGATGTCGCGCTGGGGGCGGGAGGATCCGTAGCGACAGCCGAGGATGGACTTGTCCAGGTAGAGCGAGGAGACCTGGAAGGCCGCCTCGGCGTCGGCGGGCGGGACGCCGAGCAGCACCGCCTGGCCGTGGCGGTCGAGCAGGTCGACGGCCTGCCGGATGAGCTGGGTGGAGCCGACGCATTCGAAGACGTGGTCCGCGCCGGCCGGCAGGACCTCCCGGGCCGCCTCGGCGGAGGGGACGAAGTGGGTCGCGCCGAAGTGCCGGGCCAGGGGCTCCTTGGCCGGGTTGGAGTCGACGGCCACCACGGTGGAGGCCGCGGCGATCCGGGCCCCCTGGAGCACATTGAGACCGATCCCCCCGGCACCGATGACCACGACGGATTCCCCGCGGTCCACCCGGGCGCGGTTGAGCACGGCGCCGACACCGGTGAGCACGCCACAGCCGATGAGGGCGGCCGAGGTGAGCGGGATCTGTTCGGGGATCTTCACTGCCTGAACGGCTTTGACCAGGGTGCATTCGGCGAAGGCCGAGTTCGAGGCGAAGTTGAACAGGCGCTGCCCGCCGGGGCGGGAGAACGGCCGGGTCGGCCGGCCGATCGCCGCCCGGCACATCGTGGGGCGGCCACGGTCGCAGTCCGGGCAGGTCCCGCAGTTGGCGAGGGTGGAGAGCGCGACATGGTCGCCGGGGGTCACATGGCCGACGCCGGGCCCCACCGCCTCCACCACCCCGGCCCCCTCATGGCCGAGGACGACCGGGACGGGAAAGGGGATGGTGCCGTCGATGACCGACAGATCGCTGTGGCAGAGCCCGGCGGCGGCGACGCGCACCAGCACCTCACCGGGGCCGGGGTCGCGGACCTCCAGATCGTCGACGACCCGCGGCTCCGTGCCGTCGAAGACGACGCCTCGCATCCTCATCACACTCCCTCGTATCGCTCTCATGAGGCCCAGACGACCGACTGGAGTTCGCTGTACGCGTGCAGGCCGAACGAGCCGCCGTCGCGGCCCACTCCGCTCTCCTTGAACCCGCCGAAGGGGGTCTCGGGGTGGCGCTGTGCGGTGTTGACGCCGACGTTCCCGCTGCGCAGCCGGGCGGCGAGGGACCAGGCGCGGCCCGCGTCCGCGCTGAAGACGTAGTCGTGGAGGCCATAGGCGGTGCCGTTCGCGATCCGCACCGCCTCGTCCTCGTCGTCGAACGGCAGGGCCACGACGACCGGGCCGAACACCTCCTCCCGGGCGATGGTCATCGCGGGGTCGGCGTCGGCGACGAGGGCGGGGGCGGCGTAGAAACCGGGCTTGAGGGCGGGGCGTTCACCGCCCGTGACGATACGGGCGCCCTGTTCACGGGCTCCGGCGAGGTGGGCCTCGACCCGGTCGCGCTGGGCCGCGGAGATCAACGGGCCGACGACCGTGGAGTTATCCACAGGGTCACCGATCTTGAGTGACTCTGCGTAATGTGTGAGTGCGGCGATGACCTTCTCGTACAGCGATCGATGGACGAGCACGCGGGTCGGCGCCGTGCAGATCTGCCCACTGTGGAAGGAGAAGGTCGAACCGACCGCCCCGACCGCCGACGCGATCACTCGCTCGTCGGCGTCCCCCAGGACGATGGCCGCGCCCTTGCCCCCGAGTTCCATCAGGGTGCGCTTCATCGACCGCCCCGCGGATTCGGCGATCTTCTTCCCCACGGTGGTGGATCCGGTGAAGCTGACCATGTCGACACCGGGGTGGGCGACCAGCGCCTCGCCCACCACCGGGCGCGAGCCGGTGACGACGTTGAAGGCACCGTCCGGGAGCCCGGCCTCCTTCAGCAGCGGGCCGAGTTCGAGACAGCACAGGGGATCCTGCGGGGCCGGTTTGGCCACGACCGTATTGCCCATGGCCAGGGCCGGGGCGACCTTGCCCGCGAGATTCGCGAGAGGGAAGTTGTAGGAGGTGATACAGGCGATGACACCCAGGGGGCGGCGGACCGCGGCCGCCCCGATGAGCCCGCCGGGCGCCAGCGGGGTGGCGGCCACGGGCAGCGGGGCCAGCGGCAGGGTGACCGGTTCGACGGCGCCGCGCGCGTAGCGGCGGAAGCGGTCGACGGCCGGGGGCACTTGCAGCGCCGAGGTGACGCGCAGCGTCGCGCCGGTCTCCGCCTGGAGCAGGGGCACCAGGTCCGCGGAGCGCTCGGCCAGCAGGGCGGCCACGCGGTCGAGTACGGCGGCGCGCTCCCGTGGGGCGGTGCGCGACCAGCCGTCGTACGCGGCGCGGGCGGCCCGGACCGCGGCGTCCACGTCGGCCTCGGCCGCCTCGGGGGCGTGGCCGACGGTCTCCTCGGTGGCGGGGTTGAGCACCGGGTAGTGGCCCTGGCCGGGCGCCCGCCAGGCGCCGTCGATCCAGTGTCCGTACCCGCTCTGCCGGTCTGTGGTCATCGGCGTGCTTCCTTGGGGAGGTGGAGTACCCGCTCGGCGATGATGTTGCGCTGGATCTCGTCCGAACCGCCGTAGATGGTGTCGGCGCGGGAGAAGAGGAAGAGACGCTGGGAAGCGTCGAGTTCATAGGGGTGTTCCGCGGTCCAGCACATCGGGCCCAGTGCGGCCGCCGCACCCCTGACCTCGACGGCCAGTTCGCCGAGGCGCTGGTGCCAGCCGCCCCACAGCAGCTTGGCGACGCTGGGCGCGCCCGGGTCCCGCGCGGCGCCGAGGGTGCGCAGGGCGTTCCAGCGCATCACCTTCAGCTCGGCCCACTGCAGCACCAGCCGGTCGCGCAGTACGGGTTCGCGGGCGGCCCCGGTCTCCAGGGCCTGTTCCACGACCCGGCCCAGCTCCTGGGCGAAGCCGATCTGCTGGACGAGGGTGGAGACCCCGCGCTCCACCGCGAGCAGGCCCATGGCCACCTGCCAGCCGTGGCCCACGCCGCCGACGAGGTGTTCGGCGCGGGCCACGGCCCCGTCGAAGAACACCTCGTTGAACTCCGCGGTCCCGGTCAGCTGCCGGATCGGCCGTACCTCGATCCGTCCCGGCTGGTCCATCGGCACCAGCAGAAAGGAGAGTCCATGGTGGCGCTGTGAGTCCGGCTCGGTGCGCGCCAGTACGAAGCACCAGTCCGCCTCCTGGGCGAGGGAGGTCCAGATCTTCTGCCCGGTGATGCGGTAGCCGCCCCCGCCCGGGTCGCGGACGGCGCGGGTCCGCACTCCGGCGAGGTCCGAGCCCGCGTCCGGTTCGCTGTAGCCCTGGCACCACAGCTCCTCGCCGTGCGCGATGGCGGGCAGGAACCGTGAGCGCTGGGCGCTGTCGCCGTAGGCGAGCAGGGTGGGCGCGAGGAGGTTCTCACCGATGTGCCCGAGCCGTGCGGGCGCACCGGCCCGGGCGTACTCCTCGGCCCAGACCACCTGTTGGGTCAGGGTGGCGGCCCGGTTCCCGTAGGTCCCGTGCGTACGGTCCCAGCCGAGGCCGATCCAGCCGCCCGCACCGAGCGCGCGCTCCCACTCCCGGTGGGCGGCCGCCCGGCCCGCCTGTCCGGGCGCCAGTCCGCGCAGGGCCGCGAACCGGCCGGTGACCTGTTCGTCGAGCCAGGTCCGCGCCTCACCGCGGAACCGCTCGTCCTCCGCCCCGAAAGCGAAGTCCACGACCTCTCCCCTCTCCGATGTGGCCGTTCCCGACGGCGGAGTGGTTCCCGGCGGGGTCCTCCCCGGTGGGGTTTCTCCTCGGTGGGGTCAGGCGTTGGGGCGCTGGTTGTCCGCGGCCGCCCGGGCCATCTCCTCCAGCCGCGCCAGCATCGGCATCGGATCGGTGCCGACGGTGCCCGGGAGGAAATCGGCGATCTTCTCGGGGGTCCAGGCACCCTCCGTGTATCCGGCGCGCAGCTCCCGGGGCTGGGCCCAGACCGCGATCTTGGGGCCCGCGACCGTATAGACCTGCCCGGTGATCCGCTCGGCGCGGGCGCGCTCGCTCAGCAGATAGACCACGAGCGCCGCGACGTCCTCCGGTTCGCCGATCTCCGTCAGCTCCATCGGGACGTTGGCGGACATCCGGGTGCGGGCGACCGGGGCCACGCAGTTGGCGGTGACCCCGTACTTGTGCAGTCCCAGCGCGGCGCTGCGGACCAGGGAGATGATCCCGCCCTTGGCGGAGGCATAGTTGGCCTGGGCGACGCTTCCCTGGTGGTTGCCGCTGGTGAAGCCGATCAGGGTGCCGGAGCGCTGCCCGCGCATCACGGCCGCGGCGGCCCGGAAGACGGTGAAGGTGCCTTTGAGGTGGGTGGCGACGACCGGGTCCCACTCCTCCTCGGTCATATTGAAGAGCATCCGCTCACGCAGGATCCCGGCGACACAGACGACTCCGTCGAGCCTGCCGAACCGGGCGAGCGCGGTGTCCACGATGCGCTGACCACCGGCCATCGTCGAGACGTCGTCGGCGACGGCGACCGCCTCACCGCCCGTGCCGGCGCCCTTGCCCGTCCCCGTGCCGTTCGGCGCCATCGCCTCGATCTCCTTGACCACGGCCTCGGCGACCTCGCTGCTGGGCTCGGCCCCCTCGACCGAGACCCCGTAGTCGTTGACGACGACCTTCGCTCCCTCGGCCGCGCAGGCGAGGGCCACGGCCCGGCCGATGCCGCGCCCGGCCCCGGTGACGGCGATCACCTTGCCGTCCAAGAAGTTGCCCACGTCGCGTCCCCTCCCGGAGTATCTGACGGTCCGTTAGATTTTTGAGCAGAGGCGGCCCGAGTACAAGCCCTCGAACGGAAACCACGGAGGAGACGCCATGTCGCTGCCGGCCGAGTTCCACGAGATCGCGAAGCGCGTCAACAACTGGGGCCGCTGGGGGGCCGCTGACGAGATCGGCACCCTCAACCTGGTCACCGACGAGGTGGTCCGGAATGCCGCGGCGACGATACGGACCGGTCACCGCGTCCCCCTCGCGGTGCCGTTGCGCGAGGACGGCGTACAGACCGGGATGATCCCCGGGCGGATCAACCCCCTGCACACCATGGTCGCGGTCAACCGGGAGATGTTCGGCCCGGGCACCGTCGCCACCAGCGACGACGCCGTGACCATGGGGCTCCAGGCGGGCACCCACTGGGACGGGCTCACCCATGTCTCGCACTCCGGCAGGATCTACAACGGCCGCCCCGCCGACTCCGTCACCGCCCATGCCCGCGCCGCGTTCAGCGGGATCGACACCGCCCGCCACATCGTCTCCCGCGGTGTGCTGCTCGATGTCGCCCGCGCCCGCGGCACCGACCGGCTGCCGGAGGGGCACCCGGTCACCCCCGAAGACCTTGACGCCGCCGAGGAGCTGGCCGGGGTGCGGGTGCGCGCCGGCGACATCGTGCTCATCAGGACCGGTCAGATCCAGCGCTGTCTGGCGGGTGACAGGGAGGCGTACGCGTTCCCCTCACCCGGACTGTCGATCCGCACCCCGGAGTGGTTCCACGCACGGGATGTGGCGGCGGTCGCCAATGACACGCTCACCTTCGAGATCTTCCCGCCGGAGATCGAGGAGCTGTGGCTGCCCGTGCACGCCCTCGACCTCGTCGAGATGGGGATGCTGCAGGGCCAGAACTGGAATCTGGAGGAACTGTCGGCGGTCTGCGCCGACGAGGGCCGCTTCGCGTTTCTGCTGTCGGCCACACCCGAGCCGTTCACCGGCGGAACGGGCTCCCCGGTCGCCCCCGTGGCGGTCCTCTGACGGCTCCGCGATCACCGACCCACGGCCCTGCGGCCATCGCGACCGCCGTGACCCTGCGGCCGCCGCGGCCGTGCAGCGCACCGCCGGAACGGCGCGAGGGGGGCAGGCGGGTCAACGGGCGGCGGTGCGCCGATGCACACCCCGAGCACGGCACCGCGCACCGCCACCCGGCTCCGGCGCTGAGCCCTGTTCAGCCGCCGGGCCGCGACCCGCACTCGCCGAGGAACGACTCCCTGGACACACAGCCCACAGAGTCACCAACGCCCTCGACGTCCCCTCGCGACGAATCGCTGATCCTAGAGTGATCAACCGACCACGTCACGTCAACACCTGGTCTGGACTTTGTCGAGTCCGCCCCATATGTGAGGGGGCGTGAGCGGTGCCGTGGGCGGCCAGGCAGGGATCGTCCCGCCGACCGCGGTCGATCTCGCACCAGATGCGCTTGCCCGCGCCCTCCGGCTGCCAGCCCCAGCGGTCGGCCAGTCCGTCGACCAGCTCCAGACCACGGCCGTTGGTGGCCTCCTCATCGGCGCAGCGCTGCCGCGGCGCCCGGGTACTGGCGTCCGCGACCTCGACCCGGACCGTCTCATAGCCGGGCCCCTTGCCGGTGAACGCTCCACCGCCACCGGCCGCGCTCCCAGCGCCGCCGCTCCCGGCCCCTCCGCCCGCGGCGGACTGCGCGGGGAAGAGCATCCGCAGCACCGCGGGACAGCCCGTATGCACCACCGCGTTGGTGACCAGCTCGGAAATCAGCAGGACCAACGTATCGGCCAGCGCCTCATCGGCCGCGATCCCGGAACCGGCGAGACGCGAGCGCGCCCATCGACGGGCCCTGCTCACCTCCGCGGGGTCTGGTTTGACCTCCATCTGCATCTGAAGCACCTGCACCGCTCACACCATCCGAACCGGCGGACACATCGCCTCGTACCTCCAAGAGGTCACGGACCGTGACTCCCTTGCGAGACAGCATGGTTGACGTACAGTCACCCCAACAAGCGCTTCGGTCATATTCCAGCGCCAAGGAGTATGCGTGGGGCATACTGTGCGACGCGCAGTACGCGGACTCGAACATCGAGCCCGAAGCGCCGCACACCCCGCGCGACCGGGGCACATCGCCATGCCCGGAGTCGCCCCACGGGCAACACCGGGTTTCTCGCACCCCATAAGCGCTCGCACCCAACGGAGAGTACCCGAGCTCGGGCCCGACTCCCCCCTGTGACGAGTCACGCCTAGGAAACAACCCGGTATCAACGCTCGGTCACCTCTAAGCCCAGGGGACTTCCCCGAAGATTGCGACATCCCAACAATTCAGGCGTATCCCCTGAGCTCGGCTACAAACATCGTGCACCGGTCGACATCAGACCAGCGGCGAGTTCTTCCTCGGCCGCCGCGGCGGTCTGCCACTGCTCGGCCCTCACCCACGCCCGCTTCAGATGCAGATGGACATCAGCCTCCCAGGTGAAACCCATCCCGCCGTGGACTTGCAGACAATCACGGGCATTGCGGACAGCAGCCTCATCTGCCAGCAATACGGCGGCGGCGATGTCCCCCGGGTCTTCGGTGACCGCGGCCGCGTACACCACACTTCTGGCTGTTTCCGCGCGGACCAGCATGGACGCGCACAGATGCTGGACCGCCTGGAACGCGCCGATCGCCCGGCCGAACTGGACCCGCTCCCGGGCATGGGCGACCGCCGTCTCCACCGTCCGCACCGCGCTGCCCAGCTGCTGGGCGGCGGTCAACAGGGCCGCCTCGCGCCGCAGCCGGGCGGCGGTCCCGCGCCCCGCGCCGGCCCCCTGCTCCCCGGATGAGCGTTCCCCGGCCGCCGCCGGCGCCACACCACCGGGCACCCGGTGCAGCGGGGTGGCCGGGTCCACGGACCGGACGGCCTCGGCCGACGAACCGATCTCCTTCGCGGTGCGGATCCCGGCGTCCCCGTCGCCGAGCACCAGCACCGCGTCGGCCGAGGCCAGATGCTCGACCAGCACCGCGCCGCCGTGCCCGGCGCCCGCCGTATCGAGCGCCGTCACCACGGCCTCCCCTTCGGCCGCACCCGCGACCGCCGCACCTGCGACCGGCACACCCGCGACCGGCGCACCGGTGGCCGCAAGACCCGCCGCCAGATGCGTCGCGGCCAACGGCCCCGGCAGCAGGGCCCGGCCCGCCTCCTCGAAGGCCAGCACCGCCTCCGGCAGTCCGAGTCCCACCCCGCCCGCCGCCTCCGGCAGCCGCAGCGCGAAGAACCCGGCCGCCCCCAGCTCCCGCCACAGCCCCCGGTCGACCGCACCGGCACCCGTGCCCGCGCCCTCCCCGGCCGCGGCGCCCCCGCCGCCCTCCGCGTCCACCACCGCCCGCAGCCGCGCCCGCGGAAAGCGCCGTTCCATCAGCTCGCGCATCCCCGCCCGCAGCGCCCGCTGGTCCTCGGTGAGCGAGAAGTCCACGGTCCGGTCACCGCCCCTTCGGCAGGCCGAGGATCCGCTCGGCGACGATGTTCCGCTGGATCTGCGAGGTCCCGGCCGCGATCGTGTACGACAGCGACGAGAGCCGGTCCACGACCCACTCCCGCCCCGCGTCCAGCGCATCCGCCCCCAGCACCTCGGCGGCCGCGTCGTAGAGCTCCTGCCGTACCTGGGAGAAGCGCAGTTTGAAGACCGAGCCGCCGACGCCCGGCACCCCGCCCGTGCGCTGCGCCTCGCTCACGTTCCACTGGGTGAGCCGCCACAGGGCCGTGCAGTCCGCCGCCAGCCGCCCCAGCCTCCGCCGCAGGACCGGGTCGTCCCAGCGGCCGTTGGCCCGCGCCGTGCGCGCCAGGGACTCCAGCACCCGGCGGCAGGCGACGACCTCGCCCACGAAGGCGGTGCCGCGTTCGAAGGAGAGGGTCACCATGGTCACCCGCCAGCCGTCGTTCTCCGCGCCCACCCGGTTGGCCACCGGCACCCGCACCTCGTCCAGGAAGACTTCGGCGAATTCCGCGGTCCCGGCGAGCGTGCGCAGCGGCCGTACGGTCACCCCCGGGGCGTCCATCGGCAGGGCGAGCCAGGAGATGCCCCGGTGCCTGGGGGTGTCCGGGGTCACCGGCGCGGTGCGCACCAGCAGTTCGCACCAGTCGGCGACCTCCGCGTGCGAGGTCCAGATCTTGCTGCCGCTGACGACGTAGTCGTCTCCGTCCCGCACCGCCCGGGTGCGCAGCGCCGCCAGGTCGGATCCGGCCTCCGGTTCGGAGAAGCCCTGGCACCAGACCTCGTCGCCGCGCAGGATGGGCGGCAGCCAGCGCGCCCGCTGCCCGGCCGTGCCCTCGGCGGCGATGGTGGGGCCCGCGTGCAGCAGCCCCACGAAGTTGGCTCCCACATAGGGCGCGCCCGCACGCTCCGTCTCCTCCAGGAAGATCAGGTGCTGGGTGGGGGTGGCGCCCTTTCCCCCGGCCTCCCGCGGCCAGTGCAGTCCGGCGTACCCGGCGTCGTGGAGCATGCGCTGCCAGCCGCAGTCATAGGCGCGGCGGGCGGGCCAGTCGGCGGGGTCCGGACGGGGCGGCAGCGCGGGCAGGACCCGGCGCAGCCAGGCGCGCAGCCGGTGCCGGAAGTCCTCCTCGTCCTCGGTGCAGGAGAGATCCATCGGCCACCGCCCGCCCTTCGCATCCGATGAAGCGAATCTGATGGAACGTCAGATCAGCGTGACTCCGGAAGGCTAGTCCGCACCCTCTGGACCGACAAGGCCCGGAGCCCTACGCTTCCGGCACGATCTGACTAACCGTCAGCTTTGGCGAGTGCGTGCCACGGGAGGCCGGGATGACCGACACCGCGCGTGAACTCGGAAGCACCGCCCAGGAGCTCGGGCGATCGGCGACGCTGTGGGAGCTGCTGGAGCGGCGCGCCGCCCTCACCCCCGACGCCACCGCCCTGATCCAGGCCGGAGACGACCCCCGCCAGGACCGGCGGCTCACCTTCCGCGCCCTGCGCCACCGCGCGGAGCGCACCGCGGCCGGTCTCCACGAGCTGGGTGTACGCCCCGGTACACGGGTCGCCTGGCAGCTTCCCACCCGGATCGAGACGGTCGTCCTGACCATGGCGCTGGCCCGTCTCGGCGCCGTGCAGTCCCCGCTGATCCCCTCCTACCGCGAGCGCGAAGTGGGGTTCGCGCTGCGCGAGTCCGGGGCGCGCTTCCTCGCCGTCCCCGGGCGCTGGCGCGGTTTCGACCACACGGCCCTGGCCCGTCGCCTCGCCATCGCGCTGCCCGAACCACCGCTGGTCCTGGAGGCGTACGACACCCTGCCCGAGGCCGACCCGGAAGCCGTCACGCTGCCGCCGCCCCCGGCCGACGGGACCGCGGTGCGCTGGATCTACTGGACCTCCGGCACCACCTCCGACCCCAAGGGCGTCCTGCACACCGACCGCAGCCTCATCGCCGCCGGGGCCTGTCTCGCCCACGCGCTGCGGCTCGGCCCCGGCGACATCGGCTCCATGGCCTTCCCGTACGCCCATGTCGCCGGACCCGACTACACCGTGATGCTGCTCCTCCACGGCTTCCCGGCCGTGCTGCTCGAACACTTCGCGCTGCCCGGCTCGCTCGCCGCCTACCGGCGGCACGGGGTGACGACCGCGGGCGGCAGCACCGCCTTCTACGCGATGTTCCTGGCCGAACAGCGCAAGGACCCGGCGCACCCGCTCATCCCCACCCTGCGGCTGCTCGCGGGCGGCGGCGCCCCCAAACCGCCCGAGCTGTACTACGAAGTCACCCGTGAGCTGGGCTGCGTCCTCACCCACGGCTACGGCATGACCGAAGCTCCCATGATCACCATGGGGTCACCGGACGACACCGACGACATGCTGGCGACCACCGAGGGACGCCCTCCGGCGGACATGGAGATCCGCGTGGTGGACGGGGAGGTACGGCTGCGCGGCGCGGCGGTCTGCGCCGGGTACCTGGACGAGTCCCAGACCCGGGACGCCTTCGACGAGGACGGCTTCCTCCGCACCGGCGACCTGGGCCACCTCACGGACAGCGGCCATCTCGTCCTCACCGGGCGGGCCAAGGACATCATCATCCGCAAGGGCGAGAACATCTCGGCCAAGGAGGTCGAGCAACTGCTGTACCGGCACCCGGACGTGGGCGACGCCGCCGTGATCGGACTGCCGGACCCGGCCCGCGGGGAGCTGGTGTGCGCCGTCGTCGAACAGCCCGCGGGCGCCCCGCCGCTGACGCTCGAGGCCGTGACCGCACATCTGCGGGACGCGGGGCTCAGCGTCCACAAGCTGCCGGAACGGCTGGAGCTGGTGGACGCGCTGCCGCGCAACCCGACGCTCGGGAAGGTGCTCAAGTACCGGCTGCGGGAGCGGTTCGGCGACACCCCGGCCCCGAAGCCGTAGGCGGTGCCGGGCTAGCCCGTGGTGCTGTAGGTCGCCGTCGCCTGCTCGAAGTAGCGGGCGACCGCGCGGCGTTCATCGGACGGACCGATCACCAGCACCACGTGGTACCGGCCGTCGATCAGCATCGCGAGGTTCCGGGCGTACACATCGCGCCCGCTGCTGTCGCGCCAGCTGAACTCGCCCTCCGCCATGGCCGTACGGCCGACGTCGATCCGCCGTAGCCCCGAGGACGAGGCCCAGGAGGAGCCGCGGAAGGCGGCGAGCTCCGCCTCGCGGTTCTGCTGGTACGCCATCGGGTCGCCGCCGAACTCCGACGCCCGGTCCCGTCCGGCCACCACCAGCAGCTCGAAGTCACCGCCGAGATAGCGGACCTGGCCGCGCCCGTTCTCACCGCGCCGCGTCCAGTCCTCGTCCACCGCGACCTTGAAGCCCTTGGGGTCCTTGCGGACCACGAAGCCCTTCGCCACCCCCGCCGGCTGGGTGGACTGCGGCTCCGGGGAGTCCCCTTCGGCGCCGGACGACGCGGATCCCGCCGGATCGTGGGGAGCGCTGGGCGCGGTGCTCTGCGCGCCCGCCGACCCCGTACGGTCCTGGCCGCCGGTCTCCTTGTCACGCGGCATGAACATCGTCGCGTAGAGCACCGCCGCCGCCAGCGCGAGCAGTATCAGCAGCAACAGCACCCGGCCCAGTTTGCGCGGCTCGCGCGGTTCCTCGGCCGCGCTCCGCACCGGCTGCTGGGCCGCCGTACGCTCGTCACGCGGCGGCCGGGCCGCTCTCGGCGGTCTCGGCTCTCTCGGCTGCTTGGCGCGCTTGTGGCGGCCGTGCGCGGCGGCCGACGGGGCGGGGCGGCCCCGCCCCCTGCGCACCAGCCAGCCGCGCCGGCGCACGACCGGCAGCCGACGGGGATCGGACGTGCCGCCCGGCCCGATCGACGGCACGGTGACGGTACGGCTGCCCACATCCGGTTCGGGCGCGGAGCGGATCAGCGAACGCAGCCAGCCGCGCAGCTCCTCGAAGTCCGGCCGCTCGGTGGGGTCCTGGCGCAGCAGCGACTCCACGACGGGGCGCAGCGGACCGCACTCCTCCGCGTACGCCGGGGCCTCCGCGCACACCATCTGGACCAGTTCGGCGGCGTGGTCCTCCGGATACGGGGCATGGCCCTGGACGACGCGGTAGAGCAGGACGCCGAGCGCCCACAGGTCCGCGGACGGGCCGACGGGGGCCGCGAGCCGCCAGTTCTCGTGGACCGCCACCGCCTGCTCGGGCGCCCAGCGTTCGGTGACCGCGCCCACCACGACGATCCGCGCCTGCCGGGCCCGTTCGGCGGCCAGCGCGGTGCCGGGGCCCCGGCCGGAGGCGGTACCGCCCGGAGCGCCGTCGGTGTCCCAGGAGCCCTCGCCGGTGCGCGGACCGGCGTCGTCCCACTCGTCGGGCCAGGGCGCGCCGTCGGTGACGAGGTCCTGCCCCGGGTCCCTCTCCTCCGCGTCCTCGTCGCATTCGGCCTCGTCGTACGGGTCCGCGTAGACGTCCGGGGACTCGCCACCCGCGCGGGCCGCAGCCCGCGCTCCCGCCGCGTACGCCGCGATGGCACTGGCCCGTGCCGCACGCGCGGCCGCGCCCTGCGGATCGGCCCCTCCGCTCTCCGGCTCGCCCTCACGCGCCCCCGGCAGCCAGGGCATGCCCGGGTCGCGCTCGACCGCGGTGGGCCCACCGGGCCCGCCCGGAGCGCCCGTTGCGCCGTTGCCGCCCGCCGGGCTGCGCTCAGGGGGCGTACGCGGGCCGGGGAAGCCACCGGCCGTGCCCTGGTCCCGGTAGCGCGGTCCGGCACCGCGCTGCGCCGCCGCCGGATCCGACGGCGCGGCCGGAGCGGGGATCGCCGCCGCCGGAGCGGGGATCGCCGGAGGCGGTTCGCCGTCCGGGGCGTCGTCCTCGTCGGCGCCGGAGGGCGGCGGCACCGGGTCATAGCCGCACAGCGCCTCCTCGGCGGCCCCGGCCGCCAGACCGGTCAGCATCGCGCGGCCGTCGTCGCACAACAGGACCGTGCGCGTGGTGATGTTGCGATGGGTCCAGCCATGGGCGTGCAGGGCGCGCAGCGCGGTCAGGATGTCGTTGGCGATCTCGGCGGCGCGGTGCGGGGAGAGCGTCCCCTCGGCGAGCAGCGCGGCGAGCGGACGCCCCGCGACCAGTTCGCTGACGATCCACAGGCTGCCGGACTCGGCGAAGACGTGGAAGACCTGTCCCAGCCGTGGGTGGTCGGGGAGTTGGGCGGCCGCCGTCGCGGCGGCCATCGCGCGCCGTACGGCCGGATCGGCGCCCGCGGCCGTCCCGTCGGCCAGGCGCCCGCCCGTCCAGCCCCGGTTGCCGTCGTCGACCACTTCGGCGTCGACGACCTCCGGAAGCGGTATCTGCCGCAGATGGACTTCCTGCCCGCTGTAGGTGTCGAAGGCGCGGGTCTCGACGAACTCGTACTCATCCGCGGGTGGCAGGGGCAGGCGATAGCGGTCGGCCAGCACCCGACCGGCGTACTCGTCCACGACGCCTCCCCGAGCACGGATGTCACGCACTCATCAGCACAGCCGGAAACCGTCAAGTACGGTCATTTTGCCGGTCCATACGGCTGCGCACGGTCCACGGCCTCTCACGATACGTGCCCGCGCGGCGCTTCGCCGACAGGAGTGCTCAGTCCGTGACGTCGAAGGTCTTGAAGGCGGTGTCGCGCAGGGTCCTGCACTCCTTCTCGTCCCACTTGGACGCCTCGCATGTGACCACGATGGCGAAGCCGTGGGTGCTGTCCACCTTGAACCCGCGGTTGATCGCCCGGACCCGCTTGCCGCCGGTCTCGTACTCGAACTTCCAGTCCGCGACCGTCGGATAGCCGTGCCAGTCGATCTCCTTGATGCCCAGACCCTTGTAGTTGGTCATCCGGCCCGGGGCACCCTTCTCGCTCGCGCGCCAGTCCGCCGCCGCGTCGTCCCGGGGCGCGTCGGTGAAGTCGACCTGGATACGCGGAATGGTGGAACCGCCGTAGTACCGGCGGCTCAGGTCGTAGCTCCCGGGGTGCATCTGCCAGTTGTCCGGCATGGCCATGGTGAAGTGGAAGTCGGGGTTCCTGAACATCTTGTAGCCGTCCGGGAGTGAACCGTCCTCCTTGCCGCCCCCCTTGCCGCCGGAGTCCTCGCCCTTGCCGCCGGCCTCGTCGTCCGAGCCCTTGCCGCCGCCCTTGCCGGAGTGGTCGTCCTCGTCCGAGCCCTTGCCGGACGCCTCCGACCCCGGGGTCTTCTGATCCGACCCGCCGGTCCGGGCGGCATCGCCCTTCTGGCTCTTCGCCTCGTCCCCGGCACCGGCCGAAGCGGTCTTGTCGCCACCGGACGTGCCCTTGGCACCGTTGTCGCTGTCACCGCCGTTGAGGGTGATGACCAGAACGACGGCGAGGATCGCCAGGACCACGGCCACGGCGATGATGATCAGCGTGCGCCTGGGCACCACATCGGTGAGCGAGGCGCGCGGCGGCTCGGGCGGCTCCGGGTTGACCGGGGACCGGCCCGACGACGCGGAAGCGGCCGCGGCCTTCTTCTTCGCGGCGGCCTGTTTCGCCGCGGTCTTCTTCCCGGCGGCCGCCTTCTTGGCCGCCGCGGACCCGGCCGCCCCCGCGTCACCCGACGCGGAACCGGAATCCGACGCAGCCTCCGCGGACTTCGCCGACCCCGCGGCGGCCCCGGCACCGGCGCCCGACGACCCCGATCCCGAACCGGACTTCCGCCCGCTCTCCGACCGCTTGGCCGCCGAGGCAGCCGCCGCGTTGCGCACCGAGCGCAGCGCGCCCCGCCTGCGCTCCGATACGGCCGACTCCTTGGCCTTGGCCGCGGCCTCCTCCTCCGCCGACGGGGCGGGCGGCAGGGTCATCGTGCGGGTGGCATCGGCGGGCGGCGGGGTGGCGGAGCCCTCCGGGGCGCTCAGCGCGTCCTCCAGGAGCGCTCGCGCACCGGCGTCGTCCAGCCGGCGGTCGGGGTCCTTGTCGAGCAGGCCGTAGATGACCTCCTCCAGCGGGCCCGCGTTCTTCGGCGGCTCCACCGGCTCGGTCATCACGGCGGTGAGCGTCGCTATGGCGGTGCTCTTGTCGTAGGGCGGGACGCCCTCCACCGAGGCGTACAGCAGACCGCCCAGCGACCACAGGTCGGCGGGCGGGCCCGGCTTGTGGCCGCGGGCGCGTTCGGGCGAGATGTAGGAGGGCGCGCCGACGAGCATGCCGGTGGAGGTGACCGACGGGTCGCCCTCGACCTGGGCGATACCGAAGTCGGTCAGCACCACCCGGCCGTCGTCCGAGATCAGCACGTTGGACGGCTTGACGTCACGGTGCAGGATGCCCGCCTGGTGGGCGGCGCGCAGCACATCGAGGACGGCGAGACCGACCTCGGCGGCGCGGCGCGGGGTGAGCGGGCCGTCGTCGCGGACCACATCGGCGAGCGAGCTGCCCTCGATGAGCTCCATGACGATCCAGGGGCGGTCGTCCTCGTCGACCACGTCATAGACGGTGACGGCCCCGTTGCTGCGGATCCTGGCGATCGCCTTCGCCTCGCGCAGCGTGCGGGTGATGAGCCGTCTCTTCTCGTCCTCGTCGACGCTGGACGGGAAGCGCAGCTCCTTGACCGCGACCGTACGGCCGAGGGTCTCGTCGCTCGCGCGCCAGACCGTTCCCATGCCGCCCTGCCCGAGGATCTCCCCGAGCCGGTACCGACCGGCGAGGAGGCGCCCGGTCGAGCCCTGCGTCTTCTCCGCCTCCGACATGCGACCCCTCTGCAAATCAACCCACCCTGAACCCACCCTGGGAGAGCGACCATTGTCTCTCATCCGCGGACCCGCGGAAGTCCGGGGTCCACGGCGCGGCGCGCCGCCCTCCGCGACACCTGCGAACATCGCTGTATACGCAGAGAAGGAAGGCCCGTGTCATGCCCATCTCCGCCCTACGATGGCACAGGCGGAGCGGTGTGCCGACCGTCCCCGTGCGGCCGGCCGCGGTGACGGCCGCGCTCGCCGTCACCCTTTCGGCCGCGCTGTCCGGCTGCGGCAACGGCGGTGCGGGCGGGGAGACACCGGCGAGCGCGCGGGCGTCCCGGGACGCCGCGGTACGGACGGCGCTCCGCGCCCTGATGGCCGACGGGGCCGCGCCGGGCGCGGCGGTGCTGGTCCGGGACGGACGGGGGACACGGTTCACCGCGGTGGGCGTGGCCGATGTCCGCTCCGGACGGCGGATCCACCGGAATGACCACTTCCGCGCGGGGAGCCTCACCAAGACCGTCATCGCGGCGACCACGCTGCGGCTGGCCGCCCAGGGGCGGCTGCGGCTCGACGACAGCGTCGCGAGCCATCTGCCCGGGCTGGTGACCGGTCAGGGGAACGACGGGCGGCGCATCACCCTCCGTCAGCTGCTCACCCACACCAGCGGTCTGTACGACTACACCGCCGACCCCGGGTTCGCCCGGGAGCTGTCCGCCGCCGGGAGCCGCACCCGTACCCCGGCCTCGCTGGTCCGCATCGCCGTCTCCCACCGCCCGTCCTTCCGGCCCGGGACCGACTGGCGCTACTCCAACACCAACTACATCCTGCTGGGCATGGTGATCCAGCAGGTCACCGGCCGCCCCTACGCCGAGGAGGCACGGCGGCTGGTGCTGCGGCCGCTCGGCCTGGACGCCACATCCTTCCCCGGCACCCGCACCACGCTTCCCGCCCCGCACGGCCGCGCATACTCCGGGACGGACGGCGCCCGACGGGACATCACCGACCTCAACCCCTCGGCGGCCGGGGCCGCGGGCGAGATGGTCTCCACCCTCGACGATCTGAACCGGCTGGTCGCCGGGGTCCAGCGCCGCCGGGTGGTGGGCAGCGCCGGGCTGCGCACGCTGCGGGACACCTCGGCCTCCCACGGCCGGTACGGCATGGGGCTGTTCCCGGTGCGGCTGCCCTGCGGGATCACCCTCTGGGGGCACAACGGGGAGATCCCCGGTTCCTCTGCGCTGGCCGTCTCCACCGCGGACGGGCGCCGCGCTCTCGCCTACCGTCTCAACAGTGGCGCCCGGCCCTCGTCCGCCGATGAATCGGCCCTGCTCAAGGCCGCGTTCTGCCCGCGCTCCTAGGTCCTGTCCTGCCGATCTTCGTGGGCCCGCGACGCCTGGCACCGCACCTCGCCGCGTTGTCGGGCTCATCCGAGTACGCCCAGTACAAGGACGACCCTCCGCCTTGCGATGCACGGCACCAGACGCCGCGGCCTGATCCACGAAGACCGACAGGACAGGACCTAGCCGGCGGGCCGCGGCCGGGCAGCACCCCGGCCCGGCCGTGAGACCACCGTGCTCAGAGCGGGATGATGTCCGGCGCGCCCAGCCGGGCGGCGTCGGCCGTCAGATCGTCCGGCTGCCGCTGCGACTCGCGTTCGGCCTCCACCCGCTTCTCGTAGTGCTCGACCTCCTTGTCGATCTGCTCCTGGCCCCAGCCCAGGACCCCGGCCATCAGCTCGGCCACCTCGCGCGCGGTGCGCGTACCGCGGTCGAAGGTCTCGATGGAGATACGGGTGCGGCGGGTGAGTACGTCGTCGAGGTGGCGGGCGCCCTCGTGGGAGGCGGCGTAGACGGCCTCGGCGCGCAGATAGTCGTCGGCGCCCTGGAGCGGTTCGCCGAGGGAGGGGTCCTGGGCGATCAGCTCCAGCACCTCGTCGGCCAGCGCGCCGTAGCGGTTGAGCAGATGCTCCACCCGGGCCACATGGAGCCCGGAGCGGCGGGCGATCCGGGCCCGTGCGTTCCACAGCGCCTTGTAGCCCACGGCGCCGACGAGCGGCACCTCCTCGGTCACGCACGGCCCGACCCGGCGGTCGAGACCGTGCACCGCCTCGTCCACCGCGTCCTTGGCCATCACCCGGTAGGTGGTGTACTTGCCGCCCGCGACCACCACCATGCCCGGTACGGGATGGGCCACCGTGTGCTCGCGCGAGAGCTTGCTGGTCGCGTCGGACTCCCCGGCCAGCAGCGGGCGCAGTCCGGCGTAGACGCCCTCCACGTCATCGCGGGTGAGCGGTACCGCGAGCACCTCGTTGACATGCTCCAGCAGGTAGTCGATATCGGCGCTGGAGGCGGCCGGATGGGCCTTGTCCAGGTCCCAGTCGGTGTCGGTGGTGCCGACGATCCAGTGGCGGCCCCAGGGGATCACGAACAGCACGCTCTTCTCGGTGCGCAGGATCAGCCCAGTGGTGGAGTGGATCCGGTCCCGGGGCACCACGAGGTGGATCCCCTTGGACGCGCGGACGTGGAACTGGCCGCGCTCACCGATCAGCGCCTGGGTCTCGTCCGTCCACACCCCGCTGGCGTTCACCACCTGACGGGCGCGCACCTCGAACTCACCGCCCTGCTCCAGATCGTGCACCCGGGCGCCGACCACCCGCGCTCCCTCCCTCAGCACGCCGACCACCCGTGCCCGGTTGGCGACGTGGGCGCCGTAGCGGGCGGCCGTCCGCACCAGGGCGGTGACGAAGCGGGCGTCGTCCACCTGGGCGTCGTAGTACTGCAACGCCCCGACCAGGGCGTCCTTACGCAGGCAGGGAGCCACCCGCAGCGCCTTGGTCCGGGTCAGATGACGGTGGACGGGCAGTCCGCGGCCGTGTCCGGAGGAGACCGACATCGCGTCGTAGAGCGCGACCCCCGCCCCCGCGTACAGCCGCTCCCAGCCCCGGTGCTTGAGCGGGTAGAGGAACGGCACCGGCTTCACCAGATGCGGGGCGATCCGCTCCAGCAGCAGTCCGCGCTCCTTCAGGGCCTCTCTGACGAGGGCGAAGTCCAGCATCTCCAGATAGCGCAAGCCCCCGTGGACCAGTTTGCTGGACCGGCTGGAGGTGCCCGAGGCCCAGTCGCGGGCCTCGACCAGACCGGTCTCCAGACCGCGGGTCGCGGCGTCCAGCGCGGTACCCGCGCCGACCACCCCGCTGCCCACGACCAGCACATCCAGCTCACGGTCCGCCATCCGGGCCAACGCCTCGCCGCGCTCGGCCGGTCCCAGTGCCGGTGTCCTCACCGCTGCCTCCCGTTGTGATCGACATCACGTCGCACGTGCAGAGATTTTCCTGGCTTTCTCCTCGCCGTGCCATGGCGCTGCTCCACCCACTGCCGCAACACCGGGCCAACACCCCCCACCAATACTGAATACGAGTCATATTTCCGCTTAGTCTGCCTTTGCGCCATCCGGAATCACCTCGGGAAGGACGGCTCGCAGTCATGCCCGCAGATCTCGCCGTCATCGGACTCGGCCATCTCGGTCTCCCCCTCGCCCAGGCCGCCACCGCCGCCGCCATCCGCACCGTCGGCTACGACCCCGATCCGCGTCTGATCGCCGATCTGCGGGCCGGCCGGCTGCCCTCCGGGGCCGGGGACGGCCGGCTGTCCACCGCCGATCTGCGCCGGATGGCCGCCGGTGGCTTCCAGGTCACCGCCGACCCCGCCGAGCTGGGCCGGGTCCGTACCGCGGTGATCTGCGCCCCGACCCCGCTGGGCGAGGACCGCAAGCTGGACCTGACGGCGGTCGCCGAAGCGGCCCGTACGCTCGCGGCACGGCTGCGGCCGCACACCACTGTCCTGCTGGAATCCACCGTGTACCCCGGCACCACCGAGGAATTCCTGCGTCCGGTTCTGGAGCGGGGGTCCGGACTGCTGGCCGGACGCGACTTCCACCTGGCCTACTCCCCCTGCCGCCTCGACCCCGGCAACCGCGCCCACGGCCCGGCCAACACCCCCAAGGTGATCGGCGGCCTCACCCCCGCCTGCACCGAGGCCGCCGCCGCCTTCTACGGCCGGTTCACCGAGAAGGTGGTGCGCGCCCGCGGCCCCCGCGAGGCGGAGACCGTGAAGGTCCTGGAGACCAACTACCGCCACGTCAACATCGCCCTGGTCAACGAGATGGCGGTGTACTGCCACGACCTGGGCGTGGACCTGTGGGACGTGGTGCGCTGCGCCGAGACCAAACCCTTCGGCTTCCAGGCGTTCCGCCCCGGGCCGGGCGTCGGCGGCCACGGGGTGGCCGTCGACCACGACCACATGGCCTATCAGCAGCGCGGCCTCGGGCTCCCGCTGCGGATGGTCGAGCTGGCGCAGGCGGTCAACGGGCGGATGCCGCGCTATGTCACCCAGCGCTGCACGGCCCTGCTCAACGAGTACGGCAAGTCCGCGCGCGGCGCCCGGGTCCTGCTGCTGGGCGTCGGCTACAAGCCCGATATCGCCGACGAGGAGGGTTCGCCCGCCCGGGAGATCGCGTCCCGGCTGATGGACCTGGGCGCCGAGATCAGCTACCACGACCCCTACGTACCGCAGTGGCGGGTGCGGGGGCAGCGGGTGGAGCGCGCGGACGGGCTGTACGAGACGGCGGCCGACGCGGACCTCACCGTGCTGCTGCAACACCACCGGGCGTACGACCTGCAAGGGCTCGCGGTGAAGGCCCAACTGCTGCTGGACACCCGGGGGGCGAGCCCGGCGGGCACCGCACACCGGCTCTGACAGCGGGGCGCCACGGCCGGGGGCGGACGGCGGAACCGTCCGCCCCGCCGAGGTGCGCGCCCCGCCCCCGGTCCGTGGCGGCCCGGCTACGCCACGCCCGGCAGCTCCTCCGTCAGATACCGCTGGACCGTGGCCCCGACCGTGTCCACCACCACCTCCCGGTCCAGCGAGGCCAGCGGCTGTATCTCCAGGACATAGCGGGTGAGCGCGAGCCCCACGAGCTGGGAGCCGATCAGTCCGGCCCGTACCTCCGGGCGCGGTCCGCCCGCCCGCTCGGCCACCCGGCCCAGCACCTCACGGGCGATGAATCCGCGCACGGTCCGCGCCGACGCCGGGTGCGAGACCGCCGAGCGCAGGATCGACAGCAGCTTGGCCCGGGTGGGTTCCTCCTCCCATAACCGCAGGAAGGCCCGGACCAGCCGTTCCCCCAGCTCCTCCACCCCGCCGTCCAGGACCGGCCCGAGCAGCAGCTCCGGGCGCATCGCGTCCCGCATACAGGCGGCGAACAGACCCTCCTTGGAGGCGAAGAAGTGGTGGACCAGGGCGGCGTCGACCCCCGCGGCCCTGGCGATCGACCGCACCGAGGCACCGTCGAAACCGCCCTCCGCGAACATCCGCTGGGCCACCCCCAGGATGGTGTCGCGACTCTCCGTCGCGCCGGGTCTCCGGCCGGTGCGCTTGCGGACCTCGATGGTCATGCGGCAACCTCCACGGCTTCACGGCCTTCACGGCTCATTGCTGCTGTTCACGGCAGTCACGCCGGACGACGCGGATGACGGCATGCGGCGTGTCGGAAACCGCCCCACTGTACGGCCCCGGCCCCATACCGCCAGGGGGCCGGACGCGGCCGTCGGCTCACGTCCTGCGCGCGCGCCGCAGCCGGACCGTCGCGGCCAGCACGATCAGCAGCACCCCGCCGCCGACGAACGCGATGGCCCCCGACGGCACCGACCGCACATCCGCGGTGAATGTCATCGGCTCGCCCCAGGGCCTGCCGTCCGCGGTGGTGTGGAGCCGGGCGGTCAGCCGCACCGGTCCGTTGGCGTACGCGCTCACCCGGACCCGCACCGTCCGGCTCACCGCCCGGTCCGCCCGGACCCGCACCGAGCGGTCCAGGGTGTTCAGCCGCTCCGGACGGCTGGAGAGCACCCGCAGTTCGACCCCGGTGAGGTCCTGCTGAAGTCCGTTGTCGACGGTGACCGGGATGACCGCCGTACCCCCGGCCACCACCACCTTCGCCTTGGGCACCAGCCGCACCGAGCCCATCGAGGCGGTCAGATAGCGCGCCACGCCCCGCTGGTAGGCGTCGCCGCCCGATGCGTCACCGCGCCAGGCGGTCGACAGGGAACGGGCCATCGCGGCCCGTACGGAGGCGGTGGTGGCCCGGGCGTCCGACAGCACCTTCGCCAGCGCGCGCAGCCGCCGCCGGTCCCGGGCGACGGCCGCGAGCCGGGCGGGCGGCAGCTCCGAGGCGCGCAAGCCCACCGGATAGCCGTCGTAAGCCCGCACCTCGCCCGGCTCCGGTTCGCGCAGGGCCACCTCGAACCGGGTGGGCTCCAGCCAGCCCGCCTTCTGGCCGTCGGCGAGCGCCCCGAGCAGGACGTCCGCGGTCGCTGCGGGCATCCGGCGCGGTGGCACCACCACCAGGTCGCGGCGGGCGTACGGCAGTTCCCGTACGGCCGTCAGCGTCTCGGCGAGCAGCCGCTGCCGCAGCCGCAGCCCGGCGGCCGCTCCGGACGCGGACTCGCCGCGGGAGCCCTGTGAGCCCTGTGAGCCCTGTGAGAGCAGCGCGGCGATGGTGGTGTCATAGGTGAGCGCGGTGGTCCCGCCGCCGAGCGCCACGCCGCCGTCGTCCGTCGCGCCCCCGGCGACCAGCGCGGCGGACGGGCCGACCGTGCCGCCGGAGGCCAGCACCGTGCCCAGGCCCAGCCGCCGGGTGTACGCGGCGATCGCGTCGTCCACGGCGCCGCCCGCGGGCCAGGCCACATCGGCGCGGGCACGGGTGTCCAGCGCCCGGTCCACGACCGTCCGGCCCGCCCGGGACGACCGCCGCAACAGCCCGGCCAGCGACTCGTCACCGCCGCGGGCGAGGGAGGCCAGATCCGGGTCCGCGTACGGCAGCGCGATGACGTCCCGGCCGTGGACCGCCTTGCGCAGCGCGGCCAGCCAGTCCGCGGCCGCGTCGCCGCCCTCGCCCTCGGTGGCGTCCTGCGGATCGGTGCCGCCGGGGGTCCTGGCCACCCGGTAGCCGTCGGCCATGGCCTGCGCCTGGACGATGAGATCGGGGTCGATCACCCAGGTCACCGGCTGGTCCCGGCCCGCCTCGACCAGCCGCCGCAGCCGTCCGCCGGGGCCGAGGGACGACCTCAGCGCGTCGTCGCGGAACACCGGCAGCGCCCGGTCGGAGGTGCGCTGGGTCAGCGCCTCCATATGCGGGACATCGGTGATCGGCCACAGGACGGTGGTGTGCAGCGGCTCCAGACCGGTGCCGTCGGGATAGGCGCAGAGGTAATCGCGTGTCAGCCCGAGGACCGTGCCGTCCTCATGGGAGAGGTCCACGGTGAGCGCGAACGCCCCGGGCCCGTCGAGGCCCAGGTCCGGTACGGGCACGGTGATCTGGAAGCGGTGCGCGGCGCCGGGCGCGAGGGCGGCGACCCCGGCCGTGCGGTCCGGTACGGACGGGCCGTCGGCGCGGCCCAGGACGGTGCGTCCGGCCACGGCAGCGAGCCCGCCGCGGGTGTCGATCGCCCCGTGCGCCCCGATCCGCACACCGAGGCGGCCGGCGCCGATCCGGCGGCCGGAGGTGTTGGTGACGGTTCCGCTGATCCTCAGCTCCCCGCCCTGCCGCACCACCGAGGGGTTCAGCGACTCCAGTTCGACGGAGGTCGGATACGACACCCGGCTGACGGACCGTGGTCCGTCGGGTCGTCCAGGTCCGGCGGGCCGTCCGGGTCCGGGGGATCGTTCGGGTCCGGTGGACAGTGCGACGGCGGAGGACAGGACGGTGACCAGCGCGGCCAGGACGGCGACGGCCACGCCGACCGCCCGTCCGTGTGCCCCGCGCAGGACTGCCGTCACCTCGACGCCCGCACCTCCCGTCCGCCCGCGCCGCTCGGGACGCGGTGCCACCAGCCCACCACGGCCACCGCACCGCCGCACGCCCGGACACCCCGGCCGGGGGCCTGCGGGACGCGGCGGGACGCCGGACGGCGACGAGGCGGACCGGGGGGACGGGGCGCCGGGCCCGGCGGTGTACGGGCCACGGGGCCCGTACGGGCCGTCAGACCCGGACGGTGTCGAGGCGGCGGGGGCGCGCCTCCATGGCGGTCCGCAGAGAGGCGAAGTCCTCCACACAGCGGCCGGTGCCGATGGCCACGCAGTCCAGCGGGTCGTCGGCCACCAGCACCGGGATGTCCAACTCACGGCTCAGCCGGACGTCCAGCCCACGCAGCATGGCACCGCCGCCGGTCAGCACGATGCCGCGGTCCATGATGTCGCCCGCGAGCTCCGGTGGGGTCTCGTCCAGCGTGGAGCGGACCGCCGCCACGATGCTGTCCACCGGTTCGCCGAGTGCGTGCCGTACCTCCTCCGCGGTCAGTTCCAGCACCTTGGGGAGACCGGTGACTTGGTCACGGCCGCGGATGGTGCAGCGGTCCGGCGGCAACAGCGCCTGGGTGTCCTCGGGATCGCCGCTGTCACCCGGGAGGACGACCTCCACGTTCCGCTCGGACTGCCGGACGGCGCCCCCGGGGCGCGGCGCCGGGAGCGTACCGCCCGGCGCCGCCGAGCCGATGCTCACCTTGATCTCCTCCGCGGTCCGTTCACCGATCGCCAGCGCGTAGTGCTTCTTCACATACGCGGTGATCGCGGTGTCCATGGCGTCACCCGCCACCCGGACCGAGCGGGCGGTGACGATGCCGCCCAGGGAGACGACCGCGACCTCGGTGGTCCCGCCGCCGACGTCCACCACCATGCAGCCGGTCGGCTCGCTCACCGGCAGCCCGGCGCCGATCGCCGCCGCGATCGGCTCCTCGACCAGGTGCACTTGACGCGCACCGGCCTGAGTCGCGGCCTCCATCACCGCGCGCCGCTCGACGCCGGTGATACCGGAGGGCACACAGACCACCACACGGGGTCGGGCCAGCCGACGGCTGCCCGCGACCTTCTTGATGAAGTACCTGAGCATCCGCTCCGCGATCTCGAAATCGGCGATCACGCCATCACGCAGCGGCCGGACGGCGACGATGTTCGTCGGGGTCCGACCCATGGTCTCCTTCGCCGCCGAACCGACCGACAGCACATTGCCGTCGACCGTGTTGACGGCCACGACCGACGGCTCGTTGAGCACGATGCCCTTGCCCCGGACGTACACCAGCGTGTTCGCGGTGCCCAGGTCGATGCCCATGTCTCGTCCTGTGAACGACTTGTTCTGCGCCATAAGTTGACATTATTGCTTATGCCGGATTCTGTCCTGTCGGCACTCCCCACCGTGGACCCACCGGGAGCGTCTGCGCGGACCGCGGGGAGCGCGGATCTCCGGGGAAACAATCGGCGTACCGCGCGCCGCGGTCCGCGCGTTCGTCGCGCAACTGATCGGCATCGCGACGCAGATGAGGGGGAGAGTTTCCGGGCTACGGCGGATACCCCGGTCGACCACTTCGGTCGGGTGGCCGATTTACGAGAGGCCCCGGTGCGGAACGACACGGAACTCTCCGCCGTTACAGGTACGGAAAGTTATCTCGTAGCGAAAAGGATCACCGGGAAGCACCCGGGTTGTCCAGATATGCCGGGCGCCGTGTCTCCTTCCGGTCCCAGCCATGTCACGGACCCCAGACACAACTTGTCCCGTTGTCATGCCCTGCTGTTAGTTTAATGGCGCGAACTATTCGTCCGCGTTCCCAGCCCACCACACCGCAGGTCAAGGCTGTCCCCGGAACGCGGATTTCCACCTTCATCCCCGGGGGATCTCCATGAGCCAGAACTGGCAGCAGCCTCAGCAGCCGCCGCAGCAGCCCCAGCAGCCGGCCGGGTACGGCTACCCGCAGCAGCCGCAGCAGCCGCAGTACGGTGGCGCTCCGCAGCAGCCCCAGTACGGCGCTCCGCAGCCGCAGTTCGGCGGCGGCTTCCCGCCGCCGGCGCCGCAGGGCCCCCAGGGCAACGCGCTGCTGGCCGTCGGTGCCGCCGTGGTCGCCGCGCTCGTGGGCGCCTTCCTCTACGCGTTCCTGCTGAGCGCGATGGCCGACACGGACGGCGCGGAGGTGGAGGTGACCCAGTTCGCCTACGCCGGTGTCGCGCTCGGTGGTCTGATCGGCTTCGTCGTCGCCAAGTTCGGCGGCCGCAACGTGGGCCTGTGGGTCGTCGGCGCGGTGCTCGCGCTGGCCGCCGTCTTCATGGGTGAACTCCTCGGCTACTCCATGATCATGGCCGACCTGCTGGACAAGATGCCCGCCGCGCAGCTCGAGGCGGCCGGGATCGAGCACACCTCCGCGCTGGAGATCTTCTTCAACCACATCACCGAGCCGCTGGTGCCGTCCGCCCCGGACAGCAGCATCCTCGATGCCTGGAAGGAGGACTCGGACGCGGTGACCTACATCTTCATGGCGCTCGCTCCGGTCGCCGCCATCGGTTCCGCCTTCCGCCTCAGCAACCGCTGACGCCCACGGCACACCACGCACAAAGGAAGGCCCCGACCGCGATGCGGTCGGGGCCTTCCCCATGCTGTGGAACCTCTGGGAACGCTCAGCGGTTGTCGTGCTGCGAGGGCGCGACGGTGACCTCGACCCGCTGGAACTCCTTGAGCTCCGAGTAGCCGGTGGTGGCCATCGCCCGGCGCAGCGCGCCGAAGAAGTTCATCGAACCGTCCGGGGTGTGCGAGGGGCCGAGCAGGACCTCCTCGGTGGTGCCCACCGCGCCCAGGTTCATCCGCTTGCCGCGCGGCACCTCGTCATGGACGGCCTCCATGCCCCAGTGGTGACCGCGGCCGGGCGCGTCGGTGGCACGGGCCAGCGGCGAACCCATCATCACCGCGTCCGCACCACAGGCGATGGCCTTCGGCAGATCGCCGGACCAGCCCACACCGCCGTCGGCGATCACATGCACATAGCGGCCACCGGACTCGTCCATGTAGTCCCGGCGGGCGGCGGCGACATCGGCCACCGCGGTGGCCATCGGCACCTGGATGCCCAGCACATTACGGGTGGTGTGCGCGGCACCGCCGCCGAAGCCGACCAGCACACCGGCCGCACCGGTGCGCATCAGGTGCAGCGCCGCGGTGTAGGTGGCACAACCGCCCACGATCACCGGCACATCGAGCTCATAGATGAACTGCTTGAGGTTCAGCGGCTCGGCGGCGCCCGAGACATGCTCGGCGGAGACCGTGGTCCCGCGGATCACGAAGATGTCGACCCCGGCGTCCACCACGGCCTTGGAGAACTGTGCGGTGCGCTGCGGCGACAGGGCGGCGGCGGTCACCACGCCCGCGTCACGCACCTCCTTGAGGCGCTGGCCGATCAGCTCTTCCTTGATCGGCTCGGCGTAGACCTCCTGCAGCCGGCGGGTGGCGGTGTCCTCGTCCAGCTCGGCGATCTCCGCCAGCAGCGGCTCGGGGTCCTCGTAGCGGGTCCACAGCCCCTCGAGGTTGAGAACGCCCAGACCGCCCAGCTCACCGATGCGGATCGCGGTCTGCGGGGAGACCACCGAATCCATCGGCGCGGCCAGGAACGGCAGCTCGAAGCGGTAGGCGTCGATCTGCCAGGCGATCGAGACCTCCTTCGGGTCCCGGGTACGACGACTCGGCACGACGGCGATGTCGTCGAACGCATACGCCCTGCGGCCGCGCTTGCCGCGCCCGATCTCGATCTCAGTCACGTGGGTGCCTTTCGCTGCCTGAATCTGCCGTACCAGTATCCCTGTCCCCCGCACGGACCCCGTGGCCCGGGGTCGCGCGGGGTACGGGCATCAACGGCCGGAGTAGTTCGGCGCCTCGGTGGTCATCTGGATGTCGTGCGGGTGGCTCTCCTTGAGACCGGCCGCGGTGATCCGCACGAAGCGGCCCTTGTCCTTCAGCTCCGCCACATCGGCCGAGCCGACATAGCCCATGGACGCCCGCAGACCGCCCACGAGCTGATGGGCGACGGAGCCCAGCGGACCGCGGTAGGGCACCTGGCCCTCGATGCCCTCGGGCACCAGCTTGTCCTCGGAGAGCACGTTGTCCTGGAAGTAGCGGTCCTTGGAGTACGACCGGCCCTGGCCGCGCGACTGCATCGCGCCCAGCGAGCCCATGCCCCGGTAGGACTTGAACTGCTTGCCGTTGATGAAGACCATCTCGCCCGGCGACTCCTCGCACCCGGCCAGCAGGCTGCCCAGCATCACCGTGTCCGCGCCGGCGGCGATGGCCTTGGCGATGTCACCGGAGAACTGGAGCCCGCCGTCACCGATGAGCGGCACACCGGCCGCGTGGCACGCCCGCGCGGCCTCGTAGATCGCGGTCACCTGGGGCACACCGATACCCGCGACCACGCGGGTGGTGCAGATGGAGCCCGGACCGACGCCGACCTTCACCCCGTCCACCCCGGCGTCGATCAGCGCCTGGGCGCCGTCCCGGGTGGCGACATTTCCGCCCACCACATCGACGGAGACATTGGACTTCACCTTGGCGATCATGTCGAGGATGCCCCGGCTGTGCCCATGGGCACTGTCCACCACCAGGAAGTCGGCCCCGGCCTCGACCAGCGCCTGGGCCCGGTCGTACGCCTCGTCGCCGACGCCCACGGCCGCGCCCACGACCAGCCGGCCCTCGGCGTCCTTGGCGGCGTTCGGGTACTGCTCGGCCTTGACGAAGTCCTTGACCGTGATCAGACCCTTGAGCACCCCGGCGTCGTCCACCAGCGGCAGCTTCTCGATCTTGTGGCGGCGCAGGAGCTGCATCGCGTCCTCGCCGGAGATCCCCACCTTGCCGGTGACCAGCGGCATCGGGGTCATCACCTCGCGGACCTGACGGCCGCGGTCCACCTCGAAGGCCATGTCCCGGTTGGTGACGATGCCGAGCAGCTTGCCCGCCGCATCGGTCACCGGGACACCGCTGATGCGGAACTTCGCGCACAGCGCGTCCGCCTCATGGAGGGTGGCGTCCGGGCGGACGGTGATCGGGTCGGTCACCATGCCGGACTCGGAGCGCTTGACCAGGTCCACCTGGTTCGCCTGGTCCTCGATGGACAAATTGCGGTGCAGCACGCCCGCGCCGCCCTGCCGGGCCATGGCGATGGCCATCCGGGACTCGGTCACCTTGTCCATGGCGGCGGACAGCAGCGGGATGTTCACCCGGACGTTCCGCGAGACCCTGGACGAGGTGTCGACCGCGTTCGGCAGCACCTCGGAGGCGCCCGGCAGCAGCAGCACGTCGTCGTACGTCAGCCCGAGCATCGCGAACTTCTCAGGCACTCCGTCGACGTTGTCAGTCATGACACCCTTCCAATGGTCTTGCCCCAGCGCGGACTCCCATGCTAACGGCCATCCCGGGTGCCCCATCCCGCCCTGTGGACAAGTGTGCGCACCCGCACAATGCCGCTGATCAGAGCGGGCGCGCGGTCACTGCTCGGCGAGCGCGCGCAGCCTGCTGAGGGCCCGGTGCTGTGCGACCCGTACCGCTCCGGGCGACATCCCGAGCATCTGTCCGGTCTCCTCGGCGGTCAGCCCGACCGCGACCCGGAGCAGCACCAGCTCGCGCTGGTTCTCCGGGAGATTGGCGAGCAGCTTCTTGGCCCACTCCGCGTCACTGCTGAGCAGCGCCCGCTCCTCGGGCCCCAGGGAGTCGTCCGGCTGCTCCGGCATCTCGTCCGAGGGCACGGCGGTGCTCCCCGGGTGCCGCATGGCGGCGCGCTGGAGATCGGCGACCTTGTGCGCGGCGATGGCCACGACGAACGCCTCGAAGGGCTTGCCGGTGTCGCGGTAGCGCGGCAGCGCGCAGAGCACCGCGAGACAGACCTCCTGCGCGAGGTCGTCCACGAAATGCCGGGCGTCCCCGGGCAGCCTGGACAGCCGCGTACGGCAGTAGCGCAAGGCCAGCGGGTGCACATGGGCGAGCAGGTCATGGGTGGCCTGCTCATCCCCTTCGACGGCGCGCCCGACCAGGGCGCCGATCGGCCCCGTGGCCGCCGGGGCACCGCCCGTGGGGGCCCCTGGCCTCTCGTCGTCGCGCATCCGTCCATGGTGCCTTGGGCCCGGAGGCTCCGTGGCACCGCGTCCTTGGTTGTGCGCTGAAGCGTTATGAGCAGGTGCGCCGGCTGTCGTCACGTCCTGCGCTCTCCCCTCACGCCCGACCGACTCGTCCCCGAGGAACTCCACACCACCAAGGATGCGGCATCGCGCGGGGAACTGATACAAGCCGCCGCCACAGCGGCCGCCGCACACGCTCTCGCCCCGCCCGCCACCAGGCGGGCGGGGACCGTCGCGCCCCCGCTGCGCTGCACGTCGATACGGGCTGGTCCGCTAGCGGACCAGCCCCCAGCGGAATCCGAGGGCCACGGCATGGGCCCGGTCCGAAGCGCCGAGCTTCTTGAAGAGCCGCCGCGCGTGCGTCTTGACCGTGTCCTCGGAGAGGAACAGCTCACGGCCGATCTCCGCGTTGGAGCGGCCGTGGCTCATGCCCTCCAGCACCTGGATCTCCCGGGCGGTGAGGGTCGGGGCCGCGCCCATCTCGGCGGACCGCAGCCGCCTCGGCGCCAGCCGCCACGTGGGGTCGGCCAGCGCCTGGGTCACGGTGGCCCGCAGCTCGGCGCGCGAGGCGTCCTTGTGCAGATAGCCACGGGCACCGGCGGCCACCGCCAGCGCCACTCCATCGAGATCCTCGGCCACCGTGAGCATGATGATCCGGGCGCCGGGGTCGGCGGACAGCAGCCGCCGCACGGTCTCGACTCCGCCGAGACCGGGCATCCGTACGTCCATCAGGATCAGGTCCGAGCGGTCGGCACCCCAGCGGCGGAGGACTTCCTCGCCGTTGGCCGCTGTCGTCACACGCTCGACACCGGGCACGGTCGCCACCGCGCGGCGCAGCGCCTCTCGGGCAAGCGGGGAGTCGTCGCAGACGAGGACGGATGTCATGGCCGTCCTCCGCAGCTGATGCGCGTCACCTTGAGCCTCCAGGCTGGTACATATCGTCACCTGAGCGATTGACAGCCCCGGATATCTGTCCGAGAGCTTTACCCATCAACCGCCTCCGCACTCTCAACGACGGTCACCCGAAAGAGTTACGGGGTTCGGCGGCCACCTTCGACACTCTACGTGAGGGCTCGGATACAGAGCTGCTTCATCGCGCCTGTCGCGCGCCAGCGCCTCTCCCCCATCGGTCTCCCCCAGGTCATCCCCTTCGGTGGCATTTGGCGACCTTGCTTCCAATTTGCCGACCTGTGTGGCTAGATTCGCAATGAGTCATATTTACATCTACTTACACCGTAGGTGCACAACCCAGGACACAGCGTCCGCAGTCGATCGCTTCGAGGAGATAAGGCAATGGCAGATTTCTCCCGTCTTCCCGGTCCGAACGCCGACCTGTGGGACTGGCAGCTCCTGGCCGCGTGTCGCGGGGTCGACAGCTCGCTGTTCTTCCACCCGGAGGGAGAGCGCGGCGCTGCCCGCAGCGCGCGGGAGATGTCGGCGAAAGAGGTGTGCATGCGCTGCCCGGTACGGGCGCAGTGCGCGGCTCACGCACTCGCCGTACGCGAGCCGTACGGCGTGTGGGGCGGACTGACCGAGGACGAGCGCGAGGAGCTCATGGGGCGGGCGCGGCACCGCGCGGTGGCCGCCTCGTCAGGGCCCCCCGGATCCTGACCGGATTCCGGGGCCGATTGACAGAAGAAACGTTCCATCCGCGCAGCGGACCTCAGCGGCGCGCCGCGGACTCCAGCCGGTCCAGCGTGGCCGCCACCGCGGGCACCCGCGCCAGGTCCGGCAGTGTCAGCGCCACCACCTCGCGCCGCACCGCGGGCTTGACCTCCAGCGTCACCGCGCCCTTGGCGCGCACCGACTCCAGCGCCAGCTCCGGCAGCACCGCGACCCCGAGCCCGGCCGCCACCAACCCGATCACCGCCGGATAGTCGTCCGTCGCGAAGTCGATCCGCGGTGTGAAGCCCTCGGACTCGCAGACCTCCACCAGATGACGGCGGCAGCGCGGACAGCCCGCGATCCACGGCTCCTCCGCCAGCTCCGCCATCCCCACCGTCCCGGCCCCTGCCAGCCGGTGCTCCCGCGGGACCACGACCACCAGCCGGTCGCTCAGCAGCGGCCGGGCCACCAGGTCCTCCCAGCCGCCACCCGCCTCCGCCGCGTCATCGGCCTGCGGATAGCGGAAGGCCACGGCGATCTCGCAGTCACCGGCCCGGAGCATCTCCACCGAGCGCGGCGGTTCGGCCTCCACCAGCGAGACCCGGGTCCCGGGGTGGGCGGCGCGCATCCCGGCGAGCGCCGTCGGCACCAGCGTGGAACTGCCGCTGGGGAACGACACCAGCCGCACCCGGCCCGCCCGCAGCCCGGCGATCGCCGCGACCTCCTCCTCGGCGGCGGTCAGCCCGGCCAGGATCCCCGCGGCGTGCCGCACCAGGGCCTCACCCGCCTCGGTCAGCCGCATCTCCCGGCCGGTGCGGATCAGCAACGGGGTGCCCGCGGCGCCCTCCAGGGCCTTCATCTGCTGGCTGACCGCGGGCTGGGTGCAGCCCAGCTCACGCGCCGCCGCGGAGAAGGAACCGGTGGCGGCCACCGCGCGCAGCACTCGGAGGTGACGGGCCTCGATCATGTCTTTGAGCATAAGCGTCCCTTGGACCCGGACCGGGATCTCCCGCCGCGGCCGATAACGTGCGGCTATGACGACTGCACTGATCACCGGAACCACCGCGGGCATCGGCGCCGCCTTCGCGAGCCGGCTCGCCGCCGACGGGCACAGCCTCGTGCTCGTCGCCCGTGACGAGAAGCGGCTGCGCGACCAGGCGGCGGACCTGCACGACCGGCACGGGGTGGAGGTCGAGGTGCTGCGGGCCGACCTGTCCGAGGAGGCGGGTATCGCGGCGGTCGAGGCCCGGCTGGAGGACCGCACCCACCCGGTCGATCTGCTCGTCAACAACGCCGGGTTCGGACACCGCGGCCGTTATCTGGAGGTGCCGCTCACCGACGAGCTGCGGATGCTGAGGCTCCACTGCGAGGCGGTGCTCCGGCTCACCAGTGCGGCCTGCGGGACGATGCGCGACCGGGGTCGCGGCGGGGTGATCAACGTGGCGTCGATCGCGGCGTTCTTCCCGCGCGGGACCTACGGCGCGAGCAAGGCGTGGGTGGTGCAGTTCACCCAGGGCGCGGCGAAGGACCTGGCGAGTTCGGGCGTCCGGCTGATGGCGCTGTGCCCCGGCTTCGTACGCACGGAGTTCCACGCGCGGGCGGGGATCAAGCCGGACAGCGTGCCGAGCTGGATGTGGCTGGACGCGGACAAGCTGGTCGCGTCGGCGCTGAAGGACCTCTCGCGCGGGAAGTCGCTGTCCATCCCGGACCCGCGCTACAAGACGATGACGGGGCTGGCGAAGCTGGTCCCGAGGGCGGCGGTGTCGGCGGTCTCCTCCCGGGTCGGCCGCAACTACGCGCGCCGGTAGTCCACCGGGCCGGTGGTCCACCGGCCGGCAGTCGCCTCAGCGGTCACCGCACAGCGCGAAGGCGCGGCCACCCCTCCCGGGATGGCCGCGCCTTCGTGGCGTCGGGCTCGCGTCAGTGCGCGTGACCGTGGCCGTGGCCGGCCTCGGCCTCTTCCTCGGCCGGCTTCTCGACCACCAGGGTCTCGGTGGTGAGCAGCAGCGAGGCGATCGAGGCCGCGTTCTCCAGCGCGGAGCGGGTGACCTTGACCGGGTCGATGACGCCGGCCTTCACCAGGTCGCCGTACTCCTCGGTGGCGGCGTTGTAGCCGTGGCCCTTCTCGAGCTCGGCGACCTTCGAGGTGATGACGTAGCCCTCGAGACCGGCGTTCTCGGCGATCCAGCGCAGCGGCTCGACCGAGGCGCGGCGGACCACGGCGACACCGGTGGCCTCGTCGCCGTCCAGGCCGAGGTTGCCCTCGAGCACCTTGGCGGCGTGCACCAGGGCGGAGCCACCACCGGAGACGATGCCTTCCTCGACCGCGGCGCGGGTCGCGGAGATGGCGTCCTCCAGACGGTGCTTCTTCTCCTTGAGCTCGACCTCGGTGGCCGCGCCCACGCGGATCACGCAGACACCGCCGGCCAGCTTCGCCAGACGCTCCTGGAGCTTCTCGCGGTCCCAGTCGGAGTCCGTGGTCTCGATCTCGGCCTTGATCTGGGCGATCCGGCCGGAGACGTCCTCGGCCTTGCCGCCACCGTCGACGATGGTGGTGTCGTCCTTGGTGACGGTCACGCGGCGGGCGGTGCCCAGCACGTCCAGACCGGCCTGGTCCAGCTTGAGGCCGACCTCTTCGGCGATGACGGTGGCGCCGGTGAGGGTCGCCATGTCACCGAGCATCGCCTTGCGGCGGTCGCCGAAGCCCGGGGCCTTCACCGCGACGGCGTTGAAGGTGCCACGGATCTTGTTGACGACGAGGGTGGACAGGGCCTCGCCCTCCACGTCCTCGGCGATGATCAGCAGCGGCTTGCTGGCGCCGGCCTGGATGACCTTCTCCAGCAGCGGCAGCAGGTCCTGGATCGAGCCGATCTTGCCCTGGTGGATCAGGATGTACGGGTCGTCGAGGACGGCCTCCATACGCTCCTGGTCGGTCACCATGTAGGGCGAGAGGTAGCCCTTGTCGAAGGCCATGCCCTCGGTGAAGTCGAGCTCCAGGCCGAAGGTGTTGGACTCCTCGACGGTGATGACACCGTCCTTGCCGACCTTGTCCATCGCCTCGGCGATCAGCTCGCCGACCTGCTTGTCCTGGGCGGACAGCGCGGCCACGGCGGCGATGTCGGACTTGGAGTCGATCGGGCGGGCGGTGGCCAGGAGGTCGTCGGAGACGGCCTTGACCGCGGCGTCGATGCCCTTCTTCAGGGCGGCCGGGGAGGCACCGGCGGCCACGTTGCGCAGGCCCTCGCGGACCAGCGCCTGGGCCAGCACGGTGGCGGTGGTGGTGCCGTCACCCGCGATGTCGTTGGTCTTGGTCGCCACCTCCTTGACGAGCTGGGCGCCCAGGTTCTCGTACGGGTCCTCGACCTCGACCTCACGGGCGATGGTGACACCGTCGTTGGTGATGGTCGGGGCACCGAACTTCTTGTCGATGACCACGTTGCGGCCGCGGGGGCCGATGGTGACCTTGACCGTGTCCGCCAGCTTGTTGACGCCGCGCTCGAGGGCGCGACGGGCGTCCTCGTCGAACTTCAGGATCTTCGCCATGAGTTGCGTATGTCCTCTCAAACGAACCGCGTCCCGACCCCGGGTATCTGTGACACGGGCACCGGGACGCGGCTCATAGGCAAATCTTCGGTGATTACTTCTCGACGATCGCGAGGACGTCGCGAGCCGAGAGGACGAGGTACTCCTCGCCGTTGTACTTCACCTCGGTGCCGCCGTACTTGCTGTAGAGCACGACGTCACCGACGGCGACGTCGAGCGGAAGACGGTTGCCTTCCTCGAAGCGGCCCGGGCCCACGGCCAGGACGACGCCCTCCTGGGGCTTCTCCTTGGCGGTGTCCGGGATGACCAGACCGGAAGCCGTGGTCTGCTCGGCGTCGAGCGGCTGCACCACGATGCGGTCCTCGAGCGGCTTGATGGCAACCTTGGAGCTGGTGGTCGTCACGATCCGACCTCCCCCTTCGGAGATCTCACGGGGTTAACTGTCTGAGGTGGCGACCAGGTGGATCCGTCGTCGCGGGTGCCGGACCTGCCCGTCGCTGTGTGGCTGGCACTCCACACTGCCGAGTGCCAGCCTCGACATTATGACGCGGTTAGCACTCAGTCAACTAGAGTGCCAGGCGATGCGGGGGCGGGCACCGATCGCCACCCCGCCGCCGGACCCGCCCGGCCCCTCCGCGGCCCGCTCAGACGTAGTCCTCCAGCCGCGCCACCGTGAAGCCCTGCTCCTGGATCGCCCGGACCATCGACGTGATCATGTCGGTCATGGACGCGCCCTCGAGCTGCTCCGGTCCGCGGAAGTGCGCGAGCACGATGTCCCCCGGCTGGAGCGCGCCGCCGGACCGGTAGGCCATCCCGCCCGGCTCCATCTCGGCGCGCCACAGCACCACCGTCCGCGCCCCGCAGTCCGCCGCCGCGCGCAGCGTCGTCCCGTCGTACGCGCCGTAGGGCGGACGGAACAGCCGCGGCTCGCGGCCGAGGCGGTCGCGGAGGTTGTCCCGCTGGCCGCAGATCTCCTGCCGCTGGGTGTCGTAGTCGAGCCCGGCCAGGCTGGGATGGTTGAGGGTGTGGTTCTCCATCGGGTTGCCGAGCCGCTGGAGCTCGTCGAAGTAGTCGTACCGGTCGCCGATCACGTTGTCGGTGAGGAAGCCGGTGAAGGGGAGTCCGAGATCGCGGGCCTGCTCCACGAAGCCCGGATCCTTCTCGATGCCGTCGTCGACCGTCAGGAAGACCACCCGATCGGTCGTCCGCACCCGGCGGATCACCGGCGGCAGACCCTCCTCGGACGGCTCCTCCAGGACGAGCGGCGGTTTGGCAGCGGGCGGGGGCGGCGGCCGGTCCAGCGGCCGGTCCAGACCCCATCTGCGGTACGCCTCGGGGTCGCCCGCCGGCGCGGAGCCGGCCCGCGAGGGGCCGGGCGCGCCGGACCCGCCGGGCGCGCCGGACCCGCCGGGGGCCTGGGACGGTGCGGCGGCCGGGCCGGACGCCCCTTCCGCACCCGGGGAGACCGGCGGCGGGGAGTGGTCCGGGGGCGCTGGGTTCTTTGGGGGACGCGCCGCCGGTGGCGGCGGTGCGGTGGGTGAACGCCCCGCGGTCTGCGGGGCCGAGGACTCCGCGGATGTCGCGGTGTCCACGGTGGTCCGGGCGAGCGGACCGGGGCCCTCAAGGCTTCCGCAGCCCGTGAGCACGACCGCCGCGGTGGTGAGGACCAGACACCGCGAGAACCCATTCTTGATCATCGGCATATATGTGATCTTCAGCCGGAATGGGGGGAAGCGCGCGCCGCGCAGGTGCGAATACGCCCGCGGGAGCGGGGAGAATGGGCCATGTGGACGTTGACGCCTTCGACTCACTGCTCGGCGACGAGGGTCAGGAGCTGCTCATCGCGCTCCGGGACCACGACCCGGCGGACGAGCTCACCACCGCGACCCGGCTGCGCCGTGACCATCCGGCGGAGCTGGTCTCGGCGGCCCTGACACAGGCCCAGTTGCGCCAGCGGGCGGTCGCCAAGTTCGGCGAGGACGCCCACCGGATGTACTTCACCCCGCACGGTGTCGAACAGTCCACGCGCACCTCCGTGGCCGCCTACCGCGCCGAGCGGTTCGCCGGGTTCGGGGTGCGCGGCGTGGCCGATCTGTGCTGCGGCATCGGTGGCGACGCGATCGCGCTGGCCCGGGCGGGCATCTCCGTACTGGCCGTCGACCGGGACCCGCTGACCTGCGCGGTGGCCCGCGCCAACGCCGCTTCCCTGGGGCTGTCCGAGCTCATCGAGGTCCGCTGCGCGGATGTCGCCGAGATCGACACCACCCCCTTCGATGCGGTCTTCGTCGACCCCGCCCGGCGCGGCGGCCGGGGCCGGGTCTTCGACCCCGAGGCGTACTCCCCACCGTTGTCCTGGGCCGTCGGGGCCGCCCGCACCACTCCGCGCGCCGCGCTCAAGATCGCCCCGGGGATCCCCCACGAGGCGGTCCCGGAGGACGCGGAGGCCGAGTGGATCTCGGACCACGGGCACGTGAAGGAGGCCGTCCTGTGGTTCGGCACGGCCCGCCCCGGGATGCGCCGCGCCACCCTGCTCCCGGCCGCCCACTCGCTGCTGGGCACCCGGCTGCTGCCCGATCCGCCGACCGGCCCGGTGGGGCGCTGGCTGTACGAACCGGACGGCGCCGTCATCCGCGCCCATCTGGTGGCCGATGTCGCGGCCCGGATCGGCGGGCGGCTGATCGATCCGACGATCGCCTACATCACGGCGGACGAGCTGCGCCCGACGCCGTACGCCACGCCGTACGAGATCACCGATGTCCTGCCGTTCAACCTGAAGAAGCTCAAGGCGCTGCTGCGGGAGCGGGAGATCGGGATCGTCACGATCAAGAAGCGGGGTTCGGCGGTGGAACCGGAGACGCTGCGCAAGAAGCTGCGCCTGGCGGGGCGCAATGCCTGCACCATCCTGCTCACGCGTGTCGACGGCGCCCCGACGATGCTGCTGGGGCATCCGGCCGAGGTACCCGCTCCGGCTAGTCCGTGAGCACCTCCGGTCCGGCCGGTCCGGCGTTCCGCAGTTCGAACCAGACGCCCTTGGCGTAGCCGCCCGTCGGATCACCCTCCGCCGTCCCCCACGCCTCGGCGAGCGCGCCGACCACGCGCAGCCCGCGGCCGCGCGGCTGGTCGCCGTCCGGGAGGCGGGAAGGCACCGGGAGCGCGGCGCAGCCGTCGTAGAGCAGTACGCGCAGCCGCGGGGGCTCGATCACCACGCGCAGCAGCAGCGCGTCGCCCTCGCCGTGCAGATAGGCGTTGGTGACCAGTTCCGAGGTGCACAGGGTCGCGGCGTCCACCAGGCCCTGCTGATCGGTGCAGTTCAGGACGCAGGCGACGAAGTCCCGCAGGATCTTGGGCGACGCGGGGCCACGGCTGCCGCGCAGGGTGTAGACGCAACGGTCACCGGAGGCGGTGGGCGCGGGCGGCGGGACGTCCTCGGGCTCGTGGTCGGTACCCATGGGTCAACTCCCTGCGAGGGGGCCGATGGTGCGCGTACCGTTGCGGCGATCAACGCGTGGTAGCGGTTCCGCCACCCACGGTAGGGCAGATATGGAAACATCTGCTACGGCACCGGTTAATTTCCCCGACGTCCGGCCCCTGAGGGTGCCCTCAGGTTGAACGAGCAACGGAGGAGCATGCCGCCCAGAAGCGCCCCCACCGCCCGTCAACTCCGGCTGGGTACCGAGCTGCGGAGGATGCGCGAGAAGGCCGGACTCGGCATCCAGGACGCCGCCGACCGGCTGGGCATCAACCGCACCCACATCACCAACCTGGAGCTGGCGCGCTTCGGAGTGAGCGAGGAGCGGGTCCGCGCGCTCGCCTCGATCTACGCCTGCCCGGACCGCGCCTACGTCGACGCGCTCGTCGCCATGGCCCGGGAGCGCAAGGGCGGTTGGTGGGAGGAGTACCGCGGCCATATCGCGACCGGCGGACTCGACCTCGCCGAGCTGGAGTACTACGCGGAGAGCCTGCGTGTGGTCGAGCTGATGTTCCTGCCCGGTCTGCTGCAGACGGAGGCGTACGCCACCGCCGTGCTCAACGAGACGGTGCCCCCGTGGTCCCCGACGGAGCTGCGGCGCAGGCTCTCCCACCGGATGAAGCGCCGGGACATCCTCGACCGGGACGATCCACCGCCGTGCACGTTCATCGTCCACGAGGCGTCCCTGCGGATGCGGTTCGGCGGGCCGCAGCTGATGCGCGCCCAGCTGGAGAGCCTGCTGGAGGCGTCCACCCGGAAGAACGTCACCGTGCGGGTCATCCCCTTCGAGGCGGGCGGCTTCCCCGTCTCGGGGGTCTCGGTCACCTACGCCTCGGGCAGTGTGCCGCAGCTTGACACCGTGCAGCTGGACTCGGCGCACGGGCCCATGTTCCTGCACGCCGAGACCCAGCTGACCATCCACCGGGCGGTGCTGGAGCGGACGACGAAGGTGAGTCTGGCCGCCGACGCGTCACGGGACCTGATCCACGGGATCACCCGGCAGCTCTGAACCCCCGCCCCGCACATCCCCGTACCCATCGGCCGAAAGCACGCACATGCCCGAGATGACCTGGCGGAAGTCCTCCTACTCCACCCAAGGGGACGGCAGTTCCTGTGTGGAGCTCGCCTCCATACCCGGCGGCGGGGTCGCGCTGCGCGAGAGCGACGACCCCGACACCGTCCTGACCACCACCCCCGCGCGGCTGCGGGCCCTGCTCGACGCCGTCAAGGCAGGCGCGTTCGATCACCTCGCGGCGCCGTGACGGGCGGTTCGACGGGCGGCCCGACAGGCGGCCCGACGGAGGGTTCGGCGGGCGGTTCGGCGGGCGATCGCCCCGGCAGCAGCAGCGCCGCGCTCAGGGCCGCCACCGCCAGCAGCGCGCCCGCCACCCCGAAGGCCGTGGCGTAGCCGGAGACGAGGGCGGCCGGACCACCGCCGCCGTCGGCGTCCGTCGTCTGCGAGGCCACCGTCGCAAGGACCGCGAGCCCCAGCGAACCCCCGATCTGCCGTGAGCTGTTGACCAGACCGGACGCCATACCGGCCTCATGCGCCGCCACACCCGTCGTCGCGGCCGTGCCCATCGGGACGACACAGAGTCCGATGCCGACGCTCGCCACGAGGGAGGGGCCGAGGACCGAGTCCGCGAACCCGCCGTCCACCCCGACCGTCAGCCGGAACCAAGCGAATCCGGCGGCGCCCAGCAGCCCGCCCACGACCAGCAGGTTCCGCACCCCGAACCGGGCCACCGTACGGGTCGCGGTGAGCGAGCCGATCACGATGCCCGCACAGAAGGGCAGAAACGCGGTCCCGGCCCTGACCGGCCCGTACTCCAGGATCTGCTGCATATAGAGCGAGGTGAAGTAGAAGGCCGCGAACTGGCCGGAGAACAGCAGCAGCACGAAGAGGTTCGCGACCAGCACCGAACGCTGCCGCAGCAGTCCGATCCGCAACAGCGGCTGTGCCACCCGCCGTTCCACGACGACGAACGCGAGCAGCGCCACGGCCGCGACGGCGAGGGTGGTCAGGGTGGCCGGCGATCCCCAGGGATGGGTCCCGGTCCGCACCAGCGCCAGCACCAGAGCCGTCATCCCGCCGGTGACCAGCAGCGCCCCGGCCGCGTCCAGCCGGGCGGGCGGGCCCTCGCGCCGGTCGGGCGCCACCGAGAAGCGGGCCGCGGCCAGCGCGGCGAGCACGATCGGCACATTGATCAGCAGCACCGAGCGCCAGCCCGCCCATGCGGTGAGCAGCCCTCCGGCCAGCACCCCGACCGCGCCGCCCGCCGCCGCGGCCATCCCCCACAGCCCCAGTGCCCGGGCCCGCGCGGGCCCGGCCGGGAAGGTGACGGCGATCAGCGTGAACGCCACCGGCGCGAGCGCCGCCGCACCCACCCCCTGTACGGCGCGCGCGGCGATCAGCCAGCCGGGCGAGCCCACCAGCCCGCCGCCGAGGCTGGCCAGCCCGAACACCGCGAGCCCGGCCATCAGCGTCGTCCGCCGGCCCACGATGTCCGCGAGCCGCCCACCGAGCATCAGCAGCCCGCCGAAGGCGAGCGCATAGGCGTTGACGACCCAGAGCAGCCCGCCCGGGTCGAAGCCGAGGTCGTCACGGATGTCGGGCAGTGCGACGTTCACCACGGACATGTCGAGCGCGACGACGAACTGCACGGTGAGCGCGACGGCCAGCAGCCAACCCGTTCTCTCCCGTTGGTCGTTCATGGTCCTCCTCCATCTGATCCCCCGGGGCCAGCCCAGTTAGTGTACGCGTATACTTAACGCGTACACCAACCCCGTGCATGGACAATGGGCCGGTGACGAAGGAGACGGAGACAGAGACCGCGAAGGCCCGGCGGACCGGCGGACGCCCCCGCCGCCTGGAGCTGGAGACGATCGTCGCCACCGCGCGCCGCATCCTCGAGGAGGAGGGGACGGGCGGTCTGAGCATGCGGCGGCTGGCCAAGGAGGTCGGCGCCACACCGATGGCCCTCTACCGCCACGTCCGCGACAAGGACGAGCTGCTCCAGCTCGTCCTGGCCGGGACGGCGCGTACCCGCCCCCGCCCCGACCTGCCCGAGGACCCGCGCGAACGGGTGCACACGACGGCCCTGCACATGCTGCGCACGCTCCAGGAGCTGCCGTGGGTGGTCGAGGTGCTGAGCCTCGGCGAACTCACCGACAAGGACGCCCTGTGGATGGTCGAGGAGATCATCGACTCGGCCATGGCCTGCGGGCAGAGCGAGCGCCGGGCGGTGCACACGTACCGCTCGATCTGGCACCACGTGCTCGGCACGCTCGTCTTCCGCACGGCCCTCGCCCGCCGCGCGGAGGCCCCGGACCGCCACGCGGCGTTCCCTTCCCTGCTCACCGGTACGGACCCCGCCGAACTGCCGCGGCTGTCCGCGCTGGCGGACCGCTGGGACGGGATCACGGACACCTACGACCCGGCGGAGGAGCTGCGGGCGGTCGTGAACGGCCTGCTCGACCGGACCGGGGACGGTGCGTGATCACCGCGACGCCTCCGGCGAGGAGCAGGTGATCGGACCGAAGTCCTCGGTCCTGCGGACGAGTTGAGGTCAGCCCCCAGGCAGGAGGTACGGGGCCGCCCGCGGCGTTACCGTCGGCTCATGACCGATGCTCCGTCCCCTGCCGCACCCCGGCTGGACCTCGACGCCTATCTGACCCGGATCGGCTGGACCGGCGCCCGTCCTCCGGCCCCGACCGCGGAGACCCTGCGTGCGGTGCACCTGGCGCATGTGACCTCCATCCCGTTCGAGAACCTCCAGCCGCTGCTCGGTTCGGCGCCCTCCCTGGCCCTGCCCGACCTGGAGGCCAAGCTGGTCCGCAGCCGGCGCGGCGGCTACTGCTACGAACAGAACTCGCTGCTCTCCGCGGCCCTCACCGCGATCGGCTTCGGCATCACCGGCCTCGCCGCCCGCGTCCGCGCGGGCGCCACCCCCGGCGCGGTCCGCCCGCGCAGCCATATGATCCTGCTGGTCGAGATCCCGGGCGAACCGCAGCGCTGGATCGCCGACGTGGGCTTCGGCGCCATCGGCGGTCTGCTGGAGGCCGTACCGCTCGTCACCGACACCGAGCTGCACGACGCCACCCGCCGCCACCGCTACCTCCGGGAGCCCCATCCGGGCGGTCTTGAGGACCTGTTCGTCTTCCAGGCGCTCCACAACGGGGTCTGGGAGGACCAGTACGCGTTCAGCCGCGAACCCTTCGACGCGGCGGACTACGCGGTCCTCAACTGGAACACGGCCACCAACCCGCGCTCGCCCTTCCAGCACACCCTCCGCGCCCAGCGCAACGGCGTCGACCTGCACCTCGAACTCATCGCCCGGACGCTGTCCGAGACGCACCCCGACGGCACCCGCAAGCAGCGCGAACTGGCCGATGACGACGAGGTCCTGCGCGTCCTCGCCGCCGACTTCGACATCGACCTGCCCTCGGACACGGTCCTGCCCAACTGAGCCACCCTGCCCGAGCCACCCCTCGACCGGTTGCCCCGAACTGCGGATTCCGCCGAATACGCGGGTGCCGCACCACGCCGCCGGGCCGCATGGCACGATCATCCCCCTAATGGGCCGATCGGAGGGTGGCAGGGACGGGGACATGAGCCAAGACAAGCTGTCCGTGTCGGAGCGGGAACTGTCCGATCTGACCAAGGACCTCGAGGAGATGATCAGTTACCTCGAGCGGAAGATCGAGCGTCTCGATCACCTGGTCCGGTCGCTCGACGCCGACTGGAAGGGCCCCGCCGCCGCGGCCTACAAGAAGCTCCAGCGCGACGCCTATATGGACGCCGCGCGCATCAGACAGCTGATGACCCGCATCGAGGAGACGACCAAGCGCCACGGCGGCACCCTGAGCCAGGACTTCCTGGACCTGCGCCACCGCTTCCTGTCCCTCCAGCGGTCCTCGGCGAACGACGGGGAGGACGGGCCGGACCGGGAGGACGTCTGACCTAGGCCCTGTCCCGCCGGACGTCGGGCCCCGGTCCGGGGCCGGGTTCCGGGGCGGGTTCCGGAGTGAGTTCGCGGCTGACGAGGCGGTAGTAGTCGATCGCCTTGGCCAGCCCCAGCCCCCCGGCCGCCGCGAAGACCACGGCGATACCGATCAGCGACCCGAACCCCTCCGGACTCAGCTCGGCCGACACCGTGGACGCCCCCAGCGCCAGCCCGAGGCTGGACAGCAGGACCGACGGCAGCAGCCACAGCAGGCCGCCGCCCCGGACGCGCCAGAGCGGCAGGGTCCGGGGGTCGCGCTCCAGCCGGGCCCAGTCGCGGAGCCGCCCGCCCACGACGACGTCACGCCGGATACCGGTGGCCACGCCCAGGCTCGACGGAATCGTGGCGCCGAGCGACAGGCCCAGGAACATCACGCCCAGGATGTGTTCGACGAGCTCTCCCGTCACCAGGAACTGGAACCCGGAGACGGCCAGCACCCACCCCAGCGCGAAGACCATCGCCGACAGCCAGAGCAGCAGCGCCCGGTGCGGCGCCATGTACCAGCGCGCCAACGTCCCCAACGCCCGCGCCCGTTCCTCGAGCAACCCCGCCCGGTCGCCCCACGCCCCCTGCTCCGGCACGGGCGGGGGCGGCGGTGGAAGGGTGGTGGAGGGGAGCATGGCGTCCTTTCGCCGGTCCGGCACACGGCCCGGGGGCACATGGCACAAGCGTCATGGGCATCCAAGTCTGGCAGCTCCCACGAGCGGTGCCCGGGCCCCCGCCCGTCACCCGTTCCTCAGCCGGTCCGCAGCGCGCCCAGCAGCTCCGCGCTCGCCATGGTGAACGGATGGTCGCGGCCCAGATCGCGTTCACGCCGCGTCACCACGTCCGTCATCAGCTCGACGGCCGAGTCCCGGTCCCCCAGCGCGGCCCTGATCCGGGCGAGGAGCTGCCGCGCCGCGAGGGCGATCGGGTACTCGGGACCGAAGCGGCGCCGATACCCCTCGGCGACCTGTCCGATCTCCTCCTCCGCCTCCGTGAACCGGCCGAGGACGAAGAGCGCACGGGCATGGTTGTGCCGGGCGCCGAGGGTGACGGTGTGGTCGGGGCCGAGACGGGTCACGCACTGCTCGGGGAGGGAGAGCAGGACGTCGCCTTCCTCGACGGCGCCTTCCCCGGCGGCGGGCTGCTCGGCGGCCAGTTCCTCCGCGGACAGCGTCGCCAGCAGACTGGCGCGGGAGCGCAGGGTCAGCGGGTGGTCGGGGCCCAGCGCGGACCGCCGGCCCGCGACCACGGAGCGGAGGAGGGCGAGCGCCTCATCACGGCGGCCGAGGTTCCCGAGGACCAGTTGCAGGCCGTGGGAAGTGTCCAGGGTGTCGGGGTCCGCCGCCCCGAACAGCCGCTCCTGCGCGGTGCGTACGCCGCGGAGCAGCCGCTCGGCCTCCTCGTACCGGCCCAGCCGGAACAGTGAGCGCCCCGCCCGGGAGCGGGCCGCCAGCACCAGCCGGTGCTCCGTGCCGAGCGCGGGCCCGGCGGTGTCGGCCGCCGCGCGGGCGGTCTCCCAGGCGGACAGATAGTCCCCGGTGCGGTGCAGCGCGGTGGACAGCCGGGTGGCCACGGTCAGTGCCTCGCCCATGGTCGCCGAATCGGTGACATGGCGCAGCAGGGCCAGTGCGTGCGGGACGAACAGCCGCAGCCTCGGATCATGCGGTCCGGCGTCGGGCACGCCGGGAAGCGCGGCGCCGAGCATCCCGGCCGCCGTCGTATCGAGGGCGGTGCGGTCGGCGGGCGGGGTGGCGGCGGCGACGCTGTCGAGCAGCACCCCGTGGGTCTGGAGACAGCGCACACCGACCTCCACCAGTTCGGTGAGCGACTGGTCGAGCAGGGCCCGCAGGGCCGTCTCCGTCCGCGCACGGGGAACGGCCGCGCCGATTTCCGGACAATTCAGCAGGGACAGCGGCAGTGGCTCCGGGGCGAACCGGGCCAGCAGCCTCAGCAAGGTGGCCGCCTCGGGCAGACCGCGCGCCCCGAACGCGTCGAGGGTGAGCTGCCAGGTCCGCCCGACCAGGTGGCGTGGGTCCTCGCCGGACATGGCGTCAGCTCCTTGGTCGATGAGTTCGATGGGCTCCCCCTCGTCGAGCTGGCGCCCGTAGGCGTCCATCGTCCAGGGGTCGAGCACTTGGTGGGAGAGGAAGCCCCCCGCGAGGGTCAGCGCGAGCGGCAGCCGGCCGAGCCGGTCCGCGACCTCGGCGGCCTGCTCCATCGTGCCACTGGAGGGGGCGAGGTCATGGAGGATCCGGGCGGCGTCCTCGCGCGGCAGCACCCCGATGTGCTGCAACTCCGCCCCGGGCCACCAGCGCGCGGCGGCCCGCCGGGTGGTGATGACGACCGTGCCGCGCGGACTGGTGCGCAGCCAGCTTCCGTCGCGCAGGATTTCGGGGTCGTCGGCGTTGTCGAGCACCAGCAGCCAGGGTTCGGCGGAGCGGTCCAGCCGCTCCCAGACCAGATCCGCGGCGGGGCGCAATCCGTTCCGGGCGGCCAGCAGTTCTCCGTCACCGGCCCCGCGGTCGGCCGCGACGGCGAGCATGCCGGACCGCAGGGAGGCGCGGTCCGCGGCATTGACCCACAGCCCGGCCCGGCCGAGGGTCTCCGTGGCGTGGTGGAAGAGCGCGTAGGCGACGGCTGTCTTGCCGCAGCCGCCCATACCGTGCAGGACGAAGACCTCGCCGCAGCGCCCCGGCGCGACGCCCGCGCGCAGCCGCTCCAGCACCTCGGCGCGGTCGCGCAGCACCACGGGAGCACGGCCGACGGCCGGACGGCGGACCGAGTCCGGACCGGCCGGGCCGGAGTCACCGCCGTAGTGGTGGTGTTCGCTGATGTGCTGGTCCCCCGACGACTGGTAGACGCGGCCGCCGTCCTCGGCACGGCCGTCCATCCCGCCGGTCATCGCCCGGTGCTGTGCTGGTCTCGTCCGGGCCGCTGGAGCCTCGTTCTCCGCCACGGCCGGGGCATTCCCCCGCGTGTGCGCTCCCGGGCATCGCCGGCCATCGATGTGACAATTGTGGCTCCAGCGATCTGTGCGGCTGAAGCAAGCTGCGGACCCACGGCTCCCCCTGGCCTGATGTGATTTTGCAGGCAAGCATAACTATTGAGCCGGATGGGGCAAGGCCGATCCGGCCCTTCCCGCTTCCACTTTGGCATATGCCCGGGTCACCGCCCATCAGGCGCGAATCGATGCGGACAGCCTGGCAGCTCCGAGAGTCCGGCCACTATAGTTTTCCGGTCATGGATCAAGCGAAGGGAGCGACAACTGTGGCCAGGCCATGGGAAGCCGACCCCACCACGGGGTTCAAGAAGCGCTGGGGGAAGTCACCCCAGGAATTAGGACACACGACCGACAGTCCCGACTGCCCTGATATCTGGGAGCTCGGCAACGGGGATGTGGCCGTCATCGGCAGGGATCTCACCGACTCGCTCGGGACGTCGCTGCCGGCCGGTGTCTCCATCGGAGCGGACGAACGCCTCGTGGTGATTCCGCGGAGCATGATGGTCGCGGCGAAGCCGGATATCCCCAGTGTTTGAATCCTTCCGCCACGGCACTTCAGAACCCCTGAATCGACCCGACTATCATGCGGAATTCTACCGCGTCCACGGAAGCGGAATCCGTTTCCTCAACAAACTGGAACGCGGACAGCACTTCAAGGAACGCGGATTCGCGAGCTGGGAAGCGTTCGCGGCCGGTGAATGGGAAAAGGCACTCTCCCTGGTGGAGGAGAAACGCGATGTCTACACCCAGCAGTTCGAGGAGGCGGCTGAACTCGGTGTGCTGACGCGTCGGCTGCGCGTGGTGGAGTTTCCGGTGACGCCCTATGTGCAGTGGGAGCTCTTCGTGCTCAAGCTGCGCGTGGAGCTCGGTTACCACATCAAGGTCATGGACGCCCGGAAGATCTCGGACCTCGAACAGGACCATCCCGTACCCGAGGTGGTCATCCTCGGGGAAGAGGTGATGTTCGAGGTGGTCTACGACGGCGACGGAAACGCCGCGGGGGCCAACAAGTTCACCGACCGGGCGCTGATCCGCGAGACCTCGGCCGGGTTCGACACGCTCTACGACCGCGCGGAGGACTTCTTCCCGTTCTTCGAGCGGGAGATCGCTCCGCTTCCCCCGCCCCCGCCCGGCGGGTGAGCGCCCGTGGACGGGAGTTCCCCGGACAGCCCGCGCAGCCGGGGCGTTCAGCTCCCGTCCGCGACCGATTCGAAGCGCCAGCGGTGGACCGTGCGGCGGGTCAGGTGCTCGGGGGGATCGGGGAGTTCGGGCAGGCCCGGGGTGTCGTAGGCGGCGTTCCACCAGGTGATGACCAGGACCCGGTCCCCGGGGGCGCGGAAGGTCTCACGGCGCAGCGGGGGCGGGTCCAGGGGCTGTCGGGCGGCCCAGGTGAGCAGATCGGCTCCGGCGCCCTCGACCGCACGGGCCTCCCACATCAGGGCGACGGTCATGCGTAGAGGTTCTTCCGGCTCAGCTCGTGCACATGGTCGTGGTCATGCGTGTGGGAGTGGGCGTGGGAGTGCGTATGCGCCTCGGGGTCGGGGACATGGGGATCGGTCACCGGGAGCGAGGAGTCGGCGGACAGGTCCCAGGCGGAGGCCGAGCGGCCGCGGGCGACCATCTCCGCGCCGAGGGCCGCGACCATCGCGCCGTTGTCCGTGCACAGCTTGGGGCGCGGGACGCGCAGGGTGATGCCCGCGTCCTCGCAGCGGCGCTCGGCCAGGGCGCGCAGCCGGGAGTTGGCGGCGACGCCGCCGCCGATCATCAGGTGGTCGACGCCCTCGTCCTTGCAGGCGCGGACGGCCTTGCGGGTCAGCACATCGGCGACGGCCTCCTGGAAGGAGGCGGAGACATCGGCGACCGGCACCTCCTCGCCCGCCGCGCGCTTGGCCTCGATCCAGCGGGCCACGGCGGTCTTCAGGCCGGAGAAGGAGAAGTCGTAGGCGGCGTCCCGCGGACCGGTGAGACCGCGGGGGAAGGCGATGGCGTCGGGGTCCCCGTCACGGGCGATGCGGTCGATGACCGGGCCGCCGGGGAAGCCGAGGTGCAGCACCCGGGCGATCTTGTCGAACGCCTCGCCCGCCGCGTCGTCGATGGTCGAACCCAGCGGGCGGACGTCGGAGGTGATGTCGGGGGCGAGGAGCAGCGAGGAGTGGCCGCCGCTGACCAGCAGCGCCATGGTCGGCTCGGGCAGCGGGCCGTGTTCGAGCTGGTCGACGCAGATGTGCGAGGCGAGGTGATTGACGCCGTAGAGCGGCTTGCCGAGGGCGTAGGCGTACGCCTTGGCCGCGGAGACGCCCACGAGCAGGGCGCCCGCGAGTCCGGGACCGGCGGTGACGGCGATGCCGTCGAGGTCGGAGGCGGCGACCCCGGCCTCCTTCAGGGCCCGCTGGATGGTGGGGACCATCGCCTCCAGATGGGCGCGGCTGGCGACCTCGGGGACCACCCCGCCGAAGCGGGCGTGCTCGTCCACGCTGGAGGCGACCGCGTCGGCGAGCAGGGTGTGGCCGCGGACGATCCCGACGCCGGTCTCGTCGCAGGAGGTCTCGATGCCGAGGACGAGCGGTTCGTCAGCCATGGGTCTTCGTTCCTTGTACTGAGGGGGGCGGCACGGCCGCGGAAGGGGTCGTGGGCGCGGCCGGATCGGTCAGCCGCATGACGAGGGCGTCCACGTTGCCCGGCTGGTAGTAGCCCTTGCGGAAACCGATGGGCTCGAAGCCGAAGCGCTCGTACAGGCGCTGTGCGCGGGTGTTGTCGACGCGCACCTCAAGGAGCACCTCCCGGCACTCGAAGGCGGTGGCGGCGCCGAGGAGATCGGTGAGGAGCCGGGCGCCGAGCCCGGTGCCCCAGTGGTCGCGGGCGGTGGCGATGGTCTGGACGTCGCCGGTGTGGTCGAAGACCGCGAGCCCGGCGTAGCCGACTATCGCGCCCGGCTCCGGATCCTGGTCCGTCCCGGCGCCGCCCGCTTCCGCGACCACGTAGTGACGGGTGACGTCCCGGCCCCGGGCGTGGGCGAGCTCGGACCAGAACATCCCGCGCGACCAGGCGTCGTCGGGGAACAGCTCCTCCTCGAGCGCCAGCACGGGTTCGATGTCCCACCAGCGCATCTCGCGCAACGTCACGGTCGGGCCGGTCACTTGGGGGTGACCACCTTGTAGTTCGCGGGCACCTTGGCGTCGGGGCGGCGCAGGTACAGCGGCCGGGGCGGCAGCAGTTCCTCACCGCGCGCCAGCTTCGCCGCGGCCAGCGAGGCCAGCGCCCCGGCCGACTGGTGCTCGGGCATCCCGGACGGCACCTCGGCGAAGGCGGCCGGGTAGAGGAGGGCGCCCGCGCCGATGGCGGGCAGCCCGGCGACGGGCCCGGCCTCGGTGAGATCGGCGGGGTGGTCCACGGCGGGCTCGGTCACCCGGGTCAGCGGATCGTCGTAGCGGGCCCAGTAGACCTCCTTGCGGCGCGCGTCGGTGGCCACGACGAAGGGGCCGGTCAGCCCGGCCCGCCCGGCGGCGTACGCGATCCCGTCCAGCGTGCACAGCCCGTGGACGGGGATGCCGAGGGCGGCGCCGAAGGTCGCGGCCGTCACCAGCCCGACCCGCAGCCCGGTGTAGGGGCCGGGGCCGACCCCGACGACGATGTCCGTCACCTCGGCCAGCTCGGTGCCCGCGGCCCGCAGGGTCCGGTGGACGGCGGGGAGCAGCAGCTCACCGTGGCGCCGGGCATCGATGTCGGCGGACTCGGCGAGAACTTCGGAGCCGTCGTGCAGAGCGACCGTGACGGCGGGGGTGGCGGTATCAAGAGCGAGCAACAGCACGAGGACAGCCTACGGCGCCCCTGGAAGATCGTTCTTCGGTCTGCGGCGGCGTTCGTCCGCCGTGAACCCCCGACCCCGGGGCTGCGTCCTTCGTACCAAGGGGGCAACAGGCCGGTGGTGGGGCGCGGTGAGCGCACACCCGTGCCACGCGCCGGTGCTACCGTCGCCATAAGTGCGTACGGGCCGTGAGCGCGTACTGACCGCAGGAGAGGATGTCCGCCGTGCCGAGGAGCAGCACCGGGCCCGCCGTCGCCGTTCTCACCGCCGCCGCACTCGGCGCCGTCGCCTTCCTCGGCTACCAGGCCGCGGCGACCGCGCCCGACCATCCCACGCAGGCCCGGCCCGGTTCGCACTCCGACGGGTCGGAGGACCGGGCGAAGAAGACCAAGAAGAAGTCCACGGTCCTGCCCAGGAATTCGGGGACCGGCACCCGGGTCGTCTACGCGCTCGGGGACCGCCGGGTGTGGCTGGTCGGGGCGGACGGCCGGGCCACCCGCACCTTCGCGGTCGGCCCCAGCTCGGCCAGCCCGGACCCGGGGACGTACAAGGTCACCTCGCGGGACCCGGGCGGTGTGGGGTCGGACGGGGTGCAGGTCGAGCACGTCGTCGTCTTCCACTCGGAAGGGGGCGTGGTGTTCGGTTTCAGCGCGGCCATGGACGGCACGATGCCGGACCCGGACGCGCGGAAGCGGACGGGCGCGGTGCGGGAGGCACGGGCGGACGGCTCGGCGATGTGGGAGTTCGCGCAGGCCGGCACCGCGGTCGTGGTGATCGCCTAGGTCCTGCCCTGCCGGTCTTCGTGGATCAGGCCGCGGTGTCCGGCGCAGGTGGGCACCTCCCGGCGTTGGCCGGGGGCGGATCGCAGGGCGGAGGGTCGTCCTCGTACCGGGCGCACTCGGATGATCCCGACAATGCGGCGAGGCGCGGTGCCGGCATCGCGGGCCCGCGATGACCGGCAGGAAAGGGCCTGGGCGGTCCGACTGCCTGCCGGGGGTCCGCTACGCGGCGTCGCGGCGCTCGCGCGTGGCCTCGTCGGGCTCGGATGCCGACCGCTCGGCGGCGGAGCCCGCTTCCTCGGCCGGGGGCGTGGACACCGCGCTGGCCGCCGCACAGGCCGCCAGCAGATCCCTCATCGACGGCGGGCGGCCGTCGTCGCGCCGGTCTGTCCCGACGACGGGTTCCTGGGCCGACATGGATGCCTCCTGAGGGTCCTGGGGCACTCGGACGAACAGGGAAAAATCCGAAGGTGGTTAGGCACGCCTAACCACGCTCCCCCTCCCATGTGACCACGGCCGATGCCCACAGCGCAACATCATGCCGACGGCTTGTCGGAATGTACCCCGTCAGCCGTCCGTCATCCCGTACGCGGACGGGGACGAGCACAGGGGTGAGCGCGGGGAGGACAGCGGTGATGCGCGCGGACAGGGACGACCGCGGACGGGTCATCCGGTCAGCGACGCCAGATCCGCACCGGCCCACCGCGGCCCCACCCCGGTGACCACCACACCGCGGGCGTCGTCCGGGTCACCGGCCGCGCCGTCGCCCACCGCCCGCTCGATCACCACGTGCAGCCGGTCCTCGGACAGCCCCTCGACCTTGCCCTCGCCCCATTCGACCGCGATCACCGACTCCGGCAGCGACACATCGAGGTCGAGGTCCTCCATCTCGTCCAGACCGCCGCCCAGCCGGTAGGCGTCCACGTGGACCAGCGGCGGACCGGAGCCCAGCGACGGGTGCACCCGGGCGATCACGAACGTCGGCGAGGTGACCGCGCCGCGCACGCCCAGGCCCTCCCCCAGGCCCCGGGTCAGCGTGGTCTTGCCCGCGCCCAGCTCACCGGTGAGCAGCACCAGGTCGCCGGGGCGCAGCAGCTCGGCGAGTCTGCGGCCCAGGTCCTTCATCTGCTCGGGGGAGGTGACGGTGATGCGTGTCGCTACGTCCATACCGGCCGATGGTACTCAGCCGGAGACCCCTCGCCGGGCCCGTCCCTCGACGCCGTCCACCACTCTGGCCAGCAGTTCGGTCAGATGTCCGTTGACCACTTCGGGGTGCTCGAGGATCACCAGGTGGCCGGCCTCCTCGACGATCACCAGTTCGGCACCGGGCAGCAGCTCCGCGATGGCCTCGCTGTGCTCCATGGGCGTGATCAGGTCCTTGTCGCCCGCCAGCACCAGCACCGGCAGCCCGTCGAAATGCGGCAGCGCCCCGGCCTTGTCATGGGCGAGGAACGCCGGGTAGAACTCCGCGACCACATCGATCGGGGTGGCCTCGATCAGCCGCTCGGCGAACCGCGCGACCCCGGGGTCCACGTCCTTGGAGCCGAACGAATAGCGCTTGATCAGCCCGGCGAAGAGATCGGCGGTGGCCCGGCGGCCCCGCTCGACCAGTTCGACCTGCCAGCCCAGCGCCTTCAGCAGCCCCGGGAGCACCCTGCGCACCGCGTTGACCCCGACGACCGGGAGGCCGAAGCTGACCTCGCCGAGACGGCCCGCCGAGGTGCCGAGGAACGCCACGCCGACCACCCGGTCCCGGACCAGCTCCGGGTACTGCGCGGCCAGCGCCATCATCGTCATGCCCCCCATGGAGTGGCCGACCAGCACCAGCGGGCCCTCGGGCGCCGCGGCGTCGATGACCGCCTTCAGATCGCGGCCGAGCTGGTCGATGGTGAGGGCGTCACCGTCGGCCTGGGCGCAGCCGCGGGCCGAGCGGCCGTGACAGCGCTGGTCCCAGTAGACGGTGCGGACCACTTCGCGCAGCGCGGAGCGCTGGAAGTGCCAGGAGTCCTGGGCCAGGCAGTAGCCATGGCTGAAGATCATGGTGACCGGGGTGGTCGGGGCCTTGCGGCCGAACCGCCGCTTGCGCCGGGAGGACGGGGGTGCCGGGCTCTCCCGGACCTCCTCCACCTCGTAGTACAGCTCGGTGCCGTCGTCGGCCACCGCCCTGCCGGGGGTGCCGCGCAGCGTGCCGTACGGGCCCTCGGCGTCCAGCGCGAGGCGCGCCTTGCGCCGTACGCCGCGGCCGACCGTGAGGCGCTCCAGGGCGACGCCCGCCGCGGCTCCCGCCGCGAGGACGCCGATCGCGGCGCCCGCGAACCCGGCTCCGCGCCTCCAGCCCACGGCTGTGGCCCCCGCCGCGACCCGTGTCGCCATCTCTGCCGTGCTGTCGTCGCCCATGGTCAGATCCCTGTGCCCCCCGAATGACCTACATAAACGCGTGGCACCCGGGAACCCACACGGGTGACGATCTCGTAGGCGATCGTGCCCGCGGCACGTGCCCAGTCCTCGGCGGTCGGCTCCCCCCGGTCCCCTGGCCCGAAGAGCACCGCCTCCTCGCCCTCGACCGCGCTGTCGCCGCCGAGGTCCACCACGAACTGGTCCATGGCCACCGTGCCCGCGACCGTCCGCCACTTCCCGGCGACCAGCACCGGACCGGTGCCCGAGGCATGGCGCGGGATGCCGTCTGCGTAGCCGACCGGCACCAGGGCGAGGGTGGTGTCGCCCGGGGTGACATAGCGGTGCCCGTAGGAGACCCCGTGGCCGCCCGGCACCCGCTTCACCGAGGCGAGCGAGGCGGACAGCGTCATCACCGGCCGCAGCCCGAAGTCGGCGGGCACGCCGATCTCGGGGCTCGGCGAGATGCCGTAGGTGGCGATACCGGTGCGGACGAGGTCGAAGTGGGAGGCGGGCAGGGTGAGCGTGGCCGGGGAGTTGGCCAGATGGCGCACCTCCGGCCGCAGCCCGGCCCGTTCGGCCTGGGCGAGCATCTCGCGGAAGACGGTGAGCTGGGCCTCGATGGAGGGGTGGCCCGGCTCGTCGGCGCAGGCGAAGTGGGACCAGAGTCCGGTCACCCGCACACTGCCCTCCGCCTCGGCGGCGCGCGCCTCGGCGACCAGCGCGGGCCAGTCGGCGGGCTGGCAGCCGCTGCGGCCGAGGCCGGTGTCGGCCTTGAGCTGGACCCGGGCGGTCCGGCCGCTCGCGCGGGCCGCGGCGGCGGCCTCCCGCAGGGCCCACACGCCGCTGGCCGAGACGTCGATGTCCGCCTCGATCGCCTCCCGCCAGGGGCCGCCCGGCGTCCACAGCCAGCACATCAGCCGGCCGGTGTCCCCGGCCGCGCGCAGCGCGAGCGCCTCTTCCGGCGTGGCCGTCCCCAGCCAGCTCGCACCGGCCTCGCGGGCGGCGCGGGCGCAGGGCAGCGCGCCGTGACCGTAGCCGTCCGACTTGACCACGGCCATCAGCTCGGCGGTGGGCGCCGCGGCACGCAGCGCCCGAACGTTGTCCCGCAGGGCGGCCAGATCGACCACGGCTCGGGCACGCATCGGTGTCTCGTCCATCCCCGTCAGTCTCTCAGGCCCGTCCGCCGATCGGAGTGTGTGCTTCCACGCACGGAGAGTTCGGGAGACTGTGACCTTGACTTCCTCCCCCGCCTAACAGCGGGGGATTCCAGCGGTCGCCCGCTGGGGTTCCTGCTTCACCGACGACCGCCCCGCCCGGGAGGACTCCCGTTGAGGTCTTACACCGTCTCCACAGGCAGACACCGCCAGCCCGGCGGCCAGGATGTTGCATGCCGCGTTCACGTCACGGTCATGCACGGCACCGCAGTCGCACGTCCACACACGGACGTTCAGCGGCAGCTTCCCGCGGACCGTGCCGCAGGCCCCGCACAGCTTCGAGCTGGGGAACCAGCGGTCGATCACCACGAGTTCACGCCCGTACCAGGCACACTTGTACTCCAGCATCGAGCGCAGCTCCGTCCACGACGCGTCCGAGATGGCGCGCGCGAGCTTGCCGTTCTTCAGCAGGTTGCGGACGGTGAGGTCCTCGATCACGACCGTTTGGTTCTCACGGACGAGCCGAGTGGTGAGCTTGTGCAGAAAGTCCCGGCGGCGGTCGGCGATCCGGGTATGGACCCTGGCGACCTTCCGGCAGGCCTTCTCCCGGTTGTTCGAGCCCTTGGCCTTGCGGGACAGCTCCCGCTGAGCCTTCGCGAGCCGGGTCCGGTCACGGCGCTCGTGCCCGGGATTGGCGATCTTCTCCCCGGTGGACAGCGTCACCAGCGACGTGATCCCGGCGTCGATACCGACCGCCGCGTCCGTGCCCGGGGCAGGGGCGATGGTGTCCTCGCACAACAGGGACACGAACCAGCGCCCCGCCGCGTCACGGGAGACGGTCACCGTGGTCGGCTCCACCCCCACCGGGAGCGGGCGCGACCAGCGAATGTCCAGTGGCGCGGTCATCTTCGCCAACGTCAGGCGCCCGTCACACCAGGTGAAGGCGGAGCGGGTGTACTCCGCGCTCGCGCGGGACTTCTTCCGGCTCTTGTACCGGGGATACTCCGCCCGCTTGGCGAAGAAGTTCCCGAACGCCGTCTGAAGGTGGCGCAACGCCTGCTGGAGCGGAACGGAGGACACCTCGGCAAGGAACGCCAGTTCCTCGGTCTTCTTCCACTCCGTCAGTGCGGCGGAGGACTGGACGTAGGACACCCGGCGCTGCTCGCCGTACCAGGCACGGGTGCGCTCCTCCAGCGCCCGGTTGTAGACGACACGGACACAGCCGAACGTACGCGACAATTCCGCCGCCTGCTCGTCCGTCGGATAGAAGCGGTACCTGAACGCCCGCTTCACCTGCTGCGTCATGCCTCACATCCTATCAATTCCTTTGTAAGCATGAAGTGTCGGCCGGTGGCCGGCAAAAGCCGAATCGCCCTGACAGCGACTCGGCTCTCCCGGCCCTGCTCCGCAGGAGTCCGTTCCCTCCCCGGCCTGAAGGCCGGGGCATCCACGGAGGAATCCCGATGAGGACTGCCTACAGCGTCGAGACCGTACGGGCCGCGGAGCGGGAGCTGATGGCGCGGCTGCCGGACGGAGCGCTCATGCAGCGCGCGGCGGCCGGACTGGCCGCGGCCTGCGCAGATCTGCTGCCCCGGGTGTCCGGGGCCCGGGTGGCGGTACTGACCGGAAGCGGGGACAACGGGGGCGACGCGCTCTACGCGGGCGCCCGGCTGGCCCGGCGCGGCGCCGGGGTCACCGCGGTCCTGCTGGCCCCGGACCGGGCCCATCCGGGGGGTCTGCGCGCGCTGCTGGCGGCGGGCGGACGTGCCGTACCGGCCGATGACGACCGCGCCGAACCGACCCTGGCCCGCGCCGCACTGGTGCTGGACGGGATCGTGGGCATCGGCGGCAAGGGCGGGCTGCGGGAGGCCGCGGAGCGGCTGACGCGGGCGGTGCGCGGCACGGTCGTCGCGGTGGACCTGCCGAGCGGGGTGGACGCCGACACCGGTGAGGTGAGGGGCGCCGCGGTACGCGCCGACGCCACGGTCACCTTCGGTGCGTACAAACCGGGGCTGCTGATCGATCCCGCCCGTGGCCACGCGGGGGCGCTGCGACTGATCGGCATCGGCCTGGAGCCGTACCTGCCGTCCGTACCGGACGCGGAGGCGCTCCAGCACGGGGACGTGGCGGCGCTGTTGCCGCGGCCGTCGGCGGAGAGCGACAAGTACCGGCGCGGGGTGGTCGGCGTGGTCGCGGGCTCCGCCCGCTACCCGGGCGCCGCGGTGCTGGCCGTCGCGGGCGCGCTGCGCGGCGGCGCGGGGGCCGTGCGCTACGTGGGCCCGGCGGCCGACGCGGTCATCGCACGCTTCCCCGAGACGCTGGTGCACGCCGGTCCCCCGGCCAAGGCGGGCCGCGTACAGGCATGGGTGGTCGGCCCCGGTCTCGGCGACGGCGCGGCCGCCCGCCACTCGCTGGAGGACGTGCTCGCCTCCGACGTCCCGGTCCTGGTCGACGCCGACGGGCTGCGCCTCCTGCCCTCCGGCGATCTCCGCGGACGTGCGGCGCCCACGGTGCTGACCCCGCACGCGGGCGAGGCCGCGGCCCTGCTCGGCGTCTCCCGCGAGGAGGTGGAGTCGGGGCGGCTGACGGCGGTGCGGGAGCTGGCCGGGCGCTACGGCGCCACGGTGCTCCTGAAGGGGTCCACCACGCTGGTCACGGACAGTGCGGGCCCGGTGCGGATCAACCCCACCGGCACCGGCTGGCTGGCCACGGCGGGCAGTGGTGACGTGCTGTCCGGACTGACCGGCTCACTCCTCGCATCGGGCCTCGCCGCCGCCGACGCGGCCTCGGTCGGCGCCTACCTCCACGGCCTCGCCGCCCGCCGCGCGGCAGGCCCCCACGGCGCCCCGATCGCGGCCGACGATGTGGCGACGGCCCTGACCGAAGCCTGGCGCGACGTCCTCGCCTGACACGGCCCCGGCCGACGAACGCCGGACAGCCGAGCGACCGGCGCACGACCGACGTCCGCCCGAACACGGCACCGGAAGGCCACGACTGACGGCCGAACGGGACCGCCGACGGGCGACCGGGTGGGGAAAACCGGTGGCGGGGCTCCGGGCGGTCCGTAGCCTGACTCGTATGACCGCCCTGAGCCTGGACCGCTACGCCGTCGAAATCGTCGCGCAGACCGAGCGCTTGAGGGACCTCGTCAGACATGCCGACCTCGATGTTCCGGTGCCCGGCTGCCCCGGGTGGAACCTCGGGCAGCTGTTGCGCCATGTGAACGGTACGCACCGCTGGGCCCAGGGGGCCGTCGGCTCCCGGGCGACGGAACCGGTCTCCGACGAGCTGGTCAACGACGTCCCGCGGATCGCCGGCGAGGACGCGGAGGCGCTCGGCGTCCGCCTCGGCGAGGGCGCGGCGCGGCTGGCGGAGACCCTGCGCGCGGCCGGGCCCGACGTCCCGGTGTGGACGCCGGGACCGGGCGGCACCCCGATGTTCTGGGCCCGTCGGATGGCGCATGAGACAGCCGTGCACCGGGCGGACGCGGCCCTGACGGTCGGCGCGGAGTACACCCTCGACGAGGAGTTGGCGGCCGACGCGCTCGACGAGTGGATGGACTTCGGCACCGTGCCGGAGGCCTACGCGTCCGAGCAGTCCGGGCCCCCGCTGCTCGGACCCGCCCGGACCCTCCGGTTCCACGCCGTGGACACCGGGGCGCGGTGGCTGGTCGACCTCACCGGCCCCGCACCGGTCTGGCGCCGTGCGGACGAGGGGGCGGCCGTGACGGTGCGCGGGCCGCTGACCGAGCTGCTGTTGCTGCTCTACCGGCGGCCCGCGCCCGGCGTCGATGTCCTCGGGGACGGCGCCCTGCTGGAACTGTGGCTGACGCGGACCGGTTTCTGGCTGGAGTGAACGGCGGTCAGAGCTGTCGGAGGTGGTCCCGCAGAGTCCGGGCGACGTGGGACATCAGGGCCTCGGCACCGGGCTGGCGGCTGGCGGGCACCACGGATTCGGTCAGTACGGCGACGGCGAAGCTCTGGCCGTCGGCGTGCTCGACCACGCCGATCTCATGGCGGAGGTTGAGCAGGGTGCCGGTCTTGGAGGACCAGGTGGTGGCGTCCGAGCCGAAGTCCGGCGCGAGGCGGTGCCGCATCAGGTTGTGGGCCATCAGACCGCGCACCCGCGCGGCCACCTCCGGGTGGACCGCGGACGGCGTCCACAGCGCCTGGAGCAGATCGGCCCAGGCGCGGGCGCTGCCGGTGTTGGCGCGGGTGGTGTCGAGCTGCGGCACCCGGTGGCCGCGGCCGGAGGTCCCCGCGTCGATGGCGAGGGCGTGGGCGAGGTGGGCCTGCGCGCCGCCGAACCGCTCCTCGGGGGTGTCGGACAGCTCCCGCATGGTGTGCCGGACGGTGATTCCGTGCAGTCCGAGCTCCTGGAGGATCCGGGCGACATGCTCGGGCGGGGTGAGTTCGAACAGGGCGTCGGCGGCGGTTCCGTCGCTGACGCAGGTGCTCAGATAGACCAGGTCGTCGACGGCGATCCGGGCGGGGTGGCGGAACCGGCTCAGCCCGGTGGGGCCGGGGGTGGTGATCCGGCCGGGCCGAACCTCCACCGGGGCCGCCCCGTCGAGCTCACCGCGCCGGACGCGCTCGGCCGTGGCCAGCGCGAGCGGGACCTTCACCAGGGAGGCGGACGGCAGTTGGGCGTCCGGTTCGATGCCCAGTTCCTCACCGGTGCCCAGGTCCCGCACCAGCAGATAGCCGCGCAGACCGCCGTCGCGCAACTGTCCGCGCATCTCGCGCAGCAGCGCCTCGGTCATGCCACGGCTCCCTCGGTGGACGGTGCGGCGCCCAGACAACGCGCCAGCGCGTCGCCCAGACGGTCCTGGACGTGCCGGGGGTTACCGGCCGCGGCGGCGGTGACCGCGTAGCCCCGGGTGAGCGCGAGCTCGCCGATCGGCCGCCAGTGCAGGGCGAGTTCCCGGGCCTGGGCGGGTGAGCACAGCAGCAGGTCGTCGGAGCACAGCACGTCCGCCGCGGCCGAGGTGAGGTCGGCGGCGACCACCAACTGGGCGGGGCGCAGCCCGACCGCGTCCCGCAGCCGGGTCAGCGGATCGCGGATGTGCGGAACGTCGTCCTCCGGCTGGATCCGGATCCGGCGGGGCGGTTCGGGCGCGCCCCGGCCCATCCGCAGGGTCTCCAGATAGACGCGTCTGACCCCGGGATCCCCCGATCCGGCCAGCCCGAGCGGTACCGACCACAGCGCCTCGTCCGGCGGCACCGGCAGCAGGGCGGCCCGCACCTGCTGGGAGCGGACCAGCTCCGCCCGCAGGTCCGGCGGCGCGACGCGGAGGTCGAGGGTGATCCCGTGGCCGCGCGCGTCGGCCACCAGCCGGGCGAGGTCGACGGTGGAGCAGATACCGGGCATCGCCAGCCGCCACGGTTTGCGCTTGGCGGCCTCCGCCTCGTGCCGCAGTACATCGGCGGCCTGCACGAGCTGCCGGGCCGCCGGAAGCAGCTCCCGGCCGAACGGGGTGAGGACGGCCCGCCGTGAGGTGCGCTCGAACAGCGGCTCGCCGAGGTGCGCCTCCAGCGCGGCGATACGACGGCTGGCCACCGGCTGGGACATCCGGGCGGCCGCGGCCCCGACGGTGAAACTCCCGCGTTCGCTCACGCTCACGAAGGCACGGCACGCTCCCACCAGATCCACGGCTCTCACTCTAGAGGGGCTGTCATGCCCTTTCCTCATGGAACCGCCCAGAAGCGTATTGGACCGCATAGCCGCAGGCGACGAGGGTGGTCAGGACGCCATACCCGTCGTTCCACCCCCCGTGTGCCCCGTCCGACGGGGCCGGTCAGGAGGTCCCGGACCATGCGCCAGACCCGCTCCCGACGCGCCCTGCGCGGTGCGCTCGCCACCCTCGTGCTCGTTCCGCTCGCCGCCTGCGGCCAGGACGACTCCCCGGAGTCCTCCGCCAAGGGGAGCGCATCCACCACGGCGGCCGCGCCCGCCGCCGACCGCGCGGCCGGCGATGAGTTCAAGAAGCTGGAGAAGGCGTTCGACGCGCGGCTGGGCGTCTACGCCATCGACACCGGGACCGGACGCGAGGTGGCGTACCACGACGGTTCGCGCTTCCCCTTCGCCTCCACCTTCAAGGCCATGGCCGCCGGTACCGTCCTGCGCGAGCGTTCGCTCAAGGGCATGGACAAGAAGATCAGGTACACCAAGGACGATCTGGCCGCCTACTCCCCGATCACCGAGAAGCACACCGGCACCGGGATGACCCTGGGCGAGCTGTGCGACGCCGCCGTCCGCTACAGCGACAACACCGCGGCCAATCTGATCCTCGCCGAACTCGGCGGCCCCAAGGCCCTCGACGCCGCGCTGGAGAAGATGGGCGATCACACCACCCGGATGGTGCGGCGCGAACCGGAGCTCAACGACTGGGACCCGAAGGACACCCGGGACACCACCACCCCCCGGGCGTTCGCCAAGGACCTGCGCGCCTTCGTCCTCGGTGACACGCTCGGCAAGCCCGAGCGCGCGCAGCTCACCACCTGGCTGCGGAAGAACACCACGGGCGCCACGACCATCCGGGCGGGTGTGCCGAAGACATGGACGGTCGGCGACAAGACCGGCACCGGCAGCACCTACGGCTCCCGCAACGACATCGCGGTGGTGTGGCGGCCGGACGCGGCCCCCATCGTCGTGGCGATCATGACGAACCGCACCGCGAAGGACGCCGAGCCCGACGACAAGCTGCTGGCCCGGGCGGCCGGGGTGGTGGCCGACACCCTGGGGTAGCGGCCCCCGGCCCCGTCCGGGAGGCCCCGGTCACCCCTCGGCGATCACCACCGCGGAGGCGACCCCCGCGTCATGGCTCAGCGAGACGTGCCAGCCGCGGACGCCCAGCTCCGCCGCGCGCGCCGCGACCGTACCGCGGACGGTCAGCCGCGGACGGCCGGACTCCTCGGTCACCACCTCGGCGTCCGTCCAGCGCAGCCCGCCCGGCGCGCCCAGCGCCTTGGCCAGCGCCTCCTTGGCCGCGAACCGGGCGGCGAGCGACGCGATCCCGCGCCGCTCGCCGCTCGGCAGCGTCAGCTCGTCCGCCACGAACAGCCGTTCCGCCAGCCCCGGGGTACGCCGCAGGGCATCGGCGAAACGGTCGATCTCGGCCACGTCGATACCGACACCGATGATCACGGGATCACGATCACTCGACGGTCACCGACTTGGCCAGGTTGCGCGGCTGGTCGACCTCGTTGCCGCGCGCGGTCGCCAGCTCACAGGCGAAGACCTGGAGCGGCACGGTGGCCACCAGCGGCTGGAGCAGGGTCGGGGTCTGCGGGATCTCGATCAGGTGGTCGGCGTAGGGCGCCACCGCCTCGTCCCCGCGCTCGGCGATCACGATCGTGCGGGCACCGCGCGCCCGGATCTCCTGGATATTGGAGACGATCTTGTCGTGCAGCACCGAGCGCCCGCGCGGCGACGGCACCACGACGACCACCGGCACATCCTGCTCGATCAGCGCGATCGGACCGTGCTTCAGCTCACCGGCCGCGAAGCCCTCGGCGTGCATATACGCCAGTTCCTTGAGCTTGAGCGCGCCCTCCAGCGCCACCGGGAAGCCCACATGGCGCCCGAGGAAGAGCACCGTGTTCTTGTCGGCGAGGGTCCGGGCCAGCTCACGGACCGGCTCCATCGTCTCCAGGACCTCTTCCACCTGGGTGGCGATCTCCGACAGCTCGCGGATCACCGAGAGGATCTCGTCGCCCCACTTGGTGCCGCGCACCTGTCCCAGGTACAGCGCCACCAGGTAGCAGGCCACCAGCTGGGTGAGGAACGCCTTGGTCGAGGCGACCGCGACCTCGGGCCCGGCGTGGGTGTAGAGCACCGCGTCGGACTCGCGCGGAATCGTCGACCCGTTGGTGTTGCAGATCGCCAGCACCTTGGCGCCCTGCTCACGGGCGTGCCGCAGCGCCATCAGGGTGTCCATGGTCTCGCCGGACTGCGAGATGGCGATCACCAGGGTGCGCTGGTCCAGGATCGGGTCCCGGTAGCGGAACTCGCTCGCCAGCTCCGTCTCGCAGGGGATCCGCGTCCAGTGCTCGATGGCGTACTTCGCGATCATGCCGGCGTGGTAGGCGGTGCCGCACGCGACGATCACGACCTTGCTGACCTCGCGCAGCACGGACGCGGGGATCCGCACCTCGTCCAGGCAGAGGCTGCCGGAGAGGTCGATCCGGCCGAGCAGGGTGTCCGCGACCGCCTTCGGCTGCTCGGCGATCTCCTTGAGCATGAAGTAGTCGTAGCCGCCCTTCTCGGCGGCGGAGGCGTCCCAGTCCACGTGGAACGGACGGACCTCGGCGGGCGCGCCGTCGAAGTCGGTGACCGTCACGCCCTCCCGGCGGGCCTCGACCACCTGGTCCTGGCCCAGCTCGATGGCCTCGCGGGTGTGCGCGATGAACGCGGCCACATCGGAGGCGAGGAACGCCTCGTCCTCGCCGACCCCGACCACCAGCGGCGAGTTCCGGCGCGCCCCGACCACCACGTCGGGCGCGTCCGCGTGCACCGCGACCAGGGTGAAGGCGCCCTCCAGCCGACGGCACACCTGGCGCATCGACTCGGCCAGGTCATTGCAGGAGGAGAAGGCCTCGGCGAGCAAATGCGCCACGACCTCGGTGTCGGTCTCCGAGGTGAGCTCATGGCCGCGCTCGGCCAACTCGGCGCGCAGCACCGCGAAGTTCTCGATGATGCCGTTGTGGACGACGGAGACCCGGCCGGCGTTGTCCAGGTGCGGATGGGCGTTGACGTCGGTCGGACCGCCGTGGGTCGCCCACCGCGTATGGCCGATACCGGTGCCGCCACTGGGCAGCGGGCGGTCGGCGAGCTCCTTCTCCAGGTTGGCGAGCTTGCCCGCCTTCTTGGCGGAGGCCAGCCCGCCGTCGGCGAGCACGGCCACCCCGGCCGAGTCATAGCCGCGGTACTCCAGCCGCTTGAGACCGGCCAGGACGACATCGAGGGCGGACTGCCCTCCCACATAACCAACGATTCCGCACATGGAGGCAGCGTACGGCCCGCCCCCACGGGGACGGACGACGGCCCGCGCATCATGGGCGCCGTGCATAATGCGCGGATACGGCCGGAGGCCGTCATCTCATCTTCCTGGGGGGAATAGTGAGGCGAATCACCCTATTCACGCTTGTCGCGCTGCTCGCGTTAGGCACCGGGTGCGATACGTCCGAGAAGGAGACGGCCAAGGGTGGCAGAGCCACCGGGAAGGCGAAGGCCGCCAAGAAGAGACCTGGTGAGCGCCTCCGCGAGGCCGTTGCCAGGACCCGGCGGACCAGTGTCCGCGTCGAGGAGACCATCACGGTCCGCCACGGCACCGAGGAGGGCATCGCCACCATCAAGGGCTCATTCGACTTCGCCCGCGACCGGGGCGAACTGTCGGTCGCCCTGCCGGGCACCGGCCGCCGGAAAGAGACTTTCAGCGAGGGAAAGGTCTTCATGTCGCCCGTACCGGGGCGCCCCCGGGGCACCCGGAGTGTCACCGACCGTGCCGAAGCCAAGGCACACGCCCCGCTGACGGCCCCGCTGAACGACCCCGAGTACGTGCTGGAGCAGATCTCCCAGCTCCGCAAGGTCTCCTATGAGGGCGCGACCGGGTACCCCCCGCACCGCGCCTACCGCTACGCGGGCTGGCTCGACTTCGACACCGCGACACACCGTCTCGACCGGAGGAGTCGCGCGGTGCTCGAACGGGCCCGCCCGGCCATCGGGGACTACCCGGTATGGGCACATGCCAACGTGACCGAGGACGGGTGCGTCGAACGGATCGAACTGACGTCGATACTGGACGGTACGAGCACCGACGTCGCCATCGACTTCACCGACCACGGCACCCCCGTGACCGTCACACCGCCGAAGACCATCGGCGCCCAGCCGGGGTGACCGACCCCACGCCTCCGCCCGCCCCACACTTCCGGGCCGAGCCCCGACAATGAAGGTGTGATCACGTCAACCGCGCGCGAAGCGCGCACCGTGCGCGCACCGCAGCGGCGGAGCGAGGCCAGCCCGTACGTGGATCTCTCGCGCTCGGAGTGGAGCGCACTGCGGGACAAGACACCGCTGCCGCTGACCGCCGCGGAGGTCGAACGGCTGCGGGGGCTGGGCGACGTCATCGACCTCGACGAGGTGCGGGACGTCTACCTGCCGCTCTCCCGGCTGCTCAACCTCTACGTCGCGGCCACCGGACGGCTGCGCGGCGCGCTCAACACCTTCCTCGGCGACACCAAGAAGGGCAGCGGCACCCAGCCCGGCACCCCGTTCGTCATCGGGGTGGCGGGCAGTGTCGCGGTCGGCAAGTCCACCACCGCGCGGCTGCTCCAGGCGCTGCTGGCCCGCTGGCCGGAGCATCCGCGGGTGGAGCTGATCACCACCGACGGCTTCCTCTACCCCAACGACGAGCTGCACCGGCGCGGGCTGATGTCCCGCAAGGGGTTCCCCGAGTCGTACGACCGCCGGGCGCTGACCCGCTTCGTCGCCGATGTGAAGGCGGGCAAGGCGGAGGTCACGGCGCCGGTCTACTCGCACCTGATCTACGACATCGTCCCGGACGAGCGGCTGACCGTGCACCGCCCCGACATCCTGATCGTCGAGGGGCTCAATGTGCTGCAGCCGGCGCTGCCGGGGACGGACGGGCGGACCCGGGTCGGGCTCGCCGACTTCTTCGACTTCAGCGTGTACGTGGACGCCCGCACCGATGACATCGAGAAGTGGTATCTCGGCCGCTTCCGGAAGCTGCGCGAAACCGCGTTCCAGGATCCGTCCTCGTACTTCCGCAAGTACACCCAGGTCTCCGAGGAGGAGGCGCTGGACTACGGCCGGATGATCTGGCGCACCATCAACAAGCCCAACCTCCAGCAGAACGTGCAGCCCACCCGGGGGCGTGCCACGCTCGTGCTCCGCAAGGGGCCGGACCACAAAGTGCAGCGGCTGTCCCTGCGCAAACTCTGAGGAGACCGCCCGTGCTGCATCTGCGGCTGATCGTCCCGGCCGACCGCACCGACACGGTGGTGCGCACCGTGGCGGACACCGTCGGCACCACCCATCTGGTGGTTCTGCCCGGCGCCGCGCGCGACCCCGCGGGGGACCTCGTGATGTGCGACGTGGCACGGGAGGCGGCCGATCCGCTGATCGACGAGCTGCGCGGGCTGGGGCTCGACGAGGACGGGGCGATCACCGCCGAGAACATCGACCTGTCGCTGTCGAAGCGCGCCGACGCCGCCGAGGAGGAGGCGCCGGGCGAGGGCGCGGATGCGGTGGTGTGGGAACAGCTCGCGGAGGCCACCCACGAGGAGTCCACGCTCTCCGTGACGTATCTCGCCTTCCTCGTCCTGGCGACGATGATCGCGGCCTGCGGTGTGGTGCTGGACAACGCGATCCTGATCGTGGGCGCCATGGCGGTCGGTCCGGAGTTCGGCCCGCTGGCCGGGCTGTGCACCGCGCTGGTCCGGCGCGCCCCGCGGCTGGCCGTCCGTTCGGCGGTCGCGCTGCTGGTGGGGTTCGCGGCGGCGATGGCGCTGACCACGGCGTTCAGCATGGCGATGGACGCGGTCGGGCTGTTCGGCCGGGAGATGCTGGAGGGGGAACGCCCGAACACCGACTTCATCTGGAACCCGGATCTGTTCTCGCTCGTGGTGGCCGTGCTCGCGGGCATCGCCGGAACGCTCTCGCTGACCTCGGCGAAGTCGGGGGCGCTGGTGGGGGTGGCGATCTCGGTGACCACGGTCCCGGCGGCGGCCAACGCGGCGGTGGCGCTGGGGTACGGCGAGATCGACCAGATGGTGGGGTCCAGTGAGCAGTTGCTGCTGAACCTGGCGGGGATCATCGTGGCGGGCACGCTGACGCTGCTGGCGCAGAAGGCGCTGTGGGGCAGACAGCACCGGCGGACCCCGCGCCGGGCGTAGCCGGAAGGCGCCGGGAGCGGAACGCGCGGAGGGGCCGTCCGTAGGGACGGCCCCTCCGCGTTCTGCGGCGGTGGGACTAGCCGAGGGCCGACTTCACGGCGTCGGCCAGCCGGCCCGCCACCGAGCGGGCCTGGTCGATGTCGGCGGCCTCGACCATCACGCGGACCAGCGGCTCGGTGCCGGAGGGACGCAGCAGCACCCGGCCGGTCTCGCCGAGCTCGCGCTCGGCCTCGGCGACCGCGGCGGCGAGGTCGCCGCTGGAGGCGACGCGGGACCTGTCCACGTCCGGGACGTTGATCAGCACCTGCGGCAGCCGCTCCATGACGCCCGCCAGGTCGGCCAGGGTGCGGCCGGTGGCGGCGACCCGGGCGGCCAGCAGCAGACCGGTCAGGGTGCCGTCGCCGGTCGTGGCGTGGTCCAGGACGATCACATGTCCGGACTGCTCACCGCCGAGCGCGTAGTCATGGCGCTTCATCTCCTCCAGCACATAGCGGTCGCCGACCGCCGTCTGGACGAGCTGGAGCCCCTCCCGCCCCATGGCCAGCTTGAAGCCGAGGTTGGACATCACGGTGCCGACCACCGTGTCGTGGCGCAGGGTGCCCGCCTCGCGCATGGCGAGGGCGAGGACGGCGAGGATCTGGTCGCCGTCGACCTCGCGGCCGGTGGCGTCCACGGCGAGGCAGCGGTCGGCGTCACCGTCGTGGGCGACCCCGAGGTCGGCGCGGTGCTCGGCCACGGCGGCCTGGAGTTTCGCCAGGTGGGTGGAGCCATGACCGTCGTTGATGTTGAGGCCGTCCGGTTCGGCGCCGATGGTGACGACCTCGGCCCCTGCCTGGGCGAACGCCTCCGGTGAGACCCGGGAGGCGGCGCCGTGGGCAGCGTCGATGACGACCTTGACCCCGTCGAGCCGGTTGGGCAGGACCCCGACCAGGTGGGCCACGTAGTTGTCGAAGCCCTCCTCGTAGTCGCGGACCCGGCCCACCCCGGCGCCGGTCGGCCGGTCCCACGGCTCGCCGGAGGCGTGGGACCGGTAGGTGGTCTCGATCCGGTCCTCCAGCTCATCGGCCAGTTTGTGGCCGCCGCGGGCGAAGAACTTGATGCCGTTGTCGGGCATCGGGTTGTGGCTGGCGGAGAGCATCACACCGAGGTCGGCGTCGAGCGCACCGGTGAGATGGGCGACCGCGGGCGTCGGCAGCACGCCCACCCGCAGGACGTCCACACCCGCGCTGGCCAGCCCCGCCACCACGGCGGCCTCCAGGAACTCCCCGGACGCGCGCGGATCCCGCCCGACCACGGCCACCGGCCGGTGTCCCTCGAAGGTTCCCGCTTCGGCGAGCACATGCGCCGCCGCGACCGACATACCGAGTGCCATCTCAGCCGTCAGGTCGGCGTTCGCGACACCGCGTACACCATCCGTACCGAAGAGTCGTCCCACTGGTGTCCTCCGAGATTACGAGCTGGGGGGCAGGAGCTTGCCTGTAGGTATACGCCCCCTGGTGGCGATAGCCGAACGCCCCGGGGCACGGGTGGTGCCGCCGGGGCGTTCGAATGAACAGCGAATCCGCTGGGCCGATGGGCTCGGGCGGATTAGCGCTTGCTGTACTGCGGCGCCTTGCGGGCCTTCTTCAGACCGGCCTTCTTACGCTCGGTGGCGCGGTCGTCACGGGTCAGGAAGCCGGCCTTCTTCAGCGGGCCGCGGTTGTTGTCCACGTCCGCCTCGTTCAGCGCGCGGGCGATGCCCAGGCGCAGCGCACCGGCCTGACCGGAGACGCCGCCACCCGAGATACGGGCGATGACGTCGTAGCGGTCGTCCAGCTCGAGCACCTTGAAGGGCTCGTTGACTTCCTGCTGGTGCACCTTGTTCGGGAAGTACTCCTCAAGAGTACGACCGTTGATCTTCCACTTCCCGCTGCCCGGCACGATGCGGACGCGCGCCACGGCGTTCTTGCGGCGCCCGGTACCGGCGGCCGGCTGCGGGTCACCGAAGCGGGAGGCGAGCGACTCGGAGGTGTACTCCGACTCGACCGTCTCGACGCTCTCGGTGGTGTACTCCTCGACCTCGACGGGGGTCTCGGCGGTGGTCTCGGCCACGATGCTCCTCAGATTCTTTTCGTCTTAGGGGATGGCCGGGACTACTGCGCGACCTGGGTGATCTCGAACGGGACCGGCTGCTGAGCGGCGTGCGGGTGCTGGTCACCCGAGTACACCTTCAGCTTCGAGAGCATCTGACGGCCCAGGGTGTTCTTGGGGAGCATGCCCTTGATGGCCTTCTCGACGGCCTTCTCCGGGTTCTTCTCCAGCAGCTCGTCGTAACGGACGGAGCGCAGACCACCGGGGTAGCCCGAGTGGCGGTACGCCATCTTCTGGGTCCGCTTGTTGCCGGAGAGGTGCACCTTGTCGGCGTTGATGATGATGACGAAGTCACCAGTGTCGACATGCGGTGCATACACGGGCTTGTGCTTGCCTCGCAGGAGGGTGGCAGCCTGGGTGGCCAGGCGGCCCAGAACGACGTCGGCGGCGTCGATGACGTGCCACTGACGCTGGACGTCGCCGGGCTTGGGGCTGTACGTACGCACGGTCGTAGCCTTCGCTTCTCAGTGTGGGGTCTCCCCAGGTCCGCTAGGACTGAGGGGACGGGTCCTTACAAGGCCACCCGGACGATCACGACAGCCATGGCCACACCTCGGTGACGCATCCGGGTGCTTGCCGCTGGTCATCGGCCCGATGAACCGGCGTAACGGCCTCTCACGTGAGAACGAGCAAGCCAATACGCATAACGAACAGGCAGAATACCGGCCCGCCCCCGGACGGGTCAAAACAACCCGGTACCACTCGGGCACATCTGGGCCACTCAGCGCTTACGCGCCACCCGGGCCTCGTCCCAGACCGGCTCCGACACCTCGCGGACCCGTCCGTCCGCGCCGAAGACCAGGAAGCGGTCGAAGGAGCGGGCGAACCAGCGGTCGTGTGTGACGGACAGCACGGTGCCGTCATACCGCTCCAGGCCCTCCTGGAGCGCCTCCGCGCTCTCCAGGTCCAGATTGTCCGTCGGCTCGTCCAGCAGCAGCGCGGTGGTCCCGGCCAGCTCCAGCAGCAGGATCTGGAACCGCGCCTGCTGGCCGCCGGAGAGCTTGTCGAAGGGCTGGTCGCCCTGGCGCTCCAGCTCATAGCGGCGCAGCGCGCTCATCGCGGCGCCCCGGTCCCGGGCGTGCTCGGTCCACAGGAAGTCCACCAGGGTGCGCCCGGCCAGCTCGGGGTGGGCGTGGGTCTGGGCGAAGTGGCCGGGGACGACCCGTGCGCCGAGCTTCCACTCCCCGGTGTGCGCCACGTCCTCCCCCGCCAGCAGCCGCAGGAAGTGGGACTTCCCGGAGCCGTTGCTGCCGAGCACCGCGACCCGCTCGCCGTAGAAGACCTCCAGGTCGAAGGGGTGCATCAGCCGGGTGAGCTCCAGCCCCCGGCAGGTGACGGCGCGCACCCCGGTGCGGCCGCCCTTCAGCCGCATCCGGATGTCCTGCTCGCGCGGCGGCTCCTGCGGCGGGCCCGCCTCCTCGAACTTCCGCAGCCGGGTCCTGGCCGCCTGGTAGCGGCTGGCCATGTCCGAGTTGTACGCCGCCTTCTGCTTGAAGGTGAGCATCAGCCGGCGCAGCTTGGCGTGCTCATCGTCCCAGCGGCGGCGCAGCTCCTCGAATCGGGCGAACCGCTCCTTGCGCGCCGCGTGGTAGGTGCCGAAGCCGCCGCCGTGCACCCAGACGTCACTGCCCGCCGGGCCCGGCTCCACGCTGATGATCTTCTCGGCGGCGCGGGCCAGCAGCTCCCGGTCGTGGGAGACGAACAGCACGGTCTTCTTGGTCTCCCGCAGCCGCTCCTCCAGCCAGCGCTTACCGGGGACGTCCAGGTAGTTGTCCGGCTCGTCCAGCAGCAGCACCTCGTCGTTTCCGCGCAGCAGCGACTCCAGGACCAGGCGTTTCTGCTCACCGCCGGAGAGGGTGCGCACCTCGCGCCACTGGGCGCGTTCGTAGGGGACGCCGAGCGCGGCGGCGGTGCACATGCCCCACACCGTCTCGGTCTCGTAGCCACCGGCCTCGGCCCAGTCGCTGAGCGCCTGGGCGTATGCCATCTGGGCGGGCTCGTCGTCCCGCGTCATGATCGCGTACTCGGCGTCGTCCACGGCCTTCGCCGCCTGCCGGACACGGGGGCGGGCGACGGAGACCAGCAGGTCGCGCACGGTGCGCTCATCCCGGACCGATCCCACGAACTGGGGCATCACCCCGAGGCCGCCGCTGGCCGTCACGGAGCCGCCGTGCGGCTGGAGCTCTCCGGCGATCAGCCGGAGCAGGGTGGTCTTGCCCGCGCCGTTGGCGCCGACGAGCGCCACCGCGGCGCCCTCCCCGACCCGGAAGGACACATCCCCCAGCAGCACCCGGCCATCGGGCAGGTAGTACTCCAGGTGTGCCGCTTCCAGATGTCCCATGCCCGGATTGTGACCCCACCCCCCTCGGCGGGCCAACCGGTTTATGAACTGGGCGGATTAAGATGCGCGCCATGAGCTTTGGGCATGGGGGACCGTACGGGCCCGGGGGTGGGGCGCCTCAGCCGCCGACACCGGACTGGAACGCGATGGCGGATGACACCGCCGCACGCGGCAGGCGCCGCAAATGGCTGCTGGCCGGTGGCGGACTGCTCGCGACCGGTGCCGTGGCGGCGATCGTGGCCATCGCGGTGACCAGCGGCGACGACAAGGGTTCACGGTCCGACGGATCGGCGAGCCACCTGCCCACCCCACAGGATCTGCCGAGCGGTACGCCGACCCCGGAGCCCACCTTCTCCGATGTGGCCCCGCCGGCGCCGCCGAAGCCGCTGGACATCATCTCCAGCGCCAAGCGGGACAAGGCACCGCTCAGTGCGGGGACCCTCTTCCCGGACAAGAAGGCCGTCGTCCAGGGGCGGAGCTATCCGAGGGCGGCGACCTCCGCCACCTCCAATTGCTCCTCGGTGGCCCAGGCCGGGCTGGCCACCGCGCTGAACGGCAACGGCTGCCGCAAGGTCTTCCGCGCGACCTACACCCGGGACGGGGTCGCGGTCACCGTCGGCATCGCCGTCTTCGACACCAAGGGCGCGGCGGAGAAGGCCAAGAAGCAGGCCGAGGGCGGGGTCGCGGCCCTGAACGGGGGCGGGGTGAACTTCTGTCACGGCCCGGTGTGCCGCAGGTCCACCAACGCCATCGGCCGGTACGCCTACTTCACGATCTCCGGCTACACCTCGGGCAAGTCCGTGACCGCGTCGGACACCAAGGCGCTGCGGGCCGGCCGGGATCTCGCCGACCACGCGTTCCGCCGCATCCTGGCCCGGGGCAACGCCCAGGCGTCGGCGGAGGCCTCGGCCACCACCGGCTGACGCCCGCGCCGCCCCGGGCGGGGGGCGCGGGTCAGCGGGTGGGGCTCAAGCGGGCGCGGGTCAGGAGGCGCTCGCCTTCGCGATCTTGGCGACCTGTGCCTTCACCAGGTCGGCAGGGACATCGGACTTGGCCGGGGACATCAGGTTCACCCCGAAGAACACGCTGAGCTGGGGACCGGTGCGCGCCACGTTGAACTTCACCACGGCCTTCTCCTTGCTCGCGTCGACCAGGTTGAAGGCGAGCGACTCATCGCCCTGCCCGGGGTCGTCCAGCGGCGTCACCTTGGCGACGTCGGACTTCTTCCCGGCGCCGTCCTTGGCCCCGAACCCGTCCTGGCAGGCCGACACCGCGGCGCGCAGGTCCTTGATGGTGCGCTCGGCGTCGCCGTCCGCGTAGGAGGAGAGCCGGATCATGCCGGAGCCGCCCAGCTTCCCGCCCTTGGACTGGGCGTAGGTGCGGAAGACCGACTCCTTGGGCGCGGGGTCGAAGGAGGCCCCCATCAGCGCGGCGATCGGCTGGCACTCGGACTGCGCGGCCTTGGCCGCGCCACCGTCGGAGATCTCCTTCTCCGACATCTTCTGGAACTCGAAGCCCTTGAGGTCGGCCTTGGTCACGGCGGCCTTGTCCAGTTCGGCCACGGAGAGCTGCTTGCCCGCCGTGGACGCATCGTCCTTGGCGCCGCCCCCCTTGGCCTTGTCATCGCCGCTGTCGCTGCCACCGCACCCGGTCACCAGACCGAGGGCAGCGACCATCGCCGCCGTCGCGACAGCAACGCGCGTACCAGACTTCATCACGATTTTGTCCATTCTTGATTGACGCCCCACCCTGTGTTTCAGAGGTCATCCAACAACGGACGGGCACGGCACACCAAGGGATTTCGCTCACGATCCGGTATCGCCCCCTCCTGCGCGGACCCCCCGGACGGCCCGACGGTTGTACGCCGCGCCCGCGGTGTGGCGGACGCCCCTTCACCCCAGGCAAAAGCAACTTTTCCGGCCCGCAACGGTCTTACCGACCGACTACCGGGTCCATCCGGAAAGGGGGGCGCCGTCGCGGCGGTGGGACCGCCGCGCGGCCGGCACCATGAGGATTTCTTTTCTGCTGCACAACGCCTACGGGATCGGCGGCACCATCCGGTCGACCTTCAACGTGGCCGGGGCGCTCGCCGCCCGGCACCACGTGGAGATCGTCTCCGTGATCCGCACCGTCGACACCCCGAGCCTCCCCCTCCACCCGGCCGTCCTGCTCAGACCCCTGACCGACCAACGCCCCGCCGCCGAGGGCCGGTCCACCGATCTGGGACACCCGCTGCTGGAGCGGCCCAGCGCCCATGTGCCCGAGGCCGAGGCGAGGGGCACGGCCAACTTCAACGCCCTCACCGACGAGCGCATCGCCGCCCATCTCCGCGACACCGACGCCGACGTGGTCATCGCCACCCGCCCCGGCCTCGTCATCTGCCTCGCCGAACTCGGGCGGGAGGGCCGCTATCTGCGGATCGGCCAGGAGCACCGGCTCTACGGCACCCACCGGGCCGAGATCCGCGCCGCCTGCGACACCGCCATCGCCCGGCTCGACGCGCACACCGCCGTCTCCGAGGCCGACGCCGCCACCCACCGCGCCCGGCTGCCCGGGATCCCCACCCGGCTGACCGCGCTGCCCAACGCGGTGCCCGCGACCGGGGTCGAACCCTCCGACGGCCGGGCCCGACTGGTCGTGGCCGCCGGCCGGCTGATCCCCGTCAAACGCTATGACCTGCTGGTCGACGCCTGGGCCACGGTCGCGGCCGAACACCCCGACTGGCGCCTGCGGATCTACGGCCGGGGCCCGCAACAGCCCGCGCTGCGCCGCCGGATCGACGCCCTCGGGCTGGCCGGGCGGATCACCCTCATGGGCGCCCACTCCCCCATCGAGACCGAATGGGCCAAGGGCTCGATCGCCGCCGTCACCTCGCGCGAAGAGTCCTTCGGGATGACGATCGTGGAGGCCATGCACTGCGGAGTGCCCGTCGTCGCCACCGACTGCCCGCATGGACCGGGCGAGATCATCACCGACGGCCGGGACGGTCTGCTGGTCCCGCCCGGGGATGCCGGCGGTATCGCCCGGGGACTGCTCACCCTGATCGAGGACGGTGCGCTGCGCCGCACCATGGCCGCGGCGGCCCGTGAGTCCGCGCGGGCTTACGCACCGGAGCGGGTGGCGGCCGCGTACGAGGAGCTGTTCGCCGAACTCCGGTCCGCCCGCGGCGCCCCCGCCCCCGCCGTCGCCCCCACCCGGCATGTCACCGGCGCCTTCCTGCCCGGTGCCACCGACCCCGGACGTGCGGCGGGCACCCCGCTGGCCTCCCTCAAGGGCGCGGTCAAGGCACTGATCCGCAGACCCCTGCGCCCCGTCGCGGACTGCCGGGTCACCCCCGGCGGACGGTTCCTGTTACGGATCGGACCCGACGGCGTCCACGGCGCCGGACTCGTCCTGACCCTCACCCGCCGCGGCGCCGGCGACGGCGCGGAACCGGTCCGGGTGCCGCTCCATCCCCCGGCCGCGCCCGCCGACCCATGGACGGCCACCCTCGACCGCGCCGCCCTCGATCTCCCCGAGGGCCGCTGGGACCTGCACGTCGTACGCCCCTCCGACGGCGTCCGCCGACGCGTCCTCAGCCGGTACGCCGAAGGGCGCGGACTGCTCGGCCTGGACCCGCTGCCCGGTTCGCCGTTCAGCTGGTGGATCCCCTACCGGACCGTCGACGGCCATCTCTCGCTGCGCGCCTGGCACCGCCCCGCGCACGCCGAAGCCCGGGAGATCCACGCCGGGGACGACGCACTCACCGTCGAAGGCACCCTGCACGGAGTGCTCTTCGGTCCCGGTTCCGCCCCACGGGCCGTCGCCGCCCCCCGCGGCCGCTGCCGCGCCCTGTCCGCCGACGTCACCGTCCTGGACCGCGGACGGTTCCGCTTCACCCTGCCGTACGCAGGCGTGCACGCCGCCCGCGACGGCCGCGACGGATCGGCGACATGGGAGCTGACGCTGCGTAAGTCCCCGGACTCCACCGTCCCGATCCCCCTCGGCCGGGTCATCGGCGACATCCTCGATCGCGACCGGACCGACCTCTACCCGGTCACCCACGGGGTACGCCCGTACCTCACCCGGACCGGGGACCTGGCCATCGCATGCCCCACAACGGTGAATTGAGCACCCGAACCGAACGGAGTGTGTTTGGCGCGGACGGCGCCGGTAACACTCGGTGATATCAGCCTCGAGCGAGGAGACCTCTGCGAAAGGCATAACGATGTCAACAATGACGCTCGTCATCCTGGTGGCGGCCCTGGGGGCCATGGCTGCGCTGGTGTTCGCCCCGGCGGTCCGCCAGAGCGGCCGCGGCGGACTCATGAACCGGTTCGGCCCCGAGTACGACCGGGCCGTCTCCCGGCACAACGGCGATGAGAAAGCCGCACAGTGGGAGCTGAGCGAGCGGGTACGGCACTACGGCGATCTGCCGATACAGCGTCTGTCACCCGAGGCCCGCGAGCAGTACGCGGCCCGGTGGGCGGGCCTTCAGGAGCACTTCGTCGACGCCCCCGCCCACGCGGTGCGGGAAGCCGACCGGCTGCTGGGTGAATTGGCCGTCGAGCGCGGTTACGGCTCCGAGTCCCACGAGGAGCAGATGGACGCGATCTCCGTCCGTCACGCCTATGTTGTCGACGCCTACCGACAGCTCCATCTGATGGCCGCGCGGACGCGCGGCGACGGACAGGTCGATACGGAGCGGATGCGTGAGGTCCTGGTCTCCGCCCGTGTCCTGTTCGAGGAGCTGGTCCGCGCCCAGCCCCATGACAAGGGTCCGCGCCGCCGTCACCCCTCGCTGCGGCCGGTGCTGCCGCAGCAGAACCGGGGCGGTCACCGCTCCGGCCGGATCCCGGGGCAGCGGCTGGGCCCGGCCCGGTGATCACCCGGCCGTCGGCGGCTGATCGGGTGATCAGCCGCCGGTGAGCCGGACGGCCAGCGCGAGGGTGTCGTCCGGATGGAGGATCACGGTGTGCATATCCCCGGCGACCGCGCCGGGGATCTCCTCCGTCGGACGGCCCCGATGGCTCCGCGCCGCTTCGACCAGCCGCTTCTCACCCTCGATCGGGTCACGGCGGCTCTCGGTCAGCCCATCGGTGTAGAGCAGCAGCAGATCCCCCGCCGCCAGCCGGTCACTGACCAGCCGGTCGCTCCCGGGCAGCGGAAAGCCGATACCGCGGCCACGGGCCTCCAGATATTCGGCCGTTCCGTCCTCCCGCAGCATCAGCGCGGGAGGATGGCTGCCGTTGGCCACCCGTAGCTCCCCGGTCGCCGGATTCACCCGCACCAGCAGCACGGTGGCCATCACATTGCGGTCGAAGGGCAGCAGGATCTCGTCCGTGCGCGCCACGATCGACTGGAGGTGATGGCCCTCCAGCGCCAGGGTGCGCACCGCGTGGGTGACATTGAGCGCGCTGCGCGTACTGGTCACCCCGTGTCCCAGGGCGTCCACGACGGTGATGTGGACCGTGCCGTCGGGCAGCACGAACCAGTCGTAAAGGTCCCCGCCGGTGGGGGCGTCGGTCCCCGCGGGCGCGTAGTGCACGGCCAGTTCGAGCCCCTCGACCGCCAGCGGGGCCGGGCGCAACGCGTCCTCGAGTTCGCGCAGGGTCTGGCCGTGGGCGGTGCGCAACTGCTCATCGCGCTCGTCGAGCTGGACGTAGAGCGCGAGAACCCCGCTGTTGGTCTCCTCCAGTTCGTCCTTCAGCCTGCGGTGCTCGGCGGTGAGCGCGTCGGCGCGGGCCATCACCGCCCGCAGCTCCTCATCGGCCAGCGCCGCGTCGTCGGCCGGACCACTGCCGTTGACGGAGCCGCCGGTGGAGCCGTTGCCCTGGGACGCGGACCCCGCCGCGCGGGCGGGCAGCCGCCACACCACGTCCAGGCCGTGCACCGCGTCGGCGGGCAGCGGCAGCTCGGTCACCGACCGCGGGGCCGGGGGCCGGGCCGTGCGCAGGGTCACGGTGAGCAGGCCGAGCCCGCTGCCCCGCGCGTTCCGGTCCGGTTCGAAGGACCAGGTCACGCTGGTGCCCTCGGCCGTCCGTACGGCCTCCGCCGCGATCTCGGACGCGGACAGCACCAGCCGCCCCCGCAGCACGGGGTCCAGGCCGTGGTCACGGGCCAGCCGTCGGATGGCCCGGCTCAGCTCCGCCTTGGTGGCGCATCCAGCGGTCCGGGTGGTCATGGAAGCCTCGGTGTGTGGGGGGATCTGGTCGCCAGGACGGTCGCGTCGTCCCGCAGCCGCCGGTGGCCGTGGGCGAGGGCCGCGGACAGCAGCGACGGCGGGAGGCGCAGCAGGGACGGCGACGGGTCCCGCGCCCACCGGCAGTCGATACCGTCGCTGTACAGCACCACGGTGGCGCCCGGCGGCACCGGGAAGCCGTGGGCGCGCGGCGGCGGCATGCTCCAGCCGACCACCCCGGGCTGCCCGGTCAGCCGGTGGTGCACGCCCTCATGGGTCAGGGTCAGCGCGCGGACGTTGCCGATACCGCAGTACTCCGCGCCCTCCGGGCCCAGCCGCAGCAGCCCGACGGCCGCCCCGCGGGTGCGCCGCAGTACCCGGTTCATGGCGGTGAGCACCTCGGGCAGCGGGAGCCCGGGGTCGCCGAGGAAGGACCGCAGCGCCACCCGGGCCGCCTCGGCCGCCTGCGGACCGTGCCCCAGTCCGTCCACCACGGCGGCGGTGCGGATCTCACCGGCCTGGACGACGGCCCGTGCGTCACCGCACTCCTCCTCGCCCTCCACCGCCAGGCACACCGAACCCACGTCCTGGAGCCCGGCCTCGCGTTCGCCCGGCGGGGTCAGCCGGGCGCATGCCCAGGTCCCGCCGCCGCTGCCGGTCCCGGTGCGGATGGTGAAGTGGGTGGCCAGCCGGCTCACCGCGCCCAGCCCCACGCCCAGCGTCCCGGCGGTGGTGTAGCCGTCGGCCAGACAGCGCTCCAGCTCCGCCATCCCCGGGCCGCGGTCGGCGGCCAGGATCTCCACCCCCGTGCCCAGCGGGGTCGGCTGTATGTAGAGCGTGCCGTCGCTGGCGTGCTTGTCCAGATTGCTCGCCAGCTCCGACGCGATCACGGCCGCCTGGTCGGGCAGCGCACCCGGCAGCCCCCGCTCCCGCGCCACCTCCCGCGCGGTCGCCGCGGCCAGGTGCACCGCGCTGTGGTGGTCGACCCGCACGGTGGCGGTATGCGGTGGGCCGCTGCGGCTCAACGGGCCGTCCAGCGGGTGACGGTCACCACGGTGCCCCCGCCGGGCGTGGTCTGCACCGTGAACTCGTCCATCAGCCGCCGGGCCCCGCCCAGGCCGTGGCCCAGACCGGAACCGGTGGTGAAGCCGTCGGTGAGCGCCGCGTCCAGGTCCGCGATCCCCGGTCCGTCGTCCTTGACCACCAGCCGCAGCCCACGGCCACCGGGCCGCCGCGGATACTCGATGGTGACGGTGCCACCGCCGCCGTGGACATACGCGTTGCGGGCGAGCTCACTGGCGGCGGTGACCACCCGGGTCTGGTCCACCAGACCGAAGCCGACCTCCACCGTGGCCGCGCGCACCGCGTGCCGGACCGTCAGCAGGTCCTCCTCGGTACGCACCACATGGGCGGCCGGTGCACTCGCGCGCTCCTCCGCGGACGTGGGGACCGTGGTCACCCACGACGCCAGGGCGGACTCACCGGCCGGCGCCACGTCGGGATCCTTCCACGGGATCGGGCGCCTGCCGCCACCCCAGCGCGGCCAGCCCCTGCTCGGCGTTGAGGGCGGTCTCCACGCCGACCAGTTCGATACCCAGCTCGACCAGTGTGATGGCCACCGGCGGCCGCATCCCCGCCACGATCACCCGGGCGCCCAGCAGCCGCGCCACGGTGGTCAGTTCCATCAGGGTGCGCGCCACGAAGGAGTCGATGATCTCCAGCCGTGAGATGTCGATGAGCACCCCGCGGGCGCTCGAGCCCGAGATCCGCTCGGTCAGCTCCTCGGTGAAGGCGACGGCGGCGCCGTCGTCCAGCTCGTTGAGCAACCCGGTGACCAGGACGTCACCCAGCCGCAGGATCGGCACGCCCGCGAGGCGTGGCGCGGTCACCGGCTCTCTCCGTCGTCCCCGTCGGGGCCCGGACCGTCGATCAGCTTGATGGCGGCCGCCAGCGCGTCGGCCAGCGTCGCGCGGGTCAGGATGGCGGACAGATCGATCCCGAGCTGGGCGATGGTCTGCGCGATCGACGGACGGACGCCGCTGATCACACAGTCGGCGCCCATCAGCCGCACCGCGTTGACCGTCTGCATCAGATGCTGCGCGACCGCGGTGTCCACCGTGGGCACACCCGTGATGTCCACGATCGCGACCAGTGCCTCATGGTCCTGTATGGCCTGGAGCAGGTTCTCCATCACCACCTGGGTGCGGGCGGTGTCCAGGGTGCCGATCAGCGGAACCGCCAGCACCTGCCGCCACAGCCGGACCACCGGGGTGGACAGCTCCATCAACTGCTGGCTCTGCCGCCGGATGATGTCCTCGCGGCCCTCGACATAGGTCTCGAACGACAGCGCTCCGGCCGCGTCCATCAGCCGGTTGATGAACACCGCCGACGCGAACAGCTCCTCCGCGTCCCGGGTCTCCCGCTGCACCGCCTTGAGCAGCGCCTCCTTGAGCGCGAGCACCGCGAGCGAGGTCACCGTCGGAGTGGCCCCGCCGCGCGCGCGGCGCATCGACAGCCGCACCACCGCTTCGTGCAGCCCGGTGTGGGAGGTGACCACCCGGTCCACCGGCACACCGCTCTCCAGACCCGAGACCAGCGCGTCGATCAACGCGTCGGCCTCCTCGCGGAGTTCGGCCTCGCTGATGTCCGTCCCCAGCAGCGCCTGCTCCAGCTGCAGCTCCACCCAGCGGTCGGCGATTTCCGCGTCCCGCTCACGCAGCGCCCTGGTCAGGCGTTCCCGTACGGCGGCCTCACTGGTAGTCACGCGCATCCCTTTCGCGCCAGCCTGCGCTCTGTTGTCGGACGGCAAATGTTATCGATCTTCCAGATACCCCGGAAGACGATGCCCGTCCCTCCCGCCGTCCCCATACCGCCGCCTTCCGCTGCGTTCCAGTCAACTTCTGACACCATGCGCGGCGCCGAGTACCCCCGGGCGCGCACCTCACACCTGCCGGGGCGGAACGGGAATCAGCAGCACCCCGCGGCCAGGTCCACCGCGGTGGCGCCCGGGAGGGTGCGCTTGTTGCGGGACGCCCGGTTGCGGGCGGCGAGTTGGTCGTCGGCAGGGTATCCGACCTCTTCCAGCGTCAGACCGTGCGGGCGGACGACATGGACGGCGGAGTCACGCACACCCGCGGCCAGCACCCGGCCGGGCCAGTCCGCGGGACGGTGGCCGTCGCCCACGAAGAGCAGGGCACCGACCAGGGAACGGACCATGTTGTGGCAGAAGGCGTCGGCTCGCACCGTGGCGGTGATCACACCGTCCGGACCGCGCTCCCAGCTCAGCCGCTGGAGGGTGCGGATGGTGGTCGCGCCGTCGCGGCGCTTGCAGTAGGCGGCGAAGTCGTGTTCGCCCACCAGCCGTGTCGAGGCGGCGTTCATCGCGTCCACGTCCAGCGGCCAGTCGTGCCAGAGCACATGGCCGCGCAGCAGCGGATCGACACCACCGGGGTGATCGCTGACGCGGTAGGCGTAGCGGCGCCAGACCGCGGAGAAGCGGGCGTTGAAACCGGCGGGCGCCTCGGCGACGCGCCACACCCGCACATCGTGCGGCAGCCGTCCGGCCAGCCGGCGCAGCAGCTTGTCCCGGTGCTCGGCCCACAGCGGCTCCGGCAGATCGACGTGGGCGACCTGGCCGCGGGCGTGCACCCCCGCGTCGGTACGGCCCGCGACGGTCAGCTCATAGGTCTCGGACGAACGGGTCACCGTGCGCAGCGCGGTCTCCAGTTCGCCCTGCACGGTGCGCCGCTCGCGCTGCTTCGCCCAGCCCGAGAAGTCCGCGCCGTCGTAGCTCAGGTCCAGCCGGACCCGTACGAAGCCGGGAGCCGCCTCGTCACTCACCACAGTTCCTCTCGATCACGCGGGACATGCGGAAGGGCCCGCCCCTGTGGTGGGGCGGGCCCGTCCGTGCGGCCGTCAGACGGCTCGGGCGTCCGGCTCACCCCCGCTCGCGCGGGGAGTGGGCTCAGGCGTCCTTGGACTCCTCGGCGGCCTCGGCCGGAGCCTCGTCCTTCTTCAGGTCCGCGACAGCCTGGTCACCGGCGGCGTCCTTGGCGGTGCGCTTGGTGGCGGCCTCGGCCTCGCCGACCGCCTCCTGCTGCACGGTCAGCGCCTCGACCAGCTCGATGACCGCCATCGGGGCGTTGTCGCCACGACGGTTGCCGATCTTGGTGATACGGGTGTAGCCACCCGGCCGGTTCTCGTAGCGCGGCCCGATCTCGGTGAAGAGAGTGTGCACAACGCTCTTGTCACGGATGGTCGCGAGCACCAGACGGCGGTTGTGAAGGTCGCCCTTCTTCGCCTTGGTGACCAGCTTCTCCGCGACCGGGCGCAGGCGGCGGGCCTTCGCCTCGGTGGTGGTGATCCGGCCGTGCTCGAACAGCGCGGTGGCGAGGTTCGCCAGCATGAGCCGCTCGTGCGCAGCGCTGCCGCCCAGACGGGCGCCCTTGGTGGGCTTCGGCATGTGTTTCTCCTAGGTGTCTGCACCGGCCGTATCAGGTACCGGTGTCAGTTACCGACGAGCGTGCGCCCGCCGGAGGTCTCAGTACTGCTCGGTCTCCACGAAACCGGCGTCCGCGTCGTCGTCCGCGCCGAAGGCGTCCGCGGCGGCGGTCGGGTCGAATCCGGGCGGGCTGTCCTTGAGCGCCAGGCCCATACCGGCCAGCTTCGCCTTGACCTCGTCGATCGACTTGGCACCGAAGTTGCGGATGTCCAGCAGGTCCGCCTCGGAACGGGCCACCAGCTCGCCCACCGAGTGGATGCCCTCACGCTTGAGGCAGTTGTACGAGCGGACCGTGAGCTCGAGCTCCTCGATCGGCAGCGCCAGATCGGCGGCCAGGGCGGCGTCCGTCGGGGACGGACCCATGTCGATGCCCTCGGCGTCCACGTTCAGCTCGCGGGCCAGGCCGAACAGCTCGACCAGGGTCTTACCGGCCGACGCCATGGCATCGCGCGG
>NZ_JANCLX010000090.1 GCF_024295805.1 Streptomyces cucumeris
TGTGTTGTCCCGAGAGGTTGGTGACGCGGCTGGCTGGGGTGTGGCCGCTGATTCCGGTGTGGGGTCGGTGGTAGTTGTACCAGTCCAGCCAGTCGGGGAACGCTGCCTGTCGTTCGGCGTCTGAGGTGTAGGGCTGGTGGTAGGCCCATTCGTCGAGCAGGGTGCGGTGGAAGCGTTCGACCTTGCCGTTGGTCTGTGGGCGCCAGGGTCGTGTCCAGCGTGGTTGTATGCCCAGGTCACGGCAGGTCTGGTGCCAGGTCTTCTTGGTGTAGGCCCAGGCGTTGTCAGTCAGGACCCGTTCGACGGTGACGCCTTGCTGGGCGAACCAGGCTGTGGCGCGGGCGAGGAAGCCCGAGCAGGTCGGGGCCGTCTCGTCGGGCAGGTCTTCTGTGTAGGCCAGGCGGGAGTGGTCATCGAGTGCGGTGTGCAGGTAGGCGTATCCCGCACCGTTACGCCGGTCTTTGTTCGGGCTGCCGGCGGCCCGGCCCAGGACTTTGTGGCCTCCGCCATGGGGGATGCGGCCGAGTTTCTTGACGTCGATGTGGATGAGTTCGCCTGGCCGGGCGCGTTCGTAGCGGCGGACTGGTTCACCGGTTGCCCGGTCCACCGCGGCCAGCGGGGGCATGTGGTGGCGTTTGAGGATCCGGTGGGCGGTGGAGGCGGCGATGCCGGTGCGGGCGGCCAGCCGCAGCGGGCCGATGCGGTGTTCGGACCGCAGACGGATGACCTGTTCCTCCACTGCGGCGGGGGTGCGGCGAGGCTGGTGGTGAGGGTTGCTGGAGTGGTCTTCCATGCCTGCGTGACCGTGCTGTCGGTAGCGGGCGGCCCAGCGCGCGGCTGTGGTGTGGCTGACCTGGAAGCGTTCTGCGGCCTGGCGCAGCGGCCATCCGTCGTCGACGACGCACCGGGCCAGCCGCAGCCTGCCGGTCGGCGTCAGCGGGGCGTTACGGTGGATCACGAGGGCCTCCTGCCATCGGCGTAGATGTCGCAATCCACACCGAGCCAGAAGGCCCTCACCTCGTTCAAGCACCCAGCACGCGTGTCACCAACGTGCCGGGACAGCACA
>NZ_JANCLX010000091.1 GCF_024295805.1 Streptomyces cucumeris
TGTATTGATCACGAGCGTTGTTGACACTGGCGGGCCTTGAACATGGCGAAGACCTCCGATGTGGTGGAGCTGTCTAGGAACACACCGCACGGAGGTCTTCGTGTCCCACCGTAATGCCCGGCTGACCGTTCATGGCAGGCGGCTGCTCGTCACACGTGTCCGCTCGGGCCGTCCTGTCGCTCATGTGGCCGCCGAGATGGGCATCTCCCGGGCGACAGCACACAAGTGGATCCGCCGCTGGCGCCGTGAAGGGGAGACCGGTCTTGTTGACCGTTCCAGCAGGCCGCACCGGACGCCCCACCGCACCTCGGCGACGGTGGAGGACCGGGTGTGCTGGCTGCGGCGTGACCGCAAGCTCGGCCCGGCTCGCATCGGCCCGGTCCTGGGTCTGCCCGCCTCCACCGTGCACCGCGTCCTGACCCGCCACGGCCTCAACCGCCTGGCCTGGCTGGACCGGCCCACCGGGGCGGTGATCCGCCGCTACGAACGCGACCGCCCCGGCGAACTGATCCACGTCGACGTCAAGAAACTCGGCCGCATCCCCGACGGCGGCGGCCACAAGGTCCACGGCCGCGACGTCGGCCGGCCGATCCGCGGCATGGGCTTCGACTACGTCCACTCCGCCGTCGACGACCACACCCGCCTCGCCTACAGCGAGATCCACGCAGACGAGAAGGTCGCGACCTGCGCAGGCTTCCTCACCCGCGCAGCCGCCTTCTTCCACGCCAGCGGCATCACTCGCATCGAGCGCGTCCTCACGGACAATGCCTGGGCTTATCGCAAGGGCCTGGCCTGGAAAGACGTCCTCAACAAGCTCGGCGCGAGCGGCAAGCTCACCCGCGCCTACCGGCCCCAGACCAACGGCAAGGTCGAACGCTTCAACCGCACCCTGCTCGACGAATGGGCCTACCTGCGGCCCTACACCAGCAACGACGAACGCAGCGCAGCCCTGGCCGACTTCCTCCACACCTACAACTACCATCGCTGCCACACCGCACTCGGAGGTCAGCCACCGATCAACCGTGTGAACAACCCTGCGGGCCAATACACCTAG
>NZ_JANCLX010000092.1 GCF_024295805.1 Streptomyces cucumeris
ATCGCATGACGCAGAAGGACGCCATGGAGGGTGGGGCGGCCGAGCGCATACCCGCTCATGCGCAGCCGTCGGATGTGATTCCTGGTTCGCCGGGGACGGTTGAGGCTCTGGCGGTCAAGCTTCGTGCGTATGCGGGGGCGTTCAAGGACGGTGAGGACAAGCTCAGCGATCTGTCCTTGATGAACTGGACCGGTGCGGCGAATGAGGGTTTCAAGACCGCCACCAGCAAACTGCCGCAGCATCTGGAGGCGGCGCAGAAGTACTTCACCTCGGCTGCTGGTGCGCTGGATGATTACGCGGACAAGTTGCGGTCGGTGCAGAAGAAGGTCAAGCCGGTCATCGAGGACGCGGATGAGGCCCGCGCGGTTTCCAAGCACTATTGGGAGCGGGTGACGAAGTACAACGAGGCCGTCGACCGCAAGGATGAGACGCTGCCCGAGCGCCCGCCGGAGGACGACCCGGGGCTGAGCGCGCTCAATGCGTGCTACAAGCGGCTGGACAAGCTGGAGGAAGAGCTCCGTCTTGTGGTCACCGCGTCGAAGAAGAAGATCGACACCGCCGCGAAGGACGCCCCCGACACACCCCCGGCCAAGTCGAACTGGGAATCGTTCAAGTCAGGTCTTGGCAGCTTCTTCGGCGGCGCGGGTGACACCGTCTACGGCTGGTACGAGGGCATCGAGGACCTGGTCGAGGGCGGTGTCGGGGGCGCGGGTCTGCAGCTTGCGGGCATGGTCGACGGCGCCGCCTATGCGGTGGACCATCCCAAGGAGTTCGCCAAGGCGGCCCTGAACTGGGAGGAGTGGCAGCGCAATCCCGCCCGCGCCGCCGGACAGCTCACCCCCGATCTCCTCCTGGCCCTGGCCGGCGGCGCCGGAGCCGCCCGCCGCGGCGCCGCCACCCTCAAAAGCGCCGCGCAGCGTCTGATGAACCGCGAACGGGCGCTGAGCCGCGATGGAAGCGCGCGCACGCATAGTGATGAGAATCCGGGTCAGAG
>NZ_JANCLX010000093.1 GCF_024295805.1 Streptomyces cucumeris
CCGAAGGCGTCCGCGGCGGCGGTCGGGTCGAATCCGGGCGGGCTGTCCTTGAGCGCCAGGCCCATACCGGCCAGCTTCGCCTTGACCTCGTCGATCGACTTGGCACCGAAGTTGCGGATGTCCAGCAGGTCCGCCTCGGAACGGGACAGGAGCTCACCCACCGAGTGGACGCCCTCACGCTTGAGGCAGTTGTACGAGCGGACCGTGAGCTCGAGCTCCTCGATCGGCAGCGCCATGTCGGCGGCCAGGGCGGCGTCCGTCGGGGACGGGCCCATGTCGATGCCCTCGGCGTCCACGTTCAGCTCGCGGGCCAGGCCGAACAGCTCGACCAGGGTCTTACCGGCCGACGCCATGGCATCGCGCGGGCGCATGGCCTGCTTGGTCTCGACGTCGACGATCAGCTTGTCGAAGTCGGTGCGCTGCTCGACTCGGGTCGCCTCGACCTTGTAGGTGACCTTGAGGACCGGCGAGTAGATCGAGTCGACCGGGATCCGGCCGATCTCCTGGCCGACCTGCTTGTTCTGGACGGCGGAGACATAGCCGCGACCGCGCTCGACGGTCAGCTCCATCTCCAGCTTGCCCTTGCCGTTCAGCGTGGCCAGGACCAGGTCCGGGTTGTGCACCTCGACACCGGCCGGCGGGGCGATGTCCGCGGCGGTGACCAGGCCGGGGCCCTGCTTGCGCAGGTACATCACAACCGGCTCGTCGTGCTCCGAGGAGACGACGAGCTGCTTGATGTTGAGGATGAGGTCGGTGATGTCCTCCTTGACGCCCGGCACGGTGGTGAACTCGTGCAGGACCCCGTCGATCCGGATGGACGTGACCGCCGCACCGGGGATCGAGGAGAGGAGCGTACGACGCAGGGAGTTTCCGAGGGTGTAGCCGAAGCCCGGCTCCAGCGGCTCGATCACGAACCGGGAGCGGAACTCGTCGACGACCTCTTCGGTCA
>NZ_JANCLX010000094.1 GCF_024295805.1 Streptomyces cucumeris
TCCGGCTACCACCGACTCAGCCCCCGCTACGAGCGCGATCCCCGGAACTACCTGGCCTTTCTCGGACTCGCCGCCGCCCTGTGCTGCTACAAGCGACTCGTCCGCCTCACCACGTAGGACACGGTCTTAGGGACGGGCTACCCTCGCGTCACGGTGTGTTTCCGCAGGTGACTGCGTTGCCCTGATTCTCCGTCCGGGAGGGCCATCCATCCTCCAGTAAACGCATAAGGCTCAGACCGAAGGTCCTCCGGTCTGGGTCTTCTTGAGCCCTGGCTTTTCCCGGTCAGCCACGGCATCCCTTCCCGCTCTCCAAGCTGATCGACGATCTCGACCCCCGAGACTGCCACCGCAGCAATCCGAAAGCAGACGCTGGGACGGTTGCCTCCATCGCTCGCCACCCCTGTCTGCCATCATGTCCTCTTCACTGTCGTTGACGGTGGCAAGATCTCGGCGGAACACCCCCGCGTCGGCGGGGACCACGGCGGCGGGGCGCAAGTGATGGCCCCTAGCCCTCCCGTCAGCCCTTGTCGAGGAAGTCGCGGGCGCCGCGCAGCCTGGTGTTCAGCCGGCGTTGCGTGGCGCGGCTGTCCAGGCGCACGTCCAAGGCTCCCAGGAGCTGCGTGTCCGCCCGGCGGCCGGCGGACAGCCGGGCGGGGTCGATGCCATCGCGTCGGGCGATGAGTACGCCGAGGTCGTAGCGGCTGAGGGCATCGGGTCCCGCGAGGTGGAAGACGAAGAAAACCGCGTCGCTGGAGACGTGCACCAGCCGGATGCCACGCCGCGCGGTGGACTGAGCAAGGCGGACAGGGCCATCGGCGGTGACCGTCCAGTCGGCATCCCCACTGGACGCGTTGATCACCACGCTGGGCTCCACCGCGTCGATGACTTTGTCGAGAGCACGAGGATCACGGAAGTCCAGCCGGTGCCACGAGACGGAAGGGGTAA
>NZ_JANCLX010000095.1 GCF_024295805.1 Streptomyces cucumeris
GGCTAGCGCGTGTCTCTTTGATGGGTTGGTGAGTTGATCGGATGTGCCTGTCCGATTAGTGATCACCGATGCGATGTGGGACCGGATCGAGCCGCTGATGCCGGCGGATCCGGTCCGCGGGCGGCGATGGGCCGACCACCGACGCACTCTTGAGGCCATCGCATGGAAGTACCGCACCAACTCGCCCTGGCGGGACCTTCCCGACGAGCTCGGCTCATTCCAGACCGCCCACAAGCGGCTGATCAGATGGGCCGTCGACGGCACCTGGGAGATGCTCCTCGCCGCCGTCCTGGCAGCGGCGGACGCCGACGACGACATCGACTGGACGGTGTCGGTGGACTCCACCGTCGTCCGGGCCCACCAGCACGCTGCCGGAGCACTCAAAAAGGGGCGGTCCACTTCCGCGAGCCCCCCGATCACGCGCTCGGACGCTCCCGCGGAGGGCTGAGCACCAAGGTCCACCTGGCCGCAGACGGCCGGGCACGGCCCCTCGCCCTCACCGTCACCGCAGGCCAGGCAGGTGACGCACCCGCCTTCGAGACGGTGATGTCCCGCATCCGCGTGCCCCGAAGCGGACCGGGCAGACCACGGACCCGACCTCTCCTTGTCCTGGCCGACCGCGCGTACTCCTCCCGCGCCATCCGCAGCCACCTGCGACGCCGGAGCATCCGTGCCGTCATCCCACAGCCCTCCGACCAAGTCGGCCACCGCCTGCGGCGAGGCCGCCTCGGCGGCCGTCCGCCCGGCTTCGACGCAGAGGCCTACAAGCAGCGGAACACCGTCGAGCGGTGCATCAACCGCCTCAAACAGTGGCGCGGCCTGGCCACACGAACCGACAAGCTCGCGATCGCCTACCAGGCCGCACTCCACCTCGCGGGCATCCTCATCTGGACCCGCCGCTGACCAAAGAGACAGAACCTAG
>NZ_JANCLX010000096.1 GCF_024295805.1 Streptomyces cucumeris
GTGTCCTACGTGGTGATTGCTCGTTGGTCTGGTCATGGGGCGGGGTACGTGGAGTTGGATTGTTCCGGACGGGTTGTGGGAGATCGCGGAGCCGTTGATCCCTCCGTCGAAGGTGCGGCCGCAGGGTGGGGGAACGCAGGACACGCCTGATGAGACGCTGTTCGCCGCCATCATCTACGTACTGGTCAGCGGCTGCGCCTGGCGAGCCCTGCCACCGTGCTTCGGCATATCGAAGTCCACTGCTCACCGTCGGTTCTTGATCTGGTCGAGAGCCGGTGTCTGGGGCCGGCTGCATGAGGCCGTGCTGCACCAACTCGACGACGCCGGCCTCATCGACGTCACCCGGGTCGTCCTCGACACCGCCCACGTCCGGGCTAAAAAGGGGGCGAACGCACAGGTCCGAGCCCCGTGGACAGGGGCAAGCCGGGTTCCAAGATGCACGTCCTGTCGGACGCGAACGGACTGCCCCTCCTCGTCGGCGTCTCGGCGGGCAACACCCATGACAGCGAAGGGCTGAAGCCGATGGTGGAGGGTCACCAAACGAGACACGACCCTCACCGGGGCCGCTACTTCAAGCCCCAGCGGCTGCATGCAGACAAGGCCTACGACCGCGCTGACCTGCGCAGGTGGCTCCGGGGTAAGCGCATCGGCGTCCGCATCGCCCGCAAGGGCATCGAATCCAACGAGCGATTAGGGCGCCGCCGCTGGGTCATCGAGCGCACCATGTCCTGGCTGTCCGGCTACCACCGACTCAGCCCCCGCTACGAGCGCGATCCCCGGAACTACCTGGCCTTTCTCGGACTCGCCGCCGCCCTGTGCTGCTACAAGCGACTCGTCCGCCTCACCACGTAGGACACGGTCT
>NZ_JANCLX010000097.1 GCF_024295805.1 Streptomyces cucumeris
GCGCCGACGTATCCGGCTTCCTTGAGGATGGCCTTGGAGGCGGCGTAGAGCTCGGCGTTCTGCTCCTCGCTCAGGAAGGGGGCGGGGGCTTCCTCGACGAGTTTCTGGTGGCGGCGCTGGAGGGAGCAGTCGCGGGTGGAGACGACCACGACATTGCCGTGGGTGTCGGCCAGGCACTGGGTCTCCACATGGCGGGGCTTGTCGAGGTAGCGCTCGACGAAGCATTCGCCGCGGCCGAAGGCGGCGACCGCCTCGCGGACGGCGGAGTCGTAGAGCTCGGGGACTTCTTCCAGGGTGCGGGCGACCTTCAGGCCACGGCCACCGCCGCCGAAGGCGGCTTTGATGGCGATGGGCAGGCCGTGCTCCTCGGCGAAGGCCACGACTTCTTCCGCGCCGGAGACCGGGTCGGGGGTGCCCGCGACGAGCGGGGCGCCGGCCCGCTGGGCGATGTGGCGGGCGGCGACCTTGTCGCCGAGGTCACGGATGGCCTGCGGCGGGGGGCCGATCCAGATCAGCCCGGCGTCCAGGACGGCCTGGGCGAACTCGGCGTTCTCGGAGAGGAAGCCGTAGCCGGGATGGATGGCGTCCGCGCCGGACTCGGCGGCGGCGGCCAGGACTTTGGCCTGGTCGAGATAGCTGGCCGCCGGAGTGTCACCGCCCAGCGCATAGGCTTCGTCGGCCGCGCGCACATGCACAGCGTCCCGGTCCGGATCGGCGTAGACGGCCACGCTCGCGATCCCGGCATCCCGACAGGCACGGGCAACACGGACAGCGATCTCGCCACGGTTGGCGATGAGCACCTT
>NZ_JANCLX010000098.1 GCF_024295805.1 Streptomyces cucumeris
GGATGCGGACTCACCTCGACGAACGCACCGAAGCCCTCATCCAGCAGCGCACGCACCGCAGGTTCGAAACCCACCGGACTCCGCAGATTCGCATACCAATAGCCACCATCCATCAACGAGGTGTCCAGCCAGCCACCCGTCACCGTGGAGAACAACGGAACATCACCGCTCTTCGCCGTGACCCCCTCCAACGCCGAGCACAGTTCGTCCTCGATCCGCTCCACCTGCGCACAATGCGAGGCATAGTCGACATCGACCCTGCGCGTACGCACCCCCCGCTCAGCACACGAAGCGAGGAGTTCATCCAGCGCCTCGACCTCACCCGCCACCACCACCGACGAAGGCCCATTGACCGCCGCCACCGACAACCGGCCACCCCACGGCCCCACATACCTCCCGGCCTCGACCGCCGAACAAGCCAACGACACCATCCCGCCGGAACCGGCCAGCCCGGCCAGAGCACGACTGCGCAACGCCACCACCCGCGCCCCATCCACCAGCGACAGACCACCCGCCACCACAGCCGCAGCAATCTCACCCTGCGAATGCCCCACCACCGCATCCGGCACCACACCAAACGAACGCCACACCCCCGCCAACGACACCATCACCGCAAACAACACCGGCTGCACCACATCCACCCGGCCCAACCCCGACCCCGAACGAAGCACCTCACCCAACGACCACTCCACATAAGGCGCCAACGCCACCTCACACTCCGCGATCCCCCTCGCGAACTCCGCGCTCTGATC